>MEGH01000031.1 GCA_001725415.1 Pseudonocardia sp. SCN 73-27
ACGGTGCTGATGATCCTTCTCGCTCGGAGGAGCGTGATCATCCAGCAAGCCGACTCCGTGGATCCCGGGGCACATCAAGCTCTCCGGACACGCCGGGGCAGTTCAGTGTGAGTCGGCGAGTCTCCGAGGCCGAACCCGTACGTCGACTGCGCCGGCTCGGTTCCTAGACCAGACCTGCGTCATCGACCTGCCGGGCCGAGCCTTGTGGAACGGGTTCGACCTTCGGTACCGCAGACGAAGGCGCACGACCGGCGACACGCTGTGTGGTCCACGCACACACCGGGAGGGTCTGTGTGGTCCACGCACACACCGGGAGGGTCTGTGACCACCTCGAACCGAACCACAGGCAGCTCGCAGCCTTGGTTCCACCAGCACGGCACCGAACTGCAGAGGTTCGGCACCGTGCGGCTCCTGCCGCTTGGGCTGCCCGCTGACACCCGCCGCTACGCGTGTCAGCGGCTCAACCGTCTGCTGGCCGACTCGCAGATCCTCCACGCGCTGTACAAGAAGCACCACTGGCTGATGCGCGGCGCCACCTTCTACGCGCTGCACCTGATGCTCGACAAGCACGCGGGCGAGCAGCTCGAACTCGTCGACCAGTTGGCCGAGCGCGTGCAGACCCTCGGTGGCGTCGCCGTCGGCGATCCCCGGCACGTCGCCGAACTCACTCGCATCGACCGGGCCCCCGACGGCGTCGAAGCCGTCCCGGCCATGCTCTCCCGCCTCCTGGAAGCGCACGAGACCATCCTGATCGATGCCCGCGACGCAGCGGTCCGCGTCGTCGAGTTCGGCGACGACGGCACGAACGACCTACTGGTCTCCGGCGTCATTCGTACGGGCGAGCTGCAGGCCTGGTTCCTCGCCGAGCATCTGGTCGACACACCGCTCGTCCGCATCGACAACGACGGCGAGCCGGTATGAGATGCGCGGCGGCCCGCCATGATCGCGTCCGGGTCACCGTTTCGGCCCTTGTCGGGGGGAGAGACAGTGACTCCGACACGATTTCCGTCGATCTTGATCCCTGAGCTCGCGGGAGCGGCGCCGGCCCTCGCGATTGACACTGGCAAGCCGAAGCTCGCACGGCCCGGACCGGGCAACCTCGCCGACATGACACCCCACCTCGCGGCGGATCCGATGCTCCTGCCGACACGATCCGCCCCGGCGCGCCCCGCGAACGTCCACCTCGTCCGCCTGCGCGGTGAGTACGACGCCCTCACCTCACCGGACATGCTCCGAGCGATCCGAGACGGGCTCGCGACGCGGCCGGACGTCGTCGCGGTCGATCTCTCCGGCGTGACGTTCCTCGGCGTGGCCGGGCTCCGTGTCCTGCTCACGATGCGTGGCGTCGCGGCGGCCGACGGAACGGTGCTCGAGCTCGTCGGCTCGCCGCCGCCTATCGTCGCGCGGCTGCTCGGCCTGGTGGGATGGTCCGTCCTCCGGAGCGTCCCGGCGTGACAGCACCCTCGGCCTGCCGGGACGAAGCGACGGATCGAGATTGCCTCTGTGGGACCGAATCGACGGCGGGCCGCCCGCTGCGACGGTTGCGGGGCTGTCGGACCGCCGACGATTCGGAGACCGCAACCATGTCTGTTCACAGAGCCCACGCCACCGCCCGCCCCGGCGCCGCCCCAGGCGCGTCAGCGAACGGAACCTCGCCGACGCCGGTCTCGCTCGCGCCCGCCCGCCGCCGGATCGCGACGTACTCCGACTACGGGAAAGCCGAGCGGGCCGTCGAGAAGCGGGCCGAACGCGGGTTCCCTGTCGAGCGGCTCGCCGTCGTCGGCCGCGGACTGCAGACGGTCGAGCAGATCACCGGCGCGATGAACCGGTGGTCAGCGGCGTCGCGCGGCGCACTCTCCGGCGCATTGCCCGGTGCGCTGATCGGCTGGATCGTCGGACTGTCTGCATGGGTCGACCCGCTGATCGCCTCGCTGCTGCTCGCACTGTGTGGCCTGATCATCGGCATGGTCCTCGGCGCCGTGGTAGGCGTGGTCGGCTACGGGTTCATGCGCGGCCACCGCGACTTCACCTCGATCGCGCTGACGTCTGCCAGCGAGTTCGACCTCGTCGCCGACGACGCCGTCGCAGACGACGCCGGCATTCTCACCGAGGAGGTCTGACCATGGCCAGGGCCGCTGGAATCGACCTCGGCACCACCAACTCCGTGATCGCCGCCTGGGAGGGCGGCGAGGCCGACGTGGTCCCCAACGCAGAGGGTTCGCGGACGACCCCGTCCGTGGTCGCGTTCACCGACAACGGTGAGCGGCTGGTCGGCCAGCTGGCGCGCCGCCAGTCGATCCTGAACTCGAAGGGGACGATCGCCTCGGTCAAACGCTTCATCGGCCGCAAGTACGACGAGGTCGAGCAGGAGGCCGGCCAGGTCCCCTACGACGTCGTCCCCGACGAGAACGGCAACGCGCGGATAAAGATCAGGGGCAAGCTGTACGCCCCCGAGGAGATCAGCGCGATGATCCTGCGGAAGCTGGCCGACGACGCGGGCCGCCACCTCGGCGAGAAGGTGACCGAGGTGGTCATCACCGTTCCGGCCTACTTCAACGACGCCCAGCGCACCGCGACCCGCGATGCCGGCCGGATCGCCGGGCTCGAGGTCCTGCGGATCATCAACGAGCCGACCGCGGCTGCGCTCGCCTACGGGATGGACAAGAAGCAGCACGAGACGGTGCTCGTCTTCGACCTCGGCGGCGGCACCTTCGACGTGAGCATCCTCGACGTCGGCGACGGCGTGGTCGAGGTGCGCGCCACTGCCGGGGACACGCACCTGGGCGGGGACGACTTCGATCGCCGGATCGTCGACCACCTCGCCGACGACTTCGTCAAGGAGACCGGGATCGACCTGCGGTCGGACTCGCAGGCGCTGCAGCGGCTCTTCGAGGCCGCGGAGAAGGCCAAGATCGAGCTCAGCTCCGTCACCCAGACCCAGGTGAACCTGCCGTTCGTCACCGCGGACAGCACGGGCCCGAAGCACCTCACGGCCACGCTGCGACGCTCGACGTTCGAGAAGATCATCGGCGACCTGGTCGAACGGACGACCGACCCGGTTCGCCATGCGATGGCCGACGCCAAGGTCACCGCGGACGACATCGACGAGGTCATCCTGGTCGGCGGCTCCACCCGAGTACCGGCGGTGCAGTACCTGGTGCGTCGCCTCACCGGCGGGCGTGACCCGAACATGACGGTCAACCCCGACGAGGTGGTCGCCGTCGGTGCCGGGATCCAGGCAGGCGTGCTCAAGGGCGACGTCTCCGACGTGCTGCTGCTCGACGTCACACCGCTCTCCCTCGGTGTCGAGACCCAGGGAGGCGTGATGACGAGGATCGTGGAACGCAACACCACGATCCCGGTGCGCCGCAGCGAGACGTTCTCGACCGCAGCGGACAACCAGCCCGCCGTGGACGTGGTGGTCCTGCAGGGCGAGCGGGAGCGCGCCGCCGACAACCGCGTGCTGGGCCGGTTCCAGCTCACCGACATCCGGCCGGGCCGACGCGGAGAACCGCAGATCGAGGTCACGTTCGACATCGACGCGAACGGCATCCTCAACGTCACTGCCAAGGACCGCGACACGGGCAAGGAGCAGGGGATCACGATATCCGAGAGCTCCAACCTCGACACCGCGGAGGTGGAGCGCATGGTCGCGGAGGCCGAGCAGAACCGGGCCGCCGACCAGGAGCTACGCCGTGCGGTCGACGCCCGCAACGAGCTCGACTCGGTGGCCCACCAGGTGCAGCTGCGACTCGACGAGCTCGGGGACGCTGCGCCCGCCCACGAGCGGGCCCGCGCCGAGCTGCTGATCGGCGACGCCCGGCAGGCGGTGTCGGACGAGGCACCGATCGCCCGGGTCCGCGAGCTCACGACCGAGCTCCGAGGCGTGCTCAGCGGGCTGGTGGCCGCCCGGTCCGATGCCGGGGGTGGACCGGACGGCCAACCCGGTGGCGCAGCGGCAGCTGCCGACGCCGACGACGACGTGATCGACGCCGAGTTCGACCGGAGCTGAGAGGCGAGTCCTCGACATGAGCGAAACCCAGCCTGACCAGCACGCCGGGGAGCCGGACCTTGCCGTCACCGAGGCCGACGCCGCGGCGGCGTGCCGGCCGGCCGACTCGACCAACGGCGCGCGTGCGCCGGAGCCCGTCGACTACGAGGACCGCTGGCGGCGCGCCCTCGCCGACCTCGACAACGCCCGCAAGCGGCACGCCCGCGACCTCGTCAGAGATCGGGCTCAGGAACGAGCCCGGGTGGCGGCGGCGTTCCTGCCGGTGCTCGACACGATCGACCTCGCGCTGCAGCACGCCGGCGCGAACCCCGACGCGATCGTCGCGGGCGTCCACGCCGTCCGGGACCAGGCACTGGCGATCCTGGCCGGGCTCGGGTACCCGCGCCAGGACGACACCGGCGTCCCGTTCGACCCCACGCGGCACGAGGTGATCGGCGTCGTCGGCCCCGAGGATGCGGGGCTGCCGTCCGGGTCGGTCGCGGACGTGGTCCGGCCCGGCTACGGCGAACCCGACCGGCAGCTGCGACCCGCGTCCGTGACTGTCACCCGTTCCACGGAGAGCTAGCCGATGGCCCGCGACTACTACGAGGTGCTCGGGATTCCCCGGGACGCCGGCGCCGACGAGCTGCAGGCCGCCTACCGGCGCCTCGCCAGGGCGAACCATCCCGACGTCAACCGCGACCCCGCAGCCGAGGAGCGCTTCAAGGAAGTCAATGAGGCCTACCACGTGCTGTCAGACCCCGAGCAGCGGCGCCGCTACGACCGGTTCGGTGCCGACTTCCGCAAGGTGCCCGACGACTGGGAGCAGCGCGTCGGCGCCGGTACCCGACGCGGCGGCTCCGGGTTCTCCGATTCCGGGTTCTCCGGTGCCGGCTACTCGGACTTCGACGACGGTGGGGTCGAGATCGACCTCGACGACCTCTTCGGCGGGATCTTCGGCCGCGGGCGGGGCCGCGGCGCTGGGCGGCCGGTCGGCGGAGCGGACCAGGAGGCCGAGCTGTGGCTCACCGTCGAGGAGGCGCACCGGGGTGGGCCGCGGGAGGTGACCTTGCAGGGCACGACGGAGCCGCGCCGGTACACCGTCGACATTCCCCCCGGGGTCGTCGACGGGCAGCGGATCCGGCTGGCCGGAGAGGGCGGGCGCGGAGCCGGCGGCGGCCAGGCCGGCGATCTGCACCTCGTCGTCCGGATCCACCCGCACGACCGGTACCGCCTGTCCGGCCGCGACATCGTCGTTCGGCTCCCGCTCAGCCCGTGGGAAGCAGCGCTGGGCACCACGGTCCCCCTCACCACGCCGGGCGGCGAGCCGAAGGTGACCGTGCCGCCGGGGTCCTCGACCGGACGGCGGCTGCGGCTGCGCGGCGAGGGGATGCCCAACCCGCGCGGCCGGGCGGGCGACCTGTACGCCGAGATCGCGGTGCTGGTCCCGCCGCGGTTGACCGCGCGCGAGCGCGAGCTGTTCACCGAGCTGGCCGACGTATCGACATTCGACCCCCGGCGCGACGAACGACGGAAGGCGGGCACGTCATGACGACCCATTACCTGCCGGTGCTGGCGAGCCACCGGATGAGCCTGGGCGAGCTCGCCGAGCACAGCGGCACGCACCCCGCGCAGCTGCGCCGCCTCGTCGCGCTCGGGCTCCTCCAGGCGAACCACGGAACCGACGGCGCGCTGCGGTTCGCCGCAGGTCAACTCGCCGCGCTGGACCGCATCGAGCGGCTGCGCACCGGGCTGTCGATCAACTACGCCGCGCTCGGCCTCATCGTCGAGCTGCTCGACCGGATCAGGGAACTGGAATCCGCGCTGCGCACGGAACGCGCCGCGCACGACGCGACCCGGGGGTGGACGTCCCGATGGACCTCAGCCGACTGACCCAGAAGTCCCAACAGGCGCTGTCCGCCGCGCAGGACAGCGCGACGCGCGCCGGCCACGTCGAGGTCGACACGCTGCATCTGCTGCTCGCCCTGCTCCAGCAGCCCGACGGGCTGGTGCCCCGCCTGCTCGCGGCGATGGGCCGGGACGTGGACGGCCTGATTGCCGACGCAGAGTCCGAGCTGCGGCGTGTCCCGCGGTCGACCAGGGCAGGCGTCCAACCCGGCCAGGTGGCGATCTCGCCGCGCCTCGCCGAGGCACTGAGCGCAGCCGAGCGCGCCGCCTCGCGGCTCTCCGACTCCTACGTCTCCGTCGAGCACCTGCTCGTGGTGATGATCGACGAGGGGCAGCGCAGCCCGGCCGGTCGGGTGCTGGCCCGCCACGGGATCAGCAGGGACGGCTTCCTGGCCGAACTCGCCAAGGTGCGCGGCAACCAACGAGTCAACTCCGCGACGCCGGAGGGCACCTACGAGGCGTTGGCCAAGTACGGGCAGGACCTCGTCGCCGCCGCTCGGGCGGGACGGATGGACCCGGTGATCGGGCGCGACGGCGAGATCCGCAGGGTGATCCAGATCCTGTCGCGGAAGTCGAAGAACAACCCGGTGCTGATCGGTGACCCCGGCGTCGGGAAGACCGCGATCGTCGAAGGGCTCGCCCAGCGGATCGCCCAGGGCGACGTGCCGGAGGGCCTGCGTGACCGGACGGTGTTCGGGCTGGACATGGGGCTGCTGGTGGCCGGCGCGAAGTACCGCGGCGAGTTCGAGGAGCGACTGCAGGCCGTACTGGCCGAGGTGAAGGCCGCCGAAGGGCGGGTCCTGCTGTTCGTCGACGAGCTGCACAACGTGGTGGGCGCCGGCGCGGCCGAGGGCGCCATGGACGCGGGCAACATGCTCAAGCCCATGCTCGCGCGCGGCGAGCTGCACATGATCGGTGCGACGACGCTGGACGAGTACCGCACCCGCGTCGAGTCCGACGCCGCGCTGGAGCGCCGGTTCCAGCCGGTGCTCGTCGACGAGCCCAGCGTCGAGGACACGGTGTCGATCCTGCGCGGGTTGCGCGAGCGGTTCGAGGTGTTCCACGGCGTCCGGATCCAGGATGCGGCGCTCATCGCCGCCGCGACGCTGTCGCACCGCTACCTGAGCGACCGGTTCCTGCCCGACAAGGCGATCGACCTCGTCGACGAGGCATGCGCGCGGCTGCGTACGGAGATCGACTCGATGCCCGCGGAGCTCGACGAGATCACCCGCCGGGTGCTGCGCCTGGAGATCGAGGAGACCGGGCTGGCCAAGGAGGACGACGCCGCGAGCTCGCCGCGACTCGATCAGCTACGGGCCGAGCTGGCCGACCTGCGCGCCGAGGCCGATGCGATGCGCGCCCAGTGGGAGGCCGAGCGCCACGCCATCCGTCGGGTCCAGGAACTGCGCGCGGAGCTGGAGCAGGTGCGCCACGAGGTCGAGGAAGCAGAACGCGAGTACGACCTCGATCGGGCCGCCGAGCTGCGCTACGGCAGGCTCGCCGAGCTGGAACGCCGCCTCGTGTCCGAGCAGGCACGGCTCGCCGACAAGCAGGGCGGGCAACGGATGCTGCGGGAGGTCGTGACCACCGAGGAGATCGCGGAGATCGTCTCGCTGTGGACCGGGGTCCCGGTCGCGCGGCTCACGGAGGGTGAGCGGGAGAAGCTGCTGCGCCTCGACGAGGTGCTGCACGAGCGGGTCGTCGGGCAGGACGAGGCCGTCCAGGCGGTGGCCGACGCCCTCATCAGGGCTCGGTCCGGCATCAAGGACCCGCGCCGGCCCACCGGTTCGTTCCTCTTCCTCGGCCCGACCGGCGTCGGGAAGACCGAACTGGCCAAGACGCTCGCCGAGGCGCTGTTCGACTCCGAGGACAACATCGTCCGCATCGACATGAGCGAGTACCAGGAGCGGCACACGGTGTCGCGGCTGGTCGGGGCACCGCCCGGGTACGTCGGCTACGACGAGGGCGGCCAGCTCACCGAGGCGGTCCGGCGCAGGCCATACGCGGCGGTGCTGTTCGACGAGATCGAGAAGGCCCACCCCGACGTCTTCAACACGCTGCTGCAGGTGCTCGACGACGGCAGGCTGACCGACGCGCAGGGCCGCACCGTCAACTTCCGCAACACCGTGCTCATCATGACGTCGAACATCGGGTCGCCCTACCTGCTCGACGGCGTCACCCCCGACGGGCAGCTCAAGCCCGACGCCCGGGAGCTCGTCATGGCCGAGCTGCGGGCCCACTTCCGGCCGGAGTTCCTCAACCGGGTCGACGACACGGTTCTGTTCACCCCGCTGACGGCCGTCGAGATCGAGCGCATCGCCGAGCTGATGATCGACGACGTGCGCCAGCGGCTGGCCGCGCGCACCCTGACGCTCGAGGTCACGCCCGCGGCCAGGCAACACATCGCGCGCGCCGGCTACGACCCCGTCTACGGCGCCCGCCCGCTGCGTCGCTACATCGCCCACGAGGTCGAGACCAGGATCGCCAGGACGCTGCTGCGCGACGCCGTTCCCGACGGGGCGACGGTCCACGTCGACGTCGGGGCCTCCGACGAGCTCGTCGTCACGACCTCCGCACCGATCGGGGCGAGCGCATGACCGCGACCGCGACCGCACGTCGGATCGTCACCTGCCCGAACTGCGGCAAGCGCAACCGCCTGCCGGCCGCGGCCCCACGAGACGGGGACACCGTCCCCCGATGCGGCAACTGCCACCACCCGCTGCCGTGGATCACCGACGCGGACGACGGCGACTTCGCCGCCGTCGTCGAGCAGGCGTCGATCCCGGTGCTGGTGGACATCTGGGCGACCTGGTGCGGGCCGTGCCGCATGGTCAGCCCAGTCTTGGAGCAGTTGGCTACCGAGCGGGCGGGCGAGCTCAAGCTCGTCAAGGTCGACGTCGACGCAGCGCCCGCGACCGCGGAGCGCTTCGAGGTCCGTGCCGTGCCGACGCTCCTGCTGATGCGCGGCGGACAGGTCGTCGCCCGCCAGGCGGGCGCCGCACCGCTCCCGGCGTTGCAGCGCTGGCTGGACGACGGCCTCGTCACTTCGAATACACCGACCGAGGAGTCGACATGAACCTGACGGACCGCGCATGGCAGCTGCCGCTACGACTGGTGGCCGGCAGCTACGTCCTGGACTCGGGCCTGCGCAAGCGGAGTCCCGACGAGGAGACGGCGAAGCAGGTGCACGGCTTCGCCACCGGCACCTACCCGTTCCTGGCCCGATTCGACGCCGTGACCTTCACCAAGGCACTGGCCGTCTCGGAGATCCTGATCGGGTCGGCGTTGGTCGTCCCGTTCGTGCCGGCGAGTCTGGCCGGGATCGGGCTGCTCGGCTTCAGCGGCGGCTTGCTCGGGCTCTACGCGCGGACGCCCGGGATGCGCCGACCCGGGTCCCCGTTCCCGACCCAGGACGGCGTCGGACTGGCCAAGGACGCGTGGCTGGCCGCGATCGGCGCCGCGCTCGTGCTGGGCGACCGGCGATGACCGCCCCCCGCGGGCTGGTGGCCGACCCGCACGCCGGGTGGATCCGACCGGACGTGCGCCCGCGCTCGGCCGGGTGCGCGGCGTGTCTCCGGCTGGGGACGCCGTGGGTGCACCTGCGGATGTGCCTGACCTGTGGGGAGGTCGGCTGCTGCGACTCGTCGCCGATGCGCCATGCCCGCGCGCACGCGGGCACGATCGGCCACCCGATCGTCCGCTCGCTGGAGCCGGGTGAGAACTGGCGCTGGTGCTACGTCGACGAGGCGTTCGCATGAGCACGGAGACGACCGCGGCCGCTCTCGAGGAGCTGCTCGACACGGCACCGGGCGGCGAGACACCCGACCTCGCGGGCGCCTACCCGCGCTTGTCCGACGATCAGATCCGACTGCTGTCGACGTACGGCGAGGTGCGCCCGACCCGACGGGGCGAGCTGCTGATCGTCGAGGGCGGCCCGCAGGAGGACCTCATCGTCGTGCTGTCCGGGCGAGTTGCCATCGTCGAGGGTTCCGGGACGGATCCTCGCATCGTCCGGGTGCACGGCGCCGGCCGCTTCCTCGGCGAGCTCGGCCTGTTCACCGGGCAGGTGGCGTTCTTCACGGCGGCCGCGCTGGACTCCGGTGAGGTGCTGGAGGTCCCCGCCGAGCGCCTGCGGGACTGCTCGGTGCGCGACCCAGCCCTCGCCGACGAGATCGTTCGGGCCTGCCTGACCCGGCGACACCTCGCCATCGGGGACGGACAGGGCTTCCGGATCATCGGGTCCCGGTACTCCGCGGGCACCCGCGCGTTGCGGGAGTTCGCGGCCCGCAACCGCCTGCCGCACCGGTTCGTCGACCTCGATGCGGAGGCTGGCGCGGAGGCCCTGCTGCGCGGGCTGGGCGTCAGTCCGGCCGAGACCCCGGTCGTGATCTGGCGCGACCGTGTCCTGCGCAATCCCGGCGTCACCGAGCTCGCGACGCTCGTCGGCCGCCGCGCCGAGCGGCCCCCGCGGCGGCTGTGCGACCTCGTCGTCGTCGGTGCCGGGCCGGCCGGCCTGGCCGCTGCCGTCTACGGCGCCTCGGAAGGGCTCGTGACCCACGTGCTCGACGCCGTCGCGACCGGTGGCCAGGCGGCGCGGTCGTCGAGGATCGAGAACTACCTGGGCTTCCCCGCAGGGATCTCCGGCGCGGAGCTGGCCGAGCGCGCCGAGGTGCAGGCCCGCAGGTTCGGGGCCGCGGTGACCGTGCCTGCCGACGCCGTCGCGCTCGACGCCTCCGGCCCGCACCTGGTGGTCGGCACCCGCGACGGGGCGACCGTCGCCTGCCGAGCGATCGTCGTCGCCACGGGCGCACGGTACCGACGGCTACCTGTGCCGCGGTTGGAGGAGTTCGAGCAGACCAGCGTGTACTACGCGGCCACCCAGGTCGAGGCGCAGTTCTGCGTGGGCGACCAGGTCGTGGTGGTCGGCGGCGGGAACTCGGCGGGGCAGGCCGCGCTCTTCCTCGCCGACCACGCCCGCGGGGTGCGGATGGTGCTCCGCGAGCACGACCTGGATGAGTTCATGTCCCGCTACCTCGCCGAGCGGATCCAGCGGGACCCACGGATTGAGGTGCACCTCCGCTCCGAGGTGCGCGAGCTCGTCGGTGACCGCGGGGTGCTGCGGGCGGTCGTCGTGGAGGACACCGACACGAGGCAGCGGCAGACGTTGGCAGCGAGTGAGCTGATGGTGTTCATCGGGGCGGACCCGTGCACGGGCTGGCTCGTCGGCTCGGTCGCGCTCGACTCCGGCGGCTACATTCTGGCCGGCACCGACGCGGCGATGGCCGGCCAGCGGTCGGCCCACCGCCCCGGGCTGCTCGAGACCAGCGTTCCCGGCGTCTTCGCCGTCGGCGACGTGCGCGGCGGATCGGTCAAGCGCGTGGCGTCCGCCGTGGGCGAAGGGGCGATGGCGGTACGGATGGTGCACGAGCACCTGGCCCGGCTCCGGTAGCCGCTCCTGCCTCCGGAACACAGTGGGATGGCTGCGCTCACGAACTGCACGCGTCAGGACCGGTGGCCGGCCCGGCAAGCCCAACGCCAGCCTCGGGATTCGGCCCGACGGGCGGACGCGTCGCCCGCCCACGGCCCCCGACACTGACGGTCGCAGAGATCGAGTACCAGAGGTCGAACGAACCTGAGGAGAGACATGTCGGTCGCAGTAGGACTGCTGGTGACGCTGGAGGTACAGCCGGGCAAGGAGGACGACGTCGAGGAGTTTCTCGACGCCGGTCGCTCGCTGGTCGGGGAGGAGCCGGCCACCGTGGCCTGGTTCGCGGTCAAGCTCGGACCGACCACGTTCGCGATCGTCGACTTCTTCCCCGACGACGCCGGCCGCACCGCCCACCTGCAGGGCAAGGTCGGACAAGCGCTCGGGGAGAAGGCCGACGAGCTGTTCGCAAAGGCACCCGACATCGTGCAGCTCGACGTCCTGGCCTCGAAGCTGCCGTGATCCGACCCAACCACTCCTGGACACCCTCTCAGAGCTCCCCTCGTCGGTGTTCGAGGAAGCGCGTTCGGAGTCGTGGTCGAGGGCTCCTGGGCTCGGTCGTGGGCCGCCCATACGCCGTTACGACCAGCGACCGTCCGCGGATCGAGGTCGAGGTGCCCAGGCGCGGAGCAGACGCTCATACTCCTGAGTGACGCCGTCGGGCCTGAGAAACGTCGAGTTGTCGGGGGCTCCAGAGGAGACGAACGAATCCAACGTCAGTCAGTTCGACGCCTAAAGCTGCCGCCCGTGCGACACACCGAGCGCGGTGATCCCGCGGGATGTCGGCGGTTTCGGTGTCGAGCGCGGCCCTCCGCTGCCGGTGCGTCTTGAGCGGCGCCTCGATGAGTTCGCCGTTCCCATCGTGCGCATCAGCTTCAGCACGGTCTTCTTCGACACTCGCCACCCGCGACGCAGCAGGACCGCCAGAACGCGCCGATGCCCGTACGCCCCCTTGGCATCAGCGAAGGCCTGGCCGATGGCGTCCTTCAGCTCAGCATGCCGATCCGCCCGGGCGAGTCTGTTGCGGTGGTCGTAGAACGTTGACCGGGGTAGGCGCGCGATATGCAGCGATAGCGGGTACTGCGCCCTGAGATCTTCGACGGCTTGAACCTTCAGCGTCGTTCCTGTGACCTCAGGGCGCGCAATTTTCCCAGGTAAGCGACCTCTGCCCGCAACCGCTCGTTCTCCTTGCGGAGCGTCTCGACCTCGTTCTCCGGCGGAGGATCTCGGGGTTCGGTCGAAGGTCGGCCGCGTCTCGTGGGGCGCACCCCGTCGTCGCCCTCGCGCCGATAGAAACTCGTCCAGTTGGCGACAGTACTGGGCGAAGGGAGCCCATATTCCTCGGCGAGAGCCCGACATGACTCGCCCCCAACATGGCGGAGCACGATCTCGAGCTCGGTCCCAAAGTCGTACTGCCGGCGTTCCCTCGTCACCAGTGCGTCCCGTCCTCGCAGCTGCCATCGCTGGTACAACATTTGAACGGGGTTCGGCGCGAGGTCAAGGGACAACGAGACGGACGTTGCGGTGAGGCCCTGCTCGAACAGCTTGACGACCGAGACGGCGTCCGAGTGACTCAATGTGCTCCCTGAGTACATCGGCGTGCTCCTCCTGAAGCTGGACACATACTTGCGGTGTCCAACTTCTGGGGACCACTCCAAGCGTCCGCGGAGTCGGAATGTTGGATGCACGCCATCGGTATCGAGTGACGACGACGGTGGCAGCGTCGACCATGACGGTCGGGTTCTCCTGTGGCCGGTTTCCTGGCCTTCCGGTCAGGTAACGCCGGTACAGCTGTTCCCATGTCATGCGCGGATGGCGTTTCCTCAGCCAGGCTGTGACACGTCGCCAGGCGAACATATCCAGGTATCCGAAAGTTGACTTGGATACGCCGTGCCTGAAGTAGGCACACCATCCGCGTAGGTTCGTCGACCTCGCTGGAGAAGTGATCGACGTGCAAGGGGCACGAGCGGTTGCCGACGCCGTGATCGGGCTCGGCTCCGCCGCCGGCGTTGGCGACCTGCTCTCGTTGCTACGGCTGCCCTGACTACCGCAGGGCGACGGCTGACCGTGCGCGCGACCTGGTGCGGTCGGACGCGGCGGCCCAGTGACGTGGTCGTATCCGCCTCGAGCAGGGACAATTCTGGTGGCTCGTCGGCGCGCAGCGTCGACGATCGGCGCCGCCGGCCTCGGAGCCTGCGGTACCCCGACCGAAGTTCAGCGGCACCGAGATGTCACGATCGGCGGCCGGTCCCCTTTGGTGTCCCCCTGGGTCGCCTGCAGGGCGGCGAGCACCCGCTCGGGGGTGATCGGGAGGGCGCGGACCCAGGCACAGGTCGCGTCGGCCACGGCGTTGGCCACGGCGGGCGCGACGCCCACGTTCACCAGCTCGCCCACCGAGAGCGGCAGGTCCCCGGTGGTCGGGTGGGGCGGCAGCGTGCGGACGTCCAGCGGCGGCACGTCGGCGCCCGAGGCGATCTTGTAGTCGCCCAGGCTCGCGGTCGTCACCGTGCCGTCCTCGACGCACAGGTCCTCGATGAGCGTCTGGCTCAGCCCGCACACGAACCCGCCCTCCAGCTGCCCGCGGTGCGCGACGGAGTTGACCACCCGCCCGGTGTCGGCGACGACGGCGGCCCGCAGCACGCTGAGCGCGCCGGTCTCGCGGTCCACCCGGACCTCGACGGCGACCCCGCCGTGGCTGCGCGTGTCCCGGCCGCCGGGCTCCTGCCAGCGGGCGGCGGCCGCGCCCTCCGCGGCCGCCGGACCCCGCTCGCGGGCCCGGGTCGCGGGCCCGGGCCCCGCTCGCGGGCCCGGGCCACGATCCAATCGCCGGCGGCCGCGTCGGGCCGCGGGCCCAGCTCGCGCAGCAGCTGCGTGCACGCCTCTACCACCGCCCGGCCGGCCACCGCGGTCACCCGGCTCGCCCCGGCCCCGGCGTCGGTGAGCACCGGGTCCTCGCCGGCGGCGAGCCCGTGGACCCCCACCACGTCGGGGTCGACGCCGAGGGTGTCGGCCGCGAGCAGGCGGAACAGCTCGTAGCTGCCGGCACCCTGGTCGGGCACGGTGAGCACGACGTCGACGCCGGCCGGGCCCGCCGTCACCCGGACCCGCGCGTTCCCCGACCCGGTGTCGCGGAACGTGAGCGCCACGCCGATGCCGGTGCCGGGCTCGCAGGTGTCGCGCCAGCCCTTGACGACGACGGCGAGCTCGTCGACCACCCGGCGCACCCGGTCGTCGACGGCGCTGGCGGCGCGGAAGGCCAGCGGGTCGACGCCTGTCGCCGCGGCGATCACGTCGACCTGCGACTCGGCGGCGAACAGCGCCTGGAACTCCCCCGGCGAGCGGACGTGCCCGCCGGGCAGGGCGTTGCTGTAGTAGCTCGCGCACACCTCCCGGCGGTGGTGCACCCCGTAGGAGGCCAGCGGCGCGTGCACCACCGGCACGACGACCATCGGCGCGGCCTTGACGGCGCCGAATGCGCCGCCGTCCATGTCGGTGCGGGCGTCGAGGGCGGTCAGCAGCCCGTCGGTGACGGCGGTGCGCAGCGTGACCCGCAGCGGGTGCCGCGCCGAGGTGGTGGTCAGCAGCTCGTCGTAGGACAGCGTGTGCCGGACCGGCCGGCCGGTCCGCGCGGCCAGCAGGTAGCAGGCGACCTCGGTGAACGCGAAGCCCTTCGACTCGAAGTCGCCGCCGATCGGGGTGAGGTGTACGAAGACGCGCTCGGGCGCCACCCCGTCGACCTCGGCGATCAGCAGCCGAAGGGTGTGCGGCTCCTTGTGCGTCGACCAGACGTCGATCCGCCCGTCAGACGCGGCGACGACGCAGGCATGCGGCTCCAGCGGCGCGGCGTGGCTGCGGCCCGCGACGAAGACGTCCTCGAACACCCTGCCCGCGGCGGCGAAGGCGGCGTCCGGGTCGCCCGCGGCGAGGCGCCACACGCCCTGCGCGTTGGGCCCGGGCAGGTCGGCCACCGCGCCGCGGTAACCGGCGTAGCCGGGATGGATGCAGCGGGTCCACGGCCACGGCCGCGTCCAGCCCGAGCACGGCCGGCCGCACGTCGTAGTCGACCTCGACGGCGGCGGCGCCCTCCCGCGCGGCCTCCCGGGTCGTCGCGGCGACGGCGGCGACCCGCTGCCCGGCGAACCGGACCTCGCCCGCGGCCAGCACCGGGTAGTCGCGCAGTGCCCGGCCGGTGCGGATCTCGCCGACGCCGTCCGCGGTGAGCACGGCGACCATCCCGGGAACCTCGAGCGCGGGCCCGACGTCGATGCCCTCGATCCGGGCGGCGGGCCACGGCGAGTAGACGAAGGCGGCGTGCAGCGCGTCGGGAACCCGCACGTCGCCGACGTAGCCGGCGCCCCCGCTCACGCGCGCCCAGGCCTCGGACACGTCCGGCGGCTCCGCGGTCGGCCGCCCGACGACCAGCGCGGCCGCCTCCGCGCAGTCCACGGGGAGCGGCCCCACCGCCCCGCAGACGATCCGGGCCGCCGTGACGACCCCACCGGCGACCCGCAGCCGGACGGCGACGCTGACGGTCGCGTAGTCGTCGGCGGTGACCGGCAGGAACTTCAGGTACGCGCTGCGCTCGTCGGGTCCGGGCCGCGGCACGGCGACGTGCGTGATCAGCTCGCCGGGTTCGAGGACCGTCGTCATCGGGCCCGCGGCCAGGCCGGCGACGGGGACGCGCCGGGTGCCGCCCGGCCCGCGGACGAGGACGTCCGCGTCGAGCGCAGTGAGCAGGACCGGCGGGTCCTGGGCGGGTTCGGCGAGGGCCAGGTTCCCGCCGACGGTCCCCCAGGCCCGGACCCGGACATTGCCGATGTGCCCGAACATCGCGGCGGCCGCCGGCAGCTCGCGGCGCAGCAGCGGGTCGCGGGCCAGCACGCCGTGCTGCGTCGCGGAACCGAGCAACAGCTCGCCGTCGGCCGCGGTCGCCCCGTGCAGCTCCGGCAGCCGGCGATCGCGACGAGCAGGACGTCGGGCACCAGGCCGAGCCCGGTCAGCAGGGCGACGGCGACGCCGCCCGCGACTGGAAGCGCGTCCGGCTCGCGGAGCGCGTCGAGGGCCTCGTCGAGCGTGCCGGGCCGGACGAACCCCACGCTCACCGGCAGGCCTCCCGCGCCCGGTGCAGCGCGCGGGCGATGCCGTGGTAGGCACCGCAGCGGCAGAGGTTGCCCAGCATGTGGGTGCGCAGCTCCTCGTCGGTGGCGGTGGCGAGCCGCCCGGACAGCACGAGCGCAGCGGCGGCCATGAGCTGGCCGCTGGTGCAGAAGCCGCACTGGAAGGCGCCCTCGTCGATGAACGCCTCCTGCAGCGCGCGCAGCCGGGGGTCGGTCGACAGGCCCTCGACCGTCGCGACCTCGGCGCCGTCGGCCAGGGCGGCGACGGTGTGACAGCCACTCGTGGGTTCGCCGTCGACGACGACGGTGCACGCCCCGCACACCCCGACCTCGCACGCCGGCTTCGCCCCGGTCAGGCCCAGCCGTCGCGCAGCACGCCGAGCAGCGTGGCCGTGGGCGCCACCGCGAGCGTGTGGGCCACCCCGTTGACGGTCAGGGTCAGCGGCACCGGCCCGGTCGTCGGCTCAACCACCGGCGGTGGCCCGTTCCGCCTCGGCGGCGGCGCCATCGGGCTCGGACCGCCCGAAGTAGGCGTCGCGGAAGGTCTGCGGGGAGCGGCGCGCCTCGCCTGCGTCGGCGGTGAAGGGGAACTGCCCGCGGTCCATGACGACGACCCGGTCGGCCACGCCCAGCCCGCGCTGCGGGTTCTCCTCGACCAGCAGCATCGCCATCCCCGACGACCGCAGCCCGGCGATCGCCTCGAACACGGCCTCGGTCACCTTGGGCGCCAGGCCGAGCGAGGGCTCGTCGAGCAGCAGCAGCCGGGGCGCGCAGACGAGCGCCCGCCCGATCGCGAGCATCTGCTGCTGCCCACCCGACAGCGACCCGGCCGTCTCGCGGCGCTTCTCGTGCAGCACGGGGAAGGCGTCGTAGGCGCCCTGCAGCCCGCCGGCACGCCGGATTGCCCGGCGGCTGCGCAGGCCGCGGCCGTAGTGGGCGACCTCCAGGTTCTGCTCGACGGTCATGTCCGCGAACAGCCCCCGCCGCTCGAGCACGATCGCCACGCCGGCCCGCACGGCCGCGGTCGCGTCGCCCGGCGGCAGCGCGGCACCGTCGACGGCGACCTCGCCCTCGTGCCCCTGGATGCCGACGACCGCGTGCAGCAGGCTCGACTTGCCCGCCCCGTTGCGACCGAACACGGCGAGCACCTCCCCCGCGCCGACGGTGAACGAGACGTTGTCGACGGCCGTCGCGCGGCCGTAGCGGACGGACAGCGCCCGCACGTCGAGCAACGGGGTCATGCCACCTCCTCGGTGAGCGCATCGCCCAGGTACGCCGCGACGACGTCGGGATGGCGCAGGAGCTCGTCCATCGGCCCGTCGAAGATCGTCGTGCCGTGGTCGAGCACCATGCCGCGGGTCGCGAGCGCGGAGACGAACGAGATGTCGTGCTCCACGATCACCATGGTGGTCGGGGTGTCGGCGACCCGGCGCAGGATCGTCGCAAGCTCGTCGCGCTCCGGGCTGGACAGCCCGGAGGCCGGCTCGTCGAGCAGCAGCAACCGGGGCCGACGGGCCATCGCCCTGGCCATCTCGACGCGCCGCTGCACGCCGATCGGCAGCCCGCCCACCGGCTCGTCGAGCAGGTCGAGCAGGCCGAAGAGGGCGCAGGCCGCCAGCGCGTCGTCGCGGCCGCGGGCGTCGCTGCCGGGCCGCCACGCCGAGCCCAGCCCGGACCGGTTGGCCGCCCCGGTGCCGACCAGGACGTTGTCGAGCACGGTCAGCCCGGTGAACAGGCGCACGTTCTGGAAGGTCCGGGTGACGCCCTCGCGCGCCATCCGGGTGCCTGACCAGCCGGTGACGTCCCGGCCGGCGAGGGTGATCGATCCCGCGGTCGGCGGCAACGCCCCGGAGATGAGGTTGAACAGCGTCGTCTTGCCCGCGCCGTTGGGCCCGAGCAGGGCGTAGGTCTCCCCGGCCGGCACGGTCAGCGACACGCCGGCGACGGCGAGCAGCCCGCCGAACCGGCGTTCCACCCCGTCGAGCTCCAGTAGCGGACCCCCCTCCGGCGACGGGACCACCGCGGGCGGAGCGATCGGCGCCGTCACCGCCGGCGGGGCGGCCTGTTCGCGCCGCCGGCGCCGGGCCCGCTGGAACAGCCCGGCCAGGCCGCCCGGCAGGAACACCAGGACCACGACGAACGCGATCCCCTTGACCGCAAGCCCCCAGTCCCCGACCCGGTTGAGGAAGTCCGACGCAACCTCCACGAGCGGGGCACCGAGCACCACGCCCCACACCCTGCCCACCCCGCCGATGTAGAGCATGAGCAGGATGTCGAGCAGCAGCGAGACCGGGAAGACATCGGGCGAGGCGTAGTGCAGCTCGTGCGCGAGCAGGCTCCCGGAGACCGACGCGGGGATGCTGCTGAAGACGAACGCCTCGATCTTGCGCCGAGAGATCCGCACGCCGCTGGCCGCGGCGGCGACCTCGTCGTCGCGGATCGCGGCGAGCTCACGGCCGACGTCGGAACGCAGGTAGCGGATCGCGAGCACGCCGAGCACGAGCAGCAGCGCGGCGACGAGCAGCAGCTTCTGCTCCGGGTCGTCGAACACGAGGTCGCCGACCCGGAAGCTCGGCACCCCGCTGAGCCCGGACGTCCCGCCCAGGACGTCCAGGTTCTGCGCGATCGTCGCCCCGGCGAACAGCAGGAACAGGGTGACCAGGCCGAGCCCCAGCCCACTGAGCCGCAGGGTGACCAGGCTGACGACGCCCGCGGTCGCGATGGTGATGCCCACGCCGAACAGGACCCCGATCAGCGGCGACCAGGCGGGCCCGCCCCACGGGTCGTCGGCGCTGGTGACCAGGGCCGTGGTCAGGGCGCCGACCAGCATGAACGCCGGCGCGGAGAAGACGAGCAGGCCGGCGCCGCCGATGCAGACGTCGAGGCCGATCCCGGTCAGCGCCAGGATCCCGCCGACGAGCAGCAGGGTGCTGTGGAAGTCGCCGCCCATCAGCAGGCCGAGCACGGGGTAGGCGGCGACGACGACGAGCAGCGGCAGGTACCGCGTCCGCAGCGCGCTCATACGGTCTGCCGGCCGAGGAGCTGCGGCCAGCACAGCAGCGCGACGGCGAGCACGGCCGAGACGATCACGATCTGGTAGGCCGACGACAGGTATCCGGTCGCGAACGCCCCGATGCATCCGATCACCACTCCTCCGCCCAGCGCAGCGAGCGGCGATCGCATCCCGACAATCGCGGCCGCGGCCAGGCCTTGCATTCCGAACCCGAAGCCGGTCTGGTAGCTGAACGAGATGACCGGGATCAGCAGCACCCCGGACAGCCCGCCGAGCGCGCCCGCACCGGCGAAGGCGAGCGCGGTCATCCGCCGGACGGTGATCCCGAGCGACACGGCGCCGGTCGGGTTCTCGGCGCACGCCGTCATCGCCCGGCCGGGCAACGTCATCCTGAAGAACCAGGTCAGGGCCAGTGCGACGACGACGGTCGTGCCGATGACGAGCAGGCTCTGCCAGGTCAGCGAGGCCCCCAGGACCGTGATCGGCTCCGCGGTCAGGAAGGGCTGCTCGGACTGGACGTCGGCGCCGCCGACGAGGTAGCCGATGCCCTGGCTGACCACCGACAGCGCGAGGGTGACGAAGATGATCGTCATCCCGCTCGCGCCGCGCCGCCGGGCCGGCCGGATGGCCAGCTCGGCGAACGCGACCGAGAGCGCCGCCGTGAACGCCACCGCCAGTAGCGCGGCGACGGGCAGCGGCAGCCCCCAGACGACCTGCAGCCAGACGGTCAGCAGCGCGCCGAGCGTGATCGCGTCACCCTGCGCGAGGTTGACCACTCCCGACACCCGGAACACCAGGACGATCGCCAGGGCGGCGAGCCCGTAGACCGACCCGTTGACCAGCCCGCTGAACAGGTACTGCACTGCAGCCGACATGGGCTCCCCCACTCGTTCTCGTCTGCGGGATCAGGGCGAGCCCTGGCCGCCGCCGAGGTACTTCCAACCGGACGCGTCGTGCGTCGCCACGATGTAGGGGTTGGTCGACCCGTCGTGGTCGGTCGGGGTGCGCGTCCAGACGCCGAGGGGGTTGGTCATCTCGGTGCGCTCGAGCGCGTCGCGCAGGGCGGCGGCGTCGGTCGAGCCGGCGGCCGTGATCGCGTCGCGGTAGGCCATGACCCCGTTCCAGGCGAGCACGGCGATGCTGCCCGGGTCGAAGTTCGGGTCGGCGCGCTTCATCAGCTCGACGTACTCCGTGGCCGCCTTCTTGCTGGGGTGGTCGGCCGGAAGCGTGGAGGAGACGGTGGTCGGGAAGCCGATGAACAGGCTCCGCTCGGTGAACGACTCGGGGCCGGCGAGCTTGATGAACGCCTCGTTGGCCTGGCTGCCGATCTGCACGATCTGGGCGTCGACGTTGAGTGCCTTCCACGCCCGCTGCGCGGTCGCCGCGTCCGCGGTGGCGCCTGCGACGATGATCGCCTGCGGGCCGGTGGCGGCGATCTTGGCCACGTTCGCGGTGATGTCGGCCTGCCCGGGCTGGAACTGCTCGGTGCCGGTGAGCGTCAGCGACGGGATGTTCTTGATCGCGGCGACCACACCATCGAAGACGTCGCCCTTGGGGCCGATGATCGCGACCTTGGTCAGCCCGGTGCCCTTCCAGTAGGCCGCGAGCGGCGCGAAACCCTTGGCCGTGCTGGCCGCGGACGCGAAGCTGTAGTCGAGGTACTGGGCGGGCAGCGCCTGCAGGAAGCTCGCCGATCCGGAGACCATCGGGACCTTGCGCTCGTGCGCGATCGGCGCGACGGCGAGGGCGAGCGCGGTCGCCTCCGGCCCGACGAGGCCGACGACCTTGTCGTTCTGGATCAGCTTGGTGGCGGCCGCGGCGGCGCCCTGCGGCGTCGACTTCGCGTCCTCGACGATCAGGTTGATCTTCTTGCCCTGCACCCCGCCGGAGGCGTTGATCTGCTCGGTGGCGGCCTTGGCGCCCTGCACCTCGGGCAGCCCGATGCTCGAGAACGGTCCCGTCTGGGACAGCACGACGCCGAGGTTGATCGTGTCGCCGCCCGCGGCGGTCCCGCCGCCGCTGGACCCGCCGCCCGAGGCCGAGCATCCGGTGAGGGCCAGTGTCGCCGCGGCCACGGCAGCAAGCGGCAGCAGGACGAACCGTTTCATGTCATCTCCGTTGATCGACCGGTCGGGCACGGCGCGACGGCGTGAGGCGGCGATCGTATTTGAATGCAGACGATACAGTCAAGATTGAATGTAAAATTTCGACCATTGCCGCGCCCGGGGACGCTCGGTGACGAAACGTCACTCCATGCATTCACTCTTGCACATTAAATCACATGCAACTTAGCATTCCAGAGCCCGGGCCGCCAGGTCCTCCCACGTAGAGCGGGGCTGAGATGCACGTGCACGCCGATGACACCGCCGTCATGGATGACACCGCCGTCGCGGACGACACCGCCGCCACCTCGCCGATGCGCAACGACAACCCGATGAAGCTGGGGGTCTTCTGCTTCAACGCGAGCGGCGGCACGTCGTTCACCACGGTCGAGGAGGGCCGTATCGAGCCCAGCTGGGCCCAGACGGTCCGGATCGCCCGGGCCGCAGACGAGGCCGGATGGGAGTTCCTGCTCCCGCTGGCCCGGTGGCGGGGCTTCGGCGGGGCCACCGACCACAACGGGGCCTCCTTCGAGGTCTTCACCTGGGCGAGCGCCGTCTCCGCCGTCACCGAGCGGATCCAGGTGTTCGCGACCGCTCAGGTCCCGCTGACCCATCCGATCGTCGCCGCCAAGCAGGCCGCGACGATCGACCACGTCGGCGGTGGCCGGTTCGGGCTCAACGTCGTCGTTGGCTGGAACGCCGAGGAGCTCGGCATGTTCGGCATCGACCAGCGCCCGCACACGGAGCGCTACGCCTACGCCGCCGAGTGGCTGGAGCTCATCGACCGGCTCTGGGCGGGCGGCCCGGTCGACCACGAGGGCCACTACTTCACCGTCCGGGGAGCCGATCTGCGGCCGCGCCCGGTCCAGCAGCGCCCGGTGATCATCAACGCCGGGTCGTCGGTCGACGGGATGAACTTCATCGCACGCCATTGCGACTTCGGCTTCCAGGCCTACCCGGACCTCCCCCGGATCGCGGAGATGAACGCCGAGCTGCAGACCCGGGCCCGGGCGCACGGCCGCGAGGTCGGCGTGGTGAACACCGCCTACGTCGTGTGCGCCGACACCGAGCGGGAGGCCCGCCGCATCCACGACCACTACGTCGACGACCTCGGCGACTGGGAGGCCGCCACCCGGCTTCGCGACCAGCTCGTCGGGCGCAGCCGGTCGCATCCGGAGGAGATGATGCGCTCGCTGACCCGCGCGCTCGTCGCGGGCTGGGGCGCGACGCCGCTGGTCGGCACGCCCGAGCAGATCACCGGCAAGCTCGTCGAGCTGCACCGCATCGGCACCGGCGGGGTGGCACTGAGCTGGGTCGACTTCGAGGACGGGATCGGGCGGTTCAACGCGCAGGTGCTGCCGCTGATGCGCGAGGCGGGCCTGCGGCGCTGACGCCAGTTCAGACATCCCATGGTGTTGGGGTGTCGAGCGGCAGCGGTGTCGCGGTGGGCCCAGGCGGTGGTCTCGTCGTCCAGCTGGTCGTGGGGCCACGGGCCCGACCCCGGCTCGCGGAAGATCATCCGCACCTCCGAGGGCTGGCTGTAGAGGCCGATCTTGTCCCCGCCCGCCCTGAACACGCAGCCGGTCACGTGCGCGGCCGCATCGGAGGCCAGGTAGACCGATCGGCGCGACCAGCGCCGGATCGGCCCGGCCCTCCTTGACGGCCAGCCGCCACTCGCTCATCAGGCCCTGCGCGCGGTAGCGGGCGTCGCGCTCGCCGACGTCGGCCGTCATCCGGGTGGCCGCGAACGGCGCCACCGCGTTGACCGTGACGCCGTCCTGGCGCAGCGCCCAGGCCAGGTCGTAGGTCAGGCTCACGACCCCGCCCTTCGACGCCGCGTGGTGCGCGTCGCCGATGGGCGCCACCCACTGGTTCGACGCCGTAGTGATGATCCGTCCGCCCGCGCCCTACCCGCGGAACACCGGGACGGCGTGCCGGCAGAGCGCGAACATGCCCTTGAGGTTCACCGCCACGACGGCGTCGAAGTCCTCCTCGGCGACGTCCTCGATCAGCTGGTGGCGGACGATGCCGGCGTTGGTGACCACCACGTCGAGCCGGCCGAACGCCTCCAGGGCGGTCCCGACCACGCGTGCGGCCCCGGCCCAGTCGGCGACCGACTCGGTGCTGGCGACGGCCCGGCCACCGGCCGCGACGATCTCGGGGACGACCGCCGCGGCGCAGTCGCCGTCGGCTTGGCTGGCGCCGTCGCGGCCGGCAGGGAGGTCGTTGACGACGGCGGCGCCAGCCGCGGCCAGCGCCTCCGCACGCCCGATCCCCCGGCCCCCGCCGGTGACGATCGCGACCCGGCCGGCCAGCGTCGGGGTCACGGGCTCGGCGGTCGGTGTGTCTGTCATCGGGTCCCTCCGGGTGCTCGGCCGGCGGCGACGTCGCCGTCGGCGGTGATCGGCCGGCCTGCGGCGGGCGTCAGGCCGGACCGAACAGGTGCAGGGCCTTGGTCCGGGTGTAGCGGGTGAGGTCGCCCAGCCCGCCCCCGGGGAAGTCGCCGATCCCGCTCTGTTTGAACGGGGTCGGCGAGAACCCGCGACAGGCCCGGACCGGGCTGTTCACGTAGACCATCGCCGCCTGGATGTCGCGGGCCAGCACCTGCGCCGACGCGAGACTCGCGGTGTAGATCGAGGCGCTGAGCCCGTAGCGGACGCCGTTGGCGACGCGCACCGCCTCCTGCTCGTCCTCCCAGGTCAGGACGGACAGCACCGGGCCGAAGATTTCTTCCTGCTCGACGGGCGAGCCGGGCTCGACGCCGTCGAGCAGGGTGGGTTCGAGGTAGGCACCGCACTCGAAGGCGGTGCCGGCGAAGCTGCCGCCGCCGGTGACGACCCGCGCGCCGGCGGCGACACCCTCGGCGATCCGGTCGAGCACCGAGCGGCGGTGTCGCTGCGAGACCAGCGGGCCGAGCTCGCAGTCGGGGTCCAGCGGCCTGCCGGGTCGCATCGCGGCGAACCGGCCCGCGACGGCGTCGACGAACGCGTCGTGCACGCTCGCGTGCACGAGCACGCGGCTGGTCGAGGTGCAGGACTGACCCAGGCAGCGGGCCAGGTTCAGCCCGGTGACGGCGGCGTCTGCGGCGGCCGCGACGTCGGCGTCGGCGCAGACGACGATCGGGTTCTTGCCGCCGAGCTCCAGCAGCACGGGACGGACGGCCGTCTCGGCGCTGGCCCGCAGCACGCGCAGCCCGGCGGCGACGCTGCCGGTCAGCGCCACGAGATCGACGCCCTCGTGCCGGACGAGTGCCTCCCCCGTGACCGGCCCGTCGCCTGTCGCGACCGTCAGCACGCCGGGTCCGAAGCACTCGTCGGCGAGCTCGCCGAGCAGCAGGCTGCTCAGCGGGGCCTGGTCGGGCGGCTTGAGCACCGCGGTGTTGCCCATCGCGATCGCCGCGACGGCCTGCAGCGCGAACAGCGCCGGATGGTTGTACGGCGTGATCACCGCGACCACGCCGTACGGTTCGCGGTGGGTGACGTGGATGTCGCCGGGCAGGCTCGCCGGCGCGCTGTCGCCGAGGACGAGGAAGGCGTCGTGCGCGATGCGCCGCGTCCGCGCCGCCGCCTCGCGCAGCTCGGCCCGCATCCCGCTGATCGGCATCCCGGTGCAGCGGGTGTCGAGAACGGCCAGCCGCTCGGCGTTCGCCTCGATCATCGCCGCGAACCGCTCGACGGCGGCGGCGCGCGCCGGGGTGCCGCGGTGCCACCACGCCGGGAAGGCGGCGCGGGCGGCGTCGACCGCGGCGGCCACCTCGGCCGGGCCGGCGACGGGCACCGTCGCGATCTCCTCGCCCGTCGCCGGGTCGACGACGGATATCGGGGGCGATGTGCTGGTCACCGCAGCTCCTCACACAGGTGGGCGACGTAGGCGCGGACGCCCTCGGCGAGCGGGTGGCGCGGTGCCCAGCCGAACTCGGTGCGGATCCGCTCGGTGCTCATCCACGGGTTGGGCCGGCGCGCCACGGCGTCCGGTCGCGACCGTAGCCGTCCGGTGAAGCCCGGCACGGCCTCCTCGACCGCCCGCGTGACCTCGCCGTGGGTCACGGCCCGGCCGGCGCCGATGTTGTAGACCGGGCGCGCGGGATGCGGTGCCAGGTGGACGGTCGCGATGCCGTCGGCGATGTCCGCGGCGTAGGACAGGTCGTAGCCGGCCTCGGCGACCGGGATCCCGCCGCGCTCGCGCGCGTAGTCGGGCTCCTCACCGAGCACTGCCGCCCGGGCCAGCCTGCTGATGAGGCTGAGGTAGGTGCCGTAGCCGGGCCCGTACACCCCGCCGAGCCGGACGGTCAGCAGCTCGGTGCCGTAGGCGCGGGCCAACATGCCCGAGACGATCTCCAGCAGCTTCTTCGCCCACGCCTGGGTGAGGAAGTTGTCCGCGCTCTCCTGCAGGACGACGCGGGCGTCCTCGGTGTAGGGGATCTCCTCGGGCGGCAGGCACCAGTAGACGTCGGTCGAGCTGGTCACGGTCAGCCGCGGCACCCCGCAGGCGCGCACGCCCTCGAGGACGGCGGTGAGCATCGCGGTCCGTTCCCGCACGTCGGTGGCCGGGTCGAGCTCCTTGGGCGCGTGCCCGGACAGGTCGACGACGCTGTCGGGCCGCTCCTCGGCGAACAGCCGCTCGACGGCGGCGGCGTCGGTCAGCTCCACCTGCGCGATCCGCACCGCGCCGTCGGCCACCCCCGGTGCGAGGACACGCGGCACCGGCCCCGTCCCGCGCCGGGTGGCGACGACCTCGTGCCCGCGCGCGGCGAGCGCCATCGCGGTGTGCGCGCCGACGAAGCCCGTCCCGCCCAGCACGACGATCACGCCACGACCCCCGCGGTCCGCAGCGCCGCGACGTAGCGGCGCATCCCCTCCCGCAGCGGCAGCCGCGGCGCGAACCCGAACTCGGCGCCCGCCCGGGTGATGTCGAGCCGGCGCCGCGGGTCCCAGGCGGGCAGGCCCGCCAGGACGCCGAGCGTCCGGTCGTCGGCGCCGGCCGCCTCGGCCGCGGCGACGACGTCGTCGCGGCCGACGTCCTCGCCGGCCGCGAGGTGGTAGACGGGCCCGGTCGCGTCGGACCGGCACAGCTCGACCAGTCCGCGCGCGATGTCGTCGACGTGGGCGAAGTCGGCGTACGGCGGCGCCGTGACGCGCAGCTCGGTGCCGGTCGCGATCGCGCGGCAGATGCGTGCGGGCAGGTTGACCATCGACGCGTAGCGCGGCCCGTAGACCATCGGCATCCGGACGACTTGGACCGACGGACCGTCGCCGGCCGCCGCGGCGAGCTGTTCCTCCCAGCGCTTGAACAGCCCGGGCCCCTCGAGCCCGAGCCGATCGGCCGGCGCGGGCTCCTCGGGGAACGGGCCCGGTGTGCCGGGTCCGAACACCGCCAGCGAGCTGCCGGCGACCAGCCGCCGAACGCCCGCCCCCTGGCAGGCGTCGAGCACCGTGGCCAGCAGCAGCGGGCCGCCCTCGACGGCCCGGCGCAGCGGCCGCCAGCCTCCGGTCGCCAGCTGCAGCACCGTGTCGACCTCGGACTCGCGCAGCACCCGGGTCAGCGCGTCGACGTCGGCGAGGTCGACCTGCGCCACCCGGTGCACGCCGGCGTCGAGCCCCTCCGGCCCGCCCGGGCGGCGGCGCACGAACACCGCGGGGACCCCGCCGGCGACCAGGTGGTCGGCGACGTGCGAGCCGATGAAGCCGGACGTCCCGGTCACGAGGATCATGCCGGGCTGCTCGCGGTCACCGGGAGCGACAGCCGGGGGTAGACGGTTCGCGCGTTGCCCGCGAAGACCGCGGTGCGTTCGGCGTCGGTCAGGAAGTCGAAGCCGTCGATCACCGGCTTGAGGTCGTCGTAGTCGCGGCCCGTCCGCGGGTTGGGCGACGTGCCGCTGCCGGGCCGCTCGGTGCCGAACAGGCAGCGGTCCGGGCCGACCGTGCGCAGCAGCAGCTCCAGCGACAGCGGATGGTGCAGCACGGTGTCGAACCACAGCCGGCGCAGCGCGGTGGTGAAGTCCTCGCGGGTGCCGTCGGACAGCTCGTTGTGCGACCAGTCGGCCTGCCAGCGCCCGATCTGGTAGGGCACCGAGCCGCCGCCGTGCGCCACGACGATCCGCAGGTCGGGGAACTCGTCGAACACCCGGGAGCGCATCAACGACATGATCGCGACGGACTCCTCGGTGATGAAGTGCTCGCTGTAGGTCTCGCGCTCGTTGAAGCAACCCGCGGCGTGGACGAGCGCGGGGACGTCGAGCTCGACGAGCTCGGCGTAGAGCGGGTACCAGAACTCGTCGCCGAGCCCTGGGGTGAAGCCAGTGCCCTCGTACGGGTCGGGGTTGACGCAGACGCCGACGAACCCCAGCTCGTCGATGGCCCGGTGGAGCTCGTCGAAGCACACCTCGACCGGCTGGCCGGCCCCGATCGGCAGCCCGGCGACGCCGGCGAACCGGTTCGGGTACAGGGCGACCGTGCGGGCGATGACGTCGTTAGTGGCGGCCGTCCAGATCGGCAGGATCCGGGCCGGCCGCACCGAGTGCATGGCGTGGTAGGGCCGGGGCGAGAGCAGTTGGACGTCCGTGCCGACGGAGTCCATGTACTCGACGTTGCGCGCGGCGAAGGTCTCGAGCCGGCGCTGCGAGACCTTGGGGGTCAGCGGGTGGTAGCCGCCGTCGGCGAGCAGGTCGGCGCGGAAGGCGTAGAGGCCCTCCGGGGCGAACAGGTGGGCGTGGCAGTCGACGATCATCGTCGGGCCCCTTCCAGGAAGGCGGTGATCTCGGCGGCGACGGCGAGCGGCGCGCGCAGCGCGTCCGACACCTCGACGTGGCGGGCCGGCCGGTGGTCGGGGTCGGGGAACGCCGCCGTCCAGGCGTCGTCGAGCAGCGGCCGGTGGTCGCCGTGGGCCACGGTCACGCTCATCCGCACGACGTCGGCGCGCTCGCCCCCGGCGGCCGCCAGCACCCGGTCGACGTTGGCGAACAGCAGCCGCACCTGCTCGGCGGGGTCGGGCGGCACCCGCCCCGAGTCGGGGTCGAGGCCGAAGATTCGGCTGGAGACCAGGAGCGGGCCGGCCACGGACGCGACGGGGATCGGCGCCTTACCGTGGTGCAGCCCAGGGACGTGGACGGATCGCGGCACCGGCGCGCGCCTCCTTCGGAACGGGGTGGGGGGTCAGGACCAGAGCACGAACGCCATCGCGCAGCCGGTCCCGGCCTCGGATCGGTAGATCGGCACGTACTCCTTCCAGGCCAGGCGCCGGTCGCGCAGCGCTCCCGCGACCGTCACCCAGTTCCGGATCTCCGACGTGCCGCTGTTCATCAGGTGCGCGGGCAGGGCGCGAAGGGCGTCGGCGTCACCGGCCTCGAGGGCATCGAGCAGCCGCGCGTCCAGTTCCTCGTCGACGACGAAGTGGCTGAGCCCGCCCGACGCCAGCAGCCCGACGCGGGTGTCCGCGGGGTAGGCGGCGATGGCCTCGGCCAGCGCGACGCCCAGGTCGTAGCAGCGCGACGGGGTCGGCTGATTCGGCGGGTAGTAGGTGTTGAGCATCAACGGCACCATCGGCACCGGTGTGTCACCGAGCAGCCGGTGCAGCACGAAGCCGTACGCGTGGCCGAAGCCGACGCCGTCGGGCGTCGTGTTCATCCAGGTGACGTCGAAGCCGCGGTCGGTGAGCGAGGAGACGAGCGAGCGGGCGAGGTCGGGGCTGCCGGGAAAGGTGTGCTCGGCGTCCATCGAGTAGTTGTGGGTCACCAGCTCGAGGAACTCCGAGCCCTCGGACGGCATGTACAGCGTGCGCAGCGACTCGTGGCCGCAGATGGCCAGGGCGGGCCGGTTGCCCTCGGTGAACAGCTCCTCCTGGTCGTCGCCGACGATCACCAGGGCGTCGAGCCGGGCGGCGGCGATGTCGCTCGCCATCCGGTCCAGCGCCATCTGGCACTGGTCCCACTGCTTGTCCCAGACCGAGCGATCCAGCCGTCCGCGCATCCGCTCCTGGTTGCGCTCCAGCAGCTCGGCGTAGCTGACCGGGCGGCCGTCGGTGTCGTAGAGGTTCGGGTTCACCGCGTCGTGCCGCGCTCGCCGCGCCCAGTGCTCCGGCGACGACGCCAGCAGCACGCTGTGCGAGGTCGCTCCCCCGAGGACGATCGAGGCCATGAGGTGACTCCTCCGCGGCAGGACGTGGGGGCGCCGCCTACCCGGTGCGACGCACGTCGACCGGGGCGGCGCCGGGGTGCGGCGCACCCGTCTGCGTTCAGGACTGTATTTAATCTAGTATTCTAAGTCAACTGACGATCCTGCACCGGCTCGGAGGGGCGCCGTGACCGCTGCGCCCCTCAGTCCCACCGACCGCCCGCTGCGCGTCGTCCAGGTGCGCGCGGAGGCCGAGGGCGTGGTCGCGCTCACGCTCGTCGACCCGCGCGGCGCCGAGCTGCCGGTATGGACCCCCGGCGCCCACGTCGACCTGGTGCTGCCGTCCGGGCTGGTGCGGCCCTACTCGCTCTGCGGCGACACCGCCGACCGGCGCTCCTAGGAGCGCTTCGCCGCCACCGGCCCGGCCCCGGACGTCACCGGCGACGCTTTCGATGTCGAACCGGTGCGCACCGGCCGGACCGTCCGGGTGCCGGCCGACCGCACCGTGCTCGACGTGGTGCGCGAGCTCGTGCCCGACGCGCCCGCCTCCTGCGAGGAGGGCTTCTGCGGCTCGTACGAGGTCGCCGTCCTGGAGGGCACGCCCGATCACCGCGACCAGGTCCTCTCACCCGAGGAACGGGCCGAGGGCGAGACCATGATGATCTGCGTGAGCCGGTGCCGCGGCCCGCGGCTGGTGCTCGACCTCCAGCCCGCCGGCCGGGTCAGGCCAGCTCGACGATCGTCGCGTTGGCCATCCCGCCGGCCTCGCACATCGTCTGCAGGCCGTAGCGGACCCCGTTGGCGCGCATGTGGTGGATCATCCGGGTGAGCAGCACGGCGCCCGACGCGCCGAGCGGATGGCCCACCGCGATCGCCCCGCCTAGCGGGTTGAGCCGGGCCTCGTCGGCCCCGGTCTCGGCGAGCCAGGCCAGCGGCACCGGCGCGAAGGCCTCGTTGACCTCGAACACCCCGATGTCGTCGATCCGCAGCCCGGCCCGGTCCAGCACCCGGGCCGTCGCGGGGATCGGCGCGGTGAGCATCGTGACCGGGTCGTCCCCGACGACCGTGCCGGCGACGAACCGCACCAGCGGGGTCAGGCCGAGCGCGCCCGCCCGCTCCGACGTCGTGATGAGCACGCCCGCGGCGCCGTCGGAGATCTGCGAGGAGTTGCCGGCGTGGATCACGCCGTCGGCCGCGAACGCCGGGGGCAGCCCCGCCAGCGTCTCGAGCGTGCCGCCGCGGCGTACGCCCTCGTCGGCCGGCACCCCCTCGACCGGGACCAGCTGGCCGGCGAACTCCCCGGCGTCCCAGGCGGCGGCGGCGAGGGCGTGCGAGCGCAGCGCGTACTCGTCGAGGCGGACGCGACCCAGGCCCCAGCGCGCCGCGACCGCCTCCGCGCCCAGCCCCTGGCTGAAGGATTCGACCCCGAACCGGTCGAGCACGGTCGCGCCGTACGGCTCGCCGGTCGAGCGCGCCGCGCCCAGCGGCACCCGGCTCATCATCTCGGTGCCGCCCGCGACCACCAGGTCGTACTGCCCGCTGAGCACGCCGCCGACGGCGAAGTGCAGCGCCTGCTGGCTCGACCCGCACGCCCGATCGACGGTCGTGCCGGGCACGGTGACCGGCCAGCCGGCCGCGAGCGCGCCCATCCGGGCCAGGTTGCTGGACTGGTCGCCGAGCTGGTTGACCACGCCCCAGACGACGTCGTCGACGGTCGCGGGGTCGACCCCCGTGCGCTCGACCAGCGCCGTCAGCACCCCGGCGGTGAGGTCGACGGGGTGCAGCGCGGCCAGCCCGCCCTTGCGGCGCCCGATCGGCGTCCGGACGGCCTCGACGACAACGGCGTCACGCACGGGGTACCTCCTGCGGGGAGCGGACGAGATCGGCCTGGTCCCCACCCAGCCGCGGGGCGGGGCGGGAACCGGTGGCGGGTGGGGTCCGGGAGAACGAGACGGGCAGGCCCAGCACCGGCACCGGGCCGGCGGCGCCGGGCTGGGCCAGCTCCCGGACCAGCGGCGCGGCCGGCCCGGCGAGGGCCTCGGCGAGGCCGTCGACGACGGCGACGCAGCAGTCGTGCGCGGCCGCGAACGCCCGCCACTGCACCTTGCTGCGGGCCGCGAACACCGCGGCGACCTGCGCGTGGGTGGGCGAACCGGTCGGCTCGTAGCGGCCGTCGCGCAGGTCGGGGCGGCCGACGGCGGCGCACCAGGCGTGCCAGAACTTCTCCTCCAGCGCCCCGATGCTCACCCAGCCGTCGATGCACCGGTAGACCTGGTAGCAGACCACGCCGCCGCTCCACAGGCCCCGCTCGTGGGGCGCGGCCGAGCCGGTGCCGAGCGTCGTGGCGACCGTCATCGCGGCCATGAGCAAGCTGCCCTGTGCCATCGGGACGTCGATCCACTGGCCCTCGCCGGAGCGGTCGCGCTCGCGCAGGGCGGCCAGCACCGACACCGCGGCAAGCAGCCCGCCGGTGGAGTCCGCGACCTGCATCGGGGCCAGCGCCGGCTCCTCCTCGACGGCCCCGGTGAACGAGAGCAGACCCATCGAGGCCAGGTAGTTGATGTCGTGCCCGGCGCGGTGGGCGTCCGGCCCGGTCTGGCCCCAGCCCGAGATCGAGCACAGCACGATCTCCCGCCGCACCTCCCGCAACGCCGGGTAGCCGATGCCGAGCCGGTCGAGCACCCCCGGCCGGAACGACTCGACGACGACGTCCGCGTCGGCGACCAGGTCGAGGAACGCGGCGTGTCCCGCCGCGGACTTGAGGTCGAGCACGACCGAGCGCTTGTCCCGGTTCAGCCCGACGAACGTCATCGAGGCCGTCGTCGGGTCCGTCGACGGCCGCAGCGGCTCCCGGGTGCGGGCGTAGTCGCCGCCCGGCGGCGCCTCCACCTTGACGACGTCCGCCCCGAGGTCGGCCAACACGAGCGTACACAGCCCGCCCGGGAGTAGCCGGGTCAGGTCGAGCACCCGCACCCCGTCGAGCGGAGGCGCGGTCACCGGCCGCTCCACACCGGCGGCCGCCGTTCGACGAACGCGCGGGCGCCTTCCGCGGCGTCGGCGGAGGCGAACACCGGATCGGTGATCGCGCGCTGCCGGGCGAACCGCTCGTCGGCGGGCCAGTCCCGTGCCGCGCGCATGACCTGCTTCGCGGCAGCCAGGGCGAGCGGTCCGTTCGCGACGACTCGCTCCGCGAGCTCCAGCGCCCCGGTGAGCGCTCCGCCGGGCGGGGTCAGCCGGTTGACCAGGCCGAGCTCCGCGGCCCGCACGGCGGGCAGCGGGTCGCCGGTCAGTACCAGCTCCGCGGCGATCGACGGCGGGATGCGCTCGGGCAGCCGGAACAGGCCACCCGCGCGAGCCACGAGCCCACGCTTGACCTCGGGCAGCCCGAACACCGCGTCCTCCGCCGCGACGACCAGGTCGCAGGCCAGGACCAGCTCGAAGCCGCCGGCGAGCGCGTGCCCCTCGACCGCGGCGACCAACGGGGTGGCCGGTGGCGCCTCGGTCAGCCCGCCGAAGCCCCGGCCCGGTACGCCCGGCGTCTCCCCCTCCAGGAACCGGGCCAGGTCCATTCCGGCGCAGAACGTGCCGCCCGCCCCGGTCAGCACCCCGACGCCGAGGTCCGTGGAGGCGTCGAGGCGGTCCAGGGCGGCAGCGATCGCCTCGCCCTGTGCGCGGGTCATCGCGTTGCGCCGGTCGGGCCGGTTGAGCGTGACGACCATGGTGCGGCCGACCGTCTCGACGAGCACGTCGGGGGCGGGAGCGCTCACCGGGGCGGCATCCGGATCGCGCCGTCGAGCCGGACGGTCTCGCCGTTGAGGTAGCCGTTCTCGACGAGCGCGACGGCCAGCTGCGCGAACTCGCCGGGGTCGCCGAGCCGCCGGGGGTGCGGCACCCCGGCCGCCAGCTTGTCGCGCAGGTCGTCGCGCAGCTTGGCCAGCATCGCGGTGTCGAAGACGCCGGGCGCAATCGTGTTGACCCGGATGTTCCAGCTCGCCAGGTCACGGGCCGCGACGAGGGTCATCCCGTGCACGCCGGCCTTGGCGGCCGCGTAGGACGTCTGGCCGATCTGGCCGTCGAACGCCGCGACCGACGCGGTGAGCACGACCGCGCCGCGCTCGCCGTCGACGATCTCGTTGCGGCTCATCCGGGCCGCGGCCAGCCGCAGCACGTTGTAGGTGCCGACGAGGTTGATCCGCACGACGTCGGCGAAGGAGCCGAGGTCGCCGGGCTCGTGGTCGCGCGTGACGATCCGCAGCCGGTCGCTGTTGCGGCCGGCGCAATGCACCAGCACCCGCAACGGCCCGTGCTCCTCGGCCACGTCGAGGGCGGGGCCGAGGCCGGCAGGATCGGTGATGTCGGCCGCGACGAACCGCGTGTCGCCGCCGATCTTCTCGGCGGCCTCCTCCCCGGCCGACCCGGGCAGGTCGACGAGCACGACCCGCGCGCCGCGCTCGGCGAGCAGCTGCGCGCTCGCCCTCCCCAGCCCCGAAGCGCCGCCCGTGACCAGGGCGGAGACGCCGTCGATACGCATTGGACGTTCCTCCAGACAGGGGCCCGGCTCAGAGGCCGAGCGACTTGCTGATGATCGACTTCATGACCTCGCTGGTGCCCCCGTAGATCCGGGTCACCCGGGCGTCGGCGAAGAGCCGGGCGATCGGGTACTCCCGGACGTAGCCGTAGCCGCCGAAGACCTGCAGGCAGCGGTCGGTGACCCGGCCCTGCGCCTCGGTGCAGAACAGCTTGACCATCGCGGCGTCGGCGGGTGACAGCTCGCCCGCCACCAGTGCGGCGACCGCCCGGTCCAGCAGCGACTGGGCGGCCTCGACCTCGGTGGCCACCGCGGCGATCTCGAACTTCGTGTTCTGGAAGGCGGCGAGCTCGCGGCCGAAGACGCGGCGGTCGTGGGCGTACCCGATCGTCAGGTCGACGGCGGCCCTGGCCTGCGCGGTTGCACCGACGGCGATCGCCAGCCGCTCCTGGGCGAGGTTGCGCGCCAGGTACTCGAAGGCCCGGCCCTCCTCACCCAGCCGGTTCGACACCGGCACCCGTACGTCGCTGAACGAGAGCTCCACCGTGTCCTGCGCGCGCAGGCCGATCTTGTCGAGCGTGCGGCCGCGGGCGAAGCCCGGCGCGTCGCCCTCGACGACGAGCAGGGTCAGCCCGCCGCGCCGGTCGTCCGGGTCCTCCCCGGTGCGGGCGAGGACGATCACGAGGTCGGCGAGCAGCCCGCCGGTGATGAAGGTCTTGGCGCCGTCGAGGATGTAGCGGTCGCCGTCACGGCGGGCCCGGGTGCGCACCCCGGCCAGGTCGGAGCCCGTCCCCGGCTCGGTGAGCGCGATCGCGGTCAGCGTGGTGCCCGCGGCGATGCCCGGCAGCCAGCGGGCCTTCTGCGCGGGGTCGGCGAGGTGCACGAAGTAGGGCAGGATCACGTCGACCTGGGTGCGCAGGGTGCCGAGCGTGACGGCCGCGCGCGCCGCCTCCTCCTGGACGACGACGTTGTAGCGGTAGTCGTCGATGCCGGTCCCGCCGTACTCCTCGGGCACGCCCAGCCCGGTCACGCCGAGCGCGGCGATGTCGGCGAAGAACTCGCGCGGCAGCACCCCGGCGGCCTCCCACTCACCGAACACCGGGACGACCTTGTCGGTGACGAAGCGGCGGACCGAGTCCCGGAAGGCCTCGTGGTCGTCGTCGAACAGGGTGCGGCGCATCAGGTTCCGCCGTCCGGACGCAGGCCCAGCAGGTCCATCGTGGTGGCGCCGGCCCGCAGCTGCGCGAACTGTTCCTGCTCGCGCTCGGCCCGCCGGCGCGCGGCCCCTCGCACCGCGTCGACGTCCGCTGCGGCGACGACGACCACGCCGTCCCCGTCGCCGATGACCGCGTCCCCGCGGCGCACCGTGACGTCGCCGAACTGCACCGGATCGCCGACCGACCGGCTCGCGGCGGCGTCCTTGCCGGTGCCGCGCACGCACAGGCCGCGGGCGTACACCGGGAACCCGAGGGCGGCCAGCGCCGCGGAGTCGCGCACGCAGCCCTCGATCACCAGCCCGGCGAGCCCGCGGGCGAGCGCCGCGACGGCCATCACCTCACCCCAGTAGCCGTGGTCGACCGCGTCCCCGCAGGTCGCGACGATCACCTCACCCGGCGCGGCGACGTCGAGGGCCTCGTGGAGGGCCAGGTTGTCGCCCGGCGGGCAGCGCACCGGCAGGGCCCGGCCGGCGAGCGCGAGCGGGTGCACCGGGCGCAGCTCGTGGGGCAGGGCACCACCCCCGCCCGAGGCCTCGTGCACCGTCGCCGCACCCAGCGCGAGCAGCTCCGCGATCCGCCCGTCCACCCCGACGCCGGCGCTCACGACGTGCTCCCGGCGGGGGCCTGCAGCCGGTGGTAGCCCGCGGTACGGCGGGCCTCGTCCAGCCGGTCCCCGGAGCGCAGCCGCACCCGGATCCGGTCCTCCGCGGCGTCGATCTCCTCGGCCTTGGCGAGCACCTCCGCACACCGGCCGGCCGGGACGACGAGCACGCCGTCGCGGTCGCCGAGCAGCCAGTCCCCCGGATCCACCCGGACGGTCGCGGCCTGCACCGCCACCTCGTACGACTCGGCCGCCACCCGGTCCTTGCCGGTGCGCATGGTCCGCGACCTCGCGAACACCGGCAGCCCGGTCTCGACGATCCCGCCGCTGTCGCGGCAGACGCCGTCGATCACGACGCCGGCGACGCCGTTGCGCACCGCGGTGGCGGTGAGCAGGTCGCCCCACACGGTCGTGTCGAGCCGGCCGAGGTTGTCGATGACGACCACCGCGCCGGCCGGGACGTCGTCGATGTAGTCGCCCACCGAGCGCCCCGACTCCCCCACCGGCAGCATCCGCACCGTGAACGCCCGGCCCACCATCGGCCCGTGGTGGGACGTCAGCTCGGCGCCGACCGGGAGCAGCCCGACGCACTGGCCGTGGATGCCGAGTGCGTCGAGCGCGTCGGAGACCGCCGGGGTGTCGAGCCGCCCCAGCCGGTCGGCGATCTCCCGGTCGGTCGCGGCGTTCATGCCCGCTCCCGGGACGCGGCGAGCATCAGCTCGTAGCGGGAGTCCATGACCTCATCGACCGGACGGCCGCGGCGGACCTCCTCGACCAGCCGCGCCTCGACGGCGGCGATCCGCTCGGCCCGCTCCAGGACGTCGGCCACCGCGGCGGCGGGCACCACCACGATCCCGCTCGCGTCCGCGACGACCCAGTCCCTAGGTGCGACGGCGACGCCGTCGACGGTCACCGGCCCGCCCCAGCCGACCTCGACGGCGCGGCCGCGGGCGGTCACCGGCGTACCAGTGCGGGCGTAGAGCGGCAGCCCGAGCGCGGCGGCCTCGTCGACATCGCGGGCCGCGCCGTCGACAACGACACCGGCCAGCCCGCGGTGATGGGCCGCGGTGGACAGGATGCCGCCCCAGCCCGCGCAGTCCATGCGGCCGCCGTGGGCGACCACGACGACGTCGCCCGGTTCGGCGTGCACGACGGCCGCGGTGCCCAGGTGCGAGCCCGGCGACGTCGGGGCGGCCGCGAGCCGCCCGAGCTCGACGGTCACCGCCCGTCCGGCGACGGGCCGGTCGCCGCCGGCCAGCCGGCGCAGTGCCGTCACCGCGCCGGCGGGCAGCCCCGCCTGGTCGAGCGCGTCGGACAGGGTCGGCGTGCCGACGGCGAGCAGCCGGCCCGCCAGGTCCTGCGCGGTGATCATAGTGTCCGCTCCTCGTCCGTTCCCCGCCCGCCACCGGCCGGGACGACCAGGGAGCCGAGGACCTCGTCAGTGTGCTCGCCCAGCGCGGGCGCGGGCCGGCGCAGCGTGAACGGGGCGTCGTCGATGACGGCGGGACGTCCGACGTAGACGAACTCGCCGTCGCCGCGGCCGAGGTCGCCGCGGACGAACAGCTCGCGCGCGGCGAGCTGCGGATCGGCCGCGGCCTCGGGCACCGTCCGGTGCGCCGGCACGATCGGCAGCAGGTGCTCGCGGGCGAGTGCCATCCAGTCGGCCAGGGTCCGGGTGTGGAAGACGGCCTGCACCTCGTGGCGTAGGTCGAGCCGGCCGGACGCGAAGTCGGCCTCGCCGCTCACCGCGTCGGCCAGGTCGGGACGCCCGGCCACCCGGCAGAACGTCTGCCAGAACTTCGGCTCCAGGGCGCCGAGCAGCACGATCCGCCCGTCGGAGGTCTCGTAGTACTGGTAGGTGGCGCTGCCCGACTCGTCGTCGCGCTTGTTGGGCAGCGTCGAGCGATCCCGGATCAGGTGGTCGTTGAGCTCGGTCGCCACCGCCTGGGCTGCCGTGGCGACGACGGCGTCGGCGCCCGAGACGTCGATGCGACAGCCGCGCCCGGTGCGGTCCCGGCGCAGCAGCGCCGCCAGGATGTACTGGGCGCCGAAGTGTCCGGCGAGGAACGGGCCCTGCCCGGCCATCGTCGTGCCGTCCATCGGCCCCGGGTCGGGCACCGCGCGGACCAGGCCGTCCGCACCCATGGCGTGCGGCTTAGCCCCGGCGAGGGCGTTCATCATCCGGCCGTGGGTGGGCAGCATGCCGTACGGCGGCGTGGTGCCCAGGCCGGTCACCTGGCAGTACACGATCGACGGCTTCCGCTCACGCTGGGCCTCCCAGCCGACGCCGAGCCGCGCGCACGTGTCGCCCGCGTAGCCGTCGACGACCACGTCGGCCGTCGCGTGCAGCCGCCAGAAGTCGGCCAGCCCGTCCGGGGACCGTAGGTCCAGGGCCACGCTGCGCTTGTTCCGGTTCATCTGCTCGTGGGAGGGACTGCGGTGCGGGGCGATCTGGCCGAGGATGTCGCGCAGGTAGTCGCCGCGCCCCGGGCTCTCCACCTTGATGACGTCCGCGCCCAGGTCGGCGAGCAGCATCCCGAGGTAGGCGCCGTTGGTGAGCGCACCCAGCTCCAGGACCCGCACGCCGGCCAGCAGCGGTTCCGTGGTCATCCGGTGCCCTCGTAGCGGCGCCGCCATGCCGGACGGTCCAGGGCGTGCGGCGGGAGCCGGTGGAAGTGCAGCCACTGCCAGGAGCCGTCCGCCGCGCCGAAGCGCTCGTCGATCGCGTCGTCGAGCCGGGCGAGCGCCTCGGTGAGGGTCGGCGCCTCGAACACCAGCTCCGGGACCGCCGGCGCGCTGGCCCGGCGCACCCACTCGCCGTCGCCGTCGGGACGCGACTCGACGGCGACGACCAGCGTCGGGACGTCGACGTCCTCGACCTCGACCGGGGCCGGGTCCGGGGTGCGGTGCTCGGTCGTCACGACGGAACCGTGTACGCGAAGTCCTGGCCGTCGGCCTTGCGGTGCGGTGCGGTGCCCTCGACCCAACCGACCTCACGCGGCAGCGTCATGCCGACCGACCGGACCCGGAACAGCGACGGGTCCACGGCACTGGCGGGGGCCAGACCCTCCTTGGTCATCTTGGTGAGCGCCCGCTTGAGCGAACGGCGGACCCGCACGATCCCGGCGTCGGTGGAGCCCAGCCGCTCCTGGGTCCGGTCGACGATCGGGCCCATCCCGACCTGACACGCCGCGTCCTGCGGCCAGGGCCCGGGCAGCCCGGAGAAGTGCGTCGTGCGCTGGTCCTCCCAGTCGATGCCGAAGTCGTTGGTCACGGAGTAGCGCGAGCGGTGGGCGTTGTAGGGCAGCCGCGGGTCGCGCTCCGGGGAGGCGCCGGCGCTGGTCAGGTGTCCGCTCTCGCGGCCGTCGCGGGTGCCGTCGCGGAAGATGGTCAGCACCTTCTCGGCGAGCGGGGTGGCCGGGTGGTAGCTGAAGCAGACGGCCAGCGTCTCGTTGTCGTCGATCGGGACCCACGCGTGCCCGCCGATCGTCGGGTACCGGCTGCCCGGCGGGACCATCGTGTAGAAGGGGAAGAGGTACTGCTGGACGCGCCAGTAGTAGCTCGTGTCGTCGCCGTCGACGTTGCGCCGTGCGGCGATGGCCACCCCGTAGTCGGTGTCGAGCACCTCGAACCGCGGCCGGCGGTCGGTCATGCTGTACGCCAACGACATCACCGTCGAGGAGCGGCCGTCGATGCGGCTGTGCAGGAACGGGCCGTGGCTGGAGTCGATCTCGCCCTCCAGCGCCTGCAGCCAGTTGCACTCCTGCACCCGGAACGAGACGTGGCACTGCGCCGCGTCGACGGAGGCCCACTCGAAGTCGGGCAGCTCGGGCGGGGTGGCGCCGCCCATGTAGACCCAGACCACGCCGCCGCGCTCGCGGGCGGGGTAGGAGCCGATCGACACCTTGCTCTTGAACGTGCTGTCGGCTGGCTCGTTGGGCATGTCGACGCACTGTCCGGTGACGTCGAACTTCCAGCCGTGGTACACGCAGCGCAGGCCACACTCCTCGTTGCGCCCGAAGTACAGCGGCGCGCGGCGGTGCGCGCAGAACGGCTCGACGACCCCGACCCGGCCGTCGGTGTCGCGGAACGCGAGCAGGTCCTCACCGAGCAACCGGATGCGGTAGGGCACCCCGTCGAGCTCCAGGTCGCCGGATCCGACGGCCGGGATCCAGTACTGCCGCATGAACGAGCCGAGCGGCGTACCGGGTCCGACCCGGGTGAGCAGTTCGTTGTCCTCGGCGCTCAGCATGCGTCATCCTCCTGATCAACCGTGGCGGGTGCGTCGCCGCGCGTCACGCGCCGTTCGGGAACCGACAGTCCGACGACGTTGCGTACGATATTGCATGTAATCTCGGCGCGCAACTGCGAGCCGGCGTGGGACGATCGACCCCATCCGGGGAATCTGCAATACTGTAGGCAAGATTCCATTCCATACGGGGCTCCTCGCTATGGTTGCAGCGCCGGTGCACTCACGGGGAAGAGCGATACCCACATGGCGAACACGGACTCCACATCCGACGTGCAGAACGGCTCGTCGGTCGACCGGGTCGCGGCCAAGCTGGTCAGCCTGATCACCGCCCGCGAGATCAACCCCGGCGAGCAACTGCGCCAGGAGGACCTGGCCGAACGTCTCGACGTCAGCCGGGTGCCCATCCGGGAGGCGCTGCACGCGCTGTCGAACCTGGGCCTGCTCAGCCACGAGCGGCACCGCGGGTTCTTCGTCGCCAAGCGGACCCGCAGCGAGCTGCTGCAGATAGCCCGGCTGCTCGAGCTCCTCGAGACCGAGCTCATCACGCACATCGAGTGGCCCGACGAGGCCGCGCTCGACGAGCTCAACGCGCTCAATGCCGAGATGGACAAGATCGCCTCGGAGGCAGACTGGGTCGCGCTCATCGACCTCAACCGCGCGTTCCACTTCCGGATCTTCGCGTTGTCGTCGCAGACCCTGGTCTACCGCGAGGTCGAGCGGCTGTGGCAGCTCGCCGCGCCGTACATCATCTTCGACCTCTCCCGTCCCGAGGAGCGCGAGCAGACGGTGGCCGAGCACGCCGCGCTGATCGAGGCCCTGCGCGAGAAGGACCAGGACCGGCTGCTCGACGTTCTCAACCACCACCGCGCCAAGACGGGTCTGCCGGTACGTGGCGGGGCCGGCGAGCGCTGAGCCGGCGCGCGCCGGCGCCCGTCAGTGCAGGGCGCCGGCCCTGGCGAGCTCCTCGACCTCCGCGGCCGAGTAGCCGAGCAGCTCGGTGAGCACCGTCGTGGTGTGCTCGCCGAGGTCCGGGGTCCCGCGCCACGGCAGGCCCGGAGTGGCCGACAGCCGGAACGACGAGGCGTTGTAGCCGACCCGGCCGAGCGCGCCCCCGTCGAGGTCGACGAAGTGCCCGCGGTGCGCGAGTTGGGGGTCGTCGAACAGGTCGGACGGCTTCTGCGCCACCCCCGAGCGCACCCCGGCCCGCTGCAGGTGGGTGAGCAACGGGTAGGGCTCCCACGTCGCCGTCCACCCGGACAGCTCCCGGTCGACCTCGTCGCGGCGGCGCAGCCGCCCGGTCGCCGTGGCGAGGTCCGGGTCGGCCGCCCAGCCTGGCTCCCCCATCGCCACGCGTAGCCGCCGCCACTCCTCGTCGGACTCGACGGCCAGCGCGATCCAGCGGTCATCGCCCAGGCAGGGGTACATGCCGTGCGGCGCGTGGTGCGCCGACGCGTTGCCCATCGGCCCCGCCACCGCGCCCGTCAGCTGGTGGTCGAGCAGCTCGGTCGTGACGAACTGCAGCGCGCACTCCACCTGCGACATCTCGATGTACTGCCCCACCCCGTCGCGGCGGCGGCGGATCAGCGCCGCGGTGAGCGCGGCGAGGCCGTAGCGCGGGGCGATGCTGTCGGTGTAGGCGCCCTTGGGGCCGGCGGGGTTGCGGTCGGGCCAGCCCGTCAGCAGGTGCATCCCGGCCAGCGCCGCGCCCTGGCCGCCGTAGCCGCGGTAGTCCGACTGCGGGCCGTGCGCGCCGCGCATACTGGAGCTGACCATGACGGCCGACGGGTTGAGCGCGTGCACGTCCTCCCAGCCCAGACCCCAGCGGTCCATCACACCGGGCGAGAAGCTCTCCGTGACGACGTCGGCCCAGCCGATCAGCCGCCGCGCGACGTCACGGGCCGTCTCGTTGCCCATGTCGAGGGTGATGCCGAGCTTGCCGGCGTTGAACTCGGCGAAGAAGCCCGAGGTGTTGACGTCGGGGACGCCGTCGAGGAACGGCCCGCCGAACCGAACGCTGTCCATGTGCGCCCGCGACTCCACCCGCACGACGGTCGCGCCGTAGTCGGACAGGAAGCGGGTGACGATCGGCGCCGCCGCGGCCCAGGAGAAGTCCGCGACCTTGAGCCCCGCGAACACCGGCCGGCGCCCGCCGGGATGCCAGGCCTCGGGTCGGACCGCGGTCGCGGCCCCGGTCTCGGTCTCGACCTCGTCATGGGTTGCCGTCACGGGCTGCTCCTCTCCCACACCGCACCGTCGTGCTCCCCGGGCTCGGCCACCCATCCGGCCGGGGCCAGCGGCGTCACGGTGAAGCGGGCGAACGGCGCCGGATGGCGCACCGGGTCGGCGACGCCGGGCAACCGCAGCTCGCGCCACACGTCCCGGACCCGAAGGTGCTCATCGATCAGGATCTCCTGCACGCTCATCGCCGGCGCGAGCAGGACGCGGTTGCGGACCGCGAAGTCGTAGAGCTCCAGGATGGTCTTGCTGCGCAGGAACTCGTCGATGTGCGCGGCCAGCACGTCGTAGTCCTCCTGGCGCAACCGGTTGGCGTCCTCGCCGTTCCAGTCGTAACGGGTGAGGATCGGGTCGTCGAAGTGCGACTCGACCATCCACCGCACCATGGCGTCGTACGACCGGGCCCGGGCGTGCCCGCCCCCGCCGCCGACGGGGACGAAGTGCACGTACCCGTCGGCGCACTCCCAGACGAACCGGGTGACCAGGTCGAGTCCGCGCTCCTTGCGGTAGGCGCCCCCGCGCTGGTCGTCGCGCCCGGCGAGCTGCCAGGTCATCGTCGAGTTGAGCAGCGTCCAGACCACGCACTGCTCGATCGAGACGTCGACGTGCTGGCCCGACCCGGAGGCCAGCGACTCGTAGTGGGCGACCAGCGACGCCGCGGCACCCTCGGCCCCGCCGTGCGCGTAGGCGACCTGCGCCGCGATGGACAGCGGCGGCCGGTCCGGGTCGCCCGTGACGTAGGCGTGCGCGCCCATCGCCTGCAGAGTGATGTCGGCGGCGGTGTAGTCGCAGTAGGGGCCGTCCGAGCCGTACGGGGTGATCGACGTGTGCACCAGCCGGGGGTTCGCGGCGCGCAGCACGTCGTGGCCGAGGCCGCGGGCGGCCATCCGGCCCAGCCCGTCGGTCTCGACGAGGATGTCGGCCTCCGCGACGAGCGCCAGCAGCCGCTCCCGCCCGTCGGGCCGGTCCAGCGGCAGGCAGATGCTGCGCTTGCCGATGTTCTGCGCCGCCCACGCGATGCTGCGCCGGACGCCGTCCGTGCCGGTGTACCACGGCGGGCGCAGCCGCGCAGGCTCCCCGCCCGGCGGCTCGACCTTCACGACGTCGGCCCCCAGCTCGGCGAGCACCCGGCCGGCGTGTGCCCCGGTCTCGTCGGCGAGGTCGAGGACCCGCAGGCCCGCGAGCGGTCCGGGTTCCTGGTCTGGCATCGTCGCTCCGTTCGGCTCGCTCACGTGACGGCCACCTGTTGCCCGGGGAACAGGTCGGCCGGGTCGACGAGGCCCGGTGTCAGCCCCTGCTCGGCGACGTAGCGGGCGAGGGTGTCGAGCATCGCAGGGTCGTCGAGCCCGTAGGGCATCCGGTCGCGGCCCAGCTCGGCTGCCTGGGCGCCGTCGAGGACACCCATGTCGCGCAACGACTCGAGGTGCTCCCCGCGCCCGCGCAGCACGCGGCGCTTCGCGTCGTCGAACAGGGCCCGGACCGCGCCCGGCAGCCACGGGTGCTCCTCGGCGAGCTGGCGCCGCACGACGATGCAGTGGTTGGCCGGCCAGACCCCGTGCGCCCGCCAGTAGCGGGCGGTCTCGGCCCTGCGGTCGGGGAACAGCGGCCGGGTGATCGCCTCGACGTCGACGCCCTTGTTCCCGACGTCGACGAGGTTGCGCGCCGGCAGGTTCAGCAGCAGCGCGTCGAGGTCCCCGGCGGCGAGCAGCTCGGCGAGCGCGACCCCGGGCAGGCAGACCGTGAGGTCGATCTCGGCGGGCACCGTGAAACCGGAGACGCCTGCGTGGCTGCGCTCGGCCGGGCGCTCCATCACCCAGCGCACGTCCCGCGGATCGAGGCCGTGATCGTCGCGCAACACGCCGCGGGCCCAGACGGCCGCCGTCTGCTGGTACTCGGGCACGCCGACCCGCAGTCCGGCCAGGTCGGCCGGGCGGCTCGCCGCGACGTCCGCGCGCACGAGCACATGGGCGTGGAAGAACCGGCGCGAGGTGAAGACCGGCAGCGGAAGCCAGTCGCGGTTCCCCGCGGCGTGCAGGATGAACATCGAGGCGAGCGACATCTCCGAGACGTCGAACTCGCGGTTCTTCAACTGCCGCCAGAACATCTCCGACGGGTGCATCGCCCGGGCGTCCAGCACGAGGCCGTCGGCGCGCGCCGCTCCGTGCAGCACCGGCTCGGTGTAGGTGTTGCGCGACAGGGCCGCCGTCAGCCGCAGCGGAGCCGCTCCCCCGGTCATCGGGCCTCCCCCTGCCAGCGCGAGGCGCGCCGCTCGACGAGGGTGAGCACGCCGGTGAGCAGCAGCGCGATCACCACCATGACGACGACGCCGGCCAGGATGCCGTCGACGTCGAACCGTCCCTGGCTCACCACGACCTGGTACCCGATCCCCTCCGTCGCCCCGACGTACTCCGCGATGAGCACTGCCGGGAAGGCGTAGCCCAGCGCGAGCCGCATCGTGCTCAGCAGCTTGAGCGACAGGGCCGGCAAGTACAGCTCGCGCAGCAGGTCGCGGCGGCCGGCCCCGTAGAGGGCGAGGCCCGCGCGCATCTCGTCGGGGATGTCGACGAAGGCACCCGCCATCACGATCGCCACCAGGAACACGATGGTGAAGACCACCAGCACGACCTTCGGCGCGAAGCCGAAGCCCAGCACGATCGTGAGGAACGGGTAGACGAGGATGCGTGGCATCGCGTTGACGAACGTGATGAACGGGTCGGCGATCCGGCCCAGCGTCGGCGACGCCCCGATCAGCGCCCCGAGCAGCACCCCGGCGGCCAGCCCGAGCACGTAGCCGACCAGCAGGATCGCCAGGCTGGAGCGGACGTCGTCGAGCAGGCCGCCCGACGACCACCACGTCCCGAGCGCCTCGACGACGCCCAGCGGCGATCCGGCGAGCTTCGCCGGGAGCCGCCCACTCGCGGCGAGCACCTGCCACACCACCAGCAGCGCGGCGACGAAGCCGAGCTGGGCCGCGACGAGACCCGCGCGGCGCATCAGAAGATCCGCCAGTTGCTCATCCGGCGCTCCAGCCGCACCAGCGACCGGTCGAGCACGAAGGCCAGCGCCGCGACGAACAGGATGATCGCGATCACGGTGGCCGTCTGCAGTGTCTGCGTGGCCGTGGCGACCCGGAACCCGATGCCCGCGCGCGACCCCAGGAACTCCGCGACGACGGCCGCCAGCAGCGCCCACGCCGCGGCCGCCCGCAGGCTGCCGAGCACCCACGTCGCGACGGCCGGCACGAACACATGCCGGACCAGCTCCGCCGTCGAGGCCCCCTGCACGCGGGCGTTGTCGAGCAGGGACCGGTCGATCTGGCGGACGCCGACGTAGATGCCGTAGAAGCCGATGAAGAAGGTGCTGGTCGCGACGTAGACGAGCTTGGAGGCGTAGCCGAAGCCGAGCCAGACGATGAACAGCGGCGCGAGCGCGACGTGCGGGATGGCGTTGAGCGCGGCGAGGAACGGCGAGGAGAACGTCGCCAGCGACCGGAACGGCACGAAGACGGCGACGAGCAGGACGGCGCAGGCCATCCCGAGCAGGTAGCCGCCCGCGGCCTCCCGCAGGGTCACCCCGACGTCGGCCCACCAGCCGGGGCTCACCGCGAGGGCGGCGGCCTCCTGCGCCACCTGCCCGGGCGAGGACACGACGAGCTCCCAGCTGCGGTCGAGGCCGGCCATCAGCTGCCAGCCGGCGAGCACGACGACGACCAGGCCGATCCGGGCCGCCCAGACCGTCGTGGTCGTACGGGAGCCGCGGCGGGCGCGGGCCGGTGCGGCCGGCCGGGCGAGGACCTCAGTGCTCATCGGCCGGCCCGACCTGGGTCCGCAGCTGCTCCCACAGCGCGTGGTGGAGGGCGACGAACCGGTCGTCGAAGCGCAGCTCCATCAGGTTGCGCGGGCGCGGCAGGTCGATGACGTGGTCGCCGATGACGCGCCCGGGCGAGCGGCTCATCACGACGACCCGGTCCGACAGGCCGATCGCCTCCTCGAGGTCGTGGGTGATGAACAGGACCGTGGGCCGTTCGGCATCCCAGAGCCGGAGCAGGTCGTCCTCCATGAGCGTCCTGGTCTGGACGTCGAGGGCGCTGAAGGGCTCGTCCATGAGGATGATCGGCGGCCGATAGGCTAGCGTCGCCGCGACCGAGACCCGCTTGCGCATGCCGCCGGAGAGCTGGTGCGGGTAGCGGTCGGCGAAGCCACCGAGACCCACGCGGCGCAGCCACTCCTGGGCCTGCTCGGTCGCGTCCGCCTTCGTCGCCCCGCGGAAACGCAGCGGCAACGCCACGTTCTGCACGGCGGTGCGCCAGGGCAGCAACGCGTCCTTCTGGAAGATGAAGCCGACGTCGCGGCGCACCGAGCGGACCTCGCTGCCGAGCACCTCGACACGCCCGGAGTCCTGCCGGGCCAGGCCGGAGATCAGCCCGAGCAGGCTCGACTTCCCGCAACCCGACGGGCCGACGACCGAGCAGAACTCGCCGCCGGCGACGGTGAGCGAGATCCCGTCCAGCGCGGTGAACCCGCCGCCGTCGGCCGTCGGGTAGACGCGCCGGACCTCGTCGAGCGTGATGTAGGGCGACGGCGGCGCCACGGTCCCGACCCCTCCCGGCGCCGGTCGCGGCTGCTCCTCGTTCACGTTCGGCACCTCGCTCCTCCCGCGGTCACGACCGACCCGCGCCGACCGGCGTGAGCCCCAGGTCGCGGTAGGCCTGCTCGGCGTAGGTGTTGACGAAGTACGTGGCCAGGTCGACGTCGGCGTCGCCGGGATCGATGGCCTTGGACGCCAGCGCGAAGGTGCGGGTGTCCTGCAGCTCCTGGGCGGAGTACATCCCGTCGTTGGACACGTAGGACTTGCTGACCAGCTCCCACTCCACGGGCCACGCGGCGGGGTTCTTCGCCCGGGCGTCCCTGAACTCGGGCGTGACCTGCGCGAGGGCGGCGGCCGGGTCGCCCGCGTCTTGCTTGACGTCGGTCAGGCCGTGCACCAGCGCGGTGACGATCGTCTGCGTGACCTGCGGGTTGGCGTCGGCGAAGCCGGACGTGGTGACCAGCCCGTTGCCCAGCAGCCTGCCGGCGACCGGGCCGTAGTCGGCGACGTCGTTGGAGTTGTGGAACTCGGCGCCGAGGTTCTCGCTGACCGCGAGCGAGGCGGAGAAGGAGTCCATCGCGATCCAGTCGGCGCGTCCGGACTGCAGCGCGGCGAGGAACGCGTCCTGCGAGCCCAGCGCGACGCCCTTGACGTCGGTGCCCGGCTTGAGCCCGTGCTTCTCGAGCATCCCGTTGCCGTAGGCCTGCCCGGAGCTGCCCTCGCGCGTGTAGCCGAAGACCGTACCGTGCAGGTCGGGGAAGGTGCGCGCTACGGGAACCTTCGCCTTGCCGCCGACGAAGACGAAGCCCGCGCCGTCGTACATCTCGAAGACGCTGAGCAGGTCGTGCTGCTCGGCGGACAGCTTCATCACCTGGAACGAGTTGCAGACGCACATCTCGACCTCGCCCGCGACGAGTGCGGTCATCAGGTCGTTGCCGGTGCTCATCGGGACCAGCTGGACGTCGACACCGAGGCGGCGTTCGGCCTCCTCGAGGTATCCCTTCCCCAGTGCGGTGAACAGCGGCATGTTCGACGAGTTGGTCGTGCCGGTGAGCGCGATGCGCACCGTCTTCACCTCGCCGCCGGCGTCCTTGCCGCCGGAACCGCATCCGGCCAGTGCCACTGCCGTGGCGAGCGCGACCAGGCTCGTCGCGAGGCGAGATCGGGCTGTCGTCAGTCGATTCACGATGTCCTCACGCCGTCGGGTGGAAGCGAATCGTTCGATCCGGGAGGCGGGCGAGATCCCCCGCGCGATGGGCAGAGACTAAAGCATGCAAGGTCAGTATGCAATATTGCCTACGCATTGTGGCGACGCTCAGTCGGCGCACGTACGCGCAGCTCAGGGCACCCGTGTCCGCAGTGCACCGGCCAGCGCGAGACCCACCGCGCCGGCCTCGAGCTCGTCGGCCTCCGGCCAGAATCGGCACAGCACCAGGTCGATCCCGACGCCCTCGAGGGCCGCCACCCGTTCGGCGACCAGGTCCGGCGGTCCGACGAGTCCGACCTCCAGGCCGCTGGCCCGGATCGGCCCGAACCGCGGGTCGGCCGCGACGGCGTCGGCGTATACCCGCTCGGCCCGCGTCCGGGCACGGGTCACGTCCGGACCGGGGACGACGAACGCGTTGACCCCGAACTCGAGCGCGCGGCCGTGGCGCGCGGCCCGCTCCCGCATCGCGGCGACCTTCCCGGCCAGCCCGGCGAGCACGTCGTCGAAGGACGGCAGCCGGTCCGGGGTCGCGAACCACAGGTCGGCACAGCGCGCCACCATGTCCCCGCCACGGTCGGAGCGGCTCACGGCGTAGATCGGCGGCGATCCGCCGGCCGGCGCGATCGGCAGCCGGACGCCGTCGAGGGGGAACGGCTCCCCGCGCCGGACCTCCGCGCTGCTCCACAGCGCCCGTACGGTCGCGACGAACTCCTCGGCGCGCGCGTACTTCGCCTCGTCGTCGGCGTGCCGGACGGCCGAGAACGCGGTGTGCTCGGCCTCCCACCAGCCGGTGACCAGGTTGACCGCCGTCCGGCCCGGCGCGATCCGGTCCAGCGACGCGGCGAACTTGGCCAGGATCGCGGGGTGCCAGAAGTCCGGGTTGGCGGCCGGCATGATCCGGATGTCACGCGTCGACGGCGCGACGGCCGAGGCCAGGATCCACGCCGAGAGGTCGGGCCCGAGGTGGCGCTCGGCGAACAGCGCGACGTCGAACCCGAGGCGGTCCGCGACCACCGTGGCGTCGCGGGCCAGGGCGAAGTTCGGGTCCGGACACCCGCGCTCCAGCGGGCGCGCGGCCGCTTCGGTGGCTGCCCGCATCGCGTCGGTCGCGACGACCGCGTGCGGAACCGGGACGAACAGACCTGCTCGCATGCTCGATCACATCCCTCGTCGGACGGCCGGTTCAGTCCGGCATGTGGCTCCCACCGTTGACGTGCAGGTTCTGCCCGGTGAGGTACGCGCCGGCCGGGGACGCGAGGAACGCCACGACCCCGGCGACGTCGGCCGGCAGGCCGATGCGGCCCAACGGGATCCGGGCACCGATCGCGGCGATCTCCGGCTCGCTCAGCGCGACCCGCGGCTGGTCGGTGTCGACGATCCCCGGCGAGACGCAGTTGACCCGGATCCCGTGGCGGGCCAGGCCGAGCGCCATCGACCGGCTCGCCGCGACGAGCCCGCCCTTCGCCGCGGTGTACGCGACGCCGTCGGCCGCTCCGCGGACGGCCGAGGAGGCGATGTTCACCACGACCCCGCCGTCCTGCGCGCGCAGGTGCGGGACCGCCGCGCGGGTGGCCTGGATCGGCGCCTCGAGGTCGACGGCGAGGACGAGCCGCAGCTGGTCCGGCTCCAGGTCGGCAAGCTCGGCGCGGGGGTAGATCCCGGCGTTGTTGACCAGCACGTCCAGCCGGCCCGACGCCGCCGCGGCGCGGTCCACCAGGTCGGCCGCGGCGCCCGGCGTGGCGAGGTCGGCGCGCAGCGGGAACGCCCGCCGGCCCGCGGCCCGGACGCCCGCGGCCACCGCGGCGGCCGCGGCCTCGTCGTCGTGCCAGTGGACCGCGACGTCGTGCCCAGCGCCGGCCAGCGCGAGCACGCACGCGGCCCCGATCCCCTGCTGAGCCCCGGTGACGAGCGCGACGGGGTCGGTCATCGATCCTCCCAATGATCATATGTAAAATAGCATGCAACCGAAGCTGACAATTGGAGCAACGATGTCCGCCCCGGACCCCCGCGTCACCGCCCTGTGGGAGCCGTTCCTCAGCGACCGCGACCGCGCGCACCTCGCCCGCAGCCCCGGCCCGACCCTGACCGGCTTGGGCGCGCGGCCGGCGCTGCTGCTCGTCGACAACTACCGGATGGTCTTCGGCGACGACCGCAGGCCGTTGCTCGAGGGGCTCGCCGACAACCCGCTCTACGTCGGCTCCGAGGCCTGGCCAGCGGTGGAGGCGCAGCGCGTCCTGCTGGGCGTCGCGCGCGAGCTCGGCGTGCCCGTCGTCCACACGACCGGCGACCCGAACATGCCCGGCTTCGACTGGACGCGCCGGCACGCGGGGCAGCGGGCCGCACCCGCGCAGTGGCGGCGCGACCCCGACGACTTCCGGTTCGTCGACGCGCTCGCCCCCCGCGAGGGCGAGTTCGTCGTCGCCAAGGCCGCGCCGAGCGCGTTCTTCGGGACCTCGGTGCCCGCGCTGCTGCAGATGCTCGGAGTCGACAGTGTGATCGTCTGCGGCGAGAGCACCAGCGGCTGCGTCCGGGCGACGGCCGTCGACGCCGCGTCGCACCGGCTGCGGGTGACCGTCCCCGCCGACTGCGTCTACGACCGCCACGAGGCGGCGCACGCGATCGCGCTGTTCGACCTCGCGGCCAAGTACGCCGACGTCGTGCCGTCCGCCGACGTCGTCGCGGCGCTACGCAAGCTGCCCTGACCAGTACTCGGCGATCGCGTCGCTGGTGGTGCGCCAGACGCCTGCGGCCACGGCGACGTGCCGCAACGCCGCCGCCAGGTGCAGGTGCCGGAACGGGACGCCGGTCACGAACGGGTGCAGGCCCAGCGCCATCACCCGCGCGCGGGTCCGGCCCTCGGTGCGCAGCACCTCGCACTGGTCGCGGATCATCTGCCCGAAGGCCTCGGCGGAGTGGCCCTGGCCCTTGATCGCGACGGAGTCGTTGAGCTCCGCGGCGTAGGGAACCGACAGCAGGCCCGGCACGCGGGTCGCGAACGGCTGGTCGTCCGCGCACCAGTCGAGCACGTAGAGGTAGCCGAGCTCGCGCAGCAGCTCCGGCGTCCGCCCGGTCTCGGTCATCCCCGGGCCGAGCCAGCCGACCGGCGCACGGCCGGTCGCGTCGGCGATCGTCTCGGTGACGCGGCACAGCTCGGCGCGTTCGGCGGGCTCGTCCAGACCGGTGTGGAAGTGGGAGTTCGTCCAGCCGTGCGCGACGAAGGCCCAGCCGCGTTCCACCCCGGCCCGCACGATCTGCGGGTACTCCGCGCAGACGGCGGCGTTGACGATCATGGTGGCCGGCATGCCCAGCTCGTCGAGCAGCTCGATCGTCCGCCAGATCCCGACCCTGGTCCCGTAGTCGCGCCAGCCGTGGTTGAGCGGGTCGGGGACGAACCCGCTGGTCGCTGCGGCGAGGCTGGTCGACGGCACCCCGTACTCGAAGTGCTCGACGTTGATCCCCAGCCAGAACGCCAGCGCCGCACCGCCCGGCAGGGCGACCGGCGGCCGCTCGGTGATCGGCGAGTAGCGGTACAGCGGGTTCGCGCTCATCGCGCGCGCAGCACGACCGGGACGTGCGCCCAGCCGTTCTGCAGCGTGGAGCGGATCCGCGTCGGCTCCCCGGCCGGCTCCCAGGAGCAGAACCGCGCCAGCAGCTCCTCGAGCAGGATCCGGCTCTCCATCCGGGTGATCGACGCCCCGGGGCAGACGTGCTCGCCGAACCCGAACGCCAGGTGCCCCCGGCTCCCCGACCGGCGCACGTCGAACCGGTCCGGGTCGGGGAAGACGGTCTCGTCCCGGTTGGCGGACAGGTAGAGCAGGTAGGCGTGCTGGCCGGCGCGGACCGCGACGTCGCCGATCGTGGTGTCGGCCGTCGCCGTCCGCACGAAGCCGGGCACCGGCGACGCCCAGCGCAGCGTCTCGTCCACCGCGTTTCCGGCCAGCGACGGGTCCGCTGCCAGCGCCGCCAGCTGGTCGGGGTGCCGGGCCAGGGCGTGTGCCGCCCAACCGAGCAGGTTGCGCGTCGTCTCGTTGCCCGCGACGAGGGTGGTCAGGCTCAGCCCGAGGACGTTGTCGGCGGTCAGCTCCGCGTGCTCGCGCTCGGCACGGACGAGGGTGGTGAGCAGGTCCTCGGCGTCGGCGTACCGGTCGAGCTCGCGCCCACGCCGGGTCAGGTTCTCGCGGAAGTACTCGTTCATCGGACGCATCGCGGCGGTCGCGGCCCGTAGCTCGTCACGGGTGAGGTCACCGCCCATCGCCATCATCAGGTCGCTCCAGGCGCGGAAGTCGCCCAGGTTGTCACCCGGCAGCCCGAACAGCTTCGCGATCACCCAGAGCGGCAGCGGCACCGCGAGCCGCTCGACGAAGTCGATCTCGGTGTCGGGCTCCAGCCCGGCCACCAGCTCGCGGCAGAACGCGCGGATCGCCGGCTCGAGCGCGGCCGTGGCCCGCGGGGTCATCGACGGCGCGATCACCCGGCGCAGGAACCGGTGCCGCGGCGGATCGGTGGTCATGAGCCGCTCGACCGCGGGCGGGAAGAACTCGTCGCCGACGTTCTGCCGGTGCACCACGTCGTTGACCAGGACGCCGGAGGCCGAGCTCCACAGCGTGGGCGCCTTCGAGATCGCGGTGACGTCGGCGTGCCGGCCGACGACGAACGTGTCCAGGTCCGGCAGCAGGTAGGCGGGCGTCTCGGCCCGCATCCGGGCCAGCGCGGGGTGCGGATTCTCGCAGAAGGCCGGATCGTCGATCCGCAGCTGGGCGGCCATCCCGGTCGGCATGCGAGGACCCTAACAGCGGAAAATCTCGGATTCAAGAACGAATGCAATCTGGATGTGCTGTTGGTATCAGGCCTGCTCTTCGCCGAGGCCGGCCGCTGAACTCGCTGCCGGGCTGGTGAGCCAGCCGAGGGCGGGCATGATCGTCGAGGTGATCGACGAGCGGGTGCGGTCGTTCGTCCCGAGGAACTGGCCCAGGTCGAGCTCGAACGCCGGCTCGGGGCTGCGGGGCAGCAGCACCGTCACCTCCCGCGACGCCGCCTCCGGATCCGACAACCACCCCAGGACATCCCGCATCGACTTCTCGCCAAGTGCGGCGGCGTGCAGGAGCGCGGCGAGGACGCGGCGGCCCTGGGCATCCCAGAACTCCCGGTCCCCTGAGGATCCGGCGCGGGTGGTGGCGGCGAGCATGTCTGCGGCCCGCTCCCCCGCGGTCACCGGATCACTGCAGCCGGACAGGGGTCGAACATGACCGTCGACGGGAGCCCGGCGAGGCCGACGGCGTTGAACACCCACACCGGGCCCCGCTCGAACCGGGATACCCTCGTCAGCTCGTAGAGATCGGCGCGGGTCGAGGCGACCAGTGCGGCGCCGGGGGCGTCGAGGATCTGCCCGGCCAGCCACCCGGACTCGCCGGTGCGGGGGCCGCCGAGGATGAGGGTGACGTCCTCGACCGAGGACCACACCCACAACAACCCGCTGCGGCACAACAGGACCGCAACCTCCGGCACCGGCAGCCGCCACCGCTCGCGCCTGTCCATCCCCGCGAGGGACGGGCGGACGGCGCCGGCGCGGCGGCGCATCGCCCCGCTGCCGGCGTGGCGGACGACGTCGAGGGTCGACGCCACCTCGGACTTACGCCGGGTGCGCGATCCCCAGCGGTTCACCGTCGACGACGACCGGGTCCAGCGGTGCCACACCCACACCCCTGCCGCCGCGACGGCCAGCAGGAGAACCGGCAGCCCGACCGCCGTAGCCAGGGCGGCCAGAGGCAGGAGCGCGATCAGGCCGCAGCAGATCGCGAGCACCGTCGCGCCGCGCTCGGCCACGACCACGGTGCCGGCCACCGCGGCGGCTGGGAGAGGGAAGGGTCCAGAGGTTCATCGCTTCACCCCGAGTGCGTAGGCAACCGAGTCGGATCGCTCGGGCGTTGGCCGGGCCCATACGGGAGAACCGAAACCGGTCCTGCCCCAACGCGATCGCCAGATCCAGCACCGCGATCTCACTCGTCGACGCCTTGGCGAATGCGCCGGCGTTGAACGCGGCTTGGGTCCAGCCGATCCAGCACGTGCCGTCCCGGTCCCGCTCCACGCATGCGTCGCGGAACTCCGCACGGGCCGGCCAGGTGCCGTGCACGATCAACAGCCCGACCGCGGCAGCGACGTGCGGGCTGTGCCCGCGCGCCCACCGCCGCAGCCCGATCACCGCAGACGTCGTCGGCGTCGGCGCGCTCACCGCGCCACCTCCGACCTTGCCTGCTCGCCGGAGAGGTCGACACCGATGTGACCGACCGTCGCGGCGGTGCGCGGATTGCGGCGCTCGTCGACCCTGGGCCGCGAGGCGACGCGCGACCTTCTCTGCTTCGGCAGCCGCCCGCGGTCCGGCTGGGACGATCTCCCGCAGGTAGTGGCGACGGCCGTTGACCGCGTCGATCCCTGCATAGACCGAGACGCGCAGTGCGCCACTGGGGAGCTCTTCGCGCTCCCCCGCGGCCGCTTCCGACGGCTGGTCGACGTTGCCATGATCGAAAGGTGGCAGCGACTCGCACCATATTTGATTCCATGAGCCGGAACCAGCGCCGGACGCAAACACGTTCTTGCAGGTCAGAAGTGGTGGGCGCGGCAGGGTTCGAACCTGCGACCGCTCGGGTGTAAGCCGAGTGCTCTCCCGCTGAGCTACGCGCCCGGGACCGGTCCTCGGGCCGGTGTGCGGCGTCAGAGCGCCGCGATGGCCTTTCGCCAGCCGTCCTGGTCGCGGGCGTCGCCGGGGCCGTTGACCTCGGCGAAACGTACGACCCCGTCCTTGTCGACGAGGAAGGTGCCACGCAGGGCGAAGCCGGCGTCGGCGTTGAAGACGCCGTAGTCCTGCGCCACCTTGCCGTGCGGCCAGAAGTCGGCCAGCAGCGGGAACGTGTAGCCCTGCTCCTTGGCCCAGGCCCCGAGGGCGAAGGGGTGGTCGACGGAGAGGGCGAGGACCTGGACGTCGTCGTTCTGGAACGCCGAGAGGTCGTCGCGTACCGAGCAGAGCTCGCCGGTGCAGACGCCGGAGAAGGCGAAGGGGTAGAAGACGACGAGGACGGCCTTGTCCCCGCGGAACGACGAGAGGGTGACCTCGTCGCCGTTGCCGGACTTGAGCGTGAAGTCGGGAGCCTGCGAGCCCACCGTGAGCGCCATGATCAGGGATCTCCTCGGCACGTCGACGACACCGCACCCCGGTTCGGGGCGCCGCACTGTCCACGAGCCTATTCCACCCGCGGGTGCGACTCCGCCCGTGACCCCCCGTTCGTCGGGGTCACGGGCGGGGTCGGCGCCGGTTCAGCGTCGTTGCTTGCCCTGTTTCGGGGAGGCGAGCCGGGCACCGGCCCATTCCTCGCTCACGCTCACGTTGGACGTCTGTGCGAGCCCGGCCGTCGGGGCGGCCTCGGCGATCTCACTCGGCTCCAGGTGCCCCGGGCGGCCCGTCTTGGGTGTGAGCACCCAGACCACGCCGTTGTCGGCGAGTGGACCCCTGGCGTCGACGAGGGCGTCGACGAGGTCGCCGTCGCCCTCCCTGAACCACATGAGGACGACGTCGATGACCTCCTGGGCCTCCTCGTCGAGCAGCTCGTCGCCGCTGCGTTCCTCGACGGCGTCGCGCACCGCCTCGTCGACGTCGGAGTCCCAACCCAGTTCCTGGACGACCATGCCCGGCTCGATGCCGAGCTTGCCCGCGATGTCGGACGTACGTCCGGCATCTTCCGCGGCGACCACGCGCGCGCCCCCTTGTTGTCGTGTGTGGGTCGTGTCGACCCGTGTTTCGGATGCGGAATCCGAACACGTGGGGCCTGCGCTGCGCAACCGCCGTTTCACGATCGCACCGAGGGGGGCACGATAGGGGCTGTACGGACTTGAAGAGACGCGGGCCGGCAACGGCGACGGCGTCGCACGACGAACGGCATGACCGCCCCCCAGGGAGACCCCTTGACCGGCCAGAACAACCGCTCCGAGAGAACCGGGCGTGTACACGTGATCCGTGACGGCCTCGCCGCGCACCTCCCGGACATCGATCCCGAGGAGACCGCGGAGTGGCTCGACTCATTCGACGCGGTGCTCGACGAGGCGGGCCAGCAGCGCGCCCGCTACCTGATGCTGCGCATGTTGCAGCGTGCCCGTGAGCGACACGTCGGTGTCCCGTCGCTGACCAGCACGGACTACGTGAACACCATCCCCACCGACCGGGAGCCGTGGTTCCCGGGCGACGAGGAGGCCGAGCGCGCCTACCGTCGTTGGATCCGCTGGAACGCGGCGATGACGGTGCACCGGGCGCAGCGGCCGGGGATCGGGGTCGGCGGGCACATCTCGAGCTACGCGTCGTCGGCGACGTTGTACGAGGTCGGCTTCAACCACTTCTTCCGGGGCAAGCAGCACCCGGGCGGCGGCGACCAGATCTACATCCAGGGCCACGCCTCCCCCGGCATCTACGCGCGCGCGTATCTCGAGGGCAGGCTGACCGAGGACCGGCTGGACGGGTTCCGTCAGGAGCTGTCGCACGGTGGTCCGGGTCACGGTCTGCCGTCGTACCCGCACCCGCGGCTGATGCCGGACTTCTGGGAGTTCCCGACGGTGTCGATGGGCCTCGGCCCGATGAACGCGATCATGCAGGCACGGTTCAACCGCTACCTGCGTGACCGCGGCGTCAAGGACACCTCCGACCAGCACGTGTGGGCGTTCCTGGGCGACGGCGAGATGGACGAGCCGGAGTCGCGGGGCCTCATCCACGTGGCCGCGACGGAGGGCCTCGACAACCTGACGTTCGTCGTCAACTGCAACCTGCAGCGTCTCGACGGGCCGGTGCGCGGCAACGGGAAGATCATCCAGGAGCTGGAGTCGTTCTTCCGGGGTGCGGGCTGGAACGTCATCAAGGTGATCTGGGGCCGCGAGTGGGACTCGCTGCTGCACGCGGACCGCGACGGCGCGCTCATCAACCTGATGAACACGACGCCCGACGGCGACTACCAGACCTACAAGGCCAACGACGGCGCCTTCGTCCGTGAGCACTTCTTCGGCCGGGACCCGCGGACGAAGGACCTCGTCCACGACCTGTCCGACGCCCAGATCTGGGGCCTCAAGCGCGGTGGGCACGACTACCGCAAGGTGCACGCGGCCTACGCGGCGGCGATGGAGCACAACGGGCAGCCGACGGTCGTCCTGGCGAAGACGATCAAGGGCTACGGCCTGGGTGCGCACTTCGCGGGCCGCAACGCCACGCACCAGATGAAGAAGCTGTCGCTGGACGACCTCAAGCAGTTCCGCGACGAGCAGCGCATCCCCATCAGCGACGCCGAGCTCGAGCGCGACCCGTACCTGCCGCCGTACTACCACCCGGGCAAGGACGCACCGGAGATCCGCTACATGGAGGACCGGCGCAAGGCCCTCGGCGGGCCGGTGCCGTCGCGGCGCACGGCGTCGAAGGCGCTGGTCCTGCCGGGCGACAAGGTCTACGAGGTGGCGCGCAAGGGGTCCGGCAAGCAGGAGGCCGCCACGACGATGGCGTTCGTCCGGATCCTGCGCGAGCTGATCAAGACGAAGGAGATCGGCGCGCGCTTCGTGCCGATCATCCCGGACGAGGCGCGCACGTTCGGGATGGACTCCATGTTCCCGACGCAGAAGATCTACAATCCGCACGGGCAGCAGTACACGTCGGTCGACGCGTCGCTCATGTTGGCGTACAAGGAGTCCGAGCAGGGCCAGATCCTGCACGAGGGCATCAACGAGGCCGGTTCGGTGGGGTCGTTCACCGCGGCGGGCACGTCGTACGCGACGCACGACGAGCCGATGATCCCGGTGTACGTCTTCTACTCGATGTTCGGCTTCCAGCGCACTGGCGACTCGATCTGGGCGGCAGCCGACCAGATGGCCCGCGGCTTCCTGGTGGGCGCCACGGCGGGTCGGACGACGTTGACGGGTGAGGGCCTGCAGCACAACGACGGGCACTCGCTGCTGTTGGCGGCGACGAACCCTGCGGTCGTGGCGTACGATCCGGCGTTCTCCTTCGAGGTGGCGCACATCGTCAAGGACGGGCTGCGCCGGATGTTCGGCGAGTCGCCGGAGAACGTCATGTACTACCTGACGGTCTACAACGAGCCGTACGTCCAGCCTGCCGAGCCGGCCGATCTCGACGTCGACGGTCTGCTGCGCGGCCTCTACCGGTACGCGGCGTCGCCGCGGTCGGAGGGCCCGCAGGTCCGGCTGCTGGCGTCGGGTGTGTCGCTGCCGTGGGCGCTGAAGGCCCGCGACATGCTGGCCGAGCAGTGGGGCGTGGGCGCCGAGGTGTGGTCGGTGACGTCGTGGGGCGAGCTGCGCCGCAACGGCGTGGATGCGGAGCGCCACAACCTGATCCACCCGGAGGAGGCGCCGAGGGTCCCGTACCTGCAGACGGCCCTGGGGGACTCGGACGCGCCGGTCGTGGCGGTGTCGGACTGGATGCGCGCGGTCCCGGACCTGGTGCGCCAGTGGGTGCCCGCGCCGTTCACGACGCTGGGCACCGACGGCTTCGGCCTGTCGGACACCCGGCCGGCGGCGCGGCGGCACTTCGCGGTCGACGCGGAGTCGATCACGGTGGCCGCGTTGGGGTCGCTGTCCGCGCGCGGTGAGGTCGACCGTGGTGTCGTGGCCGAGGCGGCGGCGAAGTACGCGATCGACGACCCGCAGGCGGCGGGCCCGCAGACGTCGGACTCGGGCGTCGCCTGACGCCTGTCCCGCACGGTGATCCGCCCCGGTGCCCGCGAGGGTGCCGGGGCGGACCCGTGTGAGACGCCGGTCACCGTCGACACACGGTCGGACACGGTGCGCGACAGCCGTGTCGGCGGCTCGGCCGGGCGTCGTCGGATCGGGACCGAACGATGGCCCCGACGGGGTCTGTCGGCACGAATCCACAGGTCATTGGCTCTCGGCATGAGGGCTGAGTCACGGTACGCTCCGCCCGACGCCGACCTCGCGTGATCGCGAACGGGGTCCCGACCCGGGCGCAGAACCCAGTGACCGGGCGGCGCGATGCCGGGGGCGAGTGCCCCGGCACAGGTACGAGGAGAGCAAGAATGGCAGAGGGCACCGTCAAGTGGTTCAACAGCGAGAAGGGCTACGGCTTCCTCGCTCCTGACGGTGGTGGCGCGGACGTGTTCGTGCACTACTCGGCGATCCAGGTCAACGGCTACAAGAGCCTCGACGAGGGGCAGCGCGTCTCGTTCGACATCGAGCAGGGCCAGAAGGGCCCGCAGGCCACCGGGGTCACCCCGATCGCCTGATCGCGGCGATCACCCGGCCCCGAGCACACCCTCCTCGACCCACCCGTCTCATCTCCACTGCGGACCCGGATCTCGCCTGAGTCCGGGTCCGCAACGGTAGCCGGGCCGGTCGGAGGGCTCAGCCCAGGGCCGCGTGCATCTCCCACACCAGTACTTCGGCGCCCTCGGCGCCGGCGGTCACCCGTCGGCCCTCGGACGCCGTGATCCGGGCGGCGTCGCCCTCGGCGAGCCGTCCGGCGCCCTCCAGCTCGACGTCGCCTCGTGCCACGAACATGTGCACATAGGGCGCGACGGGCAGCTGCGTCGCGCCGTGCGGCTGCAGCCGGGCCGCGTGCAGTGCGGCGTCGCGCTGCGCAATGGAGATCGCGCGATCCCTTGCGTGCCTTGGCATTCCGGACGCGACGACGACGAGTCCGCCCGCGTCGAGCTCCGGTCCGATGTCGACCTGTTCGTAGCCGGGCGTGACGCCGGCCGAGTCGGGCACGACCCACATCTGGACGAAGTGGACGTCGGTCATGGGCCGGGCGGGGTCGGCGCGGAAGGCGTCGTTCTTCTCCGAGTGCAGGATGCCGCTGCCGGCCGACATCCGTTGCGCCAGACCGGGATGGATGACGCCGGAGTGCCCCGTGGAGTCCTGGTGGACCAGCGACCCCTCGAGCACCCAGGTGACGATCTCGGTGTCGCGGTGCGGGTGCGTCTCGAAGCCGCTGCCCGCCGTGACCCGGTCGTCGTTGCTCACGAGGAGCAGCCCGAAGTGGGTGTCGTCAGGGTCGTAGTGCGCGCCGAACGAGAAGCTGTGCCGGGAGTCGAGCCAGTCGATCTCGGTGTGCAGGCGGTCGTCGGCGCGCCGGACGAGGACGTCGTGCGTTTCGGATCGGGTCATCGGGCTCTCCTCTCGTCGTCGCACGGTCGCCGACCGCGACCGTCGCACGCGTGCGTTGCGCGGCTGTTGCACCGCCGGCGGTGCCCGGATCGACGAGAACGATTGTGCCCGCCCGCTCAGCCCTCCTCCGGCCGGGCCGCCAACCCGGCCGACCACCGCTCCTCGACCCGTCCCAGCTTCCAGACGGCGAGTGCGACGACCCACGTCAGCACGAACAGGCCGACGACCACGAAGCCGACGTTGTCGAGGTCGAGGCCCGCCACCCAGGCGAGCGGTCCCGACTCGATGCCGAGCTTGTCGGCGAACAGCGACAGCAGTTCGATCATGCCGATGACCAGGGCCACCGCGACCGACAGCGCGGTGATGGTGACGTTGTAGAACACCTTGCGGACAGGTCGCAGGAACGCCCAGTCGTAGGCGAAGCACATGAAGGCGCCGTCGAGGGTGTCGAACAGGCACATCCCGGCCGCGAACAGCACCGGCAGCACCAGCACCGCGTACCAGGGCAGCGCCCCGGCCGCGGCGCCTCCGGCGATGACCAGCAGGGTGACCTCGCTGGCGGTGTCGAAGCCCAGCCCGAACAGCAGCCCGACGGGGTACATGTGCCGGGGCTCGCGGACGGCGCGGGTCGCCTTGCCGAGGATGCGGTTCATCAGACCGCGCTTGTCGAGATGTTCCTGCAGCTGGGCCTCGTCGTAGCGGCCGCGGCGCATGTCCCGGAACACGCGCAGGATCTGCACGAGGACGACCAGGTTGATCAGCCCGAGCAGGACGAGGAACAGCCCTGACACCCCGGTGCTGACGAGCCCGCCGATCTGCTTGAGCGACGAGCCCTCGTCGGAGATCTCACCGGCGATCGCCCGGACGCCCAACGAGATGAGTGCGACCAGGACGAGCACGACGGACGCGTGCCCGAGGGCGAACCAGAACCCGACGGACAACGGCCGCGACCGGCCCGGCTCGCGTTCGGCGAGCAGCTTGCGGGTCGTGTTGTCGATGGCGGCGATGTGGTCGGCGTCGAATGCGTGCCGCATGCCGAGCAGGTAGGCCGTCAGCCCGAGGCCGAGGCCGAAGGCGCCGGTCGAGCCCAGGTCGTAGTGGCGGGGCGCGACGAACACCGCGAGGACTCCCCAGCCGACGACGGTGAGTGCCAGCAGCGCGGCGGCCATGGCGACGACGGCGCGCTTCTCCGCGGGCTGCAACCGGACCCGGGCCCGGTCGGTGGAGAGCTGAGTCATCGACGTCCTCTCGTCCGCCCGCGGGATCGTCCTCGCGGGCCGGTCCAGGAGACCAGCGACATCGGCTCGTCGACAACATTGAGCAGATGACAAGATGCGTCGAAGCCGACCGGTTCCGGACAGCCGGGAACGAACCACCCGAGTGATCTGCATCACAAACGCCAGGCGTGCCATGCTTCGCCCCGTGACGCCCGCGTCCGTGCCCGCCGGCGCTCCCGTCTCCGCCGTGACGCTGCGCCGCCTCGAGCTCGCCGCCGGCGGCATCGCCGGGGCCTGCCTCGCCGCGATGGAGCGCCGCCAGCCGTGGTTCCGCAAGCTGCCCGCCGCGCTGCGCTCGGGCGTCCAGCTCGTCACCCAGACCGGCGTCGCGAACTTCGTGGGCTGGCTCGTCGCGACCGGGGGCGGGCCGACCCGCGCGTCGGAACAACCGGAACCTCCCGAGCACACCGCCGACATCGCCGTCGCCGAGGGCGGCCACACGGGCGCGGGCTCGGTCCGGCTCACCGCCGAGGCGTTCCGCATCGCCCCCCGCGACCTCGCCCGCCGGCTCACGCTGCGGCAGACCGTCGAGCTCGTCCGTGTCGCCACCGACGTGCTCGAGGAGCGGCTGCCCCCGCTCGCCGCCGACGAGGACGAGTTCCGGGTGCTGTCGGAGGCGGTGCTGCGCTTCGGGCGCGAGGTCGCGTTCGCCGCCGCGACCGCCTACGCCGGGGCGGCCGAGGACCGCGGCGCGTGGGACGCCCGGCTGGAGGCACTCGTCGTCGACGGGGTCGTGCGCGGGGACACCGGCGACGAGCTGGTGTCGCGGGCGTCGGCACTCGGCTGGGACCCGGCGGGACCGGTGCGGGTCGTCGTCGGGACACCGCCGTCGGACCATGCGCCCGAACGCCTCGGGGAGCTGCGCCGCCGCGCCGGGCGCGCCGGGCGGTCGGTGCTGGTCGGGGCACAGGGCAGCAGGCTCATCGTCCTGCTCTCGGGGGCGGCACCCGATCTCGACCACGAGCCCGACGACCTCACCGAGGTCCTCGCGGCCCTCTCGCTCGACTTCGGACCGGGCCCGGTCGTCGTCGGGCCGCTGCCCTCGGCGCACGCCAGCGCCCGCGACGCGCTGTCCGGGCTGCGCGCCGCCCCCGCGTGGCCCGAGGCGCCGCGCCCCGTCCCCGCCGACGACCTGCTGCCCGAACGCGCCTTCTCCGGCGACACCGAGGCGCACCGACGGCTCGTCGAGACCGTCGTGACCCCGCTGGCCGACGCCGGCGGCGAGCTGTGGCGCACCCTCGCCGCCTACCTCGACGGCGGCGCGTCGCTGGAGGCGTGCGCACGGACGCTGTTCGTGCACCCCAACACGGTTCGCTACCGGCTGCGCAGGGTGAGTGACCTCACGGGACGCTCCCCCGCCGACCCTCGGGACGCCCTGGTCCTGCGCGCGGCACTGCTGGCCGGGCGGCTCGCGGGCACCGAGGACAAGACCGACCCGCCCTGAGCTGCGAAAGATCGGCCCCGAACACCGCCGCAGGGTTGCGACTCCTACAAACGAAGGTCCCCCGACGTGGCGAGTCGCCGGTCACATAGTCTTCGTCGTTGTGGAGAACCTCCAAAAGGCGCCCGCGGAGTTCGTGCGTGCCGCTATCCCGCGCGAACACCTCAGCGGTGTTCGCTGTCCGTCGTGATCGCGCTGCTCGCGCCGGGTCAGGGCTCCCAGACCCCCGGCATGCTGACCCCGTGGCTCGACGACCCCGGTGCCGAGGAGACCGTCGCCGCCTGGTCCGACGCCATCGGCCTCGACCTCCGACGGCTCGGCACCACCGCCGACGCCGACGAGATCAAGGACACCGCGGTCACCCAGCCGCTCGTGGTCGCGACGGCGCTGCTGGCCGCGGCCCGGCTCGGTGCCCACGTCACGCTGCCCGAGGAGAGCCCGATCGCCGGGCACTCCGTCGGTGAGCTCGCCGCCGCCGCGATCGCCGGCGTCCTCGGCACCGACGCCGCCGTCTCCCTCGCCGCCGTCCGCGGCCGCGAGATGGCCGCCGCGTGCGCGCTCGAACCGACCGGCATGAGCGCGACGCTGGGCGGGAACCCCGACGACGTGCTCGCACGACTGTCCGAGCTCGGCCTCGACCCGGCGAACCGCAACGGCGCCGGTCAGATCGTCGCGGCCGGACTGCTGACCGCGCTCGAGGAGCTCGCCACGAACCCTCCGGAGCGCGCCCGCGTCAAGGCGCTGCCCGTCGCCGGTGCGTTCCACACCCGGTTCATGGCCCCCGCCGAGGACGCGCTGCGCGAGCACGCCGCCTCCATCGAGCCGGCCGACCCGAGCCGGCCGCTGCTGTCCAACGCCGACGGCACCGTCGTCACCGACGGTGCCGAGGCGCTGCGCAGGCTCGTCTCCCAGGTGACCCGGCCCGTCCGCTGGGACGTCTGCATGTCCACGTTGCGCGAGAAGGGGGTGACCGCGGTGATCGAGCTTCCGCCCGCGGGTGCACTGGTCGGACTGGTCAAGCGCGAGCTGAAGGGCACCGCCACGCTCGCCCTCAAGACCCCCGACGACCTCGACGCGGCCGCTGCCCTCGTCGCCGAGCACGCGGAGGCGCGGGCATGACCGGCAAGTTGAGCCTCGCGCCCGCCGTCCCCGGTGCCCGCATCATCGGCATGGGCAGCTACCAGCCCGAGAAGATCGTCACCAACGACGACCTGGCCGAGCGCGTCGAGACCAACGACCAGTGGATCCGTGAGCGCGTCGGCATCGTCGAGCGTCGTGTCGCCGCCGACGACGAGCTCCTCGTCGCCATGGCCGCCGAGGCGGGCCGGCTGGCGGTCAAGGACGCCGGGATCGCCCCCACCGACGTCGACACCGTCATCGTCGCCACCTGCACGATGCCGTACCCGATCCCCAACGCGGCCGCCCAGACCGCCGACCGGATCGGCATCGTCGCGCCGGGCGCGTTCGACCTCAACGCCGCCTGCGCGGGCTTCAGCTACGCGATGGGCACCGCCGCCGACCTCATCCGCGCCGGCTCGGCGCGCAACGTGCTCGTCATCGGCGCCGAGAAGCTGACCGACTGGCTCGACTGGGACGACCGCTCGACCTGCATCATCTTCGCCGACGGCGCCGGTGCGGCGGTCCTGTCCGCGGCCCCCGACGCCGAGTCGGTGGGCGTCGGCCCCGTCGCGTGGGGCTCCGCGGGCGACCTGCACGCCATGATCGAGATCCGCCCGCACAACAACTCGCTCGCCCAGGAGGGCCAGTCGGTCTTCCGCTGGGCGACGACCAAGATCGCCCCGGTCGCGTTGCGTGCCATCGAGCTGGCCGGCCTCACCCCCGCCGACATCGACGTCCTCGTACCGCACCAGGCCAACCTGCGGATCGTCGAGGCCGTCGCGAAGCGGTTGCGCGCCAAGGGCGCCCGCGAGGACATGGTCGTCGCCGACGACATCGTCCACTCCGGCAACACGTCGTCGGCGTCGATCCCGCTCGCCCTCGACCACATGCGCACCGCCGGGCGCATCAAGTCCGGCGACGTCGCCCTGCTCGTCGGGTTCGGCGCCGGACTGTCCTATGCCGGACAGGTCGTCGTCTGTCCCTAGGATCGACGACCGACGGACCTCCCACAGTTTCCCACCAGAAGGAGCACCCAGTGGCTGACAACGCCGAGATCCTGTCCGGCCTCGCCGAGATCGTCGAGGAGGTCGCCGGTATCGACGCCGGTGACGTCGCTGCCGAGAAGTCGTTCGTCGACGACCTCGACATCGACTCGCTGTCGATGGTCGAGATCGCCGTCCAGGCCGAGGACAAGTTCGGTGTGAAGATCCCCGACGAGCAGCTCGCCGAGCTCAAGACGGTGGGCGACGCGGTGGACTACATCGCGAAGAACCAGTGACGGGGGCCCCCGTCGAGGTCGTCGTCACCGGGTACGGCGCGACCACCCCGCTCGGCGGGGACGCCGCGTCGACCTGGGAGGCGCTGCTGGCCGGGAAGTCGGGCGTCGGCACGACGCAGGGCGCGTTCACCGAGCGGTTCGACCTCCCGGTGAAGATCTCCGCGCAGCTGGCCGTCGAGCCGACCGACGTCATCGCCCGGGTGCAGGCGCGGCGCATGGACCGCTGTGAGCAGGTCGCCGTCGTCGCCGCCCGCGAGGCGTGGGCGCACGCGGGCCTCGACGGCGACGAGCCGAAGGTCGAGCCCGAGCGGCTGGCGGTGTGCGTCGGCACCGGTATCGGCGGCGCCGTGACCCTGCTCGACCAGGACGACCTGCTCGAGGGCGGTGGGGTCCGCAAGGTGTCCCCGCTGACCGTCCCGATGCTGATGCCCAACGGTCCGGCCGCCGTCGTCAGCCTCGAACTGGGGGCACGCGCGGGTACGCACGCGCCGGTCTCGGCGTGCGCGTCCGGCGCCGAGGCACTCGCGTGGGCCTACCGGCTGCTGCAGGACGGTGACGCCGACGTCGTCATCGCCGGTGGCGCCGAGGCCTGCATCACCGGCATCACCGTCGCCGGGTTCGTCCAGTCGCGCACGCTCAGCCAGCGCAACGACGACCCGGAACGCGCCTCGCGCCCGTTCGACACCGATCGCGACGGGTTCGTCCTCGGCGAGGGCGCCGGCATCCTGGTGCTGGAGCGGGCCGAGTTCGCCAGGGCCCGCGGGGCGACGATCCACGGCCGGCTCGCCGGCTACGGGCTGACCTCCGACGGCTACCACATCACCGGGCCCGACCCCTCGGGCGCGGGACAGTCGCGGGCCATGCTCAAGGCCGTGAAGACCGCGGGCCTGGAGCCGTCGGACATCACGCACGTCAACTGCCACGCGACCTCCACGGTCGCCGGCGACGTGGGTGAAGCCGCCGCGGTGCGCAAGGCCCTGGGCGACCAGCCGGTGCTGACGGCGCCGAAGTCGGCGCTGGGGCACCTGGTGGGCGCGGCAGGCGCGGTCGAGAGCCTCGTGACGATGCTGTCGATCCGTGACGGGATCGTCCCGGCCACGCTCAACCTCGAGAACCTCGACCCGGGTGTCTCACTCGACGTGGTGCGCGGCGAGCCGCGGAAGATGGACATCGACGCCGCGATGAACAACTCGTTCGGCTTCGGCGGGCACAACGCCTCGGTGGTCTTCACCAAGGTGTGAGCCTCGTACACACGACGGGCCCGGTACGCGCTGCGCGCGCCGGGCCCGTTGTCGTCGCCGCCCGGTCGTGGCAGGTCAGGGACTGTGCGTCAGCAGGGTTCGGACAGCAGGCTGCCGGCGGAGCCCGTCTCCAGCCGCGGCGGGTCGCCCACCATCGGGAACGCCCCGCGCCAGCAGATGCGCGGCACCCGCAGGTCGGGCGGGGCGTCCTCCAGCGACTGCGTCGACACGAACCGGACCATCGCCAGCACGCGGCCGCCGCCGACGTCGTCGATGCGGTCGACGCGGATCGTGCCGTCGGCCGCCGTGTCGATCGACGCGATCCACTGCTCCCGCGGCTGCTGCGCGACCCGCTCGGGCACGACCGACACCGCCCACAGGTCGTAGTCGCGCGAGTTGATCGCGTCGAAATAGCGTTGCAGCTGGCTGCGGACGGCCTCGGACAGCGGATGGTTCTCGGCGTCGGCCGACAGCTCCACCTGCGACGGGCCCGCCCCCGACATGGGCGGTGTCCCGGGCGCACCCGACGGTGCGACACCCTCGAACATCCGCCCGCCCAGCACCCAGGCCGAGACCCCCGCCGCCACGAGCAGCGCCACCAGGGCCACCGCGAGCGCAGGCGTGTAGCGGACCCCCGACCTCACGCCGTCGTCGTCCTCATCGGACCCGGTTCCCCCACCGGTCGTGCATCCCCCACAGCCACAGTGTCCCCGACCACCCCGACACGATCACGCCGACCCTCCCCGGGTCGGGCGTCGCAGGGCGCGGACGTGGCGGTCAGCCGACCTGGTGCAGCCAGGTGACCGGCGCGCCGTCACCGGCGAGCCGGAACGGCTCCAACGCGTCGTCCCAGGCCGAGCCGAGCAGCGCGTCGATACCCGCGTGGACCTTGCTCGCCGATGCCCCGGCCATCACGGCACGCAGCTGGTCCTCGCCCACGACGATGTCGCCGTTGGCGCTGGTGCGTCCCCGCCACATCCCGAGGCCCGGCACGTAGCAGAACCGCTCGCCGTCGACACCCGGGCTGGGCTCCTCCGTGACCTCGAACCGCAGCATCGGCCAGGCACGCAGAGCCCCCGCGAGGGCACCACCGTTCCCGGCGACGCCGGACCAGGTCACCTCCGCCCGGAGTGTTCCGGGCGCGGCCGACTGCGGAGTCCACTGGAGAGACACTTTGCTCCCCAGTACCCCCGACATCGCCCACTCGACATGCGGGCAGACCGCAGTCGGCGACGAGTGGACGAAAACCACGCCGCGTGTGCTCACTGCAGACCTCCGCTGTTCGACGAGGATCGTCTTCCCCTACGTCCTCGCGCACCGCGTCGGCGAACAGATCGCGCTTGTGTATCAGTGGCCCCGGTGGGGCCGGTTCGGCCGGGCGGACCCGGCGGTGGTCGGCTGTCGGTGATCACTCTGCCCGATGGGGCCGTCCGGGGCAAAGCCTCACGGCGCGTCGGGCGTGTCGATCACCCGTGTCGCTCCCGGCCTGTGCTCAGACGACGCGGTAGTGGACGACGGAGACGTCCCCGTCGCCGGGGCCCGCGGGCGTCGGGTCGGCGTCGGAGGCCACGAGACCCCGCTCGACGAGCACCTCCAGGTGCACCGCGGTCTCCAGGATCGCGAGCATCCGGTTGAACGGGTCGAGCTCGGCGAGCGTCCGGCCGCGCCGGGTCCAGGCCAGGGTCGCGGCGACCTCGTTGGCCGTGGTGCGGCCCTCCGCCAGCCCTGCGAGGGTGTCGTCGAGGCGCTGGGCGTGGTGGGCGAGCAGCTCGTCGACCCGCTCGTGGACACGCCGTCCCACCTTGCCGTGGGCGGGCAGCATCGCCGCGTCGGGCCGGTCGCGCAGCAGCTGCAGCGACGTCATGAAGTCCGACAGCGGGCTCGGCGGCGCGATGGGCTCGAACCCGATCGACGGCGTGATCGTCGGCAGCACGTGGTCGCCGGTGAACATGAGGTCGTGGTCGCCGTCGGCGAAGACCATGTGGCCGCGGGTGTGGCCGGGCGTGGCGATCGCGGTGAGCGTGCGGCCGAGCGGGCCGGTGCCGTCCGGGCCGGGCTGCTCCGGGCCGACGGTGAGCACCGCGCCGTCCTCGAGCCACTCGTCCGGGGGCTCCCACATGCGCAGGTCCATCCGCGGCGGCGGGTTCGCGCTGATGAGGTCGGCGAGGTCGTCCGCGCCGGCCTGGCGCAGCCGCTCCATGTGCGACGAGCCGCCCTGCCCGCGGTCGGGGCGGTTGATCTCGTCGAGACCCACCTTCTCCCCCGCGCCCAGCAACACCCGCGACCCGAAGCGGCGCCGCAGCTCCACACCCATCGTGTAGTGGTCGCGGTGCGAGTGCGTGCACAGGAACCGGCGCACGTCCTGCAGGCCCGTGCCGAGCGCCGACAGGCTCTCGGCCAGCAGCTCCTCGGCCACGGTGAGTGCCCAGCCGGAGTCGACGAGCGTCCAGCCGTCGACGTCCTCGATCGCGTAGACGTTGACCGCGCGCAGCCCGTCGTTGGGCAGGGGCAGCGGGATGCGGTAGACGCCGGGGGCGCAGCGGTAGGTACCGGGCGCGGTCCAGTCGCCGCCGGGCTCGTCGTCGAGGATCGTCGGGCTCACCCCAGCACCCTAGGCGGAGGTGGGGGCCGAGAACTCGTCGGTGCCTGCGTGAGAGTCGCCACCGAGGAGTGCCTCGCCGTAGGTGGCGCGGAACCGGGTGAGGATGGTGTCCAGGGGCAGATCGGCCGACGGGCCGTGGTCGACGACGTACTCCATGTACCGCGCGCCGTCGCCGGTGAACTGGTGCATCAGCGTGTGGCCCTCGCCGTCGAAGTCGAGCGGCTCCACCCCGAACCGGTGACACAGCTCCGCGTTGAACGCCGGCGACGCCTTCAGCCACCGCCCGCCGAGGTACAGCTCGCTGTAGCCGTGATGGATGAACACGTCGTGGCCGTTCATCAACGCGCGCAGCCGCGGGGTGTTGAGGTGGTTGCGGACGTCGGCGAACCCCAGTCGCGCCGGGATGCCGACGGCCCGCGCCGAGGCCGTGAGCAGCACCGCCTTGGGCACGCACCAGTTGCGGGGCGCCACCGCGACCACGCTCGCCCGGTAGTCGCGCGGGTCGGTGCTGATCCGGAACGGGTCGTACCAGATGCGGTCGCGTACGGCGCCGAACAGCAGCCCCGCCCGGCGCACCTCGTCGTCCTCGCCGCCGACGGCCCGTTCGGCGAACTCCCGCACCTCGGGGGCGTCGGAGTCGACGAACTCGCCCGGCGTCAGGTTGTCCTCCGGACGGTCCGAGGCCGATGGGGTCGTGCCCGTGTCCGCCACGTGCCGCTCCTCACTCTCCGTCGTGACAGGGTCGCACGGCGTCACCGTACCGCGCGGTCCACGCTCACTCATACCACCCGGTCGGGGCGGCTTTCCCACCCCGGAGGTGACGCTTCGTCGATTAGTGTCGTCACGCAGCAAATCGGTCAGGTGACCGTCGCGACCGGGACTCACGGCTCGTGACGGCACGGAAGGAGCGGGGGTCCGTCGATGGTGGCAGGCAAGCCGGAGCGCCCGGAGGTGGTGCAGGCGCCGTTCCTCACCGTCGCCGAGGTGGCCGAACGGATGCGGGTCTCGAAGATGACGGTGTACCGGCTGGTGCACAGCGGCCAGCTACCCGCCGTCCGGTTCGGACGCTCGTTCCGGGTGCAGCGCAACGCGGTCGACGACCTCATCGAGTCGGCCCGTTTCGAGGCAGGCTGATCCGCAGCAGCGACCGGCAGGCGATCCGACCCCGCCGAGTTCGACGCGAGACTGCTCCGGGCCGGCCCGGGACCATCCTGCTGTCGAACTCGGCGGTTCGTGTCGATCAGCGGGTCCGACCGCGCGGGCGCAGCGGCACCGGCGGCATGGCGGGCGCCGACAGCGGGTCCCCGTCGTAGCCGGTCACCTCACCGAAGCGGGCCGGCCCCGTGCCGGTGATCTGGGCCTGCCACGCCGACCGCGCCGACCGCACCTCGTCGCCGCTGCGGCCGACGAACTCGTCGCCGCTGCGGCCGACGAAGTTCCACCACATGACGATCTGCTCGTCGAACGGCACACCGCCCAGCAGCAGGAACCGGCTCGCGGACGCGGCACGCAGCCGCAGCTGCGACCGTCCGCATCCCAGGTAGCACAGCGTTCCCGGGTCGAGGACACCGTCTATGTCCGGCTCCCCGGAGACCGTCAGCACCGCGTGCTCGAAGTCGGGCTCCACCGGGATCACGACGTCCGCACCCGCCGCCAGCTCGACGTCCACCCCGACCAGCGGGGTGTGCACCCGGCCCGGCGACAGCGCCTCGGCGAACTCCCCGAGCAGCACGGTCGCGCGCATGCCGGTGCCCGTGACCGTCGGCAGCCCGGCGTGGAACTCGAACCGCGGCGGGGTCTCGCGTGCCTCGTCGGGCAGCGCCACCCACAGCTGGGCGCCGTGCAGCAACGGCGCGTGCGGATCGGGCGACTGCTCGGCGTGGGCGATGCCGCGGCCCGCCGTCATCAGGGCGAGCTCCCCCGGCCCGATCACCTCGTCGCTGCCCAGGCTGTCGCGGTGGTGCACGGTGCCCTCGAGCAGCCAGCTCACCGTCTGCAACCCGATGTGCGGGTGCGGCGGCACCTGCATGCCGGGCGCCTTCGCGACATCATCGGGGCCGTAGTGGTCGACGAAGCACCAGGCGCCGACCATGCGCCGGCCCAGCGTCGGCAACAGGCGGCGGACCTTCGTCGACCCGCCGAGTGCGACGGTCTTGGCCGCCAGCACCTCACGCACCGGCTCGACGCGCGGCTCGGGTCCGCAGACCTCGACCGCAGGCCGCGTAGACGTGTCGCTCATGACCCGCTCACCGGACTCATCGGTCCAGACTAGGACGCCGGCCGTCGGCGTCGAACCCGAACGCCGCCACCGCGGGCACCGGCGCATCACCCGCCAGCCACACCAGGACCTGCCGCTCGTGCGGCACCACCGGGTCGGGCAGCGCCGCGAGCGGGAACCAGCCCACCCCCGCGGACTTGTCGTCCTCCGCGGCGCGTGGCTCCCCCGACCAGCGTCGGCAGGTGAAGAAGAAGTCGACGCGCTCGTCGACGGGCAGGCCCGTCGCCTGCGTACGGTGCAGCGCCGTCAGGGGTTCGAGATCGACCGGGTCGACGACGACGCCCAGCTCCTCGGCCGCCTCCCGCACCGCGGCGCGGTGCACCGACTCGCCGTCCTCGACGTGCCCCGCGGCCGCCGCGGCCCAGTACCCGTCCATGAACCCGGTTCCGGCGCGCAGCTGCAGCAGCACCTCGATGCCTTGCGGGCCGTCGCGCAGCAGCAGGACGTACGCGGCGGGGACGAGACGGAACCGGTCGGTCACGATCATCGACCCTACGGGCGCCGCCGTACAGGCAGTGGAAAGCCCCGGGCCGCGGTCGGGGGCACAGCGGCCAGGGCGAGCGGTGCGTGGTGCGCGGGGTCAGTCCGACGACGTCGGGCCGGTCCATCGCGGTCACCTCGTCGACGGTGATCCGCGGGATGAACGTCGCCGACGGGTGGTTCTTCGGGTTCGCGGTGTAGAGCCGTCCTCGGGTACACCGCGGCTCGGCGGCGGCAACGACCGAGGGGCCGGACCGCGGTCGCGGTCCGGCCCCTCGGGGCTGCTCCGACGGTCAGCTGCAGCCGCTGGTCGAGCCGCAGCCCTCGCACAGGTAGCAGGACCCGGCGGGACGCATCTTCGTGCCGCAGGTCAGGCACAGCGGCGCGTCGGCCGCCTTGCCCAGCCGCAGCTCCAGCAGCTCCGTCGAGCTCCCGACCGCAGCCGGCGCCGAGGCGGCCGGGGCCGGCTCGTCGACCGACACGCTGGAGCGCAACGACTCCAGGTCGACATCGCCCGGACCGTAGCTGGTCGCGACCTGCGCCGACCGCTCCTCCGCCGAGAAGATGCCCAGCTCGGCGCGCTTCTCGAGGCTCAGGTGGTCGAGCGCGAGGCGGCGGAACAGATAGTCGAGCACGCTCGTCGCGATCCGGATGTCCGGGTCGTCGGTCATGCCCGCCGGCTCGAAGCGCAGGTTGGAGAACTTCGAGACGTAGAACTCCAGCGGGATGCCGTACTGCAGACCCACCGAGATCGACATCGAGAAGGCGTCCATCACGCCGGCGAGCGTGGAGCCCTGCTTGCCGAGCTTGACGAAGATCTCGCCGAGGCCGTCGTCGGGGTAGGAGCCCGCGGTCAGGTAGCCCTCGGCACCCGCGACGGTGAACGACACCGTCTCGCTCGGGCGCTTCTTCGGCAGCCGGCGCCGGACCGGGCGGTGCTCGTGCGGCTCCGCCGTCTCGGCCACCGCGTCCTTGCGGGCCTCCTTGCCCGCCGACAGCGGCTGGCCCACCTTGCAGTTGTCGCGGTAGATCGCCAGCGCCTTGAGGCCGAGCTTCCAGCCCTCGAGGTAGATCTTCTCGACGTCCTCGACGGTGGCCGCCTCCGGCATGTTCACCGTCTTCGAGATGGCGCCCGACAGGAACGGCTGCACCGCGGCCATCATCCGGACGTGGCCCATGGCGGGGATGACCCGCTCACCCATGGCACAGTCGAACACCTCGTAGTGCTCGGTGCGCAGGCCCGGGGCGTCGACGACGTGGCCGTGCTCGGCGACGAACTCGACGATCGCCTCGGCCTGCTCGTCCTGGTAGCCCAGCTTCGCGAGCGCGCGCGGCACCGTCTGGTTGACGATCTGCATCGAGCCGCCACCGACGAGCTTCTTGAACTTGACCAGCGCCAGGTCCGGCTCGATGCCGGTCGTGTCGCAGTCCATCATCAGGCCGATCGTGCCCGTGGGGGCCAGCACGGAGGCCTGCGCGTTGCGCCAGCCGTTGCGCTCGCCGATCGCCAGGCACTCCTTCCACGTGATCGTCGCCAGCTTGTGGACGTGGGTGCTCGCGGCGAGGGTGCGCACGTCGTCGTTGGCCGCGGCGTGCTTGCGCATGACCCGCTGGTGGCCCTCGGCGTTGCGCGCGTAGCCCTCGTAGGTGCCGACGACACCGGCCAACTCGGCCGAGCGCTTGTAGGCGGCACCGGTCATGAGCGAGGTGATCGACGCCGCCAGGGCGCGGCCGCCCTCGGAGTCGTAGGCGTGGCCGGTGGCCATCAGCAGCGCGCCCAGGTTGGCGTAGCCGATGCCCAGCTGGCGGAACTTGCGGGTGGTGTCGCCGATCGGCTCCGTCGGGAAGTCGGCGAAGCAGATGGAGATGTCCATCGCGGTGATCACGAATTCGACGGCCCGGCGGAAGCGGTCGGCGTCGAACAGGCCGTCGTCGCCCAGGAACTTGAGCAGGTTCAGCGACGCCAGGTTGCAGCTCGAGTTGTCGAGGTGCATGTACTCCGAGCACGGGTTGGACGCGGAGATGCGGCCCGACTCGGGGCAGGTGTGCCAGTCGTTGATCGTGCCGTCGTACTGGATGCCGGGGTCGGCACACTCCCACGCCGCCTGGGCGATGCCGCGGAACAGCTTGCGGGCGTCGATCGAGTCGATCACCTCGCCCGTCATCCGGGCACGCAGGCCGAAGTCGGTGCCCTCCTCGACGGCGCGCATGAACTCGTCGGTGACCCGGACGGAGTTGTTGGCGTTCTGGTATTGCACCGAGGTGATGTCGGCGCCGCCCAGGTCCATGTCGAACCCGGCGTCGCGCAGCACGCGGACCTTGGCCTCCTCCTTGGCCTTGGTCTCGACGAACTCCTCGATGTCGGGGTGGTCGACGTCGAGCACGACCATCTTCGCCGCACGACGCGTCGCGCCGCCCGACTTGATCGTCCCCGCCGACGCGTCGGCGCCACGCATGAACGACACCGGGCCGGAGGCCGTGCCGCCGCTGGAGAGCAGCTCCTTCGACGACCGGATGCGCGAGAGGTTGAGGCCGGCACCGGAGCCGCCCTTGAAGATCAGGCCCTCCTCGCGGTACCAGTTCAGGATCGACTCCATCGTGTCGTCGACCGCGAGGATGAAGCAGGCGCTGACCTGCTGCGGCGACGACGTGCCGACGTTGAACCACACCGGCGAGTTGAAGCTGAACACCTGGTGCAGCAGCATCCAGGTCAGCTCGTGGGAGAAGATCTCCGCGTCCTCGTCGGTGGCGAAGTAGCCGTTCTCGGTGCCGGCCCGGTGGTAGACGCCGACGACCCGGTCGATCAGCTGGCGCAGGCTCGACTCGCGCTGCGGCGACCCGACCGCGCCCCGGAAGTACTTGCTGGTGACGATGTTCGTCGCGTTCACCGACCAGCTCGACGGGAACTCCACGCCGCGCTGCTCGAAGTTGACGGTGCCGTCACGCCAGTTCGTCATGACGACGTCCCGGCGCTCCCACTCGACCTCGTCGTAGGGGTGCACGCCCGCGGTCGTGTACAGCCGCTCGACGGTCAGCCCGGCCGTCCGCTTGCGCCCGGCCCGGCTCCCGGCCTTCGCGCCGCGCGTGTTCCCGGCAGCGTCCCCCGAGGCCGTCGCCCCGACCGTCTCCGTCATCCTCGTCCTCTTCCCCTGAGCAACCGTGGTGCGGTGGTGCCGCACCGATGTCAACGACCGCGCCGGCCGGTGAGCCGCCCGACGGGCCGTCCGGTGGGTCGACCGGCCGGTGTCGCGCGCCGGCCGGGCGACACGCCCGTTCCCAATCCGCGTTCTACGGCGCGCTCCGTCGCGACGGGGTGCCCCCCGCCTCGGCGTCGCCCGCTGCGTCCTCCGCGTCGTCGGCTGCTTCCCCGGCATCCGACTTCCGCAGGTCCGCGATCTCCTTCTCGAAGTCGTCGATCGACGAGAAGGACCTGTACACACTCGCGAAGCGCAGGTACGCCACCTCGTCGAGCTCCCGCAGCGGCCCGAGGATCGCCAGCCCCACCTCGTGGCTGGGGATCTCGGCCGTACCGCCCGCCCGGACCGCCTCCTCGACGCGGTGCGCGAGCTGCTGCAGCGCGTCCTCGTCGACAGGGCGCCCCTGGCAGGCACGTCGTACTCCGCTGACCACCTTGTCGCGGAGGAAGGGCTCGGTCACACCACTGCGTTTGACGACCGCGAGCACCGGCTCCTCGACCGTCGTGAACCGCCGTCCGCACGACGCGCACGAGCGGCGGCGCCGGGTCGCCTGCCCGTCGTCGACCTCACGGGAGTCGATGACGCGGCAGTCGGAATGACGGCAGAACGGGCAGCGCACAGTAGTGATCCTCTCTCCGAGAGCGACCGCAAAACCCAACCTGTGGCCGAACAACACGTATGTAACCACAAGATGTGGGGGTAGTCGCGACCGGGAGGCCCCAGAATCGCAGGTTCCCCCGATCTGGCGAGTCGGTGGCGGCGATCGCGCCGGGCGTGGTCGCGCAGCGCGGCGTGTCGGACACGCAGCGCCGCCACGGGACCCGTCCGGATCCGACGACGCGTACCCGCACCGACGGCGACAACTCCGGAGCGCGACCGCTGCACGACCCCCGGCGGACCCCGGACAAGCTCGCCCGGTTCACCGACGAGACCCGATCCGGAACGCACGACACTGCCATCCCGGGCGTCCCGCACAGGACGGCACCCATGGCCGGACACCGCCTGCGATCGGGTAAGGCACTGCACCGCGTGACGACCCGAGGCACGTTCAGTGGAACGCCGCGCCGAACTCGACACCAGACTGCTCACGAGGTTGCTGGATCCAGCCTGTTCGTCGAACTCGGCGTGAGCGTCGGGACGCCCCTCGAAAGCCCACAGCGCGCTCAGGCCGCGGGGGCCGTGAGCACCTGGCCCGGGCGCAGCGCGGCCGAGTGCAGGCCGTTGAGCTCCGCGATGTGCGCGGCAGCAGCCGCGGGGTCGGCGTCGGGCGCCGTGCGGCGGGCGATGTCCCACACCGTGTCGCCCTGCCCGACCACGACCTGTGCCGTCGCCGCGGGGATGCCGGGGCCGGTGTCGCGCGTCGCGTCGGCCAACGAGCCCAGGCCCACCACCACGCCCGCCGCCACGACGGCCAGCACCACCAGCGCCGCGGCCCGGCGGACCCGGTAGCGCAGCGCCGGCAACGTCCGCCGGACGGTCCGTGCGCCCGCAGGACGGCGACGCACCCGGCGCGCCGGGACACAGCGGCCGTGGACCGTGCGCTCGACGCTGTCGGCCAACGGCGGCTCCCACTCCGCCGGTGCCGCGGGACCGACCGGGAGACCGCCGGGGATGAGCGTCAGCGCCGGGCGGCACTCCGCCGCACCACCGGGACGCGCCGCGACCGACACGCTCCGCCGCGGCTCCCCGCGACGGGCCTCGCGCGGCCGCGCGGGGCGCGGACCCGAGCCGTGCCGCCGAGCACGCCCGGCACCGCAGTCCGGCCGGGCCTCGCGACCACCGCGGACGACCGTCTCCTCCGGCGCCCTCCCGGGCTCCGCCTCCGACCGCGCGCCCGCACATCCGGGAGCCGTGCTGACAGACATGGCATTTCCCTTCCCGTCGGCGCCGGCTGCTGCGTCGGCGACTCGCGTCGTCCGGGGTGCACCCGCGCCGCCCGCGGTGGCCCACCGCACCGGATCGGATACGCTCCGTTCGCACGGACGTTCGATCGAACGTCCGTGCGAATGTCTATCACCGGCCACCGACAATTCTCGGCGACGCGCCCGCGTGTCGTTCGAACATGTGTTTGGCGGCGGCGATGATCGGGTCTACGGTTCGGTGGCGACGGCGGCGGGGACGGACGGTCCCGCCGCGCCGATCGAGGAGGCGGACGAGATGGCACGGGACGAGACCGGTACCGACCGTGAGGCCGGGCAGGTGCGGTCCTTCCCGGACCCGGCCGACGCCGAGGGCACCGGCGCGGCGCTCACCCCACGGCAGCGCAAGGTCCTGGAGGTCATCCGGGACTGGGTCGACCGCTTCGGCTACCCGCCGAGCGTGCGGGAGATCGGTGACGCGGTCGGCCTGACGTCGACGTCGTCGGTGCACCACCAGCTGCGCACCCTCGAGCGCAAGGGCTACCTGCGGCGCGACCCGAACCGCACCCGCGCGGTCGACGTGCGCTCCCCCGAGGACATCGGCGACGAGAACGCCGAGGCCCGGACCGACGCCACCGAGCGCGACGAGCACCCCGCCCCCGCCTACGTCCCCCTGCTGGGCAACATCGCCGCCGGTGGGCCGATCCTGGCCGAGCAGGCGGTCGAGAGCGTGTTCCCGCTGCCGCGGGAGATCGTCGGCGAGGGCACGCTGTTCCTGCTCAACGTCCGTGGAGACTCGATGGTCGAGGCCGCGATCACCGACGGGGACTGGGTCGTGGTGCGCCAGCAGCCGGTCGCCGAGCAGGGCGAGATCGTCGCCGCGATGATCGACGGCGAGGCCACGGTCAAGACCTTCCGCCGCCGCGACGGGCACGTGTGGCTGATGCCGGCCAACCCGGCCTACGACCCGATCCCGGGCGACGACGCGTCGATCCTCGGCCGGGTCGTCGCGGTGCTGCGCCGCCTCTGACCCACCCCGCACCCACGCCGAGTTCGACACAGGACTGGTCCGCCGGCGGTCGCCGGCAGCCCGACGCCGCACTCGGCGGGACGAGGGTCAGCGGCCCGGGCGCGCCCCGACGTCGGTGGCGTCGACGGAGTCGGCCTCACGAGAGGTCTGCTCCTTGTCGCGGTCCGTCCTCCCGTTGCGTGAGCCGTTCTCCGCCACAGGTCGGGGTGGCTGGTCGCCGCGGGAGCCGTCGTCACCTGCTCCCGGTGGAGGCGGACCGGCGGGTGTGGGCCGCGGTCCCGACGTGGCGGGCGGCGGCCCGCCCGGAGGCGATCCCGCACCGTTGGGACCCGCACCGTTGGGAGGAGGGCCGTTCGGACCCGGGACCGGCGGCCGGCCGTTGGACGGGAACTGGCCGGTGGGACCGGCCGGGCGCAACGGCCGGGCAGGTCCGACGGCGTACGCAGACCCAGGTCCCGGAGGACCGCCAGGACGACCCGGGCCGCCGGGACCACCCACGGGAGCAGGACGCCCACCGGGCGGCCCCACACGTGGCGGCCCCACCGGGGGCGGACCCTGCGGCGGGCCCGGAGGCCGACCGACGGGCGGCGGACCGATGCGCGGCCCCTGGGGCGGACGCCCGGGCCCGGCCCCGTTCGGCGGTGGAGGTCCCGGCCGCGGGCCACCGGGACCTACGGCCGGAACCGGAGCGGGCACGTCCCCGGCACGAGCATCTGCGGAAGCCGCACGGTCGTCGGGGCGCGGCGGGCTGTCGGCGGTGACGGTCGGCGAGTCGTCGGGCTCAGGCGGCTCGGACTCGAGTTTGCGCAGCTCGCGACGCGACCGGGAGAACGAGCGCAGCGCCATCAGGACGGCACCGACGACCAGCACCCCGGCGGTACCGACGGCACCGATCATCGCCGGGGAGGACCAGGACACGGCGTCCTTCTCGACCGGGTCGGCGGGCGCGGCGGGGGCCTCGGCGGTACCGGCGCTGATGAACGCGACTGCGCCGTCGACGGACCGCAGCGCGCCGGGCGTGCCGTCACGGGTCTCCGAGCCCGACCACAGCGCTCCCGTGGCGTCGAGCGCGACGGCCTCGCCCTGGGGCTCGTCGGGCAGCGGGATGCGGGTGGGGGCGGCCTTGAGGGCCTCCACGATGGCGCCGGCGTCGCCCGGTGCTGCGACGGGGTAGAGCCAGGCATCGGTGTAGCTGCGCAGCGCGACGGTGCGCCCGTCGGGACTCACCGATCCGCCGGTGACCAGGCGGGACCCGATGCCGCCGAGCGGTCCGCCCGGGGTGTCGGAGGCGGGCAGCGAGAGGTCGGCGACGCGCTGCATCGCGGTCGGGCCGGTGCCGGTGAGCGGCCCGGGCGTCCGGTAGACCCCCGCGGGGCCGACGGCGTCCTTGGTGACGATGACGGGCACGCCGTCGGCGCCGACGAGCATCGCCTCGGCGTCGTGCGGGCCGTCGGGGTAGCTGAGCCGGTAGAGCTTGGAGGCACCGGTCGCGGGCAGCGTGATGACGGCGACGGTCGAGCGGGTCGACGTGTTGTCTCCGATGTCGGCCACCCACAGCGCCCCGGCGGGCCCGCGGGCGAGGTCCTCGGGGTCCAGCGGGTCGGTGGTGGCCGCGCGACTGTCGGTGACGGCGCAGGTGGCCGGGTCGATGGCGTAGGCGGCGGTGCGGCGGCCACCGTCGGCCATCGCCCACACCGTCGGGTTGTCAGGGGTGCCGTCGACGACGAGACCCGACAGCTCGGCGAGCCGTGGGTCGTCGACGGTGCAGTGGGTGCGGACGCCCGGGGGCGGGTCGGCGGCGAGGGCCGTCCCGGCTCCGCCCAGGAGGGCGGCCCCGAGGACCAGGACGACCGCGGCCGCGCGACGGATCACCGTCGGATGCTCATCGGGGCGCCGCCGTGAAGGCCGCGACCGCCGTGGCGAGCTCGGGGCCGACGCGGGCGCGCAGCCGGGTGCCGTCGGCCACGTGTTCCTCCTCGATGACGATGCCCTCCTCGTGGATGCGGGCGACGAGCGAGCCCTCGGTGTAGGGCAGCAGCAGGTCGACCTCGACCTCGGGGTTGGGCAGGAGCTCGGCGATGCGCCGGGCGAGCAGGGCGATGCCGTCACCGCGGTGTGCGGAGACGAACACGGCGTCGGGCAGCAGGTGGCGCAGCCGGGCGAGCTGGAGGTCGGTGGCCGCGTCGACCTTGTTGACGACGAGCAGTTCCGGCGGCATCCGCCCCTGCTGCTCCTCCCCGATCTCGACGAGGACCTTGCGCACCGCGGCGATCTGGTCCTCGGGCAGCTGGTCGGAGGCGTCGACGACGTGGACCAGCAGGTCGGCCTGCGCGGTCTCCTCGAGCGTCGACCGGAACGCCTCGACGAGCTGGTGGGGCAGGTGCCGCACGAACCCGACGGTGTCGGTGAGGGTGTAGGAGCGCCCGTCGGGGGTCTCGGCACGACGCGTGGTCGGGTCGAGGGTGGCGAACAGGGCGTCCTCGACGAGCACTCCGGCGTCGGTGAGGGCGTTGAGCAGGCTGGACTTGCCTGCGTTGGTGTAGCCGACGATCGCGACGCCCGGGGTCTCGTTGCGCCGCCGCGACCCCCGCTGGGTGTCGCGGACGGTGCGCATGGCGGCGATCTCGCGGCGCAGCTTGGACATGCGGTGGCGGATGCGGCGGCGGTCGAGCTCGATCTTGGTCTCACCGGGGCCACGGCCACCGATGCCGACGCCGCCCGCGGCCCGGCCACCGACCTGCCGGGACAGCGCCTCACCCCAGCCGCGCAGCCGCGGCAGCAGATAGGACAGCTGGGCCAGCTCGACCTGCGCCTTGCCGTCCCGGGAGCGGGCGTGCTGGGCGAAGATGTCGAGGATCAGGGCGGTCCGGTCGATGACCTTGACCTTGAGCTTCTCCTCCAGCTGACGCAGCTGGCCGGGTGAGAGCTCGCCGTCGGCGATCACGGTGTCGGCGCCGGCTGCCTGGACGGCGGCGCGCAGCTCGTCGACCTTGCCGGAGCCGATGAAGGTGGCGGGATCGGGGCGCGCGCGGCGCTGTACGAGGCCGTCGAGCACCTGGGAGCCGGCGGTCTCGGCGAGGCGGGCGAGCTCGACGAGCGAGGCCTCGGCCTGCGTGGCGGTGCCAGAGGTCCAGACACCGACGAGCACGACGCGTTCGAGGCGCAGCTGCCGGTACTCGACCTCGGTGATGTCGGTGAGCTCGGTGGACAGGCCCACGACCCGCCGCAGTGACGACCGCTCCTCGAGGTCCATGTCGCCCGTCGACGGCTCGCGGCCCACGTGTCCGGCCACCGTCGCGTCGCGGCGGGGGTCGTCGGTGTGCTGGGTGAACATGCCGGAGATGTCGAGTCGGGATTCAGTCATCGTGAGACCCATCATCCCACGTCGCGACGACGGTGTCCGCCGCATTGCGTCGCGACGGGGCGAGGGTCACCCGTTGTGGGTGACAGGCCCGCTGTCCAACCCGTCCCACCAGGCACGGTCGAGCTCGCCGCGGGCGAGGACGACGGCGGGCCCGTGCAGGACGGTGGTGCCGTCGGGTTCGACGGTGACGCGCAGCCGCCCGCCCGGGGTGCCGACGCGCACGTCGCCGGACTCGCGGCCTGCCTGGCGCAGCGCGGCGACGACGGCTGCGACGGTCCCGGTGCCGCAGGACCGGGTCTCCCCCACCCCGCGCTCGTGGACGCGCATGCTCACCTCGGCGTCGCCGTCGCCGCCGGTCACGGGCGTCACGAACTCGACGTTGACCCCGTGCGGGAAGAGCGCCGGGTCGTGGCCGGGGGGCACGTCGAGGTCGAGCCCGGCGATGTCGGTGGTGGTGACGCAGGCCAGGTGCGGGTTGCCGACGTCGACGGCGACGCCCGCGTAGGCGTGCCCGCGGACGGTCGCGGTGCTCTCGGCGCCGACCTTCGCGAGGCCCATCCCGACCGACACCTCGCCCCCGGCGCCGTCGCCACCGGCGAAGCGGACGGTGCGCACTCCCCCGCGGGTGCCGATGACGTGCTCGCCCGTGCCGTCGGGAAGCAGGCCGTCGAGGGCCAGGTGGCGGGCGAAGACGCGGACGCCGTTGCCGCACATCTCGGCGACGCTGCCGTCGCCGTTGCGGTAGTCCATGAACCACTCGACGCCCGGTTCGGGCGCGGGGGCGCCCGCCCCGGCGGCGGCCCAGCGGACGACGCGCAGGACACCGTCGGCACCGAGGCCGCGGCGGCGGTCGCACAGGGCGGCGACGCGGGCCGGGGTGAGGTCGAGCGCGCCGTCGGGGTCGGGGAGGACGACGAAGTCGTTCTCGGTGCCGTGGCCCTTCGCGAACCGGATTCCGCTGCTCACGGGCCTCAGGGTATCGACGCCACCACCTGTGCGGTGAGGTCGGGGGCCGCCCCGTCGAACCAGCGGATGCGGTGGTCGCGGCGGAACCAGGAGCGTTGGCGGCGTACGAACCGCCGGGTGGCGACGACGGTGCGCTCGGCGGCCTCCGCCATCGTGCGGTCGCCGTCGAGGGCGTCGACGACCTGCTGGTAGCCGAGTGCGCGGGAGGCGGTGCGACCGTCGCGCAGGCCGCGGTCGAGCAGGGCGCGGGTCTCGTCGACGAGCCCGGCCGCCATCATGAGGTCGACGCGTAGCGCGATGCGCTCGTCGAGCTCGGCGACGTCGCGGTCGACCCCGACGAGGACGGCGTCGTAGCGGGGGGCCCCGATGCGCGGCATGGTCGCGGTGAAGGGCCGGCCGGTGAGCTCGATGACCTCCAGGGCGCGGACGATGCGGCGTCCGTTGCTGGGCAGGACGGCGGCCGCGGCGGCGGGGTCGAGCCCGGCGAGGCGGGTGTGCAGGACCCCGGATCCCCGTTCGGCGAGCTCGTCCTCGAGGCGGGCGCGGATCGCGGGGTCGGTGCCGGGGAACTCGAGCTCGTCGAGGACGGCCTGCACGTAGAGGCCGGAGCCGCCGACGAGCACCGGGGTGCGGCGGTCGGCGCGCAGCCGTTCGATCACGGCGCGGGCCTCGCGCTGGTATGCGGCGACCGACGCGGTGTCGGTGATGTCGAGGACGTCGAGCAGGTGGTGCGGGACGCCGCGGCGTTCGGCGACGGTGAGCTTGGCGGTGCCGATGTCCATGCCGCGGTAGAGCTGCATGGCGTCGGCGTTGACGACCTCGCCGCCGAGCTTCTCGGCGAGCGCGAGGCCGAGGTCGGACTTGCCGGTCGCGGTCGGTCCGACGACGGCGACGAGCGGCGGCCCGGCGGCGGCACTGCTCACCGGGGTGTCCAGAACGCGACGTGGTAGGCCACCCCGAACGGTGCGACGGAGCAGAGCAGCTCGGCGTCCCAGCGCAGGCCCTCCGCGGCACCGGCGAGGACCTGCCACGGCGCCCGGCCGGCCACCCACAGCTCGGCCGCGAGGGCCGGGTCGAGTGCGGCGAGGGCGTCGGTGTCGGCGGTGGCCAGTGCGGCGGCGACGCCCGTGTCGAACGCGGCGGCGCGGGGGTCGAGGTGGCCGGGGGCCTTCTCCGTGTGGGTGGCGGCGCCGTCGCCAACGACGAGCAACCCGACAGCGTCCTCCTCGGACGCGAGCTCGGAGGCGAGCGCGCGGCCGAGCGCGAGACAGTCGGCCGTCGGCAGGTCGGGGGCGACGAGCTCGCCGCGGACCGTCACCGCCGCACCGGTCGACGCGGCGGCCCAGCCGGCGACGAGCAGCGGCAGCGGCAGGTCGGGGTCCACGGCGGAGTACGGGGAGGCCGACGTGTCGAGCGCGACCCGGACGTCGACGCCGAACCCGGCGAACGTCCCGGCGGCGTGGGACGCGACGGTGCGCCGGCCCCCGGCGTCGGCACCGACGGCGACCCAGCGCGGGGCCCGCGCGGCGAGGCCGGCGGCGGCGTCGAGGACCGCGTCGCGCACGTCGGCGGTCTCGGCCGCGGCGGCGCCCGCGAGCTCGGGCACCAGCAGGGGCGGCTGGGGCAGGACGGCCACCGCGGAGATCACGGCACCGAGCGTAGCCACCGGGCCGGGCGGGCGCGGCGGCTCGTCGCCCCTCAGCGTCCGCTGGCGGCGCGACCCGGGCGAGCGGTTCCCGTACGTGCGCTTACCTGTTTGAATCGCTTCCGACGGGCCGGTCGGCGATCGGCTCCCGCGATGTGCAACGGGCTCCGCCTCGGCGGAGCGCCCGTCCCGCAGGGGTGGGCCTGACGAGGGAGGCACGGGTGTCGGACGAGCAGGCGAAGAGCGGGGACGGGACGGAGACGGAGGCCGCCGCGGTCGAGGCCGTGCCCGAGCAGCAGGCAGCCGAGCCCGAGAAGGCACCCGGGGCGACGACCGGGCAGGAGCAGGCCGAGCCCGCCCGCACCACCGTCGCCGCCCCGCCGCGGCCGGTCCCGGGTCCGCCGCCCGCGC
>MEGH01000032.1:0-49558 GCA_001725415.1 Pseudonocardia sp. SCN 73-27
GCGTCCGAGGCTCCGGCCGCGTCCGAGGCTCCGGCCGCGTCCGAGGCTCCGGCCGCGTCCGAGGCTCCGGCTGCCGTCGAGGTTCCCGCGGCCGCGGAGACCCCGGCCGTGGAGGCCCCGGCCGCCGACACGGCTGCGCCGTCGGTCAACGGCTCGGCCCCCGCGGCCGACACCGCCGCGGCCGACACCGCCGCCGACGCCCCCGCCGCCGACGCCCCCGCGGAGACCACCGGTCGTCGTCGTCAGACCCGTCGCCGTGGCGGCGACCAGGTCGACGCCGAGGCCGAGGCCCGCACCGACACTCGCCCCGACACGGAGGGTGGTTCCCGCCGCTCGCGTGAGGACGGCGAGGGCCGCAGCCGTCGTGAGAACGAGCGGGGCGACCGCGGTCGTGAGAACGACCGGGGCGACCGCCCGGGCGACGACCGTGAGTCCGGTCGTGGCGACCGCGGCGGCCGCAACCAGCGTGGCGGCAACGACCGCGGTGGCAACGACCAGCGCGGTGACCGGGGCGGCAACGACCGCAACGACCGCGGTGGGAACGAGCAGCGCGGCAACGACCAGCGCAACGACCGCGACCGGGACAACCGCGACGTGCGCGACGACGACGGTGACGACGACGGTGAGGGCCGCGGCCGCCGCGGTCGCCGCTTCCGCGACCGTCGCCGTGGCCGCGACCGCGCCGGTGCCGGCGGCCAGAACACCGTCGACACCGAGGTGCGCGACGACGACGTGCTCCTGCCCGTCGCCGGGATCGTCGACATCCTCGACAACTACGCGTTCGTCCGGACCACCGGCTACCTGTCGGGCCCGAACGACGTCTACGTGTCGCTGTCGATGGTCCGCAAGTACGGCCTGCGCCGCGGCGACGCCATCACCGGTGCCGTCCGCCAGCCGCGCGACGGCGAGCAGCAGCGGCAGAAGTTCAACCCGCTGGTGCGCGTCGACACCGTCAACGGCCGCGACCCCGAGACCGCCAAGGCGCGTCCCGAGTTCACCAAGCTGACCCCGCTGTACCCCAACGAGCGGCTGCGCCTCGAGACCGAGCCGTCGAAGCTCACCACCCGCGTCATCGACCTGGTGATGCCGGTCGGCAAGGGGCAGCGCGCGCTCATCGTCAGCCCGCCCAAGGCCGGCAAGACGATGGTGCTGCAGTCGATCGCCAACGCGATCACCACGAACAACCCCGAGGTCCACCTCATGGTCGTGCTCGTCGACGAGCGGCCCGAGGAGGTCACCGACATGCAGCGGTCGGTGAAGGGGGAGGTCATCGCCTCTACGTTCGACCGCCCGCCGTCGGACCACACCGCCGTCGCCGAGCTCGCCATCGAGCGCGCGAAGCGCCTGGTGGAGATGGGCCACGACGTCGTCGTCCTGCTCGACTCGATCACCCGCCTGGGCCGCGCCTACAACCTGGCCGCGCCCGCGTCGGGCCGCATCCTGTCCGGTGGTGTCGACTCGACCGCGCTCTACCCGCCCAAGCGGTTCCTGGGCGCGGCGCGCAACATCGAGGACGGCGGCTCGCTCACGATCTTCGCCACGGCGCTGGTCGAGACCGGGTCGACGATGGACACGGTGATCTTCGAGGAGTTCAAGGGCACCGGCAACGCCGAGCTCAAGCTCGACCGCAAGATCGCCGACAAGCGGGTCTTCCCGGCCATTGACGTCGACGCCTCCGGCACGCGCAAGGAGGAGCTGCTGATGTCGCCCGACGAGTTCGCGGTGACCGTCAAGCTCCGCCGCGTGCTCGCCGCACTCGACGACCAGCAGGCCATCGACCTGGTCCTCGACCGGCTGCGCAAGACGCGCACCAACATCGAGTTCCTGATGACCGTCGCCAAGTCCACACCGGGCAACGACAACGACTGACCTCCGCGAGGAGGCACCAGGGGCCGCCGGGAACACCCGGCGGCCCCTGGTGGTTCAATTGACCGTCGAGCTACCGGCACCGGTTCACCCCGCACGGGGACCCGGCGGCCACCACGAGAGGAAAGAACCATGAAGTCGGGTATCCACCCCGAGTACGTCGAGACCACCGTGACCTGCGGGTGTGGCAACACCTTCACCACCCGCAGCACCAAGTCCAACGGTGCGATCCACGCCGAGACCTGCTCGCAGTGCCACCCGTTCTACACGGGCAAGCAGCGCATCCTCGACGCCGGTGGCCGCGTGGCCCGCTTCGAGGCCCGCTACGGCAAGCGCCCGGCGCGCAACGCCAAGTAGCTCCACCGACGGCGCCCACCACGGTTCGTGGTTGGGCGCCGTCCGTGTGTCCGGACCCTGCCCAGGAGGTGAGATGAGCACCGAGGAGCCCACGGCGCCGACGGCCGAGTCGCTGCTGAGCGAGTACGCCGAGCTCGAGCTCACGCTCGCCGACCCCGCCGTGCACGCCGACGCCGGAAAGGCCCGCCGCCTCGGCCGTCGCTACGCCGAGATCGGGCCGACCGTCGCCGTCGCCCGCGAACTGGCCGCCGCCCGCGACGACCTCGCCGCCGCCCGCGAGCTCGCCGCCGACGACCCGGCCTTCGCCGACGAGGCCGCCTCCCTCGCGGAGCGCGTGCCGGTGCTGGAGGAGCGGCTCGCCGAGCTGCTCGTCCCACGCGACCCCCACGACGCCGACGACATCCTCCTCGAGGTCAAGTCCGGCGAGGGTGGCGAGGAGTCCGCCCTGTTCGCGGGCGACCTCGTCCGCATGTACACCCGGTTCGCCGAGAGCCGCGGCTGGACCACCCAGGTCCTCGACGCCACCGTCTCCGACCTGGGCGGCTACAAGGACGTGACGTTGTCCGTCCGGTCCCGCGTCCCGTCGGCCGACGGTGTCTGGTCGGCACTCAAGTTCGAGGGCGGCGTGCACCGCGTCCAGCGCGTCCCCGTCACCGAGTCGCAGGGCCGCATCCACACCTCCGCCGCCGGCGTGCTCGTCTTCCCCGACACCGGGGCCGACGAGAGCGGCGTCGAGATCGACGAGAACGACCTGCGCGTCGACGTCTTCCGCTCGTCCGGGCACGGCGGGCAGAGCGTCAACACCACCGACTCCGCCGTCCGCATCACGCACCTGCCCACCGGCATCGTCGTGAGCTGCCAGAACGAGCGCTCCCAGCTGCAGAACCGGGCTCGGGCCATGGAGGTCCTCCGCTCCCGGCTGCAGGCCCTTGCCGAGGAGGAGGCCGCCGCCAAGGCCTCCGACGTCCGCCGCTCCCAGGTGCGCACCGTCGACCGCTCCGAGCGCATCCGCACCTACAACTTCCCCGAGAACCGCATCGCCGACCACCGCGTCGGCTACAAGGCGCACAACCTGTCCGCGGTCCTCGACGGCGACCTCGGCGACGTCATCGCGGCGCTCGTCGCGGCCGACCGGGCCGAGGCCGTCGCGATCGGGGACGGCGGGTCGTGAAGCGGCTGCCGCTGCGGGTCGCCCTCATGGAGGCCGAGCGGACCCTCGCCGACGCCGGCGTCGCGAGTCCCCGCGCCGACGCCGAATGGCTGGCGGTGCACGTCCTCGGCGTCGACCGCGGCAGGCTCGCGGCCGTCCCGCTCGTCGACGCCGACGTCGTCGAGGCGTTGCAGACCCTCGTCGCGCGGCGCGCCACCCGGGAACCGTTGCAGCACATCCTCGGCACCGCCGTCCTCGGCCCCGCCGAGGTCGCCGTCGGGCCCGGCGTGTTCATCCCGCGCCCCGAGACCGAGGTCCTCCTCGAGTGGGGCCTGAAGCAGATCGCCGACGTCCCGTCGCCGCTGGTCGTCGACCTGTGCACCGGCTCGGGCGCGCTCGCCCTCGCCATCGCCGGCTGTCGTCCCGACGCCCGCGTCCACGCCGTCGAGGCCGACCCCGGGGCGCTGGTCTGGACCCGCCGCAACGCCGACACCCACGCCGCCGCCGGTGGCACCCCGATCACCGTGCACGCCGCCGACGTCCGCTGGAACGACCTCCTCGTCGAACACGAGGCCAAGGTCGACCTCGTCGTCTGCAACCCGCCCTACGTCCCCGACGGCACCCCGGTCCCGGCCGAGGTCGCCGACTGGGACCCGCCCGGCGCCGTCTTCGGCGGCCCCGACGGCCTCGAGATCATCCGCGCCGTCATCACCACCGCCGCCGGGCTCCTCCGGCACGGCGGTTGGCTCGGCATCGAGCACGACGACACCCACGGCGAGTCCGTCCCCGCACTGTTCGCCCGCCGCCGCGTCTTCTCCGACGTCGCCGACCACCTCGACTGGACCGGTCGCCCCCGCTTCGTGACGGCACGTCGCAGCCCGCTGGGGAGCTGATCCGGGTCGGTCGTAGAGTCGCCCGGTGACCACGTACGACTGCGCCGACCCGGACGCCCGGGCCGAGGGCCTCGCCGCGGCGGCACGCGCCGTACGGGCGGGCAGCCTCGTCGTGATGCCCACCGACACCGTCTACGGCATCGGCTGCGACGCCTTCTCCGCCACCGCCGTCCGGTCCCTCCTGGCCGCCAAGGGCCGCGGACCCGACATGCCAGTCCCCGTCCTCGTCGGCTCCTGGTCGACGATCGACGGCCTCGTCATCGGCGTCCCCACCGTCGCGCGGGAGCTCATCGAGGCGTTCTGGCCCGGCGGGCTCTCGCTCGTCCTGCCCCACGCGCCCTCCCTGGCCTGGGACCTGGGGACGACGCGCGGCACCGTCATGCTCCGGATGCCGCTGCACCCCGTGGCGCTGGAGCTGCTGCGCGACGTCGGCCCCATGGCCGTGTCGAGCGCCAACCGCTCCGGCTCCGCCCCCGCCGCCGACGCCGCCGACGCCGAGGCCCAGCTGGGCGAGCACGTCGCGGTGGTGCTCGACGGCGGGTCGTCGGGGGAGAATGTGGCGTCGACGATCGTCGACCTCACCGCCGACACCCCCCGCGTCCTGCGCGAAGGCGCCGTCCCCCTCGCCGCCATCTCCGAGGTCCTGGGCCGCGAGGTGGCTACCGCATAACCCCGCGCGCAACCCCACGGTCCTGTTCGGCCCGAAACACAGCAGTGAGGTTGCGCGCGGCTCAGGGCCGTTCGTGCAGGAGCAAACGGCGGTGCAGGACCTCGCGGACCGAGGCTGCTGTCTCCTCCGGGGCCTGCAGGATGTCGGCGGACACCAGCCGGATCGTCAGCCAGCCCAACGCGCCGGTGCGGACCTCGCGCCGCCGGTCGAGGACATCATCGTGGGCCGTGCCGTCGTACTCGATCGCCAGCCGGGCGTCGGGGTAGGCGAGGTCGAACCGGGCGACGACACGGCCGGCCTCGACCAGCTCGTACTGCGACACGGGTGCGGGCAGCCCGGCATCGGTGAGCACGAGGCGCATCCGGGTCTCCATCGGCGACTCGGCGCGCGGATCGGCACGGCTCGTCGCCGCCCGGACGAGCGCCGCGCCCGGCCGCTTGCGGAGTCGGAAAGCCATGTCCACCAGGGCATCGAGGGCGAGACCGGAGTTACGGGCCAACGAGTCGATCGCCACGACGCCGTCTGCCCGGCGCTCCCGGCGCGCGATGTCCCATGCGGTCCGCAAGGGCGTCGTCACCCGGCAGCCGTCGACTACCGTGACCTCCTCAGCACGCCGCGATGCTCGCTGCCGCAGAGCCCGGGCGGGCCCGAACGCGGACGTCGTCCGCAGGTGCGAACATCCGCAGCGAGACCCGCGCAACCTCACTGCTCTCGACCGGCGGATTTGCACCGTCGCCACGACGAGCCGCCCCGGGAGCGGGTCCATCGTGAGGAACCGGGTCCACTGGTCCCTGCGGCGGTCGAGGGCACCGTCGTCGAAGTGGTGGTCGGCGAGGACGCCGGCGTAGGTCTCGCGCCACGACCGGACGGTCACCCGGGCGATGCCGTCGACGTCGTCCATCCGCGCAGCTCGCACCGCCCGCCCGTCGCTGGTCACCCGGGCGACGCTGGCGCGGCCGACCCTCGACGACGGGTGCGCGCAGGTCAGGGCAGGCCGAGGGCGTCGGCGTGGGTGTCGACGACGCCGCGGAACCACGCGGCGTGGTCGGTGACGATGTTGTGGGTGTGGCCGTGCAGCTCGAAGCCGATGGCGCCGAAGAGGCCGGACCAGGCGTTGACGACGAGGGCGGCGCGGGCGGGGTCGTCGGTGAGGCCGACGTCGGCGAGGGCCCGGTCGTCGATCGTGTCGGCACCGGCGGGGAGCGGGGTGAGGGCGCCGCTCGCGAGCCCGTCGCGGACGATGCCGGTGATCAGCAGGCCGACGCGTCCGGCGGGGGCGATGGTGGTCTCAGGGGCGGCGTAGCCGGGGACGGGGGAGCCGTAGAGCAGGGCGTACTCGTGGGGGTGGGCGAGGGCCCAGTCGCGGGCGGCGGCGCAGGCGGCGTGGAGGCGGCCGCGCAGGTCGTCGCGGGCGACGCCGGCCTCGGCGTGTTCGGCGGCCTCGCCGAGTGCGTCGTAGGCGTCGACGATGAGGGTGGTGAGGAGGTCGTCGCGGCTGGGGAAGTAGCGGTAGACCGCGGAGGAGGCCATCCCGAGCTCGCGGGCCACGGCGCGCAGGGACAGGGCGGCGGCGCCGTCGGTGGCGAGGTGGGTGCGGGCGACGTCGGCGATCTCGCTGGTGAGCTGGGCGCGGACGCGGGCGCGGGCGGTTCGGGGCGCGGACACCCGGCGCATTCTGCCCGATTCCGAGAGCATCGACAATCGACGAGAGCATTGCTCCGGGAGTGCAGGCACTCCCATTGAGGTGATCAGCTTCGGCGCAGGTAATCTCGGCCAACGTGAGCACACCGTTCTGGGGCCCGGATTTCGACGCACTGCAGCAGCAGGATCCCGAGATCGCGGGAGTCGTGCTGGAGGAGCTCGACCGGCTGCGTGGTGGACTGCAGCTGATCGCGAGCGAGAACCTCACCAGCCCTGCGGTCCTCGCGGCGCTGGGTTCGACGCTGTCGAACAAGTACGCCGAGGGGTACCCGGGCAAGCGCTACTACGGCGGCTGCCAGGTCGTCGACGTGGCCGAGGAGATCGGCAACGCCCGCACGAGGGAGCTCTTCGGCGCCGACCATGCCAACCTGCAGCCCCACTCGGGTGCGAGCGCGAACCTCGCCGCCTACGCGGCGTTCACCCAGCCCGGCGACACGGTCCTGGCCATGGACCTCAAGCAGGGCGGGCACCTCACGCACGGCAGCAAGGTCAACTTCTCCGGCAAGTGGTTCAACGCGGTGTCCTACACCGTCCGCGAGGACTCCGAGCTGATCGACTACGACCAGGTCCGTGACCTGGCCCGCGAGCACCGTCCCAAGATGATCATCTGTGGTGCGACGGCGTACCCGCGGCTGATCGACTTCAAGGCGTTCCGCGAGATCGCCGACGAGGTCGGCGCCAAGCTCATGGTCGACGCCGCGCACTTCATCGGCCTGGTCGCGGGCAAGGCGATCCCGTCGCCGGTGCCGTTCGCCGACGTCGTGACCGCGACGACGCACAAGGTACTGCGCGGCCCGCGCGGCGGCATGGTGCTGTGCCGCGAGGAGCACGCGAAGGCCATCGACAAGGCCGTCTTCCCGTTCTCGCAGGGTGGCCCACTGATGCACGCGGTGGCGGCCAAGGCCGTCGCGATGCGGGAGGCGGCGCAGCCGGAGTACCAGCGGTACGCGACACAGGTCATCGCCAACGCCCAGGCGCTGGCCAAGGGCCTCGAGGCCGAGGGGATGCGTGCGGTGTCCGGCGGCACCGACACCCACCTCGCCCTGATCGACCTGCGGCCCGTCGGTGTCACCGGTGCCGAGGCGGAGTCGCGGTGCGACGTGGCGCGGATCACGCTCAACAAGAACGCGATCCCGTACGACCCGGCCCCGCCCATGAAGCCGTCGGGCATCCGGGTCGGGTCGCCGTCGTCGACGACGCAGGGCATGGTCGAGTCCGACATGGCCGAGGTCGCGTCGCTGCTGGCGCGCGCGGTCAAGGCACCTCAGGGCACCCCGGAGGGCGATGCGGAGCTGCGTGCGGTCGCCGATGCGGTGTCGGCGCTCGTCGAACGGGTTCCGGCCTACCCGCGCGGCTGACCGGTCACGGTCCGTGCCGCTCGCGGCCGCACCCGCCCTGGCGCCCGTCGGTCTCGGGCTGCCCATCCGCGAGTACCTGCTCGCGGGGCTGACGGCCGCGGTCGTCACGTTCCTGCTCACCGGCCTGGTGCGCGTCCTCGCGCTGAAGGCCGGTGCGGTCGCCTGGCCGCGCAACCGTGACGTCCACACCACGCCGACGCCGCGCTGGGGCGGGCTCGCGATGTTCGGCGGGGTGCTGGCCGGGATCGGGCTGGCGTTGCAGCTGCCCGCGCTGCGGCTGGCGTTCGACTACTCCGACGACGTCCTGGGCGTGGTCATCGCGGCGGCGCTGATGTGCGCGGTCGGGGTGCTCGACGACCGTTGGGAGCTCGACGCCCTCACCAAACTCGCAGGTCAGATCACTGCCGCCGGTGTGCTGGTGCTGTTCGGCATCCAATGGGCGGTGTTCTGGGTGCCGTGGGGCGGGGGCGGGCAGAGCTCGGGCTCGCTGCTGATCCTGGGGCAGGGCCAGGGCGTGCTGCTCACGGTGTTGCTGACGGTCGCACTGGTCAACGCGATGAACTTCGTCGACGGCCTCGACGGGCTGGCGGCGGGCGTCGGCATGATCGCGGCGGCCGCGACCGGGGTGTTCGCGATCGGGCTGGTGCACCAGAACGGCAACGACCCGTCGGCGTACTCGCCGGCGCTGCTGGCGGCGGTGCTGGCCGGAGCCTGTCTGGGGTTCCTGCCGCACAACTTCAACCCGGCCCGGATCTTCATGGGCGACTCGGGGTCGATGCTGATCGGGCTGCTGCTGGCGGCGGCGACGACGGGTGCGTCGGGGAAGCTGCCCATCAGCGTCACGACCGACGGGACCGACATCGTCGCGCTGTTCGCGCCCGTGATCGTCGTCGCGGCCGTGATGTTCGTCCCGCTGCTGGACCTGCTCATGGCGGTGGTCCGGCGGACGCGCGCGGGGCTGAGTCCGTTCTCGCCCGACAAGATGCACCTGCACCACCGGCTGCTGGAGATCGGGCACAGCCATCGACGCGCGGTGCTGCTGATCTACCTGTGGGCGGCCATCGTGGCGTTCGGGGCGGTGGCTCTGGCGTTGGTCGACGACCCGACGGTCGTGCTGTGGGCCGTGGGCGCCGGGATCGTCGTCGCCGTGGTCGCGACGCTCGTCCCGCGCGACCGCGCCCTCGCCGTGATGCGACGAGGCTCACCGACCCGCCCCTGACCTGCGCGGCAAGTCGCGGATACACGCCGCAGGAGTCGTCGTCCTCACAGGTCAGGGGGGTGCGGCGGGTGAAATTTCCTGTGATAGCGTCCGTTTTCGAGACCGGTCGCCGAATGGGTCCGTCCGAGCTTGTGAAAGTATCCACAAGCTCGCGGAGGGCACGACGGCGTCGAGGCGAGGACACAGGTGGACAGCAACAGTCCGCAGGGCCCCACGGGTCCTGAACTGGGCGATCTCCTGTCGATGGGCCTGACCATCGCGCTCTGCGTGATGGCCGGTTTCGGACTGGGTTGGCTGGTCGACCGGCCCTTCGGGACGTTCCCCGTGTTCGCGTTCGTGGGGCTGCTCCTCGGAGTGGCAGCGGCCGCAGGGCTCGTCTATCGACAGTTCAAGAGGTTTCAGTGACGAAACGAGGGCTAGCTGTGGCTGAACGAGACGGGGTGAGACACCCATGATGACCGCAGTTCCGGGCTATGTGCCCCCTGTCAGCCGGGCCACCTTCCGGCGCACGGCGATCGCGGGCGTCGCGCTCGCGATCGTCGTCGTCGCGGTCTGCGTGCCCCTGGGCTACGGCCTCTTCGCACTCTTCGGGTGCGTGGGCATCGCGCTCGGAATCATCAACTCCGCCTTCGCGATGGGGTCCGTCGTGCGGTTCTCGCACGGCAGCGCGACGCCGTCGAAGGCCAAGTTCTCCGGCGGCGTGCTGCTGCGCCTCGCCGTCATCACCGTCGTCGCCTTCGGCTGCGCGCTCCTGGTGCGTCCCTACGGGATCGCCGTGTTCGGGGGGCTCGCGGTCTTCCAGCTGCTGGCGACGGTGAGCTCGATCCTGCCGTTGATCAAGGAGATCCGACAGAAATGAACGTTGAGGTCCTCGCGGCCGAGGGCGAGATCAAGCCCGGTGAGCACTGGACAGGGTCGCTTTTCGGCCTGACCGTGAACCTCGACACGATCATCGGCACGCTCATCGCCGCAGTGATCGTCTGCGGCCTGGGCTACTACATGGCCCGCCGCGCGACGAAGGGCCGGCCCTCGGGCCTGCAGATCGCCTTCGAGGCGCTCACGGGGTGGATCCAGGGCCAGATCCGCGACGGGATGGGCCTGCGGGCACCGCGCGGTGTCGTGGGCCTGTGCATCACGCTGTTCGTCTTCATCCTGACGTGCAACTGGTTGGCCACGCTCCCCTCCGAGCACTGGATCCCGCCGCCCACGTCCGACGTGAACCTCGTCTACCCGATGGCGCTGCTCGTCATCATCTGGGTGAACGTGGCGGGCATCCGCAAGAAGGGCGCCGGGGACTACTTCGGCCACTTCACCAAGCCGTACGCCTTCCTCGCGCCGATCGAGTTCATCACCCAGTACTTCTCCCGCCCGCTCTCGCTCGCGCTGCGGCTCTTCGGCAACATCTTCGCCGGCGGGATCATGGTCGCGGTCATCGGCCTGATGCCGGCGTACGTGCTGTGGGCGCCCGAGGCGGCCTGGAAGCTGTTCGACATGTTCATCGGCGCCATCCAGGCGCTGATCTTCACCTTGCTGACCCTCATCTACTTCACGGAGGCCGTCGGCAGCGAGGCCGACGAGCACGCGCACTAGCGCGTCCGTCCCGTACCGAGCACGACAACAAAACCTGCCCCGACGCACGACTCGCGCCGCGTGACGGCGCGGTACGAGAGAGCACGAGGAGAGTCAGTCATGAGCATTTCCTACCTGGCCCAGGAAGCTGCCAGCGGCGGGTCGAGCACGCTCGGCCTCGCGATGATCGGTGGTGGCATCGCCCTCGCCGGTGGCGCGATCGGCGCGGCGATCGGTGACGGTCTCGCCGGCGCCTCGGTCATCCAGGGTGTCGCCCGCCAGCCCGAGGCCGCCGGCCGCCTGAACACCACCATGTTCCTGATCATCGGTCTGGTCGAGGGCATGTACTTCATCAACCTGGCGTTCATGGCGCTGTTCGTCTTCGTCCTGGCGTGATCCGGCCATGACGACCGAGGTGCTGGCGCAGGCAGGTGGCGGGACCACCAACTTCCTGCTGCCCAACTTCACGATCGTCGTCGAGATCGTGATCTTCCTCCTCGTCCTGTTCTTCTTCTACCGGTTCGTCGTCCCGCCGCTGACCAAGGCGATGCGGGAGCGCGACGAGATGGTGCGCAAGCAGGTCGAGGAGCGCGACAAGGCCGTGCGCACGCTGCACGAGGCCGAGGAGCGGTACTCGAAGTCGCTCGCCGAGGCGCGCGCCGAGGCGACGACGATCCGCGACGAGGCCCGGGCGGATGCGCAGAAGATCCGCGACGGCATGCGTGCCGACACCGACCGCGAGGTCGCGCGGCTGCGCGCCGAGGGCGAGGCCGAGCTGGCCGCCCAGCGTGCGCAGACCGCGACGGCGCTGCGTTCGCAGATCGGCGGCCTGTCGAGCGGTCTGGCGTCGCGCGTGCTCGGCCGTCAGATCGACGACGGACGCCACCGCGCGACCGTCGACAGCTTCCTGGCCGAGCTCGAGCAGGGGCAGGCCAAGGACGTCGAGGGGGTCCGCTGATGGTGCACTTCATCGCTCAGCTCGTGGCCTTCGTCATCGTCCTGCTGGTGTTGTGGCGCTTCGTGGTGCCGCTCCTGTCGAAGATGGTCAAGGCCCGGCAGGACACCATCCAGCAGCAGGTCGACGACGCCGAAGAGGCGACGCGCAAGCTGAACGAGGCCCAGGGCAAGCTCGACTCCGCCGTGGAGGAGGCCCGCCAGGAGGCGGCCCGCATCCGCGACGACGCGCGCGCCGACGCCACCCGCATCCACGAGGAGCTGGTGGAGCAGGCGCGCCAGGAGGTCGAACGGATCAAGGCCCGCGGTGGCGACCAGCTCGCCGCCCAGCGCGACCAGGTCGTGCGCCAGATGCGCGCCGAGCTGGGTGCGCAGTCGATGGGGCTCGCCGAGAAGCTGGTCGTCGAGTCGCTGTCCGACGAGAGCGCCCGCCGCGCGTCGGTCGACGACTTCCTCGACGACATCGACCGCCTCGTGACCGACCGTGCCGGGCAGCCGGCCGGCGAGCACGCGGCTGCAGGGGGAGGAGCCTGATGGCCGAGTCGACGATCGAGTCGACGCTGCAGTCCGCCAGCCGTGAGGCGCTGACGGAGGCCGTCCGCAGGCTCGACACCCACGTCGACGCGTCGGCGGGAGCCGACCTCGCGGTCCTCGGCGACGACCTGTTCGGGGTCCAGCACCTGCTGGAGTCCGAGCCGACGCTGCGCCGCCACCTGGCCGACCCGTCGGTCCCGGTGGAGTCGCGGACGGAGCTGGCCCGCCGGCTGTTCAGCGGCAAGATCGGTGCCACGGCCCTCGACGTCGTGACCGACCTGGTCGCGTCGCGCTGGTCGCGCTCGATCGACCTGGTGGAGGCGCTCGAGGCGCTGGCCCGTCGGGCCGTGCTCGGCGTGGCGGAGAAGGACGGCTCCCTCGACGAGGTCGAGGACCAGCTGTTCCGGTTCGGTCGCGTCCTCGATCGCGAGCCCGAGCTGGCGGGGCTGCTCGTCGACCGGGCGACGCCGGCCGACAAGCGCGCCGGCCTGCTCGCGAACGTGTTGCGGGGCAAGGCCTCCGCGGTCACCGTGACGCTGCTCGAGCAGGCCGTGCGGTCCCGGCGCGCGCTGGCGCTCGACCTCGTCGCGGGCCGGCTGGCCGAGCTGGCAGCGGCCCGCCGCGACCGGTACGTCGCCCACGTCCGCTCCGCCGTGGCGCTCACCGAGCAGCAGGAGCAGCGCCTGACCGAGTCCCTGGGGCGGCTCTACGGCCGTCCCATCTCGCTCCAGGTCGAACTCGATCCCGACCTCCTCGGTGGTCTCGTCGTCAGGGTCGGCGGCGAGCTGATCGACGGCAGCGTGGCGGGCAGGCTCGCCTCCGCACGCCGCGCGCTGCCGACCTGACCGGCCGACCCAACCGACGCGACGCGCACAGCGCGACCGACTGAAGAAAGACGAGAGCCATGGCAGAGCTGACGATCTCCCCGGAGGAGATCCGGAGTGCGATCTCCAGCTACGTCTCGTCGCTGGAGAGCCAGACCTCCCGCGAGGAGGTGGGCACCGTCTCCGACACCGGTGACGGCATCGCCCACGTCGAGGGTCTGCCCTCGGCGATGACGAACGAGCTGCTCGAGTTCGAGGGTGGCGTCCGTGGCGTCGCGCTGAACCTCGACCAGCGTGAGATCGGTGCGGTCATCCTGGGTGACTACGCCGGTATCGAGGAGGGCCAGTCGGTCCGCCGGACCAACAGCATCCTCTCGGTGCCGGTCGGCGACGCGTTCCTCGGCCGGGTCATCGACCCGCTGGGTGCCCCGATCGACGGCCTCGGCGACATCGAGGCCGAGACCGAGCGTGTCCTCGAGCTGCAGGCCGCCACGGTGGTGCAGCGGCAGTCCGTCAAGGAGCCGCTGCAGACCGGCATCAAGGCGATCGACGCGATGACGCCGATCGGCCGCGGCCAGCGCCAGCTGATCATCGGTGACCGCAAGACCGGCAAGACCGCGGTCTGCGTCGACACGATCATCAACCAGAAGGACAACTGGGCCAGCGGCGACCCGACCAAGCAGGTCCGCTGCATCTACGTCGCGGTCGGCCAGAAGGGGTCCACCATCGCCGGTGTCCGCCAGGCGCTGGAGGACTCGGGCGCCCTGGAGTACACGACGATCGTCGCGGCCCCCGCGTCCGACCCGGCCGGCTTCAAGTGGCTCGCGCCCTACACGGGTTCGGCACTCGGCCAGCACTGGATGTACCAGGGCAAGCACGTCCTGATCGTTTTCGACGACCTGTCCAAGCAGGCCGAGGCGTACCGCGCGATCTCGCTGCTGCTGCGCCGCCCGCCGGGCCGTGAGGCCTACCCGGGCGACGTCTTCTACTTGCACTCGCGTCTCCTCGAGCGTTGCGCGAAGCTCTCCGACGAGCTGGGCGGCGGCTCGATGACCGGCCTGCCGATCATCGAGACCAAGGCCAACGACGTGTCGGCCTACATCCCGACGAACGTCATCTCGATCACCGACGGCCAGGTCTTCCTCGAGTCCGACCTGTTCAACCAGGGTGTCCGGCCGGCGATCAACGTCGGCATCTCGGTCTCCCGGGTCGGTGGTTCGGCCCAGGTGCGCGCGATGCGCACGGTGTCGGGCTCGCTGCGTCTGGACCTGTCGCAGTACCGCGAGCTGGAGGCCTTCGCGGCATTCGGCTCCGACCTCGACGACGCGTCGGCGCGTGCCCTCGGCCGCGGCGAGCGCCTGGTCGAGCTGCTCAAGCAGGCCCAGTACTCGCCGTTCTCGGTCGAGGACGAGGTCGTCGCGATCTGGCTGGGCACCTCGGGCCAGCTCGACACCGTCCCGGTCCGCGACGTCGGCCGGTTCGAGACCGAGTTCCTCGCGCACGTCCACCGCAACCACCAGGCTGCGATCGACGACATCCGCGAGACCGGCAAGCTGAACGACGACAACGTCGAGCGGCTCCAGGGCGTGGTCGACGCCTTCAAGCGCGACTTCACCGCCTCCGACGGTTCCTCCGTCGTCGCCATCGACGAGCAGGCGCTCGACGAGGACGACGTCCAGCAGGAGACCGTGAAGGTCAACAAGCCGGCACCGGCTTCGAGCTGACGGGTAGGGACCGATGGCGGCACAGATCCGTGTGCTGCGGCGGCGGATCAGGTCGACGCAGTCCATCAAGAAGATCACGCGCGCGATGGAGCTCATCGCGACGTCACGAATCGCGAAGGCCCGTGCGCGGGTCCAGCAGTCGCGTCCGTACGCCGAGCTGATGACCTCGGTCCTCAGCGAGCTGGCGTCGAACGCGGCGCTGGACCACCCGCTGCTGGTCGAGCGGCCCGACGCGAAGCGCGCCGCGGTGCTGGTGGTCACCAGCGACCGTGGCCAGTGCGGTGGCTACAACGCCAACGTGCTGAAGGAGACCGAGCAGCTGCGCTCGCTCCTGCGCGAGCAGGGCAAGGAGCCGGTGCTGTACGTGATCGGCCGCAAGGGCGTGAACTACTACCGGTTCCGCAAGCAGGCCGTCGAGGCGTCGTGGACCGGCTTCTCCGAGCAGCCGGAGTACGTCCACGCGGCCGAGGTCGCCCGCACGCTCGTCGACGCGTTCATGGTCGGCAGCGACGGGCGGACCGGTGAGGGCGAGGACGGCGTCCAGGGCGTCGACGAGCTGCACCTGGTCTTCACGCAGTTCCGCAACATGGTGAGCCAGACGCCGCAGGCGCGGCGGATGGCGCCCATGGAGGTCGAGTACGTCGGCGCCGAGTCGTCGATCGACGCGGCCTCCGAGACCGAGACCGGTGGGGCCACCGGCGTGACGGCCGGTGAGGCACGCGAGCAGTCCTCCGGCCCGAAGGCGCTCTACGAGTTCGAGCCCGACGCCGACGAGCTGTTCGACGCCCTGCTGCCGAAGTACGTCGGGGCCCGGCTGTTCGCGGCCCTCCTCGACGCCGCGGCGTCGGAGTCGGCCAACCGCCAGCGTGCGATGAAGGCCGCGACCGACAACGCGAACGAACTCATCCGTACCCTGACACTGGAAGCCAACCAGGCACGTCAGGCACAGATCACCCAGGAGATCAGTGAGATCGTCGGTGGCGCCGACGCTCTCGTGACCGCAGGAAGTGAGAGCTGATGACCGCCACCGCCGACACGCCCACCCAGGCCAGGACCGGCCGGGTCGTCCGGGTCACCGGCCCGGTCGTCGACGTCGAGTTCCCTCGCGGCCAGGTTCCGGAGCTCTACAGCGCGCTCACCGTGAACGTCGAGTTCGGTGACCTCGCGAAGACCCTGACCCTGGAGATCGCGCAGCACCTGGGTGACAACCTGGTCCGCGCCATCTCGATGCAGCCCACCGACGGCCTGGTCCGCGGCCAGGAGGTCACCGACCTCGGCCGCCCGATCTCGGTCCCCGTGGGTGACCAGGTCAAGGGCCACGTGTTCAACGCCCTCGGCGAGTGCCTCGACGAGCCCGACCTCCAGATCTCGGGCGACCTCTGGGGCATCCACCGCAAGGCGCCCTCGTTCGACCAGCTCGAGGGTCGTACCGAGATGCTGGAGACCGGCATCAAGGTCATCGACCTGCTCACCCCGTACGTGCAGGGCGGCAAGATCGGCCTGTTCGGCGGCGCCGGCGTCGGCAAGACCGTGCTCATCCAGGAGATGATCACCCGTGTCGCCAAGAACTTCGGTGGCACGTCGGTGTTCGCCGGTGTCGGTGAGCGCACCCGTGAGGGCAACGACCTCATCACGGAGATGACGGAGTCGGGCGTCATCGCCGACACCGCGCTCGTGTTCGGTCAGATGGACGAGCCGCCCGGCACGCGTATGCGCGTCGCGCTCTCGGCGCTGACCATGGCCGAGTACTTCCGTGACGAGCAGAACCAGGACGTGCTGCTCTTCATCGACAACATCTTCCGGTTCACCCAGGCCGGTTCGGAGGTCTCCACGCTGCTCGGCCGTATGCCGAGCGCCGTCGGCTACCAGCCGACCCTCGCCGACGAGATGGGCGAGCTGCAGGAGCGCATCACGTCGACGCGCGGCCGGTCGATCACCTCGATGCAGGCGATCTACGTCCCCGCGGACGACTACACCGACCCCGCCCCGGCGACCACGTTCGCCCACCTGGACGCGACGACGGAGCTCTCCCGCCCCATCTCGCAGAAGGGCATCTACCCGGCGGTCGACCCGCTGACCTCGACCTCGCGGATCCTGGACCCGCAGTACATCGGCGACGAGCACTTCCGCGTCGCCAACGAGGTCAAGCGGATCCTGCAGCGCTACGCCGATCTGCAGGACATCATCGCGATCCTCGGTATCGACGAGCTCTCGGAAGAGGACAAGCAGCTCGTCGGCCGGGCGCGTCGCATCGAGCGCTTCCTGTCCCAGAACCTGCTGGTCGCCGAGCAGTTCACCGGCCAGCCGGGCTCGACGGTCCCGCTCAAGGAGACGATCGAGTCGTTCGACAAGATCGCCAAGGGCGAGTTCGACGACGTTCCCGAGCAGGCGTTCTTCCTCTGCGGTGGTCTCGAGGACCTCGAGAAGAACCGCAAGCGGCTGCAGGGCTGACGGGTCCGGGAAGGGCATCATGGCGGAGATGACGGTCGACCTCGTATCGGTCGAGCGGAAGATCTGGACGGGCCAGGCGACGTTCGTGCTGGCCCGCACCACCGTCGGTGAGATCGGCATCCTGCCGGGCCACGAGCCGACCCTGGCTCAGCTGGAGGAGGCCGGTGTCGTGCGCATCGACACCACCGACGGCCAGTCGCTGACGGTGGCGGTGCACGGCGGGTTCCTGTCGGTGACGCCGGACCACGTGTCGATCCTCGCCGAGTTCGCGGAGCTCTCCGAGGAGATCGACGTGGACCGCGCGCGGGCGGCGCTCGACCGGGCCGACGGCTCCGACGAGTCCGGGGCTGCGGCCAGGGCCCGCGCGGAAGCGCGGCTCAAGGCGGCCGGCGTCCAGTAGCGGCAGCAGGACGGCACGCGGGTGGGAACGGTTGCGATCGTCGTCGGGATCGTCCTGCTGTGTGCCTGTCTGCTGCTCGGCTGGTTCGCCGTGCGGCGTGTACGACTCATGCGGGGCGGCGGCGTGGACCTGTGTCTGCGCCGCCGCCCTGCGTCGTTCGACGGGCGTGACGACGTGGCGGGCTGGCACTTCGGGGTCGGCCGCTACCACGGCGACGAGTTCGCCTGGCACCGCCTGACGAGCGTCCGGCTCGGCCCGACGCTGCGGATGGACCGCACCGACCTGCAGATCGTCGACCGGCGCGCGCCCAGCGCCGTCGAGACCTACGCGATCCCGCACGCCACGTCGGTGCTGAAGCTGCGCACCCTGGGCGAGGACCTCGAGCTGGCGATGGCCCCCGGCGTCCTCACGGGCTTCCTGGCATGGCTGGAAGCGGCCCCGCCGGGGCGGAGCACGGGCTACCGTCAGGCGTCCTGAGCGCCCGCCTGGGGGCCGCCCGGCTGCCACAGGACGTCCCCGCCCGGGTTGGCGACGCGCCCCAGGATGAACAGCAGGTCCGACAGCCGGTTGAGGTAGCGGGCCGTGAGCGGGTTGGTCCGCTCGGCGTCGGCCTCCAGCAGCGACCAGACCGACCGCTCCGCGCGCCGGGTCACCGTGCGCGCGACGTGCAGGTACGCCGCGCCCGGGGTACCGCCGGGCAGGATGAACGACGCCAGCTTGGGCAGGTCCTCGTTGAACTCGTCGCACCAGCCCTCGAGCCGCTCCACGTAGGAGTCGGTGACGCGCAGCGGCGGGTACTCGGGGTCGGGGACGATCGGCGCACACAGGTCGGCGCCCACGTCGAACAGGTCGTTCTGGATCTGGCGCAGCGGCACGAGCACCCGCTCCTCGAGCCCACCCACGGTGACGGCCACGCCCAGCGCCGCGTTGGCCTCGTCGGTGTCGGCGTAGGCCGCGAGCCGCGGATCGGTCTTGCGGACGCGGCTGAAGTCGCCGAGCGCGGTCGTCCCGTCGTCACCGGTGCGGGTGTAGATCCTGGTCAGGTGCACGGCCATGGCCCGACCGTAGTCGCCCGGACCCCGTTCACCCCGTGTGGTGAGTGCGACACCCGGCGCGTACACCCCGGATCGGTCGACGACGCGCCCCGGGGTGGGGGAGGCGGTGGCGGACCGGAACGCTAGCGTCGTCGGCCGTGGCAGAGCATTTCGCGGTCCGCGGTGGCGCCCGTCTCGACGGCGCCGTCGACGTCGTCGGCGCCAAGAACAGCGTGCTCAAGCTCATGGCGGCGGCGCTGCTGGCCGAGGGCACCACGGTCCTCACCAACTGTCCGGAGATCCTCGACGTCCCGCTGATGGCCGAGGTGCTGCGCAGCCTGGGCTGCACGGTCACCGTCGACGGCGACACCGTCACGATCGACGTCCCCGCCGACCCGGGCGCCCAGGCCGACTACCGCTCGGTGTCGAAGCTGCGCGCCTCCGTGTGCGTGCTGGGCCCGCTCGTGGCCCGCTGCCGGCGCGCGGTCGTCCCGCTGCCCGGTGGCGACGCCATCGGCTCCCGTCCGCTCGACATGCACCAGAGCGGACTGCGCAAGCTCGGCGCGAGCACCGAGATCGAGCACGGGCGCGTCGTCGCCCAGGCCGACGAGCTGCACGGCGCCCAGATCTGGCTCGACTTCCCCAGCGTCGGTGCCACGGAGAACATCCTGATGGCCGCCGTGCTCGCCGAGGGCACCACGATCATCGACAACGCCGCGCGCGAGCCCGAGATCGTCGACCTCTGCACGATGCTGCAGCGGATGGGCGCGAAGATCGACGGCGCCGGCTCCTCGACGCTCACCGTCCACGGCGTCACCAGCCTCGCCCCGGCGCACCACCGTGTCATCGGCGACCGCATCGTCGGAGCCACCTGGGCGTTCGCCGCCGCGATGACGGGTGGCCGAGTCGACGTCCGCGGTGTCGACCCGCACCACCTCGAGCTCGTCCTCGACAAGCTGGGCTCGGCCGGGGCCCGGATCGCCCCGCACGACGACGGCTTCGCGGTGACGATGGACGGCCGCGCCCGCGCCGTCGACTTCGTGACGCTGCCCTACCCGGGCTTCGCCACCGACCTGCAGCCCATGGCGATCGCCCTCTCGGCGGTGGCCGACGGCACGTCGATGATCACGGAGAACGTGTTCGAGGGCCGGTTCCGGTTCGTCGAGGAGATGGTCCGCCTCGGTGCCGACGCCCGCACCGACGGCCACCACGCCGTCGTCCGAGGGGTCGAGAAGCTCTCCAGTGCACCGGTGTGGGCCAGCGACATCCGCGCGGGCGCCGGGCTGGTGCTCGCCGGGCTGTGCGCCGACGGGGAGACCGTGGTGTGGGACGTCGACCACATCGACCGCGGCTACCCGCGTTTCGTCGAGAACCTGCAGGGTCTGGGCGCCGACATCGAACGCGTCACCGTCGACGACTGAGTGGTCGTGGCCGCGGCCGGAGCCGACCCACCCGGACGACCGGCGCACCGTCACGGTCGCTGTTGCACCGGACGGAGCAGTTCCGGTCGCACGAATCCCCCGATCGTGCGATCTTGCGGTCCACCCTGCGAGGAGGTCCCGAATGGCCGATGTGTCGAGCGCGGCGTCCGACGCTGCCGGAACGGTCCGCGAGGCCGCCCGCAGCACGCCGGCCAAGGTGGCCGTGCGCGTCGGCATTCTGGCGTACGGCGTCACACACCTGCTGATCGCGTGGCTCGCGCTACAGGTCGCGTTCGGGAACTCGGGGCAGCGTACCGACCAGCAGGGCGCGTTCCAGACGCTCGCGCAGGGCACCGCGGGCCGCATCCTGCTGTGGGTGCTGGCGCTCGGGTTCGCCGCGGTCGCGCTGTGGCGGGCCGGTGAGGCGGCGGCCGGGTTCTCGTACCGGTCGTCGCACAAGGAGCAGATCTTCTCCCGGGTCACCAGCGGCGCGAAGGCCGTGATCTTCGCGGCGCTGACGGTGCTGGCGATCCGCACGGCACTGGGCGGGTCGTCGAGTGGCGGCGGCGGGCAGCAGGCCGCGGCGGGCGTGCTGGGCTGGCCGGGCGGTCAGTGGATCGTCGGCATCGCGGGGATCGTCATCGTCGTGGTCGGTGCGGTGACGGTGAAGAACGGCTGGCAGAAGAAGTTCACCGAGGACATGACGTTGCCGCTCGACCAGCACGCGCGGCGGGCCGCTGTGCGTACCGGGCAGGTCGGGACGATCGCGAAGGGCGTCGTCACCGCTCTGGTGGGGGTGCTGGTCGTCGTCGCGGCGGTGCGGTTCGACCCGAACCAGGCGAACGGGCTCGACTCGGCGCTGAAGACGCTCGCGGGGCAGCCGTTCGGGTCGGTGCTGCTGGTGCTGGTCGCGTTGGGGTTGGCCGCGTTCGGGGTGTTCTGCGCGTTCGACGCCAGGTACCACCGGGTGTGAGCGAGTCGGTTCTTCCCGGGGCCGCGCCGCTCGCGTAGTTTCCCGACAGACGCTGCGTGGTATCCCAACCGCGTTCGCAGCCGATGGCGGAGGTGTCCGGTGCCGTACCCGACCGACCACGAGCGCGATCGCCCTTGGGTGATCCGTACGTACGCCGGACACTCGTCGGCGGAGAAGTCCAACGCGCTCTACCGGCGCAACCTCGCCAAGGGCCAGACGGGCCTCTCCGTCGCCTTCGACCTGCCGACCCAGACCGGCTACGACCCCGATGACGAGCTCGCCAAGGGTGAGGTCGGCAAGGTCGGCGTGCCCGTCAGTCACATCGGCGACATGCGCACCCTCTTCGACGGCATCCCGATGGCCGAGGCAAACACCTCGATGACCATCAACGCCCCCGCGATGTGGATGCTCGCGCTCTACGTGGCCGTCGCCGACGAGCACGAGGCCCCCCGCGCCACACTCGCCGGGACGACGCAGAACGACATCGTCAAGGAGTACCTGTCCCGCGGGACGTACGTGTTCCCGCCGGCGCCGAGCATGCGGCTGATCGCCGACACGATCGCCTGGTCCGTCGCCAACATCCCCAAGTGGAACCCCATCAACATCTGCAGCTACCACCTGCAGGAGGCCGGGGCGACGCCCGCGCAGGAGCTCGCGTTCTCGCTGTCGACGGCCATCGCCGTGCTCGACGCCGTCCGCGACTCCGGGCAGGTGCCGCCGGAGAAGTTCGGCGACGTCGTCGGTCGCATCTCGTTCTTCGTCAACGCCGGGCTGCGGTTCGTCGAGGAGATGTGCAAGCTCCGTGCGCTCGGCCGGCTGTGGGACGAGATCACGTCGGAGCGCTACGGCGTCGAGAACCCCAAGCAGCGCAGGCTCCGCTATGGCGTGCAGGTCAACTCGCTCGGGCTCACCGAGGCCCAGCCGGAGAACAACGTCCAGCGCATCGTGCTCGAGATGCTGGCGGTGACGCTGTCACGCGACGCCCGCGCCCGCGCCGTCCAGCTCCCCGCCTGGAACGAGGCGCTGGGGCTGCCGCGGCCATGGGACCAGCAGTGGGCGCTGCGCATGCAACAGGTCCTTGCCTACGAGACCGACCTGCTCGAGTACGAGGACATCTTCGACGGCAGCCGTGTCGTCGAGGCCAAGGTGTCCGAGCTGATCGAGGGCGCCCGCGCGGAGATCGACCGCGTCGCCGAGATGGGTGGCGCCGTCGCGGCCGTGGAGAACGGCTACATGAAGGGCGAGCTGGTCAGCGCGCTTGCCGAGCGCCGCCGGCGGATCGAGTCGGGTGAGGACGTCGTGGTGGGCGTCAACAAGTTCGACACCACCGAGCCCAGCCCGTTGCAGGCCGAGGGCGCCGCCGCGATCGAGACCGTCGACCCGGCCGTGGAGGCCGCTGCCGTCGAGGCCATCACGCAGTGGCGTGCGAACCGCGACCAGGCGGAGGTCGACGCCGCCCTCGACGCGCTGCGCGACGCCGCCAAGACCGACGCCAACCTCATGGACACCTCCATCGCCTGCGCCAAGGCCGGGGTGACGACGGGGGAGTGGGCGGGCGCGCTGCGCGGTATCTTCGGCGAGTTCCGGGCGCCGACGGGCGTCTCCGCGGCCGTCGCCTCGGGGGAGGCCGCCACCGAGATCGGTGAGGTGCGTGCCCGGGTCAAGGCTGCAGGTGAGGAGCTGGGCGAGCGGCTGCGCATGCTCGTCGGCAAACCGGGTCTCGACGGGCACTCCAACGGTGCCGAGCAGGTCGCCGTGCGCGCCCGCGACGTCGGGTTCGAGGTGATCTACCAGGGCATCCGGCTCACGCCGTCGGAGATCGTGGCCGCCGCCGTGCAGGAGGGCGTGCACGTCGTCGGGCTGTCGGTGCTGTCGGGCTCGCACCTGGAGGTCGTGCCCGCGGTCGTCGACGGTCTGCGCGCCGCCGGTGCCGACGACGTCCCCGTCGTCGTGGGCGGGATCATCCCGGAGGGCGACGCGACGGCGTTGCGGGACAAGGGAGTCGCGGCGGTTTTCACGCCGAAGGACTTCCGGCTGACCGAGATGATGGACGCCATCGTGACCCTGGTCCGCGAGGCGCACGGCCTCTGAGTCACCTCTCGTCGAGCTCGGCGGGGCTCGACGTGTGTCGCGGACCGGCTCGGCTCGGAGCTCAGTCCTCGTCGACCTTCTCCTCGCCGCGCCGGCGGAAGAAGGCGAACCCGGGGATGCCGAGGATGGCCTGCCGGACCTCCTTGAGGACGTCGAGCAGCTCGTGGACGTCGGGTCCGACGCGGTCGAGCGTCGCCAGGATCGGCATGATGTCGTTCTCGAGGTGCTCGGTGAGCTGCGGCAGGTGGTCGACGAGCCGGATCGCGGCGCGCACCTCGTCCTCCGACAGCTCCTCCACGAACTTGCGCGCCAGCGGTGCGGCGCGCTTCGACACGGGCTCCCAGGTCGCGAGCAGGGCGGCGGCGGCGTCGGACGTCGACCCCGCGGACCCGACGATCACGTCGGCCCGCCGCGCGACGACCGCCGCGCCGTCGACCACCTCGCCCGCCTGCCGGGCGACCCCTTGTGCCGCACCGACGAGAGTCGCCGCCTCCGTCGCGACGCCGCCGGCGGTCCGGACGACCGTCTCGGCGTCGGCCGCGACCCCGCCGACGGTGGCGACGAGCTTCTCCGCGGTGGCGACCACCGTGGACGTGCGGGCGACGATCCCGCCGACCTCGGCGAGCAGCGCGTCCACGGAGTCGACGCTGCCGTCGACCCGGTCGAGCAGCCCGTCGACCCGGTCGGCGATGCCGGTGATGCGTCCGACGAGCGCCTCGGCGCCGTCGAGGAGCCTGCCCGCCCGCTCGGGGAGCTCCCCGGCGATGCCGACGGCGTCCCCGGTCCAGCCGGCGACCGCGCGGGCACCGGCGAGGACGTCGGACGGTCCGAGGACGGGGAGTCCGGCGATGCGCACGACCATGCCCTGCATCATGTCCCATCGGACCCATGGGCCGCCGGATCGGGCGGCCGAGCACACGTCGTTCTGGGGTTACCCGTCGTATCCGGGGTCATGGCCGCCGATCGGGTGAACGTTCGGTTCCGGTCGGAGCGGCGATTGCGGTCGGATAACGACCGTCGATCCCTGTCCGGTGGCGCCTCGCGAGAACCCCTAGGTTCGACAACGGCGGCGGTGCCCTCCGGCGAGGACACCGCGCGCTCGAGACCCACCGACGAGCGAGCCCAGGGAGTCGACGATGACCGGCAGGACGTGGAGCAGGCGGGAGTTCTTCCGACGCAGCGCCGTGGCGGGAGCCGTGGTTCTCGGAGGTCCCGCATTGATCTCGGCGTGCACCAGCACCAACGCCGGAGGCAACGTCCTCGACAACGCCCGCAGCGCAGGGAAGATCAAGATCGGCATCGCGGGTGAGGAGCCCTACGGGTTCACCGACACGTCCGGCAAGGTCACCGGCGAGGCGCCCGAGGTGGCGCGCGCGGTGCTCAAGGCGATCGGCATCAACGACGTCCAGGCCGAACAGGTCGAGTTCGGCCAGCTGATCCCGGCGCTCAACGCCAACCAGTACGACATGGTGTGCGCGGGTATGAACATCACGTCCGCCCGCTGCCAGCAGGCCACGTTCTCCATACCCGACTACTCGGCGAAGACCGCGTTCCTGGTGCCGAAGGGCAACCCGCAGGGCATCGCCACGTTCCAGGACGTTGCGTCGAAGAACGTGCAGCTCGCCGTGCTCAGCGCTGCCGTCGAGCAGGGGTACGCCAAGGACGCGGGCGTACCGGACGGCAACGTCCAGGCCTTCCCCGACCAGAACGCGCTGCTGCAGGCGGTCACGGCGGGCCGCGTCGGCGCCGCCGCGCTGACCGACATCTCGCTGAAGTGGCTGGCGAGCAAGAACCCGTCGGCGAACGTCGAGGTCACCACGGGATTCGACCCCGTGCAGAACGGCCAGCCGGTCGTCTCGGCGGGCGGGTTCGTGTTCCGCAAGGCCGACACCCCGCTCGTCCAGGCGTTCAACGGTGCGCTGGACACCCTGCACAAGAACGGTCAGTGGGTCACGATCGCGCAGCCGTTCGGGTTCACGCAGGCCAACCTGCCGGCGGCGGACCTGACGACCGAGAAGCTCTGCGCCGCCTGACCGGGCGCCCGTGGACAACCTCGGAACATTCCTGTCGGTCCTGTCCCAGGGCCTGCCGTTCACGATCATCGCGACGGTCGCCGGCATCCTCCTGACGATCGTGCTGTCGTTCGTCGCGGGGCTCGCGCTCATGTCGTCGTCGAAGACCGTGCGGGTGATCTCCCGCATCTACGTGGAGGGGCTGCGCGGCACGTCGGAGGTCGTGCAGCTGTTCTGGATCTTCTTCGCGCTGCCCGTGCTCGTCGGGTTCCAGATCGTGCCCATCTGGGCCGGCATCCTCGTGCTCGGGCTGAACCACGGCGCCTACGGGGCGGAGATCGTGCGCGGCGCCGTCCAGTCGGTGCCGCGCGCCCAGGTCGAGGGCGCGATCGCGCTCAGCATGACGCCGGCGCAGCGGATGCGTCGTGTGATCCTGCCGCAGGCGGTCGTCGAGATGCTGCCGTCGTTCAACAACCTGTTCATCCAGCTGCTCAAGAGCACCGCGCTGCTGTCGTTCGTCTCGATCAACGAGATCACCCGGCAGGCCCAGCAGGTCCTGGTGCCCCGGTTCAACCCGCAGGCGTTCCAGATCTTCCTGCTCCTGCTGGTGATGTACCTGATCATGTCGCTGGTCATCACGGCGATCATGCGGACGCTCGAACGCGTCGCCGCGGCCCGGGTGGGGCGGAAGCCGTCGGCACGGTCGCGCAGCCAGGCGACAGGGGCGGGGATCGCGTGAACGTCTGGGACTGGAACTTCGCCGGGCAGATCATCCCGGCGCTGCTCAACGGGCTGCGCATCACCCTGATCGCGACGGTCCTCGGCTCGCTCATCGCGTTCGTCCTCGGGCTGGTGCTGGCGATCCTCGGGCGCGGGCCGCGGCCGGTGCGGATCGTCGTCCGGGCGATCGTGGAGTTCATCCGCAGCACCCCGTTGCTGGTGCAGGTGTACTTCCTGTTCTTCGTGCTGCCGGCGTTCGGCGTCGTGCTGCCCGCGTTGACCGTCGGAGTGCTGGCGTTGGGCGTGCACTACGCGACGTACACGTCCGAGGTCTACCGCGCCGGGATCGACGCCGTGCCCCGTGGGCAGTGGGAGGCCGCGACCGCGCTGAGCCTGCCACGGACGCGGGTGTGGACGGGAGTCGTTCTGCCGCAGGCGATCCCGCGGGTGCTGCCCGCGCTGGGCAACTACGTCATCTCGATGTTCAAGGAGACCCCGCTGCTCATCGGGATCGGCGTCCTCGACATCGTGGGGCAGGTCCGCGAGGTGGGCGGGCAGTCGTTCCGTTACGTCGAGGCCTACACCCTGGCCGGCCTGCTTTTCCTGCTGCTGAGCTACCCGGCGTCGCTGGCCGTCCGGAGATTGGAGCGCCGCCGTGCCGTCCGTTGAGAAGTCCGGCGCTGATCCGATGATCGCCTTCGACGGCGTCGAGAAGCGCTTCGGGGACAACGTCGTCCTGTCGGAGCTGAGCTTCACCGTCGCCCCCGGCGAGCACGTCTGTCTCATCGGGCCCTCCGGCTCGGGCAAGACGACGATCCTGCGGCTGCTCATGACGCTCGAGAAGTGCGACGCCGGGACCATCACCGTCGGCGGGACCTCGCTGTCGCACATGGAGAAGAACGGCAAGCTCGTCCCCGCCGACGAGAAACACGTCCGCGACGTGCGCAAACGCATCGGCATGGTGTTCCAGCAGTTCAACCTCTTCCCCAACATGACGGTGCGCGGCAACCTGGTAGAGGCGCCGACCCGCGTGCTGGGGCTGTCCAAGGACGAGGCCGACGCCCGCGCGAAGGAACTGCTCGACCTCGTCGGCCTCGGCGACCGGATCGACTCCCATCCCACCCAGCTCTCCGGCGGGCAGCAGCAGCGCGTCGCGATCGCCCGGGCGCTGGCCATGCGTCCCGACGTCCTGCTGCTCGACGAGGTGACCTCCGCGCTCGACCCCGAGCTCGTCGCCGGGGTGCTGAAGCTGTTGAGCGACATCGGGTCCAGCACCGACATCACGTTCCTGTGCGTCACCCACGAGATGGGCTTCGCCCGGGACTTCTCCGACCGCGTGATGATGTTCGACGGTGGCCGTGTCATCGAGGACGCCGCCCCCGAGAAGCTCTTCACCGCGCCCGAGCACGAGCGGACGCAGGCGTTCCTGCACGCGGTGGTCGACCGCTGAGGATCAGGCCGTGCCCGTGCAGAGGGCCGTCGTCGTCAGCTCCGCGGGCGGGAGGTTCGCGGCGCTGAACCCGAAGGGCGACGCGGCTTTCAGCCAGTCGCCGGAGGTCTGCGCGGCGCTCAGCCCGGCGTCGAAGGCGGCGACCAGGTCGGTGTCCTCGCGGCGGAACGCGAACCCGCCCGCGGGCACGACCTCCCGCCCACCGATCGTCACGCGGAAGGGCCGGGTCACCTCCAGCTGTCGGCCGGGGTTGCGGCGCAGCTCGTCGAGCAGCGAGATGCGGGTGAGCACCGCGGCGTCGACGCGTTCGTCGGCCACGGCCCGCACGAGGGTGCTCTGCCCGTCGAAGGCGGTGACGGTGTCGTCGGGCACCCCGCCGGCCTTCGCCCACGCCTGTTCGGCCGACCCGGCGAGCACGCCGAGCTGCACGCGGCCACGGACGTCGGCGAACGAGCGCAGCCCCCGCGGGTTGCCGCGGCGCACCAGGAATGCGGGCTGGGCGACGAAGTCCGGCCGGGAGAACGCCACCCGCGCGCAGCGGTCGGGGCTGATCGTCATGCCCGCCGCGACGAGGTCGGCGTTGCCACCGACGAGGGTGTCGAGCAGCTTGTCGAACGACACCTGCACGGCCTCGATCCCGTCGACGCCCATGGCGCGCAACACGAGCCGCGCCACCTCGGGGCTCTCACCGGTGACGCGCCCGCTCGCGTCGGAGAAGCCGTAGGGCTGTTCCCCGGCGATCGCGACGCGGGCGACCCTCGACTCGCGGATGCGTTGCAGGGTGGGGGTGCCGTCGGAGCGGCCGCAGCCGGCGGCACCGCCCGCGAGCAGCGTGGCGCCGGTGGCGCCGAGGGCCACGAACAGCCGGCGTCGGGAGAGCATCGCGGGCGACCCTAGGCGAACCTTGCCGTCCGCGCCCGCTCCGGGAGCGGGTCAGAGCCCGTGAGTGGCAACAGTCGCTATGGCGACTGTTGCCACTCACGAGGGTTCGTGAAGGTCGTGGTGGGCGACCTTGCCGCTCGCCGTCAACGGGAGCGCGTCGCGGAGATGGATGCGGGCGGGGAGCTTGTAGGCGGCGATGCGGTCGGCGAGGAACGCGGTGAGCGCGTCGGCGGACAGCGTCCGGCCCGGGCGCAGCACCACGAACGCGACGGGGACCTGGCCCTCCTCGGCATCCGGCGCGGCCACGACCGCCGACGTGGCGACGTCCGGGTGCTCGTCGATCGCCGACTCCACCTCGCCCGGGGTGATCTTCGACGTCCGTCGCACGATGAGGTCCTTGAGCCGCCCCCGGAACCACCACACGCCCCCGGCGTCGGGCTCGCCGAGGTCGCCGGTGTGCAGCCAGCCGTCGGCCAGCGAGGCACGGGTCAGCGGCTCGTCGTCCCAGTAGCCGGTCATGAGCATCGGGCCGCGGACGAGGATCTCGCCGGTCGCGGGATCGGTGCGCAGCTCGGCACCGCCGACGGGCACGCCGATGCAGCCGTCGCGGTCGGTGCGCGGGGTGCGCTGGACTGTCAGCCAGATCGCCTCGGTCATGCCGTAGCCGACGGCGATCGGGCGGTCGGCGACCGCGAGGAAGTCGCGTTGCAGCGCGGCGGGGACGGTGTCGCCGCCGGTGTAGACGCCGCGCAGCGAGGAGAACCGGTCGGCACCGGCGCGCGGATCGCGGACGACCTGGGCGAGCAGGTCGATGTGGGTGCAGACGAGCGTCGGCCGGTGGGTGAGCAGGCCCTCGACGTAGGTGTCGAGGTCGAAGCCGTCGTAGAGGGCGACGGTGCCGCCGCCGAGCAGCGTCGTCAGGGTGCCGATGAATCCGCTGACGTGCACCTGGGGCTCGCAGACCTGCGTGACGTCGTCCGGGCCGACGTCGCCCATCGCCTCCGACGTGCTCGTCAGCATCGCGAGCGCCGAGCGCTGCGAGTGCACGACGCCCTTCGGCGCGGCCGTCGATCCGGAGGTGAAGAACATGACCGCGGGGGCGTCGGGGTCGGGTGCGGGCGGCGCGGGGTCGTCGTCCTCGGGGAGCCCGGTGCCGTCGACGACGACCTGCTCCACCCCGGCGAGGACGGCCGGGTCGACGCGCGCAAGGAGCGGCAGCCGGGACTCGTGCACCACCAGCCACGACGGCCGGGCCCGCCGCAGCGCGCGCTCGATCTCGGGTGGGGCGAAGCGGGAGTTGAGCGGCGTCGCGACGGCCCCGGCGGCGAAGCAGGCCAGGTAGGTCATGACGGTCGACGGGCTGTTGGGCAGCATCATCGCGACGCGCTCGCCCGCGGCCCCGGCGGCGTGCAGCCGCCCGGCGAACGCGCCCGCGGTCGCGGCCAGCTCGCCGTAGGTGAACCGGCGCTTCCCGTGGGCCAGCGCGACCCGGTCGGGGTCACGGCGTGCGTGCGGACCGATGAGATCGGCGAGTGTCCCGTCGCTGGTCACGGGCGCAATCCTGGCGGGCGGACCGGCCCGGGATCAGCCGCCGTCCGTGTCACGGTGCCCGGAACCCGCGCGGTCAGTCGGTCCAGGCCGGGTGCCGCTTCTCCAGGAACGCGGCCATTCCCTCCTTGGCCCCCGGCGACTGCGACATCGACGCCATGACCTCGACGGCGATCCCGTAGGCGTCGTCCTCGGGGCGGTCGAGCTGGCTGTAGAGCGTCTGCTTGCCGACGGCCTTGCCGAACCGGCTGCCCCGCGTCGCGCGGGCCAGGAGGTCGTCGACGCGGGTGTCGAGCTCGTCGTCGGGGACCGCGTAGTTGACCAGGCCCCAGTCGGCGGCGGTGGCGGCGTCGACGACGTCGCCGGTGAGCGCCATCTCCATCAACCGCTTGCGGCCGACGTTGCGCGCCACCGGCACCGCGGGCGTGTGGCAGAACCAGCCACCCTTGCCGCCCGGCAGTGCGAAGCCCGCGGACTCGGCGGCCACGGCGAGGTCGCAGGTGGCGACGAGCTGGCAGCCCGCGGCCGTCGCCAGCGCGTGGACGCGGGCGATCACCACCTGCGGCACCGACTCGATGGTGCGCATCAGCCGCGTGCACAGCTGCAGCAGGTCGCGGACGCCGGCCAGGTCGCGGGAGGCGACGTCGGCGAAGTCGTGGCCGGCGGAGAAGACCTTGCCCTCCGCGCCGAGCACGATGCCCGTTGCGTCGGACTCCCCGGCCTCGGTGAAGGCGCGCAGCAGCTCGCGCAGGTGCGCCTCGGACAGCGCGTTGCGCCGCTCGGGCCGGTTCATCGTGATCCGGACGGTGTCCCCGTCCTGTTTGACGAGCAGGTACTCGTAGTCCGCCATGCCGCGACGGTACGACGTTGCAGGGAGTCGATCCAGGGCCTACTGTGACCGCATGACCGGAAGCGCCAATCCAGTCATCGCGTCAACCGATGCGAGGCTCGAACGCGTGCTCGACGCAGCGGCCGACCTGCTCGTGCGGTGGGGCTACCAACGCGTCACGGTCGAGGACGTCGCTCGCCACGCCGGCATCGGCAAGGGCACCGTCTACCTGCACTTCCGCACCAAGGACGCCCTGTTCCTGACCGTCCTGCTGCGCAGCCACCACCACGTCGTGGCCCGGATGGCCGACCGGATGGCCGCCGAGCCGGCCGAGGTGCTGCCCAGCCGGATGACGGCGTCGGTCTACCGGGACCTCGCCGACGACGCGGTCGTCCGGCCGCTGTACCTGGGCGACCCGGAGGTGCTGGGCCGGCTCGCGCACGAGGCCGCCGCCACGCTGGGGGAGCTGGGCGGCAAGCGCGACGTGGCGTCGCGACGGCTGTTCGGGCTGCTGCGCGACGCGGGTGCGCTGCGCACCGACCTCGCCGTCGAGGAGCAGGAGTACGTCCTGCGCGCGGTCGCGACCGGCTTCATGTTCGTCGACTCGCTGCCCGCGCCCGAGCTCACCGTCGACCGCGACCGGCGGGCCGCCCTGATCGCGTACTCGATCGCCGCGGCCATCGAGGAACCCGGCGCCGCCGCGCGGGCCGGGGCCGTTGCGCCGCAGGCCGTCGCGATGTTCCGGGAGCTGGCGGCCGACATGGACGAGGAGTGGCGGCGGCGCGTCCGCCGATGAGTTGGGGGAGAGATGACTGTCACCGATCTGACCACACCCGAGTTCGTCACCGACCCGTACCACGCGTACGGGCGCATGCGGGAGGAAGCGCCCGTCCTGCGCGCCACGTTCTTCGGCGGCGCACCCGTCTGGGTCGTCACCCGCTACGACGACGTCCGCGCCGTCCTCGGTGACCCGACGCGGTTCGTCAACGACCCGGCCGCCGTGCCGGGCAGCGGCGCCGCCGACCTCAAGCGCGACGCCATGGTGCAGATCGGCATCCCCGAGGACCTGCTGCACTACCTGACCGACAGCATCATCAGCGCCGACGGGGCCCACCACACCCGGCTGCGCAAGCTCGTCTCCCGCGCGTTCACGGTCCGTCGCGTCGGGGAGCTGCGGCCGCGGGTCGAGGCGATCACCGGTGAGCTGCTCGACCGGCTCGAGAAGCTCGGTGCCGGGGGCACGCCGGTCGACCTCGTCGAGGAGTTCGCCTACCCGCTGCCGATCACGGTCATCTGCGAGCTCGTCGGCATCCCGGAGGCCGACCGGGAGTCGTGGCACGTCTGGAGCCAGGACCTCGCCACGATGGACCGCGAGCGCATCCCGACGGCGTTGCGCGACATGGTCGACCACATCCTGGGGCTCGTCGCGCGTCGTCGCGCCGAACCCGCCGACGACCTGCTCACCGCGCTCGTGCGCGTCGCCGACTCCGACGGCGACCGGCTCTCCGACGACGAGCTCGTCACGATGGTCCTGTCGCTGGTCATCGCCGGTCACGAGACGACGGCGCACCTCGTCTCCAACGCCGTCGTCGCGCTGCTGACCCGGCCCGACCAGCTCGCCGCCCTGCGTGCGGACCCCGAGCTGTGGCCGGGCGCGATCGCGGAGCTGATGCGGCGCATCGGCCCGGTGCAGTTCGCGTCGACGCGCTACGCCCTGGCCGACACCGAGCTGGGCGGCGTCACGATCAAGGCAGGGGAGGGGCTGCAGCCCGCACTCGTCGCCGCCAACTCCGACCCGCGGGAGTTCGACGACCCCGAGCGTCTCGACGTCGCCCGCCGCGCAGGCGAGCGCGGCGAGGGGCACGTCGGCTTCGGGTTCGGGCCGCACTACTGCCTGGGCGCGGCGCTGGCCCGGCAGGAGGGGGAGGTGGCGCTGCGCGCGCTCGTCGACCGTTTCCCCGACCTGGCGCTGGCCGTCGACCCGGGTGAGCTCGTCTGGCTGCCGGTGCCGGGGATGCGCCGGCTGCAGGCGGTGCCGCTGCGGCTGAGCTGAGAACACCCGCGCGCAACCTCACGGTCGTGATCGGGCCGTCGGACAGCAGTGAGGTTGTGCGCGGATCTTTCGACGAGGGTCAGCCCTGCGAGCCCGCGGCCACCGGGTCGATGAACGTTCCGGGGCGGGTGGCGCCGTCCTGGCGCTGCACCGCACCACCGGGCCACCCGACCATCGCGGACCGGGTCTCGTCGGGCGGGGTCACGGCCATCTCGGTCGGCGTCCAGCCCGCGCCGTCCTGCGGCGGGAGCCAGGTGATCGTCGTGTGCGCGGTGGCGCCGGGGGCGAGCTTCACCGTCGACGGCGTCTTCGCCGACCGGGGAAGCGAGTAGGTCGGCCCGAACGTGGGGTCGTTCGGCCCCTTGAGGTCGACGCCACCGAAGCCGGTCATCGTGCACTCCTTGGACGGCGTGTTCGTCCACACCACGGCCGTGTGCCGCTGGCCGGCCTCGCCGGTGGTGGCGCCCAGGGTGGCCTTGAGGTCGGCGAGGACGCACTTGGCGACGCCGCCACCGCTCGCGTGGGTGGTCGCGGCGGCCGCGCTCGTCGTCGGCGCGGCGGTGGGGGTCTGGGTGGGCGTCGTCGCGGAACCGCCCCCGCACCCGGCGAGCAGGGCGGCCCCTGCCACGGCGACGGCGACGAGCGGGAGGCGCAAGATCGACATGCGGCACAGGGTGATGCGTGTGCGCTGCGGACGCCAGTGGGAACACCCGAACGAATGGCGGGCCGGGTTACCGTCGGGGTGTGGCCGACGATCGCGCGACGTCCTTCGGGTCGATCGCCCACGAGTACGACCGGCTGCGCCCGTCGCCGTCGCCCGAGGCGATCGCGTGGGTCGTCCCACCGGGGTGCGCGGTCGCCGTCGACCTCGCCGCGGGCACGGGCCTGTTCACCCGTGCCCTGGCCGCGGCGGTCCCGGAGGTCGTCGCGGTCGAGCCGGACGCGCGGATGCGGGAGGTGCTCGTCGGCCGGTCGCCGGGCATCCGTGCGCTGGAGGGCACCGGCGAGGCGATCCCGCTTCCCGACGCGAGCGCCGACCTGGTGACGGTGTCGTCGGCATGGCACTGGCTCGACCCCGAGCGGGCGTGGCCCGAGATCGCCCGGGTGCTGCGCCCGGGCGGGCGGCTCGCGGTCGCGCGCACCGGCCGGGACAAGCACGTCGAGTGGACGCAGGAGGTGCACGCGCTGCGCCGGTCGCTCGACCGCGACCGCGACCGGCGTTCCCACGACGTCGTGCTGCCGGAGGGGTCGCCGTTCGGGCCGCTGGAGTACGCCGAGTTCACGACGGTGCAGCGGATGTCGGTCGACGACGTGCTCGGCTCGCTCGCGACCTACAGCGGCGCGATCACCGCGTCGGACGACGACCGGGCCACCTGGCTGGCGGCCGCCCGGGAGGTGCTGGAGCGGCACTTCCCGGGCGCGACCGAGATCGACGTCCCCATGCGGTCCGAGGTGAACAGGACCGACCTGCGCCTCAGCCCAGGGCGTTCTTGACGGCGGTGGCCAGCGGGGTGGCCGGGCGGCCGAGCAGGCTCGCCAGGTCGTCGCCCCGGACCTCCAGGGCCCCTTCGGATGTGGCCCTGTGGACGTCGGCGAAGACCGTGGCGGCCTCCTCCGGCAGGCCCGCGCCGAGCAGGAGATCGTGGTAGTCCGCCACGCTCAGGTCGGTGTAGGCGACCTCGCGGCCGGACTGCCGCGACACCTCGGCGGCCAGCTCGGCCAGGGTGACGGACTCGCCGCCGAGCTCGTAGACCGGTTTCGGGTCGTCGAGCAGCAGTGCGGCCGCGGCGGCCTCCGCGTAGTCGCTGCGCGGGGCGATGCTGATTCTGCCGTCGCCGGAGGCCCCGGACAGGCCGCGCTCCAGCGCGTCGGCGAGGTCGTAGTTCTCGACGTACCAGCCGTTGCGCAGGAAGGTCGTCGGCATGCCGGAGGCGGCGAGCAGCTTCTCGGTCTCGCGGTGGTCGGTGACGAGCAGCATGTCGGAGGTGTCGGCCTTCGGCGCGCTGGTGTAGACGACCCGGCCCACCCCGGCGGCCTTCGCCGCGTCGACGACGTTGCGGTGCTGCGGGATGCGCTTGCCGACCTCGTTGCCGGACACGAACAGGACCTTGTCGGCGCCCGCGAAGGCGGCGCGCAGGCTCTCGGGATCGTCGTAGGAGGCGACCCGGGTCGGGACGCGCAGCTCGGCCAGCTTCTCACGGTTGCGGCCGGTGGCGAGGATCTCGTCGGCGGGGACGCCGCGGTCGAGCAGCGACTCGACGACGGCGCGGCCCAGGTGGCCGGTTGCTCCAGTGACGACGATGGTCATGTCGGGCTCCTCAGGGGTGATCGGTACGGTCGATCTCGATCAACGCCCGAGGTCAGGCGACACTTCCCATCGGAGAGTGGGCACCTTGAAGTGCTGTACACACCTGAGGGATAGTGTCCAGGTGACAGCCGTGGACGTGTACGCGAAGAACTGTCCGAGCCGTCAGGTGCTCGACCGGATCGGCGACACCTGGAGCGTGCTCATCCTGCTGGCGCTGACCGGCGGGCCGCGCCGCTACTCGCAGCTGCAGGCCACGATCGCAGACATCAGCCCGAAGATGCTCACCCAGACCCTGCGCGGTCTGGAACGCGACGGGCTCGTCACCCGCACGGTCCATGCCGTCGTCCCGCCGCGGGTCGACTACGCGCTCACCGCGCTCGGGGTGAGCCTGCACGACCTGCTGGAGTCGATGCGGGTCTGGGCCGAGGGACACATCGACGACGTGGAATCGGCCCGAGCGGCCTACGACAGACGGTCGTGAGCGGTAATGGTCGCTACAGCGACCTGTCGCTACAGCGACCATCACCGCTCACAGGGTCAGTAGGACTTGGGCAGGCCCAGAGCGTGCTGGGCGACGTGGTTGAGCACCATCTCCCGGCTCACGGGTGCGATCCGGGCCGCGCGCACCGAGCCGATCAGCGCGCCGACGCCGTACTCCAGCGACATCCCGTTCCCGCCGTGGGCCTGCACGGACGCGTCGACGGCCTTGATGGCGGCCTCGGCGGCGGCGTACTTGGCGATGTTGGCGGCGTCGCCCGCGCCGCGGTCGCCGGCGTCGTAGAGGAACGCGGCGCGGGTGGTGGCCATCCGGGCCAGCTCGACGTCGATGTGCGCGGCGGCGAGCGGGTGCGCGATGGCCTGGTGCGCACCGATGGGGGTGCCCCACACGTCGCGGTCCTTCGCGTAGGCCACTCCCTTCCCCAGCGCGTAGCGGGCCAGCCCGTTGGAGTAGGCGGCGACGGTGATGCGCTCCGGGTTCAGGCCCGCGAACAGCGCGGACAGGCCCGCCTCCTCGCCGCCGACCAGGGCGTCGGCGGGCAGGTGCGCGTCGTCGAAGAACAGCGTGAACTGCCGCTCCGGGCTGACGATCGCCATGTCGATGGGCTGGTAGGTGAGGCCCGGGGTGTCTCGGGGGACGACGAACATCGCCGGACGCAGCGTGCCGCTCGCGGCGTCCTCCATACGGGCGACGACCAGCGTCGCGTCGGTCTCGTCGACACCGGAGATGTAGTACTTGTGCCCCGAGAGCCGCCAGCCGCCGTCGGGATCGCGGCGGGCGGTCGTCGTGATGCGGTGGGAGTTGGAGCCCGCATCGGGCTCGGTGATGGCGAACGACATGCGCAGCGAGCCGTCGGCGAACCCCGGGAGCCAGCGCTCCTTCTGCTCGGCCGTGCCGCTGGTCGCGATCACCGTCGCGACGATCGCGGGGGACACGACGATCAGCAGCAGCGGGCAGCCCGCCGCGGCGATCTCCTCGGCGACGATCGCGAGCTCGACCATCCCCGCGCCGCCGCCGCCGTACTCCGGCGGGACCGCGACGCCCAGGTAGCCGGCCTTCCCGGCCTCGGCCCACAGCTCGGTCGTCTTCTCGCCCGACTTCGCCTTGGCCAGGAAGTAGTCGCCGCCGAAGCGCCCGGCCAGGGCGGCCACGGACTCCCGCAGCAGCTGCTGCTCGTCGGTCTCACGCAGTTCCACGTCGTCCCCCGTTCACGGCCCGGTCGCGCAGCATCAGCAGCGCGTACGCGGCCAGCGTCTGGGCGTCGGCGACGACGCCCTCGCCGATCATGGCCTCGAACTCCGCCGGGGTGAACCACCCGGCGCGCATGTCGGCCTCGCTGTCCTCGCGCTGCGCCTCGCCCTGGGTCAGCTGCGTCGCCAGGTAGACGTGCCCGCGCTGGCTCGACATGCCGGGTGCGACGTCGATCGTCCCCAGCAGCTCCAGCGAGCCCGCCGCGAGCCCGGTCTCCTCGACGAGCTCCTGCACGGCGAGGTCGTGGGGGTGCGGCGCGGCGCGATCGGGCGCGGTGCCGGCGGGAAACTCCCAGCGCCGGGCGCCGACGGGGTAGCGGAACTGCTCGACCATGTGCAGCCGCCCGTCGTCGGCACGGGGGATGACCAGCGCGTACGTCGGTTTGTCGATGACGCCGTAGATGCCGTCGGTGCCGTCGGGACGGCGGATCTCGTCCTCGCGGACCGTCATCCAGCTGTTGGCGTAGACCTGCCGGGTGCTCACCTGCTCCACGCCCCGCAGTCTGCCGCGATGATGGGGGCGTGCGCGCGTCCCGGCTGATCGCTCTGCTGTTCGTGCTGCAGCGGCGCCGGTCGGCCACCGCTGCGGAGCTGGCCGCCGAACTGGAGGTCTCCGAGCGCACGATCTACCGCGACGTCGCCGCGCTCGTCGAGGCCGGGGTCCCACTGTGGACAGAGGGCGGGCACGGAGGCGGGATCCGGCTCGTCGAGGGCTGGCGGACCCGGCTCGACGGACTCACCGCCCAGGAGGCCGCCGCGATGCTGGCCACGGCGGCGCCGCAGCTGCTCACCGCGCTCGGCATGGGATCGGCGCTGGTCGCGGCCCAGTCGAAGATGTTGGCGACGCTGCCTGCCGACCTCGGCGAGCACGCCCGGCGCATCGCCGAACGTGTCCACCTCGACGCCCCGGGCTGGTTCCAGACACCCGCCGAACCACCCCACCTGGCGACGCTCGCCCAAGCGGTCTGGGCCCAGAAGCGGGTGCGGATCGGGTACCGGCGGGGGTCCGGCACGGTGGGCCGCGTGGTCGAGCCGCTCGGGCTCGTCCTCAAGGCGGGGGTCTGGTACCTGGTCGCCGGCGTCGCCGACTCCGAGGACGTCCGCACCTACCGCGCCTCCCGGGTCGTCGACGCGGAGGCGACGGGCGATCGCTTCGAGCGGCCCGAGGGCTTCGACCTGCCCGGCTGGTGGGCCGAGTCGGCGGCCCGGTTCGCGGGCACGATGCTGCGCGCGAGCGTCCGCATCCGGCTGACCCCGCGCGGTCTGCGAGCGTTGCCGCACGTCACCGACACCGACGCGGCGACCGCCGCCGTCGCCGCCGCGGGTCCGCCCGACACCGACGGGTGGCGCGAGGTGACGTTGGAGGTCGAGTCGGTCGAGGTCGCCGCCGGTCAGCTCGTGGCGCTCGCGGGCGAGGTGGAGGCCCTGGACCCGGCCGTGCGCACTCTGCTCGCCACCCACGCGAGAGCGCTGCTGGACAACAACTCGTGAGCAGGGTCAGGCGGCCACCGGGGCGACCTCCCTGCCGCCGGCGAGAACGCGCACCGGCGCCAGCAGCGCCGACATGTCGACGAGCGGGTCGCCCGCCACCGCGAGCAGGTCGGCGTCGTAGCCCGCGGCGATGCGGCCCTTGCGCTCGCCCAGCCCGCACACCGTCGCCGCCACCGACGTCCCCGCGGTCAGCGCCTGCAGCGGCGTCATCCCCAGCTCGTGCAGATGGATGAGCCCCTGCGGAAGCACCCCGTGCGGCTTCGGCGGGGCGATCCCGGCGTCGGTACCCGCCACGACCAGCGCACCCGACGCACAGATGCGCGCGGCGACGGCCAGGATGCCGGGCATGTGCTGCCGGATCGCCGGCGGCGGCTCCATCCCCGTCGACATGTCGAGGCCGACGGTCAGCCCGCACGCCACCCGGCGCTGCACCAGCTCAGCGAGCAGGGCCTCGTCGAGGCGGGCGCCGTCGGCGGTCATGAACGTGCAGTGCTCCACACCGTCGGCCCCCGCGGCGAGGGCGTCGCGGATCGCGTCGACCGCGTGGGCGTGCGCGGTCACCGGCAGGCCGCGTGCGTGGGCCTCGTCGACCAACGCGCGCAACACCTCCGGCGGGAACTGCGTCGCGTCCCAGCTCGTCCCGGGCGTCATCTGCCCGCCCGACGCCATCACCTTGACGACGTCCACCCCCCGCTCCGCGTGCTCGCGCACCGCGTTGCGCACCCCGTCGACACCGCTGGTGGCCGCGCCGAGGAAGTGACAGTGCCCGCCGGGTGAGGTGATGGGCGGGCCGGCGGCGACGATCGTCGGCAACAGCCCGCCGCGCTCGCGCAGGGCAAGCGTCAGGTAGTCGCGGTCGCCGAGGTCGCGGACCGTGGTGACGCCCGCCCGCAGCTGTGCGCTCGCGGCGACGGCCATGGCGTCGAGGACCTCGTCGGGGGTACGGGCCGCGAGCGTCGCGACGGGGTCGAGACCCGCGTCGAAACCCAGATGGACGTGGGTGTCGACGAGCCCGGGCAGCAGCGTGGCGTCCGGCAGGTCGACGAGCTCGGCGTCGGCGGGCGGCGCGACCCGGGCCCCGGCGTCGACGGAGACGATCCGGCCGTCCTCGATGACGACGAGCGGGTCGGTGGCGGTGGTCGCGCCGTCGAACATCGCGGCGGCCCGGAGAGCGATGCGGCTGGTCATGGCGTCGATCGTGGAGTTGCGCCCGTTCGGAGCCATCGGTGGAAACACCGATCCCGCTACGGTCTCGGCCGTGGCGCCGCGCTGGGTCGGCCGGGCGACCGAGCTCGGTGGGCTCGCGCGCCGGCTCGACGCGGCCCTGGCGGGCGACGCGTCGGTGGTGCTGGTGGCCGGGGAACCGGGGATCGGCAAGACCCGGCTGGTCGGCGAGCTGGCGCGGCTCGCGGGCGCCCGCGGTGTCCCGGTGCTGTGGGGCCGGTGCAGCGACGACGCCGGCGCGCCCGCCTACTGGCCATGGCGCGGTGTCCTCCGGGCGCTGCGGGCGGCGGCACCCGACGCGCTCGCCACCGTCGACCCGACCGACCTCGCGTCGCCGGCGCTCCTCGCCGCCGGGTCGGCTGCGGGTGCCGGAGAACGTTTCGTCCTCTTCGACGCCGTGACGCGGACGCTCTCGACGGCGTCGACGACGACGGGGCTGGTCGTCGCACTCGACGACCTGCAGTGGGCCGATCCCGACTCGCTCGCCCTGCTCGTGCACCTGGCCCGGGACCCGGGCGCGGCGAGGCTGCTGGTCGTCGGCACCGTTCGGCCCGGTGAGCTGGCCGCCGATCCCGAACGCGCCGGGCACGTCGCGCGGCTCGAGGTGCTCCCGCACGTCGACCGGCTCGACCTGCGTGGTCTGTCCACCGACGAGATCGCCGACGTGCTGGGATCCGCCGATCCGGAGGTGGTGGCCGACGTCGCCGCGCGGTCCGGCGGCAACCCGTTCTTCGTCACCGAGCTGGCCCGGGTGCTGGCCTCGGGTCGCGACGACCCCGTGCCGGCGGCGGTGGGGGACGTCGTGCGGCTGCGGCTCGCGCGGCTGCCCGCCGGCTGCCGGGAGCTGCTCGACGTCGCCGCCGTCGCGGGCACGGAGATCGACGAGGCGTTGCTGCGCACCGTGATCGGCGCTCCCGTCGCCGACGCGCTGCGCCCCGCGCTCGACGACGGCGTCCTCGTCCGCCCGCCCGGCCGCACCGGGACGCGGTTCGCCCACGACATCGTCCGTGAGGCGCTGCTGGAGGTCCTCGGCGCGCAGGACCGGGCGCGGCTGCACGGGCGGCTGGCCGCCGCCCTCGCCCCGCGTGCCGACGACCCCGACGTCCTCCCGGAGCTGGCCCGCCACGCCCTGGCCGCGCTGCCGCTCGGCGACCCGGCGCAGGCCCTCGACACCGCGCGCGACGCCGCCCGGCTCGCCGGTGCCCGGCTGGCCTTCGCCGAGTCCGCCCGCCGCTGGGCCCAGGTCCTGGAGGCCGGACGCGGGATCGTCACCCCGGCGCGGCGGGCCCGCGACCTCGTCGAGCTGGCCCGCGCCCAGCTGCGCGCCCACGCGGTGTCCGACGCCGTCGCCACCTGCGCGTCGGCCGTCGAGCTGGCCCGCCACCTCGGCGACGCGACCGTCCTCGCCGAGGCCGCGCTCGTCGTCCAGGGCATCTCCGACGCCGAGCTGCTGACGGCCCAGCGCGGCTGGTGCGACGACGCGCTCGCCGCGATCGGCCCCGGGGACGGCCCGCTGCGCGCGCAGCTGCTCGCCCAGCTCGCACACACCCTGCTGTTCCTCGGCCGACCCGACGAGGTCGAGGCGCGCAGCCGCGAGGCCCTCGCCATGGCCGAACGCATCGGCGACCCGGCGTCGCTGGTCGCGGCGCTGCGGGCCCGCCAGCTCGCGCGCAGCGGCCCCGAGGGCCACGCCGAGCGGTACGCGCTCGGCACCCGGATGCTCGACGTCGCCGCTGGGGATCCGGACATCACTCTGTGGGGGCGGCTCTGGCGGTTCGACGCCCTCTGCCAGCAGGGGCGCTTCGACGACGCCGAGTCCGAGCTCGACCGGCTCGGCCCCGTCGCGGCCGCCACCCGGCAACCGTTGGCCCGGCTGCACCAGCTGCGCAGTCGCGTCGTCTTCGCCTTCGGGCGTGGCCGGTTCGACGAGGTGCGCCGGCTCAACCGCGAGGCCGCGCAGCTCGCCGAACGCGGCCGCCACGTCGGCGCCACGATGACGGCACTGGCCGTGGAGTGGCAGGTCGCGAAGCTCACGGGCGACGACGGTCCCGACCTCGACGGCGCGCGGCTCGACCCGGGCGTGGTCGATGCCGAGCGTGCGTCGCCCGTCTTCGCCGTCGTCGGCACCACGATGGCGAGCTGGCACCTCGCCCTCTACCGGCGCGAGGAGGCCCTGCGCTGGTACCGAGACCTGCCCCCGGCCGGGTCGCCGCGCATCCCGCGCTTCATGTGCCTGGTCGTCGAGGCCCTGCGCGTCCAGATCGCCGCCGACCTCGGCGACATCACCCCGATGCCCGACGCCTACCGGTTCCTCGCGCCCTACGCGGACCTGTTCGTCGTGGGCGGGGCCGGAGCGACCGCCACCCACGGCTCCGTGCACCAGTACCTCGGGATCGCGGCGGGGGAGACCGGCCGCACCGACGTCGCGATCCGGCACCTGCGCGCCGGCATCGCCGCCGACGACGCCCGCGGCCTCGCCCCCTTCGCCGCCTCCGGCCGGTACCGTCTCGCCGTCGTCCTCGACCGCCGCGGGCGTGCCGGTGACGCCGACGAGGCCCGCGCCCTCGCCCGCCAGGCCGCCGCCACGGCCGCCCAGCTCGGGATGGAGCCGCTGCGGCGCAGCGCCTCCGAGCTCTCCGACGGCCCACGCGACGGCGGCGTCCTGTCCCCGCGCGAGGCCGAGATCGCGGGCCTCGTCGCGCGGGGCATGACCAACCGCGCCATCGCCGAGGCCGCCCACATCTCGGAGCGGACCGTCGAGACCCACGTCGCCCACATCCTCGCCAAGCTGGGGTTCTCCGGCCGCAGCCAGATCGCCGCCTGGGCCGTCACCCGTCATCGGTAGGGTCTGGCGGGTGCGCCTCGTCATCGCCCGCTGCCAGGTGGACTACGTCGGCCGGCTGACGGCTCACCTCCCGATGGCGCCCCGGCTGCTGCTGGTCAAGGCCGACGGATCGGTCTCCATCCACGCCGACGACCGCGCCTACAAGCCGCTCAACTGGATGAGCCCGCCCTGCTGGCTCGAGGAGCAGCCCGGCGTCTGGACCGTCCGCAACAAGGCCGACGAGTCCCTCGTCATCACCATCGACGAGGTCCTGCACGACACGCAGCACGAGCTCGGCGTCGACCCCGGCCTGGTCAAGGACGGCGTCGAGGCCCACCTGCAGGAGCTGCTGGCCGCCCACCCCGAGACCTTCGGCGAGGGCCACACCCTCGTGCGCCGCGAGTACATGACCGCGATCGGCCCCGTCGACCTCCTGCTGCGCGACGCCGCGGGCGGCAGCGTCGCCGTCGAGGTCAAACGTCGCGGCGAGATCGACGGCGTCGAGCAGCTCACCCGCTACCTCGAGCTGATGAACCGCGACCCGCTGCTCGCTCCCGTCGCCGGGGTGTTCGCCGCGCAGCAGATCAAGCCGCAGGCCCGCACCCTCGCCGAGGACCGCGGCATCCGCTGCGTCGTCGTCGACTACGACGCCCTGCGCGGCGTCGAGGACCCGTCGCTGAAGCTGTTCTAGGAGGGTGCGGTCCCCTCCCGCGGGTCGGGGAGGGGACCACCAGGTCAGCAGTGCCGCAGGTCGTTCGTGCCGACGCTGATCGCGTCGCGGTGCACGAACGCCGTCTCGCCCTTCGGCTCCGGGGTCAGGCTGATCCGGAACCAGTTGTGGTTGCCGCCGATCACCTCGCCCTCGGTGAAGCAGAGCGCGGTGACCTGCTGCTCCGGCTGGAGGTTGGTCCACACCGGCGAGGAGTCGGTGTCCGGGTACTGGAAGGCGGTCGTCGGTGCCTTGATCCAGGCGTTGTGTCCGGTCTCCGCGGCCGACGCGGACCCGGCGAACGCGACGAGCCCGGCCACAGCGACCGCGGCTCCGGTGGCCGCGAGGATGGTCTTGCGCATGTCGATCACCCGTTTCTGTTGGTGGTCGGCACCGGGTTCCCGGCGCCGACACCTACGGTCGTCGCGCCGGCGCGTCGGCGGTGTCGGGCGGTCGACGGGGTGGGTGGGGGAGCGCGGGCCCGGCCGACCGGACGACCGTCGCGTCCCCCGGTCCGGCTTTTCTCGGCCCCCGGTAATCACGCGCCGCAACGTCGCTCTCACCGCTCGTCTGCACTTGGGTGGGGTGGCGACGCCCACATCGCGGTGGGCGGGACAAGGGGCTCATCTCATGACCGACACCATGCGCGCACTCGTCATCGAACGGGTCGGGTCGACCGCCGTCGTCGAGAAGCCGATCCCGGAACCGGGTCCGGAGGAGGCGATCGTCCGCACCACCGCGGCCTTGATCTGCACCTCCGACGTCCACACCGTCAAGGGAGCTCTGCCCGTCCCCGACGGCCGCACCCTCGGCCACGAGTCCGTCGGCGTCATCCACAAGCTCGGGTCCGCCGTGACCGGCTGGACCGAGGGGCAGCGCGTCGCCGTCAACGCCGTCACCCCCTGCTACCGCTGCGCGTACTGCCAGCGCGGCTTCACCAGCCAGTGCGGTGGGGCGCTCGGCGGCTACAAGTACACCGTCCAGATGGACGGCAACATGGCCGAGTACTTCGTCGTCCCCGCGGCCGAGGCCAACCTCACCGCCATCCCGGACTCGCTCACCGACGCCCAGGCCGTCTACAGCTGCGACATGCTCTCGACCGGCTTCATGGGCGCCGAGCACGCCCGCATCAACTTCGGTGAGACCGTCGCCGTCTTCGCGCAGGGACCCGTCGGGCTCAGCGCCACCATGGCCGCCAACACCCTGGGCGCCGGGCGGATCATCGCCGTCGAGTCCCGGCCCGAACGCCAGGCGCTGGCCAAGCGCTTCGGCGCCGACGAGATCGTCGACTTCTCCCAGGGCGACCCCGTCGAGCAGATCATGGACCTCACCGGGGGCGAGGGCGTCGACGCCGCCATCGAGGCCTTCGGTTTCCCGCAGACCTTCGAGGCATGCCTGCGTGTCACCAAGGCCGGCGGGCGCGTGTCCAACATCGGCTACCACGGCGAGAACCCCGCACCCCTGCAGCTGCCGCTCGACGCCTTCGGCCTCGGCATGAACGACAAGGCGATCCACACCGGACTGTGCCCGGGCGGCAGCGAGCGGATGGGCCGGATGTTCCAGCTCATGATCTCGGGCCGCATCGACCCCACCCCGATGACGACCCACACCTTCGGTTTCGACGACGTCTCCCGCGCCTTCGACATGATGACGACCAAGGAGGACGGGATCATCAAACCGCTGATCACCTTCTGACCGGGCACGTCGGTCCGCGCGGGTCGGGAACGGCCCGCGCGACCGGCGGCGATCCGGTTACTCTTGAGTAATGACCGCCACCGACGCCGCCGCGCGGACGTTCGAGTCGCAGGACCCGCGCACCGGCGAGGTCGTGGGCACCCATCCCGTGCACGACGCAGCGGCCGTGCAGGCCGCCGTCGACCGGGCCGCCGACGCCGCCACGTGGTGGGCGGGCCTCGGGTTCGACGGCCGGCTGACCGAGCTCGCCGCCTGGCGGTCGCTGCTGGCCAAGCGCATCGACGACCTCGCCGGCGTCATCGTCACCGAGACCGGCAAGCCCCTCGACGACGCCCGCCTCGAGCTGATCCTCGCCGTCGACCACCTCGACTGGGCCGCCCGCAACGCCAAACGCGTCCTCGGCAAGCGCTCGGTGAAGCCCGGGCTGCTGGGCGCCAACCAGGCCGCGTCGGTGTCGTACCCGCCGGTCGGCGTCGTCGGTGTCATCGGGCCCTGGAACTACCCCGTCTTCACGCCGATGGGCTCCATCGCCTACGCGCTCGCGGCCGGCAACACCGTCGTCTTCAAGCCCAGCGAGCTCACCCCCGGGGTCGGCCGCGCGCTGGCCGACACCCTCGCCGAAGCGGTGCCCCACGCGCCGTTGCTGCAGGTCGTGACCGGTTTCGGGGAGACGGGCGCGGCGCTGTGCCGGGCGCGCGGCGTCGGCAAGATCGCGTTCACCGGGTCCACCGCCACGGGCAGGCGGGTCATGGCGGCGTGCGCGGAGAACCTCGTCCCCGTGCTGATCGAGTGCGGCGGCAAGGACGCCATGATCGTCGACTCCGACGCCGACCTCGTCGCCGCCGCCGACGCCGCCGTCTGGGGCGGGATGTCCAACGCCGGCCAGACCTGCGTCGGCGTCGAGCGCGTCTACGTCCTCGACGACGTCGCCGACGCCTTCGCCACCGAGGTCGCCAAGCGCGCCGCCGCACTGCGGGCGGGCGACTCCTTCGGGCCGATGACCATGCCCGCGCAGACCGCGACCGTCGAACGCCACGTCCGCGACGCCATTGCCGCCGGCGGCACCGCGCTGGTCGGCGGGCCGGACTCGATCCGCGGCGGGTTCGTCGACCCGGTCGTCGTCGCCGACGTCCCCGAGGACAGCCCCGCCGTCACCGAGGAGACGTTCGGGCCGCTGCTCGTCGTCAACCGGGTCCCGGACGTCGACGAGGCGGTCCGCCGCGCCAACGCCACCGGCTACGGGCTGGGCGCCTCGGTGTTCTCGAAGGCCCGCGGCGAGGAGATCGCCGACCGGCTGCGCTGCGGCATGGTCGCGGTCAACGGCGTCATCTCCTTCGCCGGCATCCCCGCGCTGCCCTTCGGCGGCGTCGGCGACTCAGGGTTCGGTCGCATCCACGGCGACGACGGGCTGCGCGAGTTCGCCCGCCCCCGGGCCGTGGCCCGCCAGCGCTTCGCCCTCCCTGTCCCTCTGACCAGTTTCCGACGCCCCGCGTCGGCCATGAAAGGCCTGGTCAGGATGACGCGGCTGCGTCTGGGGCGCTGATCGCCGGGGTGTTCCGCGCGACATGCGTGGTATCCCGAACACTCGGGATGGGAGTATCGCTGCCGACAGGTGAGTCGTCGCAGATTCGGGAGGTCGTTGGCGTGACACGGGAGTTCCGGACGGTCGGGGTCGTCGGGCTGGGCACGATGGGCGCCGGCATCGTGGAAGTCTTCGCGCGCAACGGCCTGCAGGTCATCGCCGCCGAGACCGACGACGACGCCGTCGCCCGCGGCCGCAACCACCTCGAGACCTCGACGACCCGCGCCATCGAGCGCGGCAAGCTCACCCAGGCCGACGCCGACGAGCTGCTCGGCCGCATCACGACCACGACCTCGCTGGCCGACCTCGCCGACTGCGACCTCGTCGTCGAAGCCGTCCCGGAGCACCTCGACCTCAAGGCGTCCATCCTCGCCGAGCTCGACAAGGTCCTCGCCCCGTCGGCGATCCTCGCGTCCAACACCTCGTCGCTGTCGGTCACCGAGCTCGCCGTGCGCACCGGCCGCCCCGGCAAGGTCGTCGGGATGCACTTCTTCAACCCGGCGCCCGTGCAGAAGCTCGTCGAGCTCGTCCGCTCCGTCGTCACCGAGCCCGACGTCGTCGACGACCTGCGCGCCTTCGCCGCGACGCTCGACAAGGTCCCCGTCGTCATCGGCGACCGCGCCGGGTTCATCGCCAACGCGCTGCTGTTCGGCTACCTCAACCACGCCGCGCGCATGTACGAGTCGCGCTACGCCAGCCGCGAGGACCTCGACGCCGCCATGCGGTACGGCTGCGGCTACCCGATGGGCCCGCTCGCGCTGCTCGACCTCATCGGCCTCGACACGGCCTACGAGATCCTCGACACGATGTACCACGAGTCGCGGAACCTGATGCACGCCCCCGCGCCCGTCCTCAAGCAGATGATCACCGCCGGCCTGCTGGGCCGCAAGAGCGGCCGCGGCTTCTACACCTACGCCAAGCCGCACAGCTCGAAGGTCGTCCCCGACACCGACACCCCCACCGGCGACCTCCCGGCCGACGTCACGCTGCGCGACATCGCCCGCGTCGGTGTCGTCGGCACCGGGACGATGGCCACCGGCATCGTCGAGGTCTTCGCCAAGGCCGGTTACGACGTCGTCGTCCGCGGCCGCAGCGACTCCAAGGCCGAGGCCGCGCTCGCCGCCGTCCGCAAGTCGCTCGACAAGGGCGTGGTGCGCGGCAAGCTCACCGAGGACGACCGCGACGCCGCCCTCGCCCGCATCACCACCACCACGCGGCTCGAGGACATGGCCGACGTCGACCTCGTCGTCGAGGCCGTCGCCGAGGAGCTCGACGTCAAGCGCGCCGTGTTCGGTGCCCTCGACGAGATCTGCAAGCCCGGCGCCGTCCTCGCCACCACGACGTCGTCGCTGCCCGTCGTCGAGTGCGCCGCCGCCACCTCGCGGCCCTCCGACGTCGTCGGCCTGCACTTCTTCAACCCGGCGCCGGTCATGAAGCTCGTCGAGGTCGTCTCGACGATCACGACCTCGCCCGACGTCTCCGCCACCGCCGTCGCCCTCTGCGAGAAGCTCGGCAAGGTCGCCGTCTCCTGCGGCGACCGGGCCGGGTTCATCGTCAACGCGCTGCTGTTCCCGTACCTCAACGACGCCGTCAAGATGCTCGAGGCGCACTACGCCACCGCCGACGACATCGACGCCGCCATGAAGACCGGCTGCGCCCTGCCGATGGGCCCGTTCGAGCTGCTCGACGTCGTCGGCCTCGACGTGTCGCTCGCGATCGAGAAGTCGTTGTTCCTGGAGTTCCGCCAGAGCGGGTTCGCCCCCGCGCCGCTGCTCGAGCACCTCGTCACCGCCGGACGGCTGGGTCGCAAGACCGGACACGGCTTCCGCGACTACGCCGGACGCTGACAGGCCCGCGCGGCACGCCCCGTACCCTCGGGGCGCCCCGTACCCTCGGGGTGTGCCGCGCGCGAACCGCCCCCGCCGGGCCGCGTCGTCGGCCTCCCCGAAGTGGGCCGCACCGCACCGGCCCCTCGGGTCTGCCGCGCTGAGCCGCACCGAGTCGGGTGCCGACGGCGACTGGCACGTCCGTCACGTCCCCGGCGGCGCCTCGGTCAAGGACTACCGCTGCCCCGGCTGCGACCAGACCCTGCCGTCGGGCACGCCACATGTCGTCACCTGGCCGGCGGGGGAGTACGGCTCCGTCGGCGAGCGCCGGCACTGGCACCTGCCGTGCTGGAACGCCCGCGACCGCAGGCGCCCGGGCCGCCGGCGCTGACTGGTCCTCCGGCGCGCTGCGCGCTGCTCGCCGCTCGTGCGGGCGCCGATTTCGACGTCACGCTGGTCGTAGCGGTCCCGGAGCAGTCTGGCGTCGGTGTCAGGGTGGTCGGGTGAGTACCGCGCCTCAGAGGAGCGGGCCCGGCGGGCGGCGGTCGAGGAGCTCCGACTCGCCGTGCAGCGGCGAGATGACCTCGAGCAGCTGGTCGATCCGCGACCGCGACCCGCTCAGCTGCTCCGCGATCCGCCCCCGCAACGCGGTGAGCTCGATCAGGTGCGCCTCGGCGTCGGCGACGATCTCCCGCGCCTGCTGCCGGGCCTGCGACACCGTCGCCGCGGCCTCGTCCTGCGAGTCCGCGCGCCGCTGGGCGATCTCCCGCTGCGCCGTCGTCCGCTCCATGGTCAGCGCCGCCAACGCCTCGGACCGGCGCTGGTTCATCGCGATCGTGAAGTCCTCGTCGACCTCGCGGCGACGCTGCTCCGACTCCGCCAACAGGGCCTCACGGTGCGCGCGGGCCTGGTCGTCGGCCGCCCGGATCTCCGCCTCGGCGACCGCCAGCCGACGTGCCAGGTCGTCCTCGGTGGCCACCCGGTGCGCCTCCACCGCGGCCTCCGCCGCACGCGCCTCCCCGATGATCCGTGCCGCCTCTGCCCGGGCGTCGGCGACCAGCTGTGCGGCGTCGCGTTCCGTGTCGGCACGGGCCTGCGCGACCTCCGCGTCGGCGCGGGCGCGGATCTCCGCGACCTCCTCCTGAGCCAGTCGCAGCATCGACCGCAACCGCTCGCTCATGCCCTGCACGTCCTGCGGCGGGGCCGAGAGCTTGCGCACCTGCAGCCGCAGCGCCTCGTTCTCCGAGCGCACGACGTCGAGCTCACGGGTGATCTCGGTGATGCCGGCCGCGGCCGCGTCACGGTCGGCCACGACCATGCGCAGATCAGCGTCGACACGCTGCAGATGCGTGTCGACCTGCAGCTGGTCGTAGCCGCGGCGCGAGACGCGGAAGCCGGCCGGGGAACGTCGAGGGTCCGGGGCGCCCACCATGCGCGTCACCGTACCGGGCGACGGGCCGTCAAGTG
>MEGH01000032.1:49567-74260 GCA_001725415.1 Pseudonocardia sp. SCN 73-27
GCCCGGAGCCGGGTGTCAGACCCCGCGGAACCGATTGATCGCGTCGATGTGCCGGGCGCGCTTCTCGTGGTCGACCACGCCGAGCCCCTCCTCGGGCGACAGGCACAGGACGCCGACCTTGCCCTGGTGGCGGTTGTGGTGGACGTCGAGCGCCGCCTGCCCGGTCTCGGTGAGCGGGTAGACCCGCGACAGGGTCGGGTGCACCAGGCCCTTCGCGACCAGCCGGTTGGCCTCCCACGCCTCGCGGTAGTTGGCGAAGTGCGAGCCCACGATCCGCTTGAGGTTCATCCACAGGTAGCGGTTGTCGTACTGGTGCTCGTAGCCCGATGTCGACGCGCAGGTGACGATCGTGCCGCCCTTGCGCGCGACGTAGACGCTGGCGCCGAACGTCTCCCGGCCAGGGTGCTCGAACACGATGTCGGGGTCGTCGCCGCCGGTGAGCTCGCGGATCTTCTTGCCGAAGCGCCGCCACTCCTTCTGGTCCTGGGTGTGCTCGTCCTTCCAGAACTTGTAGCCCTCGGCGTTGCGGTCGATGACCAGCTCCGCGCCCATGCTGCGGCAGATCTCGGCCTTCTCCGGCGACGAGACCACGCACACCGGCGTGGCGCCGCCGTTGAGGGCGAACTGCGTCGCGTACGAGCCCAGTCCGCCCGACGCACCCCAGATCAGGACGGTGTCGCCCTGCTTCATGTCGGCGCCGTTGCGCGACACCAGCTGCCGGTACGCGGTCGAGTTCACCAGGCCGGGGCTCGCCGCCTCCTCCCAGCTCAGGTGCTCGGGCATCGGCATGAGCTGGTTGGACTTCACCAGCGCCAGGTCGGCGAGGCCGCCGAAGTTGGTCTCGAAACCCCAGATGCGCTGCTCGGGGTCCATCATCGTGTCGCTGTGCCCGTCGGGGCTCTCGAGCTCGACCGACAGACAGTGCGCGACGACGCGGTCGCCCGCCTTCCACGCGTTCACGCCGGGCCCGGTGCGCACGACGACGCCGGCCAGGTCGGACCCGACCACGTGGTAGGGCAGGTCGTGGCGCGAGGCCAGCGGCGACATGCGGCCGTAGCGCTCGAGGAACCCGAACGTCGACACCGGCTCGAAGATCGAGGTCCAGACGGTGTTGTAGTTGATCGCGCTGGCCATGACCGCGACGAGCGCCTCGCCCGGGCCCAGCTCGGGGGTCGCGACCTGCTCGACGTGCAGGCTCTTGCGCGGGTCCTTGTCCTTGGTCGCGATGCCCTCGAACATCGTCTGCTCGTCCTTGTGGACGGTGACGGCGCGATAGTCCTCGGGTACCGGCAGCGAGCCGATCGCGTCGTACTGCTCGGCGAGAACCGCCTCGAGAATCTCCTTCACGGCCTGCCTCCGGTGGCTGAGTCGTGTCCGGCATCGCGAACCGTGCCGCTTGATATCCCGAAGGTAGCGATAACTATGTCAATCGACAACAGCTGCGTGCCTGGTCGACCCGTCGAGGTGGCCGACGCCACGTTCTCGGCGGGGCGGACGGCGTCGCCGCAGGTCGGATGGCACGTGGAGCGCCGCGCGGCGCTGCGGCGGGCAGAGTGCCCGCGATCCGGGGCCTGCGCGGTGCGCCCGGAGCGGCCTGTGAGGCCGCGTCCGGGGCGCAGAGGCAGGTCGGTCAGTGGTGGGCGTCGGCCGCCGGCTCGACCAGCTCGACCAGCACGCCACCGGCGTCCTTGGGGTGGACGAAGTTGACGCGGGAGCCCGCCGTGCCGTTGCGCGGCTCGTCGTAGAGCAGCCGCAGGCCCTTCGCCCGCAGCGCCGCCCCGGCCGCGTCGATGTCGCGCACCCGGTAGGCCAACTGCTGCAGGCCGGGGCCGTTGCGGTCGAGGAACTTCGCGATCGTCGACTGCTCGTTCAGTGGGGCCAGGAGCTGGATCTGTGTGCCGGAGTCGCCAGGGGCGGAGAGCATCGCCTCGCGGACCCCCTGCTCCTCGTTCGTCTCGACGTGGACCGCCTCCAGCCCCAGGTTGTCCCGGTACCAGGCGATCGCCTCGTCGAGGTCGGCCACGGCGATGCCGACGTGGTCCACCGCGGTCACGAGAGCGCCGATGCCGGTCGTGTCTGCTGTCATGACCAGGCAATGTAGCTGCGGGACGGCGTGTTCGGGCTCTCACCGCCTCATCCGTTCCGACAGGTTCGAAAGCCCGCTTCCGCAGGTATGGTCCGTGGGAGGTCCCGCCGTCGGCGCGGCTCTCACGGGCCACGCCGCAACGCCGGGACACGGGGTCGCACCTGGTGCGGCAGCGCGTCCCCGGCCGGCCAGTCGGCCGTAGAACGCCGTCAAACGTCCACTGCTTCGTCGCCGCAGTCGCTGGAGGTCTTCCGTGTCCGGATCCGTGATCGTCGCCGGTGCCCGCACCCCGATGGGTCGCTTGCTCGGTTCCCTCAAGGGCTTCTCCGGTGCCCAGCTGGGAGGCATCGCGATCAAGGCGGCGCTCGAGCGCGCCGGCGTCGCACCCGAGACGGTCGACTACGTGATCATGGGCCAGGTCCTCACCGCGGGCGCCGGCCAGATCCCCGCGCGCCAGGCCGCGGTGGCGGCGGGCATCCCGATGGACGTCCCCGCCCTCACGATCAACAAGGTGTGCCTGTCCGGCATCGACGCGATCGCTCTGGCCGACCAGCTCATCCGTGCCGGCGAGTTCGACATCGTCGTCGCGGGCGGGCAGGAGTCGATGACCCAGGCGCCGCACCTGCTCGGCAAGTCGCGCGAGGGCTTCAAGTTCGGCGACGTGACCATGCAGGACCACATGTCCTACGACGGTCTGTTCTGTGCGTTCGACCAGGTCGCGATGGGTGCCTCCACCGAGAAGTACAACGCGCGCTACGAGCTCTCGCGCGCCGACCAGGACGAGTTCGCCGCCCGCTCGCACCAGCGTGCGGCGAAGGCCACGATGGACGGCGTCTTCGCCGAGGAGATCGCGCCCGTCGAGATCCCGCAGCGCAAGGGCGACCCGGTGCTGTTCTCCACCGACGAGGGCATCCGCGCCGAGACCACCACCGAGAGCCTGGCCAAGCTGCGCCCCGCCTTCTCCTCCGACGGCACCATCACCGCCGGCTCGGCCTCGCAGATCTCCGACGGTGCGGCTGCCGTCGTCGTGATGAGCAAGGCCAAGGCCGAGGAGCTGGGCCTGACCTGGCTGGCCGAGATCGGCGCGCACGGCGTCGTCGCCGGGCCGGACGCGAGCCTGCACGAGCAGCCCGCCAATGCCATCGCCAAGGCTTGCGAGAAGGAGGGCATCGACCCCGCCGATCTCGATCTCGTCGAGATCAACGAGGCCTTCGCGGCCGTCGGTGTCGTGTCGGCCCGCAAGCTCGGCGTCTCCGAGGACAAGGTCAACGTCAACGGCGGTGCGATCGCGCTCGGCCACCCGATCGGCATGTCCGGCGCCCGCATCGCGCTGCACCTCGCGCTGGAGCTGCGCCGCCGTGGCGGCGGCGTCGGTGCGGCCGCGTTGTGCGGTGGCGGCGGGCAGGGCGACGCCCTGATCGTCCGCGTGCCCGCGGCCTCCTGACGGCCGAAACGGTTCCCGGCACGTCCAGGCGGCACCACTGAGCCCACGACACGACCCCCGCGACCTCGTCGCCCGCGCGCGGCGCGGCGAGGCGCGGGCGGTCTCACTGCTCATCTCGATGGTCGAGAACGACGGCCCCCAGCTGCGCGAGGCCGTCGAGGCCCTGGCGCCGCACACCGGCCGGGCGCAGATCGTCGGGGTCACCGGGTCGCCCGGTGTCGGCAAGTCGACGACCACGTCGGCCCTGGTCGGAGCGCTGCGCGCCCGGGAGCGCCGGGTCGGGGTGCTCGCCGTCGACCCCTCTTCGCCGTTCTCGGGCGGTGCGCTGCTCGGCGACCGGGTGCGCATGGGCGAGCACGCCACCGACGAGGGCGTGTTCATCCGCTCGATGGCCACGCGCGGCAAGCTGGGCGGCCTCGCCTGGTCCACACCGCAGGCACTGCGCGTGCTCGACGCGGCGGGCTGCGACGTCGTGCTCGTCGAGACCGTCGGCGTCGGCCAGTCGGAGATCGAGGTCGTGGGGCTCGCCGACACCACGCTCGTACTGCTCGCTCCCGGCATGGGCGACGGCATCCAGGCCGCCAAGGCGGGAATCCTCGAGATCGCCGACGTCCTGGTGGTGAACAAGGCGGACCGCGACGGCGCTGCCCAGACCGTGCGCGACCTGCGGTACATGGTGTCCCTCGGCGCCCGGACCGACGCCGCCGACGGCGGTGACGTGCAGGAGCGGTGGACGCGACCCATCGTGCGGACCGTCGCCGCCCGGTCCGAGGGCATCGACGAGCTCGTCGAGGCGATCGACACCCACCGCGACTGGCTCGACCGCAGTGGTGAGGGCGCCCGTCGGCGCACCCGGCGTGCCGAGGCGGAGATCCAGGCCGTCGCGCTGCGCAGGCTCCAGGAACGCCTCGGCGACCTCGGGGGAGCGGCGGCGTTGCCCGCGCTCGCTGCCCGGGTCGGCTCGGGTGATCTCGACCCGTACGCCGCCGCCGACGCACTGATCGAGGCGCTCGGCGCCGACGGGCGCGGGTGACCGCGCCGCTCCCGGGCGACGCTCATCGCAACACCTCGTCGAGCAGCCGTTGCTCGCGGTGCGAGCCGATCGTGCCCGCGAGCTCACGCGCCTGCCCCGCGTGCTCCTCTGCCTCCGCGCGGACCCCGCGGGCGACCAGCGCCAGGACGAGCTGCGTGCGCATCCGGGCGCGCTCGCGCGCCGGGAGTCCCGGCTCGTCGACGCCGGCGCGGAGACGTTCCAACGCAGCATCGTCGTACGGCGCGAGGGCTGCCTCGCGGCGGCGCGCGACCGGTGGGACGAGCTCGGCCGGGACGACGCCGGGGCGCCATCGGACACGCGAGCCGTCGGACTCCTCGGCGCCGGTCAACCTCGCGGCGTCGTCGTACAGCCGGGCCGCATCGTCGCGCTCACCACGCGACATGCGGATCTCGGCATGCGCGATCCGCACCCAGGCCGCGCCGGGACCCGACGGCGGCGCCTCGGCGAGCACCGCCTCCGCCGCACCCGGAAGGCCGACGGCGAGCAGCGCCGACGCGCACCCGGCCAGCGCCTGGCCTGTCAGGGCCGGGAGGTCGGCGAGTCGGGCGGCGTCGAGTGCGCGCCGGTGCCGGGTGAAGGCGACGTCGGCATCGTCCTGGTCGAGCGCCTGCCACCCGCCCAGGAGCGCCGCCTGCGCCGTGAGCTCGGCCACGACGCGCCGACGCGTTGGATCGGCGGTGTGGACCGACGTCGCCTCGAGCTGGTCGATCTGGGCGGCGACCGCCGTGCCCGCTCCCGCCGCCCCGAGCGTGGCGTCGAGCTCGGCGTTGAGGGCGAGCTGCGCGCGCAGCAGGTCGAGCGTCGCCTCGTCGACGGCATCGGCGCGCGCGACCGCTGCCCGCAACCGCTCGGCGGCGGACGCCGACGGGCCTTCGGAGCCGTCCTCGCCGCGGGCCCGCAGGTCCTGTCTGCCGTAGAGCTCCGCGAGCAGGGCCAGTGAGTCGGCATCGGCCGTGACGCGCCCGTTCTCCCAGCGTGACAGCTGGGTACGCAGGCTTGCGGGCGACGCCACCTGCCGGCCCGTGCGTGCTGCGAGCGCGCCGATCTCACGGGCTGCATCCGACAGCGACCAGCCGCGCGCGACGCGCTCGGCGCGCAACGCGCCCCCGATCTCCTCGACCTTCACGACGCCGATCTTGTCGGTGGCGGTCGTTAGCGTCAACGTCGTCGAGTCGACAGCTGTTCACGGCGGGTGTCGGTCGCTGGGGAGGAAGGGGCGCATCGTGGGGATGACGGCGTGTTCGGTGTACGTGATCGCGAGCTCCGTCGGCAGCGGGCTCGCGGCCGGATACGGCGCGGGCCGCATGCGGAGGAAGCGGCGGCGCGCCGGGAGCGGCCCGCGCACCATGCGCGCGTGGCCGGGACCCGACGGGCACGCCCGGACCCCCGGTGCGGAGAAGCGCCGGCGGCGTACGCGCGGTGGACGGGTGGGTCGGGGGTGAGCGGGCGGGGAGGGTCCGGGCGTCAGTCGAAGTCGCCGACGGCCCGGCGTACCTGGCCGAGCAGGGTCGTGAGCTGGTTGCTCTCGCCCGCGTCCAGGCCGCGCAGGCCGAAGTCGTCGTCGGTGACCGACTTGGTGGCGTCGGCGAGCCGGTTCAGGCCGTCCTCGGTGATCTCCACGAGTGTTGCGCGCCGGTCGGTGGGGTGCGGCACGCGCCGGACGAGACCGTCGGCCTGGAGGCGGTCGACGATGTTGGTCACGCTCGTGGGGTGCAGCTGGAGCCGCTCACCCATGACGCGCATCGGGAGGCTGCGCCTGCGCGCGAAGGAGAGCAGGACGAGCGCCTCGTACCGGGCGAAGGTCAGGCCGTGGGGTTTCAGCGCCGCGTCGACGGCCGAGAGCAGGATCTGCTGCACGCGCATGATGCTCGTGACCGCGGCCATCGTTCCCGACGGTCCGATCCGCGCTTCCCACAGTTCGGCCGCGCGTTCGATCGGGTCGAAGGGGAGCGGATCGCGCGACACCATGACCAGGAACGCTAGCAGTGCCAGGTGTTTCCGGAGGGTCGTGATCAGTCTCGGCGTGGCCCGATGCACGCTGGTGCCGGCCGGTGTGAACCGTGCCCGTGGGCCTCGCGGGCCGGCGAGCGGTGCGGCAGGCTGCGCTCATGCTCGTGGCATTCAGTGTGGCGCCGTCCGGTGGTGGTTCCGACAGCGTGGCCGACGTGGTGGCGGAGGCGGTGCGGGTCGTGCGGGAGTCCGGGCTCCCGCACGAGACGACCTCGATGTTCACCACGATCGAGGCCGAGACCTGGGACGAGGCGATGGACGTCGTGAAGCGCGCGGTCGAGGCCGTGCAGGCGCGATCGAGCCGGGTGAGCCTGGTGCTCAAGGCCGACATCCGGCCGGGCTTCACCGATCAGCTGACGGCGAAGGTCGAGCGGATCGACCAGGCGCTGGGCGAGGCCTGACCGACGTCCCCGGCGGCGAAGCCGCTGTCGCCCGGGGGGTCGAGAGGCGCGGCCGACCGGCAAGGTTCTCCGCCACGGCGACGATCGACCGGGCGATCACCGGGGCGATCACGCCGCCGCGGCGCGCGGAGTCGTGCCGACCAGGCGCCACCGAACGCCCGGCGGCCCTGTCGACCGCGTGCAGCGACTCGGCGCAGCGAGATGTCAGCGACTCAGCGCAGCGAGATGCTGAGCGTGAAGAAGAACGTCGCGACGAAGATCGCGGCCGCCCCGAGCGCGAGGGCGATCTTGGCGAGCTTGGCCTGGTCGGGCTTGCGCACGGCCGTGAGGCCGAGGACGAGGGTGACGATGCCGAGCACCCAGCCCGCGATCGAGATCGGGCTCGCGACCAGCGCGACGATGCCGACGATCATCGCGATCCTGCCGCGGCCGGTGGGGGCCTTGTGCTGCTGAGCGGTCCGCTTCCGGGCCTCGCTGAGCAGCCGGTCGGCCACCGCGTTGTCGGCCCTCTTCTCGTTCATGCTGCGTCCTCCGGTCGCGTCGGCCGCCCAGACGGCTCAGATGTCGGTCACCCGGAGTGCCGGCGCGTGCGCACTCCGCACCCCTGTCGAGCCCAACGAACGGCGCGCCGGAGTGATGCGGCCGACTCTCCCCCCGGCGGCCACCGTCGGTCCGGCTGCGGCCGGGGGGCGGGGCGGGCGCGCCGACCGGTGCGGGGTCGTGCCAGGATGAACGGCGTGTCACGTCCTGATCCCCGGCAGATGGCGCAGTCCGCGGCGATGGCGTCGATGGCCGGTGCCGTCGACCTGTCCGCGCTGAAGGCGCGTTCCGAAGCGGCCGCGCGTGCGCAGGCCTCCGGCGCCCCCGCGGGCGGCGCCCCGGGCCCCGATGCCGGCGGCGGTGGAGGGTCGTGGGTCATCGAGGTCACCGAGGCGACGTTCCAGTCCGAGGTGCTCGACCGGTCCACCCAGGTTCCCGTGGTCGTCGACCTGTGGGCCAGCTGGTGCGAGCCCTGCAAGCAGCTCGGCCCGGTCCTGGAGCGGCTGGCCGAGAAGGGCAAGGGCGCCTGGATCCTGGCCAAGGTCGACGTCGACGCGAACCCGCGCATCGCGCAGGCGTTCGGCGTGCAGTCGATCCCGATGGTCATTGCGCTCGCGGGTGGGCAACCGATCGACGGGTTCAACGGTGCGCTGCCCGAACCTCAGGTCTCTCAGTGGATCACTGCGCTGCTCGACGCGCTGCGTGCCCAGATGCCGGGCATCCGCCAGGCCGAGGAGCGCGCCGCGAGCGAGTCCGGCGAGGAGCCCGAGGAGGAGCCGGAGGACCCCCGGTTCACCGCGGCCGAGGACGCGCTCGAGGCCGGCGACTACGTCGCGGCCGAGGCCGCCTACCAGGCGATCCTCGACGTCGAGCCCGCCAACGAGCAGGCGAGGGCCGCGATCGGGCAGGTCCGCTTCCTCGCCCGTGCCGAGGCGGCTGACCCGGCGGCGATCGCGGCGGCCGACGCGGCCCCGGACGACGTCGACGCGCAGCTCGCCGCAGCCGACGCGGAGGTCGCCGCCGACCAGGTCGAGGCGGCGTTCGCGCGGCTCGTCACGACAGCGGGTAAGACGTTCGGGGAGGACCGGGACCGGGTGCGTGAGCACCTTGTCGGTCTCTTCGAGCTCTACCCGGCCGACGACGAGCGCGTGTCCGCGGCGCGCCGGGCCCTGGCCCGCGTCCTGTTCTGACGTCCCTCCGGTAGGTCCGGGGGCAGGGTTCAGAGCCCGCAGGCTCCCGGGCCGCCGTCGAAGCCGCGGCGGTAGTGGCCGACGCGTTCGAAGCCGTTGTCGGCGGGATCGACGGTGCCGACGGCATCGGTCTCGGCCCAGTCCTCGTCGAGGAGCACGGCGACGGCCTCGTCGAGGTCGCCGGGGGAGAGGCCGAACCCGCCGGAGGGGTCGACCAGCCGGGCCGTCCAGGCCCCCGCCAGGCAGACAGCGGAGCGGCCGGCGTCGTACCCCGTCGCCGACTGCGCGGCGGCGGCGCGGGCGGCGAGCCCGTAGCGGGATACGAGCAGGGTGGCGCCCGCGAAGTCCCCGGACCGTTTCTGCAGGTCGCCGAGGGCGGCGAGGTCGGTGACGACGCCACCGTCGGCGGCGCAGTACGCGACCGGCCCCTGCGGGCCGGCATCGGCACAGCGCGGCGCGGCGCGGGGGTCTGGTGCCTTCCACCCGGCGGCGCCCTTCGCGGCGACGAGCCCTTCGAACCAGGTCTTCGCGTCGCCGGAGACGGCGGGGACGAGACGGTCGAGGGGCAGGTCGCCCTTGCGGGCGCGGTCGGCGGCCGAGCCGAACCTGCGCTGCGTGAACTCCCGGTTGGCCATGGTCATTGCGGCGCAGACGGTGGGGCCGGAGTCGTAGCCGTCCTCGACCGCCGACAGCCGGTCGAAGGCGTTGCCGTGGGCGGTGGTGTCGGCGGCGAGGGTGCCGAGCGGGTCGCGGAAGGTGACCAGCGCGCGCAGGGCGGCGTCGCGCTCGGCGGCGCGTATCGGCAGGTCGACGGGTCCGCCCGCGGCGGTCGCGTCGACGAGGTGACGGATCATCGCGCCGGCGTAGCAGTCCGACATCGCCTCGAGCAGGATCGTCGGGTGCCCTGCCGGGTCGGCGCGCTGGGCCTCGTCGACGCCGATGCGGGTCTGGACGGCGTGCCCGAACTCGTGGGCGAGGACGACGACGACGCCGGCGGGCCCGAAGCGTTCCCGCAGCTGGGGCAGGAGCTCGTCGGCGTCCCAGACGACGGCGTCGACGGCGGGGCAGTAGAAGGCGTTGCCGCGCAGGTCGGCGGCCGTTGCGGCGCAGGGCGGCTGGGGTGCGGAAGGGTCGTCGACGTGGACCGGCGCTGTCGTGGCGACGTCGCGCCAGGGTTTGCCCAGCTCGCCGGGCAGCGCGGCGCGCCAGTAGGTCTGGAGGGCGTCGACGGTGAGCCGGGCGACGTCGTCGGTGCTTCGGCCGGGGAGTGCGGGGTCCGGCGGTGGGACGGTGGCGGCGACGCCCGCCGTCGAGGGGGCGGCGACCGGCGGCGGGGTCGGGCCGACGCAGGCGCCGGTGAGCGCGGCGACGACCAGCGTCACGACGAGCGCGACCGTCGTCGTCCTTCGTCGCGCCCGTAGCACCGTCCCATTGTGATCGTCAGCGGGCCGTCGTGGGGCCGGAGTGCGGGATCCCACCGATCGGACGCGCGAACCACCTCGCCCAGTTCGACAGGAGGCTGTTCGATCATGGCCGGGAGCAGCCCGATGTCGAACTCGGCGCAGAGGGCGCGGGCCCGCAGGAGCGCCGGGCCGGCCGGAGCGCCGGACCCCGGCAGCGCCGGATCGCGCAGGCGTCGCTACCGTCGATGGTCGTGTCGGACTCCCATCCCCGAGGCTCAGCCCTGGCCGCCCGTGTCACGCCCGGGCGGATCGTCGCGGCGGTGCTGGTGCTCGTGGCGCTCGGCACGGCAGCGGCGCTGACGGTCCTGCACCGTGACGTACTGCTGGGCATGGTCCCGTCGCCGGACATGCGGGAGCTGCACCCCGACTTCGACACGTTCTGGCAGTCGGCCGTCGCGATGCTGCACGGCGACGACATCTACCGGACCCCGGCGAAGCTGACGAACCTCAACCCTCCGGTGCTGTCGGTGCTGCTGGCGCCGTTCGCGCTGCTGGAGGCTTTGCCCGCGTACAGGTTGTGGGTGGCGCTGACGGTGCTGATGATCGTCGTCGCGGTGTGGGCGGTGGCGCGGGAGCTGCGGATCGGCCGGCTGTGGACGGCGGCGGCGTTGCTGGCGCTGGTGCTGGCGTCGCCGCTGCACGGCACGTTGCTACTGGGCCAGATCTACGGGCTGCTGCTCGTCGCGCTGGTGGCGGGCTGGATCGCGGAGCGCCGCGGGCACCCGATGCCGGCTGCCGTGCTGTACGGGGTGGCGGTGGCGTTCAAGCCGTCGCTGGCACCGATCCTGTTGCTGCCCTTCGTGCAGGGCCGTTGGCGGCCGGGCGCGGCGGGGATCGCGGGTGCCGCGGTGGCGACGCTGGTCGGGGTCGCGGCGGCGGGCTGGTCGAGCGGGCTCGAGTGGCTGCGGATCGGGCTGAGCACCGCGGTGCCCGACGTCGTCGACAACGCCGCGCTGCCCGGGGTGGCGGTGCGGTTCGGGCTGTCGTCGACGGTCGGGACGGTCGCGGGCGGGCTGCTGTTGGTGGCGACGTTGGTCGTGCTCGGCAGACGCGCCCGCGCGGGCGCCGCCGACCCGGCGGGGACGGCGCCGTGGGCGGTGGTCGCCGCAGGCCTGTTGACAGCGCCGATCGCCTGGCACAACTACCTGCTGCTGCTGTGGCCGGGCGTGCTGGTGCTGATCTCGCTGCACCGGGAGCTGCGCTGGGGGAAGTCCGTCGCGGCGGTGCTGCTCGCGGTACCGGTGATCCCGGTGTCGTGGGGCGCGCTGTGGGCCGACGGGGACGCGTGGTCGCCCGTCGGCCGCTCGCTCTACGCCGTGATCCTGCTGTCCTACTGGGTGTCGCTGCTGGTGGCGTCGTCGGTGCCGGCGGCCCCGTCGGACCGCGGCGAGGGGACGGCGGCCGAGGTGGGCGGCACCTCGATGTCGCGGGACTCGCTCACCGCGTCGGGGTCGCCGTCGCGCATGGGGGCACCCGGCGCCCCGGGAGCGGGTGCGTGACCCGCACCCTCGGGGACGGGCACGACCGGCGGCTCGGAGACCCGCGTCGGCGTCGGCGCGTCGGACACCGACGCCGCGGCGGCCGCGCCGCGGTGCACCGGACCACCGGCGTTGTCGGGCACCAGCCACAGCACCCCTGACGGGGGCAGCCGCAGCACTGCGGACGCGGGCCGTCCGTGCCAGCGCTTCTGCTCCGCCTCGACGACGCCCAGGTTGCCGACGCCGGAGCCGCCGTAGACCTGGGCGTCGGTGTTGACGAGCTCGCGCCACCGCCCGGCGAAGGGCAGCCCGACGCGGTAGTTCTCGTTGGGGGCGCCGGCGAAGTTCGCGATGCACGCCAGCACGGTGGGGGTGCCGTCGTCGGAGTCGCGGCCGCTGTGGCGCAGGAACGACAGCACGTTGCCGGAGGCGTCGTTCGCATCGATCCAGGAGAACCCGGCGGGTGAGGTGTCGAGCGCCCACAGGGACGGCTGCTCGCGGTAGGCGCGGTTGAGGTCGCCGACCAGGGAGCGGATGCCGGAGTGCAGCGGGTCCTCGAGCAGGTGCCAGTCGAGCGGGCGCTGCTCGGACCACTCGCGGACCTGTCCGAACTCGCCGCCCATGAACAGCAGCTGCTTGCCGGGGTGGGCCCACATGAACGCCAGCAGGGCGCGCACGCCGGCGGCCTTGTTCCAGTCGTCGCCGGGCATGCGCGTCCACAGCGAGCCCTTGCCGTGCACGACCTCGTCGTGGCTGATGGGCAGGACGTAGTTCTCGCTGAAGGCGTACATCAGGGAGAACGTCATCTGGTTGTGGTGGTAGCTGCGGTGGATGGGGTCGCGCCCGGTGTAGTCGAGCGTGTCGTGCATCCAGCCCATGTTCCACTTGAACCCGAAGCCCAGGCCGCCGAGGTGGGTGGGCCGCGTGACACCGGGCCAGGCCGTCGACTCCTCGGCGATCGTGACGACGCCGGGGTGGTTGCGGTAGACGGTTGCGTTCATCTCCTGCAGGAACGCGACAGCGTCGAGGTTCTCCCGGCCGCCGTGGATGTTGGGCAGCCACTGGCCGTCGGCGCGCGAGTAGTCGAGGTAGAGCATCGAGGCGACGGCGTCGACGCGCAGCCCGTCGATGTGGAACTCCTCGCACCAGAACAGCGCGTTGGCGACGAGGAAGTTGCGCACCTCGCGGCGGCCGAAGTCGAACACGAGCGTGCCCCAGTCGGGCTGCTCGCCGCGGCGGGGGTCGGCGTGCTCGTAGAGGGGGCCGCCGTCGAACTTGGCGAGCGCCCACTCGTCGCGCGGGAAGTGAGCGGGCACCCAGTCGACGATGACGGCGTACCCGGCCTGGTGGAGGGTGTCGACGAAGTAGCGGAAGTCGTCGGGGCTGCCGAACCGCGACGTCGGCGCGTAGTACGACGTGACCTGGTAGCCCCAGGACCCACCGAACGGGTGCTCGGCGACAGGCAGCAGCTCGACGTGGGTGAACGACGTCTCGTCCAGGTACTCGACGAGCTCGTGCGCGAGCTCGCGGTAGCCCAGCCCGGGCCGCCAGGAGCCGAGGTGCATCTCGTAGACGCTCATCGGTTCTGCGTGCGGGCGGCGGCCGGCGCGGGCCGTCATCCACTCGCCGTCGGCCCACTCGTGGGTGGCCTCGGTGACGACCGACGCCGTCGCGGGCGGGATCTCGGTGGCGAACGCCATCGGGTCGGCCTTGTCGCGCCAGCGGCCGTCCTGGCCGAGGATCCGGTACTTGTACCGGGTGCCGACGCCGACGTCGGGCACGAACAGCTCCCAGATGCCGGAGCTGCCCAGCGAGCGCATGGGGTGGGCCCAGCCGGCCCAGCCGTCGAAGTCGCCGGTGACGCGCACGCCCTGGGCGGTGGGCGCCCACACGGCGAAGCTGGTGCCGGTGACGGGGCCCGATGCGGTGTCATAGCTGCGCACGTGCGAGCCGAGGACGTCCCACAGCCGTTCGTGGCGGCCCTCGGCGATGAGGTGCAGGTCGACCTCGCCGAGCGTGGGCAGCCAGCGGTACGGCTCGTCGACGACGTGCGTGTCGTCGCCGTAGGTGACCGAGAGCCGGTAGTCGTCGGGCGTTCCGGGGACGACGCCGGAGAACAGCCCGGCGTCGTGCACCCTGGTCAGCGGGTAGGAGCGTTCGGTGTCGCCGTGCAGCAGGACGCTCACGGTGTCGGCGTGCGGGCGCAGCGTGCGGACGACGGTGCCGTCGCGGCCGGCGTGGGCGCCCAGGATGCCGTGCGGGTTGTGGTGGGCGCCGCCGAGCAGCCGGTCGACGGTCTGGGGGTCCGGCGCGTGCGAACCCGTTGTCTCGGAACCGATCGTCCGGGTGTTGGTGTCCTCGCGATCCACCCGTGAACCGTAGTGCTCCGGGCACGTCGCCGCCGCGCGGGGCGGGCCGCCGTTCGGGTGGCCGTACCGCAGTCGGGGGGCGTCTGCGGTACGGCCACGTCTCGCCGTCCTCGGGAGAGGTCGGCGACCGGCACGGGCTGTTCCACCGGGAAGGGGGCCGGTGGCACCCGTGCGTCGTGGGGTCAGGGGGTGGGCGGTGCGGCCCGTCCCGTGACCGGGGCGCGGGTCTCGCCCGCGGATCCAGGTTTCGTGGCGCTCTCGTCCCGGCGCGGTGCTGCGTCGCCGGGGGAGTGGCCGCGGCCCGGGCCGTGACCGCCGGATCCGGAGGAGCCGGGCCCGGAGGAACCGGAACCGGCGTCACTGTCCGGCGTCCCCGCCGCGGGCGACCCGGACCCGCCGCCCGAACCCCCACTGCCCGCGTCGTCCCGCGGAGGCGGAGGCGTCGTCGTGGGCGGCGCGGTGGTGGACGGTGCGGTCGTCGGCGGGGCCGACATCGTGGTGCCGGGGGCCGAGCCGGTCGGAGCCTCCTGCGGCACGTCGACGTAGGGCGAGCCGAACGCCGTCGCACCCGGGCCGACGCGCTGCTCGCCGGGTTGCTCGGCCGGTCGTCCGGGGTCGCCGCAGTCGCGTGCGAGGTCGGCGATGGCCGCGCCGGTGACGGGTCCGCAGGCCGCGGTCCGGCCCTGCGCGCTGCCGGTGTGGGCCGTGCCCGGCGCCCGGCCGGGGGCGGACGTCCCGGTTCCCGGCTCCGCGCCGGCGCTCGGCACCACGCCGTCGGAGATGCGCTCCTCGGCGGGTGCCCCTGACGGGCCGGTCGCGGCGACCGCGACACCGCCCGCGGTGAGCGTGAGGGCCGCGACGCCGACGACCTTGGCCGTCACCACCGTGCGGACGGCGCGCATCCGGCGGTGCCGGCCGCGGCGGTCCCGGGCGTCGGGCATCGGGACGGGGGTCGCGAGAGGCAGCGCGTCGACGAACGCCTGCCGGGCGGCGGCCTCACCGCGCAGCTCGTGGGCGGTCCCGGGCCTGCGGGCGGCCGCGAGGATCGAGGTCACGGGGTGGGGGCTCGGGTCGCCGTCGAGGAGCAGGTCGGCGACGTCGGCGGGCAGCAGCGTCCGCGCGCCGGAGGGGGCACGCCGGATGTGCCGGCCGGTGAGGGAGGCGGGTCCGTCAGCCACGTGGCACCTGCCCGTCGTCGAGCATCCGGGCGAGCCTGCGCAGGCCGCGGTGGGCGGCGACGCGCACGGCGCCGGGGCGTTTGCCCAGCACGGTGGCGACGGACGGGGCGTCGAGGCCGACGACGGCGCGCAGCAGGACGGCCTCGGCCTGGTCCTGGGGGAGCTCGCTGATGAGCGCGATGGCCTCGCGCGTCGACATGGCCTCGAGCGCGGACCCGGCGGCGTCGCCGGGGGCGGGGTGTTCGGCGAGGACCTCGATGTCGGTGGCGGTGACCGGGCGTCGTGACCGGGAGCGGGCGACGTCCATGGCCCGGTTGCGGCAGATCGACGACGCCCAGCCGCGGAAGCCGTCGACGTCGCCGGAGAAGCGGGGCAGGTCGCGGGCGATCTGCAGCCAGGTCTCGGCGGTGACGTCCTCGGCGTCGTTGCCGACGAGCGCGGTCGCGTAGCGCAGCAGGCGGGGCTGCAGGTCGCGGTAGAGCGTCACGAACCCGCACTCGTCGCCCTCGCAGGCCGCCGCCAGCGCGACGTCGAGCTCGCCGTGGCTCCTCGTCGGCGTGGCGGCGGCCCCCGCGGTGGGGGAGTGCGACTCACGGGCACGGGGTACCGCGACGTCGGCGCCGACGAGTTCGGCGGCAACTGCGTGCACACGTCCTCCTACTGCATGGCGGCCAGGCGGTGGGGAGCTCCGCCCGGACGTCCAGGCCTCACAGCGCCGAAGGCCCACGCAGTGTTACACCTCCGGCGAAATTCTCCTCAAGAGGGACGCCGAGAGGGTGAGGAGTGTCGAACCCAGTTACTGAACGGAATCGATCGGCAACCCGGTGGGACCCCGCTCGGGGTCCAGCAGCCGCGCGATCGAGCGCAACGGGATGGGCGCCCACGACGGCCGGTTGCGGGTCTCGTACACGACCTCGTAGACGGCCTTGTCCAGCTCGTAGGCGCGCAGCACGAGCTGGTGCTCGCGCGGGTCGGTCCCGGTGCGCGCGGCGTACCCGTCGAGGAACGCCGACCGGTTGCGGTCGGCCCACTCCGCCGACCGCCACACCCGCTGCGGGTCCGGCTCGGGCTCGTCGGCCTCGAGCAGTTGGTGGTTCGCGGCATAGTCGAACGAGCGCAGCATCCCGGCGACGTCACGCAGCGGGGAGTCGGGTCGCACCCGCAGCTCCAGCGGGGTCGCCGGCTCGCCCTCGAAGTCGATGACGAGCCAGCCCAGCGGGGTGCGCAGCACCTGCCCGAGGTGCAGGTCGCCGTGCACGCGCTGTGCCGGCAGGGGAGCGGGCAGCGCCGCGAGCTCGTCGTAGACCGCACGGATCGCGGCGGCGTGCGGTTCCAGCGCGGGGACGTCGGCGGCCGCGACGGCCAGCCGGGCCCGCATCGCCGCGGCGATCTCACCGGCGTCGCGCTCGGCCGTGCCCAGCGCGCGCACCAGGTCGGAGTGCAGGACGGCGATGGTCTGGCCGAGCCGGTTGGCCTCGGCCGCGAAGTCGCCGCCCACCTCGTCGGCGCGAAGGTCGGCCTCCGCGAGCAGATCGCGCACCGACGCCAGGGCCATCGCCCAGCCCTCGGCGGAGTTGGACGCGTAGTCCTGCAGCATCCCCAGGACGGCGCCCTTGCCGTGCAGCACGCCCTCGACCGCACCCTGCAGCGTCGCGACCTCGGTGCCGTCGACGGCCCGCAGCGCCCGGTGCAGCTCCAGGTCGGGGTTGCCGCCCGCGGCGACCCGGCGGAACAGCTTCAGGATCGATTTCTCGCCGAACACCACGGACGTGTTGGACTGCTCGACGCCCAGCACCCGTCCCGGCGGCGCCGGCGGGATCTCGACCCCCGGCTCCGGGACGAACCGCAGGTCGCCCACCTCGCGGCCCTCGCGGATCGCGCGCAGCAGCCACCCCGAGACCGCCGGGTCCCAGAGGCCGTCGTAGACCAGCCGGTCGCCGTCGACCCCGATCGCGGCGTGCTCGAAGTCGTCGCCACCGCCCTTGCGGCTCGCCACGAGTACCTGGAAGTGGGCGGCGGGCCCGCCGTCGGCGAACTCGACCTCCACCACCACGTGGTCGACGTCGACCCCGTCGACGGGCAGCGGCGTGGTCGCCACGACCGTCACGGAGCCGACCGCGCGGCCCTTGGCACCGAACCAGCGCTGCGCAGGGATCCAATCGGCCAGGAGTGCCGTCAGACCGAGGGACGGCGGGGAGTTCACGAGGGGTCCTCCTCGGGGGTGATCGAGAACCAGTAGAAGCCGTGCCCGGGGAGCGTGAGCAGGTAGGGCAGCTCCCCGATCCGCGGGAACGGCACCCCACCGGTCAGCTCGTGGGGACGACAACCCTGCCACGTCGAGAGATCCAGTTCGACGGGCTGGGGGAACCGGGACATGTTGTTGACGCACAGGACCACGTCGTCGGCGCCGTCGCTGCCCCCGCCGCGCAGGGTGCGGACGTAGGCGAGCACGGACGGGTTCGACCCGCCCAGCTCGTGGTAGTCGCCGAGCCCGAACGCGCTGTGCCGCTTACGGATCTCGATCATGTGCCGGTTCCAGTGCAGCAACGACGTCGTCGAGTTCAGCTGCGCCTCGACGTTGACGGCCTGGTAGCCGTAGAGCGGGTCCATGATCGGCGGAAGGTAGAGCCGGCCGGGATCGGCCGTCGAGAAGCCGGCGTTGCGGTCGGGTGTCCACTGCATCGGGCTGCGGACGGAGTCGCGGTCGCCCAGCCAGATGTTGTCGCCCATACCGATCTCGTCGCCGTAGTAAAGGACGGGCGAGCCCGGCAGCGACAGCAGCAGCGCGGTGAACAGCTCCAGCTGGTTGCGGTCGTTCTCCAGCAGCGGCGCCAGACGTCGGCGGATGCCGATGTTGGCCTTCATCCGCGGGTCCTTGGCGTACTCGGAGTACATGTAGTCGCGCTCTTCGTCGGACACCATCTCGAGCGTCAGCTCGTCGTGGTTGCGCAGGAAGATGCCCCACTGCGCGTTCGACGGGATGGGCGGCGTCTGGGCCAGGATCTCCGAGATCGGGAACCGGTTCTCCCGGCGGACGGCCATGAAGATGCGCGGCATCAGCGGGAAGTGGAACGCCATGTGGCACTCGTCGCCGCCGACGTCCGGGTCGCCGAAGTACTCCACGACGTCCGACGGCCACTGGTTGGCCTCGGCGAGCATGACCCGGCCCGGGTACTCGTCCTCCATGACCTTGCGGGCGCGCTTGAGGAACTGGTGGGTCTCGGGGAGGTTCTCGCAGTTCGTGCCGTCGCGGGCGTAGAGATAGGGCACGGCGTCGAGCCGGAAGCCGTCGATGCCCAGGTCGAGCCAGAACCGCAGGACGTCGAGCATCGCGTCCTGCACGGCCGGGTTGTCGTAGTTGAGGTCGGGCTGGTGGGAGAAGAACCGATGCCAGTAGAACTGGCCGCGCACCGGGTCGTAGGTCCAGTTCGACGCCTCGGTGTCGACGAAGATGATCCGCGCCTCCGGGTAGCGCGAGTCGTCGTCCTCCCACATGTAGAAGTCGCCGTAGGGCCCCTCGGGGTTGCGGCGGGACTCCTCGAACCACGGATGCGTGTCGGAGGTGTGGTTCATGACGAGGTCGGTGATGACACGGATGCCGCGCTTGTGGGCCTCGTCGAGCAGGGTCACGAAGTCGTCGACGGTGCCGAACTCCGGCAGCACCGTGCGGAACTCGCGGATGTCGTAGCCGCCGTCGCGCAACGGCGAGTCGTAGAACGGCGGCAGCCACAGGCAGTCGACGCCGAGCCACTGGATGTAGTCCAGCTTGCCGGTGAGCCCGCGCAGGTCGCCGGTGCCGTCGCGGTTGGAGTCGGAGAAGGCCCGGACGAGGACCTCGTAGAAGACCGCCCGTTTGTACCAGTCGTGGTCGACCGCGAGCGTGCGTGCGTGCTCGAAGTCGTCGGACGAGGTCTCGCCGAGCTCGGCGTCGGCGGCCTCGGGGGCATCGGGAACGTCGGTCACGTCGGAGGTCCGGGGATCGGTGGGCACGAGGCGTCCTCCCGGTCGGCGGAGGTCGGCAGCAGCATCGCCCCATTGGTACCGCGAGGTGCCGGGTTACGCAGGCCGGGCGGCGAATCGGTGCGGAGTGTCAGGCCGGTCGGCCGGTGCCGCGGGGCATCTCGGTGACACGGACGCGGGCGCCGAGGGTCTCGCCGCCGCGGGCGGTGCGCTTGCCGGCGACGAGCCGGTCGACGCGGGCGTCGTCGGCGTGGGGGCGGCCGCGGCGCGGGCACCAGCCGATGGCGCCACCGAGGGCGTCGATCGTGGTGGCGACCAGGTCGTTGAGGTGCCCGGGAGGGCTGTCGCCGCGCTCGGGGAGCCGGAAGTACACCTCGATCTGGTAGCGGGCGTCGGCATCGATCTCGCGCTCACCGACGGTCTCGTCGATCGCGGCGGCGACGGCCGCGCGCCAGCCCTCGGCCGCGGGTGCGTCGCCCGCCCCCGGCTCGGTCTCGACGTCGACGACGATCGTGCGCTCGCTCACCATTGCTCCACTCGTGCCCGCGTGACCGGATGATCACGCGGGCGCCGAGAGTACCGGTCAGCTCCGGGCGATCCGGAAGATGTGCGCCACGTGCTCCCACGGGTCGAGGCGCACGTAGTTGAACTGGCCCCACTCGTAGGTGTCGCCGGTGACCTCGTCGACGACCGTCAGCGTGTCGTCCCAGCCCGCGCCCAGCGCCGGCATGTCGAGCGCGATCGTCCCGATCCGGGTGGAGTGCGAGTCGAGCGTGCACACGACCAGGACCGTGTCGCCCGACGCCGGGTCGGTACGCGAGTAGGCGATGATCGAGTCGTTGTCGACGTCGTGGAAGTGGATGTCGCGCAGCTGCTGCAGGGCCGGGTGCGCGCGGCGGATCTCGTTGAGCCGCGTGATGTAGGGCTCCAGCGACTCGCCCCGGTTGAGCGCGGCCTGGAAGTCGCGCGGGCGCAGCTCGTACTTCTCCGAGTCCTTGTACTCCTCGCTGCCCGGCTTCACCGGCTCGCCCTCGTAGAGCTCGAAGCCGGAGTAGACGCCCCACGTCGGCGCCATCGTCGCCGCCAGGGTGGCGCGGATCGCGAACATCGCCGGGCCGCCGGTCTGCAGCGACTCGTGGAGGATGTCCGGGGTGTTGACGAACAGGTTGGGCCGGGCCTCGTCGGCGCGCTCGGCGTGCATGAGCGCGAACTCGGTCAGCTCCTCCTTCGTCGTGCGCCACGTGAAGTACGTGTAGGACTGCGTGAAGCCCAGCCGCGCCAGCCCGAACAGCCGGGCGGGGCGGGTGAACGCCTCGGCGAGGAACAGCACCTCGGGGTGGCGGGCCTTGACCTGCCAGATCAGCCAGTGCCAGAAGTTCGGCGGCTTGGTGTGCGGGTTGTCGACCCGGAAGATCTTCACCCCGTGCTCGACCCACAGCAGCACGACGCGCAGGCACTCGGCGTAGAGGCCGGCGGGGTCGTTGTCGAAGTTCAGCGGGTAGATGTCCTGGTACTTCTTCGGCGGGTTCTCCGCGTAGGCGATCGTGCCGTCGGGGCGCGCGGTGAACCACTCCGGGTGCTCGGCCACCCACGGGTGGTCGGGCGCGCACTGCAGGGCGAGGTCGATCGCGATCTCCATGCCGAGGTCCTCGGCGCGGGCGACGAAGGCGTCGAAGTCGTCGAACGTGCCCAGCTCGGGGTCGATCGCGTCGTGCCCGCCCGCGGCCGACCCGATGGCCCACGGCGACCCGACGTCGCCCGGCTCGGCATTCACGGAGTTGTTGCGCCCCTTGCGGTGCACGGTGCCGACGGGATGGATCGGGGGCAGGTAGACGACGTCGAAGCCCATGTTGGCGACGCGGTCGAGCTCCTTGCCCGCGGTGACGAACGAGCCGTGCACCGCCCGGCCGGTCTCGTCGCGGCCGCCGGTGGAGCGGGGGAAGAACTCGTACCAGGAGCCGTAGAGGGCGCGGGGTCGGTCGACGTAGACCTGCTGGGCGCGGCCGCGGGTGATCAGCTCCCGGACCGGACGCTCGGTCATGATCGTGTGCACGGCGGGGAACAGCGCCGGAGCGACCCGGGCGCCGAGGGGCAGGGCGTGGTCGCGCAGCGCGTTGGCCGCCCCGAACAGCAGGTCGCGGTTGTCGCGCTCCGACGGACGACGGCCGACCCGCTGCAGCAGCCGGGCGCCGGTCTCGAGGTCGTTGTTCAGCTCGTCGGCGCTCTGGCCGGCGGCCAGCTTGGCCTGCACACCGTGACGCCACGTGGCCCACGGGTCCGACCAGGCGTCGACGCGGAACGTCCACAGCCCGGGCTCGTCGGCGACCACGGTGCCGACGAACCGGTCGTTGCCGACGCCGTCGGGGACCATCCGCACGTGCGTGGTCTCGCCGTCGGAGCCCAGCTTCTTCCAGACGACGTTGGCCGCCACCGCGTCGTGCCCCTCGCGCCACACCGAGGCGCGCACCGGGATCACCTCGCCGACAACGGCTTTGGCGGGATGCCGTCCGTCACCGACCGCCGGGCTCACGTCGTCGATACCGAGACGACCGGTCATCGGTGCCACCCCCAGGTCTGGCCGAGATTCCCCGAAATCGCGGGGTTCCAGGGACCGGTCCGCACCCACCCGGTCACCACCCGTCGCGTGTGTCACAACAGTAGCTACCCCGTCCAGCCGTGGCGGTAACGGGGTTGACGGATTCGCAGGTCGTTACATGCAGTTCACCGACGTTGCCGGCACGTTCACCGACACTTCCGACGCCCGCCGGTCGGGCCGTCGGGACCAGCGGTCGGCCGTTCGGTCGAGCCCCGTCGGAGGCGGCGCCGTGCAGCCGGACGAACCCACCCGATCGAGCGCGCCGGGCGCGTCCGGCGCGCAGGCGGAGGTGCGCCGACAACCGGCATCAGTACGCTGCGTCCGCGTGAGAGCCCTGCGTCGCTTCACCGTCCGTGCCCAGTTGCCCGAGCAGCTCGCCCCGTTGCAGAAACTGGCGACGAACCTGCGCTGGAGCTGGCACCCGCCGACCCAGGACCTGTTCGCGCGGCTCGACCACGACGCGTGGGAACGGGCCGGGCACGACCCCGTGCGGCTGCTCGGCGAGATCAGCACCACGCGGCTGGCGGAGCTGGCCGCCGACGCGGAGACCGTCGTCAGCGTCCGCGAACTCGCCGACGAGCTCGACGCGTACCTCACCGAGCCGCGCTGGTACCAGCTCGCCGTCGAGGACGGCCAGGACCTGCCCGCCGCCGTCGGCTACTTCTCGATGGAGTTCGGCGTCAGCGAGGTGCTGCCCAACTACTCCGGCGGCCTGGGCGTGCTGGCGGGCGACCACCTGAAGGCAGCGTCCGACCTGGGCGTGCCGCTGATCGGCGTCGGCCTGCTGTACCGGTCCGGCTACTTCCGGCAGTCGCTCTCGCTCGACGGCTGGCAGCTCGAGCACTATCCGGTCCTCGACCCGCAGGGCCTGCCGCTTCAGCTGCTCACCGACGAGTCCGGCGAGCCGGTGCTCGTCGAGGTCGGCATGCCCGAGGGTCGCACGCTGTCGGTCCGGATCTGGCAGGCCGCCGTCGGCCGGGTGCCGCTGCTGCTGCTCGACTCCGACATCGAGGCCAACGACCCCGACCTGCGCGGTGTCACCGACCGGCTCTACGGCGGAGACCAGGACCACCGCATCAAGCAGGAGCTGCTCATCGGCGTCGGCGGCGTCCGCGCGGTCCGCGCCTTCTGCGCCACGACCGGCCACCCAGCCCCTGCGATCTTCCACACCAACGAGGGCCACGCCGGCTACCTCGGCCTGGAGCGCATCCGCGAGCTGCTCGACACCGAGGGTCTCGAGTTCGACGAGGCCGTCGCCGCCGTCCGCGCCGGCACCGTCTTCACGACGCACACCCCGGTGCCCGCGGGCATCGACCGGTTCCCGATCGACCTTGTGCGCACGCACTTCTCCGAGGCCGTCCTGCCCGGCGTCGCCCTCGACCGGATCCTCTCCCTCGGCGCCGAGGAGGACCCGGACATGTTCAACATGGCGCACATGGGCCTGCGGCTGGCCCAGCGCGCCAACGGCGTCTCCAAGCTCCACGGCATCGTCTCCCGCGGCATGTTCTCGACCATCTGGAGCGGCTTCGACGCCGACGAGGTACCCATCGGCTCGGTCACCAACGGCGTCCACGGCCACACATGGGAGGCCCGCGAGGTCACCGACCTGCTCGGCGAGCCCGGACCCACCGGCGAGGCCGGCCGCACCGACGACATCAGCGACGCCACCCTGTGGGGCCTGCGGGCCACGTTGCGCGCGCGGCTCGTCGAGGAGGTCCGCCGCCGCGTCCGCGCCGCGTGGCTGGAGCGCGGGGCGTCGGCACCCGAGCTGGGCTGGACCGACCACGTCTTCGACCCCGAGGTGCTGACGGTGGGATTCGCCCGCCGCGTCCCCACCTACAAGCGACTCACGCTGATGCTGCGCGACCCCGACCGGCTGCGCGACCTGCTGCTCGACCCGCACCGCCCGGTGCAGCTCATCGTCGCCGGCAAGTCCCACCCCGCCGACGACGGCGGCAAGGCGCTCATCCAGCAGATCGTCCGGTTCGCCGACGACCCCGCCGTGCGCCACCGCATCGTCTTCCTGCCCGACTACGACATGTCGATGGCCCGCTACCTGTACTGGGGCTGCGACGTCTGGCTGAACAACCCGTTGCGCCCCTTGGAGGCGTGCGGCACGTCGGGCATGAAGTCGGCCCTCAACGGCGGGCTCAACCTGTCGATCCGCGACGGCTGGTGGGACGAGCTCTACGACGGCGCCAACGGCTGGGCCATCCCCACCGCCGACGGTGTCGACGACCCGGTCAAGCGCGACGACCTCGAGGCCAACGCCCTCTACGAGCTGCTCGCCACGCAGGTCGGGCCGGCGTTCTACGACCGCACCGAGGGCGTCCCGCAGCGCTGGGTCGAGCTGGTGCGCCACACCCTGTCGACGCTGCGCCCGCAGGTGCAGGCCAGCCGGATGGTGCGCGAGTACGTCGAGGACTGGTACGCCCCCGCCGCGCAGGCCGCGCGCGAGGTCAACGCCGAGTCGTTCGCCGGGGCGAAAGCACTCGCCGAGTACCGGGCCCGGCTCAACGCGGCCTGGCCGCGGGTGCAGATCGCGGGCGTCGACGCCTCCGGGCTGCCCGACACCCCGGTCGTCGGCGCGCCGATGACGGTCCGCGCCGCCGTCGCGCTCGCCGGGCTGGCGCCGGAGGACGTGACGGTCGAGGCCGTCGTGGGCCGGGTCGACGAGGCCGACGAACTCGACTCGACGATGACCGGCGTCATGAAGCACGTCGGCAATGCCGACGGGCTGGACCGCTTCGAGACGGTCGTCCCGCTGCCGCACGCGGGTCTCACCGGCTACACCGTGCGCGTGCTCCCGGCGCACCCGCTGCTCGCGTCGTCGGCGGAGCTGGGCAAGGTCGTCCTCGCCGGTTGACCCTGTGAGTGGCAACAGTCGCCATGGCGACTGTTGCCACTCACGACCAGGTCAGCCG
>MEGH01000033.1 GCA_001725415.1 Pseudonocardia sp. SCN 73-27
TCGCCCCGGCGGACCGCGGCGATCGCGCGGGCCAGCTCGGCGCCGTCGCGGTAGCGGTGCATCGGGTCCTTGACCAGCACGGCGTCGACGAGCTGCCGGACGTTCTCGGGGACGTCCTCGGGCAGCGGGGGTGGGGCGTCGCGGACCTGCATCATCGCGACGACGACGGGGTTCTCCGCGCGGAAGGGCCGCTTCCCGGCGAGGCACTCGTAGCCGACGATGCCGAGGGAGTAGACATCGCCGGCCGGGCCGGCCTCGCCGCCGCTGGCCTGCTCGGGCGCGATGTAGTGGGCGGTGCCCATGACCATGCCGGAGCGGGTGACGGGGACGGCGTTGGCGGCCTTGGCGATGCCGAAGTCGGTGAGCTTCACGACGCCGTCCTCGCGCAGGAGGATGTTGCCGGGTTTGACGTCGCGGTGGACGAACCCGCGCTGGTGGGCGGCGTCGAGGGCCCAGGCGGCGTGTTCGAGGATCTCGAGGGTCTCGTCGGCGTCCATGCGGCCGCGGCTGATGCGGTTGGACAGCGGTTCGCCGCGGACGAGCTCCATCACGAGGTAGGCGGTGCGTCGCTCGCCCATGGTGGCGTCGTCCTCGCCGTAGTCGTGGACGAGCGCGATGCCGGAGTGGTCGAGCGAGGCGACGGTGCGGGCCTCGATGCGGAAGCGGTGGAGGAACTCCTCGTCGCCGGAGAGCTCGGGGCGCAGCACCTTGACGGCGACGGCCCGGTCGAGGCGGGTGTCGGAGGCCTCCCAGACCTCACCCATGCCGCCGACCGCGATCCGCCGGTCGAGGCGGTAGCGGTCGGCGATGTGGAGGCCGGGCGCGAGGGTGCTCATCGGCCGGCCTTCAGGGCCTCGGCGATGACGGCGCGGCCGATGGGCGCGGCGACGGAGCCGCCGGTGGCCTCGAGGCCGCGGTCGCCACCGTTCTCGACGAGCACGGCGATGGCGACGACGGGCTTGTCGGCGGGTGCGAACGCGACGTACCAGGCGTGCGGCGGGATGTCCTTGCTGCCGAGCTCCGCCGTGCCGGTCTTGGACGCGATCTGCACGCCGCTGATCTTGCCGCCGCCCTGGGTGCGGTTCTCCGAGCCGATCATCAGATCGGTCAACGTCGCAGCCACGCCTGCGGGTACGGCCGATCCGATTCGGTCGGGCTCGGTGGTGTCGACGGTGTCGAGCTCCGGCCCCTGGATCTCCTTGATCAGGTAGGGCGCCATGAGCTGGCCGCCGTTGGCGACGGCCGCGGTGATCATGGCGTTCTGCAAGGGGGTGAGCTTGACGTCGAGCTGGCCGATGGCCGACTGCTGCAGCGCGGTGACGGTGGTGATGTTGCCGATCGTCGAGGGCGCGACCGTCATGGGGATCTTGAGGTCGGACTGGCCGATACCGAAGGCGTCGGCCTGGGTGCGCAGCTTGTCGATGCCGACACTGGTGACGAGGTCGGCGAACGCCGTGTTGCAGGAGCGGGCGAACGCGTCGCGCAGGGTCGTGGTGGCGCCGGTGCCGCAGGGGGTGTGGGCGTAGTTCTCCAGCGTCGTGACGCCGTCGTTGAGCGTGATCTCGGGGTCGGCGGGCAGCACGGTGTCGGGCGTGGAGCCGTTCTGCAGCGCCGCCGCGGTGTCGACGATCTTGAACGTGGAGCCGGGGGGCTGCGGCACGCTGATGGCGCGGTTGAGCAGCACCTGCGGCTTGGCGGCGTTGTCGCTGTTCCAGGCGTCCTGGACGGTCTTGTCGTTGTGGCTGGCCAGCGGGTTGGGGTCGAACGACGGCGTCGACACCATGGCGAGGATCGCGCCGGTCTTCGGGTCGAGCGCGACGACGGAGCCGGCGTAGCCCTTCTGCGTCAGCTGGTTGTAGGCGACCTGCTGGACCGTCGGCATGATCGTCAGCGACACGTTGCCGCCGCGCGGGTCGCGCCCGGTGATCAGGTCGGACAGCCGTCGGACGAACAGCCGGTCGTCGGTGCCGTTGAGGACGGAGTCGGCGGCGCCCTCGATGCCGGTGCGGCCGAACGACAGCGACAGGTAGCCCGTCACGGACGCGAACGCGGGGCCGCCCGGGTACTGGCGCAGGAAGCGCATCCGGTCGTCGGTGGCCACGCTCTGGGCGAGGACCTTCCCGTCGGCGGTGATCTGGCCGCGCTGGCGGGAGTACTCGGCGTAGGCGGTGCGCTGGTTGCGGGGGTCGTTGCGGTAGTCGTCGGCCTTGACGACCTGCACGTAGGTCAGGTTGGCGAACAGCAGCAGGATCATGACCATCACGGAGACGGCGATCTTGCGGACGGGGTTGTTCACGACTGCGCCCCGCGGGACTCGCCGGACGACAGGTCGGGCCGCTGGACGAGCTCGGTCGCGGCCTGCGCGATCGGCGTCTGCGGGACCGACGGACGCTGCGGCAACGGTGCGCGCGCCGCGTTGGAGACGCGCAGCAGCAACGCGACCAGCGCGTAGTTGGCGACGAGCGACGATCCGCCGTAGGACAGGAACGGCAGGGTGAGGCCCGTCAGCGGGATGAGCTTGGTGACGCCGCCGATGACGACGAACAGCTGCAGCGCCATGACGTAGGACAGCCCGGTGGCGAGCAGCTTGCCGAACGAGTCGCGCACGGCGAGCGCGCTCCGCAGGCCGCGGGTGATGAGCACCAGGTAGACGAGCAGGATCGCGGCCAGGCCGATGAGGCCGAGCTCCTCGCCGAGCGACGACCAGATGAAGTCGCTCTCGGCGAACGGCACGAGATCGGGTCTACCCGCGCCCAGCCCGGTGCCGCCGACGCCGCCCGTGCCCAGCCCGAACAGGGCCTGGCCGAGCTGATAGCCGCCGCCCTGGAAGTCGGAGAACGGGTCGAGCCAGATCTGGACGCGCACCCGGACGTGGCCGAACAGGTTGTAGGCGAGCACGGCGCCGCCGACGAAGAACAGCAGGCCGACGATCATCCAGGACACGCGTTCGGTGGCGGCGTAGAGCAGGACGAGCAGAATGCCGAAGAACAGCAGCGACGTGCCGAGGTCGCGCTCGAAGACGAGGACGCCGACCGACAGGCCCCACGCGACGACGAGCGGCGCCAGGTCGCGGGCGCGGGGGAACTCCAGGCCCAGGAACCGTCGCCCGGCGGTGGAGAACAGCTCGCGCTTCTGCACGAGGAACGCCGAGAAGAAGATGATCAGCAGGATCTTGGCGAACTCGCCCGGCTGGATGCCGACGCCGCCGAACCGGATCCACAGCTTCGCGCCGTTGACCTCGGAGATCGACGACGGGAGGATGCCCGGCAGCGCGAGCAGGATCAGCCCGGCGAAGCCCGCGGTGTAGCCGAACCGCGACAGCATCCGGTGGTCGGACACCCGCCACAGCACGACGACGAACAGGACCAGCCCGATCGCCGTCCACGCCACCTGGCGCAGCACGAGCGAGCCGGGCGCGTCGTTGCCGAGCTGCGCGGCGCGCGCGGCGTCGGCGAGGTCGAGCCGGTGGATCATCACCAGGCCCAGCCCGTTGAGCAGCGCCACCGACGGCAGGATCAGCGGGTCGGCGTACGGCGCCCACCGGCGGACCGCGAAGTGCGCCGCGGCGAACAGGCCCAGGTAGGCGAGCCCGAGCCACAGCAGGGTCGTCGTGAGTTCCTGCTCCTGGTTGGCCTCGACGATCACCAGTGCGCCGGTGACGATCACTGCGGCGAACGCCAGCAGCAACAGCTCAATCCCGCGCCCGGTGGGGAGCGCTGGAGCAGGGGCCCTGCCCTGTACCTGTGGGGGCGCCGCCATCAGTTCCCCGGCCGGCAGGTCAGCCCCGGCACGGGCGTTTCGGTCTGCAGGGTGGTGTCGGGGACCTGCGCGTCGGGCGCGGTCACCTGGCCGGGCGGCTGCGCGGCGGTGGTCGGCGCGCCGGTCGTGCCGGGCTGGCCGGCGCCGGGTTCGCCGTTGGGGACGGGCGGCGGCGTCGTCGCGGGGGGCAGGGGCGCGCAGACGGGCAGCCTGTTCTCCCGCAGCTTCTGGACGGTGCCCTGGGCGCCGGCGAGCCCGTCGGAGGAGACGATCCCGTCCTGCACCCGGTTGCGGTAGTCCTCGGGCAGGTCGGCCAGCGCGATGTCGGTCTGCTGCTCGACGCGCTGCAGCGGGATGCCGAGCGCGCTGCCGTGGACACCCTGGTAGATGACGACCCGGTCGGAAGACGCGGCGACGTAGTACTGCTGCATGACCCACATGCCGCCCAGCAGCACCCCGGCGACGATGACCACGAGCGCGGCCGCGAGCCCGATGATCAGGCCCTTGCGGCGGCGGCGTGGTGCGGGGGCCGGGGCGGCCTCGACGCGGCGCGGCGCGGTGCGGGGCAGCGTGGTCGCCGACGCGCGGCCCGCCGCGGTGTCGGGTCCGGGCCGGTGGTCGTCGCTGCCGTCGCCGGCCGCCCCGCCGACGATGGGCGCGACGTCGCCGTAGTCGACGTCGACGACGTCGGCGACGATGCAGGTGATGTTGTCGGGCCCGCCGCCGCGCAGCGCGAGGTCGATGAGCCGGTCGGCGCACTCGCGGGGGTCCGGGTAGTCGGCCAGGGTCTGCGCGAGGGTCTCGTCGCTGACCGGGCCGGACAGGCCGTCGGAGCACAACAGCAGACGGTCGCCCGCGCGGGCCTCACGCATCGTCAGCGACGGCTCGACGTCCTGGCCCGTGATCGCACGCAGCAGCAACGACCGCTGCGGGTGCGTGTGGGCCTCCTCCTCGGTGATGCGGCCCTCGTCGATCAGCGACTGGACGAACGTGTCGTCCTTCGTGATCTGGGTGAACTCACCGTTGCGGAGCTGGTAGCACCGCGAGTCGCCGACGTGGACCATCCCGAGCCGGGAGCCGGCGAACAGGATCGCCGTCAGCGTCGTGCCCATGCCCTCGAGATCGGGGGCGTCGGCGACGTGGCGGGTGATGGCGGCGTTGCCCTGGAACGTGGCGTCGCGGAGCTGACCGAGCAGGTCGTCGCCGGGGTCGTCCTCGTCGAGCGGCGCCAGCGCCGAGATGACCAGTGACGAGGCGACCTCACCGGCGGCGTGACCGCCCATGCCGTCGGCCAGCGCGAGCAGGCGCGGGCCTGCGTAGACCGCGTCCTGGTTGTTCTGCCTGACCAGCCCGCGGTCGCTGCGGGCCGAGTAGCGCAGGACCAGGGTCATCGTTCGACTCCGTCGGCACCATCGGCTCGACCCCACGCGCGGCGACGTCCTCGGTCCGGCACGCAGGTCTCGCGGGAACGGCCCGGTACGTCCGGCTCGGCGTCCGGATGTGCCCTCACGAGCGCAACTCGATCACCGTCTTGCCGATGCGGACCGGCACCCCCAGGGGAACCCGGGTGGGTCCGGTGACCTTAGCCCGGTCCAGGTATGTGCCGTTCGTCGACCCGAGGTCTTCGACGTACCAGTCCTCACCCTGGGGAGCGATCCGCGCATGGCGGGTCGAGGCGTAGTCGTCGTCGAGCTTGAGAGTGGAGTCGTCGGCGCGGCCGATGAGGATCGGCCGGGAGTCGAGCGTGATCCGGCTCCCGGCGAGCGGCCCCTGCGTGACCAGCAGTTGCCGCGCCATCCGGCCGCGGCCCGACCGCCGCGCGGCGCGGGACCCACCGGGCATGATCGCCCGCAGGCCCGACGCCGCATACAGGTCCGACCGCACGATGCGCATCGCGAACAGCACGAAGAGCCAGAGCAGGGCCAGGAAACCCGCCCTGGTCAGCTGCAGCACCAACTCGGGCACGTGCCGTGGTCTCCGCTCTTGTCCACTCGTCACGCGCCGAGCGGCGCGTGACGACCCGTCACCGCGCCCGTCGACCGGGCGCCCGTCAGCGGGGAGCTCGTCAGCCGTGCGCTCGGAAGACCAGGCTCGAGTGGCCGACCCGGATCATGTCGCCGTCGGAGAGCTGGCAGCTCTGGACCGGGCTGCCGTTGACGGTCGTGCCGTTGGTCGAGCCCAGGTCGGACAGCGTGGCGGACTGGCCGTCCCAGCTGATCTCCAGGTGCCGGCGGGAGACGCCCGTGTCGGGGAGACGGAAGTGCGACTCCTGGCCGCGGCCGATGACGTGGGTGCCCTCGGTCAGCTGGTAGTTGCGACCCGAGCCGTCCTCGAGGCTGAGCGACGCCTGCAGCTGCTGGTAGCCGCCGTAGCCCTGCTGGCCGTAGCCCTGGTCGTAGCCGCCCTGCTGGTAGCCCTGCTGCTGGCCGTAGCCCTGGTCGTACCCGCCCTGCTGGTACCCCTGGTCGTAGCCACCCTGCTGCTGGTAGCCGCCCTGCTGGTAGCCCTGCTGCTGGTAGCCCTGGTCGTAGCCACCCTGCTGCTGCTGGTAGCCCTGGTCGTAGCCGCCGCCCTGCTGCTGGCCGTAACCCTGGTCGTACCCGCCCTGCTGCTGGTCGTACTGGCCGTAGTTCTCGCGGCGCTGGTCGTTGCCCTGGGGAGGGGCGTAGGTCTGCTGACCGTAGCCGGGGGCACCACGGTCGTAGCCGTACTGCCCGTTCTCCTCGGGGTGGCCCGGTTGCTGGCTCATGGGTGCTTCTCCTGCGTTGCGTGCCCGGGTGGGTCGACGGGAAGCGTCGGGGTCCACTGACGAGCGGGTGCGGAACTGTCCCGTGTGCAGCGCCTCGGAGCGCTCCAGCAAGACTACGACGTCGCCGTAGGTGTCCCACCCCTGGTCGGCGAGTTGTGCGGTGACGTAGCCGGACAGCGATTCCTCTATTCGGCCTTCGTCGCCGGCCATGCGTTCGAGATCCGACGGTCCGAGCTGCACGACGTACCGGTTGGGCGCGAGGCGACGCCCTCCCGCGAGCTGCTCGATGTTGTCCTCGGCTTCCCTCAGCAGCGCCTGTGCGACCTCTTGCGGGACGACACTGCCTCCGAAGACCCGCGCGAACGCGTCGCCCACCATCCCTTGCAGACGGCGCTCGAATCGCTCGACACGGCCCAACCGTTCTTCCTCCGATCGCATCGGCGTGTTCGATGTGAGGCCGATCGTAACTGTGCTACCGGCGCCGCGTAGCGCGGCCTCGTGACCGCTCCGTGATCAGCCGCGTGATCGTCGTCGTGGGTACCCCGTGCAGGGGTCGGGAAGGGGTGCGTGCTAGCTTTCTCCACGTCGCTCGGGCGAGTGGCGGAATGGCAGACGCGCACGGTTCAGGTCCGTGTGTCCGAAAGGACGTGAGGGTTCAACTCCCTCCTCGCCCACCACGTTCCACCGGCCTCTACCCGCGTATCGCGGGCCGCTCCGGATGATCCGAGAGCACCACCAGATCGGCCGCCTCCCCGGGGTACCACTCCGTCTCGTAGCGCTCGTGCGCCGCCGCGGTCCACGCCAGATCCTCGGGCAGCCGCCTGCGCAGCGCCGCAGCCGACATCCGCAGGTGCACCGCCACGTCGAACGGCAGCCCCCTGCCCAGCAACAGGGTCCCCGCCACCAGCACCACGGCGCCGTCGGTCAGCTCCAGGTAGCCGTCGCGGAACGCTCGGTCGCGCGCCGCGTCGTGGAAGCGGCGCAGCACCCGGCCCGACCCCGCCGGGTCGGCGGGATCGAGGAGCTCTCGGCGCAGCGCACCCTCGTCGAGCCAGCCGTCGAGGTACATGTCCGGGTCGGTCCGGCCGTGCTCCAGCCGGACCGACGCCGGCCGCAGCCAGTCCCCGGCGTCGACCACCAACGGGGGCCTGCCCGCACCGCGCAGCACGTCGGCGGCCAGCTCGGCGAGGCCCAGCGGATCTGTGGGCGGTGGCCCGTCGACGACGAGCCGCACCCGCCCGTCCCGTTCCAGCGCCGATCCGGCGATCCGGGCGGCGAGAGCGTCGCGCGTCGTCGGGGTGATCGCGGCGCTCACGTCTGCGTCCGGCCTACTGCTGGTAGCCCTCGACGACCTTCGCCGACCGCTCCTCGGCGTCGTCGACGGGCAGGCCCGCGCTGCGGCGCGCCTCCCGCTGGCGCAGCAGGTCCCACAGCCGGTCCAGCTCCACACCGAGCGCGTCGAGGCGGGACTTCTCGTCGCCGTCGAGGGCCTTGCCGACGTGCGCGCGCTCCAGCCGGTGCTCCTCCTCGACGAGCTCGTTGATCTGGTGGCGCAGCGTGGCGTCCGGGTCCTGGCTCACGACTGGTCCTCTCCTCGGCATCCGGTCGTCGACATCCGGGATCACGATAGGCCGCCACGCCCCGCCCGCACGTCGGCGATGCTGGGAGCCCCAGCCCGCGACCGAGGGAGACAGAGTGTCCCGCCTGACCGGGCTGCGGCCCGCCGACATGAACGACGAGCAGCGCGACCTCTACGACCGCATCGTCGGCTCCCGGCGCGGGCCGAGCACGGGCAACGCCGCACCCATCACCGACGACGACGGCGCCCTGCGCGGCCCCTTCGACGCCATGCTGCGCGCCCCCGGCATCGGCGACGCCCTGCAGAACCTCGGCGCCGGCATCCGCTTCCGCGGCGGGCTCTCCGGCCGCGAACGCGAGATGGCGATCCTCGTCGTCGCCGCGCACTGGCGGTCGGCGTTCGAGCAGCGCGCCCACGAGGCCGCGGGCCGTGCCGCCGGGCTCGGCGACGACGAGCTCGCCGCGCTGCGCGACGGCACCGGCCCCGTCCTCGACGACCCGCGCGAGACCGTCCTGCTCGCCACCGCCCGGTCGCTCGCCGTCGACGGCGACCTCGACGACACCGCCTACACCGCTGCCGTCGACGCCCTCGGCGAACCGGGCCTGTTCGAACTGACCACGCTCGTCGGCTACTACGCGACCCTCGCCCTGCAGATGCGGGTGTTCCGGGTCGGGTGACCCCCGATCGGCGCAATGCGGACGCCGCCGGTCTGTTCGAGACTGTCACCCGTGGCACGTGAGGAGGCGAGCGCGGGGAGCTCCGTGCTGCGCGCCCTCCGGGTCGTCGACGCGGTCGCGGCCGCGGGCGACGGGGTCACCGCCAAGGCGATCGCCCGCCGCCTCGGTAGCCCGCTGCCCACGATCTACCGCGTCCTCGCGACCCTGGTCGAGGAGGGCTACCTCGTCCGCATGCAGGATGTCCGCGGCTACGGCCTCGGCTACCGGGTCGCCGCGCTGCACCGCGTCCTGACCGCACAGGTCGCCCCGCACCCTGCCGTCGTCGCGATCCTGCAGGAGCTGCACTCCGAAGCCCGCGCCGCCGCCTACCTGGCCACGTTCCGCGACGTCGACGTCGTCATCTCCCACGTCGAACAGTGCGGCGCCCACCCCGGACCCGGCCTGCGTGCGGGCGAGCCGGTGCCCGCGCACGCCACCGCCGGCGGCAAGGTCCTGCTCGCGAGCCTCGACCCGTCGCGGCTGACGGTCGTCGTCGCCCACGGCGGCCTGGAACGAAGCACCCGCCGCACCCTGTCCGAACGGCGGGCACTCGACCGTGAGCTGATGCGCATCCGGTCGGCGGGCGCCGCCGTCGAGGTCGAGGAGCACGAACGCGGCGTCGCCGGCATCGCCGTCCCCGTCCGCGGGCCCGGCGGCGACACGGCCGCGGCGATCGGCGTCGTCGTCGCCCGGTCCGACTTCGCGGCGCGACGCTGGGACCTCGAGGACGCCGTCCGCGTCGCCGCCGTCCGCGCGTCCCGCGCGCTGGTCGTCGCGCCGGGGGCGGCGCACGCGCCCTAGCTAGACCTGGTTCAGCGCGCGCAGTTCGTCGAGCTCACGCAGGACCGCGTCGCGGGCGTCCGGGCCCTTCTGGTCGGTCAGCTCGAACAGCACCCGGTCGACACCCGCCTCCCGGTAGGACTCCATCGCCTCCGGCTTGCGCGCCGCCCCGTACATCGACACCGGGATGTGCCCGCGGCCCGCGTCGGCAGCCCGGCGCTGCAGCTCCTCGACCCGGTCCGTGAACTCGGCCAGGCCCGACACCGGCACCCGCAGCGGCACCCACCCGTGCCCGTGCGACAGCACCCGGTCCAGCACCGTCGGCCCGCCACCCCCGATCAGGATCGGCGGCACCCGCGTCGGCTTCGGCCACGACCAGATCGGGTCGAAGTCCACGTACTTCCCGTGGTACTCGGCCTCGTCCTGCGTCCAGATCGCCGTCATCGCCTCGACGGTCTCCAGCATCCGCGCCGTCCGCGTCCGGGGATCGACACCGTGATGAGCCATCTCCTCCTTGTTCCACCCCGGCCCCACACCCAGCTCGAACCGCCCGCCCGCGATCCGGTCGACGCTCGCCACCTGCTTCGCCAGGTTGATCGCATGGTGCTGGTTCACCAGCGACACCGCCGTCCCCAGCACGATCCGCTCCGTCACCGCGGCCATCGCACCCAGCGCGACGAACGGGTCGTAGGTGTGCGCGTACCGCTCCGGCAGCTCACCCCCGCCCGGCCACGGCGACACCCGCGACGTCGGGATGTGGGTGTGCTCGGTCAGGAAGAGCGACTCGAAACCCCGCTCCTCGACGGCTGACGCCAGGTCGAGGGGGTCGATCCCGTAGTCGGTGAGGAAGATGACGACGCCGGTGTCCACGGGGCGAGCCTTCCACCCAGTGGAAGCGCACGCAGTGCCGGAACGCCCGACGGCACTAGCGTCATCGTCATGACGTCGCTGTCAGACCCGCCCTTCCGCGCCGACCACGTCGGAAGCCTGCTCCGGCCGCCCGCGCTGCTCGACGCCCGCGAACGCCACGCCGCCGGCACCCTCGACGACGCCGGGTTGCGTGCAGTCGAGGACGACGCCATCCGCGATGTCGTCGCCATGCAGGAGAACCTCGGCCTCCACACCGCCACCGACGGCGAGTTCCGCCGCACCTCCTGGCACATGGACTTCATCCACCGCCTCGGCGGCGTCTCCGCAACCGACGAACGCATCCGCGTCCGCATGATCAACGCCGAGGGCGAGAGCGCCTTCACGTCCGCCGGACTGGCCATCGACGGCAAGGTCCGCCTCGACCAGCCGATCTTCGCCGACGACTACCGTTTCCTCGCCGGCCTCACCACCACCGCCACCGCGAAGCTGACCATCCCCTCGCCGAGCATGGTCCACTACCGCGGCGGCACCGCGGCCATCGACAAGAGCGTCTACCCCGACGTCGAAGAGTTCTGGGCCGACCTCTCCGCCGCCTACGCGGCCGAGATCGCCGCCATCGGCGAGCTCGGCTGCCGCTACCTCCAGCTCGACGACACCAGCCTCGCCTATCTCAACGACCCCGCCCAGCGCGAGGCCCACGGCGACGCCGACCACCTCCGCTACATCCGCCAGATCAACGCCGCCGTCGCGAACCGCCCCGACGGCATGCGCATCACCACCCACATGTGCCGCGGCAACTACCGCTCCAGCTGGGCCGCCGAAGGCGGCTACGACTACGTCGCCGAAGCCCTCTTCGGCGAGCTCGACGTCGACGGCTTCTTCTGCGAGTTCGACGACGAACGCTCGGGCGGTTTCGAACCACTCCGCTTCGTGCCGGCCGGCAAACGCGTCGTCCTCGGGCTCGTCACCACCAAGCGCGGCGCGCTGGAGAACCCCGACGACCTCAAACGCCGCATCGACGAGGCCGCCGAGTACGTGCCCCTCGACCAGCTCTGCCTCTCCCCGCAGTGCGGGTTCTCCTCCACCGTCGAGGGAAACAGCCTGACCGCGGAGGAACAGGTGGCGAAACTCCGGTTGATCGTCGACGTGGCGCGCGACGTCTGGGGCTAGGTTTCAGGGCATGTCCGAAGGGCCCCAGGGCTGGGGAACGCCGCTGTACTCACGGGTGCTCGACGCCCTGCCCGCCGGGGCCACCGTCCTCGACGTCGGTTGCGGCGCAGGAGAGTTCGCCCGCGCAGCCATCGACCGTGGGCACGCCGTGCGCGGTCTCGACGTCGACGCCTCCGCCGTCGCCGTCGCCGCGCGCCGCGTCCCCGAAGGGGTGTTCGACGTCGGCGACGCCCAGTCGCTGGAGCAACCCGACTCCTCCTACGACGCCGTCGCCCTCGTCCAGCTCGTCACCCACGTCGCCAATCCACTCGTCACGCTCCGCGAGGCGGCGCGCGTCGTCCGGTCGTCGGGGACCGTCGTCGTCACCGTGTGGGGCCGCGAGTCGGAGTGCGACGTCCGGCTGATCGGCGAGTCCCTCGCCGGGCTGCTCCCGCCCCGGCGCACCGAGCCCGGTGCCCCACCGCCGCTCACCGAGCCCGACCGGCTCGCCAAGATCGTCGGCATGGCCGGTCTGGCCGTCGCTTCCGTCGACGAGGTCGTGTGCTCGTTCCGGTACGAGGACGAGGACGAGCTCGTCGGCCCCGTCCTCGGTTCCGGGCTCGGCCGTACCGCCGCCCGCCGCGGCGGCCCCGGCGGCGTCCGCGCCGCGATCCTGGAGGGCCTGGGGTCCCGCCGCCGACCCGACGGCAGCTACCTCCTCGACAACCTCTTCCGCGTCGTCACGGCACACCCGGCGCCGTGAACCCCTGTGAGTGGTGATGGTCGCCATGGCGACTGTTACCACTCACAACCTGTCGGCGAGCTCCGTGAACGACGACACCGTCAGTGCGGCATCAGGATCCGTGGCCGGCGGGACGACCAGGCCGCCGAACTCGTCGGGGCGGTGCACGTAGAACGTCGTCAGGCCCCGGGCGCGGGCCGCGACCAGGTCGTCGACGTGCGCCGCCACCATCCCCACCTGCTCAGGTCGCAGTCCCAACAGTGCGGGCGCCGAGTCGTACGCGGCCGGATCGGGCTTGTAGTGCCGCGCCACCTCCGCACCCAGGACGACGTCCCACGGCAGCCCCGCCCGCTTGGCCATGTCGACCTGCAGCGCCACGTTCCCGTTCGACATCGGGCCGATCGTGAAACGCCCCTTCAGCAGGGTCAGCCCCTCGACGGCGTCCGGCCACGGATCCAGCCGGTGCCACGCCAGCACCAGCTCCGCCCGGACCTCCTCCGACGGGTCGAGCCCCCGCTCGGCCAGCAGCGCGTCGAGGGACTCGCGGTGCAGGACGTCGAGGATCGTCCACGGCCGACGGCCGCTGCGGACCTCTTCCATCGACGGCTGGTAGCGGCCGCGCCAGTCGTCGGCGACGGCGTGAGGGTCGTCGACCTCGGGCAGCAGCCGTGCCACCTCCCGCGCGACGCCGGAGCGCCAGTCCACGACCGTCCCGAACACGTCGAACACCAGCGCGCGGACGTCCACGCTCCGACCCTAGCCGTGGCGCCCGGCGCCGAGCCCTGCGTCGCGTCGTCGCCGACCCGCGGAGCTCGAGGACGACCCACACCCCGCCCGGATGTGCGCACGCGAAACGGCCCCGGCCGTCATGGCCGGGGCCGTTCCTCGTCACCCTCAGGGCGCGGTGGCCGCCCCGGGTGCGTACCTGAGAGCCAGCAGGCTCTTGCAGTACTCGCCGTTCGTCTCGATGCCGACCCGCTGGAGCCGGGCCCGGCGCAGGTGCAGAGGCACCTGTTCCGAGGTCACCGGGCTGCCGTCGGGATGGATGAGCAGCGGGGCGTCGTCGCCGTAGGGCAGGCCGATGCCCGCCCGCCGGCGGCGCAGCCGCGTCAGCTCGTCGGACTCCGGGATCTCGCCCAGCGTCGTCGACGCCAGTTCGTCGGGTCCCGCCCCCGCGTCGACCAGCGGCCGAGCGAGCCGATCCTGACCTGCGACCGAGGCCTTCGTGAGGAAGGTGCGGCGCAGCTCGTCGAGCTCCGCCGTGGCCTCCCCGGTGAAGGTGCCGACGAAGCCCGCGTGTGCGGCGACCCCGCCGTTGATCTCCTCGGACGCGTGGTGGTCGACCAGCGTCACCTCTGCGCGTGCCACTCCCGGGACCGCCGAGACCGCGTCGTAGGCGTCGGCGACCATCAGGAACGAGAAGTTCGGTGCGCAGAAGAAGGTGGGCAACCGCAGCCCGACGGTGACGATGTCCCCGTCGGGTGCGGCGGTCACGGTGCACGACTCGACGAAGTCGAGTCCGGTGATGGGCTCGTCCAGCTCCGGGTCGAGCACCGTGTCCAACGCGGCCCAGATCTCGGGCGAGACCCCCTCAGGGGCTTCGATCATGCCTGCGCACCCGCCGTGCCCTCGACGAGCTCCTCGCCCGGCTGCAGGCTCTCGCCGGCCTCGGTCGGCAGCTGGAGCTCGGCCGGGACGGGGATGTCGTAGAGCTTGGCGGCGTTGAGGCCGAGGATCTTCTTCTTGGACGCGGTGGTGAGGCGCGGGTAGTCGGCGAACTGGTCGTCGTCGGGCATCTGCCAGTCGACGAGGCCCTCGACCTGCCACTTGGGCGTCCAGATGTTGTAGTCGCCGCCGAAGAGCATCTTGTCCTCGCCGACCCAGAAGAGCAGCTCGCCCATGACCTTCGCGAAGAACTTGGGGCGGGCGTGCATGAGGCCACCGACGACGACGGACAGGCCGGCGTAGACGTTGGGCTCCTGGACCGCCATGAAGCAGAAGTCCTCGATGCGCGGCAGGCCGACGTGCTCGACGATGAAGTTGAGGCCCTGGAAGTCGGTCGCGGCGTGGTCGACGTCGGCGACGTCGAACGCGTCCTTGTCGAGCGGCCAGATCGTCGGGCCCTTGTGGACGTGGACGTTCTTGATGCCCAGGTCCTGCGCGGCCTGCAGGAAGCGGTAGGCCTCGGGGTCGGTGAGCTTGTAGCCGCGGGAGTCGCCGTTCCACTCCGCGGTGTAGAGCTTGACGCCCTTGTGCTTGTACTTCGCGACGTCGGCCTCGAGCTGCTTGAGGCCGGCGTCGCCCTCGCGCGGGTCGAAACGACCGTTGACGATCAGCTTGTCGCCCCAGCGCTCGAGGAGCGCGGCGTTCTGGTCGGCGGTGTTGAACCCGTTCTTGTACCACTCACGCAGGTAGGTCGACTGGAAGATCGCGTAGTCGACGTGACCTTCGATGAACATGTCGCGCTCGAAGTCCTCGGGCGTGACCTTGAGGTACTTCTCCCAGTCCCAGTGGGTCTCGGGCGGGCCGAGCTGGTGGTAGCCGTAGAAGCAGTCGATCCAGCCCTTGGCGTACTGCTCCTTGCCCTCGACCCAGTTCTCCTTGGACGCATCCCAGAAGTGACTGTGGGAGTCGACAACGAAGTACTTCTCGCCATCCTTCTCGTACATGTGGTGGTTCCTCTCGATTCAGCGTCAGTGCCGGTTTGCGCTGTTCAGGAGCTCAGGGGACGAGAATCGCGCGGCCGCGGACCCGGCCGGCGTCGAGATCGTGCAGCGCGTCGAGCGCTGCATCGAGGGGGTACTGCTTGGTGTGCAGCGTGACCTTCCCGGCCTGCGCCAGGACCATCAGCTCGGTGAGGTCGGCGTAGGTGCCGACGATGTTGCCGATGACGTTCTTCTCGCCGCCGACGAAGTCGAGCGTCGGGGCGGTGAAGGTGCCGCCGTAGCCGAGGACGTACTGCGACCCGGCGGGGGCGGTCATCTGCCAGGCGTCGAGCTCGGCGCCCTGCTCGGCGACGAAGTCGAACACCACGTCGCCACCGCGGCCTCCTGTGAGGTCCTTGACGGCGTCGATGTGGTTGCCGTCGGCGAGGACGGTCTCGTCGGCACCGATCTGCTTCGCGAGGGCGAGCGCGTCGGGGTTCTTGTCGACGACGACGATCCGCGTGCCGGTGATCGCGGCGAGGGCCTGGATGGCGATGTGGCCGAGGCCGCCCGCGCCCTGCACGACGGCGGTGGTGCCGGGGAACAGGTCCGGCACGGCCTTACGGACCGCGTGGTAGGCGGTGATGCCGGCGTCGGCGAGTGCGGCGACGTCGGCGGGGTTGGTGCTGGGGTCGAGCTTGATGCAGGCGCGGGCCGTGGTGCGCAGGTACTCGGCCATGCCGCCGTCGTTGTTCGACAGCCCGGGGAAGAACGCGTTCTCGCACTGCATGTCCCGGCCGCGCCGACAGGCGAGGCAGAGGCCGCACGACGGCTGCGGATGCAGGATGACGGTGTCGCCGACCGCGACGTTGGTGACGCCCTCGCCGACCGCCTCGATCCAGCCGGCGTTCTCGTGCCCGATCACGTAGGGCAGTTGAGGGTTCTGGGCCTCGGCCCAGTCGCCGTTGATGATGTGCAGGTCGGTGCGGCAGACGCCGGCGCCACCGATCTTCACGATCACGTCGAGGGGGCCCTGCAGCGTGGGCTCGGGGATGTCGTCGATCTTCGGGTCGGAGTGGTACTCGTGCACCCGGACGGCCTTCACACCCGTACCTCCCTTGGTCTCGGGGTTCGGCCTCCGATTCCATTGCGGCGTGCGTCACGTCACAAGGGGTCGTTTTCCACCCAGCGATAAAACGGACTGAACGGACATGAGACACGTGCAGGGTCGCGCGGGCACGTGCTACCGGATCCGTGCAGGTCGACGGCCCGCACCAACGGTTCGGTGCGGGGCCGGCACACGGCGGTCCCCGTCGGACGTTCACCCCGTCCGGTGGATGAGGCTCGATCGGGGCGGCGGGGATCAGCCGGTGTAGAGGGCGTCGAGGGCGGCCTGGTGCCGCTTCTCGACGTCCTTGCGACGGATCTTCATGCTCGGCGTCAGCTCGCCCTCCTCGAGGGAGAGCTCGCGGTCGAGGATCGTGAACTTCTTGATCGTCTCCCAGCGGTTGAGCCGGCCGTTGAGGGTGTCGACGTAGCCCTGCACCATCGTCTGCACCTCGGGGCTCGTCACCAGCGACGCGTGGTCGCGGCCGGCGAGGCCGTTGTTCGCGGCCCAGCCCTGCAGGGCGTCGGCGTCGAGGGTGAGCAGGGCGGTGCAGTGGTTGCGGCCCTCGCCGTGGACGACGACCTGGCTGACGTAGGGGCACACCGCCAGCATCTGGCCCTCGATGGCTTGCGGCGCAACGTACTTGCCGCCGGAGGTCTTGAAGAGGTCCTTCTTGCGGTCGGTGATGCGCAGGTAGCCGTCGGCGTCGAGCTCGCCGATGTCGCCCGTGTGCAGGAAGCCGTCGTCGTCGAGCGCTTCGGCGGTCTGCTCGGGCAGGTTGTGGTAGCCGGTCATGACGCTGGGGCTGCGGAGCAGGACCTCGCCGTCGTCACCGATCTTGATCTCGGTGCCGGGAAGCGGCCTGCCGACGGTCCCGATCCGGTAGCGGGACAGCTCGTTGACCGAGCCGCCGGCGGCGTTCTCGGTCATGCCGTAGCCCTCGAGGATGATCACCCCGGCGGCGTGGAACCAGTGCGCGAGATCGGGTGCGAGCGCGGCGGACCCGGATACGAAGAAGCGGACGCGGCCGCCGAAGCGGTCGCGGATCTTGGACAGGACGAGCTTGTCGGCGACCCGGTGCTGCGCCGCGAGCAGTGGTGGCACGCGCTTCCCGGCGAGCGTGAGGTCGCTGACCTTGCGCCCCACCGAGATCGCCCAGTCGAACAGCTTGGCCTTCGGTCCGCCCTCGGCGGCGATCGTCGTGACGATGCGGGCGTGGGCCTTCTCGAAGATGCGGGGCGCGGCCGCCATCATGGTGGGCCGCACGACGCCCATGTTGTCGACGATCTTGTCGACCCGCCCGTCGACGGCGCTCGCGAACCCGATGGCCAGCTGTGCCGACAGCAGGACCTTGCCGAAGGAGTGGGCCAGCGGCAGCCACAGGTACTGCAGGTCGTCGGGGCGGACGAGGTCGAGCTTGGTGAGGGCGTCGCCCTGGTAGGTCCAGGCCTTCTGCGGCAGCCGCACGCCCTTGGGCCTGCCGGTCGTGCCGGAGGTGTAGATGAGGGTGGCGAGGTCGTCGGGGCCGATGGCGTCGATGCGGTTGGCGACGGCGTCGGGGGAGGTCTCGGTCAAGGCGCGACCGCGGGCGGCGAGGTCGTCGATGCCGGTGACCCAGCCGTCGTCGTTGCCGGGCAGGTCGGCGGGCGTGCCGTCGATCAGCACGACGGCGCCGACGTCGGGCAGCTCCTCGCGGTGGGCGCGCAGCTTCGCGACCTGCTCGGCGTCCTCGGCGAAGACGACGCGGCTGCCGGAGTCGGCGAGGATGTAGGCGACGTCGGGCGCCGCCGTCGACGGGTAGACGGTGGTGGTGGCCCCGCCGGCGCACATGATCGCGAGGTCGCAGGTGATCCACTCGTAGCGGGTGGAGCACATGACGGCCACGCGATCGCCGGCCTCGATGCCGAGCGCGACCAGGCCGGCGGCGAGCTCGCCGACCCGTTCGCCGGTGGCGCCCCAGGTGATCGACCGCCAGGTGCCGTCGGGTTCCGGGACGCGGAAGGCCTCGCGGTCGGCGGAGGCGAAGACCCGGTCGTGGAACAACCGGGCGACGCTGGGAACAGTGGAAGCCGTTGCGGTCATGACCCGCCCCTATTCCGTATGTCCGTTTCGACGTGCGGAACCTATCAGCGTTACTCGCGAGTAACATGCGGCCGTGTGAGCGACTTCGACTGGGTGGCCGGCGCGATGACCTCCGGTGTCCCCTGGGTGCGCAGCAGCGGTGTCGAGTTCGACCGGGTCGACGCCATCCGTGCGGTGTGCAGCCTTCCGGACCGGCCCGACCTGCACAACCACGTCGGCGGGCCCCACGCCGCGATGATCTTCGGGCTGGCCGAGACGGCCTCCGGAGCCGTCGGGCTGGCGGCGTTCGGGGGCACCGCGGAACGTGCGACGCCGCTCGTCGTCAGCTCGTCGGTGCGCTATCGGGCGCTCGCCCGCGGGCCGCTCACCGCCGAGGCCGTCCTGGCCCACTCGGCCGCCGACGTCCTCGCCGAGCTCGACGCCGGCACCCGTCCGGAGTTCACGGTCGACGTCACCGTCCGCGACGCCGCCGGGACCGACTGCGCGACCGTCACGGTCGTGTGGACGCTCAAGCCGGTCCGGGCGAAGGCGTCCGCGGAGGACTAGCGTCGCCCGGCGTGCGCATCGTGATCGCCGGAGGACATGGACAGATCGCGCTGCGGCTGGCGACCCTGCTGGCCGCGCGCGGTGACGAGGTCGTCGGGCTGGTGCGCAATCCCGCGCACGTCGACGACGTGGGCGCGGCCGGTGCGACGGCTGCGGTCGTCGACCTGGAGGAGGCCGACGCCGCCTCACTCGCCGAGCACCTGGAGGGCGCCGACGCCGTCGTGTTCGCCGCCGGCGCCGGACCGGGCAGCGGCGTCGCCCGCAAGGACACCGTCGACCGGGCCGCCGCCTCGCTGCTGGCAGACGCCGCGGCCCGCGCGGGGGTTCGTCGGTACCTGCTCGTGTCCGCCATCGGCATCGACGACGAGCCCGACGCCGGCCGCGGCGAGCAATGGGTCGCCTACGTCCACGCCAAGAAGGCGGCCGAGGACGCCGTCCGCGCCACCGACCTCGACTGGACGTTCCTGCGACCCGGCCGCCTCACCGACGACGCCGGCGTCGGCACGGTCCGGCTCGGCCCGCCCGGGCTCCCGTACGGCGAGATCACCCGCGACGACACCGCCGCCGTCCTGGTCGCGCTGCTCGACACCCCCGCGTCCGCCGGGCTCGTTCTCGACGCCGTCGGCGGGGACACCCCGATCGGCGACGCCGTCGCCGCGGCCGTCCGATGACCTCCCCGGAGTCGGGTGCCGACGAGTTCGACGTCGTCGTCATCGGGGCCGGGCCGACGGGGGAGAACGCCGCCGACTACGCCGTCCGCAACGGGCTGACCGCCGCGCTGGTCGAGGCCGAACGTGTCGGCGGCGAGTGCTCGTTCTGGGCGTGCATCCCGTCGAAGGCGTTGCTGCGCACCGGCCACGCCGTCGCCGCGGCGCGCAGGCTGCCCGGCGTGGAGGTGTCGTTCGACCCGGCCGCCGTCCTGGCCCGGCGCGACTCCTTCGTCCACGACCTCGACGACACCAGCCAGGTCGACTGGGCCGTCGCCGCCGGCATCGAGGTCGTCCGCGGCGTCGGCAGGCTCGACGGGGAACGCACCGTCCGCGTCGGCGCCCGGGTGCTACGGGCGCGGCACGCCGTCGTCGTCGCCACCGGCAGCGTGCCCGTGCGGCCGCCCGTCGAGGGTCTGGACTCCGTGCGCACCTGGGGATCCCGCGAGGCCACCAACGCCGGCGAGGTGCCCGCGCGGTTCGGGGTACTCGGGGGAGGGGTCGTCGGCTGCGAGCTGGCGCAGGCGTTCTGCCGGCTCGGGTCGGCCGTCACGCTGGTCAACCACGGGCCGCGACTCCTGCCGTCGGCCGAACCCGTTGCGGGGGAACGGGTCGCCGCCGCGATGCGCGACGAGGGCATCGACGTCCGCCTCGACCAGGGCCTCGACGCCGTCTCACCCGGCCCCGGCGGTTCGATCGTGCTGCACCTCGGCGACGAACGCATCGAGGTCGACGAGCTGCTGGTGGCGACGGGCCGCCGCCCGAACACCGCCGACATCGGTCTCGACACCGTCGGCCTCGAACCGGGCGGGCCGCTGACCGTCGACGACTCCGGGCTCGCCCTCGGCGACTGGCTCTACGGCGCGGGCGACGTCACCGGTCGCGCCCCGCTGACCCACATGGGCAAGTACGCCGCCCGCATCGTCGGCGCCGCGATCGCCGCCCGCGCCGCCGGGACGCCGCTCGACACCGGGCCGTGGGGCGAACACTGCGCCACCGCCGACCACGCCGCCGTACCGCAGGTCGTGTTCACCGACCCCGAGGTCGCCTCCGTCGGGCTGACCTCGGAGAAGGCCCGCGCCGCCGGGCTGCCGGTGCGGGTCGTCCAGATCGACATCGCCGTCGCCGGATCGTCACTGCAGGCCGACGGCTACACCGGCAGCGCGACAATGGTCGTCGACACCGAACGCGAGGTGCTGCTCGGCATCACCTTCGTCGGCCAGGACGTCGCCGAGATGGTGCACGCGGCGACGATCGCCGTCGTCGGCGAGGTGCCCCTGGCCCGGCTCTGGCACGCCGTTCCCTCGTTCCCGACGATCAGCGAGGTCTGGTTGCGGCTGCTGGAGACTTACCGCTCGGGTGCGTGACGGCGCGCTCAGCGCACCAGACGGATCACGACCGTGGGGTGGAGGTCCGCCTGCACGCGGGACCACGCGGCGTCGGCGGTGATGGCTGGGACGCCTAGACGGATCGCCAGCGCCAGGCAAGCACGGTCGCCCAGCGACAGGCCGGCTGCACGTCCGGCCGGCCAGAGGCCGGCCGCGGTCGCGGCGTCCTCGGCCGAGAAGGACTCCACCACGACGCCCAGCGCCCTGACCTGGCGAAGTGCCCGCGCGGCGTCGATCCCGTTCTGTTCGAGCTTCTGCCACGTCTCGGACCAGTTCACCGCACTCATCGCCGCCCCGTCGAGCGCCGCGTCGACACCGTCGGCACCCGGCTCCTCCCGCAGCCAGGCGAGCAGCGCGGAGGCATCGAGAACGGCGGACGAGCCGGTCGTCGTCACCCTGCCTCGCGGTCGGCCTCGGAGCGGCGATCGGCCGCCAGGTCGTCGACGACGGATCCCGATCCGGTCCAGTCACGCGCGACGTCGCGGCGGAGTCGCGCCACGAGCCGGGCGCGCGTCTCGATGACGACGCGGCCGTCGTCGACGTAGACGACCACGGAGTCGCCGGGTTCGATCCCCGCCGCCCGGCGGACCTGGGACGGGATCGTCACTCGTCCCTGGTTGTTGACCGAGACCTCGGCATGAGGGCTGAGTTCGTCCGGGTGTGTCACAGGTTCAGTGTGTCAGACACATCGTCGGTCATGCAGTCTGCGTGAGGGCAGCGGCGACGCCGATGGCCAGCGCCATCAGGGTCACCTCGACCGCGGCCCAGCGCAGCACCGGGTAGCGGCCGGCGGCCAGGCGGCGGCGCGCCGCGTTGCCGAGCACCGCGATCCCGGCGAGCAGCACGACCTTGGTGATGATCAGCCAGCCGTAGCCGCTGGTCACGAGCGCACCGAGCGACGGCAGCCGCAGCAGCGCGTTGAGCACGCCGGTGATGCCGACGCCGACGATGCAGAACGTCGCCAGCCGCGAGAACCGCGGCACCACCGGGTCGAGCAGGGTGCGGCGCCCGCCGAGGAAGACCAGCATCGCGGCCAGCCCACCGACCCACGCCGACGCGGCGGCGACGTGCAAAGCCGACATGATCACGGCCAGCTCGTGGTCCGACGACGTCCCGGCGTGCCCCGTGACCGCGGGTGTGAGCAGCCCCAGCAAGGCCGCGACCAGCGCGGCCCGCGGCGGGACGGCGCCCTCACGCACCAGCCGCGCCGCCGCGCACCCGATGACGACGAGCACGCACGCCGCCGTGAGCACCAGGCCACGGCCCGAGGCGAGCGACGTGGCCCAGCGCAGCAGCTCACCGCCGCCGACCTCGGTGACGGGCCGGCCGTAGGCGTCGGCGGCCCGGAAGACGATGTCGCACAACACGACCACCAGCCACGCACCGCCGACGCCGACGATCGCGCGGTCGAGCCTGCGGTCGAGCGTCCGGATGTCGCGCTCGGACACGCCTCGGGTCCGGACCAGCGCCGCGAGCAGGCCGAGGCCGACGCACGCGATCCCGGCGACGTCCATGCCGGAGCGGGTCACCGCCGTCGCGACGCGGGCCGAGAACGTCGAACTGCTCAACGCGTCGGCCAGCACACCCGCGACGACGGCGGCGGCGACCGCGAGCCCGGCCCACAGCACCGGCAGCAGCCGGGACGTGGTGCCGGGCCGCGCGGCCGCCTTCGTCATCAGTTCTTCCCGAGCCGCAGCGCGAGGGCGACGCCCCCACCGACGAGCACGACCGCGCCGACGATCCACGGCCACACCGGCGCCCCGCCCGAGCCGGAGTCGGCCGAGGCCTCACCGGTCGCGGGGGCGTCGGCCGCCTGCGGGGCGCCGCTGACCGGCACGCCGGTCCCGGTGCCCGCCTGCGTCAGCGTGAACGACAGCACGCCCGAGACGGGGTGCCCGTCGTCGGACACCACGCGGTAGCCGATGTCGTACTTCCCGGCCGGGCCGAGCGGCTTCACCTTGACCGTGACCGAGTCGTCGGCCGCGACGGCGTCGCCGTCCTGGTAGGCGAGCCGGTCCGGGCCGATCACGGTGACGGTGTTGAAGCCCGCCTGCATGGTGTCGCTGAAGCGGATCGTCACCGACGTCGGGCCCGTCGCCAGGGAGGCGCCGTCGGGCGGGTCGCTGCCCTCGAGCTGGGCGTGCGCCAGCGCCGGGCCGGCGCCCAGGAACAGCGCGAGACCGGCGGCGACCAGCACGGCCGTCACCCGCCCCGCGATCCTGGCCACGCGCGTCACGGCGTGGTCACCTTCTCCTCGTCCTTCGACGCGGTGCCCGCACCACCGGAGGGCTTGCGGTTGCGCAGCGCTGCACCGGCGCCGAGACCGAGACCCAGCGCGCCGAGCAGCAGCCCGATGCCGCCGAGCCAGCGCGCGGTGGTGTCGGTGGTGCCTGCCGAGCCGGAGTCGCCGCTGGTCGCGGCCGCGGCGTCGTGACCGCCGTGCCCACCACCGGTGGCCGGGGTCAGCGTGACGGTCGGGGCCGGGTGCTCCGGCTCCGCGCCGCCCGGCTGCTGCGTCTCGTTCCAGTTGACGACCTTGCCGTCGTCGTAGGTCTGCGCCGCAGGGAACGCGAGGCTCGTCGTGTCCTCGGGCAGCGGACCGACCGACAGCGGGAAGTCGACGTACTGGCCGGGCCCGATCCGGGTGCCGGGCTGGGCCGTCCACGTCACGGTGGTGACGGCCTGGGTGATCTGGGCGCCGTCACGCTCGATCGGCTGGGGCAGCACGCCCTTGGTGACGACGGCGTCCCAGCCCGGCTGGGGCGTGGTGCGCGCCGAGGTGATCGGGTGGTCGACGGGGAAGGTCACCTCGACCTTCGTGGTGCCCGCGGTGTCCGACTCATTGGGCACGCGGAAGGTGATCACGGTGTAGCCGCCCTGCTGGGCGGTACCCGGCTGGGCCGTGACGTGGGCGAGGGCCGGGGAGGCCGCGGCGATCGCCACACCGGCGACGACCGCGGCCACGACGCCGCCGCGCAAGGCGGAACGACGCAGGGATCCGAACATGGGAACTCCGTTGACTGGGACCGCCGCACGTCGGCGGCGGTGGATCGGGGTGAAGGTCGGTTCACACCCGGGACGGAGGTCCCCGCGGGGTACGCGGGCCCAGCGCTGCCCGCGCCGTCGCCCCGAGGACGGCCGGGCACGCCACCGCGAACGTGGCGAGCGGCCGGTCGGCCGGGGGGACGAGCAGCCGGCGGGGGAGCACCCGGGACAGCGCCGAGACGAGCAGGCCGAGCACCACGTCGGCGTCGCGGATGAGCAGCCCGATCACGACCGTCGCCGCCGCGTGCATGGCGAACATCGACCCGCCGCTCGCCGGCCCCGCCGCGGCCGCCACGTGCGAGTGCCCGATGACCTCGAGCACGGCGTGCATCGCGAGCTGGCCCGCGGCAAGGACGCCCAATATCCCGGCGATGCTGCTACACGCGTCGGCGATACTGACGATCAGAGCCGTGAGCAGCGGGAACAGGACGAGCAGCAGCCCCAGGTCGGGCAGCGCGCCGCCGCCCGCGACGTGCGCGACACCCGTGATCAGCGATGCGGCCGACGCCACCGCCACGCCCCGGGCCCCGCGAAGCGGGCCGGGCCGCCGCGCGTGCACCCGGGGCTGCCGGGCACGCGCAGGGACACGGCCGCGGTCGCGGCGCGGGGCACGCGGGACCGCAGCACGGGTCCCGGGGCCGCGCCTCATGACAGGAACGGTAACCGGTGACCCCGACGGGCCCACACGGACCGTTTCGCGCCGGTCAGTCGGGGACACGCACTCCCAGGTGACCCAACAGCTCGTTCTCCAGCCGGTCGAGCTCGCCCGCGACCGCGCGGAACGCCGTGCGGCGCCGGGTCGTCGGCATCTGCTCGGCGGCGCGGACCGCGACCGACAGATCGGCCAACCGGGGCTCGGTGTCGGCCGCGAACCGCCGACCCGGCTCGGTGGTCCGGGCGTCGCCCTCGACGGTCAGCTCCGGCAGGGCCTCCGCGATCCGCGAGATCCGGGCGTGCAACGCGCCGCCACGGCCGGTGTAGGCGCCCAACTGGTCGGCCGGGACGCCGAGCCGGCGCGCCTTCCGGTCGTCCCACACCGCGCGGGCCGTTCCCGCCGCCGCCAGCGCGTACGGGGCGACCAACGGCAGCAGGACCTTCCCGACGGCCACCGCCCGGGTGATCTTCGCCGGCGCCAGCGCCGTCGCACTCGCCACCGCGTTGACGGCCGTGTCCTCGGCCGAACCGACGCGACGGCCTGTCTTCTTCGCAGCCTTCGCCGTCTTCTTGTCCGCCGACGCCAACGCCTTGGCCGCCTTGATGTCGGCGTGCGCGATCTTCTTGGCCGCCTTGGCACGCGCCTTGTCGAGCGACGCGGCCAGGTCAGCGGCCTCCGCAGCCGCCTTCTCCTCGGCCTTCACAGCCTTGCGGGCGGCCTTGGCCTGCTTCCCGGCCTGCTTGCGGGCCGACCTGCTCCCGCGCCGTCCCAGCAGTGCCATGCCGTCCTCCTCATGCGCCGGGCGTCCCGCCGGCCGGGTGCGCGCTCGGTCCGGGCCACCTTAGAGCCCGGACGCGCCGGTGGCAGGCGCGGAGGCTGTCGGTGGTGGTCTCTACCCTCGGGCGTGTGACGGTGAACGAGACCCCGGCGGCGGACACGGTGCGGGACACGGCGACAGGCTCGCCGTTCCCGGGCACCGGTGCCGCCGCCGTCACCGGCGTCTCGCTCGACGCGTCGGTCACCACCCGCTGCCGCCGCCGCGTCCACCTGGACCACGACCCCGCGGTCGCCGACACCCCACGCGCCCTGCCCGACCCCTCCCTCGAGCAGCGCCGGGCCGACGCCCGCGAACACCGCGACCGCGTCGGCGAGCTCATCGGCGCCGCCCACCGGGACCTGTGGGCCACCGTCCCCGGCGACGCCCCCGCCCGCGAACGGGCCGAGGCCACCGTCGTCGCAGTCTCCGCCGGAGCGGGCCTCATCTGGAACGCGCAGCTCCCGCGCGACCGCGCCGGTGGCCGCCGCGGCGGCGCCGAACTGCTCGTCCGCGTCCCCGGCGGCGGCTACGTGCCCGTCCTCGTCGTCCGCCACCGCGTCACCGATCCCGGCCAGGGCGCACGGACGACGCCGCTGCTCGAACCGTTCCCCGGGCGCGCCCGCCACGACCCCACCCGCAAGGTCCGCTCCCAGCCGCGCGACCTGCTCCGTCTCGCCCACCTCACGCGCATGCTCGGCGCCGCCGGCTGGGCCCCACACGACGACGTCGCCACCGCCCGCACCGGAGGCGTCGTCGGCCTCGACGGCGACGTCGTCGTCTGGCACGACCTCACCGCCGAACACTGGCCCGGCGGCCGCAGCACCATGGCCGAGTACGACGCCCGCTTCGCCGACCGCGTCAGCGTCGCCGTCGCGGCCGCCACCGGCGGCCCCGCACTCGCGCTCCCGTCGCGCGTCACCGAATGCCGGCGCTGCCCCTGGTGGCCCACCTGCGAGGCCGAACTCGCCGACGGACAGGACGTCAGCCTCGTCGTCCGCGGCGAGTCCGCCACCGCGCTGCGCACCGCCAACGTCCTCACCGTCTCCCAGCTCGCCGCGATGGACCCCACCCAGGAACCGCCGGTCCCGTTGCCCGGCATGGCCTTCGCCGACACCATCGCCCTCGCCCGGGCCTGGCTGCGCGGACTGTCCGTCGTCCGCCGGGTGCCCGCCGTGCCCGTCACCCGCGCCGACGTCGAGGTCGACGTCGACATGGAGAGCTTCGGCGAAGCCGGCGCCTACATGTGGGGCGTGCTCCTCTCGTTCCCCGGCGGCACCCGCGACGGCGACCAGCCCGCCGGCTACCGCGCTTTCGCCACCTGGGAACCCGTCCCCACCGACGACGAAGCCCGCTCCTTCGCCGAGTTCTGGACATGGATCACCGGGGTCCGCGACGCCGCACGCGCAAGCGGCCGCACCTTCGCCGCCTACTGCTACAACGAACAGGCCGAGAACCGCTGGCTCCTCGGCTCCGCCGAACGCTTCGCAGGCAAGCCCGGTATCCCCCCGATCGCCGAGGTCCAGGCGTTCATCGACGCCGACTCCTGGGTCGACCTCTTCGCCGTCGTCAACGAGTGGTTCCTCTGCGCCCACGGCAAGGGCCTCAAGCGCATCGCCCCCGCCGCCGGGTTCGCCTGGCGCGACGCCGAAGCCGGCGGCGAGAACTCCATGCGCTGGTACCGCGACGCCGTCGCCCTCGACGGCGGCACGCCCGACCCGCTGCAGCGCACCAGGTTGCTCGAGTACAACGAGGACGACGTCGGCGCCACCCGCGCCCTGCGCGAATGGATGTCCTCACCCGCGATCGAGACCGTGCCCCTCGCCGCCGACCTCTAACCGCGGCTCCTCGGGTTCACACGACCGCCTCCGACCCGCCCGGCCTCCGTTCACCTCGCGTCCGCACCCCCCGCCGACCATCGGGTCGACAGGGGCAGGCCCACCGGCCGCCCACGCGCCACCGCGAGGAGCCCGCCGTGTTCGCACGCCGCATCGCCGTCGTCGGGGCCGGGTACGTCGGCCTCACCACCGCCGCCTGCCTCGCCCACCTCGGCCACCGCGTCGTCTGCGCCGACATCGACATCGCCAAGATCGAACGCCTCCAGGCTGGCGAGATCGGCATCCTCGAACCCCGCCTCGCCGACCTCGTCGCCGAAGGCACCGCCGCCGGCAGGCTCCAGTTCTGCGTCGGCGCCGCCGCAGCCGTCGCCCGCCGCGACGAAGAACCCGTCGAGGTCCTCTTCCTCTGCGTCCCCACCCCCATGGGCGAAGGCGGAGCCGCCGACCTCGCCGCCGTCGACGCCGTCGCCGCCGAGGTCCGCCACCTCCTCCCCGCAGGCTGCGTCGTCGTCACCAAGTCGACCGTCCCCGTCGGCACCGCCGACCGCACCCGCGCCCTCCTGCGCCGCCGCGACGTCGCCGTCGTCTCCAACCCCGAGTTCCTCCGCGAGGGCTCCGCCGTCCACGACTTCCTCAACCCCGACCGCATCGTCGTCGGCAGCGACCAGCAGGACGCCGCCGAACGCGTCGCCGCCCTCTACTCCCGCCTCGGCGCCCCCACCGTCCTCACCGACGCCGCCAGCGCCGAAATGGTCAAGTACGCCGCCAACGCCTTCCTCGCGATCAAGCTCTCCTACGTCAACGCCCTCGCCGAACTCTGCGACGTCCTCGGCGCCGACGTCGCCGACGTCACCGAAGGCATGGGCCACGACCGCCGCATCGGCGCCGCCTTCCTCTCACCCGGACCCGGCTGGGGCGGCTCCTGCCTCCCCAAGGACACCAGCGCCCTCGTCCAGGTCGCCGCCGCCGCCGGTCTCGACTTCCCCCTGGTCAGCGCCGGGATCGAGACCAACACCCGGCAGCGCGAGATCATGGTCGACAAGGTCCGCGACGCCGTCGGCCCCCTCGCCGGCGCACGCATCGGCATGCTCGGCCTGACCTTCAAGGCCGGCACCGACGACCTCCGCGACTCACCCGCCCTCGCCGTCGCCGACCTCCTCGCCGCCGAAGGCGCCGAGCTCACCGCCTACGACCCCGGCTGCCCCGCCGCCGTTCCCGGCCTCACCGACGCCGTCACCGTCGTCGACGACCCCATGCGCGCCGCCAAGGACGCCGACGCCCTCATCGTCCTCACCGAGTGGCCCGAGTTCCGCCAGCTCGACTGGAACGCCCTCGGCGGGGTCGTCGGCCGCCGCGTGGTGGTCGACTCTCGCAACCTCCTCGACCCCGACGTCCTCCGCCGGGCGGGCTTCTCCTGGATCGGCGTCGGCCGCCGCTGAGCCCCGGCCATGGGCGGGGCGTCCCCGAACGTGCTGCCGCGCCCCCCGGCGTGCTGCGGGGCTGCTGACGTGGCGCCGCACCCCTTACGACGGGTGCGGCGCAGATGAACGGGGTGTTCTGCGGCGCAGCCGGAGCAGCCGCCGGCCCGCAGGGTCCGGCGTAGCCTGACGCCATGGCGCTCTTCGGTCGGGACACGTCGCGGATGGTCACCGCGGAGGAGGCGCTCCCGGGCCGGTCGACGCCGTTGGTGGTGCCGGAGACGCACTTCGTGAACGGGCACCGCATCGTGCCGCCGTTCCCCGACGGGCTGCAGACGGCCGTCGTCGGCATGGGGTGTTTCTGGGGCGCGGAGCGCATGTTCTGGCAGACGCCGGGCGTGTGGTCGACGGCGGTCGGGTACGCGGGCGGTTTCACCGAGAACCCGACGTACGAGGAGGTGTGCTCCGGCCTGACGGGGCACACCGAGGTGGTGCTGGTGGTGTTCGACCCCGCCGAGGTCGCCTTCGAGACGTTGTTGAAGGTGTTCTGGGAGGGCCACGACCCGACGCAGGGCATGCGGCAGGGCAACGACCGGGGGACGCAGTACCGGTCGGCCGTCTACTGGACCGACGAGGGGCAGCGCGCGCAGGCGGAGGCGTCGGCGGCCGGGTACGGCGAGGCGTTGCGGCTGGCGCGGTTCGGGCCGGTGACCACGGAGATCGCGCCGCTGGGGACGTTCTTCTGGGCCGAGGACTACCACCAGCAGTATCTGGCGAAGGTGCCGAACGGCTACTGCGGCATCGGGGGTACCGGGGTGTCGTGCCAGGTGGGCACGGGGGTCGCCGGCGAGTGAGTACCGGGCCCGGGCGGTGACCGCCGCCCGGGCGCCGTCGCTGGGGAGCAACGAACGGATCAACGACGCTGCGCCGAACGGGTCACGTCGTGGAACAGGTAGTTCGCTCGGGAGGGTGACGTGCTCGCGTGGACGACGGTTCCTGCTCCGGCGCCGATCGGGGCGTTGACCTGTGCTGTTGCCGACGACGGAGCGCTGACCCACGTCGGCTGGGGAGCGGGGACCGGGTCGCTCAAGGCGTTGGCGCGAACCTTGGGGGAGGAGCTCGTCGTCGACGAGGGGCGCTCCCGTGATGCGGCGACGCAGCTGGCGGAGTACCTGGACGGCCGTCGCCGGGTGTTCGACCTGGCGATCGACTGGCGCAGCATGCGCGGTTCGCGCCTGACGGTGCTGCAGACCCTGTTCGAGCGGGTGCCGTACGGGCGGGTCGTCGGGTACGGCGAGCTGGCGCAGATGTCGGGGGCGTTCGAGGAGAGCTGGTCGGCGGCCCGTGGCGTGGGCTCGATCATGGGCTCGAACCCGGTGCCGGTGGTGGTGCCGTGTCATCGGGTGCTGGCGTCGGCGGGTGGCGGGAAGCTGGCCCTGGGCGGGTTCGGTGGGGGCCTTCCGGCCAAGGAGTGGCTGCTCGCCCTCGAAGGTGTCCTGACCCCGACGCTCGACTTCTCGTGAAGAACCTCGTGAGGGGCGATGGTCGCTGTAGCGACCATCGCCCCTCACGGGAGAAGAGCAGTCAGGTCCGGAACGCCTGGATGTCGATGTCGATGCGCAGGGTCCGGCCGACGGCCAGCACGCCGGCGAGGACGGACTGGTTCCAGCTGATCGCGAAGTCGTCGCGGGAGATCTCGGTGGTGGCCGAGAACCCGGCGCGGATGCCGCCCCAGAGGTCGGGGCCGCTGCCGCGGTAGGTCACGTCGAGGGGGACGGCGGCGCTGACGCCCTTGAGCGTCAGGATCCCGTCGACACGCCAGTGGGTGGCGTCGCGGCGGGTGAGGCCGTCGCTCTTGAAGTGGATCTCCGGGTGGACGTCGACGTCGAGGAAGTCCGCGCTGCGCAGGTGCGTGTCGCGGGTGTCGTCGTCGGAGTCGACGCCGTTCGAGTCGATGACGACCTCGACGGAGCTGTTCTCCAGCGGGTCGGCGACCTGGATGCGGCCGTCGAAGCGGCGCAGCCGGCCGTGCACCGGGGTGAGTCCCAGGTGCATGGCCGTCGCGCGGATGCTGGAGTGGACGGGGTCGATCTGCCAGGTGCCGGGGGCGGGGAGGACCCGGCCGCCGACGCGGGGCAGTTCGACGACGCCCAGTGCTGCCGGAGCGGCACCGGTGAGGGTGACGGTCCGGGCGGCGGGTTCGTGGCCCGGGGCGGCGATGATCACCGTGTAGGTGCCGGTGTCGAGGCCGTCGAGGACGAACCCGCCGTCCTCGCGGGCGGCGGCGCGCCCGCGTTGGATCCCGGTCCCGTCGACGACGGTGAGCATCCCGCCGCCGACGGGCCAGCCGTCGGGTGTGGTGAGGGTTCCGGTGATGGCCGCGGTCACCGCAGCCGCCCGCCGGTCGGCGATCCGGGCTCCTCCGGCACCGCGGGCAGGTCGGGCGGCGGTGCCCCGAGCGAGGTGGGCTCCTGCGCGGCGACAGCGGGAGAGGACGGGGCCGAGCCCGCGACGACGGGCGCCGCGAACGCGATCTCGGTGGTGCTGGCGCCACCCGCGGTGACCTGCACGACCGACGCGATGGGCGCGTAGCCGCTCGCGGTGATCGTGTAGGTGCCCTCGGCGAGGTCGTCGAAGGCGAAGGTGCCGTCGGCGTCGGTGACGGTGGAGCCGACGACGTTGCCGCTGGGGTCGATCAGTGTGGCGAGTGCCTCGGGGACGCCGCGGCCGGTGGAGCCGGCGACGACGGTTCCGAGCAGTCGGGCACGCCGGGGCAGCTCGACGTCCTGGACGACCTCGTTTCCGCCCGGCAGCACGACGCTGGTGGCGACGGGCTGGTAGCCGGTTCCGGCGGCGGTCAGCGTGTACTGGCCGTCGGGGACGCCGGCGAGCAGGTAGCGGCCCAGCTCGTCGGACACGGTGGCGGCGGAGACGTTGCCCTGCACGTCGATCAGGGTGACGGCGACGCCGGAGACGGGCCGGGTCGCGCCCTGGGCGTCGGTGACGCGGACGACGCCGCGCAGTCCGCCGGCACCGGCGAGGGTGACGTCGTGGCGGACGGCCCTGTCGGCGACGGCGACCATCGCGGCGTGGGGCTGGAAGGCCCCGGACGCGGCGACGACGAGGTAGGTGCCCCCGGTGGGGACGCCGATCCGGTACTCGCCGACCTGGTCGGAGGTGGTGCGGGCGGCCTGGCGGCCCGTGGGCTCCGTGACGGTGACGACCGCCCCGGCGAGCCCGGCGCCGTCGGCACGACGGACAGTGCCCTCGATCGCGGGCCCGTCGACGGGGCCGCCGCTCGATGCGGCGACGGGCATCGGGGCGGTGACCGACGGGTCGGCCGCACCTGAGGTGTCCCGGAGGGCGTGCCTGCTGCCCTGCCCGTTGCCCGTGGCCGCGGCGGCGACGGCGGCTGCGACGGTGCCGGCGGAGACACCGGCTCCGTTGCCGTTCCCGATGTGCCCGTTCCCGTTCCGGGGAAGCGGCGACGACGGTGCGGCCTCCGCCTCGAGCGGCGTGGGCGTGACGGCGCCGACCGACGCCCCCTCGCCCGCGGCCTCCTCCATGGCCCGCGCCTGGGCGCCGGACATGGTGCGCAGCGGCAGCTCCTTGATGAACAGGACCAGCACGAACGCGATGACGAGGATGAGCCCGACGATGAGGAAGGTCAGCGTCATCGAGTTGGAGAAGCCCTCGAGGAACGGCCTGGCCAGTCGCGGGTCGATCTTCTGCAGGAACGACGAGTCGTTCAGCACGCCGGAGGTGTCGGCGCCGCCGTTGAGGGCGGCGAAGAACGGGGCGTTGACGGGGTCGGCGCGCACTGCCGGGTCGGCGACGGCGGCCATGAAGGTCGGGTCGGTCTGGGCCCGGGAGAAGGCTTCGCTGATCTTGTCGGTGACCGTCGAGAAGAGGATCGACAGGAACACCGCGACGCCCAGCGTGCCGCCGAGCTGGCGGAAGAACGTCGACGACGCGGTGGCGACGCCCATGTCGCGGGCGGGGACGGCGTTCTGCACGGCGAGCACGAGGGTCTGCATGCAGCCACCGAGGCCGAGGCCGAGCATCGCCATGTAGAGGTCGAGCTCCCACAGCGGGATGTCGACGTTGACGCGGAAGTGCAGCAGCATCATCGCGCCGACCATCAGCGCGGTGCCGATGATCGGGAAGATCTTGTAGTGCCCGGTCCGCGAGGTGATCTGGCCGGACAGGATCGACGCGACCATGATGCCCGCGACGAGCGGCAGCATCAGGAAGCCCGACTCGGTCGGGGTGGCACCGTGGACGATCTGCAGGAACTGCGGCAGCAGCACGATGCCGCCGAACATGCCCATGCCGATGACGAAGCCGGCGGTGCCGGTGAGCGAGAAGACGTTGTTGCGGAACAGGCGCAGCGGGACGAGGGCGTCGTCGCCGTAGAGGCGCTCGGCGAGCAGGAAGAGCACGAAGCCGACGGCGCCGATGATGTAGCAGACGATGGCGCTGGTGGAGCCCCAGCCCCACTCGCGGCCCTGCTCGGCGATGATCAGCAGCGGCACCAGGAAGATGGCCAGCGCGACGGCGCCGGGCCAGTCGATGCGGCGGCTGCGCTTGGTGTGCGGCAGGTTGAGCACCTTGGCCACGACGAACAGCGCGACGGCGCCGATCGGCACGTTGACCAGGAAGATCCAGCGCCAGCCGTCGATGCCGGCGATGGTGGCCTGGCCGGACAGCACGCCGCCGATGACCGGGCCGATGACGCTGGAGGTGCCGAAGACGGCGAGGATGTAGCCCTGGTACCGGGCACGCTCGCGGGGCGGCACGATGTCGCCGAGGATCGTCAGCGCGAGGGTGAACAGACCACCGGCGCCGAGGCCCTGGACCGCGCGGAACGCGGCGAGCTCGTACATCGACGTCGAGAAGGTGCAGAGCACCGAGCCGACGATGAAGATCGAGATGGCGAAGAGGAACAGCGGCTTGCGGCCGAACTGGTCGGACAGCTTGCCGTAGAGCGGCGTGGTGATCGTGCCGGTGATCAGGAACGCCGTGGTCGCCCAGGCCTGGAGGCTGAGCCCGCCGAGGTCGTCGGCGATGGTGCGGATGGCCGTCGAGACGACGGTCTGGTCGAGCGCGGCGAGGAACATGCCCAGCGCGAGACCCACCAGGATGGTGACGATCTGCTTGTGGCTGAGCTCGCCGGAGCCGCGTTCCGGCGGTGCGGACGCCCCCGCAGCGTTCTGCTGCGGCGCGACGGCCTCGGTCGACATCGGATTCCCCCTCAGTGCCTGCGGGCGGGCGTGCCCGCCGGCAGCTCGTGCTGTTGAAAGTCGTTGCAGAAGTCGGCGAGCAGTGTGACGAGCGCCTGCCGCTTCTCCAGTGGCCACGCGTCGAGGACCTCGGCGACGAGGCGGGCCTTGTGCCTGCGGCTCTGTTCCAGTGCGGAGTGGCCGTCGTCGGTGACGGCGAGCAGGCTGGCGCGACCGTCGTCGGGGTCGGCGCGCCGTTCGATGAGTCCTTGCTTGACCAGGGCCGCGACCCTGCGGCTGACGGTCGACGGGTCGGTGCACAGGGCTCCGGCGAGGTCGGCGGACCGTTGAGGGCCGTCGGCGGAGGCGAGGTGCACGAGGACGTGGAAGGTGGCCCGGTCGAGGTCGGCGGGCCCGGAGCCACGGCTGTTGCGTTGGACCAGGCGGAACAGCCGGGCGATCTCGTAGCCCAGCGCGTCGGCGACGGCGAGGTCGTCGGTGAGGTCGCCGCTGCGGGTGGGGCCGGGGATGATCACGGCGTCGCCCGGTGCCGGGTCGCCGGCGAGGTCCGCCGTCGGCCCGGTCGTGGAGATCGCTGCGCTCGTCATGGCCGCACCTCCGTCGATCCTTTACCAATACTTTGCTTGTAACACGCAAGAAGTTGCTGGGGGCAACCATGCTCCTCTTACCTGCCGGTCGGCAAGTCGAATTCACCCGAGCCGGTGACTTTCGTCCGGAGCGTCCCTGAGACCTGCGCCACCTCGGTACGGATGACGTCCGGTGAGCCCGGTGGCGGGTACCCAGGGTGACGGGCACTACTGTCGGCGTGCACGTGACAGGCCCCCGCGGGAGGTTGGCGTTGACGAGGTTCGGCCGCTCGGCGAGATCCATCGCCCCGCTCGTCCTCCTGGTCGGCCTCCTCCTCGCAGGCTGCGCGCAGCCCGGCCAGCTGGGCCACGACGCCCCGCCCCCGCCGCCCGAGGCCAGCCCCGTCGCCGCCGCGCAGGCCCCGCCGCCCGTCCCCACCGGGACCGCCGACATCGGCCGCGGCACCCTGCCCGCGCGTATCCAGATGTCCACGCTCGGCCCTGCCGACGTCTCCGTCCGCACCGTCGAGCTCGCGCCCGGCGAGTCCACCGGATGGCACCGCCACCCCGGCTTCGAGACGACGATCGTCAACACCGGCGAGCTGACCGTGCAGACGGCCGAGGAGTGCGCGCCGCGCCGCCTGGGCGCCGGGGACGCCGTGTTCGTGCCCGACGCGGAGGCCCACGTCATGCGCAACGACGGCACGGCGCCCGCACAGCTCGTCGTCACCCAGGTGCTGGCGCCCGGCGCGCCCGACCGCAGCGGTGTGGCCGCGGCCTGCGGCAACTCGTCCGTGCGCTGACCGCGGCCGACCCGCGTCGATGATCACCCCGCGTTGCGCGCGCGTGGGATAGTGGCGTCGGTAGGGACGACTGCGGGAACGGCGGGGACGATGGCATCGAAGACGGTCGCCGGGGCCGACGGGCGCAGCTGGTCGGTGCGGATGAACATCGAGTGGTCGACGCCCGCCGTCGGTGACGAGTTCGAGCACGACGTCGACGGCGGTCGTGGCGCCGCGATCATGATCCTGTCGTCGCTGCTGCTGTTCTGGGTCGTGCTGATCTTCTGGAAGCCGTCGCTGGTGACCGTTCCCTTCTACCTGTGGTTCATCGCCGCGATCGCGATCATGTTCTTCCCCTTCCGCTGGTACCTGCGGCGGCCGTACACGATCGTGGCCGAGACCGAGGGCAGCTACGACGCCGATCTGCCCGCCGAGCACTGGTCCGGCATGGTCCGTGGCCGTTCGCGGGCGAAGGAGGAGATGCGGGTCGTCGTCCGCAGCCTCCGCACCCGCGCGACGCCGGGGCACTCCGACAGTCCGCTGCAACCGGTGAACTGACATGCCCGAGCTCCCCGAGGTCGAGGCCCTGGCCCAGCACCTGCGCGACCATGCGATCTACCGGCCCGTCGCGCGCGTCGACATCGCGAGCATGAGCGTGCTCAAGACGTTCGACCCGCCGGTGTCGGCGCTCGCGGGCCGCGTCGTGACCGGGGCGGCGCGCTACGGGAAGTTCCTGTCCGTCGAGTTCCACGACAGGCCCGGTGAGGAGCTCGACCTCATCACCCACCTCTCGCGCGCCGGTTGGATGCGCTGGCACGAGCAGGCGTCGGCGGCCCCGCCCAAGCCCGGCCGGGGCCCGCTGGCGCTGCGCGTGCACCTCGACGCCGTGGGAGGGCCGGGATTCGACCTCACCGAGGCCGGCACGCAGAAACGCCTCGCCGTCTACCTGGTGAACGACCCGCAGGAGGTCCCGGGCATCGCGCGCCTCGGCCCTGACGCGCTCGCCCTGAGCCGCGACGAGCTGGCCGAGCTGCTGGCCGGGCACACCGAGCGGATCAAGACGTTGATCGTGGACCAGAAGACCATTGCCGGCATCGGCAACGCCTACAGCGACGAGATCCTGCACACCGCGCGGCTCTCGCCCTACGCCGTGTCGGGGCGGCTCAAGCCCGAGCAGCTCGACGCCCTGCACGAGGCCATGCACTCGGTGCTCACCGACGCCGTCGAACGATCCGTCGGCCAGGGTGCCGCCGAGCTGAAGGGTGAGAAGCGTTCCGGGCTGCGCGTGCACGCCCGCACGGGGCTCCCGTGCCCCGTCTGCGGCGACACCGTCCGGGAGGTGTCCTTCGCGGACAGATCGTTCCAGTACTGTCCCGGCTGTCAGACCGGAGGCAAACCGCTCGCCGACCGGCGCCTGTCCAGGCTGGTGAGGTGAGGGAGCCGTCGTGGGAGAGCTGCTGAGCTCACCGACAGCGCTGCTGGTCCTCGTCGGTGTCGTCATCATCGTCCTGCTCGTCGTGCTGTTCCTGCAGCTGCGACGCGCCCGGCGCAACACATTCGCCACCCCGCTCGAGCGCGCCACCTTCGCGACGCTGCACACCGTCGCCCTGGCGGCGCCGGCGCTGCGGGAGGGGCTCTCGCCCAACTCGGCGAACTTCGCCCTGCCGTACCTGAAGGTCCTGCTCGACACCTGCGCGCTGACCATGACCGACGCCAAGGGCAACACGCTGGCCTGGGACGGCGACGCCGACCAGCACGAGCCCGACGTCGTCACCCTCGCCGACCAGGTCATCTCGACCGGCCGCCAGCAGGTCGCCTCGCACAGCTCCATCTCGTGCGACCACCCCGGCTGCGAGGTGCGCGGCATCGTCGTCGTGCCGCTGGAGACCGACGGCGCGATCGTCGGCACGCTCGCCGCCCTCACCACGGCCACCGCGGGCCCGGTGCTGCTGCGGGCCACCGCCGAGGTCGCGCGCTACGTGTCCAGCCAGCTCGAGCTGGCCGAGCTCGACGAGTCCCGCCAACGGCTGGCCCGCGCCGAGGTCCGCGCCCTGCGCGCCCAGATCTCGCCGCACTTCGTCTACAACGCGCTGACGACGATCGCCTCGTTCATCCGCACCGACCCCGTGCGGGCCCGGGAGCTGCTCATCGAGTTCGCCGACTTCACCCGTTACTCGTTCCGCACCGCCGGCGAGTACACGACGCTGACCGACGAGCTCACCAACATCGAGCGCTACATCGCGCTGGAGAAGGCCCGCTTCGGCAACCGGCTGAACATCAAGCTGCAGATCGCGCCCGAGGTGCTCAACGTCGTCCTGCCGTTCCTGGCGCTGCAGCCACTCGTCGAGAACGCCGTGCGGCACGGCCTGTCGGGCAAGCCGCAGGGCGGCACGATCACCATCACGGCCGAGAACGCGGGCTCCGAGTGCGTCATCATCGTCGAGGACGACGGCGTCGGCATGGACCCGGCGCGGCTCACCGAGGATCTCGACGACGCCCACCTCTCCGGCGCGCACGTCGGACTGGGCAACGTCGACGACCGGATGCGCTCGGCTTTCGGAGATGATTTCGGTCTCGTCGTCGACACGAACATCGGGGCCGGAATGAAGATCACCCTGAGAGTCCCGAAGTTCCGCGTCGGCATCCGCGCCTGATCGTTCGGGCACGCACCCTTGCGTCCCACTGGGTGGACGGCCGGTTCCGCGTACGGTGGTCGTATGGACACGTTGCGCATCCCCGACAAGATCGCGTCACGCCTCCCCGGCAAGCTCGGCGACCGCTCCGACAAGGGCGTCGTGTCCCTCGTCCGGTTGCACGGAGTCATCACCCCGCAGGCCGGCCCGGTGCCGCGGTCGGTGCTCAACGCGGCCTCGCTCGACAAGGTCCTGGAGCGCGCGTTCGCGCCGGACAACCTCGCCGCCGTCGCGCTCCTGATCAACTCGCCCGGCGGTGCGCCCACCCAGTCGGCGCTCATCGCCGACCGCATCCGCGGCCTCGCCGACGAGAAGAAGGTGCCCGTGCTCGCGTTCTGCGAGGACGTCGCCGCGTCCGGCGGATACTGGTTGGCCTGCGCCGGAGACGAGATCTACGCCCACGAGACGTCGATCGTGGGGTCCATCGGCGTGATCAGCGCGGGATTCGGGCTGCAGGGGCTCCTCGAGCGGTTCGGCGTCGAGCGCCGGCTGCACACCGCGGGCGAGTCCAAGTCGCGGCTCGACCCGTTCCTGCCCGAGAAGCCCGACGACGTCGTGTGGCTGCGGGGGCTGCAGGACCAACTCCACGACATGTTCAAGGCCTGGGTCACCGAACGTCGCGGTGACCGTCTGAACACGGACGGTGACCTGTTCACCGGTGAGGTGTGGACGGGCGTCAGGGCCGTGGAGACGGGTCTGATCGACGGACTGGGCACCCCGCGCGGGATCCTCGCGGAGCGTTTCCCGGATGCCGAGATCGTGCCCGTCGAGTCGCGTCGGCCACTGCTGGCGAGGCTCGGGATCGGGGCGCCTGCGGCCGCGACGACGTTCTCACCTGTGAACTCTTTGCTGGGAATCGCCGAGGCGGCCGAGATACGTGCCCTCTGGGCGCGGTACGGTCTATGACTCGGTGTGGTCGATCGGATTCGATCGGTGTCGGTACTCATCGGGTACCGATCGGACGGCCCCCTGGCACTCCGGTCGATTCACCGTCACCATAGTCGGCGGGATGGGCGCGTGATCGTTCGGGCGTCACCCTGCCGGGAGCGCCGGACACGCAGGATGAGGAGATCGTGGACAGCAACGACAGTTCCGGAGGTCTGGTCGTTCTCGCTGTGGACGACGAGGAACCCGCTCTCGAAGAACTGGCATTCCTGCTCAACGAGGACAGCCGCGTCGGCACCGTGTTGAAGGCCTCGGACGCCACAGAGGCACTCCGCATCCTGAACAACCGCCAGGGAGCCCGCGAGGTCGCTCCGGTCCCCGGCCGGGGGGTCACGCACCCCGCCACCGGCACCCGCGTCGCCGAGCGCACCGACGTCGAGGTCGTCTTCCTCGACATCCGGATGCCCGGCCTCGACGGTCTCGAGCTGGCACGGGTGTTCTCGTCGATGGCCACGCCGCCGTCGGTCGTGTTCGTCACCGCGCACGACGACCGTGCCGTCGACGCCTACGAGGTCGGCGCGGTCGACTACCTGCTCAAGCCACTGCGCTCCGAGCGGCTCTCCGCCTCGCTCGACCGCATCCTGGCCAGCCGTGCCTCCGGCCCGGCCGAGCCGGCGCAGCAGGAGAGTGGCGAGGACGAGGTCATCCCCGTCGAGCTCGCGGGCACCACCAAGCTCGTACCGCGGTCGGCGGTGCGCTACGTCGAGGCCCAGGGCGACTACGCCCGGCTGCACACCAACGAGGGCAGCCACCTCGTCCGCATCCCGCTGTCGGTGCTGGAGGACCGCTGGCGCGACGCCGGGTTCGTCCGGATCCACCGGTCGTTCCTCGTGGCGCTGCCGCTGGTCACCGAGCTGCGGCTGTCGGGATCGGGCTACGTCGTGCGCGTCGGCTCGGGCCCGGAGACGGCCGAGCTGCCGGTCAGCCGCCGGCACACCCGTGAGCTCAAGGACCGGCTGGTCCGCGCGACGAAGCAGGCCTGGAGCCAGCGGTGACGTCACCGTGAACGAGGGCCTCCGGTGAGCACGTACACCGACGGCCACGCGCCGCCGGTGTCGTCGGGGCCCCCTGAGCCCGGCGGCGACGTACGGCCCACGGACGGCGTGCGCGACGCGGAGGCCGGGATGCCCCGCCAGTCGCTGGGCGTCGAGGACTCCGGTCCCGCGTGGGTGAACGCCGAGATCCAGCGCCGTATGCGCGAGGCCGCGAGCCGTCCCGGTGGGCGGCACGCGCGTCGTGAGCGCGGCGAGGCGTCCGACGACGAGCAACCCGAGCCGCAGCAGGCCGCCGCGCCGCCCGCCGAGTCCCGGGAGACCCCTCCCGCGCCCGTGGAGGCCGGGGAGCGGCAGTGGCCGCCGGCCCGCCCGGCAGCGCATCCGCGGGTGCGCACCGCCGGCTCGCCCAACCCCTACAGCAGCGACGGCGGGGTCACCTATTCCACGGCGGGCCTGCGCCCGCCGCCCGACCCGATCCCGAGCCGGCCCGTCGCGCCGCAGCGGACCTCGCCCGCGCGTCACGCCGAGTCACCGCCCGCGGGTTCGCGGCCGGTGGCGCCGCCGCCGGCGCCCGCGGCCGCCGCATTCGTCGCACAGCGCGGTGACGACGTCACCACCGAGCACCCCCGCGTCGACGAGCGGGCCGCCCCCGGCCCCCGCTACGCCGAGGACGCCCCCGACTACGACGACGAGTACGACGGCGGGTTCGTCGCCACCGAGGACGACGAGGACGACTCGCAGATCCTGTGGTCGGCGAACGCCGGGCCCGCGGCCGATCTCGCCGACGTGACGCCCCCGCCCCCGGGCGCCCCGGCGAAGGACGACGACCCGTACGCCGACTACCTGTCGGTCGCCGACGGCGTCTCCGCGGTCGAGCAGACCATGCCCTACCCGGCCACCGGACAGATCGACCACGCATCGGGCCGCGTACGCGTCGTGCTGTCGGAGCGCCGGCAGAACCAGCGCTCGGTGCGGACCGTCCAGGACGTGCAGGACCTGACGTCGGTCGGCGACCTGTTGCGCTCCAACCTGATCGGCAACCAGCTGGGCCTCGCACTGCGCGTCGCGGCGGTGGCCGTGCTGACGCTGGGCTCGCTGCCGGCGCTGTTCGCGCTGTTCCCCGAGATCGGCCAGGTCGACATCCTGGGCCTGCGCCTGCCGTGGCTGCTCCTGGGTGTGCTGGTGTACCCGTTCCTGCTGCTTCTCGGCTGGTGGCACACCCGGTCCGCGGAGAAGGTCGAGCAGGAGTTCGCCGACCACGTGCAGGACTGAGCCGGGGTGAGCACGTCCGCGGTCGTCGCGCTGGTCGCCATCGGGCTCGTCGCCGTGGCCTCGGCGGTCATCGGGTCGCTCGGTGTCCGGGTGGCGCGTTCGACGTCCGACTTCCTCGTCGCGTCGCGGACCGTCGGGCCCGTCGTCAACGCGGGCGCGATCTCGGGCGAGTACCTGTCTGCGGCGTCGTTCCTCGGGATCGCCGGGCTCATCCTGCGCGAGGGCGTCGACGCGCTCTGGTACCCGATCGGCTTCGCGGCCGGCTACCTGGCGCTGCTGATCTTCGTGGCAGCGCCGATGCGGCGGTCGGGCGCGTACACGGTGCCCGACTTCGCCGAGGCCCGGCTCGGGTCGGTGGGCGTGCGCCGGGTCTGCGTTGCGTTCGTGCTGCTCATCGGGGCCCTGTACCTGCTGCCGCAGCTGCAGGGCGCGGGCCTGTCGCTGACCGTGCTGACGGGGCTGCCCCCGTGGAGCGGGATCGTCGGCGCAGGCGTCGTCGTCGTGCTGTCGGTCGTGGGCGGCGGGATGCGGTCGATCACGTTCGTGCAGGCCTTCCAGTACTGGATCAAGCTGACCGCGCTCGCGGTGCCCGCGTTGGTGATCGTCGCCCTCTTCGCGTTCGACGGCCGTTCCTTCGACCGCCCGGCGCCGCCCCGGTTCACCGCGGAGACGACGGTGGCGGTGCACGCCGACGTCGTTCTCGACGTGACCGAGCCGCTCACGGTGCGCGCGAACGGCGACGTCGACGGCAGCCGCGTCGACGGGCCCGTCCGCTGGGAGCCGGGCGCCCACACCGTGCTGGACGGGACGTCGCTGACGTTCGCCGCCGACGCGCCCGTCCCCACCGCGGAGGGCAGCCCGGGCACCGACCGGGAATGGCTCGCGCCGCTGTCCGGGAAGGGGCCGGGGCGGCTGCTGGAGATCTACTCGGTGCTGCTGGCGTGCGCACTCGGCACGATGGGGATGCCGCACGTCCTGGTCCGCTTCTACACCAACCCCGACGGCCGGGCCGCCCGCCGCACGACGGTCGTCGTCCTCGGGATGATCGGTGCGTTCTACGTGCTCGTGACGCTGCTGGGGGCGATGTCGCGGTTCTACACCCCACAGCTGCTGGTCTCCGGTGACACCGACGCGGCCGTCCTGCTGCTGCCGTCGGCGGCGCTGGGCAGCGGCTGGCTGGGCTGGCTCGTGGGCGGGCTGGTGGCGGCGGGTGCGGCCGCGGCGTTCCTGGCTACGTCGTCGGGGCTCGTCGTGAGCCTCGCCGGCGTCCTGTTCACCGATGTGCTGCGCGGGCGGCTGCGCGACTTCCGGCTGGCCGCCGTGACGTCCGCGCTGGTGCCGATCGCGTTGGCACTCACCGTCCCGCGGCTCGACCTCGCGCTCACGGTGCCGCTCGTGTTCGCCATCGCGGCGTCGACGTTCTGCCCACTGCTGCTGCTCGGCATCTGGTGGCGTGGGCTCACCCCGGCGGGCGGGATCGCAGGCGTGCTCGTCGGCGGGGGAGCGGCCGCGGTCGCGACGGTCCTGACGCTGCTGCGGGTCGTCCCCGAGGGCGTTCCCGGCGTGCTGCTGGAACGGCCCGCCGCCGTGACGGTGCCGCTCGCGTTCCTGACGATGATCGTCGTCAGCACGCGGACGCGGGCGTCGCGACCCGCCGACGCCGACCGGATCCTGCTGCGCCTGCACGCCCCCGAACGCCTCGGCCTCTCTCCGAACCGTGCCGGCGACCCGGCGGACCGCCGATGAACGCCGCCGCCCTCGCGGCCGTCGCCGCCATCGTCCTCGTCGCCGTCGCGTCCGCGCTGGTCGGCGCATACGGCGTGCGTCGGCGCAGCACGTCGGACTTCCTCGTCGCCTCCCGCACCTCCGGCACCGCCGCCCACGCCGGCGCGATCTCGGGGGAGTACCTGTCGGCGGCGTCGTTCCTGGGCATCGCGGGGCTCGTCCTCAAGGACGGGGTCGACGCGCTCTGGTACCCCGTCGGCTTCACCGCCGGCTACCTCGCGTTGCTGCTGTTCATCGCCGCCCCGCTGCGCCGCTCGGGCGCCTACACCCCGTCGGACTTCGCCGAGGCCCGGCTCGGGTCGGCCCAGGTGCGTCGGGTGTGCACGGTGTTCGTGCTGGTCGTCGGCTGGCTCTACGTGCTGCCGCAGCTGCAGGGCGCCGGTCTCACGATCGCGACCGTCACCGGGCTACCGCAGTGGGTCGGCGTCGTCGCGGCCGGCGTCGTCATCGCCGTGACCGTCGCGTTCGGCGGCCTGCGCGCCATCACGCTCGTCCAGGCGTTCCAGTACTGGCTCAAGCTGACCGCGCTGGCCATCCCCGCCGTCATCGCGCTGATGTTCTTCCTCGGCAACGACAAGACGTTCGACCGGCCCGCACCGCCCTCGTTCTCGCAGGCCACGACGGTGGACGTCACCACCGACGTCGTCCTGCGCACCGACGGCCCGCTCTCGCTGCGCGCGGTCGGCGAGGTCGACGGGACGGCCGTCGACGGGCCGGTGACCTGGCAAGCCGGCACGCACACCGTCGAGTCCGGCACCCGCCTCGACTTCGACGCCGGCGCACCCGTGCCCGTCGTCGAGGGTGCGCCCGTGCAGGACGCCGGCTGGCTCACCCCGTTCGCCGACGGCAACAGCCACGGCCTGCTCGCCGTCTACTCGCTGATCCTCGCGACCTTCCTCGGCACCATGGGCCTGCCGCACGTGCTGGGCCGCTTCTACACCAACCCCGACGGGCGGGCCGCGCGACGCAGCGCCGTCGTCGCGCTCGGCATGCTCGGCGCGTTCTACCTGCTCGTGACCCTGCTCGGCGCGCTGTCGCGGCTCTACACGCCGCAGCTGCTGGTGTCCGGCGAGACCGACGCCGCCGTCCTGCTGCTGCCGACGGCCGTCCTCGGCAACGGGTGGGCCGGCACGATCCTCGGCGGTGTCGTCGCGGCGGGGGCCTGGTCGGCGTTCCTGTCGACGTCGTCCGGCCTGCTGTCCAGCGTCGCCGGTGTGCTGTCCACCGACGTGCTCCGCGGCCGCCTCCGCGACGTCCGCATCACGACGCTGCTCGCCGGGTCCGTGCCCATCCTGCTGGCGCTGCTCGTGACGCGGCTCGACTTCACCGAGTCGGTCGCGCTCGTCTTCGCCGTCGCGGCGTCGACGTTCTGCCCGCTGCTCGTCCTCGGCGTCTGGTGGCGCGGGCTCACCGCCCGCGGCGCGACCTGGGGGATGCTCGCCGGCGGGATCGCCGCCCTGGGCGCCGTGTCCGCCAGCCTCGCCGGGGCCGCCTCCACCGGGCTGCTCGGCACCCTGCTGCACCGGCCCGCCGTCGTCAGCGTGCCGCTCGCATTCCTCACGATGATCCTCGTCAGCCGCGGGACCCGCCGCGAACGCCCCGCCGACGCCGACCAGCTCCTCCTGCGCCTGCACGCACCGGAACGGCTCGGCCTCAGTGCCGACACGGCCGAGGACGGCCCCGCACGATTCCGCGACTGAGCGTCGCGCCCGGATGTCGGCACTGTCCGTGTTGCCCGGTGTGTCCCACTCCTTCGCATGGCGTCCCGTCCCTCCCGCTCGGGTGGGCTCGTTGAACGGATCGTGAGCAATGCGACGCTGAACGAGCGGCCCGCTCCCACGTACGAGGACGTACAACGCAGCGCGGCCTTCACCGACCTGAAGCGGCGCCTGCGCCGCTTCGTCTTCCCCATGAGCGCGGGCTTCCTGCTCTGGTACCTGGCGTACGTGGTCCTCGCCTCGTACGCGCCCGGCTTCATGGCCACACGCGTCGCCGGCTCCCACATCACCGTCGGCCTCCTGCTGGGCCTCGGCCAGTTCGTCACGACGTTCGTCATCACCCAGATCTACGTCCGCTATGCGGAACGCACCCTCGACCCGCGCGCGCGGGACATCCGCCGCCACGTCGAGAAGGCACGCCGGTGACCGTCGTCGGCTCGCCCGCACTCAACATCGCCATCTTCAGCGGGTTCGTACTGGTCACGCTCGCCGTCGTGCTCCGTGTCGGCCGCACCAACCGCAGCAGCTCCACCGCCGACTACTTCGCCGCGGGCCGCGCCTTCAGCGGCGCCGAGAACGGGACCGCCATCGCGGGCGACTACCTCTCCGCCGCCTCGTTCCTCGGCATCGCCGGCGCCATCGCCGTCCACGGCTACGACGGCTTCCTCTACTCGATCGGCTTCCTCGTCGCCTGGCTCGTCGCGCTCCTGCTCGTCGCCGAGCTCCTGCGCAACACCGGCCGCTTCACCATGGGCGACGTCCTCGCCTTCCGCATGCGCCGACGCCCCGTCCGCGCCGCCGCGGCCACGTCGACACTCGTCGTGTCGTTCTTCTACCTGCTCGCCCAGATGGCCGGCGCCGGCGGGCTCGTCGCCCTGCTCCTCGGCGTCACCGGCAAGGCGCACCAGGCGCTCGTCATCGCCGTCGTCGGCATCCTGATGATCGTGTACGTGCTGGTCGGCGGCATGAAGGGGACGACGTACGTCCAGATCATCAAGGCCGTCCTGCTCCTGCTCGGCGCCGCCGTCATGGCCATGTGGGTGCTCGGCGAGGTCGGCCTCAACCTCTCGACGCTGCTCGGCAACGCAGTCGAACGCAGCACCCACGGCGAGGCGATCCTCGCCCCCGGCCTGCAGTACACGAACAAGGTCGACCTGATCTCGCTCGGCCTCGCGCTCGTCCTCGGCACCGCGGGCCTGCCCCACATCCTGATGCGCTTCTACACCGTGCCCAGCGGGCAGGAGGCGCGCCGCTCCGTGGTCTGGTCGATCTGGCTGATCGGCGTGTTCTACCTGATCACGCTCGTGCTCGGGTACGGTGCCGCCTGGCTCGTCGGGCCCGACGTCATCACCTCGCCCAACACCCCCGGCGGCACCAACTCCGCCGCCCCGCTGCTCGCCTACGCCCTCGGCGGGCCGCTGCTGCTCGGACTCATCTCGGCCGTCGCCTTCGCGACGATCCTCGCCGTCGTCGCCGGCCTGACCATCACCGCCTCGGCGTCCTTCGCCCACGACCTCTGGGCCAACGTCATCAAGAAGGGCCGCGCCGACACCCGGCAGGAGGTCAAGGTCGCCCGGCTGACCGCGGTCGTCGTCGGGCTCGTCGCCATCGGCGGCGGCATCCTCGCCAACGGCCAGAACGTCGCCTTCCTCGTCGCGCTCGCCTTCGCCGTCGCCGCCTCGGCCAACCTGCCGACGCTGCTCTACTCGCTCTACTGGCGCCGCTTCAACACCATCGGCGCGCTGTTCAGCATCTACGGCGGGCTCGCGATCTGCCTGGTGCTCATCGTGTTCTCGCCCGCCGTCTCGGGTGGGCCCAAGCCGATGCTCACGGGCGTCGACTTCCATTGGTTCCCCCTCGAGAACCCCGGCCTCGTCTCGATCCCGGCCTCCTTCCTGCTCGGGATCATCGGGACCTTCGCCGGGGGCCGCGAGGACGACGACGAGCACCGGCAGGCCGAGATGGAGGTCCGCGCCCTCACCGGGCTGGGTGCGGAGCGCTGACCGTTCATGCCGCGCTCGATCGGGGCGAGGTGCCGGCGTGCCGGGGCCGGGCGCATCCTCACGGTCGTCCGGCGGAGATTTCAGAGCAGTGAGGGTGCGCGCCGGTCGGTGCGCGCCGACCGGGGTGACGGTGCTCGCCGCGCTCACCGGCGACTGACGTCGGGCATGCGAGGATCGACGACATGACCGGTCCCATCCCGTCCGTCCTGGTCGCCGACCTCCCCGCCGAGACCCCCCTGCTCGACGTCCGCGAGGCCGACGAGTGGGCCGCCGGGCACGCCCCCACCGCCCAGCACCTGCCGATGTCCGAGATCACCGCCCGCATCGACGAGATCCCCGCGTCCGACCCGCTCTACGTCGTCTGCCGCTCCGGTGGCCGCTCCGCGCGCGTCGTCGCCTATCTCGTCGGCCAGGGCTACCCCGCGGTCAACGTCGGCGGCGGCATGCAGGACTGGGCCGCCCAGGGCCGGCCCGTCGTCGCCGACGGCGACCGCACACCCGAGATCGTCTGACGCCCGCGCCCGTGCCCGACGGTCCCGCGCCGCAGGACCCCGACGCCGGGGCCCCCGACGACGCGCGCCCGTCGACGGCGCCGGTGTCGATGTCGAAGGAGCAGGCGCCCCCGTCCTCGCCGGACCCTTCCCGGCCCGCCGCCGCGTCGGAGACCGGGCCGCCGGGATCGCAGACAGGTCCCGGGACGCCGGGGCCGGCCTGGTCGGCGGCCTGGCCGGCCTCGCCCGCGTGGCCACGGCAGCCGGCCGAACGGACCTGGCAGGACGCCGCGCCGCCTCCTCTGCCCCGTCCGCCGGTGGGGCCGCCCCGGCCCGGCGGGTGGCCGCCGCACGTGCCGACGCCGCCCCCCGCGTCGCCGCAGGCCGCGCCGCCGTGGGCGCAGCCGTTCTAC
>MEGH01000034.1 GCA_001725415.1 Pseudonocardia sp. SCN 73-27
GGGATGGCGCCTCGCCCGCGGCGTGCGCCTGGCGCCGACCGACCTGGACTGGAGGCGCGGCTCGGGACCGGAGATCACAGGGCCGGCAGAAGCCATGCTCATGGCAATCACCGGTCGCGCGGGTGCCATCGGGGAGCTGGCCGGCCCGGGGCAACCGGTGGTGGCCGGCCGGATCGCCCGTTGACCGCACCGCCGTTTCAGTTGGAGCTGGTCGGGATCATCGAAAAGCCCGGCTTGAGGCGTGGATGTTGGCGCGGCCTGCGTCGCGGCCTCGTCCCCGACCTCCTTCAAGGTCGAAGTGTTGTGGCTGGTCGGCGGGCGAAGTCTGGTCCGGGGGACTGACAATGACTCTGTCAATGAAAGTCCAGGGGTCGTGGCCATCCAGGACTCAGGAGGCACATCCGCCGACGCTATGAGCTGCGAAGACACGATTGTCGGTACTGACCGCTGATCTTTTTAATCCGCGGGTTCGGGGTTCGATCCCCCGGGGGCCCACTAGCTTTGAGCTGCGAAAACGCCGCCGTAGGCACTGTGCTGCGCTGGCCGATGACTGCGAAAATCGCGTCGATCCTGTCGGGCGCGAGCGCCTGGCGCAGGACACCGAGCATGCCGCCCGTGAGACCGACGGTCCCGCCTACAGCCCACAGCCCCGCCGATCGGCTGTGGCGCAAGTGACGCAGAACCGACCGACCGCCTCGACGGTGGTCGCACCGCAATGACTGACCGTCCGCATACGAGCATTTTGGAGCGACCTCAACCAGGCCGTGCCAGGGCTGCCCCGAGCTGGGCCCTACCCCACCCCCTGCCTCCACGCCGGTGACGACACGAGCCCGTCCTGCTGTTCCTGCACGGGATCAGCGGACACGCCGAGGCTACGTGCGCAACCTGGCCGCCCGCGCCGAACACTTCTCTGTGTGCCCAGCGACCTCATCGGCCCCCGTCACTCCACCAAGCTCGATCACCCGCTCGGCGCCGCCGGTCCTGCTCGGTCCAGTACAGCTAGAGCTCGGTACGTCGGTCGGCGATGGTACGGGCGATCGAGGACAGTTTGACGTTCACTCGTTGGGAGACCGACTTGAGGATGTCGAACGCCTTGTCCTCATCGATGTTCTCGCGCTCCATCAGAATTCCTTTGGCCTGGCCGATGATGTCGCGGTTGCGCAGACCTTCGTGCAGGTTGGCGGTTTCGGCTTCGGCTGCGTCGACGGCGCGGTGGGCATCGAGGACGGCCGCGGCATGGGCGGCGAGCACAACGGCGGCGTCGCGGTCGGCGTGGTCGAGCCCGCCGCGGGTGTGCGACATGAAGTTCAGGGAACCGACTCGGGGAGGGTCCCCGTGGGCGAACAGGCCGACGGCGAGCACGCTGCGGATCTGTTCACGGGCGGCGGCCGGCCCCCAGCGGGGGATGAGGGCATCGTTTTCGACGTCCGAACAGGCGAACAGGCCGAGTCCGGCGCGGCGGCTGGCCATCAGACAGGGGCCTTCGTCGAGCCGGTACTGGAGTTTGTCGAGTTGAACCGCCAGCGGTGAGGTGGTGGCAGCGGTGTCGAAGGCTCCGTCGCGGTGACGCAGGGTGACGCTGAACAGGTCGGTGCCGGCGACCAGGGTTCGGCCGGCTTCGAGGATGATCCGCAACGCGTCGGCGGTGTTCGGGGCGTTGGTGAGGTCGGCTGCGAACTGAGCGAATTCCTGTGCCCACTGGTGCGGCCCGGGTCCTGTCGACTCGTGTGGGCTATCGGCCGGTGGGTCGGCCATGGACTGCCTCCGATCAGAAGGCTGGCGTGGGACGCCTTCCGGGCGATCGCGTCGCGGTCAGTGGTTCACCGTACGCAGACACGAGGCGGACCGACACCGCTGACCGGTGCCGGCCAACGCTGTACTGGCCAGGTCGTCCCTGGTCAGGAAGCGACGGAGAACCCCGATCGAGTGAGCGTAGTCAGGCGGCCGCGCTGCGACCGCTGCGGAGGCTACCGGCGGTGGCGGCGGGAATCACTCGCCCGCGGCCTGGATGTGGAGGGCTCGGCGCACCTCACCGGCCACCTGGGACTCACGCATGCCCGGCCCCTGCAGGAGGACTCGGAACGTAGAGGCCGTCCCGCTCGGCGCGGACCGCGGCGAGTGTTCGCGTCGGTGCTTCGAGCTTGTCGAGGATGTGTTCCAGGTGGGCTGCCACGGTCCTGGGAGCCACCACGAGTGCATGAGAAATCTCCTGATTCGAGCACCCTTCGATCAACAGGCCCAGCACTTCCAGTTCTCGCGGGGTGAGCCCGCGGAGACCGGTTCCGGGCGCCAGCAGGACCAGACCGGTCAGCGCTGGTGGGGCGTCCTCGGGTGCGGCCATGGCGGTCACGCGCACGTGCCCGGAGGGAGCATGGATTCCGCGCGCCGGCCAGAGGAACGAGGAGTAGACGTGCCCGTCATCGATACATTCGCGTGCCGCGGCCAGGGCCGCAGAGTGTGGGGTCAGCAGCGGGTCCTCCGGCAGGCCCGGCAGCGGTTGGCAACCCCCGTCGTGGCAGAGCACGACGCCGGCGGCGGCCCTGTGTACCAGGCGTGCGGCGGTCAGGAACGACCGCATCGGGTCGATTCCGTGCGCGAGTACGGGGCCGAGCCCAGCGAGCCTGCGGTGGCTCGACGACGAGGTCGGGTGTCGGTCACCGGACAGCAACCCCAGGAACCCGACGTGCCGACCGGACGGAGTGGACAGGCCCAGGGCCCAGGCCTCGCTGATCCCGGAGAGCCGGCCGTCAGCCCACGTCCGCAGTACCTCGGTCGGGTGGGGCAGGTCCGACGGAGTCAGCCGGAGGCGTGCCCGGTCGGTGTCGGCCACCTCGATGTCTCGTTCCATCAGCGCCTCCGAGAGGTAGTCCACGATCGGGCCCTCGAGGTCGAGGCTGGCCACGGAGTGGTAGCCGTGGCCCGCGGGGTCGACGACCGCCAGCCAGGCGCCGTCGAACGGGACGAGCAGGCGGAGGATCCCGAGCAAGCCATGGGCGCGCTCGCCGGTGGTGCCCCCTGAGGCGGCCATTTCGGCCAGGAGCAGCTCAGTGGCCCGATACGAGCCCATGTGCCCTCCAGAGGCTGTGCCGGTTACCGCGGCCGAGCACCGATCGGCGGCTCGGTGGGCGCGAGGGCAGCGGTCGGCTAGGCGGACGTTTCCGAAGCGGCTGACGTCTACCCGGGTCGGGGCGAGGGAAACCCCGCCCTGATCGAGATGTCTCGCCGTCCTCGCGCCGGGGGTTCTCGAGTCGATATCGGTAGGTCTGCCACTACCCGGGCCCTCATGGTGACGCTGGACTGGGATCCGTCGGCCCGGCCAGGGCCGGGAACGTCGACGACGAGGAGGCAGCGTGCGAGCGGTGGTCTACGAAGGTCCGCGGCAGGTCAGCGTCAAAGAAGTACCGGACGCGCGGATCGAGCGTCCGACCGACGTCCTGGTGCGCATCACGACGACGAACATCTGTGGCTCCGACCTGCACATGTACGAGGGGCGGACGGACTTCGAGCCCGGCCGCTGGTTCGGGCACGAGAACATGGGCCAGGTGATCGAGGTCGGTGACGGCGTCGACAAGGTCCAGGTGGGCGAGTACGTCGTCCTGCCGTTCAACATCGCCTGTGGACACTGCAAGAACTGCGAGCGGGGGCTCACGAACTACTGTCTGACCGCGCAGCCCGAGCCGAGCTGGGCGGGCGCCGCCTACGGCTTCGCCGACATGGGCCCGTGGGCCGGGGGACAGGCCGAGCTGCTGCGCGTGCCCTGGGGCGACTTCAACTGCCTGCGGCTGGGGGAGGACGCCGCGGAGCGGCAGGCCGACTACGTGATGCTCGCCGACATCTTCCCGACGGGCTACCACGCCACCGAGTTGGCCGGTGTCCAGCCCGGGGACCAGACCGTGATCTACGGCGCCGGGCCGGTCGGGCTGATGGCCGCGCTCTCGGCGACGATCCGGGGGGCGAGCAAGGTGATGGTCGTCGACCGGCATCCCGACCGGCTGCGGCTCGCCGAGTCGATCGGCGCGATCGCGATCGACGACTCGAAGGTCGATCCGGTGCAGGCCGTCCTCGATCAGACGATGGGGCTCGGCGCCGACAACGGCTGCGAGTGCGTCGGTTATCAGGCGCACGAGCCCGACGGGGAGGAACAGCCGAACCTGACGATGAACCGGCTGGTCGCGTCGGTGCGCTTCACCGGAAAGATCGGCAACGTCGGCGTCTTCGTGCCGCAGGATCCCGGGGCCGCCGACGACCTGGCGAAGCAGGGCAAGCTCGCGTTCGACTACGGCATGTTCTGGTTCAAGGGCCAGCACATCGGCAGCGGGCAGGCGCCGGTCAAGCGGTACAACCGACAGCTGCGCGACCTGATCGCGGGGGGCAAGGCCGAGCCGTCGTTCATCGTGAGCCACGAGCTGCCCCTCGACCAGGCACCGGACGCCTACGAACACTTCGACAAGCGCGACGACGGCTGGACGAAGGTCGTCCTGCACCCTGCGGGGAGCTGACATGGCAGCGGAGCTGGACGGGCGCCGGGTCGCCATCCTGGCCGCCGACGGCGTCGAGCGGGTGGAGCTCGAGCAACCGCGGCGGGCCCTCGACGACGCCGGTGCCCGCACCGAGGTCGTCTCGATCACGAGCGGGGAGATCGCGGCCCGCAACAACGACATGGAGGACGCCGGCAGCTTCGGCGTCGACCGGCTGGTGGGGGACGTCTCGGTCGACGACTACGACGCGCTGCTCCTGCCCGGCGGCACCGTCAACCCGGACAAGCTGCGGATGGAACCGGACGCGGTCGCCTTCGTGCGGGACTTCGTGCAGTCCGGCAAGCCCGTCGCCTCGATCTGCCACGGCCCGTGGAACTTCGTCGAGGCCGACGTTGCCCGCGGCCGGCGGCTGACCTCGTTCCCGAGCATCCGCACGGACCTGCGCAACGCCGGGGCGGAGGTGGTCGACGAGCAGGTCGTCACCGACGGCAATGTCACCACGAGCCGTTCGCCTGACGACCTGCCCGCCTTCTGCGAGCGCATCGTGGCCGAGTTCGCCGGTCAGGCCGCCGGCGCGGGTGGCCGGTCGTGACCACCTCGCTGGGGAGCGTGGTATCCCTGGCCGCCCGCGCCGGCAGCAGCGTCGTCCGCCAGGTCAGGTCGGTGGTGGATCCGTCGCACGCGCGACCGGCCGGCGCGGAGCGGCCGGCGTCCGGCTGGCTCGTCGTGACTCTGGTCGGCGAGCCGTCCGAGATCGACACCGATCGGCTGCACGCGCCCCTGGCCGAGTTCGGCGACCAGCTCGAGGTGCGCGTCCGCGCAGCTCCCGGAGGCAAGGGGACCGAGCTCGGCGCCCGTCTGCGGGACCGCCCGTCCGGTAGCACCCTCACCCGGCTGAGCGGCAGCGACCCGCGGGCGGACCTGCGCTCCGCGCTCCGGCGGGCCAAGCAGCTCATCGAGGTCGGCGAGGTGCTGGTGGTCGATCCCGGCCCGCACGGGGAACGGGCGCCCACTCCGGGCGGGACGCTCCTCGAGATGTGGACCCGGGTGGCCCCGCAGGCAGGTGTGCGATGAAGGCCGTGACCTGGCGCGGAGTCAACGAGATCGGGGTCGAGGACGTCCCCGAGCCCACGATCCTCAACGACCACGACGTCATCGTGGAGGTGGGGCTGAGTGCGACCTGCGGCTCGGACCTGCACCTGATGGGCGGCTACATCCCGGCCATGCGTGGCGGGGACGTCCTCGGGCACGAGTTCATGGGCAGGGTCGGCGAGGTCGGCCCCGGCGTCACGAAGCACCAGGTCGGCGACCGGGTGGTCGTGGTCTCCTTCGTCGGCTGCGGGAAGTGCTGGTATTGCAGGGAGGGCCTGTGGTCGTTGTGCGACAACGGCAACCCGAATCCCGGGCTCACCGATGCGCTGTGGGGTCAGGGCATCGGCGGCTGCTACGGCAAGTTCCCGCTCGGCGCGGTGATGAACAAGGCGCTGACCCTGCGCGGCGCCCAGCAGCACGGGCACCGGTACATCCCGGAGATCCTGGACCGCATGAGCCGGGACGAGGTGAAGACCGAGCACCTCGCCACCCACGTCATGGCGCTCGACGATGGGCCCGAGGGCTACCGGATGTTCAAGGAGAAGGAGGACGGCTGCGTCCGCGCCGTCTTCCGTCCCGGTGGCTGACCGACAGCACTGAGGAGGTTCGATGGAACTGACGGCAACGACGACGGTGCGCAGACCCGTGGCTGAGGTGTACGCGTTCTGGCGGCTCCTGGAGAACCTGCCGACGTTCATGGAGCACCTCGACGAGGTGCGGACGACGGACGAGAAGACCAGCACCTGGACGGCGAGCGCTCCGTTCGACCGCACGGTCGTGTGGGAGGCCCTGGTGATCGAGGACGTGGTGGAGGAGCGGATCGCGTGGCGCTCGACCGAGCAGGCCGACGTCCCGAACGAGGGCGCGGTCTCGTTCCTCCCCGCGCCGGCCGGGGCGGGGACCGAGGTGCACGTACACCTGGTCTACGACGTCGAGGCAGGGAAGCTGGGCAAGGCGGTCGCGAAGTACTTCGGTGAAGAACCTCACCAACAGCTCGACGACGACCTGCGCCGGCTCAAGCAGGTCCTGGAGGCCGGCGAGGTCGTGCGCTCGGACGGAGCGCCGTGGGGCAAGCAAGCGCGCAAGGAGTTTCCCCAGCACCCGGCCCAGCCGATGACGGCCGAGGAACGGCGGGAGGTGCTTGGCGCATGAGGGCGAACTGTTGGGCCGGCCGCGACGAGGTCGAGGTCCGGGAGGTGCCGGACCCGGCCGTGCTGAACAGCCGCGACGCGATCGTGCGGATCACCTCGACGGCGATCTGTGGCTCGGACCTGCACCTGCTCGACGGGTACGTGCCGACGATGCAGGACGGCGACGTCATGGGACACGAGTTCATGGGCGAGGTCGTCGAGGTCGGCCCCGGTGTCGATCCGACACGACTGCGGGTCGGTGACCGGGTGGTGGTGCCCTTCCCGATCGCCTGCGGTGCGTGCGCGGCCTGCGCGGCGCAGCTGTACTCCTGCTGCGAGAACAGCAACCCGAACGCGGGGATCGCGGAGAAGATGTTCGGCCACCCCGTGGCCGGGATATTCGGCTACTCGCATCTGACCGGCGGGTTCGCGGGCGGGCAGGCGCAGTACGCCCGCGTCCCCTTCGCTGACGTGGGACCGCTGAAGATCGAGTCCGAGCTCACCGACGAGCAGGTGCTCTTCCTCTCCGACATCCTGCCCACCGGTTACATGGGCGCCGAGATGTGCGACATCCAGCCCAGCGACGTGGTTGCCGTGTGGGGCGCCGGCCCGGTCGGCCAGTTCGCCATGGACAGCGCCCGGGTGCTCGGTGCCGCGTCGGTGATCGCGATCGACAAGGAGCCGTACCGGTTGCGGATGGCCGAGGAGGCCGGGCACATCCCGGTGAACTTCGAAGAGGTCGACGTCCGGTCCCGGCTGCTGGAGCTCTCCGGCGGTCGTGGCCCGGACAAGTGCATCGACGCCGTCGGCATGGAGGCGACCCACGGCAGCGCGCACATCCACGCCTTCGACCGGGTCAAGCAGGCCGTCCGGTCCGAGACCGACCGCCCCCACGTGTTGCGTCAAGCGATCATGTCCTGTCGCAGCGGTGGGATCGTGTCGGTCATCGGGGTCTACGGCGGGACAGTGGACAAGTTCCCGGCCGGGGCCTGGATGAACCGGTCGCTGACCCTACGGACCGGACAGTGCCACGTGCAGCGGTACATGACGCCGCTGTTGCGTCGGATCGAGCGCGGCGAGCTCGACCCCACGCGGGTCATCACCCACCGGCTGCCCCTCGAGGAGGCCCCGCGCGGCTACGCCGTCTTCAAGAACAAGCAGGAGGACTGCGAGAAGGTCGTACTCACACCTTGAGCCTGCCGCCCGCAGAGCACTCCGCCGCGTCGACCAGAAAGGGGGCGCATGCAGGACCGAACAGATGACCACTCGCCCGGCCGGGTGGACCGTGGGTCCGCCCGGCCGGGCCGACACCGCGGTCACCGGGTCCGGATCGGGCTGCTGACCGATCCTGGTGCGGCCGCCGCGGTCGCGGCCGCGTTGGAACCCGACCTGTCGGAGGTGCTCGCCGGTGAGATCGACGACTCCACCGAATGGGTCGTGACCAGCCGGACCTGTGAGATCCCCCTCGACGACGAGGGACTGGTCCCGTTGGAGTTGCTCGCCCAGGAGCACCGCGAACGGCAGGAATGGGACGTCATGATCGTCGTCACCGACCTGCCCCGCCGGGTCGGGACCCGCCCGGTCGCCACCGTCGTGCGTGGGAGTGCGCGCACCGGGATGGTCTCGCTGCCCGGGCTCGGGGCCCTGGGCGTGCGCCGGCGGGCGCGGCGGGCCGTCGTCCACCTCGTACGGGCCCTCTCCGGACACGAAGGCCACTCCGACGGAGAACAGCCGGCGGATATCCCCCGGTTGAGCCCGCTGCGCCACATCGACGCGGACGAGGACACCGACGCGCATCTCGCCCTTGTCGGGCTGCGCGGCAGGCTACGGCTGCTTGCCGGGATGGTGCGCGACAACCGCCCGTGGCGCCTGGTACCCCATCTGTCCAGCGCCACCGCGGCGGCCGCCGCGACCGGCGCCTACGCCGTCGTGACCACGACGTTCTGGATGATGTCGAACTCGTTGTCCTCGCTACGGCTGCTGCTCATCTCGGTGGTGGCGATCGTGGCCATGGCAACGTGGCTGATCACCTACAACCATCTCTGGGACCGGCCGCCCGACAAGGACGCGCGGGCCAAGGCGGTGCTCTACAACGCCGCCACGGTGATCACGATGATCTTCGGGGTCACCTGTATGTACGTGCTCCTCTACCTTGCGGCGCTGCTCGTGGCACTCGTGCTCATCGATCCGAACTACTTCGCCGCGCAGCTGCACCGGCCCGTCTCGTTCGGCACCTACTTGAAGCTGGTGTGGTTGGCGAGCTCGGTCGGCATCGTGGCGGGGGCACTCGGCTCCAGCCTCGAGAGCGAGGACGCCGTCCGGAAGGCGACCTACGGCAGACGTGAGCTCGAGCGGCAGCGCGGCCGCGACTCGACGTAGCTGCGCCGCTCTCGGCCCGGTCGCGGCGAGCTGACGGTGTTCCGGGTGTCATCCGCGGTGTTCGACACAGACGGAGACCGCGGGCCGCGTGACCCGCGCCCGTGAGTCGCCGGGCGATCCGGCTCCACACGCGCCGCACATCAACACTGTTATGACCGTAAAGTCGTAGGACAACTGTTGACTATCGTCTTGTGGTCCCCATAGTGTCTGTCCGTCAGCTGGTCCGGCCGGTTACGGCCTGGCAGCGGGTCCTGCCGCACTAGCCCTCGGAGCATCGCGCCGACGGGGTCATCGTTTGTCAGCCACCTCCCTTGGAGGTCCGTGCCTTCGGAGGCATCGGTGTCCAACAGAACGAGCAGGGTCGCCCTCGGGACGTTCATCGGGACGACCATCGAGTGGTACGACTTCTTCCTCTACGGAACCGCCAGCGCGCTCATCTTCAGCAAACTGTTCTTCCCGTCGTTCGACCCTCTCACCGGAACGCTCCTGTCGTTCGCGACGTTCGGGGTCGCGTTCGCCGCGCGGCCGCTGGGCGGCGTCATCTTCGGCCATTTCGGCGACCGGTTGGGGCGCAAGCCGATGCTGGTCATCACCCTGGTCATGATGGGTGTGGCAACCGGCCTCGTCGGCGTTCTGCCCGGCTACGCGACCATCGGTGTGGCTGCGCCGTTGCTCCTCGTCGCGCTGCGCATCGTGCAAGGAATCGCGGTGGGCGGTGAGTACGGTGGCGCTGTTCTCATGGCGGTCGAACATGCAGGTGAGCGGCGCCGCGGCTTCTTCGGCAGTTGGGTTCAGGCCGGTTCCCCGGCGGGCCTCATCCTGTCGAACCTCGCCTTCCTCGCGGTCACTCAACTGCCTGAGGATCAGCTGTTCTCGTGGGGTTGGCGTATCCCGTTCCTCGCCAGTTTCATCCTCGTCGCTGTGGGGCTCGTCATCCGCCTCACCCTGGAGGAGAGTCCTAAGTTCGAGGTCGCCCTCGAACGGGCCGGCCGCGTCTCGGCGCCGATCGTCGTCGTCGTACGCGAGCACTGGAAGTCGGTCCTGCTGACCGCAGGTGCCTACATCAGCACAGGTGTGACGGTGTACGGCGCTGCAGTCTTCAGCTTGAACTACGCGTCGACGACGGTCGGGTTCTCGCGGACCCAGGCCCTGATGTTGATCACTCTCGGTCAGGTGCTCGCCCTGGTCGCCATCCCGACATTCGGGAGCTTGTCGGACCGCCTCGGCCTTCGGCGGGTATTCATCGGCGGCGTGATCGGAATGATCCTGCTGGCCTTCCCGTGGCTGTGGCTGCTGAACACCGGATCGTTCGGTCTCGCCCTTCTCGGCTATTGCCTGCTGTTCATCCCGTACAGCGCCGCGTACGCGTCGATGGCTGCATTCTTCGCCAGTGTCTACGACACACGGGTGGGCTACTCCGGATTCTCGTTGGGCTACCAGCTCGGCACCGTGGTGGGAAGCGGGCTGGCCCCGATCATCGCTGCTCAGCTCGTCGCGAGCACCGGGACTGTGGCATCGGTCGGGTGGTACATGGTGCTCGTCGGCATCGTGTCACTCTTGAGCGCCATCTACCTCGGACGCTCCCGGCGGGGTCCGGTGTCCGTCGACGCCGCACCCACCGGGAATTCGGACGCCGAGGTGCGCGTGGCGCACAACGACGCCACGCGCGGCGACTGACGTCCGAAAGGTCTCATCGAGGGGTTGGGGGTCGTCGCGGTGCCTTTCACGCCGTTGTCGTCGGGAAGTCGTTCGGACGCGGTGCGCGAGCAGCTGCAGGCCGCCATCGCCGGTGGGGAGTACCGGCCGGGTGACAAGCTGCCGACCGAGGGAGAGCTGGCGGCGGAGTTCGGCGTCAGCCGGGTGAGTGTGCGGGAGGCACTCCGGACACTGCAGGCATTGGGGCTCGTCGAGGTTCACCACGGCCGCGGCAGTTTCGTCACCCGGGGTCCGGGCGACCGATATGTGGAGCCGTTCGCGAGTTGGCTGCAGGTCCACCGGGACGAGATCGTCGATCTGTCGAAGGTCCGCGGTGCGTTGGACGAGCTCGCCGCGGCGGAAGCGGCGACATCCGGGACGGCCCCGCAGCTTGTCGGCATCTCCGACCTGCACGAGCAGTTCTCCGCCGCCGCGCGGACGCCCGACATTCACATCGAGGAGTTGGTCGAGCTCGACGTGAGCTTCCACGAAGCCATCGCGGATGCGAGTGGAAGTGCTCTGCTGACGACGCTGCTCTCCGAGCTCAACACCCTGTTCACCGACTCTCGGCGCGCCGCCTTCGGCTTGTCAGGGCGAGCGCTGCAGTCGGCTTCGGAGCACGCGGCGATCGTCGCTGCGATCCAGGCGAGGGACCCGGACGGCGCGCGGCAGGCTGCCGCGCGACATCTCGCGTCCACCCGCACCACATTCACCGATCCGGCGTTCCTCCGCGAGCTCGCGGAGGTCACGGACACCACCGAGACCGAGGACGACTCGGCCCGCGGTCGCGGCGCCGACAAGGAGTGAGAATGCAGATCACCGGTGCCGACTTCTTCATCGTGAGGCTCCCGAAGCGCCGCGAGCACACCTGGGCGTCCAACATCAAGCTGACGATCGGCCGGCACGTGCTCGTCCGCCTCCAGACCGACGAAGGCATCGTGGGCTGGGGCGAGTCGCCCGCACTGCCCACGTGGGGCGGGGCCAACGGCCGGAACTACGGAGAGACCGCGGAAACCGTGGTGCACGTCGGGCGGGACCACCTGCTCCCGGCGATCACCGGCTGCGACCCGATCCACATCGCGGCCATCCACGACCGGATGGACAAGGCGATCAAGGGTAATCCGTACGCGAAGGCGGCGATCGACATCGCCTGTCACGACGCTGCCGGCAAAGCCCTGAACCAGCCGGTCTGGGCGCTTCTCGGCGGTAGGGCTCGTGAAGGAGTCCTCGTCGCTCACTCCCTCGGGTTGATGCCCACGCAACAGTGCGTCGACGAGGCCGTGGCCGCCGTCGAGGAGGGCGCCCGCACCATCAAGGTCAAGACCGGCCGCGACGGCCGCCGTGATGTCGAGGTCGTCGCGAAGCTGCGAGATGCACTCGGTCCGGACGTCCAGATCCGTGTCGACGGCAACGAGGGCTACGCGACCGTCCACGAAGCCATCGCGGTGACGCGGGCCCAGGAGGAGTTCGACATCCTGCTGTGCGAGCAGCCCGTGGCCGGAGCCAAGGGGCTCGCCCGGGTCGCAGCCGCGATCTCGGCGCCGGTCATGGCCGACGAGTCGGCGTGGAACGCGCTGGACATCATCGAACTCGATCAGACCGATGCGGCCGCCTGCTACTCCCTCTACACGACGAAACCTGGCGGCTTGTACCGCGCTCGGCAGCAGGCCGACGTGGCCGCGACCCTCGGGATGTACTCCGACATCGGCGGTTCCATCGAGATGGGTGTCGGCAATGCTGCCAACCTGCACCTCGGCGTCGCGATGCAGACCTCCTGGCTGCCCAGCGTCTGCCCGGTCACGACGGTCAAGGGAACCGAAGGACCGTCGGTCGCGAACGTGTTCTACACCGACGACATCGTCACCGAGCCGTTCCGGTTCGTCGACGGCCAACTGCTGCCACCGGATGGCCCGGGGCTCGGGGTCGAGGTCGACATGGACAAGGTCGAGGCCTACCTCGACTGATGGCCGCTGGTGTCTCGACCCATGACGACACCGTGATCGATCGACGAAAGGAACCCAGGGCATGACGTCGACAGGGGTCGCCGTACTCGGCGCCGGGAACGGTGGACTTGCCGCTGCCGCGGATCTGACACTACGAGGGCACGAGGTTCGCCTGTTCAGCAGGACGGATCAGGCGCTGGCCCCGATCCGTGGGGCCGGAGGTCTGTCGCTGGAGGGCACTGCCGGGAGCGGCTTCGCCCGGCCGACGCTGGTCACGAGCGACCTCGCCGCCGCCGTGGACGGTGCGGAGGTGGTGATGCTCGTCGTTCCCTCGACCGCGCTCGCCACCTACGGGCGACTGCTCGCCCCCCACCTGCGCAATGATCAGGTGGTGTTCCTCAATCCTGGTGGGACGGGAGGATCCCTCGCGTTCGCTGCGGCCGCCCGGGCCGCCGGCCTCATGGGCGATCTCTTGGTCTGCGAGACGTCGACTCTGACCTACGCGTGCCGCATCACGGGCCCCGCAGCGGTGCGCATCTCCAACGTCGCGCCCAAGCTGCCGTTCGCCGCGTTCCCGGCGCGACACGGCGCGCGGGTGGAGGAGGCCGTCACAGCCCTGTACCCCGCGATCGACCGCTGGGCCAACGTCCTGCAGACCGGTCTGGCGAACCTCAACGCGATCGAGCATCCGCCGCAGGCCCTGCTCAACACAGGCTGGATCGAGCACACACAGGGCGACTTCTACTTCTACTACGAGGGCACGACCCCGTCGGTCGGCCGCGTCATCGACCGCGTCGACGAGGAGCGCCTGGCTCTCGCCACCGCGCTCGGGAGCCCGGTGAAGCCCTTCGTCGATGCCTTCTGCGATGCGGGGTACACGACGGCGGAGGCGGCTGCCACAGGAAGCGCTCACACGGCGCTGCAGTGTTCCGAACCGAACCGCTGGTTCAAGAGTCCTCCGTCGCTGGACCATCGGTATGTCCACGAGGACGTCGGACACGGGTTGGTGCCGTGGTCGGAATGGGCGCGGATGGTGGGGACGCCGACCCCCGTGATCGACAGCCTGATCACCATCGGCGGCGCGGTGACCGGGCGGAACTACCGGGCCGACGGCCTCACGTCCTCGGCCATGGGCGTCGAAGGGCTCGACCGGGCGGGGCTTGAGGCGTTCCTCACCGACGGCCCCTGGGAAGCGGTGACACGATGACCGAACAGCCGGACGCGGGCGGGCTCGCCGTCGACTTCTGCTTCCTGCCGACCGGGCCGGTGTCCGAGGTCGCCGCTCTCGCCGCCCTCGGCGAGCAGCTGGGCTTCCGATGCATGTGGATCCCGGATCAGGGCTTCTACCGGGACCCGTTCCTGCTGGCAGGCGCCGCGGCAGCCGCGACGACCTCGATCGAGGTGGGCATCGGCATCACCATGCCGCTGACGCGCCATCCCGTGCAGATCGCGCGCGCGGCCGCCACGCTCGACGAGATGTCGGGGGGACGGCTGCGCCTCGGGCTGGGCAGCGGAAACATCGAGCACGTCGTCCGGCCCATGGGCCTGCCCACCCGCGACACCGTCCGCCGGGTACGCGAGGGCCTCGACGACGTCACGGCGCTGCTGCGCGGAGAAGCGATCAGCTACACCGACGAGACGCCCCGACGGGTCGCCCTCGACTTCACCGCATCCCGGGTCATGCCGATCTACGTTGGCGCACGAGGCCCCAAGATGCTCCGGATGGCCGGTTCCCGCGCCGACGGGGTACTCGTCGAGTCGCTGTTCAACGGTGGCGGCCCCGAACACGCCCTCGAACAGATCATGGGCGGCCGCGCCGAGGCCGAAGCCACTCTTGCGGCGCCCGACGTGGTGGCCTGGCAGGTCGTCGTGGCCACCGACGATCCGCAGCAGGAGATCGACGCCTATCGACCGTGGATCGCCCACATCCTGCAGGGAGGACCGGTCGACGCCCTCACCCGGGTCGGGGTGCCGGAGGACACCGTGCTCGCGGTCCGCGCCGCCGGGTCCGACGGCCGGACGGACGACGCCGTTGCGGCGGTCACCGACGACGCCGTCCGAGCCCTCGTCATGATCGGGACGAGCGACGAGATCGTCGAGAGATTCCGCGACCTCCGCCGTCGGGGATGTACCTCGGTGAGCGTTCTCAACACCAAGGGCGTCGCGGAGACCGCGGCGAACCTGACCCGCATCGGTACGACCGTTCTCCCCGCGCTCGCGGCGACGCGGCCGACCACCCCCGTAGGAGGCTGACACAGTGGACCTCGCCATCATGCGGCGGCACCAGGCCGCGATGGAATCGCACGGACTCGACGCGATGATCGCGGTGTCCACCGACAACGTGGCCTACGGAGCCGGGTACACCGTCCCGTCGCAAGCTCTGGGCATGCGTCACCGTCAGTTCGCGGTGCTGGCCACCTCGGCCGGTGACTCCGCCATGCTGCTGACCACCAATGAGGTCGACGAGGCCGGGGAACGTAGCCCCATCACCTCTCTCGTCGGGTACGACGAGTTCACCGAGGACCCGATGCAGACGCTGGCTGCGATGATCCGCGATCGCGGGCTGGCCGAGGCCGTCATCGGGGTCGAGCTCGACGTCCTCCCGGCCAACCGCTGGGAGCGGCTGCGCAAGGAGCTTCCGCGCGCGACGTTCATGCCGGCCGCGCCCGCCTACGACGACGCCCGCATGATCAAGACGGAGACCGAGATCGCCCACCTGCGTGCCGCCGCGGAGATCGCGATGGACGGCCAGCTCAGTGCGCACCGGTCGTTCCGCGAGGGCCTCACCGAGCAGGAGGCGTACCGGCTGCTCGCCGACGAGATGCTGACCCGCGGTGCGGAGAAGATCGTCATGATCCAGGTCGCTGCGGGAGCCCGCAGCACGTTGTCGAACCCGTCGCCGGGCGGGACCCGGTTCGTCGCCGGCGAGGCGGTCAAGGTCGACGTGTTCGTCAGCCGCGCCGGGTATCTCTCCGACACCGGCCGATCGGTGCTGATCGGGCATTCCACCCGGCGTCAGCGGGAGACCTGGGCGAAGATGAACGACGTCATGGATCTGCTTCGCGACGCCGTCCGGCCGGGGGCGACGACAGGGGAGCTGTGGTCGTTGTTCGTGAGCGAGTTCGAACGTCGTGGGCTGTCGCCGGCGATCCGGTTCCTGGGCCACGGCCTCGGTCTGGGGCTGCACGAGGAGCCCTATATCGCCGCTCACGCGGACACCGTCCTCGAACCCGGGATGGTCTTCGCGATCGAGCCCATCTGTGTCGACGAGGGCAACGGCTACCACCTGGAGGACATCCTCCTTGTCACCGACTCCGGCCACGAGAACCTCACCCCCCGTTTCTCCCGTGACCTCGTCGTCTGCTGAGCGGAGCCACCTGCTGATGCCCTCTGTCGGACGCAGCCTGCCCAGGCGGGAGGACCGGCCGCTGCTGCAGGGCCGCGGCCGCTTCGTCGACGACATCGACTTCGACGGCACCCTCCATGCCCGCTTCGTACGCAGCTCCGTCGCCCATGCGCTGCTGCTCGGTGTCGACTCCGAAGAGGCGAGGGCGGTCACCGGGGTCGTCACGGTCGTCGACGCGGCCGAACTCGCCTTGCCGCCGCTGCTGCCGCCGATCGACAACCCGGACGCCCTCCCCGTGCCACGCCCCCTGCTCGCCACCGGAAAGATCCGCTTCGCCGGAGAGGCCGTCGCGGTCGTCGTCGCCGACAGCCCGTACGTGGCGGAGGACGCCGCCGAGCTCGTCGCGATCGACCTCGAGGCGCTCCCCGCGGTGACCACCACCGCCCAGGCACTGCGCGACGACGCACCGCGGGTGCACGACCAGCCGACGAACGTCATGTACGACAAACGCTTCAGCACCGGCGACGAACTGCCGAGGGGTCCTGTCGTCATTCACCGGACGTTCAGTTCATCCCGGCAGACAGCGCTGCCCATGGAGCCACGCGGTCTCCTCGCCCGGCCGCACGGCGACGGGCTGGAGATCTGGGCATCGACACAGAGCCCGCACATGCTGGCCCTCGCGGTCGCCGCCGGCCTCGGCCTGGCCGAGGACCAGGTCCGCGTGATGGTGCCCGACGTCGGTGGCGGGTTCGGACTCAAGGCGCACGCCTACCCCGAGGAGCTCGTCGTCGCGGCCCTCGCCCGTCGCCTCGGCCGACCGGTGAAGTGGGTGGAGGATCGCGCCGAGAACCTGACGTCTTCCTGCCACGCGCGAGGCCAGACGATCGACGTCACGGTCAGTGCCGACGCCGACGGTGTGCTCACCTCCATCGACGCCGACGTCGTCGTCGACATGGGCGCCTACGGCGTGTACGCCCACGGGCATCTGCTCGAGGCAGGCGGCACCCCGTCGATGATCCCGGGCCCCTACCGCTTGCGCGACTATCGGTTCCGCAGCCGCGCCGTCGCGACGACGAAGGTGCCGCTCGGCGCCTACCGCGGGGTCGGGCTACCGGTGGCGACGTTCGTCCACGAGCGCGCGATGGATCTCGTCGCGGCCGAGACCGGGGTGGACCGGGCCGAGGTCCGGCGTCGCAACCTGCTGCGGGCGGACGAACTGCCGTACACGTCCGTGACGGGACAGCGCTACGACAGCGGCGACTACGGGGCCGCGCTCGACACCGCGTTGCGCGAGATCCGTTACTCCGCGTTCGCCGAAGAGCAGGCGGAGGCGCTTCGAGCCGGTCGCCTCCTCGGCCTGGGCTTCGCGGTGTACGTGGAGTACTCCGCGGTCGGCTCCTCGGTCTTCGCCGGGCGCGGCATGCTCGGGCTCGCAGGCTACGACGAGGCGAACGTCGTCCTCGGACCGGACGGGATCGTGCGGGTGTGGACGACACTCCCCAGCGCCGGGCAGGGCATCACCACTACATTCGCACAGCTCACCGCGGACGAGTTGAGTGTCGACGTGGAGCTGGTCGAGGTTCGGCCCGTTGACACCGCCGTCGGGCGGTTGCGGGGCAACGGTACCTTCGCCAGCCGCAGCGCCGTGTCCGGCGGCGGAGCGATCCGGGTCTCCTGCGAGGAGCTGCGACGACGCCTGCTCGAGGACGCTGCCGATGTCCTCGAGGCGTCACCGGCGGACCTGGAGATCGTGTCGGACGCCGTCCGGGTCCGCGGGGCGGGGACCAGCTCGGTACGGCTGGTCGATCTGGCCGCCGCGGCGGCCCCTGATCGCTACGACGTCGTGCGACGCCACGACCCGGAGCATCCCGTCTACCCCTACGGCGCGCACGCATGCCGCGTCGAGGTCGACCCTGTGAGCGGCTTCGTCCGGATCCTCGACTACGTCGTCGTCGAGGACTGCGGCAGGATCATCAATCCCCGGATCGCGCTCGGACAGACCCACGGCGCGGTCGCACAAGGCATCGCCGGAGCCCTCTACGAGGAGCTCAGCTACGACGAGCACGGACAGCTGCAGACGGCGTCACTCATGGATTATCTGGTACCGACCGCCTCGGAGGTCCCCCCGGTGCAGGTCGAGCACATGCACGTGCCGACCTCCGCATCGCTCGTCGGCGCGAAAGGAGTGGGGGAGAGCGGGACCCTCGCCCCCGGGGCCGCACTGGCCAACGCGGTGGCCGACGCCCTCGGCGCCGAGTGCAACTCCACGCCGCTCCATCCCACCGTGATCAGCGATCTGGCCCGTGCCCGCCTCGCGCGAACCGCGGAGGGCGTCCGATGACCTGGGTGACACTGACGTGGCCCGCCGGTGTCGGTGAGGTGCTCGACGCCCTGGAGTCGACGCGGCGATGGTCCGCCTCAGCCGGTGACTGGGGCGTGGACGCCTCGCTGCTCGACGTCTGCCGCGACACGGCCACCGTGACGATCGAGTTCTCCGCACGCGAACTGACAGGCCATCGACGGCTGCGGAGGCTGGTGCAGTGCCGGGTTCAGGCGGCTGACCGGGGCCTCTCGCGCCTCGTCCCCGTACCGCAGCACGGGCCACAGGCTGCCGCCGCTCCCGCCGACGACCTTCTGGGCCCGATCCTGGACGCGCTGAAGAACCGGACCACCGGACTGTCGTCGTCCGGACGGCGACGTCGATGGAAAGGACCTCGCCCCGGGGTGGCCGGGGTAGCGGTGCTCGCCGCAGCCCTGACAACTGTCGGTCTCATCGTCGTGGCCCTTCGGCGGCGTGCGCGATGAAGCCCGCACCGTTCGACTACATCGCCCCGACCGACATCTCCGGCGTCCTCGACGCGGTTGCGGTCGAGGACGCCAAGATCCTCGCGGGCGGTCAGAGCCTGGTCCCCATGCTGAACTTCCGCCTCGCGCGGCCGGCTCTGCTGGTCGACATCACCCGCGTCCACGATCTCAGGCATCTGCGTCGTGTCGACGGCCGTCTGCACATCGGGGCTGTGACGACCCACACCGACGTCGAACACTCACCCCTGGTCCGCGAACACTGGCCCCTGCTCAGCGACGCCGTCCGCCACATCGGGCACAGCCAGATCCGCAACGCCGGGACCATCGGGGGCTCGCTGGCCCACGCCGACCCCGCTGCCGAACTGCCCGCCGTCATGCTTGCCCTCGACGCACAGATGACGATCGCCACCGGCTCCGGGAACCGGACCGTGCCCGCGCGTGACTTCTTCCACGGGTACCTGCAGACGGCGCTCGCACCCGACGAGCTGCTCACCGAGATCGTGCTGCCGCACCTGCCGACAGGATCAGGAGCGGACTTCAGCGAGATCGCGCGCCGCAGCGGCGACTTCGCCCTCGCAGGCGTCGCAGTGCAGCTCCAGACGTCCACCGACGGAATCTGCACGTCAGCCGCCGTCGCACTCATCGGCGCAGGCCCCGTCCCACTCCGCTCGCACGCTGCCGAGCAGCGACTGATCGGTTCGGAGCTGACCTCCGGCGATATCGCCGAGTGCGTGCAGTCGGCATGTCTGGGGCTCAACCCGCCTGCGGACCTGCACGGTTCCGCCGACTACCGCCGGCGCATCCTGGCCGCTCAGATGCAGGCCGGCCTCGAACGCGCAGCGATGCTGGCCACCGCCGATCGGAGAGGGCATGACCATGCACGTTGACGTCGAGATCAACGGCGTGCGGCACCGGCGCGAGGTCGAACCACGGACGCTCCTGTCGGACTTCCTCCGCCACGACCTGGGGCTCACCGGTACGCACGTCGGTTGCGAGCACGGTGTCTGCGGTGCCTGCACGGTGCAGGTCGACGGACGGCCGGTCCGATCGTGTCTCGTCCTTGCCGTGCAGACCCACGGCCGCTCGGTCCGCACCGTCGAGGACCTCTCCGACCCCGAGGACGACGTCATGCATCCGCTGCAGGAGGCGTTCCACGCCAACCATGCCCTGCAGTGCGGGTTCTGCACCCCCGGCATCCTCATGACGATCGAGGCGTTGTCTGCCGATCTCGCGGAGATGAGTGACGCTGCGATCCTCGAAGCATTGAGCGGTAACCTGTGCCGTTGCACCGGCTACCGAAACATCGTGTGCGCGATCCGAGCTGCGGGTGAGCCCGGCGACGGTGAGGGGACGGGCTCGTGGGCCTGAAGATCGACCACAAGGCGTCGGCGGAGCAGCTCGGGCCGCGAGACCTGGTCGAGTACGCCGTCCGGGCGGAGGAGGTCGGCCTCGACAGCGTCTGGACCTCCGACCACTTCCTGCCGTGGCGGCACAACGGCCGTGGCGGCACAACGGCATGCCCCGTTCGCGCTGACCTGGATGGCGGCGATGGGGGAGCGGACACAGCGGGTCCAGATCGACACCAGCGGCCTTACCCCGACGTTCCGCTACAACCCGGCCGTCGTCGCGCAGGCATTCGCGTCGATGGCGCTGACGTTCGACGGCCGGGTCACGCTCGGCGTCGGCACGGGGGAGGCGCTCAACGAGATCGCCGTGTCCGGCCGCGAGTGGCCGGAGTTCAAGGAGCGCTTCGCCCGCCTCCGCGAGGCGGTCCGCCTCATCCGGGCACTGTGGACCGAGGAGCCGGTCTCGGTCGAGGGCGACTTCTACACCCTGGTCGACGCCCAGATCTACGACCGGCCGAAGGATCCGGTGCCGGTGTAGATCGCCGCCGGTGGGCCGGTCGTGGCCAAGTACGCGGGCCGGGCGGGCGACGGGTTCATCTGCACCTCCGGCAAGGGCATGGACCTCTACACCGACAAGCTGATCCCGGCCGCGCAGGAAGGTGCCGCCGCCGCGGAACGCGACGCCGGCGACGTCGACGTCGACGTCGACCGCATGATCGAGATCAAGATGTCCTACGACCGCGACGCCGACCAGGCGCTGGAGAACTGCCGGTTCTGGGCGCCGCTGTCGCTGTCGGCCGAGCAGAAGCACACCGTGGACTCCGCCTCGGAGATGGAGCGCCTGGCCGACGAGCTGCCGATCGAGCAGGTCGCCAAGCGGTGGATCGTCGCGTCCACGCCCGACGAGGCGCTGGCGTAGATCCGGCCCTACGTCGACGCGGGGCAGAACCACCTGGTGTTCCACGGCCCCGGTCACGACCAGGAGCGGTTCCTCTCGCAGTTCGCTGAGGTCGTCCTGCCGCGACTGCGCCAGGCCGGCTGCCCTGCCACGCCGTGAACCTATGGTCTGCGTGGTCGTGGGTGAGATGAAGCCAATCCGACGATGCAGCCCGCAACCAGGTGGAGAGATCGTCCGAGTGGCAAGCGACGGTCGAGCAGCCTTCACGGGAGGGTGTCGCGAACATTCCGCGAGGGTGGCATGTTCCTTGCAGCAAGCCCATGCCGCTACGCAGCGGGCAAAGCGGACCGGCTGTCAACCGGACCGCGAGCGAGGCCGATGTCAGCGACTGAAAACGATCTTCCCGGCCACATCTCCGTTCTTTGTTGCACGGAAGCCGTCCGGGGCCTTCTCCACGGGAAGCTCGAGCTCGATCTCGGAGGAGATGCCGGCTCGGTCAACGCGGGTGCCCATGATGGAACCCTCGACCCCGGATCTGCAGGAACAAGAGCAGTTGGAGGTCGGCTGACGGGGCGGATCCGCTTGTGGCACCGCAGCAGATCACGCCCCCCTGGGCGGGCCGAGCGCATCGAGTGGGCCCAGGTGGCTTCGCCGATCGACTCGAAGACCACGTCGACCTTGCCGGGCAGCGGGCGCCAGCCCGAGCCACGTTTCTTCGCGGTTCGTCCGCCAGTACGAACGGCACGGACATCCGACCGTGCCGCCGCAACAGGAGCGGCCTCGACGGCCGCCCCGGCTGACCGCGGGAGGTCCGCCGCAGATGGCTGCTGACAATGGCTCTGTCAGTGAACAGCGGGCCGACGGAGCAACCGAATACTCGACAGCCACACCTGGCAGCACCCTGAGCAGCGGACACACGCTGGTGGAGCTGAACGACTGATCTTTTAATCCGCGGGTTCGGGGTTCGATCCCCCGGGGGCCCACCCTTACCAGCGGAAACGCTCTGCCTCCGATCGTCGATCGGCGGCGAGGGGACGCGAAGGGGACGGAAATTGGCGTTGTCCATCGCGAACAACCCTGCCGCTCGGCTGGTTGCAGTCTTCGACCGCTTCCATGAGCACCGCAGGTACTCCGGGCTGGGGACGGATGGGCATGGCACGCTCGTCGTGCCCCGCCGCGAACGCTCAAGCCCAACCCCTCGTCGTCAATGCGCCACGCCCGCCGAGGTCTGCGGGTCCGCCACTTCGGTGAGTTGGCCGCCGTCGAGCAGCAACGTACCGTCAATTTCGATAGCGTCCAGGAACCGTTGATCGTGGCTCACGACGACGACACCGCCGCGAAATTCGTTCAACGCAGACTCGAGCTGCCCGGCACTGACCAGATCGAGGTTGTTGGTCGGTTCGTCGAGCAGGAGCAGCTGCGGAGCGGGCTCGGCGAAGAGGATGCACGCGAGGGTGGCGCGTAGCCGTTCCCCGCCGGACAACGCGCCGATCGGCAGTTTGACGCGTGGTCCGCGAAACAGGAAGCGCGCGAGCAGGTTCATCCGATCCGACTCCGGCATTCCGGGGGCGGCGTCGGCAAGATTCTCAGCCACTGTGCGGCCGTCGTCGAGTAGATCCAATCGCTGCGAGAGGTAGGCGCTCCGACCGGCGGCGCGGAGGATTCGTCCGGCGTCGGGTTCCAGATCTCCGTGCACGATCCGGAGAAGCGTGGACTTGCCCACCCCGTTGGCGCCGGTGAGCGCAATCCGTCGCGGCCCGCGGATGTCGAGGTCGACCCCCTCGGCACCGAACAGCTCCTGGTGTCCGCGCCGCATCCGCAGGCCGTCGCCGCGGAAAAGTGTCCGGCCCGCCGGGACCGTGGTCTGCGGGAGGGTCAGAGAGATCCGCTGGTCGTCGAGCTGCGCCAGCTCGACCTCGTCCAGACGGGCCTTCGCCGCGCTGACCCGGGCGGCGTGGGTGTTATCGGCCTTCCCCGCGGATTCCTGGGCGCTGCGCTTCATGGTGCCGGCGAAGATCTTCGGGAGTCCGGCGTTGTCCAGGTTCCGCGTGGCGTTCGACTGGCGCCGTGCCGCACGCTCTCGGGCCTTCTGCATCTCCCGTTTCTCCCGTTTGACCTCCTGCTCGGCCTGCCGGATCTTCCGCTCGGTGGCGTCCCTGTCGGCCTTCACGGCCTCCTCATAGGCTGTGAAGTTCCCTCCGTGGAACCGGATCTCGGAGTCCCTCAGCTCGGCGATCCGGTCCAGCCGGTCGAGCAGCGCCCGATCGTGGCTGACGACGAGCAGGCATCCCGGCCAGTTGTCGAGGATGGAGTAGAGGCGCTGTCTGGCCGCACCGTCGAGGTTGTTGGTCGGCTCGTCGAGCAACAACACATCCGGCCGTGCGAGTACCTGCGCTGCCAGCCCGAGCGTGACGACCTGCCCGCCACTCAGCGAGCTCAGCGACCGGTCGAGGGCCAGGTCGCCGATGCCCAGCCGATCGAGCTGTGCGCGGGTGCGATCCTCTATGTCCCAATCGGAACCGATGACGGTGAAGTGCTCCTCGGAGGCGTCCCCGGACTCGACGGCAGCAAGGGCGCGACGCACCTCGGCGATTCCCAGTACCTCGGCGACACTGCGGTCGGCTGTCAGCGGCAGTTCTTGCGGCAGGTACCCGAGGCTGCCGTCGACGACCACGGTGCCGGCACTCGGGCGCAGCACACCTGCGATCAGCTTGAGCAGCGTCGACTTCCCGGAACCGTTCGGCGCGACGAGCCCGGTGCGGCCGCCGGGGACGGTGAAGGACAGGCGGTCGAAGACCGGGGTGTCGTCCGGCCAGGAGAAGGACAGCCCGGTGCAGACGATGAAGGAATTGGACATGAGACGTACCTCGAGTCGAAGCAGGGCGATGCGGCCTGCCAGAGGGGGGAGGGGTCAACGGAACGGCCCGTCCCACGGCTCGGTTGCTGACGAGAGGGAGGGGCCGCACGTGGGCTCACCCGACGACGTCGTCCTCGCAGACCATCTTGTTGCTCCTCACCCAGGGACGCACACTTGACAGGACAAGATACCTCGGAGGAGCTTGCCCGTGGTGTCACTCAGTGACACCCTACGTCGAGGCGAGCGCAGGTGCCACCCTGCGCGGTCTGCTCATCGTGGAGTTCAAGGAGCCGTCGTGACCAACACCCATCCGACCTTCGACCGGAAGCTGGCGGCACTGCTGCCGGCACTCGAAGGGTTCGTGCCCGTGCAGATGACCCCGGACCGGCTGGAGCACTTCCGGGCGATCAAGATGCCGACGATCGACGAACAGATCGACGGCAGGCCGGTGACCTGTGTGGATCATACGATCAAGGGTTACGGCGGAGCGGACATCGTGGTCTCCGTGATCGCCCGGGAGGATCACTCGGCGCCGGGCCCCGGTATCTACAACATCCACGGCGGCGGCATGGTCATGTGTGACCGCTTCGCGGCCGCCTACCCGCTCGTCGACTGGGCGATGAAGTTCGATGCCGTGTGCGTCACCGTCGAGTTCCGGCTGGCGCCGGAGCACCCGGCGCCCACTCCGGTCGAGGACTGCTACGCAGGCCTTGTCTGGATGGCGGATCACGCCGAGGAGCTGGGAATCGATCCGGAGAAGCTGCTGGTATTCGGTGGCAGCGGCGGCGGTGGATTGGCCGCCGGCACGGTGCTGCTCGCGAGAGACCGCAACGGTCCTGGGCTCGCCGGTCAGCTCCTGCAGTGCCCCATGATCGACGATCGCAACGAAACGTTCTCGTCCCGGCAGTACGACGGGGTCGGTGTGTGGGACCGCACCAGCAACATCACCGCGTGGGACGCCGTACTGAACGGCCGGCGTGGGACGCCGGACGTCTCGCCGTATTCCGCCCCTGCCCGGGCCACCGACCTGAGCGGGCTTCCCCCGACCTACATCGACGTGGGTGCCGCGGAGGTGTTCCGGGACGAGGACGTTGCCTACGCGAACGCGATCTGGGCGGCGGGCGGCGTCTGCGAGCTGCATGTGTGGGGTGGCGCCTTCCACGGCTTCTACGACATCATGCCGGACTCACCGCTCGCCGCGGCCTGCCTCGCGGCCCGCGAGGCGTGGCTGGAGCGCCTGCTCGACTCGTAGGTGCTGGTGGCCAGGCCCGTCACGCCCGCTGGTGGAACGCTCCTCGATCGACGAGATCAGGGCCGTCAGCTGCCTGAAAAACGCGAGGGCATCCACCGACTCGTCCTGGTACCAGGCGTCGAGGACCTCGCCGAGCGCGGCGACGAGTGCCGCCGCGACGACGGCCGCCATCGCCCGCTCGATCGTCGAGGTGGCGACCTCCCGCAGGCGCTCCGCGACCGATGTCCGGTAGAGACCGAACCAGAGCTGCTCACGGTCGTGCAGGACGGTCGAGCAGGAGACGATCCGCTGCCGCCTGCGCACGAAATCCTCGTCGACCGCAAAGCACTCGAGGACCGGGACGAGGGCCGCCGCGACCGTCGGGACCGTCCCGGCGGCGTCGGCGAGCCGCTGCTGCACCTGCGGCTGAATCTCGATGTGGTGGTCGGAGAAGACCACGTCGTCCAGCGTGCTGAAGTAGCGGAACAGGCTGCGCCGGTTCACGCCCGACTCGTTCGCCAGGACGTCGGCCGTCACCGCGTCGAACCCGTCGCGCTCGTAGAGGTCGAGCGCCACGTGCCGGAGGTGGCGTGCCAGGTCGGCGGTACGCAGCCGCGGCGGAATCACCTCGCTCAATCTACCGCCTGTCAGGCGCCCTCACGTTCAGGCGAGCAGCAGGGCCCCGGCTGACGTCAGAGCCCGGTCAGCTTGGCGAACAACGGCGAGCCCGGGTAGCCGCCGCCACCGTGAGCCCGGTCGAGGACGTCGTAGTCGATCGCCGACCCGGTGCGCGGCAGGTCGGCGACGAAGACCACGTCGCGCGGGACCTTGTACCGCGCGAGCAGTGTGGCGCAGTGGTCGACCAGCTCCTCGCCCGTCGGCGCGGGGCCGGCGGCGACGACGATCGCCTTGACGACCTGGCCGCCGGACCCGGCGTCCGGCACCCCGATAACCGCGGCGTCGGCGACTCCGGGGTGGCGGCGCAGCACGGCCTCGATCTCTGCCGGGTACAGGTTCTCGATGCCGGACTTGATGATCCGCCCCTTCGAACCGAGGAACGTGATCGAACCGTCGGCCTCGCGGCGCCCCAGGTCGTTCGTGTGGTGCCAGGCGTCGCGCTGGCGGTGCGCGTTGAGCTCGGGACGCCGGAAGTAGCCGATCATCACGGTCGGACCGCGCGCGATGATCTCGCCGACCTCGCCGGGCCCGACCTCCACGCCCGAGTCGTCGACGATCCGCAGCTGCGCGACCGGGATCGCCCGGCCGTGGGCACCGGCGACGCCGACGGCGGCAGCCGTGATCAGCCCGGTGACCTCGGTCTGGCCGTAGAGCGAGCTACTCCCCGGACGGTAGGCGGGATCCGGGGCGGTCATCGCGTTCCAGGACGGATTGCCGGGAGGGGACCGGAACGACGAGAGGTCGTAGCCGCCAGCCTTGCCCGTGGCGACGACCTCGCTGAACGTCGGCTCGAGCAACAAGGCCGCGGTGCAGCGGTGTCGCTGGATCGCCTCACAGATCAGCGTCGCGTCCGCGCGAGGGACGAAGACGTTCGTGCCGCCGGTCAGCAGCGTGGCGACGGTGCTCCACAGCACGCCGAGCCGGTACATCGGACCGCAGTTGAGGTAGACGTATCTCTCGTCGACAACTCCCTGCATGGCGACGACCAGGCTGTGCAGGATCATCCCGAGCCCGCTGATCAGCGCGCCGTTGGGCCGGCCGTCGAAGGCCGACGTGTACATCAGCAGAAGCGGCGCGTCCTTGTCGACGAACTCCTCGAGGTCGTCGGCGGCCGCCGCGGCGAGCGCGCCCTCGTAGGAGCCGGCTCCGACACCGTCGTGCTGGATCCAGACGAGGTCTCTCGGGTAGCCGGCACGGACGGCGGCGACCTTCTCCCCGATCTCCGCCTCCTGCCACAGGGCGACGCGGGGCTCGGCGTCGTCGATGATGAAGGCGAGTTCGTCGGGCTCCATCTGCCAGCTCGCGGGACACGCCACCGCGCCGATCTTCGAGACGGCCAGGATCGTCTCGTAGAGGCGCGAGGAGTTCTGGCCGAGCCACAGCACTCGATCGCCGGTCCCGACGCCATGGCCGCGCAGGACGTTCGCGAGCCGGTTGACGCGCTCGTCGAGCTGCGGGTAGGTGAGGGACACGTTGTCGTCGACGACGGCGATCGTGCCGGGATGGCTGCGCGCGTTCTGTCGAAGAACATCACCGATCGTCAGCGAGTGAAGCAGGTCCTGGTCCGCACGCGCCCGTACATCGCTCACCATGCATCTCCTTCGACGCGCCGGGGGGAGTGGGCCGCGAGGTGGCGGGCGAGGCCCGGGTGACCGGCGACCACTAAAACTGGCACTGTTAATATAGCTGGGTTGCCGAGGGCGGCCAACCCCTCCGCGACTCGCCGTCTGGAGTTGAGGGTGTCGCGGGAAACGGTCTTCCGTGGGAGGTCCGTGCTGGTGACCGGCGAGAGCAGCGGAGATCGGGTTGTCCCGACCGGGACGGCCGTCATCGTCGTCGACATGGATCAGGCGGACCGGACCGTGCGTTCGAGGATGCCGGGATCAGTCTCCCGCGCCTCGGACTTCGCCGGCCTGAAGCCGCCGACGACCGGAGCGGGTGGGCCCGCCGGCCATGGCACTCGGGGTGGCCCGGCGCCATGATCGCGTCGACCGACGGCGGCCGCGGGTCCAGGATCATCCCGCTCGACCCGAAGCCCGGGTCGAAGGCCGCCGAGTAGGTCTGCGAGTCGCACGGCACGGCGCGGGCAACTCCGCACCGGGTGACGACGTAGCCGACGTCGGCCTGGTTGCGCACCGGTACCGATCGCAGCCGCTCGCAGTAGGCAGGGGCACAGGTCGCGCAGCTCATCCTCGACCGTGTCACGGCGCCACCTCGTGTCTGGTGCGAGTGCCGAGGTGAGGATCGATGCCGCGGGGAGGGAGGCGACGATCCCCAAAATTATCGCTGATAGCTTGTGGGTCGGTCGACAGGCCTGTCAACCCCGTCGCGGACGATTGACACCCACGCACGGCGGCTGTTAACTATCGCCGCTAGTCACCGACCGGACGGGATCGACCGCCCGGTCGCGCGCCGGGAGCGGGATGCGGGGAGCGCATCGGACGCGTGCTGACGTCGAGATCGTCGGGGCGGCGCCCGGCACCCCGGGTCGGGCTGCCGGCTGGGTGCGGTGGGGGCTCACGCACCGGACTTCTCCGGCCGCCGGAACCGCCGCGGCGGTCGCTGCCCTTCCGACCGAAACGAGGCTCCGATGAAGCTGGCTCCTGTGTGGTCCCGGGCGCTCGTCGCCGCGTGCGCGGCCGCCCTCCTCGCCGCGTGCGGGTCCGGCGGCGCCGCCAATGGCGACGGGCAGGCGCCCGGCGCGGCCGTCGATGCCGCCCCGCTCGACTCCCCGGCGACGGTCACGATCGGGGTGAACCCGTCGATCACGGCGTTGTCGATGTACGTCGCCCAGGAACGCGGCTACTTCGCCGCCGAGAACCTCCGGGTCGAGATGCCGCCGATCACGAGCTCGGTCGACGCCGTACCGCTGCTGGCCACCGGCCGCATCGACGCGTTCGTCGCGGCGCCCGGCGCCGGCTACATCAACAACGTCCGTAACGGCGTCGAGGCGAAGTACGTCGCCTCGTTCGGCAACCCGCGCCCCGGTGGGGCGAACTCGGCCTTCGTCGCGCTCAGAGGAGGCCCGGTCACCGATGTCGCCTCGCTCAAGGGGCGGAAGGTCTCCGTCGTCGGGGGCAAGGTCGGGGTCGGCTCGTTCCTGCTGTCGGAGATCCTCGGGCAGGGCGGCCTCACGCTCGACGACGTCACGGTCGTCGACCTGACCATGCCCGACGGCGTTGTCGCGCTGTCGAACGGCTCGGTCGACGTGGCCTATGTTCTGGGCGTGACCGCGCGCGACCTCGAGGCCGCCCGGACGCACGTCCTCGTCGGCGACATGGACGCGGTGCTCGCACAGGGCACCGGCGCCGGCATCGTCTACGGCTCGCGCCTCCTCGGCGCCGACAACAGGGTCGGCGTCGCGTTCCTGCGGGCGATCCAGCGCGGCGCGGAGGACCTCCAGGGTGACTACGTCCACGACCAGCAGATCCTGATGATCATGGGCAAGGCGCTGAAACTGCCCCAGGACGCGCTGGTCAAGCAGGCCGCGGTGGCCCCGGTCTTCAGCACCGACCTGGTGATCAGCCCGTCGTTCTTCGAGCGGCTCCAGCGGTTCTTCCTCGCCCGGGGCGTCCTGGCGAACGGCCAGTCCGTGCCGGTCGAGCAGGTGTTCGACCAGCGGTTCGTCGGGGCGATCCACGACGCCGCCTGACGGCGCTGTGCCCCGGACGGGCCACCGTCCGGGGCACTGGTCTGCTTACAAGCACGCCGGGTCGGCATCGACGGTGGTGCGGTCGAGCCGGGCGAGCAGGTCGAACCACGGCCCTGTGCGGGGGAGCTCGTAGCGGAAGAAGTACCGGGCCGCGAGGCGCTTGCCGCGACGGAACGGGTCCTCGGCGCCGCCCGTGGCGAGGAACTGCTCCAGCCAGATCCAGGCCAGCACGACGTGCCCGGCGGCGTCGAGGTACAGCGAGGAGTTCGCGAACCGGGTCGCCGCGTCGGTATCGGCGGCGTGGATGGTGCGGGTGACGGCCAGCAGCCGGGTCAGGCTCTCGTCGAGTCGGGCGGCGAGCTCGGCGGCCTCCCCATCCGTCGCTCGGGCGATGGTCGCGCGGATCGTCCGTCCCAGCTCGGCGAGCGCCGCCCCGTCGTCCATGACGACCTTGCGCCCCAGCAGGTCCAGGCCCTGGATGCCGTGGGTGCCCTCGTGGATCGGGTTGAGCCGGTTGTCGCGGTAGTGCTGCTCGACGTCGTACTCGCGCGTGTAGCCGTAGCCGCCGTGGACCTGGATCGCGAGGTCGTTGGCGGCCAGGCACCACTGCGACGGCCAGCTCTTCGCGATCGGGGTGAGGATCTCCAGCAGAGACGTCGCCTGCGCGCGGTCGGCGGCCGCGGGAGCGGTGCGCTGCTCGTCGAGCAGTCGTCCACAGTAGAGGACGAGGCCGAGGGCGCCCTCGACGTAGGACTTCTGCGCCAGCAGCATCCGCCGGACGTCGGCGTGGTCGACCAGGCGGGCCTGCGGGGTGGCCGGGTCCTTGGCGCCGGGCAGGCGGCCCTGGGTTCGCGTGCGGGCGTAGTCCAGCGACTTGAGGTACCCGGTGTACCCGAGGGCCGCGGCACCGGCACCGACACCGATCCGCGCCTCGTTCATCATGTGGAACATCGCGGCGAGCCCCTGGTGCGGCTCCCCGACGAGGTGGCCGACCGCCCCGGGTTCGCCGCCCGGGGTGAAGACACCCTCGCCGAAGTTGAGCAGCGCGTTGGTCGTGCCGCGGAAGCCCATCTTGTGGTTGAGGCCGACCAGTGCCACGTCATTGCGTTCGCCGACGACGCCGCGGTCGTCGACGAGGGACCGCGGTACGACGAACAGCGAGAGGCCCCGGACGCCGGCCGGTGCGCCGGCGATCCGCGCCAGCACGAGGTGGACGATGTTCTCGCCCAACTCGTGCTCACCGGCCGAGATCCACATCTTGCTGCCGGTCAGCCGGTACGTGCCGTCGGCCCGGGGCTCGGCGCGGGTCGAGATGTCGGCCAGCGATGATCCAGCCTGCGGTTCGGACAGGCACATCGTGCCGTGGAAGCGGCCCTGCAGCATGGGGCGGACGAACCGCTCGACCTGGTCCGGCGACCCGTGGGCGAGCAGCAGGTTCGCGTTCGCGACGGTGAGGAACGCGTAGGCCCAGCTGCCGATGTTGGCCGCCTGGAACCAGGCGGACGCCGCGGTCTGCACGAGGTGGGGCAGCTGCAGGCCGCCGGCCCGTTCGTCCATCGCGCCGCCGAGGACGCCCGCCGCCGCGACGGCGTCGAGCGCGGCCTTGACCTCGGGGATCATCCGGACCCGGCCGTCGACGAGCTGTGGCTCGTGTGTGTCGTTGAGCTTGTTGTGCGGGGCGAACCGCTCGGCGGCGAGCTGCGCGCACAGGTCCAGGACGGCGTCGAAGGTCTCGCGCGAGTGCGCGGAGAAGCGTTCCCGATCCGTGAACGACGCGGCGTCGAGCCAGTCGTAGAGCTGGAACTCGAGGTCCCGCCGCGACAGCAGCAGCGTGGATGTGGTCATCGGTCCTCCGGCCGATCAGGCCGTGGTGGCGATCCCGCCGTCGATGGGGATCACCGCCCCGGTCACGTAGGCGCTCGCGCGCGAGGTGAGGTAGACGGCGGCACCGGCCATGTCGTCCGCCCGCCCGATCCGTCCGAGCGGCGACATGGCGGCGATCTCCGCGCCGTGGGCGTCGAGCGTGGCGGCCATCATCTTCGACGGGAACGGACCTGGGGCCACGGCATTGACCGTGATCCCGCGCGGGCCCAGCTCGGCCGCCAGCACCCGGGTCAGCTGGTGCAGGCCCGCCTTGCTCGCCGAGTACGCGTAGTTGGGGCCGTGCGGCACGCGCAGGCCGTCGATCGAGCCGACGTTGAGCACGCGTGCCGGGTCATCGGGGCGCGCGCTGCGCTCCAGCATCGGCAGGAACGCCCGGGTCAGGTGGAACGGGGACTTCAGGTTGAGGTCGAGCACCTTGTCCCAGGCGTCGCTCGGGAACTCGGTGAGCGGCGCGCCCCACGTCGCACCGGCGTTGTTGACGAGGATGTGCACGGCCTCCGTCCGGGCCCGGACCTGCTCGGCCAGCGACCGGCAGCCAGTCTCGGTCGAGACGTCGGCGGGCAGCGCACTCACCGGGCCGAGCGACGAGAGCTCACGCACGGCTCCGGCGCAGGCGTCGGCCTTGCGGGAGCTGAGGATCACCTTCGCTCCCGCGGTGAGCAGGCCGCGGACGATCATGAAGCCGATCCCGCGGCTGCCGCCGGTCACGACGGCGGTGCGGCCGGTCAGGTCGAACAGGGCGTTCATCCCGGTTCGCCGGGGAGCAGGTCGGCGAGCACCCGGCCGGCCCAGCGCGGGTCGACGAGCTCGAGGTAGAAGCCGAAGGGCGTCCGGTGCAGCGCGAACCGGCTCGGCCGGCCGTCGGCGTCGGCGACGGTGGCGGCGAGCTCGAAGCCCTCGGCCTGCAGGCCTGCGACGTCGGCGGCGAGGTCGTCGGCCCACATCCCGACATGGTGGAACCATGACCCGGCAACGGGCGCCGCCAGCGGTGTCTCCGCTCCGCCGGAGTAGAGCTCGATCGCCGGGCCGGGGCCCGACGAGTACACCGAACGCAGGTCGACCGTGGAGCTGGCGCCGCCGTGCAGGACGCACAACGGGTACTCCATGACGCCTCGCCAGCGCACGCCGGTGGCGCCGAGGGCGGCCATCGCCGCCTCCAGGTCGGGCACGGCCAGACCGACGTGGAAGAACGGTTGCGAGATCACAGGGGCTCCTGGTCCGGCGGCGGTCGCGCCGGGCGATCGGGGGTACGGCGGGGCGATCCTAGCAACAAAAAACTATCTGCGTTCATTTATGTGTCCTACGCTGCGGACATGCGATCCGTGGTGTGTCACGAGCTGGGGCCGGTCGGGAAGCTGGCCGTCGAGGAGGGTCCGGTTCCGGTCCCGGGGCCGGGGGAGGTGCGGATCTCCGTCCGGGCGGCCGGCGCCAGCTTCGCCGCGGCATTGCAGGTCGCCGGCCGCTACCAGGTCCGCCGGCGGCCCCCGTACGTCCCGGGCGGCGAGGCGGCGGGCGTCGTCGACGCCGTCGGTCCCGGCGTCACCGGATGTCGACCCGGTGACCGGGTCTTCGCGGCCGTCGGGAGCGGGGCGTTCGCCGAGTACGTGGTCACGCCGGCCGGCCAGGTCGTGTCGCTGCCCGACGGGCTCGACTTCGCCCGCGGGGCGTCGTTCCTGCAGGCCTACGGGACGGCTTGGTTCGCCATGAAGCACCGGACCGTGGTGGGCCCCGGGGAGTGGGTGCTGGTGACCGGAGCCGGGGGCGGTGTCGGGCTGGCCGCGGTCGACGTGGCCCGGGCAGCCGGGGCCCGGGTCGTCGCCGTCGCGTCGTCGGCGGACAAGCGGCGGCTGGCCCAGGACGCCGGGGCCGAGGCGGTGATCGACCCGCTGACCGAGGACACCAAGGCCCGGGCCCGCGAGCTGACCGGCGGCGACGGGCCCGACGTGGTCTACGACGTGGCGGGCGGCGACGTGGCGGAGGCCGCGCTGCGGGCACTGGCGTTCGGTGGCCGGTTCCTCGTGGTGGGGTTTCCCGGGGGGATCCCGACGATCCCGCTCAACCTGGTCCTGCTGCGAAACAGGACGGTCGTCGGCGTGGAGTGGGGGAGCTGGGTCGGGCGCCAGCCGGACGCGAATCGGGCCCTGGTCGGCGAGGTGGTCGCGGCCGTCGAGCGCGGAGAGCTCCGTCCGGTCGCCCCCGAGCGGCGTCCCCTCGACGACGCCGGCGCCGTGTTCGACGAGCTGCTGAACCGTCGTGCGGCGGGCAGGATCGTGCTGGTCCCGTGAGGATCAGGCGCGGGCGCGCCGCTCGGCCTCGTGCGGTCGGAGGTCGTCGCCGCGGTCGAGGATCGAGCGGATGATTCCGCGGGCCACGTTCTCGAACATCTCGTGGGGGGTCGCGCGCTGGGTACGGACCGCGGCCGTGAGGTGCGGGAACCGGTCGGCGTCCCCGTCGGGCCCGGTCGGCTCGATGGGCGTGGACTCCCGCACCGCGTTGCCGATCGCCCACCGTTCGAGGGACTCGTGGAGGAGCATGACGTCCTCCGCCGGGATGCCGCCCTCGATGAGGCGGGCTGTGACGGCCTCGCGGTCGCCGTTGCCCACGGTGCGCTGCCGGACCAGGACCGGGACGAGGTTCGGGTTGGCGAGCAGGGCGTCGCGCAGCCCGACGACGCCCCACAGCAGCAGCTGCTCGGGGCTGACGTCGTCGCCGAGCATCCGCCGTGGAACCCGGGTGAGGGCGTACTCAGCGACCGCGACGACGATCTCCTCCTTGTCCCGGAAGTGGTTGTAGAGGGACGCCCCCTTGACGCCGAGGTCGGTCGCGAGGCGGCGGGTCGTCAGCGCGTCGAGGCCCTCGTCGTCGACGATCCGCAGAGCTGCCTCGACGATGCGTTCCCGGGAGAGCAGGGGCGTCTTGGGTCGACCTCGGGTCACCACCTCGCGGATATTACCAACGCTGCTAGTTGACGCCGGACGCACCGCCGGCCACTTGACTTGTTAAGTCAAGTGGCCGAAGCTCCTCTCCATGGCTTGGGACTTCGAGGTGGACCCCACGTACGCCGAGCAGCTGCGCTGGGTCGAGGAGTTCGTCCGGGACGAGGTGGAGCCGCTCGACGTCGCCCTGGGCAATCCGTATGACAAGTCCGACGAGGTCGCGAACTCGATCGTCGCACCGTTGCGGGACGCGGTGCGGGAGCGCGGTCTGTGGGCCGTGCACCTCGGGCCGGAGTTGGGCGGACCCGGCTACGGACAGGTCGAGCTCGGTCTGCTCAACGAGATCCTCGGCCGGTCGCGGTGGGCCCCCTCGGTGTTCGGCTGCCAGGCGCCCGACTCGGGCAACGCTGAGATCCTGGCCCGATTCGGAACCGCCGAGCAGAAGCAGCGGTACCTCGAACCGCTGCTCGCCGGCCGGATCTGCTCGTGCTACTCGATGACCGAGCCGCAGGCGGGTGCCGACCCGACGCTGCTGCGCGCCACCGCTCACCTCGACGGCGACCACTGGGTCCTCAACGGCGAGAAGTGGTTCTCCACCAACGCCCGCTACGCCGCGTTCTTCCTGGTCATGGCAGTCACCGAACCCGACGCGGCGCCGCACCGCAGCATGAGCATGTTCATCGTGCCTGCCGACACCCCGGGCGTGGAGATCCTGCGCAACGTCGGTCTCGGCCACGAGCCGCCCGGCCACGGCAGCCATGGCTACGTCCGCTACGACGACGTGCGCGTACCGGCCGACCACCTGCTCGGCGAGCGCGGCCAGGCGTTCGTCATCGCCCAGACCCGGCTCGGCGGCGGCCGGGTGCACCACGCGATGCGCACGATCGGCCGGGCCCGCAAGACGTTCGACGCGATGTGCGAGCGCGCCCTGTCGCGTGAGGTTCGGACCGGGCCGCTCGCGTCGCTTGGGGTCGTCCAGGAGCAGATCGCCGAGAGCTGGATTCAGATCGAGCAGTTCCGGCTTCTGGTCATGCGCACGGCCTGGCTGATCGACAAGCACAATGACTACCGGAAGGTGCGCCGCGACATCGCGGCGGTCAAGGTCGCGATGCCGGCCGTGCTCGGCGACGTCGCCCGCCGGACGCTGCATCTGCACGGTGCGCTGGGAGTGTCGAACGAGATGAACTTCGTCGAGATGATGGTCGACGCGGAGATGCTCGCGCTCGCCGACGGGCCCTCGGAGGTGCACCGCGTAACCATTGCGCGCGACGTGCTTGCCGAGTACCGGCCGGTCGACACGCTCTTCCCGAGCGGACACCTGCCCACCCGTCGCGAGGCGGCCCTACGGAAGCTGGCTCCCGCCCTCCCCAACGGTTGGAACGCGTCGTGATCACGATTCCTCCCTCGGACTCCCGGTTCTCGCTCGCCGGCAAGGTCGCCGTCGTGACCGGTGGCAGCCGCGGGCTGGGACAGGTCATGGCGCATGCGCTGGCTGTCCACGGCGCCGACGTCGTCGTCGCCAGCCGCAAGGGCGACGCCTGCGACGCGGTCGCCGCCCGGATCGCAGCCGTGACCGGACGGGACGTGCGGGGGTTCGCCTTCCACGCCGGACGCTGGCCGGACTGCGACCGGCTCGCCGACTGGGCGTTCGACACGTTCGGCCACATCGAGATCCTGGTCAACAACGCCGGGATGTCGCCGCTCTACCCGTCGCTGGACGCGGTGACCGAGGAGCTCTTCGACAAGGTGCTCGCGGTGAACCTCAAGGGCGCCTTTCGGTTGTCGGCCCTGTTCGGCACCAAGATGGCTGCCGCTGGCGGCGGGTCGATCATCAACATCGGCAGCGTCGCGGCGATCCAGCCGCAGCCGAACGAGGTGCCCTACGCCGCGGCCAAGGCGGGGCTGAACGCGATGACCGTCGGGCTCGCGCACACGTTCGGGCCGTCAGTGCGGGCCAACGTCATCATGCCTGGGCCATTCCTGACCGACGTGTCGAAGGCCTGGGACATGGACGGCTTCGAGCGCAAGGCGCAGGGGATCCCGCTGCGCCGTGGCGGCCGCCCGGAGGAGATCGCCGGCGCCGCTGTGTACCTGGCCAGCGACGCGTCGAGCTTCACCACCGGGGCGGTCCTCAAGATCGACGGGGGGTACGCCCATGCCACCGCCTGAGGTGCTGCCCGGCGTCGACGTCGGCCGACTGGGCGCCTGGATGGACGACGTCGGGCTCCCGCCGGGGCCGATCGCCGGTGGGGTGCTGCTGGGCGGCGGGACGCAGAACATCCTCGTCCGGTTCGACCGGGGCGGGAGCCGCTACGTGCTTCGCCGGCCGCCGTTGCACAAGCGCCACAACAGCGACGAGACGATGCGGCGGGAGGCGCGCGTGCTCGCCGCGCTCGCCTCGACCGACGTGCCGCACGCCCGGCTGGTCGCCGCTTGCCCGGACGAGGCTGTGCTGGGGGCCGCCTTCTACCTGATGGAGCCGGTCGACGGGGCGAACCCGACCACCGATCTGCCCGAGCGTTACGTCGCGTCGCCGGACTGGCGCCGCCGGCTCGGCCTCGCGATCGTCGAGGGGATCGCCGCGCTCGGCCAGGTCGACCACCTGGCCGTGGGCCTCGGCGATCTGGGTCGGGTCGACGGCTACCTCGAACGGCAGGTCACCCGCTGGCGGGCCCAACTGGACGGCTACCTCGCGCTCGACGGCTATCCCGGCCCCGACGTCGCGGAGCTCGACGACATCGGTGCCTGGCTCGAGGCGCACCGTCCCGCAGACTTCCGGCCCGGTCTGGTCCACGGCGACTACCACCTGGCGAACGTGCTGGTCGCGCACGACCGGCCCGCGGTCGCCGCTATCGTCGACTGGGAACTGGCCACGATCGGTGACCCGCTGCTGGACCTTGCCGGGCTGCTCGTCACGTGGCCGCCGCCGGCGGGTGCGTGGCGCGGGGCGATCGGCATCGAGCCCTGGTGCGGGTTTCCGACGGCCGCCGAGCTGGTCGCGCACTACCGCGCGCTGACCGGTCGCGACCTCGGATCGCTGCGTTGGTACGAGGTCCTGTACTGCTTCAAGATGGGAATCATCCTGGAAGGCACCTTTGCCCGCGCCTGCGCAGGCCAGGCCGACATGGCGGTCGGCGAACGGCTGCTGCTGCTGGCCCGCAGGCGCTTCGCGCACGCGGCTCGGCGCATCGCCGAGACCTGACCACCCGGCACGCCACCGAATTGACAGGACAGGTGGGCGTCCTTAAACTATCAGTGAAAGTTAAGGGTGCTCTGAGCCCCTGCTCCCGTGCGGATCATCCGTTTCACCTTCGCGGCGATGAGCCGCGAGCTCTTGCGGAGGGACATCGGCCAATGGCGACTGCTGAACCTCAGGCGTGCCGGAGCGGGTCGGTTCACGACACCCGCCCGCGGATCGCCGTGGAGCGGGTCAGCCGCTCCTTCCAGAGCTCGACCGGCGAGGTCGTCGCGCTCGCCGACGTCGACCTGACGATCCCGGACGGGCAGTTCTGCTGCCTCGTCGGGCCGTCGGGTTGCGGCAAGACGACGCTGCTGCGCATCCTCGCCGGGCTGGCCCGGCCGAGCAGCGGCCGAGCGGTCGTCCGACACGACGACCCGCGTCGCCTCGCCCACTCCGTGGTGTTCCAGGACTACTCGGTCTTCCCCTGGAAGACCGTGCGGCAGAACGTCGAGCTGCCGATCCGGGCCCGCGGGGTGTCCAAACGCGAGGCCGCGGCCGCCGGACGCGAGTGGCTGCGCCGCGTCGGGCTCGTCGGCTTCGAGGACAGCTGGCCGGCACAGCTGTCGGGCGGGATGCGGCAGCGCGTCGCCATCGCACGCGCGTTCGCCTGCGATCCCGAGATGCTGCTAATGGACGAGCCGCTCGCCGCGCTCGACGCCCAGATGCGACTCCTCCTGCAGGAGCAACTGCTGGCGCTGAGCCAGGAGGAGGCCAAGACCGTCGTCTTCGTGACCCACTCCATCGAGGAGGCGATCCTGCTCGGCGACCGGATCGTCGTGATGGGCGCCCGGCCGGGCCGTGTGATCGCCGACATCGAGATCCCGTTCCCGCGGCCGCGCAGTCCCGCGCAGGTTCGCAAGGAGGAGCTGTTTGGCGAGCTGCACGAGTACATCTGGTCGTTGGTGCGCGGGCAGGTCGAGGACCAGCTCCGGCTGGACAAGGCAACCTCGTGAGCAGCCCGTCCCACACGGGGCGGCGGGCCGCCGCTGCGTCCGGGGGACACGACATCGAGCTCGTGCCCGGTCGCCGCGAGCTCGATCCCGCCAGGGCGAACCGCCTCGACAAGCGCTGGGTGACGGCACTGGCGGTCCTCGTGCCTGTCCTGCTGGTCTCCTTCTGGCAGGTCGCGGCGACGGCCCGGTGGATCGACGTCCGCTTCTTCCCCGCACCGACACAGATTCTCGCGGACTGGCGGGGTCTCCTCGACAGCGGTGACTACGCCACCCATCTCGGCGCGAGTGCGCAGCGCATCGCGCTGGGCTACGCCCTCGGCGCGGCCGCCGGGGTCCTCGCCGGCCTGCTCATCGGCCGGGCCCGACTGGTCCGTAAGGCCCTGGAGCCGACGATCGTCGCGCTCTACACCGTGCCCAAGCTCGCGATCCTCCCGCTGCTGTTGCTCATCCTCGGGATCGGCGAAGCGTCCAAGCTGACCCTGATCGCGGTCACCGTGTTCTTCATCGTGCTCATCAACACCAACGGTGCGCTCGAGGCCGTGCCGACCTCGCACATCGAGGCGGGCCGCAGCTTCGGCCTCGACCGGATCGACATGGTCCGTCACATCGTCTTGCCCGCGGCGTCCCCACAGATCTTCGTCGGGCTCCGGATCGCAGCCGGAATGGCGGTCCTGGCCCTCGTCGGTGCCGAGTTCGTCGCCGCCGAATCGGGTCTGGGCTATCTGATCTGGAACTCCTGGAACCTCGGGATTCCCAGCTATATGTACATCGGGATCGTCACCATCTCGGTCCTCGGTGTGCTCGCCAATGGGCTGCTGCGGCTCGCGCAACGGGTTTGCCTGCCGTGGGACCGCTGACGTGAAGAGGCGGGCGAGGATCCGGAGGTGTCGCGCCCGGGCGGTCGTGCTTGCGTTCCTGGTCGCGGGTCTGGTCGCGGCGTGTGCCCCCGCGGGCAGCGACGGGGACTCGGCGGCGGCCTTCGACGCGAGGCCGCTGGACGCACCCGCGACCGTCGTGATCGGGCTCTACCCGTCGATCACGGTGCTGCCGCTCTACGTCGCCCAGGAACGCGGCTACTTCGCCGCGGAACGGCTCGACGTACAGACGCCGCTGAGCAAGAGCTCGGTCGACTCGATGCCGCTGCTCGCGGCCGGGCGCATGGACGGGTTCGTCTCCGCGCCGAGCCCGTCGTTCATCAACAGCGTGCACAACGGCGTTCAGGCGAAGTTCGTTGCCTCCTTCGGCAACCCCCGGCCCGGCGGACCGAACTCGGCGTTCGTCGCGAAGAATGCCGGCCCGGTCACTGACGTCGCCTCGCTACGGGGGCGCCGGATCGCGGTCGGCAACGGCAAGGCCGACGCTGCGGCGTTCATGCTCGCGGAGCTGCTCAAACAAGGCAACCTGACCATGGACGACGTCCAGCTTGTCGACGTGGACCTGGCCGAGTCGGTCACCGCGCTGGAGAACGGATCGGTCGACGCGGCATACGTGCTCGGGGTGACGGCGGTGGACCTGCGCAACGCCGGGACGCACGTCGTCCTCGGTGACATGGACGCCGTGCTGGCGCAGGGCACGGGCGCGGGGATCATCTTCGGCAGCCGGCTGCTGGACCACGACACCCGGGTCGGAGCCGCGTTCCTGCGGGCGATCCGGCGCGGCGCCCAGGACTTGCAGGGCGACTACATGAACGACCCGCAGATCACGGCCATTCTCGCGAGGGCGATGAGACTCCCGGCCGAGGCGCTGCGCAAGCAGGGGCCGGTCGCCCCTGTCGTCAGCACTGACATGGCGATCGGCACGTCGTTCTTCGAGCGGATGCAGCAGTACTTCGTGGACGCCGGTGTGATCCCGCCCGGGCGGGCCATCGCGCTGGACCAGGCGTTCGACCAGCGGTTCGTCGACGCGATGCGGACGGCGGGCTGACCACGTGGACGAGCCGAACGACACCCGACCCCGCTCGGCGGGGCACATCCGGAGCATCGGAGGAACACCGTGACCGTGACCGTCGAAGCCGACGCGACGGCGGACCAGACCGTCGACGAGCGGCTGTTGATCGTGTCCGCCGACGCGCACGTCGGACCGCGGTTGGTCGAGGACCTGCGTCCCTACTGCGAGCGGCGGCTGTTCGACGAGTTCGACGCGTTCGCCGCGAAGATCGGTCCCATCCCGACCGACCCCGACGAGATCGTCGCCGCGATGCGCAAGCGCGGCGTGGGCCGCGAGCTCACGGCGGCGATGGCGTGGAACCAGCGGTCGGAGGGGCATTACGACCCCGCCGCGCGGGTCCGCGACATGGACGCCGACGGCGTCGCTGCGGAGGTCCTGTTCCACGGCAGCCAGAACTTCGTCCCGCTGCCGTTCGACGCCGACAACCTGTTCGGCAACATCCAGCGGGCCAGCAGCACCGACTACGAGCTGCTCGCCGCCGGCCGCCGGATCTACAACCGCTGGCTCGCCGACTTCTGCAACAGCGCCCCGGGCCGCTTCGTCGGCCTCGCCCAGCTGCCGATCTGGGACGTCGAGGCGAGCATTGAGGAGGCCGCCTGGGCCGCGTCGGCCGGACTGGGCGGGATCAACTTCCCGGCGGCCGACGCGCCGGGGATGCCCCCGCTCGACGACGAGGCCTTCGAACGCTTCTACGCGCTCTGCTCGGACCAGGACCTGCCGCTGACGACGCACATCAGCGCGGCGCCGCCGACGCACCGCTATTGGCGCAGCCCCTACGGCGGAGCGATCGGGCTCGTCGACGCCGGCTGGTGGTGCCGGCGTTCGCTCACGATCCTGACCCTCATGGGTGCCTTCGAGCGACACCGCAACCTGAAGGTCGTCCTGACCGAGCACCCGGGCGCGTGGCTCGTCGACGCCGTCGAGGAGCTCGACTCGATCTACGACTACATGCAGAGCGGGCCGCTGCGGGCGTCGCTGCCCCGTCGGCCCGGCGAGTACATCGGCGAGCACGTCTGGATCGGGGCGAGCTTCCAGTCCCGGCCCGAGGCCGAGGACGCCGTGGCGCGGGGCTACAGCGGGCGGCTGATGTGGGGCTCGGACTACCCGCACGCCGAGGGCACCTGGTGCTACCAGGAGGGCGAGGGCGGGGTCCGGATGACGCACGTCGCGATCGCCAACACCTACCACGACCTGCCGCTGACGGAGGTGCGCGGGATGCTCGGGGGCAACGCCGTCGACTGCTACAGCCGGCTCGACGCGGGTGGGCTGCGGGACGTGGCCGAGCGCATCGGCGCGCCCCGTCCCCGCGAGGTGCTCGTCGCCGGGCTCGAGCCGGAGCAGGAGTTCCCCAACCGTCGGACCAGCATGGCCTTCCGCACGCACGGGCACTGGGCGTGACGGCGATGCAGCTGCGACCAGGAACCCGACTGCAGAGCGTGCGCTGCACCACGCAGGTCATCGTCGTGCGCAGCCCGCAGGACGATGTCGACGTGCGGTGCGGCGGCGCGCCGATGACCGCCGCCGGAGCTACCGCAACCGGTGCGCCCGACGCGGCGTTCGCCGGCGGCTCGGTGCTTGGCAAGCGCTACACCGACGGCGAGGGGCTCGAGCTGCTCGTCACCAAGGGCGGCGAGGGGTCGCTCTCGGTCGGCGACACCCCGCTCGTGGTCCAGGAGGCCAAACGGCTTCCGAGCTCCGACTGACCTGACCCCCGATCACGAAGGATGAGGTGTACGCGGCGTGGACCACCACTCGATCGCGGCCGACGAGCTGTTCCTGGGCCTCGACGGCCAGGGCGAGAGCGTCTGGTCGCTCAGCAGGCCGCTGCCCGGCGAGCCGAACCGCTACGACATCCAGACCCTGGGCCTGACGGCACTGTGGCCCGGCGACCCCGCCCCGGACGGCCCGGGCATGCGCTACCGGCGGACCGCGCGGCCCGCGCAGGGCCGGCTGTCGGAGAACCGGACCGTCGGGCTGATGCTCACGTTGCTCGACGCGAAGGATCGCGACGACGCCGCGGGAGTGCAGTCGTTGCGCGACTGGGCAGACTTCGTCCATCTGCCGGCCCTGGCCGTCAGCGGGACACCCGGGCTCACCCTCATCTCGCCGTACCGGGTGGTCGGGGACGGACCGCTGTTCCTGCACCTGCTCGAGTTCGACGTCGATCCCGACCAGGGCGCCAAGGAGATGACCAGGCGTGTCTCCCAGCAGCTGGACAAGCCGGAGATCGCCCGGTTCCTCGACCACCCGCAGAAGGACCGGGCCTTCGGGGCCACGTTCGTCCTCAAGTCCGACTGATCGAGAGGACCGGCGAGATGAGCAATGCGGTCGGTGATCTCGCGACCGGTGCGGCGGTGTTGCTGCCGTCTGCGGTCGAGACCTTCCTGCGCCGCGGTGAGAAGCGGCTGTTCGTCGACGGCGACTGGGTCGACCCCGTCGCCGGCGCGACCTTTGCCACGGTCAACCCGTCGACCGGTGAGGTCCTCGCCGATGTCGCACGGGCCGGGGCGGAGGACGTCGACGTGGCGGTCCGCGCGGCCCGCGGGGCGCTGGACGGGCCGTGGAGCAACATGTCGCCGGCTGCGCGGCAGCGGCTGATGTGGCGGTTCGCCGACGCCGTCGTCGCGCACGGCGAGGAGCTGCGCCACCTCGAGGTGCTCGACATGGGCTCGCCGATCGGGCCGGACCCGCGGGCGCGCGTCGAGAGTTGCGCCGAGACGATGCGCTATGTGGCCGGCTGGGCGACGAAGCTGCACGGCGACACGATCCCGAACTCGATCGGGCCCGACGTGTTCAGCTGCACCATGCGCGAGCCGGTCGGCGTCGTCGCCGCAATCGTGCCGTGGAACGGCCCGCTCTCGAACGCGCTGTGGAAGATCGCGCCGGTGCTCGCCACCGGGTGCACGATGGTCCTCAAGCCCGCCGAGCAGGCGCCGCTGGTCTCGCTGCGGCTCGCGCAGCTGCTGGCGGACCTGGAGCTACCGCCGGGCGTGGTCAACGTCGTCAACGGGTTCGGGGAGTCCGCGGGGGTCGCGCTGGTCGAGCACCGCGGCGTCGACAAGGTTGCCTTCACCGGCTCGACGGCGACCGGCCAGGCGATCGTGCGCGCCGCCGCCGGCAACCTCACGCGGGTCGGTCTCGAGCTCGGCGGCAAGTCCCCGGACATCATCTTCGCCGACGCAGACCTGGACCGCGCGGTCCCGGCCGCCGCGATGGGCGTGTTCGGCAACTCCGGGCAGAACTGCTGCGCCGGCTCCCGGATCTACGTCGAGCGCCCGGTGTACGAGCAGGTCGTCGACGGCATCAGCCGGTTCGCGCGGTCGCTGCGGGTCGGCGACGGTCTCGACCCGGAAACCCAGATCGGGCCCGTCGTCTCGACCGAGCAGCTCGACCGGGTGACAGGCTACCTGAGGCTCGGCCGCGAAGAGGGCGCCCGGGTGGCGGCCGGCGGAACCCGGCTGACCGACGACGGCCTCGGCCGGGGGTTCTTCGTGGCGCCGACCGTGCTCGCCGACGCCGACGACAGGATGAGGGTCGCGCGCGAGGAGATCTTCGGGCCGGTCGCGTGCGTGCTGCCGTTCGACGACGTCGACGAGGTCCTGCGGCGGGCCAATGACAGCGAGTTCGGGCTGGGCAGCGGCGTGTGGACCCGCGACGTCGGCCGGGCGCACCGGCTGGCGCGCAGGTTGCGGGCGGGCAGCGTCTGGGTGAACTCCTACATGCTGCTCGATCCCGCGGTGCCGTTCGGCGGCTACCGGATGAGCGGCTGGGGCCGGGAGAACGGCCGGGCCGGGCTCGACGGCTACCTCGAGAGCAAGTCGATCTTCATTGACGGCCGCCCGTGAGGCGCCGGAACCGCCGAGAGGAATGCGCATGACACGGCTGCGGACCCTGCCCGAGACGATCGCGTGGCGCGCAGCGCATACGCCCGACCGCGTCTTCCTGCAGACGACCGCCGGCGACACCGTCAGCTACCGCCAGCAGCATGAGGCCGGGCTGGCCGTGGCCGGCGGGCTGCGCGAGCTCGGGGTCGAGCCGGGGGAACGCGTCGTCTCGCTGCAGGCCCTGGGCCCGGTGGCCTTCGCGAACTGGCTCGGCATCGGCTACCTGCGCGCCTGGGACGTCCCGGTGCACACCGACGGGCCCGGTGACGCGCTCGTCTACGCGATCCGCAACGTCGAGGCGGCCACCGTCGTCACCGACGGCAGCTACGTCCCGCAGCTGGCGGCGGTGGCCGACCAACTGCCGCTCCTGCGGCGCGTGGTCGTGACCGACGACGTCGAGATTCCGGACCTGCCCTTCGAGGTGGTCCGGCAGTCCGAGCTCGCCGGTGCGAAGCCGTGGGACGACGGCGACCCGCCGCAGCCCCGCGACGTCGCGACCGTGGTGCACAGCTCGGGGACGACCGGGCCGCCGAAGGCGATCATCGTGCCGTGGGGTTCGTTCAGCGCCCAGGCGGTGCGCATGTGGCCGCTGGCCGACCTCACCGAGGACGACGTCTTCTACACCTACGCGCCGACTTACTACACCGCATCGAAGTGCTTCCCCGAGATGATGGCGATGCTCGGCGGACGGTGCCTGCTGCAGCCCCGGATGAGCGTCCCCGACTTCTGGGCCGACGTCCGGGCGCACGGCGTCACGACGTCGATCGTCTACCGCGAGGCCGCGGAGTACCTGCTCGACCGGCCCACGGCCGACGACGACGCCGACACCCCGCTGCGCAACGTCATGATGATCCCAGTCTCGCCGCGCCACCAGGAGTTCCGCGACCGGTTCGCGGTGCGCATCTGCACCGGCTACGGCAGTTCCGAGGTCGGCAACATCACCACCTCCGGCGGTTGGGACACCGAGAACTGGGCCAGCGTCGGCAAGGTCACCCCCGGACCGCCGGGCTGGCAGTACCGGATCGTCGACCAGCACGACTACGAGGTCGCGCCCGGCGAGGTCGGCGAGCTGCTGGTCCGGCCGGACGAGCCGTGGACGATGAGCCTGGGCTACCACGGGATGCCCGAGAGGACGGCGGCTGCCTGGCGCAACGGCTGGTTCCACATGGGAGACGCGGTCCGGGAGGACGCCGACGGCTCGATCCACTGGATCGACCGGTTCTCCGACCTGCTCCGCCCGGGCGGGGTAGCCACCGCGTCCTACGAGATCGAACGCTGGTTTCTGCGGCACCCCGACGTCGCCGAGTGCGCGGCGATCGCGTCGGGCGGGACGACTGATGACAGTGAGGTCACGGTGTACGTCGTGGCGAACCCCGGCACCTCGCCGTCGGTCGCCGAGCTCGCCCGATTCGCCGCGGACACCATGCCGGCCGACATCGTGCCGCAGCACGTGGCGCTGATCGACGCCCTGCCACGGACCGAGGCGAGCAACCGGATCCAGAAGGCGGTCCTGCGCGCGCTCGACCGCTCGACGGCCGCCGACGCCGGGGGGAGCGCCGGTTGAGCGCCGACGGACGGGCCGTGCTCGTGACCGGTGGCGGGAGCGGGATCGGGCAGGCCGCGGCGCGGTTGTTCGCCGCGGCGGGCGACACCGTCGTCGTCGCGGACATCGACGAGGCCGCCGCGAAGGCGACGGCCGACGACATCCGGGCCGCGGGCGGGCGGGCGATCCCGCGGGGAATCGACGTCGCCGCCGAGGACCAGGTCGAAGAGCTGGTCGCGGGCGTGGTTGCGGAGCTCGGCGGCCTCGACTGCGCCTTCAACAACGCCGGCATCAGCGCCCCCCGGTCACGGGTCTCCGAGCTGGACCTCGACACCTGGCGCCGGATGCTCGACGTCAACCTCACCGGCGTGTTCCTCTGCCTGCGCGCCGAGCTGCGCCAGATGCGGGTCCAGCAGCACGGCGCGATCGTCAACACCGCGTCGGTCGCCGGGCTCAAGGCGTCGCCGAAGGTGGCCGCCTACGCCGCGGCGAAGCACGGTGTCGTCGGGCTGACCCAATCGGCGGCGAGCGAGCACGCCGGCACCGGCATCCGGGTCAACGCCCTGTGCCCGGGCGGGACCGACACGCCGTTGCTCCGCGCGTCGATGGGGAACAACCCCGCGGTCGGCCAGCGGTGGACCTCGAGGCCGATCTCCACGGCGGAGGACGTCGCGGCCGCCGCGGTGTGGCTGTGCTCCGACGCCGCCCGCGCGGTGTCGGGCACCGCCCTCGTCGTGGACCAGGGCACGTTCTTCCGGTAACGGTCGGCGCGCACCCCTGCGGGAGGTTCGATGAACGACCTTGTCATCGCCGACGGCCTGGTCGTCGACGGCACGGGCGGGCCGCCGGCCGCGCGGACGTCGGGATCCCCGACCCCGCCGTCCGCGAGCACCTCTGGGCGGGCGCCGCGACGATCTTCAGGAAGCGGGTCCGCTGGCCGGAGTTCGCGGTCAACGACGTGGCGGATCCTGCGCTGCGCGCCCGCTCGTCGGGCGTACGGTGGCCGAGCTGGCGTGTCGGGTGGGGACAACGGTCGTCACCGGCGTCGAACGCCGGCGCCCACCTCGACATCATCTCCGCGTTCGCGATGTACACCGGCTTCCTCGGCGGCGCCGTCCGGGAGCGCGGCCTGCTCCCGCTGGAGGAGGCGGTCGCGATACTGACCGGGCGGCCGGCGGCGCTCTACGGCCTCACCGACCGCGGCATCCTCGCCCCCGGGGACGTGGGCAGACGTGGTGATCTTCGATCCGGACGCGATAGGGCACGGGCCGGTGGAGATTCGCGCCGATCTCCCGGCGGGTGCCCGTCGGCTGTTCTGCAAACCGCTCGGCATCTGGACGGTGCTGGTCAACAGGGTGCGGACGGTGGCCGACGGCCGTCTGACCGGCGCCTCGGCGGGATCGGACGATCCGGTCAGGACGCGACACCCCACCCCGATGCCATGAGCGGCGGATCTTGCCGCCTCGCCGCTCCCCGTTATACTAACAACGCTCATTTATCGCGGGTCGCGATCGCCCTTCGGGCCGCACCCGCCCACTCGACGGGCCCCGGCCACCGTCGTGTGCCAGCGCGGCGGCACGTCGATGCGGTTGTGGCCGGACCGTCACCACACTCGATCGAGAGGTCGTTCGGATGAGAACCGACAGGGATGCCGGCCGAAAGATCCGGCTGATGATGCAGGGCAAGAAGGCCGACACATTCGAGGCGATCCAACGGGCCCTCGATCCCGAGATGTTCGAGTGGACCGAGGAGTTCAACTTCGGGACCGTCTGGACCCGGCCGGGCCTGGACTTCGACGACCGAATCCTGATCGCGATCACCGCGCTCGCGGTCCAGGGTGGCCCGATCCGCAACTACCTGCACGGTGCGATCCAGGCCGGGATCGACCCCATGCGGATTCACGAGACCCTCGTCATGCTGACCCCGTACGCCGGATTCTCGGTCGCGATGGACGCGCTGCAGGTCTGGGGCGACGTCGTGCGCTCCGAACGGCGGCGGGGCGCGATCGTCGACTGCCCCGTCGAGGACATCGACCTCGAGTACAAGAAGCCGACATGACGCGCGACCGCCTACGACTCGCCGGAGCGAGGCCATGAGGATCGCGAACCTCGACGGGCGCGCCGTGCTCGTCGAGGGCGACACGGCGGTCGACATCGCCGCGAGCTCGGCCGGGCGCTTCGGCCCCGATCCCCAGCAGCTGTTCGCGTCCTGGCCGGAGTTCCGCTCCTGGGCGGGCGCGGCGAGCGGACCCACGCTGGCTGTCGACACCGACCGGCTCGGCCCCCCCGTTCCGCGGCCGCCGCAGGTGTTCGCCATCGGGCTCAACTACCTCGACCACGCCGCCGAGGCCGGCGCAGAACCCCCTCGCCACCCATCGGTGTTCACGAAGTTCCCATCCTGCCTGGCCGGGCCACGCGGCGCGGTGGAGATCTCCTCGCGCATGCTCGTCGACTGGGAGGTCGAGCTCGTCGTCGTCATCGGCATCGGCGGGCGCGACATCCCGGCTGACCAGGGCTGGACGCACGTCGCCGGACTGACAGTGGGCCAAGACCTGTCCGACCGGCGGCTGCAGATGCGCAAGCCGGTGCCCGAGCAGTACTCGCTCGGCAAGTCGTGCCCGGGGTTCGGGCCGACCGGGCCGTATCTGGTGACACCCGACGAGCTGGCCGACCCCGACGACCTGGCGATCGGCTGCCGGCTCGGCGACGAGCAGGTGCAACAGAGCCGGACCGGGAAGATGCACTTCTCGGTGCCCGATCTCGTGGCGCGGCTCTCGGGGTCGGTCACCTTGTGTCCCGGTGACCTGATCTTTACCGGAACCCCGAGCGGAGTCGGGGCGTTCCGCACCCCGCCGCGCTGGATCCGGCCGGGCGAGGTGCTGACGTCAGAGATCGAGGGAATCGGGTCGCTGACCACGAGATTCGTCGAGGCGGACCGGTGACCGCGTCGAGGGTCGAACCCGTCACCGGCCGGCCGCCGAACCACGCGTCGCTGACCCGCCGTTCGAGCGCCGACACCGACGGCGACGTCGGCCGCATCCTCGGGAAGCTCGAGCGCGGGGGGTTCGACTACACGGTCGTTCGGATCCTGGCGAACTCCGCCCCGGTGTTCCGGCCCTTCGTCCTGTTCTCCGACGCGCTCAACCACCGGTCCGTCGTCGCAGCGGCCGTCCGCGAGGCGGTCGTGCTCGCCGCGGCCGCGCGCACCGGCTCGCGCTACGAGTGGGTCGAACACGTGCCGCTGGCCCGCCGCGCCGGGCTCGACGAGGCGCAGATCGCGGCGGCCGGGTCGGCATCCCTGCCCGAGGGTGTGCTCGATGCCGAACAGGCGCTGGCGGTCGCCGTCACCCATGCCGTCCTCGACGGCGCCGGCGTGCCCCCGAGCCTGTGGGGTCGTGCCGTCGACACCTGGGGCACGGCCGGGGTGCTCGAGCTGCTCGCGATGGTCGGCTGGTGGGGCGCCTTCCTCCCGGCGGTCCTCGGTGCGCTCGGGCTCGAGGCGCCGGACGCGCCGGCGGCGGACGAGGGAGGAGCCTGAGATGCCCGACGGACTACTCGCGGGGCTGCGGGTCGTCGACATGACGACCGGGATCACCGGGCCCGTCGCCACCCAGCTGCTCGCCGAGTACGGCGCCGAGGTGGTCAAGGTGGAGCCGGTCGGGGGCGACCGGTTCCGCGACCGCACACTGTTCCGGACGACGAACCGCGGCAAACGCGCGATGACTGCCGATCTGCGGTCGGTCGCCGGGCGCGCCCGCCTCGACGCGGTCCTCGCCGACGCCGACGTCCTCGTGCACGGCCTGCGCCCGGACAAGGCGCGCGCCGTGGGTCTCGACGACGCGAGCCTGGCGGAGCGCTTCCCGCGGCTCGTCGTCTCGGCGGTGCTCGGCTACCCGGCGGCGCACCCCGACGCCGACCGGCCGGGCTACGACATCCTCGTCCAGGCCCGTTCCGGGGCGATGGACGAGCAGCCAGGTCACCGGCCCGGTCCGGTGTTCATGCGCTTCCCCCTGCCCAGCTGGGCAGCGGTACACCTGGTCACCGCCGGTGTCCTCGCCCGCTTGCTGGCCCGCTCCCGCAGCGGCCGTGGCGGGATCGCCCACACCAGCCTCTACCAGGGCATGCTCGCGGCGCTCGTGCTCGTCTGGAGCCGGGCGGACGCGCCGTCGCCGGGTCTGGCGGAGAAGATCCCGCTGACCCGGGGCGGCCTCGGGATGGCCCGCGGGCTCTTCCGGTGCTCCGACGGTGAGTGGATGCAGATCGCCACCCTCACCGGCTACACCGAGCACCCGCTGGTGATCGAGACGATGCTGGAGGCTGGCCACGACTTCGTCGTCGTCGACGGGTGGGCACCCACCGACGAGCAGCTCGAGGTCTACCGCGACGTCTTCCAGCGGCGGCCACGGGCGGAGTGGCTGCGCGAGCTCGCGGCCGGTGACGTTCCCGTCGCACCGATCGAGCCGCTGGGATCGGTGTTCGGCGACGCGCAGGCGATCGCGAACGGCTACGTCGTCGAGATCGACGACCCGGTGCTCGGGCCGTCGCGCCAGCCCGGCGCGCCGTTCCGCGTGGAGCCGCCGGCCCGGGTGGGTGGACCCCCGCCGGCGCTGGGCGCGCACGACCGGTCCCCGGGGTGGACGTCGGCGGCGACGTCCGCCGCCGCGGCGCCGGGGTCGCCGGGACGCCTCCCCCTGGAGGGGCTCAAGGTGTTGGACGTGGGCATGTACGTGGCGGGCCCGCTCGGGCCGCGCCTGCTCGCGGACCTGGGCGCAGACGTCGTCAAGATCGAGCCGGTCGACGGCGGCGACCGCGTGCGCGTGTTCGAGGCGCAGTACGTCGGGGCGAACCGGGGAAAGCGCTCGGTCGCGCTCGACCTCGCCGACCCGCGCAGCCGCCCCGTCCTGGAGAGCCTGCTGCGGTGGGCCGACGTCGTCCACCACAACCTGCGACTGCCCGCCGCGGTGAAGCTCGGGCTCGACCACGAGACGGTTCGCCGGGTGAACCCGCGGGTCGTGGTGTGCCACGTGAGCGCCTACGGGCACGCGGGGGAGAAGGCGAACTGGCCGGGCTACGACCCGACGGCGTCCGCGGCGTCCGGGTGGGCGCTGGAGTCGGGCTCCCGGGACACGCGGCCGATGTGGTACCGCTTCGGGATCTGGGACGTGCAGGCCGCGATGTCGTCGGTCATGCCGACGCTGATGGCCGTGCTGCGCCGGGAGGAGACCGGCGAGGGCGGGTTCGTCTCGGTGTCGATGCTCGGCATCGCCGCGCTGACCAACAGCGAAACCGCGTTGCTCGGCGACGGCGAACTCGCCCCGTACCCGAGGATCGACGACGACCAGACGGGTCTCGGCCACGACTACCGGATCTATCGGCTCGCCGACGACGAATGGGTCGCGGTCTGCGCGCTCGACAAAGGACAGCCCGCACGGCTGCGGGCGATCGCCGGGGTCGCGGCCGACCACGAGCTGCCCGCGGCGCTGACGGTTCGCGACGCGGACGCGTTCCTCAAGGACCTGGACGCGGCGGGGATTCCCGCGGAGCGCGTACGACGGAACCAGGAGCAGACGTTCTTCGACACCGAAGGTGGGCCGGACGGGCTGGCCACGGCGTCGCGGCATCCGGTCTACGGGCGGATCGAGCAGCCGGGCCGGCTGTGGGACTTCGGCGATCTGGGGCTCAGGGTCGACGTGCCGCCGCCGATGCTCGGGCAGCACACCGTCGAGGTGCTCGGCGGGCTCGGCTTCGCGCCGGAGGCGATCGACGAGCTGGTTTCGGCCAGGGTCATCAGGCAATGGGCGTCGGACTCGTTGGGACACTGAGCTTTCCGAGGACTTGACAAGACAAGTTGACCTGCGAAGACTGGCACGAAGTAGGCGTCGACCGGTGGGCTCGCACGTCCGGGCCCGGGACGAAAGGAGCGGAGCGTGCCGACGCACCACGACGATCGCGAGGCGATCGAGCGCACGATCTCGCTGTACAGCCACCTCGTCGACTTCGGTCGCTTCGACGAGTGGGGTGACCTGTTCACCGAGGACGCCGAGGCCTCCGTCCACGGCGGTGTGCAGGTCTGGGGCGACGGGCCCGCCGTATCGGTCCAGCGTGGCCGGGCCGAAATCGTCGAGTTCGTGCGCGGCAACGTCGAGCCGTTGCGCGAGAAGGGCGTCCACCTGCTGCACATGGCGGGCAAGCCGCTCGTCGAGATCGACGGAGCGAGAGCGACAGCGTGGTGGACCTACGTCGTCGTCGCGACGACGGCGGAGGCGATCAACGTCGCCGCGACCGGCCGCTACCACACCGAGCTCGTCCGCGGCGACGACGGGCACTGGAGGTTCTCGAACCGGACTTGCATCGAGACCGGCGGACCGCTGCCCGTGGGCGCGCTGAGTCAGCCGCCGGCCCATTGAGTCGGCGGGCCCGCGCGGCCGACGATCGGAGCGGCCGATGCTCTGGGTGACGCGGTCACACCTGCACCTCGATCGCGTCGCCGCGGCCTGGCTGATCCGGCGGTTCGTCGACCCCGGGGCGACGTTCGCGTTCGTGGGCTGGGAGGACGAGCCGGCGCTGCCCGCAGGGGCCGTCCCGTTCGGCCTGCCGGGAGCGGCGTTCGGCCCGCATGACGAGGATGGCACGACGTTCGAGAAGATCGTCCGGGCCCACCGGACGTCCGACCCGGCGCTCGCCGAGATGGCGGCCGTCGTCGCCGCGGGCGTGCGCCGGGCCCTGCGGATCGACTCGCAGCCGGACGAGCGCACGTCCCACACCGCGCTCGGCCGCGCCCTCGACGCTCTCGGCACGGGCGGCGCGGTGTTCGACGACGATCCCGTGATCCTCGAGCGGTCGCTGCCCCTCTACGACGCGCTGCACGTGTACTGCCAGATGACGGTGCAGCTGCGGGGCACGCCGGGCCCCGTCCCGCGCGACCCGGGCGAGCGGCAGGCGTTCTGGCGGGCGCGTCTGGTCGACCCCGCCGCGGCCCGGCTGACCAGGATGGACGAACAGATGCAGGCCCCGGCAGCCGCCGGCGGCGTGGCGAGGAGACACCGTGACCGGAACCGTTGACCAGGGCCTCTACGACGCCCACCCCTACCCGTACTACGCGCAGCTGCGCGCCGAGCCGGTCCGCGAGCAACCAGGCGTCGGCTATGTCGTCTCGCGCCACGAGGACGTCCTCGCGGTGCTGCGCGACCCTGACACCTACTCGGCCGCGTTCAATCCGGGGTTCGCATCGTCGCGGATGACGCTCAACCCGCGGCCACCGTCGGTCGACGCGATCATGGCGCAGGGGTTCACGGAGTGCCCGGCGCTGGCCCATACCGATGGCGATACCCACAAGCGGCACCGCCGCTACGTCAACCGCGCGTTCACCGCGCGCCAGGTCCGTCAGCTCGAGCCGTCGATCGAGACGGTCGCCGACGAACTCATCGACCGCTTCGTCGCACGCGGCACCGTGGAGCTGTTGACGGAGTTCAGCGGTCCGCTGCCGCTCACCATGATCGTTGACGCGTTGGGGCTGCCGCGGGCCGACCTACCACTGTTCTGGGAGTGGACCGAGGCATTGCAGGGCATCCGGGCCCGCGAGGTGCCCGAGGACGAGTTCGTCGCCCGCGCCCACCGCTACGTCGAGTTCCAGCACTACTTCGCCGCCGCCGCCGCGGAACGTCGCGCGGCGCCGCGCGACGACCTCATCACCGCGATCGTCACCGCGGGCGCCGAGGGCGAGGTCCCCCTTGAGCAGGGCGAGCTCATGAACATCTTTGCCCAGCTCCTGTTGGGCGGCAACGAGACGGCCGCGAGCACGTTCAACTCGGGGATGCTGACGCTGGCCCGCGATCCGCTGCGCCAGGAGCAGCTGCGTGCCGATCCGACGCTGGTTCCGGACTTCGTCGAGGAGGTGCTGCGCAAGGAGTCGCCGGTCCTCGCGATTCCGCGCATCGCGACGAAGGACACCCGGATCGGCGCGGTCGACATCCCGGCCGGGGCCCGGCTGCTCGTCCTGTTCGGCTCGGCGAACCGCGACGACGATGTCTTCGCCGACGCCGACCGGTTCGACCCGGGCCGGCCCAACCTCCGCCATCACGTCGCGTTCGGCAACGGCGTGCACCTGTGCGTCGGCGCGCCGCTGGCCCGGGCGGAGCTGCGGATCGGGTTCGCCCGCCTGCTCGCGCGCCTCGGGCCGTTCCGCCCGGCGCCGGGGTTCGAGCCGAACTACGTGGGCGGTCCGATGTCGCATCGTCTCGACCGCCTGGACCTGGTCTTCGAGCCGACGGCGGGCTGACCGCGCGCGCCCCGGCCCCGACGAGAGGGAAGAAGGGTATGTCTCCTCCGCAGAAGTTCGCCCACGTCGTGTACCGCACCGACGACCCGGCGCGGCTGCGCGACTGGTACCTCACGGTCCTCGAGGCCCGCGTCGCCTTCGAGAACTCGTTCATCTGCTTCCTCACCTACGACGAGGAGCACCACCGGGTCGCGATCGTCGCGGACCCGAAGTTCACCCGGCCCGCGCGTCCCCGGGCCGTCGACCACGTCGCGTTCACCTACTCCGACCTCCGTTCACTCGTCGACACCCACTCCCGGCTGCGGGAGCACAGCATCGAGCCGTACTGGACGGTGAACCACGGCCCGACGACGTCGTTCTACTACCGCGATCCCGACGGCAACGGCGTCGAGCTCCAGGTGGACAACTACGAGACCGTCGACGAGCTGCACGAGTTCTTCCGCTCGGCCCACTTCGCGGACAACCCGATCGGGATCGACGTCGACGTGGACGAGCTGCGTGCGCGGCTCGACGCGGGCGAGCCGGTCGCGTCGCTGCTGCTGCGCGCCGACCTCGCGACGAGCTGACCCGGACCCCGCCGAGTGAGATGATCGGATGACGATGAACCTGGCAGTGCTGCTCGACATGGCGGCCGACGGCCTCCGGGACCGCGTGGTCATCGGGAGCCGCGACGGTGGGCTCACCGCGCACCGGTTGCGCGCGTTGGCGTGCGGCGGGGCCCGGCTGGTACGCGACGAAGGCGCGGACGCGGTCGTCTTCCTCGCTGTCAACGGCCCGGCGTTCCCCGCCGCGCTCTTCGCCGCCGCACACGCGGGCGTCCCACTCGTCCCGGTCAATTACCGGCTCGGCCGCGAGCAGCTCGACGGCGTGCTTGCCCGGCACCCCGGGGCGCTCCTGATCGCCGATCCGGAGCAGGCCCGCGGGCGCGCCGCGGGCGCGGTGAGGACCCCGCAGCAGTGGCTTGCGGCGGCGGAGGCGGCCGCGCCGCAGGAGCCCCCGCCGCCGGTGGAGACTGACGCCCCGGCGGTGGTGATCTACACGAGCGGGACGACGTCGGCCCCCAAGGGTGTCCTGCTGCGCCACCACAACCTGCTGGCCTACGTGTTCGGCACCGTCGAGTTCGCGAGCGCCGCGGCGGAGGACGCCGCGTTGACGAGCGTGCCGCCTTACCACATCGCCGCCGTGTCGAACGTGCTCAGCAACCTCTACGCGGGCCGCCGCGTCGTTGCCTTGCCGGCGTTCGACGCGCGGGACTGGCTGGAGGCCGTCCGCCGCGAGCGCGTCACGAACGCGATGGTCGTGCCGACCATGCTCGCCCGGATCATGGACTGCACCGACACCGATCGGGCCGTCCCGTCGCTGCGGGCGGTCGCCTACGGCGGGGCGCGGATGCCGGCCCGGGTGATCGAGCAGGCCCTGCGGGAGTGGTCGCACGTGGGCTTCGTCAACGCCTACGGGCTGACCGAGACCAGCTCCACGATCGCCGTGCTCGGGCCCGAGGACCACCGGGCGGCGCTGGCCGGCGACGATCCGGCGGTGCGGGCCCGGCTGGGCTCGGTCGGTCACGTCGTGGCGGGGGTCGAGGTCGAGGTGCGCGACGCGACGGGCGCGGCCGTCGCGCCCGGGACGCCCGGGCGGATCTGGGTGCGCGGCGACCAGGTCGCGGCCGAGTACGCAGGATCGAGCCCGGCCGTCGATGATCGGGGCTTCTTCGACACCCGTGACCAGGGCCGCTTCGACGAAGCAGGCTACCTGTTCGTCGACGGCCGGGTCGACGACACGATCATCCGCGGCGCGGAGAACATCGCGCCCGCCGAGATCGAGGACGTGCTGCTGCGCCATCCCGACGTGCTCGACGCGGTCGTGGTCGGCGTGCCCGACGACGAGTGGGGGCAGCGGCTGGAGGCCGTCGTCGTCCTCGCGGCGGGCGCCGGGACCTCCGCCGAAGAGCTGCGGGGCTACGTCCGGGCGAGGCTGCGCGGCTCGAAGACGCCCGACCGGATCGTGTTCTGGACCGAGCTTCCGCGCACCGTCACCGGCAAGCTGGTGCGCCGCGACGTCGTTGCCGGCCTGGCCGCCGGGTCCTGACCCCGCCGGTCGGTCAGTGAGGCGGCGGCGCGGCGAGGAAGAGATGCCCTCCGGCGCGCCAGGCCCGGTAGACGGTCAGCCGAGCAGCCCGGCCACGGTCGCGGCAGGCCCCCGAGCGCACGTCGAACCGCCACCGATGGGACGGGCAGACCAGGGTACGGCCGGTGACCCGGGCCTCGTCGAGCGGGAGGCTGCGGTGCGGGCACTCGCCGGCCACCGCGACGACGCCGCGGCGGGTCCGGACCACGAGCACCCGCTCGCCGTGTGGGCCACGCACGATCGCCCGTCCGCCGACGCGGCCGGTCGGGTCGGGACCGAGATCGACGACCCACACCGGGCCGGCCGGCGGCTCCGCAGGGGTGCCCGTCGCCGCCGCACTCATTGTTGACGCGCCCCGGACGCGGGTCGTTGGGCGGTGACGAGCAGGGCGGCCGCGGCGGCGAGCCCCGCGGCCAGGGCGATCCCTGCCCAGCGCGCCCCGGACAGCTCCCAGCCCAACACAGCGTCGAGCGACCAGCGCCCAGGGCCGGTCCCGGTGACACACAGCGCGGTGAGCCCGACGAGGCCGGCGTACTCCCAGCCGCCCTCGAAGACGAAGAACCCCTTGCCGCGGTGGTCAGTCACCGCGGCGACGAGCATCAGCCCGGCGAAGGCCGCCCCCGCCAGCGGCGTCAGCAGACCAGCCGCCATCAGTAGCCCGGCGCCGACCTCGGTGAGCGCGGCCAGCCGGGCGTGCAACCACGCCGGGCGCAGCCCGAGCGCGGCGAACCACCGGGTCGTGCCCGCGAGCCCGCCGGGGCCGAGGACCTTGTTCAGTCCGTGCGCGGCGAGCATCCCACCCAGCGCGAGCCGCAGGACGAGCAACGACTCGTCCACCGCGGGTATCACCATCGGTCCTCCCGGTACGTCGAGGCCCACCGATCGTGCGGCGGACGAACGGATTCCTTGCGCGGGCGACTGTTCAGCCGGACCCGGGCGCCGGCACCTCGAGCACGCCCGCGGCCACGAGCTCGTCGACCTCGGCCGGAGCCAGGCCCAGCAGTTGCTCGGCGATCTCGCGAGTGTGCTCGCCGAACTCCGGGGCGGGCCGCAGGTCTGGCGGGGCGATCCGGGCCGAACGCACGGTGGCGCTCTCCACGGTGACCGGGCCCAGACCCGGCTGGACGATCTCGGCTGTGTAGGCGCGCGCGACGAGGTGTGGATCGAGGCCGTAGTCGGTGACCCGCAGCATTGCTCCCGCGGGAACGCCGGCCGCCTGCAAGAGCGACTGGACCTCGCACGGGGTGCGCGTCGCCGTCCAGCCCGCGACCCGGTCGTCGATCAGGTGCCGCCGCCGAAGCCGCCCCGGGCCCGTGCGCAGCTCCGGGTCGGCACCGAGCTCGGTCAGCCGGGTGGCCCGACAGAATCGCAGCCACTCGTCGTCGGTGCGGACGGTGACGACGCACCACTCGTCATCGCCGGCACAGGGATAGACGCCGTGCGGCGCCCCGTCGCCCGACTCATTGCCCGTGGCCGTGACGCTGCCGGGGGCAGCGCTCTCCAGCGCGAGGAGCTCCGAGAGCTGCACAAGGATCGTCTCGGCCTGGGCCCCGTCGACGTGCGCGCCCCGGCCGGAGCGCTTCCGGGCGATCAGCGCAGCGAGCGCGGCCGTGGCCATGACCCGAGCGGCAAAGTGGTCCGGGTAGACGGTGTTCCCGTCGGAGAACCCAACCTGATCGTCGGGATAGCGCCAGAGGTCGGTCAGCCCGGTGACGCACCGGACCAGCGGTCCGTACCCCATCCAGCCCGACCACGGACCGCTGGTGCCCATCGCGCTGCTCGTGACGAGCACAATCCCCGGGTTGACGTGGTTCAGAGCCTTGTAGTCCAACCCGAGCGCCTCGAGGGTGCCCGGCTTGAAGTTGGCGAGGACGACGTCGGACTCGGCCACCAGCCGCAGGAACAGCGCGCGGCCGCAGTCGTTGCGCAGGTCGAGCCCGACGCTGCGCTTGCCTCGGTGGCCGGCGACGAAGTTCGCGTTCATCGTGCCGCCGCGGGCGATCCGCGCGCCGTCCGGGTGCGCCCGGTTCTCGATCTTGATGACGTCCGCCCCGAGGTCGGCGAAGAGCCGCCCAGTCTCCGCGCCGTAGACGATCACTCCCAGGTCAAGCACCCGCAGCCCAGCCAGCGGCCGATTGCCGCAGTCTGCTGGTGTACTCGGGCGGCGCACCTCGACGGGTCCTGCCGCGGCCGCGAGCACCGCGGCGGTGTGCTCGCCGACGTCCGGTGCGGGGGTACGGATGCCGAGCCGGTGTCCGTCGTACTCGACGAAACCGGTCGGCACGGTGAGGACGAGCCCAGGCGCGATCTCGCGGGGCGCGATCGCCCCGCGTTCGAGGAAGTGGGGGGTGGTGAGGACCTCGCGGACGTCCAGCACGGGAGCGCAGGGCACTCCGCGCGCCTGGCCCTCGGCGCAGACGTCGGCCGTGGAGCGGTCCGCGAAGAGCGCGTCGACGTGGCGGCGGATCAGGTCGGCGCGGGCGAACCGTTCGAAGATCGAGTCGAGGGCGTCGTCAGCCAGCTCGCCCGGGTCGCCGAGCCAGTTCCGCATGGCGCGCCACTGCCGGGCGCTGAGCATGACGACACGGACGTACCCGTCTGCACAGCGGAAGATCGGGTACAGGTCGGCGATGGGTCGGCTGCGCGGCTGGGTGACGATCGCAGCCCCGGCCCCCGCGCCCGATGACGCCGTTCCCGACATCCCCATCGCTGGGTCGAGGATCTGGCCGGCCGCCTCCAGCAGCGAGAAGTCGATGTGGTCGCCGTGCCCGGTGACGAGCGCGTTCCAGAGCCCGACCAGGGCTGCCCAGGTTGCCTGGATGGCGGCCGCCTCGGCGGGCAGCGCGGCGGGGGGCATCAGCGGGTACCGAGTGCCGACGCCCGACCTGCTGAGGAACCCGCTCATCGCTGTCAGCACCCACGGGGTCGCGGTCGCGTCGCGGTAGGGGCCGGTCTGCCCGAAGTCGGTCACCGACAGGACGACCAACCGCGGGTTCCGGGCGCGGACGTCGGCGACGAACGGCGGCTCCCCGGGCGTGACGGCGTGCCGCGAGTTGATCCAGATGTCGGCCGTGTCCAGCAGCCGCAGCAGGTCCCGCCGGCCGGCTTCATCGTCCGGGTCGAGTTCGACGCTGCACTTGTTCACGTTGCGGACTGCGAACGCGAGGCTCGTCCCGGCGTGGAACGGGCCTCGGCTGCGGGTGGGGGATCCGCCGGGTGGTTCGACCTTCACGACTTCGGCGCCCAGATCGGCGAGAAACCGACCGCACATCTCGGCCCGGTCCGTGGTCTCGACGACCCGCACGCCGGCCAGCGGCAGCACGGGCGAGCGTTCGGAATGCATCGCTCCTCCTCCTGGGGGTGCCCGGTCGGGACACGAGGGCACCTGCGGCCGACCGGCGCCATGGGTGCGGCCCTCGCGGACACGTACGTGGGCCCGGTCCCTGTGCGCCCAGCGACGGGTTGGACGAGCCAGGCGGCCCGTGACCAGGGCGACGGCGGACTCGGGTGGGGGGCCGGCCAGGTCAGCGCGCGACGCCGCAGCCGAACCAGAGCGTTCCGGTCACCAGCGCGGGCTCGGAGGCCCGGCCGAACGCGAAGAGGCCGCGCCCGTCGGTGGTGACTGCGAGGTCGAGGAACAGGTCGTGGACGTCGGTGACCGGCGCGTGGAAGTCGACGTGCACGCCCAGCAGCGGCCGTCGCCCGGCCCCGTGTGCCGCGGCGAGCAGCAGCACCATCGCCGCCCGGTTCGCAACGTCAACTGGCGTGGCGGAGACGACGTCCACGACCGTGGCCAGGTCGATGTCGGGACCGGTCAGCCGCTGGGCGTTCAACCCGATCCGCATCTCGCTGGTCCGAGCAGTCCCGTCGAGCAGCGTGGTGCTCGTGGCGATAGTCGTCCCGACGCGGACCTCGTGTACGCGGTCGGGGCCGACCTCGTCGGGTCGCACCCTCACCGCGATGGGCTCGTCGAAGGGGACCGGTCGCACGAACCGCATTCGCACGCGTGCTCCGGTCGGGCATGGAGGTGCGAGGAACGACCAGTGATGCAGCGGGAGCAGTCGTGTGCCGGAGGCCGGGTCGGACAGGCCGAGGGCGGCGTCGAGACGGCAGATCGCCACCTCGTCCGCCCACCTGTCGCGCACCGGGTCCGTCGTGGTCCGGCCTCGGTTGATCGTGTCGAAGTGAGCCACGGGACCTCCTCGTCCTGCGACTTGTCCTTACAAGTCGGAACTGTTGCACACCCGTATCGACCGGTCAAGTGCAGGGGACACCTTCGTGTCGCGGCGACACGTCCGACCCTTGACCTGACAGGTGGACTGTGTCACCTTCGCACTTGTAATAACAAGTTTGTACAAACGACATGAGAGGTTCGCCGTGGCTCACTTCGACACGATCATCCGCAACGGCACGATCGTGGACGGAACCGGGATGCCGAGGTTCGTCGGCGACCTCGGCATCCGCGCCGGGAAGATCGCGGCCGTGGACGGCCTGCGGTCAGCGACCGCCGACCGCGAAATCGACGCCGAGGGGCTGGTCGTTGCCCCCGGCTTCGTCGACTGCCACACGCACTACGACGCCCAGGTCTTCTGGGACCCGCACTGCAGCATCTCCGGCTGGCACGGCGTCACCAGCGTCGTGATCGGGAACTGTGGATTCGGATTCGCTCCGTGCCGTCCTGAGGACCGCGAGCGCTCGATGTTGTCGATGACCCGCAACGAGCAGATCGCGCTCGAAGCAATGCAGCAGGGCATGCCATGGGACTGGGTGACCTTCCCCGAATACCTCGACTCGGTCGACCGGACGCCCAAGGGCGTCAATGTGCTGACCTACGCGCCGCTGTCGCCGTTCATCATCTGGGCGATGGGCAGCTTCGCCGAGGCGAAGAAGCGCCGCCCGAACGCCGAGGAGCTGAAGAAGATCTGCGAGCTCCTCGACGAGGCGATGGAGGCCGGGGCCTGCGGGTGGTCGGTGCAGCGCATGGGGTCGAATTCCATCCAGCCCGACTTCGACGGGACCCCGATGGTCACGGACGAGATGACCGACGAGGAAGGCTACGCCTTCGCGGAGGTGCTACGCCGCCGCGGTGCGGGCACCATCCAGCAGACCTACGCCCCGTCCGGCGACAAGATGTCCGAGGACTTCTTCGACCTGCCCGCGGTCCAGAAGTGGGCCGAAGAGCTCGCCCGGATCTCGGGACGTCCGGTCCTGCACAACGTCGTCCTGGCCATCGACGGCAAGCCCGAGATCCACCGTGCCGCGATGGAGTGGCTGGCCGACTGCCACCGCCGAGGCCTGCAGATGTTCGCGCACGCCGACACGAACCGTAACTTCCAGCTCTACAACTTCGAGACCTGGAACGGGTTCGACATCGCGCCGACGTGGAAGAAAGCTCTGATGGGGACGCCGGCCGAACGGCTGGCGAACCTGCGCAACCCCGAGATGGTTGCCCAGATGGTCGCCGAGCGCCCCTGGCTCGCGAACTTCGAAGGCGTCGGTCTGAAGCTCGAGCGCATCGAGGTCATCAGCGTCGACTCTCGTCCCGAGCTGGAGAAGTACGTAGGGCGCAACCTCGGGGACATCGCCGCGGAGCTGGGCAAGGACGAACTCGAGGTCATGATCGACCTTGCGGTCGCGACCGAGCTGAAGGTCGAGCTGCGCACCCCCTACGTTCACACGCCGAACGCGGACTACACGGCCGAACTGTTCCGGGGCGGGCACTCCCTGCCCGGCATCTCCGACGGCGGCGCCCACATGAAGTACTTCGTGGGCGGGGGTTACACGACCGACACGCTGACCTGGCTGGTGCGCGACACCGGGAAGCTCAGTCTCGAGGAAGCTCACCACCTGCTGTCGGCCCTGCCGGCGCGGGTGAACGGCTTCAAGGACCGCGGGATGCTGATCGAGGGCATGGCGGCCGACATCGTCGTCTACGACCTCGAGAACCTCAAGCAGGTGCCCGAGGGTCTGTTCGAGACCGTCAACGACCTGCCGGGTGGCGACTGGCGCCGAGTCCGCTGGGCCGAGGGTTACCGCTACACACTCGTCAACGGCGAGATCACGTTCGAGGACGGCGTCGCTACCGGCGCCCACCCGGGCAAGCTGCTGCGCCACGGCCGCGGCTGACCGCACGCACCGATCTCCGCGGCGAGCCGTCACGTCCTGGGCCGTCGCTTCCCCGGCCGTCCCGGGGTTCCGGCACGGACCGCCGGATCCCCGGGTCCGCTGGGACCACCTGTCGACCCGCGCAAGGGAGCACATGTGTCAGCAGATGCGTCCGTAGCCCGTGACCTCGGTGTGCCGACCCGGCACGCCGACCGCTTCTACATCGGGGGAGAGTGGGTCGAGCCGTCATCGAGCGCGACCCTCGACGTGATCGACGCCAGCACCGAGCAGTTGTACTTCACCGCCGCCGAGGCGAAGGCGCCGGATATCGCCAGAGCCGTCACCGCGGCCCGGGCGGCTTTCGACGAGGGCCCCTGGCCGCGGCTCACGCACACCGAACGGGCGGGCTACCTGCGCGCAATCGCGAACGCCATGCGCGAGCGCGGCCAGGAGTTCAGCGCGATCTGGCCGCGCGAGGTCGGCGTCGTGCACACCATGGCCAGCCACGTCGCCGCCTCCGTGGCGGACATGTTCGACCTCTACGCCAACCTCGCCGCGACCCATCCGTTCGAGGAAACGGTCATGCCGACCGCGGGCGGCGAGTTCGGGCTGCTCGTCCGTGAGCCTGTCGGTGTCGTCGGCGCGATCATCCCGTGGAACGGACCGCTCGGCATGATCGGGGCCAAGCTCGCCCCCGCCCTGCTGGCGGGATGCACGATCGTGCTCAAGTCCTCACCCGAGGCGCCTGCGGAGGGCTACCTCTTCGCCGAGATCGCTGCAGCCGTCGGGCTGCCACCCGGCGTGGTCAACGTCGTCACCGCCGACCGGGAGGTCTCCGAGCTGCTTGTCCGCGACCCGCGAGTCGACAAGATCAGCTTCACCGGGTCGACGGCGGCGGGCCGGCGAATCGCATCCCTGTGCGGCGAGCGCATCGCGCGAGTAACCCTGGAGCTGGGCGGCAAGTCCGCGGCTGTCGTCCTCGACGACGCCGACCTGGAGACTGCCGCCCGCAGCCTCGCCGCCGCCGAGTGCATGATGACCGGCCAGCTGTGCTCCTCGCTGACCCGGATCGTGGTGTCGCGCAACCGGCACGACGCCCTCGTTGAGGCGATCTCGGCCGAGTTCGGCCGGGTCGTCGTCGGCGACCCGTTCGACGAGAGCACCCAAATGGGACCGCTGGCCATGCGCCGCCAGCGCGACCGCGTCGAGAGCTACATCGCCAAGGGCATCGCCGAGGGCGCCCGGCTCGTCTCGGGCGGCGGGCGGCCCGCCCACCTCGACCGCGGCTGGTACGTCGAGCCGACCGTCTTCGGTGAGGTCGACAACTCCTCGACGATCGCCCGGGAGGAGATCTTCGGGCCAGTGCTGAGCGTCATTGCCGCCGACGACGAGGAGCACGCCGTCGCGATCGCCAACGACACGATCTACGGGCTCAACGCGTCGGTCTTCACCGAGGACGTCGACCGCGCCCGCGCCGTCGCCGGGCGGCTGCGCTCGGGCACTGTCGGCCACAACGCGTGGCGGTCGGATTTCGGGGTCTCGTTCGGCGGCTACAAGCAGTCCGGGATCGGCCGCGAAGGCGGCACCGAGGGCCTGCTCCCGTACCTGGAGACCAAGTACGTCGTTCTGGACGGTCGGCCGTCGGGCCACGAGGGCTGAGACGCGGCCGACAGGGGCGGGCGGCGCGCGGTGCCATCCGCTCTCGTGGCCGCGCCAGGGAGGAAGGGGAGAGATGAGCGAGCAATCGGCGCTGCGTGTCGTCCAGGACACGTCAGCGCCCGACATCGCCGGGGCGACTCGGGCCGCGGAACAGTTCATGCGGGCGCTCGGCGTGGGCCTCGATGACGAGGGCATGCGCGAGAGCCCGAGCCGCATGGCCAGGGCCTACGCCGAGCTTCTCACCCCCCGCGCGTTCGACCTGACGACGTTTGACAACGACGAGGCCTACGACGACCTCGTGCTGGCGCGCTCGATCCCGGTGCGTTCAGTGTGCGAGCACCATCTGCTGCCGTTCGTCGGCGTCGCCCACGTCGGCTACCTGCCTGCCGAACGGATCATCGGGCTGTCCAAGCTCGCCAGGGTCGTCGAGTACCTGGCTTGCCGGCCGCAGGTCCAGGAGCGGCTGACGAAGCAGGTCGCCGACTGGCTCGCCGTCCGGTTGGGTGCGCACGGCGTCGGCGTCGTGATCGAGGCGGAGCACTCTTGCATGACGCTGCGTGGGGTGCAGGCAATCGGATCGACAACCGTGACGTCGAGCATGCTCGGCACGCTGCGGGAGGACCCGCGCTCGCGCGCCGAGTTCTTCAGCCTCGCCGGCATCGGGTCGTGACCGTGGTGGCCGACGGGGAGGTCCGGGTCGCGGTGGCGGTCGTCGCCGCGCGGCTGGTGTGCCGGCGCTGTGGCCGGGACGAGAACGTCGCCGCCGAGTTCACCGGCGGCGCGTGTCTGACGGTGGCCGAAGCCCGGGGGTTCGTCGTCGACGGCGCGGAGGTGGCCTTCGACGGGCGCTGCCCGCCATGCCGGGCCGTGACGGGCGGGAGGAATACGTGAGGGCGGCACTGCTCACGTCGACGCCGGGGCGGCTCGACGTCACCGACGTGGCGATCGACGAGCCGCGCGAGCGGGAGGTCCTGATCCGCACCGTGAGCTCGGGACTGTGTCACAGCGACCTCCATTTGATCGATGGCGCGTACCGCGTCACGGGTGCCGACTCGTCGAGCCGGGTCCTGCTCGGTCACGAGGCCGCGGGCGTGGTCGAGGCGGTCGGGCCGCGGGTGGGTCAGGTGCGGCCCGGTGACCACGTCATCACCTTCCCGATCCAGTCCTGCGGCCGGTGCGACCTCTGCGACCGGGGGCGGCCGACGCTCTGCGAGCGGTCGCCGGGAGCCCGCGGTCCGGGCGAGCCGCCCCGGCTCAGCCACGAGGGCGGCCCGGTGATCCAGTTCTCGAACCTGGGCGCCTTTGCGGAGTGGATGCTCGTCGACGAGAGCGCCGTGGTCGCGATCCGTCCGGACTACCCCTTCGAGCGCGCCGCGATCATCGGCTGCGGGGTGGCGACGGGCCTCGGCGCGGTGCTCAACACGGCACGGGTGCGCGGCGGGGCGTCCGTGGCGGTCGTCGGCCTCGGCGGGGTCGGCCTGGCCGTCGTGCAGGGTGCGGCGCTGGCCGGCGCCCGGCGGATCGTCGCGGTCGACAACGAGCCGGCGAAGTTCGCTCTCGCAACCCGACTGGGCGCGACCGACTGCGTAGACGCGTCCGCGACGGACGCTGTGGCGGCGGTCCTCGACGTCGCGGGGGGCGGGGTCGACCACGCTTTCGAGGCGATCGGCCTGCCCGCCACGATGGAGCAGAGTGTGCGGATGCTGCGCCGCGGCGGCGTCGCGACGTTCGTCGGCGTCGGGCAGGGGCGGACGGTCGAGTTCGACGCCGGCCTGTTCCTCTACGAACGGCGGCTGCAGGGCAGTCTGATGGGGTCGTGCCGGCTGCGGATCGACCTCCCGCGGTTCGTCGAGCTCGACCTGGCGGGCCGGCTCGACCTGGGCGCGCTCGTCGAGTCCACGCTCCGGCTCGACGAGATCAACAACGGGTACGACGCGATGCGACGGCGGACGATCCTGGGCCGGAGGGTCGTCATGTTCGGATGACGGGCGCGCGGGGCGGCGTCGACGGCGTCGACATGTATGGACAGGTACAGTCTCCGGTGTGGCGATGATCGGCGGAGCGCCGGGAACGGTGGGTCCGCGAGCACTGGCGCGGGACCGTGCCGACGAACGACGACCTCGAGGTGATCTGTTGCCCAGCAACGGGATTCCGCGCTATCAGCAGATCGCGGCCGACCTGATCGGCACGATCCAGAGCGGGCAGCTCAGGGTCGGCGACGAACTGCCGTCGGAGCACGAGCTGTGCGAGGCGTACGGAGTCAGCCGTCCGACCGTTCGCGAGGCGTTCCGGCGCGTCCAGCTCCAGGGCCTCATCTCGCGCCAGCAGGGCGCGGTCAGTCGCGTCATCTCCACCGAGCTGCGTGGCTACACCGTGTCGCTGGGCTCTGAGGAAGAGACCCGGGAGTACGCCGCCATGAACATGGTCGACTTCCGCCCCGTCGCACGCGCCCCGTCGCACGCCGGCTGTCGGCGCGCAAGGCCGCTGAGCTGAAGATCGCCGACCCAGAGAACTACGATTCCGCGGCCGGCTTGCGGTGGCTGGGGCAGGCCGACCAGCCCAACGCGCTGACCACCGTCCACATCCGCCGGCCCTACAGCGAGGTGATCGACTCGTTGCGCGGCCGGTCGTCGGTGGTGCTGTTCTCGCCGATCTGCGCGAGCTACGGCCTGACGCTGTCGCACATCGAACAGGAGACAACCGGTATCACGGTCCCGCCGGCTGCGGCGCGCAAACTCGGGTGCACCGCGGGGGCGCCCGGCCTGCGGGTCGTGCACCGCTTCTACGCCGACAAGGTCGGGCTGTTCGAGGTCTCCGACGAGATCCACCCCGCCGACCGGTTCAGCCTGACGATGCAGTTCAAGGTCGCCATGCGCCAGCTCGACTGAGCTGTGTCCACGCGGCGGCGGCACCGGCGGGGCCGGTCCGCGCCGTCGCCGCGCCCCCGTCGATGGCGCGTAAGCGTTGGTGTGCATCACTCGGACGGCCTGCGCTGGGCCGCCCGGGTCGGCCCGCGCCACCTCTCTTGACCTGACAGGTTGCGTGTGCGACGGTTCACACTTGTCATTACAAGGGCGTGTGGCGAGAGGATCAGTGATGGCTGATTTCGACATGATCATCCGAAACGGGACGGTCGTCGACGGCACCGGAATGCCGAAATTCCGGGGCGACATCGGCATCAGGAACGGGAAGATCGCGGCCGTCGACGGCCTGCGCGCAGCCACAGCCGATCGCGAGATCGACGCCGAGGGGCTGGTCGTCGCGCCGGGGTTCATCGACTGTCACACGCACTACGACGCGCAGATCTTCTGGGACCCGTACTGCACCATCTCGGGCTGGCACGGGGTAACCAGCGTAGTGATCGGCAACTGCGGCTTCGGGTTCGCCCCATGCCGTCCCGAGGACCGCGACCGCGTCATGCTGTCCATGACCCGCAACGAGCAGATCTCGCTCGAGTCGATGCAGGAGGGGATGCCCTGGGACTGGGTGACCTTCCCCGACTTCCTCGACTCCGTCGACCGCACCCCCAAGGGCGTCAATGTTCTGACGTACGCGCCGCTGTCGCCGTTCATCATCTGGGCGATGGGCAGCTATGCGGAGGCGAAGAAGCGGCGGCCGAACGCCGGGGAGCTCGCCAAGATCTGCGACCTGCTCGACGAAGCGATGGCGGCCGGGGCCTGCGGCTGGTCGGTGCAGCGCATGGGCGAGCACTCCATCCAGCCCGACTTCGACGGCACACCGATGGTCACCGACATCATGACCGACGAGGAGGGCTACGCCTTCGCGGAGGTGCTGCGCCGCCGCGGAGAGGGCATGATCCAGGAGACCTACGCCCCGTCGGGCGACAAGATGTCCGAGGACTTCTTCGGCCTGGCCGAAGTGCAGAAATGGGTCGAGGAGCTCGCCGAGATCTCAGGGCGGCCGATCCTTCACAACGTCCTGCTCGCCATCGACGGCCTGCCCGAGGTCCACCGGGCCGCGATGAAGTGGCTCGCCGACTGTCATGACCGGGGCCTGCAGATCTACGGGCACGCCGACACCGTGCGCAACTGGCAACAGTTCAACTTCCTCACGTGGAACGGGTTCGACATCGCCCCGGCGTGGAAGAGCGCGTTGATGGGTAGCCCAGAGGAGCGGCTCGCGAACCTGCGCGACCCGGAGATCCGGGCGAAGATGATGGCCGACCGGCCCTGGCTGACCAGCCTGGAAGGCATCGGCTACAAGTTCGAGCGGATCGATGTCATCGGTTCGGGTGGAACCGCGGAGCTCGAGAAGTACGTGGGTCGCAACCTCGGCTCAATCGCGCAGGAGCAGGACAAGGACCCGCTGGAGGTCATGCTCGACCTCGCCGTCGCCTCCGAGCTCAAGGTCGAGCTGCGGTCCCCGGTCGTGCACACCCCCAACGCCGACTACTGCGCGGAGCTGCTGCGCACCGTCAAGGTCATTCCGGGCATCTCCGACGGCGGCGCCCACATGAAGTACTTCGTCAGCGGCGGCTACAGCACCGACATGCTGACTTGGCTGGTCCGCGACACCGGCAAGCTCTCGCTCGAGGAGGCGCATCACATGCTCTCTGCGCTACCGGCCCGGATCTCCGGGTTCAAGGACCGGGGCACCCTCGTCGAGGGGATGGCGGCTGACATCGTGGTCTACGACCTCGACGCTCTCAAGCAGGTCCCCGACGGGCTGTTCGAGACCGTGCAGGACCTTCCTGGCGGCGACTGGCGGCGCATCCGCCGCGCCGAGGGCTACCGCTACACCATCGTCAATGGCGAGGTCACGTTCGAGGACGGCGTCACCACGAACGCGACTCCCGGCAAGCTGCTGCGCAACGGCCGCGCCGCCTGACCCGGCCATGACGTCGCCGGCCGGGGTGCGTGCCGACCCCGGCTGGCGGACGCGGGATCCGTCCGGCGTCGTCGACGCCTGACCGATCCCGCACTGCTCGCCCGCGCGTTCCAGCGCGGCCCGCGTTCTGTCCCTGGCCGCTGCCAGGCCGAACGCAGTTCCCGTAGACGTCCTCGGGCTCCGTCCAGCGGGTGGTTCGCGCACGTCTTCGTGCGTGAACCGGGCCGTCCGGCCCGTCCCGGTCCCGGGTCCCAGGGGTGATCGGCCCGTCCCGCTCGCGCCCTCTCCCTCGTCGGAAGGAGTGGAGATGGCTTTCGCCGGTTCGAGGTGGGCCACGGCGTGGATCGTCGTGGTGCTCAACGCCGCCGCGGCGGCGGAGGCCCTCGTGCCACCGGCTCCGCGTTGCCGGCCCATCGCCGCGGACCTGTGGCGCGCGATCGAGAGCGGGCGACCGTGCGTCGGCGGCGAGCTGCCGTCCGAGCATGAGTTGTGCGAGATGTACGGCGTCAGCCGTTCGACGGTGCGCGAGGCGTTCCGGCGGCTGCAGCTGCGGGGGCTGGTCTCCCCTCAGCAGGGTGCGGTGAGCCGGGTCATCGCGACGGAAATGCGCGGCTGCACCGTCGTCCTGGGCTCGGCCGAAGTCACGCGCGAGTACGCCGAGGGCAACAGCGTCGACTTCCGTCCGCACCGTGGCGCCCTGTCAGACCGACGGGTCCAGGAGCTCGCGCTCCCGGACCCGGACCAGTCCATCGCGGCGCGAGGCTGCGCCGGCAGCGGGGTTCCCGGCTGCCGGTCGCGTTGACGACCGTCTACGTCCGACGCCCGTACAGCGAGGTGATCGAGTCCGCCCGGGGCTCGTCGCCGCTCGTGCTGTTCTCGCCGATCTGTTCGAGCTACGGGCTGCGCCTCACCCACATCGACGAGGCCACGACCGGGATCGCGATCGGCCCGGCGGAGGCGCGCCGGCTCGGATGTGCCGCAGGCGCTCCAGGCCTGCGCGTCGTGCACAGGTTCCACGACGACACCGTCGGCCTGTTCGAGGTGTCCGACGAGATCCATCCGGCGGACCGGTTCACCCTCTCCCACCGGTTTGACGCGGCGCCGGACGGGGCGGACCCGCCCGGCACCGCATGACAGTCAGACCGGTTCCTGCTGGTCGACGCCGTAGCGGGCGCGCGCGGCGGTGCCGGTGTAGTTCTTCGCGCTCTCCTCCTCGAAGCCGGCCGCGAACGCCTCGACGCGGTAGCGCGCCGGACGCTTCTCGAGGAACGCGCGGTCGCCCTCGTCGAAGTCCGCGGAGTTCATGTGCTCGTCCCAGTACCGCTCCCACAGGGTTCGGACCTCGTTCGACATCGGGCGCGCCGCGTGCCTGCGCACGAGCTCGCGGTGCCGCTTCACGATGGTGGGCGGCAGGACGAGGAGCTTGCGTGCCCAGTCCTTGGCGGTGGCGAGCAGCTCCTCGTCGGGCACCACGGCGTTCGCCAGCCCGACCTCGTAGGCCCGGCGGCCGCTGATCCGGTACCCGAGCGCGAGCTCCATGGCGATCGCGCGCGGCAGGCCGAGGTCCCAGCCCACCTCCCAGGCGCCGAGCAGGCTGCGCTGCACCTCAGACAGCTCGAAGACTGCGGACTCGCCGCAGATCACCAGGTCGGCGAACGGGAGGGCCAGCAGCAGGCCGCCTCCGAACGCATAGCTGTTGACGGCGGTGATCAGCGGCTTGCTGAGGTCGTTGTAGAAGAAGAGGTCCGGTGAGGGGAACCCGGCGTCGTGCGGGCCGTCCGCGTCGCCGTCCCACGTCGTCTCCTTGAGATCGCGGCCGGCGCAGAAGTTGCCCTCACCGGTCAGGATGCCGACCCAGACCTCGGGGTCGGCCTCGAGCTCGGCGTAGGCGGCCCGAAGGTCCCGGCAGAGCTCGCGGCCCAGCGCGTTGCGGCGTTCGGGCCGGCGCAGCGTGATGACCGCGATCTGCCCGTCCTTCTCGTAGGTCACGTGCTGCATCGGTTCTCCTTCGAGTGGCCACTTGTCATGACAAGTGAAAATGACACATCGTGGTCGAACGGGTCAAGTCGGCTGCGGACCGCCAGGTCACGTCGGGCGGGTTGACCGGGCTACCCGGAGATGGTAACTATCTACGTTAGTTATGCGTCGTCGCCCGGCGGTTCCGTCCGGCGCGGCGGCCGGCCCACCCCCGACCGCGCGTCGGGTTCCCCGCGACCGTGTCCACCCACGGCCGGTCCACACGGAGAGGAACGGGCGATGGCCGTGCAGATCTTCGGTCGCGTCGTCGGACGATGGGTCCTACTGCTGCCCCTGACGGTGCTGATGTGCGGGCTCGGTGCGCCGCCGGCCGGGGCTGAACCCGCCGTGGCCCGCGACCGCCCCGCGGAGTCGCGGATCGAATCGGTGACCCTCGACCCGGCGAGCGGACAGCGGCTGGACTCGCCGGCCAGCCACCCGTACCGCCGCGTCGTCGGGACCGTCCGGGGCGTCGTCGCCGCCACCGAGGACGTCCGCGGGCTGACCGGCCCGGTCGCCTACTCCGCGCAGTTCGAGATGTTCGTCCCCCTCGACCGCCCGTCGACGCTGCTGCTGACCGAGGTGGAGAACCGCGGCAACCCGATCTCCCCGGGAACCTTCGACGACCTGGTCCAGGTCCCACCCACCGGCCCGCCTGCAACCGCGAACTGGTCGGCGTACACGACGGAGCCCTACGGCGGCGCCGGGTTCTTCCTCGACGGGCGGCGCTCCTGGGCGCGCGTGCAGTGGCAGGCCGGGTTCGCCACCGGGGTGCCACAGGACGCCCAGGGCGTCGGGCTCGTGATCGTCCGCGACTTCGGCCGGATGCTGGCCGGCCGGTTCGGCGACGGGCCGCTGCGTCGGCTGGGCGTCGGCGCCTACCGCGACCGCATCCTGTTCGGCGGCAGCCAGAGCGCCTGGTTCGTCGACACGTTCCTCGCCGAGGGGTTCAACGTGGACCCGGCCCGCGCCGGGCAGGGTGTCTACCAGGTCGCGATGACGCTCGACGGCGGCGGGAACTGGGCCGCCCTGAACAACCTCGCCGGTGACGCGCCTCAAGGGCCCTACGTCCTGCCCGACGGGGTGCCGCTGCGCCCGTCGCAGATCCTGAGCCGGCCCGCGAGCGACCCGTTCCTCGTCGACTATGTGGCCTACACGGACTTCTACCGACTGCGGGTCGGGCTCACCGGACGTGAGGAGATCCCGGTGGGAATGCGGCGTTACGACTGGCCTGCTGCCCACGCGCCCAGCCAGCTGATCCCGTCGCAGCTCGTCGATTCGTTCGTATTCGGGGCCGGCGGCGCGCACTGCAACAATGGGACGCCGATCCCGCTGAGCCCGCTCGACTCGCGGCCGTACTCGCGGGCCCTGCTCGTCGGCGTCGAGAACGAGTTGGTCGCGCGGCGCTCCGAGGCGCAGCCCGTCCGCGGCGTGCGCCTGCCACCCTCGACGACGTTCGCGCTCGGCCCGATCCCGGACTCGGCGCTGACCTACCAAGGACAGCAGACATTCAACCCGCTCCCAGGCATCACCGTCCCGGTCCCGCGGAGCGACCGCGACGGCTGGCCGGTCGGGGGCGTCCGGTTCCCCGAGGTCGACCTTCCGCTGGGGCGCCCCATTCCGCCTGCGATCCCGCACGTAGGTACTTCCAGCATCGCTGACATCTGCGGCAATTTCGGCGGGTACGCACCGTTCACTGCCGCCGAGCTCGCTACCCGGTACGGATCCCGCGACGCCTACCTCGACGCCTACGGCCATGCGCTCGACCGGCTGATAGCCCAGCGATACCTGCTGACCAGTGACCGGCAACAGCAGCTCGACGAGGCGGCACGACGTTACGACGCAGCCCCCTGAGCTGCGATGTACTGAACAGGTGCCGACGAACGAGAACTGACCACCCTCGAAAATCTTGGAGGACGATCACCGTGGAGGACCGGGCGGGGATCCGGCGGCTGCACCGGGCGGAGGGTGTGTCGATCAGCGAGGTCGGGATCGACCCGGTCGACCGGGTCGTCTACCAGCCCGGTGAGGTCACCCAGTTCGACCTGTGGTTCCCCGAGATCTCGGTCCCGGTCGCTGCGGGGCAGGCGCGGGTGTTGCCGGCGCTGGTGATGTCAGGTGCGGTTGATCGCCCAGACATGGGTGGCGAGGACGGTCGCGAAGGTGGTCCAGGCAGCATAGGCCGCGAGTGGCAACGCCTTCGGCCCGAGGACTGCACTTGATCGTCTGGTCAGGTCCGCGCTGCTGATCGCCAGGGCGCCGGCAGTGAGGGCGGCGGCGCCGAGCCGTCGGCGGCGGAAGAACACCCACGACCACCCGGCGTTGAGAAGCAGGTTGGCGGCCAGGGCGCAGGCGTAGGTGCGGCGCTCGTGCTCGTCCTTCGTCGCGCTGAGAGTCGCTGCGCTCACCACGGCGACGTCGGCGTAGAGCACGGGCCATACGATCGGGAAGACCTGGCGGGGAGGTTGGTACGGCGGCTTCTCGAGGCTGCGGTACCAGCTCGATTCGGCCGGCCGGCTTCCCAGTCCGCCGAGCGTGGCAGCGGCTCCGACCGCAATGCCGGTCAACGCCAGTGTGCGCGGTTGCATCGGGCTCCTCGGCTTTCGGTCGGCGGCTCGTGAACTGCTGCTACTCATTGTGCCTGCGTCTCGGCGGTGGCGGAGGCCCGATGCGTCGCCCAGGCGACACTCCAGATTCTCGAACCTCCGTGACGAGGAGGTGGCTCGGAGCCGCCTCCTCGATTGCGCCGTGCACGGGCGCCAGGTCTGCCGGCCCTCGTTGTCGGCGCGGTCGGTGTGGTCGGTCTGGCACTGGCGGAGACCTATCGAGAGGATCGTGATGTCTGCCTTGTCGACGGCGGGTGACGCAGCAGCGAGCTGGATCACCACATCGGAGCAGTTCTGGCGGTAGCAGGGCCTGTGGGTCGCCAGAACATCTGTCTGAGGCCCCGGGCGGCAGGCCGGAACGGTCGAGACGAGGCCGTCGCACGACAGAGCGAGACGACAGGCGCAGCAATGTCTGCAGAGAGGCCGATCATGACCGACCAGGGCAGACCCGGGCCGCGGATTCGCATCGACGGCCCGGGCCGCGGCCGCGCCGCGACCAGCCTGGTGCTCGGGCACAGCCGCTACCCGGCCGCCGACAACGCACTGCACGTGGCCGCCGACCTGGCTCGGCGTCTGCGCGCGGACCTGCACGTGGTGCACGGAGTCGACCTGTTCGACTACCCGATCGACCCGGACCGCCCCGACTCGGAGGACCAGGCCCGCCACGCACTCGCCGCCCAGCAACGGCGGGTCGCGGCCGTGCTCGCCGACGCCCCGGGCAGCTGGTCCTACCACGCCGGCGACGGCGACCCCGCCGGACTGCTGATCGAAGTGGCCGAGGAGATCGACGCATTGATGATCATCGTAGGCTCGCGTGGCGAAGGCATCGCCGCAACGTTCGAGCGCGTGCTCAGCGGCTCGGTCTCACGCGCAGTCCTACGCCGCCAGCACCGCCCCGTGCTCGTCGTCCCCAGCGCGGGCACCCACCTGAACGCCGACACAGCGCCAGCCGCCAGCGACTGACCCGTCGCATTCGCGGCAACGACGAGTCGGCGGAGCACTCGTTGGAATCGATGACTGAGAGCAGTTGGCCGCCCTGGTGGGCGGCCAGGATGCCGGTGGCCAGGGCGGTGGCGTCGGCTGTGCGGTCGATCTCGCCGCGTTGCTGCATCCGGAATATCCCCGCGGTGATGTACGACCCCCAGCTTCGGAACGCCGCGTTGATCAGGATCCGGGCTGGTTCTGAACGGTCCGACAGTTCTGTGGCGAGCGAGCCGATCGGGCAGCGGTCAGCGCCGTGTCGTTCGTCGACGAATCGGACGACGGCATCGCGCCGCCGCCGCAAGCCCTGCGGCGAGCTGAGTTGCTCGAGATGCGATCTTCATTGTGAATTTCCCAGGAAGTTCAACCGGACGAGCGGCGGCCGGATTGGTCGACTTCCTGCTCTGACGACTCCATCCGAAGGTCCGACTGACCACGCGGCAACTGCACAGGTTCGTCTCGACCTCTGCCGGTGTCCGGCCGGAGACGCAGAGACATCACCGCAGCTCGTCGGTGCGGCTACCACCATCCGAACGCGGAAAGCAGGTATCCGTCCGTGAACTTCGAGGGAGAGCGCGCCGTCACCGGCGAGGTTCAAGTCGGCTTCCGTGACGCGACGAGGTAGGCACTACCCAACCATCGTAGAGAGCCTCGGCTGACCGTATCCTCAGGACTCTTGCGCAGCCAAGTCGCTCGACGCAGACATCTATCGAGTGGGGGCACGAGGAGCGAAACGTCGAAGGACACGGCGTCCACGGGGCGAAGTCCAGCGGATACCAGCAGTCTGTGCAAGCTGCTCTCACGGTATGCGCGGATACCGGTCTCGGGGGACTTGTGGCGCATACCGCATGTCACGCCGAAAACGGTCTCCGCGGCACCAAGTAGGCGGAGTGCCGGCCAGAATGCGTACCACTCGACGATCCGATACGGGCTGGTCGGGTCCAGCGTCGTGACAGCCACCGTTCCTCCCGGCGTGACGACCCGCGCTAGCCCGACGATCGCGGCGAATGCATCGACGTACTCGAGGACACCCATGGCCAGGACGACGTCAAAGCTGTTGTCGGCAAACGGAAGGGGCGTGGCTGGTCGGTCGACAGGGTGGTTCGGGGTCGTGGGTCTGGCGTCGGTGACGGAGAAGGGAACTGCCCGGGCTCAATGTCGATCCTTCGAATCCGGCTCGCTGTTCGTCCTGATGACCAGGACCGCGACGCTGACCAGCGCGGTGAGGAGACCGAGGAGCTGCACGACGGCCGTCGGCCCGGAGAACACCGTCTCGTCGAACACGAGCGCGCCGAGCAGGACCCCGACCGCGGGCTGGGACACGGTCAGTGCGGCGAGGGACGGGCCGAGGGCTCCGGCCTGGAAGGCGATCTGGGTGACCAGCACGCCCGCCGCTCCGAGCGCGCAGCCCGCCCACAGCTGCCACGTTCTCAGCAGGTCGCCGAGCATCCCGGCTGCCAGCAGCGGTAGCCACGACTTGGCCAGTGCGGCCGAGAGCGACAGGACTACGCCGGCGACCGTGCCGAGGCCGGCGGCCCGGGCCGGTGGCCACCGCGTGAGGCTGTAGGCGACGGCAACGAGCACCAGGGTCGCGACCATCCCGGCCGTCCAGTGCGCGCTCGTCGCTGCGGTCTGGTTGCGCGGCAACGTCACGAGGAACGCCGCGAGGCCGAGGACCGTGACACAGGCGGACACCAGCGGGCCGCGACGGACCGGCCGACCGAACAGCGGCTGCAACAGGAGCCCGGCGACGAGGCTCAGAACGAGCACGGGTTGGACCACCGTGAGCGGGCCGAGCGAGAGCGCGAGCATGTGCAGCCCGACCCCGACCACGTCGACGAGTGTCCCCAGCAGCCACCACGGTTGGCGGAGCAGGTCTTGCACCAACGCGGGGTGGAGGGGGAACCGCCGCGCCACGAGGTTCGCGCCGTGGTGCTGCAGTACCGCTCCGGCGCCGAATGCCACGGCGGCGAGCAGTGCGATGAGGACGGACGCGACCATCAGGTCCTCCGCGTGGATGTGGTCGGGCCGGCTGCGGCAGGCTGGTGAGGTGTCATGTCGAACCGCAGCGGCCTGGCTGGCCGCGGCTCCGCTCGTCGCGACCCTCGCCTGGGCGTCGCCCGCGGCGACGAGGTCGCGGCTCCTCCGCTCGGCGATGTTCCCGCGACTGGCCGGGCGCGGCGACCGCGGGCACGTCGCGTTGACATTCGACGACGGGCCGCACCCACAGGGGACCCCTGCGGTGCTGGAGGCGCTGGCACGGCTGGGGGTGACCGCGACGTTCTTCCTCCTGGCCTCCCAGGTACGTCGCTTCCCCGACGTCGCCACGGCGGTGCGCGACGCCGGCCACGAGGTCGCCGTCCACGGCGACACTCATCGCAACCACCTCTTCCGTTCGCCCGCCGGGGTGCGGCGCGACATCCGCCGTGCTGTGGAGGTCATCGGCCCGATGAGCGGCGAGCCGCTGCGCTGGTTCCGCCCGCCGTACGGAGTGCTCACGGCGGGCTCGTTGCTGGGCGCCCGCGACGCAGGACTGACGCCGGTCCTCTGGACGGCGTGGGGGAGGGACTGGACCAGCGGCACCGGTCCGCAGTGTGTGGCCGACACGGTCTCCGGCCGGCTACGACCCGGCGGCACGATCCTGCTTCACGACTCCGACGTCACCGCGGAAGCGCCGGGCACGTGGCGCAGCACGGTCGGTGCGCTGGACCGCATCGCGGGCGAGGTCGAGGCGTTGGGGTGTCGGCTGGGCCCGCTCGGCCGACACTTCCGACAGAGCACGTAACGCGAGCAGGTCGACGACCACGGCCACGGCGTCGCGGGTCGCTTGGACGGCACACCGGTCCCCGGACCGGCCGACCCGGCGTCGAACCTCGGCGAGCAGGCTCGCCCGGTCACGCGGCCACGCCGCGAGACCGGCGGCCTCGAGCACTCCGGCGTTGGCCAGGCCGTGTCCGGGGATCGGCCGGAATGTCACTGCGGGAAGTCCCAGGCTCAGCGCTTCGGTCACCGCGAGGCCTCCTGCGTTGTGGACCAGCACGTCGACCGAGCTCATGATCTCGGCCACGTCGGTCCGCCAGCCCAGCGCCACGACACCCTGCTCGCCGAGGAGCGATCGGCGCAGGCGCGCATTACGTCCGCACAATACGACGACCTCCACGTCACTACCGGGGCCGCGGAGCGCCCTGACGATCTCCGGCACGTCACCGATGCCCAGGGACCCGGCCGAGACCAGGGCGACCGGCCCGTCGGCGGACAGTCCGAGGTCGGCCCGGATCCGGCGTCGTTGCCCGGGCGGGCAGGGGCCCGAGAAGGCCCGCCCCACCAGCGCACCGACGTGGCGCATCGGCGTGCGGTAGAGCTGCATGCCGAGCGCCGCCGTCGCTTCGGTCACGGTGAGGTGAAGATCCACCGCCGGATGCACCCACAGTCGGTGCACCGCGGGGTCGGTCAGGTAGGTCACCACGGCGGCATCGAGCCGGCCCGCCGCCCTGAGCTGGCCCAAGGTCTGGCTGGCCAGGGGATATGTGGAGACGACCACCCCGTATCCCTTGCCCGCCCAGCGTCGCACGCGGAATCTGGCCCAGCCACACAGGACCAGCGCCACCGCTTGCACCCATCCAGGACGCTCCAGCCGCGTGAACAACCACTCGAAGAAGCCGGGAGCCCTGCCGACGCTGATCGTGTATCCCTGCCGTAGCGCGAACCGGACCCATCGCGGGAGCGCGTCGAGGAAGTCGCGCCGGTCGGCCGCGATCCCGGCCCGCTGCAGGCGGGTCGTCAGCTCCTTGGCGGCGCCGTCGTGTCCGGCGCCTACGCTGGCGGAGATGACGAGGACGCGTTCACGACCGCCGGCGTCCGGGCACGCGTCGTCGTCCGACGAGACCTGCGACTGACCCGCCGACATCGGCACCTGGCTCCCGCATGCCACTGCGACGGAGCCCGGATCCGCCCTCGTGTTGTGGTTCGAGCTGATCGACCTGCATACCCGCTCCGAACTCTCCTTCTCCGTCATCCACAAGGTCGTGGAGGTGCGGGACGACCACTCGGGCAGGTACGGGGCCCCGATGGACCTGTGCCCCGGCAGGATCGTCGGCGTCGCCGTGCTCACCGGCGCACCGATCGCCGCAGCCCACCCCCCAGGCGATGCGACCCTCCAGCGCACCCGATCCGGCCCGGGTGACGGCAACGGCCCGGTGCCGCCGATGCCCGCGCCGGCCAGGAGTGTCCAGGCGAGACCGAGGAGGGCGCCGGCGACGACGTCACTGGGGCAGCACACGCCCAGGAGCACACGAGACGACGCCACCGCGATCGTCGCGACTGCGGCGACCACCACGGCCCACGTTCCGACGAACAGCAGCACGGCCGCGGCGAGGTGGGCGTAGAAGTCCAGGACCGGGGCCAGATGGCCGAACACGCCGGGAAGGGCCGGATCGCTCATGATCGCGCCGTCACGGGCCTGGGCGACGACGAGCCCGGGGCGACGCGTCGACGCCCCCGCGCCGGGCGTCGTGCTCGGATGGCGGGACGTGCGGGTTCGGTCCCGGCGACGGCGCGCGGTCGGGCGTCGACCCTGATCCCGACACCGGGAACCGGGAGGCCTCGGGCGCCGCGACTCCGAGCAGGCGCTCGGGGGGCGTCCGGGCGGCCAGCGACACCGCGGCGACCAGGAACCGACGTAGGCAGAGGTAGCCGAGCACGCTGACGGCCGCTCCGACGACGAGCCCGGCGGCGACGTCCCCGGGCCAGTGGGCCCCGATGAACACGCGCGCGAACGCCATGGCCAGTGCGGCCAAGACACTCAGCCGGCGCAGCCGGCGGGCACCGACGGTGTGGTCCCCGCGCAGCCAGATGCCTGCCGCAGTGGCCCCGGCCATCACCGCGTGATCGGACGGGAAGGAGTAGTCCGTCGAGTGCGCTGCGAGCACGGTCAGCTGGGGCAGCACTGTGTACGGGCGCGGCTCGTGCGCGACCGCGACGAGGAGCTGGTTGACCCCGACCGCGAGCAGGACACCGAGCGGAGCCCACAGGGCCGCCGCCAGTCCGTCGAGCCGGGCGCTGCGCCGCGCCAGCCACAGATTCGTCAGCAACAACGCGGCGAACACGGCGATCCCGTAGGACGCGAATCCGGATATCACCGGCGCCGGCCACCCGGTGTGCGTCGCCCACCGGTTGATCTGCTCGAACCAGTCGATGTTGATCGGGCCCGGAAGCCCGAACACGCCGACGGGCACCTGGCTCACCGGGAGAGGAGCCGCTGCTGCCGCCACCGACGCTGCTGCGGTGTGAGCCACCCCCAGGCCGGGTAGCCCCTCCGTCACCGTCATTCCGTACCACCACAGACCTCGACGCCAGTTCTCCTACGCAACTGTAGGAGTTACCTCCTACGTTACTGTAGGGAGGTGGTGCGAGGCGAAACAGACGGAGGACCCACCGACGGCGACGTCGAGGTACAGGGCCGGTCCGCGCAGGTGCCGGGGCTGCGCCGCCCGGCGGGGGAGCTGGAGAACGAGGTGCTGGCAGTGCTCTGGGCCGCCGACACCGCGCTGGTGCCGGCTCAGGTGCAGGAGGCGCTCGGCCCGGGCCTCGCCTACAACACCGTGCAGACGATCCTCACGCGACTGCATGCAAAGGGCGCCGTCGAGCGTGAGCGCGCCGGTCGCGCACACGCCTACCGGCCAGTACTCGACCAGAACGGTCTGACCGCCCGGCAGATGCGCGGCCTGCTCGACCGCGGTAGCGACCGGACCGCGGTGCTCCGCAGGTTCGTCGCCGAGCTCGCAGGTGAGGACGAGGCGGTGCTCGGCGAGCTGTTGCGCAGAGCCGGGTCGGCACCCGGCGAACCGGCCCGGGCACCCACATCGGTCTCGCACGACCCGCCTCCGGAGACCGTGCGCCCCGGGCAACCCTGAGCTCGCCGTCCCGATCCCGGAGCGCCCTCATGCGACTCGACGTCTACGTGCCGGTCCTGGCGGCACTGCTGTTCGGCGGTGCGATCCGGCCGCTGTCGCGGCTGTGGACACCCCGCGCGGGGGCGCGCCTGCTGGTGTGCGCCGGCCTCGTCAGCGCGGGCTGCTGGGTCTGGGCCCTCGGCTTGTTGGGCTGGACGTTGCTGGGGCAGGTTCCGACGGTCGCCCGCTACGGTCAATGGTCGGTGAGCGTGTTGCACCGCGTCGACCCCGTCTCTCCGGCCGTGGCCTACACCGCTATCGCGATCTTGCTCGCGCTGACCGTGCTGGTGGCGGTCACCACGGTGCGTCGGACGCGGGCGTTGCTGCGCAGCTGCTCACTCGCGCGCAGCCTCGCTCCGGCCGCCCACGGGGACCTGATCGTCGTGCCCGACGACGCCGTCGACGCCTTCGCGCTGCCGGCGTTCGCCGTTCCGGCCTTTGTGCGACGCGTACTCGTGTCGTCGGGCCGGCCGCGGCTCGCCGGGCCACGCGTGCCGGACCTCGACGTCCGACGGCCCCTCCAGCACCCGTCCGGCGGCGGCGCGGGCGGGGGGCACGTTGTGGTCACGAGCGGGATGCTGCGGGCATTGGACGTGGGCGAGCGGCGGGCCCTGTTCGCGCACGAACGTGCCCACCTGCGCGGCCACGACCACTGGTGGCTGCTCGCCGCCCAGCTCTCCGCCGCGGTCAACCCGCTGCTGTCGCGGCTGCCGACGACCGTCGACTACCTCCTCGAGCGCGCCGCCGACGAATACGCCGCCGATGTCGTCGCCGACCGCAGTCTCGCCGCGCGGGCGTTGGCCAGGGCGGGTCTCGCCGTGCTGCGGCAGTCGCCGACCGGCACCACCGCCGGCGGACGCGGTCTCGCACTCGGCTACGGCACCACCGCCGTGCGTGCCCGCGTGGCCGCGCTGCTCGACCCCCCACCCCGGTTCCGTCGCTCTGCGGTGTTCTTCCTGGTGGTCGCCGCGGCGGTCGTGCTCGGCTGCGCCGTCGACGCCGGCCACGACGTCGAGCGCTTGTTCGAGATCGCCATGCTCGGTCCGCGCTGACCGACGGGCGCGCCGCACCGCATGGAGAGCCGGAGCCGGTTCTCCGAGCGGGGAGCTCGAGCGCGGCGGACGGCCCGACGTCGATCGTCCTGCAGCCCGATTCGGAGGCGGCCGATCGTGGCCGGGTGGAGCTGCGTCTGCGGGTCACGGCAGGTGCGGCAGGTCTGGACCCGGCCACGGACCTGCGGCTGGACCTGACCGCGCGGGGGGCGGCCGGTTGTGCCGCCGGCGCCGTTGTCGAGCGTCGGGGCGGGGGCCGGACAGGGGCCGGTCTCCAGCGAGGTGCGCGGCGGCCCGGAGGGGTCAGCGGGCCCGGCGTCGGGCGGGGAGGATCCGGCGTAGTGCGCCGTGGCGGGGTGGGGTGTCGAGGTAGGCGCGGCGCATCGCGTCCTGGTCGGGCAGGTCGAGCGGGGCCAGGCCGCGGCCGGTGGGGCCAGGCCGCGGCCGGTGGCGAGGGTGAGCAGGTGGTCGGCCAGGGCGGGGTTGCGGGCCAGTACCGGGCCGTGCAGGTAGGTGCCGACGATGGTGGCGGTCAGCGCGCCTTCGGTGGGCAGACCGTCGCAGTGGGTGCCGTTGCCGATGCCGCGGCGCGCAATGGCCAGGGGCTGCACACCGGGGCCCAAGGTGGTGTGGCCGCGGTGGTTCTCGAAGCCGGTGAGGTCCCCGATCGAGGGGGCGGTCGCCGAGGTGACGACCTCTCCGACAGCGCGGCGCGGGCCGGCGGTGGTGGTGAGGTCGAGCGCGCCGATCCCGTCGAGGACGTGTCCGTCGGGGTCGGTGATGGTGGTGCCGAGCAGCTGGAACCCGGCGCACACGGCGAGCACGACGTGGCGGTCGGCGAGTTCGTCGCGCATGCGGTGACGCAGCAGCCAGCGGGCGGCGGCCTCCTGCGCAGCATCCTCGCCGCCGCCGAGGACGTAGATGTCCGCGCAGTGTGGGGGCACGTCGTTGATCGTGACGGTGTGGACGCGGGTGGTGATGCCGCGTAGCCGGGCTCGTCGGGCCAGGACGACGGCGTTGCCGGCGTCGGAGTAAGTGCCCAGTACGTCGGGCAGCAGCACGGCCACGGTCAGCTCCGCGCCGCGGCTGTGCTCGGTGGTGGACGCGCTCACACGGGTCTCGGACCGGTGGCGGACCGCAGCTGCTGGTCGAGGTCGACGCCGGCGTCGACGGCCTCGGGGTCGACGCCGGCGCCGAGGCCGTTGCGGGCCGTTGCGAGCCGGGCGGCCAGCGATCGGAACGCGGTGTAGTTGGCGATGACGTCGACCTTTCCCGGGGGCAGCGCGTCCAGCGCGGCCAGGGGGTCGGCGAGGGTGGTGTGCGCGACGTCGGCGTAGCTCAGCCGCAGGCCGAGGTCGTGAGCTTTCTCCCCGGCGACGGCGACCCTCGCCGCGCCACGCCCGGTTCCGGGGCGGGTGCGGGTACTGGTCTCGAGGTCATGGTGTCCGGCGAGCTGTTCGAACGCGACGTCCCACAGCCAGGACGTGTCGCGGCCGTCCGCGGCCCGGGCATTGACGACCAGGAGCCGGGCAGCGTCGGGTTCGAGCAGCGGCAGTGTCTCGGCCCAGCCGGCGGGGTTCTTCGCCAGCAGCAGCCGCAGCCGGTGCGGTCCGCGCAGCGCGGTGCGGTAGCGGTCGCCCACCTGCCGGATCGACGCCAACGCGCCCGCGGCGGAGGCCGGGTCGATCCCGAGCTCGGCCGCGGCGGCCAGGGCGAGCGCGGCGTTGCCCAGATTGAACGCTCCCGGCAGCGGCAGGGACACCGGGATCGCCTCGGTACGGGTGCCGGGGCCGGGGCTCAGGTGGGCGCCGAGGCGGGTGATGTCGCGCAGGACGATGTCGCGCAGGACGGTGTGCTCGGCGGGATGCAGCCGCCACGGCGTCGACGGTCGCGCCAGCCCGCACCGGCAGCTCCACGACCGCCCAGGGGAGACGTCGAGTGCCTCACCGCAGGCGGGGCACCCCGCGGTGTCGCCTGCCCAGTTGGCTCCCGCCGCGACCCAGACCACGCGCGCGGCAGAGCCAGCCGACCACACGACCATCGGGTCGTCGGCGTTGGCCACTACGCAGGTGTCGGGGCGCCGGCGCAAGGCCTGGGAGAGGGCGGCAGCGACCATCCGGACCTCGCTGCCGCGGTCGAGCTGGTCGCGGGAGAGGTTGAGCAACACCACGACGGCCGGGTCGACGGCTTCGGCCACGGCGGCCACGTACAGCTCGTCGACCTCGAGGACCGCCAGCTCCGCGTCGGGAGCGGCAGCCAGGGCGGCGGCGGCGCCGTCGGGCATGTTCGCGCCGGTCGCGTTGTGGGCGACCGGTCCGGCGGTGCTCAGCAGCGCCGCGAGCAGGTGGCTCGTGGTGGTCTTGCCGTTGGTGCCCGACACCAGCGCCACCCGCCGCCGGGACGCCAGACGCGCCAACGCACGGGGATCGAGTGCGAGTGTGACGCGCCCGCCGATGATCGCGCCTTCACCGCGCCGGAGACGACGCGACAGCCCGGCTGCGCACCGGCCCGCGCGTAGCGCCAGGCGGCTGCGCACCGAGCCCCGACCAGTCCTCACAGCAACTCATCATGCTTTTCAAAGGCGTTACAAAGAATGCCGGGGTGTTTCGAGTGGTCCGGAGCAGGTAACTGCACACATGGCACGTGATCGGCTACGGCGAGGCAATTTCGCTCAACGCCCCCGTCTTCCGGTACACCATGTCGACAGGCCGTCGACCATCTGCAGACCTCTGCCGCGCCGGGCCCGAGGGGCGAACGGCTGCAGCCGCGGCTCGGCGGATGAACCATCGGTGACCTCGACATGCAGGTTGATCGCGGTGAGGGTTGCGATGAGAACGAACGATGTTCGGGCATGATCGACGGCGTTGCCGGCCCGTCGACGATCAGCACCGCATCCTCGGTGTCATCGTCGCCGACACCCAGGTGGTGAGGAAGGTCCGAAGGTCCCGACGGGCTTTGCCGAAGGGTCAGGTACGGCCCCGCAGGCACGAAGCCGAGCCGGCCGCGTGACGAGCTCGCCGTCGGGAACGTTGCCGTTCGGATCACTTTGTCGCGTCACGCGCGGCTCGGCCAGATCTGCTGCAGTGGATGCGTGGAGTGTGCAGACCTCGTCCGAACGGCGGTGTCCGGCTCGACGACGGCGTCGATGCCGTCCACATCGGACGGAGATGAATGCGGGGGACGAGCGTCGCGTCAGAGGTGGCTGAACCCGCCCGATTCCTGCTTCGTCATGGGCACGGTGACCGGGTGCCTGCCGAAGTGGGCGACGGCGTCCCGGAAGTCGTCGAGCAGCAAGGAGGCCATGTCCCGGCTGACGCCGAGGCGGACCAGGATGCGCTGCACGGCGATGTCGGCGGCGCTCCCGGTCAGGGTGTAGGCGGGCACCTGCCACCCGTGGTTGCGCAGCCGGTCGGCCACGTCGAAGAGTGTGTAGCCGGGGTCCTCCCCGTCGCGAATCCGCCAGGTGACCGTGGGGATCCCGGTGTCGGGCCTGCTGTCGCACAGCAGCTCGAAGGGGCCGAGTTTGACGATCTCGGCCGCGAGGAACTGGCCGACGTCGTAGGACGCCTGGTGGATGCGGCGATAGCCCTCGTGTCCGAGGCGGAGGAAGTTGTAGTAGCTGGCGATGATCTGCCCGGCAGGCCGGGAGAAGTTGATCTGGAACACTGGCATGTCGCCGCCCAGATAGTTGACGTGGAACACCAGATCGTCGGGCAGCTCGGCGGCGTCGCGCCAGACGACCCAGCCGACGCCGAGCGGCGCCAACCCGAACTTGTGCCCCGAGGCGCTGATCGACTTGACCCGGGGGAGTCGGAAGTCGAAGGCCAGGTCGGGCGCGCAGAACGGGGCGAGGAAGCCGCCGCTGGCGGCGTCCACGTGGATGTCGACGTCCAGGCCGGTGTCCGCCTGCAGCTGGTCGAGGGCGAGCGACAGGTCGGCCACCGGCTCGTAGGCACCGGTGTAGGTGACCCCGAGGGTCGGCACGACCATGATGGTGTTCTCGTCGACCCGTTCGAGCATCGTGGCCGGGTCCATGGCGTAGCAGCCGGGGGCCATCGGGACCTCACGCATCTCGATGTCCCAGTAGCGGGCGAACTTGTGCCACACCACCTGCACCGGGCCGCACACCATGTTCGGGTTGTCCACCGGCTTGCCGGCCGCCCGCCGCTTCGCCCGCCACCGCCACTTGGCAGCCATCCCCGCCAGCATGCAGGCCTCCGACGAGCCGATCGCCGAGGCGCCCACGGTGTTGGCCGCCTCGGGCGCGTTCCACAGGTCGGCCATCATGTGCACGCAGCGCCGCTCGATCTCGGCGGTCTGCGGGTACTCGTCCTTGTCGATCATGTTCTTGCTGACCGACAGCGCCATCAGGCCCATCACCTCGGGCTCCACCCAGGTCTGGCAGAAGGTCGCGAGGTTCTGGCGCGCATTGCCGTCGAGCATCAGCTCGTCGGACACGAGCTGGGAGACGTCCCTCGGGAGGCTCTCCTGCTGCGGGAAGCGGTACTTGGTGACGGGCCTGTTCAGGTCGCGGTCGACGAACACACAGTCGTCGAGCTCGTCACGGACCGTGTCGCGGTCGTGTAGCGGCATTCTCGACATCCCCTCTGATCGGAGCCACCCGCGTCGGCCTGCGGGGTGGTCACCGTGGCCCGGGGCGCAGCCGTGCCTCGAGCACCCCGGTGGGTTCCGACCGTGACCGCTCGCGACGCACACCGTCATCACCCAGCGGGGGTGGGACCACCGCTGCGCACGTCGCCCGAGCCGCGCTTTCGCCCGGGGCGGGCGGTTCCGACAGCCCACGGCGTCCACGACGATCGGCGGATGAGCCTGGGGGACGCTTTCGAGTTGCCACCGGACGCCCGGATCCGGGAGACGGGTGGTCGTGGTCCGATGGTCAGCCGGGTGCAGTGGCAGCGCGCCGACGGTTCGACCGCTACCTGGGAGTCCCGGCCGGCCCGCAAGCGCGGCGTCGTCGAGGTGGTGCGGGACGGCACCGTCATGCGGATCCTGGCGCGTCCGGCCGTCGCCGTCCGACTACGGCGGTGCAACGATCTCGCGGGGGTGTCGTTCTTCCTCGGCGGCGCGCTGTTCACCCTGGGTGCGCTGCTGGCGCAGTACGGCGGAGCAACGCTGTCCACCCTCGACTGGACGTTCCTGATCGGCGGGTTCTGGTTCTCCACCGGCGCCTGTGCGGCTCTGGTCCAGGAGCTGAACTCGCCTCGCAGGATCGGTGACGACGGAACGCTGGCCGCCCGCCCCTGGCGGTGGTGGGCCTACGAGCCGACCCGACCCGGGTGGGTTGCCGCGTTCGTCCTGTTCTGCGGCACGTTGGCGTTCGCGATCAGCCTGCTCGACGCGTTCTTGTCGGGCCTGAGCACGCGCCAGGGCGACCGGTTGGTCTGGGCGCCCGAGGTGGTCGGCTGCATCCTCTTCCTGGTGTCCGGACACGTCGGCATCCTGGAGGTCTGCCACGGCCGGTTCCGTGTGATGACCTCGTCGCTCGGCTGGTGGATCGTCGTCGTCAACCAGGTCGGGTCGTGGCTGTTCATGCTGTCCGGGCTCGCCGCGTTCGTGCGGCCGGTGACCGGTGAGGTCATCAGTGTCGGAGTGATCAACTGGGGCACCGCGTCGGGCGCGGCCTGCTTCAGTGTGGCCGGGCTGGCCCAGTTGTTCGAGCGGCCGGTGGTGGCGCCTGTCGTCCGCCCGGGCGCAGACACGATGCCCCGGGCCTTACCGGACAAGGGCATGGCCACTCGCGAGCAGCCCCCGGGTTCGGTGCTCCGGCGGCGCTCGTGAGCCCTTTCGCCGTACGGCCGTGCCGGGTCGAGGCGGGGTGCCTCCTCCGTTCGGGGAGACCGGATCCGGCTATCGACATCACCGGGGTGGAGGTCTTGGGTCGGTGTCCCGACGCGCCCGCGCCGGGGGCCCGAGTACGGAGGTGGGGTACGTGGCCAGGGTGACGATCGATTGCCGATCGGTTCCGAGCGAGTCGAACTGCTCGCTGACCATCAGCGGCGAGCCCGACGAGGTGCTGCGGGCGGCGGCCGCCCACGCCGTGGACGTGCACGGACACGTCGACGACGACGAGCTGCGCGACGGGCTGCGTACGGCGCTGGGCCGGGCCGCAGCCCTCGACGTCGAGCCGGGGGCGTTCGTCCAGCTCATCGAGTTCAGCACCGACCGGATGGACGAGTTCAGCGACCTCGAGCAGCAGTGGTTGGACGACATCGGGTCGGATCGGACGGCCGTCTGGGGCATCGTCGGGATGGACCGGTCCGAGCCGAGACGCTTCGTCCAGGTCGTGGCGTTCCCGGATGCCGAGACGGCGGCCGCCAACTCCAAGCATCCGGCGACCGGCCGGATCGCCGAGCAGATGCGCGCGCTGTGCGACGGTGACCCGGTCTTCCGCGACCTCGACATACGCGAGGTGCGGGTGTTCTGACCGTGGGGAAGGGCCCGTCGCGTCGAGGTGTCTGCCGGCGCGTCGGGCCGCCCGCGGTCGCGACATGCCGATCAGCGCGGCAGCGACGCGGACCGAACCGCCGGGGTCCGTTCATGCAGGGCGGCCGAACCGGCGCATGGCGATGGCGCCGACGACCGGGCCGGGGGCGAGGAGCAGGAACGCGTACTGCCAGCCGACGCCGTCGGCGAGCACGGCGACGAGCTGGATGCTGACGACGGTCAGCAGGAACCCGAACGCGGTCTGCGCTGCGAGTGCGGTGCCGACGAAGCGCGGGTCGGCGACCTCGGACAGCGACGTCGAGAAGACGCCCGAGTCTGCGATCACCGAGGCGCCCCACACCGCGCCGAACACCGCGAGGAGGACGGGGCCGCCGTTGTAGGCGAGCGGGGAGAGCAGGCAGCAGGCGCCGCTGACGACGAGCGCGGCGACGGCGGTTGGGGAGCGTCCGTAGCGGTCGGCGCCCCAGCCGCCGACGAGGCAGCCGACGGCTCCGGCGATGCCCATGGTGAGGAACACGGCGACCGCGGTGCCCGACCCGAACCCGCTGGGCACGGCCAGCAGGAACGCCGGGATCCAGGTCCAGAGGGCGTAGAGCTCCCACATGTGCCCGAGGTAGCCGAGGGTGGCCAGGCGCGGGCCGCGCTGGGTGAACATCGTCAGGCCGTAGGCGGCGTTGCGGGTCGGGGCGGACGCGCGCAGGTGCGGGCCGGGCCGGACGAAGGCCAGCGACACGGCCGCGCCGAGGGTCCCGATCCCGGCGGCGACCCCCATGACGGTCTGCCACGGCAGCGGGCCGAACCCGGCGATGAGGTGCGGCAGCAGCGATCCGACGGTCAGCGCGGCGATCAGCAGGCCGAGCGCGCGGCCCCGCCCGGCGCTGTCCGACCACGACGCCATGACCTTCATACCGACGGGGTAGACGCCGGCGAGGAACACGCCGGTCAGGAAGCGCAGCGGGATCGCCGCGGCGAGGCTGTCGACGAACAGCGCCAGGCAGACCGTCGTCAGCGCGGCGAGGAAGGCCGAGGCGGCGAGCAGGATGTGCGGGCGGATTCGGTCGGAGAGGTTGAGGGCCGTCGATCCCAGCGCTCCGGTGACGAACCCGAGCTGCGCGGACGCCGTCAGCCAGACCGCAGCGGCCGACGAGATGCCCCACTCCGCGCGCAGGCTCGGCACCACCGCGGACATCGAGAACCAGACCGCGAGCGCGAAGACCTGCACGAGCGCGACGAGGCGGCGCTGCCGCCGGGCGAGCACGGGTCCCGCATCGATCATGTCCGCTCCCTTCCGGGCCCGGACCCTAATCATGAGGTTGCGCGCGGGCGTCGCGGACCAGGCCGGGTAGGCGGAACGCGGGAACATACGGGACCGTACGGCGGCCTCCGTTCGCGGGAGGGGGCCGTTGGTAGTGGTCCCGTCGGGTGAGGAACGAAGACGCTTCGTTCGGGCTGTTGCCCTGGCCTGCCACTGGCGCGTAGACCGGACCTCGTACTCGTAGGGCGGTTGTCGGTGATCCGCTCGTGGCAGAGTCGCCCGACGGTGCGTGCGGGCCGGGCTGCGCCGGTCCGGGAGGGGACGAACCGGAGGCGGGTTCTCCATGACCGACGGACACCGGGCATGACTCACGGACACCGGGCATGACTCACGGACACCGGGCATGACCGACGCACAGCGGACCATCGCCGTGCCCACGACGGGCCGGAGTTCGGTGCTGGACGCGTGGGAACGGTTCCAGCAGGGCGACGACCATGTCCGCGGGGTCCGGCCGGAGGTGGTGGTGTCGTGGCACCGCAGCCGCGAGATGTATCGGGTCGATCCGCATCTCACCGTGGCCCCGGCCGCCCATGCCGACGGCGAGCACGCGCTGGAGCACAGCGTGGTGTTCGCGGAGATGGGTGGGGTCGCGGCGGCGGCGACACGGGAGGTGGAGGGGCTCAACGGGATCGTCAGCGTCACCGACTGCACGGGCCGGGTCCTGGCGGTGTGGGGTGATCCGGCGACGCGGTTGCGGGCCGACGAGGCGAACCTGAAGCCGTGGCACTGCTGGTCGGAGTCGGCCATCGGGACGAACGGCATGGGCACGGCGTTGGAGTCGCACGGTCCGGCGCTGGTGAGCGGTCCGGAGCACTGGTGCGAGGCGTTCCACAACTGGGTCTGCGCCGGTGTCGCGGTCCGGGACGTGGTGACGCGGGAGCCGATCGCGGTCCTCAACGTGTCGTGCTGGCGGACGCCGCTGCCCCGGTCGACGGCCGGCTGGCTGGCGAACGCGGTGACCCGCGCGCAGAGCATCCTCAAGCGCCGGGCGCGCGACAGCGGTGCCGAGCTGGTGGCAGCGTTCACGCAGGCCAAGGGGCAGTCGAGCAGTCCGTTGGCGGCGGTGGACACGGCGGGCAAGGTCGTGATCGCGAACGACCCGGCGAGCGTGTTGATGGGCGTCCCGGCGTCGACACCTGCGGTGGACCCGACGGTGCGGTGGAACTCGGGCCTGCCCGACATCATCGGTGCGGCCCGGTACGCGAGCGTGCATGCGGCGCGCAATCCGGGCTGGGTCGGGTCGACCCAGGTGTTCACCCATCTCGCGGACGAACCGACGGCCGTCAGCATCCGTCCGGTGTTCCTGTCCGGCCACCTGGTGGGCAGCCTGATCGCGTTCGGGTCGTCGGACGGGGAGCGGTTGACCCCCGCCGACGGGGCGGTGCACCCACGCAACCCGGTGCGGCGCATCGTCGGTGTGCAGGACGACCGGATGGTGCTGCTGCGGCTGCCGGAGGTGTCGTTCGCGGAGTCGGACGGCAACGACGTGTGGCTGGCCACCGACGAGGGCCGGATGCGCGCCGCGACGCCGGGGCTCGACAAGCTCGACGCCGAGCTGGCGGAGTCGGGGTTCCTTCGGGTGCACCGACGATACGTCGTGAACCTCGACCGGATCCGCGAGATCGAGCGCGGACCGCGCGGCGAGATGCTGCTGGTCATGGAGGGGCGGGAGCGGGACGCGGTGCCGGTGTCGCGGCGCAACGCCCCGGCGGTCCGTCGTGCGCTCGGTATCTGAGCCCGGACCGGCTACGAACGGTCGCCTCCCCGGAACGAACGGCACGTTCCGGCGGTCGGACGGTGAACGCGCCGACGCCCGAGAAACCGCCGCGTAGGGTCGAATTCCCTGGCACGGCATGACCTGTGAGCGGCGATGGTCGCTGTAGCGACCGTCGCCGCTCACGAGGGCCCCGCGCCCGCCCGGAACCGCTCGGAACGCGTCGGAGGGAACTTCGTGTCCGACACCTACGACGTCGTCGTTCGGAAACGGAATGCGGGGCGTTCCGCTCTCCCGCATCCGACGCGGGGCGCGGCGAACCGGGAGTGGTGGCCGCACCGGCTGGACCTGTCGGTGCTCGCGGGGACCGCCGCGGCCGACCCGCTGGGCGCAGGTTTCGACTACGGTGCCGCGTTCGAGACGCTCGACCTGGCCGAGGTGCGTCGCGACATCGAACGGGTTCTCACGACGTCGCAGCCCTGGTGGCCGGCCGACTACGGCAGCTACGGCCCGCTCATGATCCGGATGGCCTGGCACGCGGCGGGCACCTACCGGGTGGGCGACGGCCGCGGCGGAGCACGCGGAGGGTTCCAGCGGTTCGCCCCGCAGAACAGCTGGCCCGACAACAAAGGGCTCGACAAGGCCCGCCGGCTGCTGTGGCCGGTGAAGAAGCGCTACGGCCGCGCACTGTCGTGGGCCGACCTGATGGTCTTCGCGGGCACCGTCGCGCTGGAGAGCATGGGCCTGCCGACGCTCGGTTTCGGCGGCGGCCGCGAGGACGCCTGGGCGCCGGACACGGCCGTCGACTGGGGGCCGGAGCACGCCTGGCTGGCCGACGAGCGGCACACCCGCGTCCGCGAGCTGGACGAGCCGCTGGCCGCGTCGGAGATGGGCCTGATCTACGTCAACCCCGAGGGCCCGCGCAGCGTCCCGGACCCGTGGCTCGCCGGCCGCGACATCCGGGAGACGTTCCGCCGCATGGGTTTCGACGACGAGGAGACGGTTGCGCTCATCGCAGGCGGGCACACGTTCGGCAAGACCCACGGTGCCGCGCACGAGCGTCATCTCGGGCCCGACCCCGAGAGTGCGCCGCTGGAGGAACAGGGCCTGGGGTGGCGCAACGACCACGGCACCGGCACCGGGCCGGACGCGATCGTGAGCAGCCTCGAGGGCATCTGGACCTCGCACCCGACCCGCTGGGACCACGGCTACCTCGAGACCCTGTACCGCTACGACTGGGACGCGGTGCTGAGCCCGGCGGGGTTGTGGCAGTGGGTCCCGTCGAGGGGGGAGGGCGTGGGCACCGTGCCCGACGCCCACGACCCGGACGCCACCCACGTCCCGACGTTCCTCACGACCGACCTGGCCCTGCGCTACGACCCGGGCTACGAGCGGGTGTCGCGACGCTTCCTCGACCGCCCCGACCTGCTGGCCGACGCGTTCGCGCACGCGTGGTTCAAGCTCACCCACCAGGACATGGGCCCGATCGCCTGCTACCGCGGGGCGCTGGTGCCCAGCGAGCGGATGCTGTGGCAGGACCCGGTGCCGGAGGTCGACCACGAGCTGGTCGGGCCCGACGGGATCGCGGGCCTGAAGCGGCGGATCCTCGGCAGCGGCCTCTCCGTCGCGCAGCTCGTGACCACGGCGTGGGCGTCGGCCTCGACGTTCCGCACGACCGACCGGCGGGGTGGTGCGAACGGCGCCCGGATCCGGCTGCACCCGCAGCGCGACTGGGAGGTCAACGAGCCCGACCGGCTCACCGAGGTCCTCGACGTGCTCGAACGGGTCCGGGCCGAGGCGCCGCAGCAGATCTCGCTCGCCGACCTGATCGTCCTCGGCGGGTGCACGGCAGTGGAGCAGGCCGCCGGCTGCGACGTCCCGTTCGCGCCCGGCCGGACCGACGCCACCCAGGAGCAGACCGACGTCGTCTCGTTCGCCGCGCTCGAACCGGTCGCCGACGGGTTCCGTCAGTACCGGGGGGCGGCGTGCCGAGTGCCGCCGGAGCACGCGCTGGTCGAGCGCGCCGCGCTGCTGGGCCTGTCGGCGCCGGAGACGGTCGTGCTGCTCGCTGGGATGCGGGTGCTCGGGGCGACCGTCGGTGGGACGCGGCGGGGCGTGCTCACCGAGACGCCCGGCACGCTGACCACGGACTTCGTCGTCAACCTGCTCGACCCGGCCACGACGTGGACACCGGTGGACGCCGACACCTTCGAGGGCCGCGACCGCGACACCGGCGAGCTCCGGTGGACCGCGGGACGCGTCGACCTGGCCGTCGGCTCGAACTCCGAGCTGCGCGCGATCGCCGAGATCCACGCCGCCGACGACGCCCGGGAGACGTTCGTCGCCGACTTCGTCGCGGCCTGGGACAAGGTCATGACCCTCGACCGGTTCGACCTCAGACGAGGCCCCCGAACAGGCCGGTGACGCACGAGCGGTGGCCCTCCGCGCATGAACGGTAGGCCCTCCCGGGCGAGCGGTGCGGCTCTTGTGAGCGGAAATCCGCCGGGCGTACGCTCCGCGAACCGAATTCGCTCAGCGCCGCCGCGGGAATCGAGGAATGGCATTCCTGCGGCTCATGAATGCTGCCGGAAAACGGATTCTTCGATCGGGGAGGTGACGCCCGTGACCAGCGCTCAGGAACGATCGGACCTGATGGGCAAACTCGGGCTGAACATGCAGAACAGGGCGGCGATCGGGAGGCTGCTCAACTCGGGCAACGTCGGCGAGGCCAAGGAACGCGAGGACGGCCGGATGACGGCCACGATCCGGATCAACCCGGACGAACTCACGTGGGACCCGCAGATCCTGGTCATGCCGCACGGTGGCGACATCGAGCTCGAGCTCATCAACGACGACCTGAACACCCACTGTGCGCTGCTGCCCAGCAACGGTGACCGCAAGTTCATCTGGCTGGTGAACCACTCGCGCGGCAGGGCGACGCTCAACCTCGACGGCCCGGGGTGCTACTGGTACAGCTCGCCGACCGGCAACGACGAGGGCCGCGGTCTGACCGGCGCGATCGTCGTCCTCGGCGACGTACCACCGGAGGCGCGCCTCGACCGACCCGACCAGCCGCGACCCTGAGGAGGTAGCCATGACCGTCGATTACGTCGACGCCGGTGAGGCGATCGACCAGGGAGATCTGAGCGGCAAGCACGGAACCGCGCCGCCGGTCGTCGAGGGCGTCACCTACGAGCGCATCCTCGAGGCCCGCTCCGAGCCGGAGAACTGGCTCACCTACTACGGCGCCTACAACGGGCAACGGTTCAGCCCGCTGGACCAGATCAACACCGAGAACGTGAAGCGGATCGGTCCCGCCTGGGTGTTCCAGGCCGGGACGAGCGGCATGATCGCCGGTGCCTCGACCTACGCGTTCGAGGCAGCACCGATCGTCGTCGACGGGATCATGTTCGTCTCCGGCTGGGACGGCTGGGTCTGGGCGCTCAACGCCGCCACCGGCAACGAGATCTGGCGCTACAAGCACGCCACCCCCTACGACGTGTCGCTGTGCTGCGGCAACGTCAACCGCGGCGTGGCCGTCGCGAAGGGGAAGGTCTTCAGCGTCACGCCGAACGCGCACCTGATCGCGCTCGACGCCAGCACCGGCAAGAAGGTCTGGGACCGCACCTACGGCGACGTGCGCGCCGGCGAGAGCGCCACGTGCGCTCCGCTGATCGTGAAGAACATGGTCATCGTGGGCAGCTCGGGCGGCGAGTTCGGCGTCCGCGGGCACCTCGACGCGTTCGACCTCGACAGCGGCGAGCACCAGTGGCGCTGCTACATGGTGCCGAAGCCCGGCGAGCCCGGCTCCGACACGTGGCCCGACGGCGAGGCCTGGACCCGGGGCGGCGGCAACTGCTGGCTGACCGGCACGTTCGACCCCGAGACCAACCTCCTCTACTGGGGCACCGGCAACCCGGCGCCCGACTTCGACGGCGAGGTGCGCGAGGGCGACAACCTCTACACCGACAGCATCGTCGCGGTCGACGCCGACGCCGGCGAGATCCGGTGGCACTACCAGTGCACCCCGCACGACGTGTGGGACTACGACTCGATCTCCGAGTGCATCCTGTTCGAGCACGAGGGCCGCAAGCTGCTCGGACACTTCGACAAGAACGGCTACTTCTTCGTCGTCGACCGCACCGACGGCGAGCTGGTCCGGATCACGCCGTTCGTCGACCGGATCGACTGGGGCAACATCACCCGCGACGGCAAGGTCACGCCCTCGCGGTACCCGGAGAAGGAGGGCGAGCCCGTCCACTTCTTCCCGGGCCCGGCCGGTGCCAAGGAATGGACGCACGCGGCGTACAGCCCGGAGACGGAGCTGTTCTACGTGCCGGTGCAGGACGTCGGTGCCACAGCGACGCGGCGTCGTCGCGAGTTCAAGGAGTCGATCCCGTACTGGGGCGCCGGTGTCCAGGTCGACATCGACGACATGACCGGCTACGTCAGCGCGTTCGACGCCAACGGCGACGAGAAGTGGCGCTGGCGCGGCGAGCTGCCGATGTGCGCGTCGGTGCTGGCCACGGGTGGCGGCCTGGTGTTCGCGGGTGAGCCGACGGGCTTCTACAACGCCCTCGACGCCCGAACCGGTGAGCACCTGTGGCGGTTCCAGTGCGGCAGCGGCCACCACAGCAGCCCGGTCACCTACGGCGTCGACGGCCGGCAGTTCATCGCCGTCCCCGTCGGCTGGGGCGGCTGGGCCGAGGGCTTCCTGCCCGGGATGCTCGGCGCCGGCCACGGCAGTGCGCTGATCGTCTTCGCCCTGCCCGAGTGAGGCTCCACCCGCCCGACCAGGAAGAAATGGAGGTGACCAGTGGAAACGTCCGCTCGCAGTGAGTGGGAGACGCCGGAGTTCGACGAGATCGGCTGTGCTCCCGAGGTGACGATGTACGTCGCCCGCAAGGAGGACTGACAGTGCCCGAGGGGCGCCGGCCGACGAGGTCGGCGCCCCTCACCGGGTCGAGAGGGGACCACGACGATGTGGCTGCAGGTGCTCGGCTCCGCCGCGGGCGGAGGCTTCCCGCAGTGGAACTGCGGCTGCCCCTGCTGCCGCGCGGTGCGCGACGGGTCACGTCCCGCCCGGTCGCGCACGCAGTCGTCGGTGGCGGTGAGCGCCGACCGGCAGACGTGGTTCCTGCTCAACGCCTCACCCGACCTCCGCACCCAGATCGAGGCGTTCCCGCCGCTGCAGCCCCGCGAGGGCCGGGCCACGCCGCTGGGCGCGGTGCTGCTCACCGACGCCGAGTTCGACCACACCCTCGGCCTGCTCCTGCTCCGTGAGGCGCAACGGCTCGAGCTGCACGCCACCCCGGCCGTCGCCGTGACGCTGCGCGACGGCAGCGGGGTGCTCGCCACGCTGGAGCGCTACTGCGACGTCGACCTGCGGCTCGTCGTCCCGGGCGTCGACGTGCCCCTGGCCGACGGGTTGACCTACCGCGCCTTCGACGTCCCGACCACCAAGCGGGCCCGCTTCGGTGGCGGCCGGCGGGCAGGGCGGGTCGTCGGCTACCGGCTGACCGACACGCGCAGCGGCCGCACCGCCGTGTACGTGCCGGGCATGCAGCGGCTCACCACGCGGCTGCGCGGGGAGATCGACGGCTGCGCGTGCCTGCTCGTCGACGGCACCTGCTGGGACGACGACGAGCTCGTCCGCCTCGGACTCGCGGCGAAGACCTCGCAGGAGATGGGGCACCTGGCGATCGACGGTCCCGACGGGAGCCTCGTGCAGCTGGCCGACGCGGACGTCGAACGCACGATCTACGTCCACATGAACAACACCAACCCCGTCCTGCTCGAGGACTCCGAGCAGCGACGCACGCTCGCCGACCACGGGTTCGAGGTGGCCGAGGACGGCCTGGAACTGAAGGTGTGACGCCATGACCGCGGTACTGAACGCTCCGTTCGTCGAGGCGCTGCGGGCGCAGTCGCAGGCCTACCACGACCAGCATCCGTTCCACGTGCGGATGAACGCGGGCCTGCTCAGCCGGAACCAGCTGCAGGGCTGGGTGGCCAACCGCTTCTGCTACCAGCTGGCGATCCCGCGCAAGGACGCCGCGATCCTCGCGAACTGCCCGGACGTCGACGTGCGGCGGCGCTGGATCCGGCGCATCGTCGACCACGACGGCACCGCCGCCGGTGAGGGCGGGATCGAGGCCTGGCTGCGCCTCGGCGAGGCCGTCGGGCTCTCCCGCGGCGACATGCTCTCCGAGCAGCTCATCGTCCCGAGCGTGCGGTTCGCGGTCGACGCCTACGTGACGTTCGCCCGCACCCGGCCCTGGGTGGACGCCGTCGCGTCGTCGCTGACCGAGCTGTTCGCCCCCGACCTGATGGCCGAACGCCTCGCCGCGTTCGAACGGCACTATCCGTGGATCGACGGCGACGGCCTCGCCTACTTCCGTGCCCGCCTGCACCAGGCGCCGCGCGACTCCGAGCACGCGCTGGAGGTCGTCACCGAGCACTGCCACACCGCCGAGCAGCAGGAACGGGCCGTCGCGGCGCTGGCATTCAAGTGCGACGTCCTGTGGAGCGTGCTCGACGGCATCGACCGGGCGTACCCGGAGTGAGGACCGTGGAGTCCGTCCGGCTCGCCCCCCACGTCCGGCTGCGGTTCGACGCGGCCCGCGGCCGGCACGTCCTGCTCAGCCCCGAGACCGTCGCGGTGCTCAACGCGACCAGCGCAGACGTCCTCGCGCTGTGCGACGGCCGGGCCGTCGACGACATCGTCGCCGCACTCCGGGAGCGCTACGACCACGTCGACGAGGCCGATGTGCGGACCTTCCTGGAACGCATGGCCGCGCGACGCTGCCTGGAGGTCGACGATGGTCGCTGAGCAACCGTTCGGGCTCCTCGCCGAGCTGACGTACCGGTGCCCGCTGTCGTGCGCCTACTGCTCCAACCCCGTCACGCTCACCGAGTACGGCGACGAGCTGACGACGGCCGGGTGGCGCGACGTCCTGGAGCAGGCCGCCGCCCTCGGGGTCCTGCAGCTGCATCTCTCGGGCGGGGAGCCGCTGCTGCGCCGCGACGTCGTCGAGCTGACGCGGGTCGGCCGCGACCTGGGGATGTACTCGAACCTCGTGACGAGCGCGCTCGGGCTCGACCGGCGCCGCGCCGAGGAGCTGCGGGCAGCGGGCCTCGACCACGTGCAGGTCAGCGTGCAGGCCGACGAGCAGGAGATGTCCGACCGGATCGCCGGCACCCGCTCGTTCGACCGCAAGATCGAGGCCTGCCGGCTCGTGAAGGAGCTGGGCTGGCCGCTGACCCTCAACGTCGTGCTGCACCGGCAGAACATCCACCGCGTCGGCGAGGTGCTGGCGCTGGCCGAGGAGCTCGACGCCGACCGGATCGAGCTCGCCAACACCCAGTACTACGGCTGGGCCTGGCACAACCGCGACGCCCTGCTGCCCAGCCGGGCACAGCTCGCCGAGGCCGAACCCGTCGTCGACGCCGCGCGGGCCAGGCTGGCCGGGCGCATGGAGGTCGTGGACGTCCTGCCCGACTACTACAGCGAGTACCCGAAGCCCTGCATGGGCGGCTGGGCCGCGCGCCAGCTCACCGTGGCGCCCAACGGCGACGTGCTGCCCTGTCCGGCCGCGCATGCGCTGCCCCTGCCGCGTGCGAGCGTCCGCGACGACACACTCGACCACATCTGGACGCACTCGCCGCTGTTCGAGGCCTACCGCGGTACCGGCTGGATGCCCGACCCCTGCCGCAGCTGCGACCGGAAGGACGTCGACTTCGGCGGCTGCCGGTGCCAGGCCTTCCAGCTCACCGGCGACGCCGCCCGCACCGACCCCGTCTGCCACCTCTCGCCCGACCGCCACCTGGTCGACGACGCGGTGCGGGCGGCGAACAGGGAGTCGGTCCCGCTCGAACTCGTCCCGCGCCCGCACCGGGCAGGCGCGTCGTGAACGGCGTCCAGGCCGACTCGGTGATCAGCATCGCGGTGCTGGCGGTGGTCCTGAGCCTCGACAACTTCCGGTCCGCGATCGCACTGGGAACCGTGCCGTTCGGGATCCAACGGGCGGTGCAGATCGCCTTCGTCTTCGGGTTCTGGGACTTCATCGCCCCCCTCGTCGGCGGCGAGCTGGGCAACCTCTTCGGCGACGCCATCGGCGAGTACTCGGAGTGGGTCGGGCCGGCCGTCATGGGCGCCTACGGCGTCTACCTGCTGATCGGGGCGTTCCGGAGACCCGAGCCGGAGGAGCTCGACCATCCCTGGGTGACCCTGCTGGGCATGCCGCTGGCGCTGAGCGTCGACAACCTGCTGGCCGGCACGGGCCTCGGCCTGCTCGGGGTCTCCCCCCTCGTCCCGGCCCTCGTCTTCGGCTCGGCCACCGTCCTGATGTCGTTGGCGGGCCTGTTCATCGGACGCCTCGTCGCCCGCGCCATCCCCATCCGCTGCGACCTGCTCAGCGGCATCTCGCTCCTCGTCGCCGCCGTGGTGTTCCCACTGGTCTTCGCCTGACACGACCGCCCGTCGCGGACGCGGCCCTGCGGCCCTGGTGAGCGCACTCGCACCGGACTAGCTTGCGCGGCCCGATCCGAGGGAGGCGTGCGATGTCGGTCGCCGGTTCAGGACGTCCGGGCGTGCTGCAGGTGTCGGGACCCGTCCTCGAGCAGATGGTGCTGAACCGCTGGCGAACCTCGCCCGGCCTCCTGTGCGCCCCGGGGCCGGTGTCGCGGCGAGCGACGCGGGCGCGGCTGGAGCGGGCGCCACGGGCCGGTGACGACCGCGCCGTCGTCACCCTCGACACGTCCGAGGGCCGGGCCGAGGACTCGGTGGCGCCGGCCGCCGCGCTCGGGGGCCGGGTCCGTGAAACGGTCTCCGACGGCCTCGTGGACGTACTCGGCTGGTTCGACCTCGACGTCGCCGGGGGCGCGACGCGGGTCGTCGCCGGTGACGCGCTGGCGCTGGGGCTCCGCTTCGCCGGCGTCGACCAGGACCGCGCTGCGTGGGACGGGTTCGACCGCTCCCTGCTCGGTGGCGCCGACTGGTCGCTGACGCTGGACGGTCCGGTGCTCGCCCGGCGCCTGAAGGACCGGTTCACGGCGCGGGCCGCGCAGCTCGGGGCCACGTTGCGACCCGGGTCGCCGCGCGTCGAATGGGGTGAACGGACCTACGTCTTCGCCAACGGCGACTTCACGGTCCCGGGCTACGGCAGCCACAACTTCGAGCTCGTCGTCTGGTACCGGTTCGTGTTCGAGAGGGGCATGCTGCGGGTCCGCCGATCCCCGCTGGCCAGCGGCGATGCGAGCGCCGACCGGCCGGGCTGGTCGTCGGACTACGGCGTCGAGGAGTACGGGCGCGACCTGGCCAACGCCGCCTTCGACCTGGCCACCGACCCGGATCAGCTGTTCCCCCCGATCCGGCTCGGGTTCGACCTCGCCGGCGGACACCTGACGGCGCGGTCGCTCGTCCAGGGCACGCGGACGTTGCGGATCAGTGGCGACGCCACGGTGGCGGCCGAGGTCGTCGCGCCGCGGATGTCGGTGGAGCGGTCCACACGGACGTTCTACGAGGAGGCCTTCTCGCAGTGCGGGGGCGACCGGGCGCCGGCGTTCTCGCTGCAGCGGGTCGAGCTGCGGGCCGGGCCCGGCGGTGTGCGGCTGTGCGGTGCCGTCGTCGAGGGCGACGCGGGATTCCGCATCCTCACCGTCGACCGGGACGTCTTCCATCCGACACCCGACGGCCGTTCCCTCGCGGAAACCCCCGCCGAGCTCGCCCCGGACTCGTCGACCACCCTGATCCTCGGTTACGTGGGCGCCCGCGCCGTCCCGGCCCGGGGCAGCCTGCGCGTCGTCTCCACCGATCCGGACGGACTGGTCGACGCCGTCCCGTTGCAGTTGGTCGCGGGCGGCAGGGCCGAGGCGGTGCTGATCCCGCCCGCGCTCGACATCGTCGTCGGCGCCGCGGCCGGCGGACGGCGTGCGACGCTCGGATCCGACTGCTATCCGATCGTCACGACACCGCCCCCGGCGGACCCGGACGCGCCCGACGGGGTTCTCGTCCTGCAGAACACCGGGGAGGCACCGGTCGCCGTGTGCCAGGTCCGAGCCGATCACGACCCCGCCGACCCCGAGGCGCGCTACGCCTTCGACGCCTCGTGGAGCGGGGAGTACGTCGTGCTGCCCGGCGCCACCGGCACGGTGGAGATCCGGTTCTACCCGCCTCGGCCTCGCCGGCGCGATCCCCGTGACCTCACGAACCCCGCGGCCGGCCGCGTCCACCGGGCCACCGTCGTGGTGGAGCTGGGTGGCGCACTGCGCGGGCATCCACTCACGGCGCAGGTCACGGGCAGGGTGGAGGCGCAGCCCGTCACCGCGGAGGTCGAGGGTCGTGACGGCCGGTACCGGGCCGGGTTCGACCCGGGCCGTGACGCCGTCTGCTTCCCCCGGCCCGACATCGACCTGTGCGACGTCGAGAAGTACTTCGACCCCGTCGGACCGCCGGACGCCCTCGTGATCGCCGACGTACGGGTACGCGGCCTGGCCGACGACTCGGTCGTCACGCTGGTCGACCAGGGGGACGCCGTCCACGTCCGCGACCTCGGCGGAGGTCCGCAACGGCGGTTCGACGTGGGGCTCGGTTCCGCCGGTCACCGGACGTCCGCGTGCACACCGCGGATCGACGGCGGACCGATGCCCGGTGGGTGGGTCCGCGTCGAGCTGCGCCACGCCGTCGTCACGCCCGGCCCGGTCGCGGCGGTCCCGGCCCCGCGGTGCGTGCTCGACCACGGCGGACAGGTCTGGGTCGGGAGCGACGACGGTCTCGTCGTCCTCGACGCCGAAGGCCTCGTCCGCGGCGCAGAGCTGCCGATCGGCGGGGTCGACGGGCTCGCCGTCGCGGGTGGGCTGGTCTGGGCGGGGGTCGGCGACCGGCTCGTCGCCCTCGACCCCGGTCGTCCGGACGCGGTCCCGGTCGTCGCCGAGATCGAGCCAGGTGTCCGTATCAGCGCGGTGGCCGCGTCGCCGGACGGCCTCGTCGTGGCGACCCGCGGCGCCGAGCTGCGTTTCCTCGGCGCGGACGGTGTGCCGACATCGGACGCCCCGACCGCCGCGCTGCCCGAACCCGCCCGCTGGGTGTTCCCCGTGCCGACCGGCGTCGTGGCCGTCGGGGCGAAGTCGGTCGCGCTCGTGCGCACCGGCTCGGCGCGCGCAGCGGTGTACACGTCGAGCTTCTCGATCGTCGCGTCCGGCGCGGTGGGCAGCCGCATCGTGGTCCACGGCGACGACATCGCCACCGTCCTGTCGGCCGACGCCACGACCCTGCACCCCGTGGCCGAGTATCCGGCCGGACACTGGCGGCGGGCCTTCGCGCCCGAACCGCGCGGCGCCCTCTTCGAGCTGACCGGCGCGACCGTCCGGCGATGGCAGCTGGGTCGCCGCCGGTTCGACCCGACCGCGCTCCCGGAGGCGTTCGCGGTGCACGACGTGCGGGTCCGGCCCGCCGGCCGGAGCATCCGGTAGGCCGGGGCTCAGCGCGCCGAGATGCCGTCGGCGTTGCAGGGGGCGGGGGCGCCGCCGGCGAGCGTCGTCATGCGGTGGGTGACGTCGAGCATCGCGGTGGGTTCGGTGCGGACCAGGCCGTCGTAGGGGCGGTCGAGGTCGTGGAGGAGCCACAGCGTCAGGGCGAAGACGACCGCGGACCCGGCGACGACGGCTACCTGCGTGCTGCGCCTGACGTGCGGGTGGGCGTAGGCGGCGAGGCCTGCGACGACGGCGGCGAGCGTGACCACCATCAGGACCCAGACCTCACCGGGCACAGCGGGGCGGGCCTCGGCGACGCGTTCGATGCGGGTGGCGATGCGGTCGGCGTTGCTGCTGAGGATGGAACCCATGACGACGCTGTTGCGCGGGTCGGCGGTGGCGCGTTGCAGGGCCGCGGCGACGTCGTCGGCGGCCGCGTCGGTGGCGGGGGAGGGCATGCCCAGCTCGGCCTGGGCGTGCCAGTCGGGGCCGGTCACGGAGAGGGCGTAGCAGCGCAGCGTGCCGAGGACGTCGGTGCGCACGTCGGGGGCGAGCAGGGTGGTGTCCTCGGCCATTGCGAGGAGCCGCCCACGACCGCCAGCGCGAGGACGATCACCGCCACCACGGTCACCGCGCGACGCTAACGGAACGGTGGCTGCTGGGCCAGGCTCTCGTCAGTCGGTGTCGTGGTGAGAGGCGCTGTCGCGGATGGCGTCCATGATCCGTTCGATGTCGCCGTAGCGGTGGCCGTCGGCGACGACGTCGTGGGTGTCGAGCAGGCGCCGGGCGAAGGCGGTGAGGTCGGCGGGGGCGGACGTGCCCGGCGGACCGAGCAGGAGCTGCCAGCTGTCGAGCTCGAGCCGGGTCAGCGGGATGTAGAGGGCGTCGGCCGCGCCGGAGGCGGGTGACCAGCTGCAGCAGTGGTCGAGCTCGGCCTGCACGTCGCGCGTCGCGAGGAGCAGGCAGGCCCGGTAGCGCGACCAGGTCGGGTCGTCGAGCGGCCGGCACCGGCGGACGATGCCGACGAGCCGGTCCGCGGTGGTGGCGAGCAGCTGTCCGATCTCGTTGCGCTGGGCGGGTGGTGCGGCTCCGCCGACCTCACGGATCGCCGCCGCGATCTCGCCGAGCCGGCGGTCGAGGACGTCGACCTCGTGAGCTGCCGCGGTCATGACTGGACCGTAGTGCCGCATCGCCCACACCGGAACCCACCTGCGATGACACACCTGGTGGCGTGCGCGGGTCCGCGGAGTGAACCCGGTGGCGACGTCGCGGTCAGTCCTTGATCGAGTCGCGGCCGCGCTGCACGAGCTGCGGGTCGGGCGGGTAGACCAGCGACGGGTCCTTGCCGACGTAGTCGAACTGGCTCAAGAAGTACCGCATCGCGGCGAGCCGGCCCCGCTTCTTGTCGTTGCTCTTGATCGACGTCCAGGGTGCGAAGTCGGTGTCGGTGTGCTCGATCATCGCCTCCTTGGCCGCGGTGTAGTCGTCCCAGCGGTCGAGCGACTCGATGTCCATCGCGGAGAGCTTCCAGCGGCGGACGGGGTCGATCTGACGGATGGCGAAGCGGGTGCGCTGCTCGGAGCGGGTCACCGAGAACCACAGCTTGGTCAGCGAGAAGCCGCTCTCGATCAGCATCTCCTCGAACAGGGGCGCCTGGCGCAGGAAGATGTCGTACTCGCGTTCGGAGCAGAACCCCATGACCTTCTCGACGCCGGCGCGGTTGTACCAGGACCGGTCGAACAGCACGATCTCCCCGGCCGTGGGGAGCTGGGTGACGTAGCGGTGGAAGTACCACTGGCCGCGTTCGGTCTCGGTCGGCTTGTTGAGCGCGACGACGCGGGCGGCGCGGGGGTTGAGGTGCTCGAGGAAGCGCTTGATGGTGCCGCCCTTGCCTGCTGCGTCGCGGCCCTCGAAGAGGATGATGTGCTTGGCGCCGACGTCCTGGGTCCAGTACTGGAACTTCAACAGCTCGACCTGCAGCTGGTACTTCTCCGCCTCGTAGAGGTCGCGGTCGAGGCGCTCGTTGTAGGGGTAGTCCTCGTGCCAGGTCAGGACGGGGTTGCCGCCCGGGTCGATCAGGTCGGGGTCGGAGCCGTGCGCGTCGTGGCGGACGCTGTAGCCCTCGCGGAGCAGTTCGTCCAGGTACTCGCGGAAGTTGCCGTGGATCATCGTGGAATCCCCAAGCGGTTCGGTGGCCTCGGGCGCCAGCCTGGTCCGGGAGGCGTGGCCTCGCAACGGCCCGACCTGATGTGGTGTGAGTCGCATCAGGAGGGGCGCCGTCGAGATCGTCGACTGGGTGCCGGAGGAGCACGTCGCAGGCTCCCGCAAGATCCCCCCGGCCGAGGCGATGCCCGCCTGGGAGGCCGGGGTCCGGGCGCTCTACGCGCAGACGGCGGTCATCACCGTCGTGCCCGACCACGTCGTGCTGCACGACTTCGAGACGACCGTCCCCAAGGCCGTCGCCGACCTGATCGCCTCCCACGGCGACCCCCGCTGACTCAGGCGCCGAGCGCCTCGTCGAGGGTGATCGCCGCGTCGATCAGGGCGAGGTGGGTGAAGGCCTGCGGGAAGTTGCCGATCTGCTCGCCGGTCAGCGCGATCTCCTCGGAGAACAGCCCGACGTGGTTGGCGTAGGTCAGCATCTTCTCGAACGCCAGCCGCGAGTCCTCCAGCCGTCCCGCGCGGGCCAGCGCGTCGACGTACATGAAGGAGCACAACGAGAACGTGCCCTCCGAACCGCGCAGGCCGTCGGGGGAGGCGGCCGGGTCATAGCGGTAGACGAGGCTGTCGGTGACGAGCTCGTCCTCCATCGCGGCCAGGGTCGAGTGCCACATCGGGTCCGTGGGCACGACGAACCCGACCGTCGACATCCGCAGCAACGACGAGTCGAGGACCTTGTCGTCGTAGTGCTGGACGAACGCCTGCCGCTCCTCGTCGAAGCCGCGCGTCATGATCTGGTCGTAGATGGCGTCGCGGGCCTCGGTCCAGCCGGCGACGTCGCCGGGCCGGCCACGCTCACCGGCCATCCGGATGCCCCGGTCGAACGCCACCCAGCTCATGAGGCGACCGTAGGTGAAGTCCTTGCGTCCGCCGCGGGTCTCCCAGATGCCCTCCTCGGGCTGGTCCCAGTTGCGGGCGAGCCAGTCGAGCACCCGGCCGATCTGCAGCCAGCCTCGGTGGCCGTAGGCGATCCCGTGCCGGTCGGCGAAGGAGATGCTGTCCAGCGCTTCGCCGTAGATGTCGAGCTGCAGCTGGTCGGCGGCGCCGTTGCCGATGCGGACGGGCCGCGACCCGCGATGCCCCGACCAGTGCGGCAGCTCCTCCTCGACGAGGTCGGACGTGCCGTCGACGCGATACATGATCTTGAGCGGTGACCCGGTGTCGTGGGCCTCGGCGACCCGGTCGCGCAACCAGCCGACGAACTGCGCCGCCTCACCGGTGAACCCCATCTTGAGCAGCGCATACACGCTGAACGACGCGTCGCGCACCCACGTGTACCGGTAGTCCCAGTTGCGCTCGCCGCCGATCTGCTCGGGCAGCGCCGCGGTCGGGGCGGCGACGAGCGCACCCGTCGGCCGGTACGTCATGAGCTTGAGGGTGATCGCGGAGCGGCCCAGCATCTCCCGCCAACGACCCTTGTACGTCGAGCGGCCCAGCCATATCCGCCAGAACCCGACCGTCTCGTCGAACAGGCCCTGCAGATCGGCGACGCGCAGCTTTCGCGGCGGCCCGTCGGCACCCGCTTCGAGCACGAACCCGCGCAGGTCGCCGGCCTTCAGGTCGACGCGCACGCGCAGGTCGCCGTCGTCGACCGCGACGTGGTTCGGCGGCGGATCGCCGGGCTCGCGGACACCGTGCAGGGTGAGCGTCAGGTCGTCGGTGGCGAACACCGCGCCGTGGTCGCCGATGTGCAGCGCGTGCCGGGTCCGGCCGTAGTCGAACCGTGGCGCGATGTCGACGTCGAACGACATGGCGCCCCGCACGCACCGCATCATCCGGACGATCCGGTGCCGGTCGGTGACGTCCGGACCGGCCGGCGGCATGAAGTCCAGCACCTCGCTGACCCCGGACTCCGTGATGAACCGCGTGATCAGCACGGCCGTGTCCGGGTGGTACATCTGCTTGGCGTCGTAGGTGTCGAGGGCGGGCCGGATCCGGAAGTGGCCGCCCTTCTCGTCGTCGAGCAGCGCGCCGAACACAGTGGGGGAGTCGAAGCGTGGGCAGCAGAACCAGTCGACCGAGCCGTCGGTGCTCACCAGGGCGGCCGAGTGCAGGTCCCCGATGAGCCCGTGTTCCGCGATCGCCGCCTCGACCATTCGCTCCCCCTCGCTCGCCCGGAGATCAGACTTGCAGTGGGTGGACGCGGGCGCCAGGGCCATTGTGGTCAGCGGTGGCCGGGCTACATCGATCGCCGGGTGGCGCGCTGGCGGTCGGCCGACGGGATGTCGTCGACGACCGCCGACGGCGCCCCGCCCGTTGTCGATGATCGTGTGCGGGCCATGATCTGCACGGCCAGGTAGATGTCGACGATGGTCGACAGGTCCCGCAGCGAGCTCCCGATCAGCTCCTCCGCGCGGCTGATGCGGTAGCGCACGGAGTTCGGGTGGATGTGGAGTCCGTTGGCGGTGTCGTTGATGCTCAGGCTGTTGTCGAGGTAGGCCATCAACGTCTCCAGGATCGGTCCGCTGCCGTCCAGCCTGGCGAGGAGGTCGCGCGCGCGGCCGCGGAGCTGGTCCTCGCTGGCCGTGCTGATCGCGATGTCGGCGACGGTGAAGTCCTCGAACCGTTGGACCGCACCGGGTCCGTCCGGTCCGGTGAGGGCTCGGGTGAGGGCGAGGCGCGCGTCGCGGTAGCTGTTGACGATCTGGTCGAGAGACGCGACCTTCCGGCCGACACCGGCCGATGCCGCGAAGCCGCGGCCGTCCAGCACCTCGACGCACTCGTGGACGATCTGCGGGTCGGGGGCCTGGACGAGCAGCACGACGATGCCGTCGATCGAGGCGACGAGGTTCGGCGACGTGGAGTTCGCCGCCAGCCCGCGGGTCAGCTGCGTCGACTCCCGGAGCTGGTGCCCGTGCACCTCCGGGTCGAGGCGCTTGCCGGTCCACTGTGCCTGCGCGATCGCGGCGACGTAGCAGGGGCCGTGCGGCACGAACCCGAAGGGCCGCAGGTAGTCCCACCCGAACCGCTCGTGCTCGTTGCCCGTGATCAGCCGGGTGAGGACGTCGGCGCGCTGGAGCGCCTCCTCGTTGGCCGCGGCGCGCCGGCTGAGCGCGATGACGTCGAGGAGCTGTTCGACCGTGGCGATCAGCGGGGAGACGATGTCGTCCGACGTGGCTGCCCCACGCTTGGCGAGGACGATCCATCGGTGCGTCTCGTCGGGGCCCGTGATCAGGGACGCGACGACGTGCCACTGCCCTACGGCGAACCGCTGCCGCGTGTGCCTGCTCTTGTCGATGTTGCGCCAGATGACCTCCGTCGGCCCGTCGCCGGTCACGGAGAGGACGCGCCCGTCCGGGTAGTAGAGGATCACCGTGCTGTGGACGACGGCGCCGAGCCGACGGAGGAGCGAGCCCGTCGGGTCGGGCGCGGAGACGGCCGCGATGAGGCTCGACTGCAGGGTCAGGAGGCGCTGGTAGAGCTGCAGGTCGGCGCGGGTGACGCGCTCGTTGATGGCGTCCTTGACGTCGCGCAGCGAGGCGCTCGACCCGGCGACGAGCAGCACGAGGCCGTGCTCGTCCGCCGCGTCACGCAGCGCCCGGGGGACCTCGTCGCCGTTCGCGACGGCACGCACGATGCCCGCGGCGCCCGCGCGCCGGGCTGCGGCGATGAGTCGGCGGTCGGCCGCCTCGTCCGGGCCGACGGGGCCACCACTGGTCAGCAGCAGCAGGTTGTGGTGGCGGTCGGTGCGTGGCTGTTCGCCGAGCTGGAGGAACGCGGAGCCGGCCACCTCGGTCTCGAGTGCCTCGTCGCCTCCGACGACGAGCTGCAGGTCGAGGTCGTCGTGCCGGAGTACGTCGCGCAGGGTGAGCGTCATCGGTCCTCCCCAGTGCCGCATCGTCGGGGCCTTACCGTGGGTGGAAGTCGGGAGATAGTCGCACAACGGAGCCGACCGCCGCGGCGCCCATCGACCGTGTCCGGCCGCTGCGCACCGCGACGGCGCTCCGGTACCCGCCGGCTCAGAGGCCGGCGACGGCCGCCGGTGTCAGCAGCGACTCACGGTGGTTCGCGAGCTCCCGGGCGGCCTCACCGGCGTCGAGCGCCGGTGCCAGCGCGCCGCAGTAGGCGGTCACGGCGGCATCCGCCAACGGGGCCCACTTGTTGAACCACGACTGCACGAGATCGCGGTTGTCGTCTCCGTGCTCCGGCGAGTCCAGCGCAAAGCGCAGCAGCGCCTCGGACCATCGGACCGTCCGCTCACTGTCGATGAGCTGAGCCCGGCAGAGGAGGGCGAGCAGGGTGTCGCCGTTGTCCTGCGCGACGGTCGACAGGGTGCGCAGCAGCGCGGCGTCGATCGCGGGCTTCGTCACCAGGTTGAGCGCGACGAACTGCTCGGCCCAGTCCCACGTGACGAGGGTCTTCTCCATGAGCTCGCGGAAGCCCTGCCAGGCGGGGTGGTTCTCCCAGGTCGCGCGCTCCTGGCTGCCGAAGCCGACATCCGGGTGCGTGGAACGGAGTTCCGCCGTGCGGTAGGCGACGCGCGACACCCACCGCAGCTGGTCACCCGACTCGAAGATGAAACAGTTCTCGACGGTGCTCGACGGCGACAGTGCGGCGAGATAGGCGGCCGCCATCTGGACCGTGTGCAGGAGGTACTTGGCCGGCGTGTAGAACGTCGCGAGCCTGCCGACCCACTCGGTGGTCAGCCCTTCGTCGTGCTCGTTGCCGCTGTGGTCCTCGAGCAGGGCGTCGACGTGCGACTCCTGGCCGTCCTGGATCATGTTGTAGGTGCGGTAGACGAGCTGGTCGGGGTCCCGGTAACCGTCCCAGTCCGCGTGGCGGAGCGGGCTGTTGTTGCGGTACTCGATGTACCAGCGGCTCAGCGGGACGTCGGGCCCCATCGCCCAGGGGGCGTCGTCGTCGGTGCTCCAGAGCAGGTTGGTCGAGACGATCTCGTACTCGGTCGGGCGCCGCCGGTTCTTGGCGAGGTGGCTCCAGGTCTTGAGGGGTGCGAAGTCGCTCTCGTGCTCGACAGCCATTGTCGTGGCTCCAATCCTTCTTCCGTATATCGCTACTGCTTGATGAAGTACCAGCGCATGTACTCGTCGTGCGTGTCGATCTGTCCGGAATAGCCGGTCAGATTGACCTCGAGTTCCTGCATGGCGAACGGACGGCCGAGGAGCCGTTCCATGGTCTCGCGACGGATGACGAGGCCCCCCTCGGCCTCGACCCGCACGTAGGTGCGGTGGTCGTCGACGTGGATCTCCTTACCCGGGTTGTCCTCCTCGATCGCGTCGACGGCGACGACGGAGATCTCCCCGCCCCGTAGGAGCGGGCCCGCGCGCAGCGAGGACCGGGTAGTCGTTTCTGTCATTCTGGTGCCCATCCTGTCGAGGGAGAACCACGCCGTCAGGCGTGTGAATGGAATGGATCGATGCCGTCGACGGCGACGAATACGAATCCGTCGCGTTCCTCGACGGGGTACAACGCCAGTTTCGCGTCGTCCGGGTTGATGCTGCGCCCGGTCTGTGCGTCGAACTCCCACAGATGGGCGCCGCAGGTGAGCGTGCACCCGTCGAAGTCGCCGTCGCTCAGCGGGAAGTCCTGGTGCGGGCAGGTGTACTGCACTGCGCGGACGGCGCCGTCGTCCGTTCGCAACAGCAGGACCGGGGTCCCACCGACGGTGAACTCCTGCATCTCGCCGGCCCAGAGGTCGTCTGCAGGGCACACCTGGTGGAAGTGCGGCGGAGGCGGTTGGGACATGCCCGTCCTTCCCCGTGGTCCCTCCGGTCCGCGAACCGGAGGGGCCACGCCGGGTCAGTCTTGCGAGACGTAGATGTCGATCTGCTGGAAGTGCCGCAGCCGCGCTTCCGCCACCGTCATCGACCGCGGGAACGGGTCCGCGTCGTCGGTGTCGGTGGTCGGCCGCACCCGCAGCATGGCGCCGGGCTTCGGGTGGCGGGCCTGGTAGCCCACCGCCGGTGCGAGACAGGCCTCGACGACCTGGTCCATCGTGAAGTCCGTGTCGACGTCGATGATTCGGGTGTGGGCGTCCTTCTCGAGACGTCCGATCACTGCGAGGGAACTCATCGTCAACCTCCGTTTCCGTTGGGTGGCGTCCCGTGTGGGGATCGCCCTGGATCAGCTGCCCGCGATGAGCCGCGGCGTCGTGCCGGGCTCGTCGTAGGCCTTGACCCAGGCCAGGTCGTGGGCGTCGCGACCGCCCTGGCTGATCACGCCGGAACCCATGTACTGCAGGATGTTCTCCGGGGTGTTCGGCGAGATCTCGCCGTTGTACATGCGGTCCGCGATCGTGTTGAACGTCTTGTACCGGTCGGGCTCGAGCTCGAAGATCCACTTGCAGACGGTGCTGCAGAAGCTGTAGAGCCGGCCCTCGTGGTCGAGCTGGTGCGCTCGCGCCTCCCACACGGTCCCGCCCTTGTTGGAGATCGGGATCTGGCACATGTTGCACA
>MEGH01000035.1:0-4003 GCA_001725415.1 Pseudonocardia sp. SCN 73-27
CTGGAGGAGGCCGAGGCTGCCGATGCCGCGGCCCGCGAGGCGCGGGCCGGCGCGCCCGTGCGCGCCACGCTCGACAAGGCGCTCGCCGACCACGGCGCTCTCGACGCCGCGCTCGCCCGCCGGCCCGACCTCGCCGCACGGCAGGCGGCCGGTGCGACGGCCAGGACCGCGGCGGCGACGGCCCTCGACGTCGCCCGCGACGCCGTCACCGAGGCCCGCCGCGCCCGGGACGCGGCCGCCCATGCCGACCGCGCGGCTGCGCTGCGGCCCTCGCTGCACGTCGGAGACGCGTGCCCCGTGTGCGAGCAGACTGTCACCGCGCTGCCGCCCTCGGTCGACGGAGCGGCCCTCGCGACCGCCGACGCCGCGGTGGTCGCCGCCGACGCCGACCTCGATCGGGCCCGCACCGCCGATGCCGACGCCGCCTCGGCTGCCGACCGCGCCGCGGCCGACCTCGCCCGTCTCGACGCCGAGGTCGACGCCCTGCGCGCCGCCCTCGACGGCGTCGGAGACGCCGCTGCCCTACGGGCCGAGCTGCGCCGGCTCGACGACGTGGAGGCCGAGGCCGGTCGGGCCGACACCGCGCTGCGCCGCGCCCGCGCCGATCGCGACACCGCGGCCGCTGCCGTCGAGGCGGTGCGCTCCGAGGTGGGCCGGGCCGCCGCTGCGCTGCGGTCCGCCCGCGACCCGCTCGTCGGCCTCGGCGCACCTGCCGTCGCCGACGACGACCTGCCCGGCGCCTGGGCCGCGCTCGCCAGCTGGGCCGCCGGTGCGGTCGACGACCGCGACACCGCCGCGGGGCCTGCTCGCGCCGAACGCACCGATGCGACCGAGGCCTCGAGGGCGGCCGCCGCGTCGTTCACCGAGGCGGACGCCGCCCTGGTCGCGGCCCGCGCGCGCGAGACCGCCGCCGCCCGCGCCGAGCAGGCCGCCCGGTCCGCACTCACGACGCTCGACGCCGGCATCGACGGGCTCGTCGCCGCGCTCGCCGAGGCCCCGCAGCCCGACGAGATCGTCCGCACCCTCGACCGGATCGACGCCCTCGACGCGGCCGCCCGCACCGCAGCCGACGCCCTGCGCACCGCGCACGCGGCGGCGGCGGAGGCGGCCGTCGCGTCGACGGCGGCCGAACGGTCGGCGGCCGCGGCGTGGGACGACCTTCGCGCCGCACGCGACCCCCTCGTCGTCCTCGGGGCACCCGCGGTCGCGGGGGACGACCTCGTCGCCGCGTGGGAGACGCTCGCCGGCTGGGCCGCGGCTGCTGCGGCGGAGCGCGGCACCCGGCTCATCGCCGAACGCGACGCCGTCACGGCGGCCCGCACCCGGCGCGACGCGCTGACGGCCGACCTCCTCGACGACCTCGGTCGCCACGAGCTGGCTCCGCCGGGCGGCTCCGGGTCGGCCGCCGAGGAGACCGACCGGCTCGTGCAGCGGGCGGCCTCCGTCGTCGCCACCGAGCACGCCAAGGCGCAGGCCCGGCGCGACAGGCTTGCCGAACGGGTCGCCGAGTCGGCGAAGCTGCGGGCCGACCGTGCCACCGCGGAGGAGAACCAGCAGGTCGCGCGCATGCTCGGGCAGCTGCTCAAGTCCGACCGGTTCCCGCGCTGGCTGGTTGCGTCGGCGCTCGACGTCCTGGTCGCCGACGCGTCGGCGAGCCTGGCCGAGCTGTCGGGCGGCCAGTTCGAGCTGACCCACGACAACGGCGAGTTCGTCGTCGTCGACCACGCGGATGCCGATGCCCACCGGCCGGTGAAGACCTTGTCCGGTGGGGAGACGTTCCAGGCGAGCCTCGCGCTCGCGCTGGCGTTGTCGGCGCAGATGTCGTCGCTGGCCGCCGACGGTGCCGCCCGGCTCGACTCGATCTTCCTCGACGAGGGCTTCGGCACCCTCGACGAGGCCAACCTGGAGGTCGTCGCGAGCACGCTGGAGAACCTCGCCGCGCGCGGCGACCGGATGGTCGGCGTGATCACCCACGTCGCCGCGCTGGCAGAGCGCGTGCCGGTGCGGTTCGCCGTGAGCCGCGACCAGCGGACCGCGTCGGTGGTGCGCGAGGGCCCCTGACCGGCGACCCGGCCAGGTCCGGCGCCCGACGGCGTCGTCGGCCCCGGACCGACTGCGAGATTGAGATGTCCGGTCGCTTGTCCTCGATCGTCGCGAGCCGCTAGTTTCCAGCATGCGGTGAACTGGTGTCCAAATAGTGGACGGGGCAGTGTTGCCCACCGCCCTCGACGGCCGCAGCGGAGGACTCCCATGGGGATCGTTCGTCCCGTCAGCACGCGGCTTCTACGCCGCGGAATCGTCGGCGTGGCGGTGCTCGCGCTCGCCCTGACGGCGTGCAGCACCGGCGGCGGGGGCAGCGGAGGCGCCGCCCCCTCCGGGGCCGCCAACACGGTGTCGCCCGCGGTGACCGACAACGTCGCCACGTACAAGGGTCTGCCGACCTTCACCCCGCCCGGTCCGCCGATCGACCCCACCACGTTGCGCGGCAAGCGGATGTTCCTCATACCGCTCGTGCCCAACCCGTTCAACCAGAGCATCCAGGAGACGATGCAGGCGATCGCCCAGAAGGCCGGGATGGAGTTCACCATCTATCCCAACCAGGGCAAGCCGTCGGAGTGGGTGCAGGGCATGAACACGGCGCTGACCGTGAAGCCCGACATCATCGTGCTCAGCACCGCCCCGGACCCGCGCACCCTGCAGCCCCAGCTCGAGGCGGCCAAAGCCGCCGGCATCCCGGTGCTGGTCACGCACTTCTACGACGACTCCTCGCCCGTCCCGCCGGCCTGCGAGGGCTGCGCCGCGGGCGTGACCGCGCTGGTCACCGCGCCGTTCAACGTCGCGGGCAAGGCGGCCGCGGACTGGATCATCGCCGACTCCAAGGCCAACGCGAACGTCCTGCTCATCGGGGGCGCCGACGTGCTCCCGAGCCCGGCGACGCTCGACACCATCAGCAAGGAGTTCGCCGCGGAGTGCCCGGCGTGCAAGGTGACGGTCAAGAACATCCCGGTGTCGGACTGGAACACCAAGACCCAGAGCGAGATCCAGTCCGCGCTGACCGCCGACCCCTCGATCAACTACGTCTACCCGCTCTACGACGCGATGGTCGCCGGCGCGGTGCCCGCGATCCAGACGCTCGGCCGGGTCGGCAAGGTCAAGGTCGTCAGCTACAACGGCTCGCCCTACGCCCTCAAGCTCATCCAGGACGGCGACATCGTGGCGATGAACGTCGGTGAGGACACCGTCGGCATCGGCTACGCCTCGATGGACCAGGCGTTCCGGATCCTGCTCGGGCAGCCGACGGTCGCCGAGCGCACCCCGATCCGCATCTGGGACAAGACGAACGTGAACGAGGCCGGTGTCCCGCCGGAGGTCGGCAAGGGCTACGGCGGCGCGCTGCCGACGGGGTTCCAGAAGCTGTGGGGCCTGCCCGCGTCGTGACGGACGGCTCGGCTGCTCGCCGCGTGCAGGTGACCTGCACCTGCACGTGGCGACGCGATCAGTCCGACGACGTGGCCGCCGCGATCTCGATCTCCTTCGCGGCGGCCATCACCGCCTCGGCGTACCGGGGCCCGGGGTCGGCGCCGAGCCGCTCCACCGGGCCGGACAGACACACCGCGGCGACGACCTGACGTCCGCTGTGGACCGGTGCGCTGACCGACGCGATCCCCGCCGCGCGTTCGCCGACACTCTGCACCCAGCCGTCCCGCAGGGCGTCCTCGTCACCGCGCAGCAACCGGCCCGCCGACCCCTTGTGCACGGTGAGCAGCGCTCCGACGGGCACCATCGTGCGCAGCTCCTCCGACGACTCGATCGAGACCACCACGAGCCGGTGCGGGCCCCGGCGGACGAACAGCTGCGTGCTCTCGCCGGTGTCGGCGGAGAGCCGTTCCAGGACGGGCGTCGCGATCTGGGACAGGCTCGCGGTGGCGAACCGGCTGCCGGTGACGAGCAGCCCACGCTCGTCGCGGCGCACGAACCCGTGGGTCTCGAGCGCCGCGACGAG
>MEGH01000035.1:4024-48842 GCA_001725415.1 Pseudonocardia sp. SCN 73-27
ACCCGTGGGTCTCGAGCGCCGCGACGAGCCGGTGCGTCGTGGTCCGCGGGAACGCGACGGACTCGGCGAGCTCCTGGAACCCGAGCGGCTGGCGGCGTTCGATCTGGTTGAGCAGGTGCATGGTCTTGTCGAGCACGCCGACGCCGCTGACCAGGTAGTCCACGCCCCGGACTCTAGTGCCGCACAGTCGCCCGGCCGGTCAGTCCGGGACCGGGCCGTGCAGGCAGAACGGCGCGCCGAACGGGTCGGCGACGATGCCCATCCGCCCGAACGGGGTGCTCTCCGGCGCCATCATCACGCTGCCCCCGCCGGCCTGCACCGCGGCGACCGCGGCGTCGACGTCGGCCACCCCGAAGTACGCGATCCAGTGGCTCGGGGTGCCCTCGGGTGCACCCATGAGCCCGCCCATGCCGCCCTTGACCTCCCCGCCGAGCGAGAACGTCGTGTAGTCGCCAGGGGCGCCCTCGACGGCGTCGTAGGTGTAGCCGAACACCGCCGCGTAGAAGGCGCGGGCCGTCTCGGGGTCGGTGAGCCTGGCGTCCTCCCAGGCCAGGCCGCCGGGCTCGTTGACGACCTGTGCGCCGTCCATCCCCAGCGTCTGCCACACCCCGAACACGGCGCCCACGGTGTCGGCGGCGATGATCATCCGCCCGCTCCCGGGGATGTCCATCGGGCCGGCGATGACGGTGCCGCCGTTGTCGGACACCAGCTTCGCGGTGGCGTCGGCGTTGTCCGAGGCGATGTAGATCGTCCAGAACGACGGCTGCCCCTCCTGCATGACCGGGCCGATGCCCGCCGCAGCACGTCCGCCGGACTGGGCGATCTGGTAGTTGCCGAAGTCGGGCCCCGTGTCGACGAACGTCCAGCCGAGCACCGACCCGTAGAACCGGGTCGCGGCCGCGACGTCCGGGACGGTCAGGTCGACCCAGCACGGCGTCCCCGCCTGCCACGGGCCCTCGTGAGTGGCCATGTCGCACACCTCCGTGAGTGCGTCGCACTGCTTGGGACCGCGAGCCTGGCACCACCCACCGACAGTTCGCGCGGGTCGATCGGCGAACGGTTGGTGGCGGGGGTGTTCGGGCGATTCGGCGCAGCGCAGCGGGCCGCTCGGCGGGTCGCGCGCCGCGGTGAGGGCGGCATCGGCGACGATCGGGTGCACCCCGCCACAGCCACCACCTCGCGACGACAGGGAGGCCCCGAGGATGCGGTTCACCGTCGACCCGTGGGACCCGTCCTACGGCACGGGCCTCGACGCCGACGCGGGCGACGAGGCCGCGACGTCGGAGGCCAGCATCGACGTCACCGTCGAGATGCCGGCCGACCGCTGGGAGCCCGTGGCGCCCGACCCGCGGGTGCGCCCGCCCGCGGCGACGATGTTCGTCGACGGGGTGCGCCGCGTCGACGCCCAGGCCTGGGTCGACGACGGCTCGGCCGACATCGGCCCCGGGTCGAGCACGGCGGCGCTCTGCGCGTCCTACGCCGCGGGCGTGGTGTGCTGTGCGGGCGACAAGGCGGAGCCGGTCGCGGTGACGGTCGCGCGGTCGCTGCTGACGTCGGCGGAAGGGGCGACCGACGTCGTCACCCCCGCTGGTCGCTACGTGGCCGAGGTGGTCCCCGCCGGCGCCGGGCTCGCGCCCGCCCAGAACCTGAGCCTCGCGCTGCAGGGCCGGCTCGCCGCGGTCGAGGTCGACGCCGCCGGCCGCGCCCGCGCCGAGGCCGGCACGGGCGACGACGACCTCCTGGTGGTCGACGGGCCCCTGCGCGGGCGGCAGCACCTGCCGCGGGCGCTCGGCTACGTCAAGACCCACCGCACCCGTTACCTGCAGCGCCTGCACCCCGAGCTCGACGCCCTGGTCGCGACGCTCGCGCCGGGGGAGCGGACGCCGGTGATCCTGCTGGGCACGTCGTGGCAGCGCTACACCTGGTACCTGCGGCTGCCCACCGGTCCGGGCTCGCCGTGGGCGGGGGTGGTGCGCCTGGAGTGCAGCGCCGCCCAGCCCGCCGACGACGCTGTCGTCATGGCGGCCCTGTCCCAGGTGACGTTGCCGCGCTACGCCTCCGACGGCTACAAGGACTCCCGCGCCCCGCAGAACCTCTACCCGATCGGTGGGCTGGAACGGTTGCTGCGCAGGCGGCTGGGTGACGCGGGCATCGTCTACCGGGCGCTGCGCCGCGCGGCCTGGGACACCGCCGACGCGCCGATCCCGGTCCCGGCGCCCTGACCCCGGCCGCGCGCCGAGTTCGACGCCACGGTGGTCCCGACCATGATCGAACCAGGCTGGACGTCGAACTCGGCGTGGTTGCAGGCTGCGCCACATCACGGCGGAGGGAACTCCGCCCGCACCCCGGCCAGGCGCACCGGCCGTGTCCGGTAGCGGTCCTCGAACAGGTCCAGCACCGCGAGCGCCCCGGCCACGAGCTCGTCGGGTGCCGACGCCGGCGCCGGCAGCGTCGCGCTCCGTCCGCGGGTCAGGAACGGCGCGAACCGCAGCTTGACCCCGATCCGCACGGCCGGGCGGCCCTCGGCGGCGACGTCGTCGGCCACCCGGCGCGCCAGCACCTCGATCTCCTCGCCCACCACGGCCCAGTCGTCGAGATCGGTCTGGAACGTCGTCTCCCGGCTGCGGGAACGGGCGACGTGCGGGGTGTCGGACACCTCCTCCCGCCCGATCCCGCGCGCCAGCTGCACGTAGTAGGGCCCCATCGCCGGGCCGATCCGCTCCGCCAGCTCGCTCGGCCGCGCCTCGGCCAGCTCGGTGACGGTCCGGTAGCCCAGCTCGTCGAGCCGGCGCGCGGTCCGGGTGCCGATGCCCCACAAGGCCGTCGTGGGCCGGTCGCCCATCGTCGCGAACCAGTTGTGCCGGGTCAGCCGGAACGTGCCCGCGGGCTTGCCGAACTCCGTCGCAATCTTGGCGCGCAACGTGTTGTCCCCGATGCCGACAGTGCACGACAGCCCGGTGCGCTCGGCGACGGCGTGCTGGACGTCGTGCGCGAGCGCCTCGGGGTCCTCGGTGACCGCGCCGAGGAACGCCTCGTCCCACCCCATGACCTCGACGACCACGGCGAACGACCGCAGCACCGTCATCACCTCGTCGGACGCGGCCTCGTAGGCGGGGTTGTCGGCGGGCAGGAACACCGCGTCGGGACACCGCTTGGCCGCCGTGCGCAACGGCATCCCGGACCGGACCCCGAACTCCCGGGCCTCGTACGACGCCGTCGCGACGACCGCCCGCTCCGCCGGATCACCCCGCCCACCGACCACGACCGGCAGCCCAGCCAGCTCGGGGCGCCGCCGCACCTCGACCGCCGCGATGAACTGGTCGAGGTCGACGTGCAGCACCCAGTGTCGCGCCCTCGGCCCCGCCATGGGCCCAGTGTGGACGCCGCGGGCACCGATCACACGACCCGTAGGTCCGGGACCGCCATCGGGGGAGCGGTGGCGGCCAGCGCCGTCGAGACCCAGCGCAGCATCTGCGCGTCGGTGCAGGAGGCGAGGAGCTCGGCCTGTTCGACGACGGCCGCGTCGGAGGCCGACGTCGCCCTGTAGCGGCGGCGCAGCGACGTCAGGTCGACAGGGGCCGACGGCTCGCCCGGCAACGGGCCGGCGGGCAGGCCGACGTCGAGGTCGCCGGCCACGAGCCGCAACGCCGCCCAGCCGATGATCCGCATGCCGGGAGCCGGCACCACCTCGTTGCCGCCCACCTCGTCCTCCGGGTGGCGGTCGGGTGCGCCGTGGTCGCAGCCGAGCTGCCGACGATGGCGATGGGTCCGCAGGATGCCGCCGTCGAGGACCACCCAGGCGTCGACGGGTGGGGAGCCGACCTCCCGCGCGACGACCAGGGGCGGGCGGCGACGGGCGATCCAGTCGAGCACGGCCTGCCGGTGCCCGGGCACCACGGCGAAGACGCCGGGTCCCTCCCCGGTCGCCACGAACGCGTCGGACCACTCCATCGCGGGCCTCCCGTGCCGCCTGCGCCCGGGGTCGTCCCGGCGTGACGGCGAGGGGAAGAGTAGGGCCGGCCCGGCGGGGCCGCCGCGCCGGCCGTCCGACCGTGCGGTGCCGCGTGACCGACCGTCGACGGCCCGCTCACCAGCGGTGATCCGGACGGCTGTACCCGGCCTCCACGAAGCGGTGACCGATGCGAGCCGGAACGTCGGAATCTGACCCACCGTCACCAATCGATCCGGGGTCACACGAACGGGCGAAGCCATCGGCGCACGGCTAACGACACGCCTGCCGATCAGCGATGCTCGGACAACGGCGAACGGAGGACGACATGGACCGGCACACGAGCGGTGACGCGACCCGTCCCGAGGGCATGCACGACAACGGCGAGACCGTGATCGGAACGCCCCGCACCGCCCCCGACGACGCAGTGACCCCCGCCGCGATGGCCACCGTGGTCCCGATGATCCCGGCACCCCGCAAGCCGGTCCGCGACCCCGCCCGCGCCGCCGTCGTCCTGCGCCACGCGCGCCTGCGCTCCGACGGTGGCCCCCAGTTCTGCCAGCCCAGCCGCGCCGAGATGAGCGGTGCCGCCCCGCGACGCCAGGGCGGCCGTACCGACGGCAAGGTCATCTACCCCGACCGCGAGGCCGCGGAGCAGGCCGGCCGCGAGTTCGAGTCGCTCGGCGCGCAGCCGATGCGCTCCTACCGCTGCAACCGCTCCAACCACGGGCACTACCACCTGACCCGCGACACCACGGCCCTCGCCCGCCGCATCGACGTCGCCGCCCGCATCCCGCACCAGCGCAGCGCCTGACCCTCGTAGTCCGACCGGAGAGGTTGCGCGCCGAACCCGGCGCGCAACCTCTCCGTCGTTGTGAGGCCTGATCGACAGCTCGGAGCAGTGAGGTTGCGCGCGCGGGTCAGGAGCGGACCACGGCCACCCGGGGTTCGGGGATCTGGTGGGGGGCCTCGGGGACGCGGCGGCTGCGGCGGGCGGTGCGCTCCTCCAGGCGCCGCGTCACCTCGTGGCCGCCTTCCCCGGTCCGGGCGAGCGCGGCGACGACGAGCTCGCGGTGGCCGGGGTCGTCGGTGCGGCGCAGGAACCGGGTGAGCTCGTGCGCGGCGGTGCGCGGGTCGCGGGCGGCGACCCAGGCGGCCAGCTCGGCCTCGGCGATCTCCGGCCGGCAGCCCGACATCCGCACGCACACGTACTCGACGTCCTCGTCGGCGTACTCGCCGACCAGCGGCGCGTGCACTCCCTGTTCGAGCAGCAGCTGGTTGCACACCCAGATGCCGATGGGGGTGAGCGAGACGACGGTGGGGTCGGGGTCGTCGCGGCCCGCGAGGGCGGTGAGGTGGTCGTGGTCGGTGCTCTCCTCGAGCTCGACGGCGCCGAGGAGCTCCATGGCGTCGAGGAGGGCGGTGACGTCGCGTCGCCAGAGCCGCTGTTCGACGTCGCCTGCGAGGTCGTCGACGACGCAGCCGAACTGGCCGTTCACGGTCTCGCGGACGACGCGGTAGAAGTGCTCGACGGGTACGGGGCCGCCGCCTGCCCGGTAGAGGTCGTACCAGAGGACGGGGAAGGCCTCGCCGAGCGACATGCTGAACAGGGAGGGAGCGCCGAAGACGTCGGTGCCGCCGAAGTGGTCGCCGAGGCGGCCGAGGGCGTCGAAGGCACGGCGGAAGAACTCGATGGGCCGGTGCAGCAGCGGCCCGGAGCCCTTGACGGGCACGAGCCGCCGGTTGACGACCCGCACGAGTCGGGCCTGCCGCGCCCAGGACACGAGCAGCGAGACGTCGGGGAGGTCGTCGCTGGTGCGGGCGGTGTCGCGGTAGAAGTGGTCGAGGCCGAGGGCCTCGGCGAGGGCGAGTGCGTCGGCCAGGTGGAGGCGGCCGTCGCGGGTGAGCCGGCGGCCGGCGCGGATCCAGTAGGTGAAGGCGCGCAACCGGTCGAGGGCCGAGGATGCCGACGCGCTCTCGACGAGCGTGGCTGCCGACGGCAGCAGGACGGGCCCGGGGGTGAGCGGGGTGTCGTCGGGCTGTTCGCGGCGTCGGGTCTCCTCGCGGGTGACGGCGGCGAGGGCGTCGCGGTCGATGTCGAGCTCGCCGCGGGTGGCCTGCTCGAGGAAGCGCTGCACGGCGAGGACGTCGGCCTTGTCGACGTCGTGGCGCATCATCTGGACGTTCCAGAACTTGCCGAGGTCGTAGTTGCGCTCGTCGGCCATCGCGTCGTAGAGGGCGGGCGTGGAGTCGGCGACCTGGTCGTGCAGCTCCTGCACCGGGGCGGAGCCGCCGTCGAGGTGGTCCTGTTCGGCGAGCAGGGCGAACAGCCCGTGGAGGGCGTGGGGGATCTCGGCCCATTCGTTGTCGGCGACGGCGACGGTGCGGGGGAACCACACGGCGAGGGCGTCGGCGACGTGCCGGCGGGTCCAGCGGCAGAGCCGCCCGTCGACGCCGATCTTGTAGTCGAGGGCGGCGCCCACGAGCACGGGGTCGACCTCGCGGCCGAGCCGCCGGGACCGGGCCAGGACCGCGGTCAGCAGCCGGTCGCGGACGAGGCCGTACTCCTCGTGTTCGTGTGCCGCGAAGACCAGACGCATCGACCCAACTTTTCCAGTCCGGAGATCTCCGGCGACAGGCGGGGGAGGGTGACCCGCGGGTTGCGCGCGGTGACGTCGGAGGATGGTCGTGTCACCCGGGCGAGGCGGGCGGTACTCGATCCGGCCGGGTCGCCAGCCATGCCCCGGCGAACACGAGCGCGGTGCCGAGCAGGGTCCGCGCGCCGAGGGGTTCGTGGAGCAGGAGCGCCCCGCAGGCGACGGCGACGACGGGTGCGGCGTAGGTGATGAGTGCGGCGTGGTCGGGTCCGGAGGCGGCGACGAGGGCGAAGAACGCGACGAACCCGGCGGCGGTGGCGCCGATGCCGAGGGCGGCGACGGAGGCGATCCCGGCGGGTGTCGGCGCGGGTGGTGGCTCGGTGCCGAGGGTGACGGCCACGACCGTCGCGACGACGAGCACGGGCGCGGCGATGGCGAGCACGGCGGCGGCGATGCCGAGGGCGGGGACGTCGCCGAACCAGTGGCTGATGAGGACGGCGCCGACCGCGTAGCAGGCCGCGGCGACGGGCACGACGACCTCGACGACGGCCAGCACCGCGAGCCGACCGCCACGGCCGCGCAGCAGCGCGCGGCGGGCCCGGCGCAGGCCGAAGGGGGCGAGCACGAGCGCGGCGAGGACCACGCGGGCGGCGGCGAGGGAGACGGGGCCGAACCCGGACCGCAGGGCGACGCCGATGAACAGGTACGGCACGCCCCACAGCACGGACACGGCCGCGAACAGTCCCCACGCCCGCGCTCCCGCCACGGGCTCACCGTACGGCGCACGCCATGGATACAAGCTTGCATCTATCCCGTACGGTCATCGGGTGCCCTCACGAGTGCTCGCGGCCGACCGCGCCTACGCCGCCACCAAGGAGCTCGTCCTGTCCGGCGACCTTCCCGGCGGCCACCTGCTCAGCGAGGGCGACATCGCCGTCCGGCTCGGCATGAGCCGGACCCCGGTGCGCGAGGCGTTCCTGCGGCTGCAGTCCGAGGAGCTGCTGGAGCTCATCCCCAAGCGCGGGGCCGTGGTCGTGCCGGTGACGGTCGGGGAGGCCGACGACGTGCTCGACGCGCGCGAGGCCGTCGAGACCGCGGCCGTGCGCCGGCTGCTGCGTCGCCCCGCCGACGTGCCCGCCGCCGTCGAGCTCCTGCGCGCCGCCCTCGACGTCCAGCGCCGGCACGCCGCATGCGGGGACCTGCCCGCGGTCGCGGCCGCCGACGAGGCGTTCCACCGCACGATCGTCGACGCCGGCGGCAACCGGCTCACCGCCCGCTTCTACGCCACCCTCGGCGACCGGCAGCGCCGCATGAGCATCCGCGCGCTGGCCCCGAACCCGGAGCAGGTCGCCGTCGTCGTCGAGGAGCACGCCGCGCTCGTCGACGCGATCGAGGCCCTCGACGCCGACCGGTTCGCCGCCCTGCTCCCGGCCCATCTCGACGGCACCCACCGGCCCACGAGATGAGGAGGAGAGCATGGCTCGCCGTTGCGGCGGCGATGTTCTGCTGCGGCTGGGGCGGCAACCAGTTCACCCCGCTGCTGATCATGTACCGCGACGCGGCCGGCTACTCGGTGCTGACCGTCGACGCGTTCCTCGGCGCCTACGTCGTCGGCGTGGTGCCGACGCTGCTGCTCGCCGGCCGGCTGTGCGCCCGCCGGGGCCGCCGCCCGCTGATGCTTGCGGGCACCGCCGCGTCGCTGCTGGCCAGCGTCCTGCTCGCGCTCGGCGAGACCGGGCCGGTCCCGATCTTCGCCGGACGCTTCGCCACCGGAACCGCCGTCGCCATCGCCATGGCCGTCGGGTCGACGTGGGTCAAGGAGCTGTCGGAACCCCCGTACGACGACGTGCCCGCCGGCACCGGGGCCCGCCGCGCGGCACTGTCGTTGACACTCGGGTTCGGCCTGGGCGCAGGCGTCGCGGGGGTGCTCGCGCAATGGGGGCCGCTGCCGATGGAGTTGCCCTACATCGTCCACGGGGTGCTGACGGTCGTCGCGCTCACGTTGCTGTCCCGGGCCCCCGAGACCGTCCCCGGCGGCACCGGCACGCACGTCCCGCCGCTGCGCGCGGCCCGGCACCCGAGGTTCCTGCGCGTCGTCCTCCCGATGGCGCCGTGGATCTTCGGGTCCGCCGGGGTCGCCTACGCGATCATGCCGCAGCTCGTCGGCGACCGGCTCGGCTCGTGGGGGCTGGCCTACTCGACGCTGCTGACCGTCGCCACCCTGCTCACCGGCGCCGCCGTGCAGCCCATCGCCAAACGGCTCGACCGGCGCACCGACGCCCGCGCCGTCGTGATGTCGATGATCGTGATGTCGGGCGGGCTCGCGTTCAGCGTCGTCGCCGCCGTCGAACGCTCGCCGTGGCTGGCGCTGGGCGCCGCGATCGTGCTCGGCGCCGCCTACGGGGTCGCGGTCGTCGCCGGGCTGCTGGAGATCCAGCGGCTCGCCCGGCCCGAGGACCTCGCCGGGCTCACCGGCGTCTACTACGCCCTGGCCTACATCGGTTTCCTGCTGCCGACGGTTCTCGCCGTCGCCGCACACGTCGTCGGCTACCCGTGGCTGCTGGGGGCGCTCGTGGTGATCGCGGTGGCCGGGACCGTGACGATCGCGGCGTCGGGTCGCTCACACCTGCCCGTCGCGGAGACGTCGTCTCCGGCCAGGATGAGCTGACAGCCCAGCGGTACGAGGAGGTACGGGGTGCGTTCGGTTCAGGTGGTCCGGCTCGACGGTCCGGCGGCGGTCGAGGTGCGCGACGTCGAGGAGCCCGTGGCGGCCGACGGGCAGCAGGTGGTGATCGACGTCCGCGCGGCCGGGGTGAACTTCCCCGACGTCCTGCTCACCCGCGGGCTCTACCAGTACAAGCCCGACCCGCCCTTCGGCCTCGGCTCCGAGCTCGCCGGCGTCGTCCGGGAGGCACCGGCCGGGTCGGGCTTCACGGCGGGTGACCGGGTCGCGGCCTTCTCGATCTACGGCGCGTTCTCCGAGGTCGCCGCGGTCCCGGTCGACCACGTCGTGGCGCTCCCCGACGAGGTGTCGTTCGCCGCCGGCGCCTGCCTGCCGATGAACTACCTCACCGCGCACTTCACCCTCGCCGTCCGCGGCCGGCTCCGTGAGGGCGACGTCGTGCTCGTCCACGGCGCGGCGGGCGGCATCGGCACCGCCGTCACGCAGCTCGCGCGGGCGATGGGCGCCCGGGTGATCGCGGTCGTCTCCAGCGACGCGAAGGCCGAGGTCGCGAAGGCCGCGGGCGCGCACGACACCGTCCTCGTCGACGGGTTCAAGGACGCCACCCGCCGGCTGACCGGCGGCCGTGGCGTGGACGTCGTCGTCGACCCCGTCGGTGGCGACCGCTTCACCGACTCCCTGCGCTCGCTCGCCCCCTTCGGCCGGGTGCTGGTCGTCGGGTTCACGGCGGGTGAGATCCCCACGGTGAAGGTCAACCGGCTGCTGCTGGGGAACACCGAGGTCGTCGGCGTCGCGTGGGGTGGGTACGCGCTCGCGCACGAGGGCTACATACACGGCCAGTGGGCCGACCTGCTGCCGCACCTGCGCTCGGGCGCCCTCGACCCGGTGATCTCGCAGACCTTCCCGCTGGAGAAGGCCGCCGAGGCGCTGGCCCTGATCGACGAGCGTCGCGTCACCGGCAAGGTCGTCCTGCAGCCCTGACCCGACACGCCGCGCGCAACCTCACCGCTGTCCGCGCCCGTCATGACGGGCGTGAGGTTGCGCGCGGTCCCGCTCCCGGGGTCGTGAGCAGGGTCAGGACCAGCCCGTCGTGCCGCCCGGGACCGGGGCCGCGGGGTCGTAGGGCGTCCGTGTGAAGACGAACGTCGCCAGGTTCAGGGCCACCGGGTCGAGGCGCAGCGTCTCGCCTGCGAAGTAGCCGTCCATGCCGATCCAGGTGCCCGCGGGGCCCGGGCGGAAGCGGCTGGCCCGCCCCGGCCGGCCGAGCCCGCCCAGGTGCAGCAGCCCGCCCGGGATCGCACGCAAGGCGTAGGGCGACGGACCCCAGTACCACGGGCCGAGCAGCTCGACGGGCACCGGCGACGCCGACGGCCGCCAGGCGTCGACGATGTGCGGCTCGGCGGCCTTCACGTCGGCGAGCAGGGCGGCGGGCAGGCCGCCGTCGAGACCCGAGGTGGTGTTGGCCAGGGCGAGGGCACCGGTGGCCTCCTCGCGGTCGACCCACAGCCCGGCGAGGAAGCCGGGCATCGAGCCGCCGTGCCCGACCAGCGTCGCGCCGCTCTCGACGCGGCGGACCTGCACGCCGAGCCCGTAGGAGGACCAACCGGGGGCGTCGCCTGCGTCGATGCCCGCCGGAATCGTCATCTCGTCCAGTGTTGCCGGGGCGAGTACGTCGCCGGTGTCGCCGATGAGGAATGCGCCGAGCCGGGCGAGGTCGGTGGCCGATGCCCACAGCTGCCCGGCCGGGGCCATGACGACGGCGTCGTGCTCGGGCTCGGGCTGGCGGACGTCGGCCCACGGGTGCACCGCGAAACCCTGGGCCGCAGGGGCGACGGGGCGCGGCGTCGTGCGGGTCATGCCGAGCGGCAGCAGCACCTCGTCGCGAGCCGCCTCGGCCCACGAACGACCACGCACACGGGCGACCAGCTCCCCGAGCAGCCCGAACCCGAGGTTGGAGTAGTGGAAACGTCGGGCCGGGGCGAGGACGGCGTCGGCGGGGGAGAGGCCGAGTCCCTCCAACGTCGTGCCGGGGGTGCGTTCCCACCAGCCGCCGGGGCTCTCGGAGGTGGCGCCGCCCATGTGGGACAACAGCTGTCCGAGGGTGCGGTCGCCGAGCGGGGTGCCGGGCAGGTGCTTCTCGAGCGGGTCGGCGAGGTCGACGCGGCCTTCGTCGCGCAGTCGCATCACGGTGATGGCGGCGACGGTCTTGGTGATCGAGCCGAGCCGGTGCTGGACATCGCGGTGAGGTTCGGCGACGTCGCCGCGGGCGGCCGACCACGCGAGGCCGCCGTCGCGCACGATGCCGGCGACGAGCCCGGGGACGCGGCCGTCGCGCTGGGCGCGGGCGGTGCGGGCGTAGAGGGTGCGGGCGGTGCCGGGGAGCAGATCGGTCACGCCCGGACGGTAGGGGAGCCGGCCGCGATGCGTCGGAGCAGGGGTTCCACCCGGTAGTCGACGAGGCGGCGCATGACGAGGCCGGTGGTCGTGCGTTCGACACCGTCGACGGCGAGCAGCTCGCCGGCGACTCGGTAGAGGTCGTCGGCATCGCGGGCGACGACCTGGACCTGCAGGTCGGACTGCCCGGAGATGCCGAGGACCTCCAGCACCTCGGGGACCTGCCCGAGGGCGGCGCCCACCTCGTCGAGCCGGCTCTGCGTGACCTGGACCGTCACGTAGGCCACGAGCGGGTAGCCGAGAGCGGCGGTGTCGATACGGCGTTCGAACGCGCCGAGGACGCGGTTCTGGTCGAGCCGGGCGAGCCGGGCCTGGACGGTGTTGCGCGACATGCCCATCCGCTCGGCCAGGGCCAAGACGGTGGCGCGGGGGCTCTCGGAGAGCGCGAGCAGCAGCCGGGCGTCGACGTCGTCGATGCGGTGACCGGTGGGGTCGATCCGGGGGTCGACGGGGCCGGGACTGGGCACAGTGCACCTCTGCGGGACGCGGCGGGCGACGCAAACCGTGCACTCTGCACAGTCGACGGCCGGGAACTGGTGCAGACATGGTGCCCGGTGGTCCGATGTGCGGGCAACTTGCGTCCCAGATGCCCGGAGTGTGATCGGAATGAGCACCGCAATGTCGTCCGGACCCGACGCGGCGATCGCCGACGACCGGCTCGCCGTGCTCACCGAGGTCGAGAAGCGGGTGCTGTGGCTCTCGACCGCGATCATCGACCACGCGAACCGGGTCCGGCCCAACCCGACCGGGCTGAAGGTCGGCGGGCACCAGGCGTCGTCGGCGTCGATGGTGACGATCATGACCGCGCTCTGGTTCGAGCACCTGCGCGCGCAGGACCGGGTGTCGGTCAAGCCGCACGCCTCGCCGGTGCTGCACGCGGTGAACTACCTGCTCGGCGAGCTCGACGAGCGCTACCTGACGACGCTGCGCGAGTTCGGCGGCCTGCAGTCCTACCCGAGCCGGTCGAAGGACCCCGACCCGGTCGACTACTCGACGGGGTCGGTCGGCATCGGCGCAACCGCCCCGATCTGGGGCGCGCTGGCCCGGCGCTACGTCGACTCCAAGGGCGGTGGCGCGGGCACGGGCCGGCAATACTCGCTGGTCGGCGACGCGGAGCTCGACGAGGGCGCCTGCTGGGAGGCGATCCTCGACCCGATGGTCGCCGAGCTGGGCGAGGTCGTCTGGATCGTCGACCTGAACCGGCAGTCGCTCGACCGCGTCGTGCCCAACATCGGCGCCTTCCGCATCCAGGGCATGTTCGAGGCGGCGGGCTGGCAGGTGCTGACGGTCAAGTACGGCCGGCTGCTGCACGAGCTGTTCGAACGTCCGGGCGGCGACGCGCTGCGCCGGCGCATCGACGACATGCCCAACCCCGAGTACCAGCGGCTGCTGCGCTGCACCCCGGCCCAGCTGCGCGAGCGCCTGCCCGACTCCCCGGAGCTGCAGGGCCTCGTCGACACGCTCGACGACGACACACTGCTCGCCGCCATCCGCAACCTCGGCGGCCACGACCTGCAGGCCGTCGGCGACGCCTTCCGCGCGATCGACGACACCCGCCCGACGGTGATCCTCGCCTACACGGTGAAGGGCCACGGGCTGGCGACGGCCGGGCACCCGCAGAACCACTCGTCGCTGCTGACGGCCGACCAGCTGGCGGAGCTGGCCGACGCGGTCGGCACCTCGGTCGAGGAGCCGTGGGCCCGGTTCGCCGACGACTCCGCCGCGGCCGAGCTGTGCCGTGAGACCGCGACCCGGCTGCACCGCACGCCCGTCCCCGCGCTGCCGACGGTCGACGTGCCGACCGACATCGGCCGAACCCCCAGCGGCAAGGCCACCACGCAGGCCGCGCTGGGCCGGACCCTGCTCGACCTGACCCGCTCGGCCCCCGAGGCCGCCGCGCGCGTCGTCACCCTGTGCCCGGACGTGTCGTCGTCGACGAACCTGGGCGGCTGGGTCAACAAGGTCGGGGTGTGGTCGGCGGCCGAGCGCCGCGACTGGTTCGACGACGACCCCGAGACGATCCTGCACTGGCGCGAGCGGCCCACCGGCCAGCACCTGGAGCTGGGCATCGCCGAGGGCAACCTCGTCGGCCTGCTGGGGGAGCTGGGCGCCACGTGGAGCCGCTGGGGCCAGCCGCTGCTGCCCATCGGCGTGCTCTACGACCCGTTCGTCGAGCGGGCACTGGAGCCGTGGTCGTTCGGCATCTACGCGGGCGGGCAGTCGATCCTCGTCGGGACGCCGTCAGGGGTGTCGCTGGCGCCGGAGGGCGGTGCGCACCAGTCGGTGACGACGCCGTCGGTCGGCCTCGAACAGCCCGGCTGCACGACGTACGAGCCGGCGTTCGCGATCGACGTCGAGTGGACGCTGCTCGCCTCCCTCGCGCGGCTGGGCCGTCCCGGCGGGACGTCGGCCTACCTGCGGCTCTCGACGCGGCCGGTCGACCAGACCCTCGCCGCCGTGCCCACCGACCCGGCGGCACGCGAGCGTCGTCGCAAGCAGGTCGTGGCGGGCGCCTATCCGCTGCGGCGCAGCGAGTCCACGCCCGACGTGACGATCGCCGCGATGGGCGCCATCGTGCCCGAGGCCCTCGCCGCCGCCGACCGGCTCGCCGAGCAGGGCATCGCGGCCGACGTCGTGTGCGTGACGAGCCCGGGGTTGCTGTTCGACGCCGTCCAGGCCCGCGCGGGCCACGGCGACGCCGACACCTGGGTCCTCGACGCCGCGTTCCCCGCCCACCGCGCGGCGCCGCTCGTCACGATCCTCGACGGGCACCCGCACACGCTGGCGTTCCTGGCCGGGATCAACCAGGTGCGCGCGACGCACCTCGGCGTCTCCAGGTTCGGGCAGTCCGGCGACCTGGAGTCGGTCTACCGCCACCACGGCATCGACGCCGACGCCGTCGTCACGGCGGCGCTGGACGTCACCGACTGAGCCACGAGGACCCGCAGGTCAGGGTCGTGAGCGGTGATGGTCGCCAGAGCGACCATCACCGCTCACAGGGTCTCAGTCGTCGTCGCCGGGCAGCTCGTCCTCCGGGTCGCGCATCGCGAGGAAGCGCTCCACCTCGGCCGCGAGCTCCTCGGCACTGGGCAGCTCGCCGCCGAGTCCACCCGAGCCGCCCTCGCCCGCCGCCTCCGCGACAGTGTCGTACTGCCGCTCCAGAGCGGCCACGACCTGGGCGACCTCCTCGGAGTTCTCGACCTGCTCGGCGATCTCCACCTCGGTGCGCTCGGCCGCCTTGGTCAGCGTCTCCGTCGGCAGGAACAGGCCAGCCGAGACGCCGGTGTGGTCGAGCAGCGTGCGTGCGGCCTGCGGGTACTCCGCGCGGGCCAGGTAGTGCGGCACGTGCACGGCGAAGCCCATGGCGTCGTGGCCTGCCTCGCCGAGGCGGTACTCCAGCAGCGCCGTCGCCGACCCCGGGACCTCCGCGCTGCCGAACCAGGCCGTGTGCCCCTCGACGAGGTCGGCACGCGTGGCGTGGGCGGTGACGCCGATCGGGCGGGTGTGCGGGACGGCCATCGGGATACCGCTGAGCGTGATCACCAGCCGCACGCCGAACCGTCGCACGATCTGCTCGATCGCCGCGACGAACCGCTCCCACTGGCTGTCGGGCTCCGGGCCGAACAGCAGCAGGTAAGGGGTGTCACCGGTGTCGGTGACCGCGACGATGTCGAGCACCGGCGGCGTGTACGACGCCCAGTGGTCGGTCTCGAACTGCAGCGGGGGACGCCTGCTGCGGTAGTCCACGAGCTGGTCGACGTCGAAGTGGACCACCGGCGTCGTCTCCCGGCCCTCCAGGAGGGCCTCCGCGGCGAGCCGCGCCGCGTTGCCCGCGTCGACGAACCCGTCGAGCACGACCACCAGCACCGGGTCGCTCAGCTGCGGGGCGTCGTCGGCCACCGTGTAGAGCTCCTGCGGGTCGAGCACCGTGTGTCCTCCGGCCGTCGTCTCGCGCGCCCCGTGCGGGGCACCCGTCGCCGGGCGACGTGCCCGGCCTTCCCGCACAACGCACGGGAGCCCGCGCAGCATCCCGTGGATCCGCGGAGCCGTCCCATTGTCCTCGCCCGGGCCGCGGCGTGGGCGGTGGGTCCGTGGATCCGTCCCGACGGATCCACACCGGGCCGATGCATCTCACATCGTGAGGCGGCCCGCAATCATGGTCCGCTCCGGCCCGGCCGGGCGCACCCTGGAGCGAGTCATGAGCATGAGTGGTTTCCGCCCGTGGGTGGTCTGGTCCGTCGGTCTGTTCGCCTACCTCATCGGTGTCATGAACCGGACGTCGTTCGGCGTCGCAGGTCTCGACGCCGCCGACCGCTTCGGCGCCGCCCCCGCGGTGCTGTCGGGGTTCCTCGTCCTGCAGCTGCTCGTCTACGCGTTGCTCCAGATCCCCACCGGGATCCTGCTCGACCGCTTCGGCGCCCGCACGCTCGTCGTCGTCGGTGCGCTGGTCATGGCGTCGGGTCAGCTCGTCCTGGCGCTGGCCGAGACGCTGCCGGTCGCGATCGCGGCGCGGGTCCTCGTCGGTGCCGGTGACGCGCTGACGTTCATCAGCGTCCTGTCGGTCGTGAACGCGTGGTTCCCGCCCCGCAAGGTGCCGGTGCTGACCCAGCTGACCGGCCTGCTCGGCCAGGGCGGCCAGATCCTCTCGGCCGTCCCGTTCGCTGCGCTGCTGCACCAGGGCGGCTGGACGCCGGCGTTCGTCTCCGCCGCCGGGATGGGCGTCGCCGCGGCGATCGCCGTGGCCGCCGTGCTGCGCAACCGGCCCGCGGGCGCCCCGGTACCCGTGTCGGCGACGTCGTGGCGTGCCGTGTCGGACTCGCTCAAGGCGTCGTGGGCCGAGCCCGGTACCCGGCTGGGCCTGTGGACCCACACGGGCACCCAGTTCGCCGGCACCGTGTTCGCGCTGATGTGGGGTGTGCCGTACCTGGTCGTCGGCCAGGGCATGTCGCCCGCCGCGGCCGGCGGGATCCTGACGCTGCTCGTCCTCGTCGGCGTCGTCGCCGGGCCGCTGTTCGGCGAGTTCGCGGCCCGCCACCCCACCCGCCGGTCCTGGCTGGTCATCGGGGTGATCATGGCGACGGCCGTCGCGTGGACGGCGGTGCTGCTCACTCCGGCGCCTGCGCCGCGCTGGCTGATCGTCGTGCTCGTGGTCGTCCTCGCCGCGGGCGGCCCGGCGTCGATGATCGGGTTCGACTACGCCCGCACCTTCAACCCCGGGCACCGGCAGGGGACGGCCGTGGGGATCGTCAACATCGGCGGGTTCACCGCGTCGCTGCTGGTGACGCTCGGTGTGGGTGCCGTGCTGGGCATGACCGGCGGCTACACGCCCGACTCGTTCCGGGCGGCGTGGGTGGTCCAGTACGTCGTGTGGGGCATCGCCCTGGCGGGGGTGATCGTCGCCCGCAGGCGGGCGCGGCGGAAGCTGGCCGACGAGGGGTTCCCGGTGCGCCCGCTGCGCGAGGTGCTCGCCGAGCGTCGCCGCGAGACGGTCGGAAGTTGAACCGTCAACTCCGGGACGCGTAGCCTCGTGCAGTGACTTCTGCGTCGAGCTCCCCGACCGCCGTCGACTTCTTCTTCGACCCCGGGTGCCCCTTCACCTGGCGGACGTCCCGCTGGATCACCGAGGTGGCCGACGCCGGCGTCGCCACGGTGACCTGGCGGCTCATGAGCCTCTCGGTGCTCAACGAGGGCAAGGACATCCCCGAGCAGTTCCGGCCGCTGATGGTGCAGAGCGCGCGCACGCTGCGGGTTCTGGCGGCCGTCGAGGACAACCACGCCCGGGCGCGGTTGTTCACCGCGCTCGGCGTCCACCGCCACGACAACGGCGAGGACTGGGACGACACCCTCCTCGCCACCGCGATCGCCGAGGCCGGCCTGCCCGCCGCGCTGATCGATGCCGCCGACGACGCCGGGCTCGACGCCACGGTCAAGGAGTCCCACGAGGAGTCCCAGGCCGCGGTCGGCCAGGAGTCCGGCAGCCCGGTCCTGCGGCTGGGCGGCGCGAACGGCAAGGCGTGGTTCGGGCCCGTCGTCGTCCCGGTGCCGACCGGCGACGAGGCGCTTCGCCTCTTCGACGCCGTGACGCTGCTGGCCGACGTGCCGTCGTTCAGCGAGCTGAAGGGCAGCCGGAACCAGTTCTGACGGGAGGCGTCCCAGCCCACGTGCACGTGCACCTGGCCGAGCACCGAGTGCCCGCCGAGGTGCACGGTGGGGGAGTCGGGCCGCGGCCAACGTGATGTCATCAAGACGTCATCGGGATCTCGCGTTGACGATCCTCCCGATCTCGAACTAGCGTCGTCGCGGCGTCGACGGCCGACACGGGACCCGAAGGAGGGCACGTGTGAACGTGGCGCGCGCCGCGGCAGAAGTGCTCCGCCGCGAAGGCGTCGAGCACCTGTTCGCCTACCCGCTCAACCCCCTGATCGACGCGGCGGCGGAGGTCGGTATCCGGCCAGTGATCGTCCGCCAGGAGCGCGTCGGCATCCACATGGCCGACGCCGTCAGCCGGCTCACCGACACCGTCGGTGTGTTCTGCATGCAGGCCGGCCCCGGCGTCGAGAACTCGTTCGGCGCCGTCGCGCAGGCCTTCGCCGAGGGGATCCCGCTCGTCGTGATCCCGGGCGGGCCCGCCCGGGCGCAGGCCTGGGTGCAGCCCGCGTTCAACGCCGCGCTGAACTTCCAGCACGTCACCAAGTGGGCTGAGCAGGTCACCACGGGAGCGGGCCTGGTCCCTGCGCTGCGGCGGGCGTTCACCCAGGCGCGCAACGGACGGCCCGGTCCGGTGCTCGTCGAGATCCCCGCCGACGTGTGGGACGAGGAGGCGCCGGGCCTCGACGACTACGTGCCGTCGCGGCGAGCCCGCAGTGCACCCGAGGCCGACGCCGTCGACGCGGCCGCCGCCGCCCTGGTCGCGGCCGAGCGCCCGCTGCTCTACGCCGGGCAGGGTGTGCACCACGCCCGCGCCTGGACAGGGCTGCGCGAGCTGGCCGAGCTGCTCGAGGCCCCGGTGACGACGAGCCTGGAGGGCAAGAGCGCCTTCCCCGAGACCCATCCGCTCTCGCTCGGTTCAGGCGGTGTGGCGATGCCGCGGGCGGTGTTCGAGCACGTCCGCGACGCCGACCTCGTGTTCGGCGTCGGGGCCAGCTTCACCGCGACCGGGTTCGGCATCCGCTTCCCGACGGCCGGGAAGACGTTCGTGCACAACACCGTCGATCCCGTCGACCTGGACAAGAACGTGCCCGCCGCACACGCGCTGGTCGGCGACGCCGGGCTGACCCTCGCCGCGCTCACCGACGCCGTCCGGGCGCGCCTCGGCGGCGGTCCCCGCGGCCGCGCCGCCGAGGTGGCAGCCCGCATCCGCGCCCAGAACGACCCCTGGCGCGCGCAGTGGCAGCCGTTGCGCGACGACGACTCCGCCCCGCTCTCGCCGTACCGGGTCATCCGCGACCTGATGGCGACCGTCGACGTCGGCAACACCGTCATCACCCACGACGCCGGCAGCCCCCGCGACGAGCTGTCCCCGTTCTGGCGCACCGAGGCGCCCCACACCTACCTGGGCTGGGGCAAGTCCACCCAGCTCGGCTACGGCCTCGGGCTGGCCATGGGCGCGAAGCTCGCGCGGCCGGAGGCGTTGTGCGTCAACGTCTGGGGTGACGCCGCGATCGGGATGACCGGCATGGACCTGGAGACGTGCGCGCGCGTCGGCATCCCGATCCTGTCGGTGCTGTTCAACAACTTCGCCATGGCGATGGAGGACCGGCTCATGGCGGTGTCGCGCGAGCGTTACGCCACCACCGACATCTCCGGCGACTACGCGGCCATGGCGCGGGCGTTCGGGCTGCACGGCGAACGCGTCACCGTGGCCGACGGGATCGTGCCCGCGCTGCGCCGCGCGGTCGCCGCGACGGAGGCGGGCACGCCCGCGCTCGTCGAGTTCGTCACCCCGCGCGAGAAGCGCTACTCCACCTTCGACTCCTGAGGGGTGCCGCCATGGCGACATCGATGCGCGCCGCGCAGCTCGTGGCACCCGGCCGGGTCGAGGCCGTCGACGCGCCGGTGCCCGTCCCGGGACCCGGCGAGGTGCTGGTGCGGTCCCGGCGCGGCTCGATCTGCGGCTCCGACCTGCACATCGTGTTCGACGGGTTCCACCGTGGTGCCTTCCCGGCCGCGCCCGGCTTCCCGGGCCACGAGGGCGTCGGCGTGGTCGAGGAGTCGCGCGACCCGGGGTTCGCGGCCGGCGACGTCGTGCTCGCCGTCCCCGTCCCGCGCGACGCCCGCTGCTTCGCGCAGTGGCAGGTGGTGAAGGCGACCTCGCTGGTGCGGCTGCCGCGTGGCGCCGACCAGAACCGGCTGCTCAACGCCCAGCAGCTCGGCACGACGATCTTCGCGATGCGCCGCTTCTGGCCGCCCGCGGTCGCCGGGCCGGCCGAGGGGCGGACCATGGCGATCTGCGGGGCCGGGTCGGCCGGGCTGTTCTTCACCGCGCTGGGCAGGCTCGCCGACTTCCACACCGTCGTCGTCGCCGACAAGGCCCCGGCCCGGCTGGCGGTCGCGGCCGACTACGGCGCCGACGTCGTCGTCGACGTGCGGGAGACCTCGTTCGTCGACGCCGTCATGGAGACCACGGCAGGCCTGGGCGCGGACCTCGTGGTCGAGGCCGTCGGCTACGACGAGACCCGCGTGCAGTGCCTGCAGGCCGTCCGAACGTGTGGGCGGGTCGGCTACTTCGGCTTCCCCGAGCGCCCGGACGGGCCGTCGACCTGGTCGTACAACGACGCCTGGACCCGCCGCCCGACGATCGAGCACTCCCACAGCACCCAGTCCGAGCCCGGCCTCACCGCGTTCCGCGAGGCCGTCGACCTCATCCACTCCGGCGCAGTCGACGTGACCCCCTTCCTGGACCCGGTCTTCCCGCTCGACCGGATCCAGGAGGCCTTCGAGGCGGCCCGGGACCAGCACGGAGGAAAGATCGCGGTCGACCTGACCTGACATCGGTCGGGAATTGCGTCGCCGGGATGCCTGGAATCGTGCGCTGCCCGCAATTTCACGAATGATTTCCCGGTGTCCGCCGGTCGGCCCTTGACACCATCCATGAGAGTCTTCAATATTGAAGACACCCTGGTGACAGCGCTGATCGGCGATTGCTACGCCGTCCCAGGCCATTTCATGGACGCGGTGCGCGTGCCACCGTGATCCATTTCCACAATCACCGGTGGTCGAATTCACCGGCAGGAGGTCCCATGCTGAGCAAGGTCGACAACGAGACGATCTGTCGAGTGGGCAGAGGCACTCCGATGGGCGACCTGATGCGTGAGTACTGGGTCCCGTTCGCGCTCTCGACCGAGCTCACCCCCGACTGTGATCCCGTCCGGATTCTGGTCCTCGGCCAGCGCTTCCTCGCGATCCGCACCACGTCGGGCACCCCGATGCTGATGGACGAGGAATGCCCGCACCGGGGCGCTTCGATGTGGTACGGGCGCAACGAGGGCGAGGGGATCCGCTGCGTCTACCACGGGTGGAAGTTCGACGGCGGCGGGCGCTGCGTCGACATGCCCAACGAGCCCCCGGGCAGCAACTTCAAGGACAAGGTGCGGCTGTCGACCTACCCGGTCTCCGAGGCCGGGGGCCTGCTCTGGGCCTACCTGGGCCCGCGTGCCACCCCGCCGCCCATGCCGGGCTTCGAGTGGATGGGCGAGAACGACGACAGCACCGCCTGGGCGTTCCAACGGGAGTGCAACTGGCTGCAGGCGCTCGAGGGCGACATCGACACCAGCCACTTCGGGTTCCTGCACGTCGGACACGCGGAACCCGACGACGCCCCCGAGGACTCCTTCCTGCGCTACACCATCGAGGACCGGGCGCCCCGCTACAAGGTCCTCGACACCGAGTTCGGCGCGACGTACGGGGCGTACCGCCCCGCCGGCGGCGACGACCGGCTGTACTGGCGCTTCGCGCACTTCCTGTTCCCCTTCTACACAATGGTGCCGACGGGCGTCCTCGGCACGAAGCTGCAGATCAGGGCCTGGGTCCCGATGGACGACAGCCACACCATGGCGTTCCACTCCGCGCCCGGCGCCCGCCGCTACACCGCCCCGGCGTCGCAGAAGGTGGGCATCACCGAGCGCGAGGCGACCGCGACGGAGTTCCTGCCGAACACCACCGACTGGCTGGGCCGGTTCCGGATCGCCGCACGCCGCGAGAACGACCACCTGATCGACCGCGCCCTGCAGCGCAGCGGCGAGAGCTACACGGGCCTGGCCGGGGTGAACGTCGAGGACCAGGCCATCACCGAGAGCATGGGCGACATCTACGACCGCACCAAGGAACACCTCGGCAGCTCCGACGTCATGGTGATCCGGGTGCGGCGGCGGCTGCTCGCCGCGGCAAGGGCACTCGCGGACGCCGCCACCACACCGCCTGCGGTGGACGCGCCCGAGGCCTACCGTCAGCGCTCCGGAGGCATCGTGCTGCCCGCGGACGCCGACTGGATGGAGGCGACGGCAGAGCTGCGCAGCGCGGGTGTCGACCACCCGGAGCTCGACCCGAGTCTGGCCGGCGGCGCGTGAACACCGACGTCGGGGCCGGCCTGGAGGAGCTGCTCGCCGTCCCCTACGTGATGGACGTCCAGGCCGTCCGCCGGGACGACGGCGAGTGGGTCTGTCGCGTCGCGTACGACGAGCTGCCCGGGTGCGTCGCCGAGGGCCGCACCCCGTTCGACGCCCTGACGCGCCTCGAACGGCTGCGCGTGGAACTGCTCACCGAGATGCACGGGGCCGGCGTCGTGCCGCCCGCACCGCGCGCACCGCTGCGGATCTGACTCCCTCCGGACCCGCCGCGCGACCGTCACCACCTCACGACCCGAACCGCGTCACCCACCACCAACCCGCACCGCCGACCGTGCCGGCGGCGGGGCGGGACCGCACGCGACACGAGGAGGCCCGACGATGCTGTCGGCCGAGGACAACGAGATCCTGACCCGGGTCGGTCCCGGGACCATGATGGGCGAGCTGATGCGCCGCTACTGGATGCCGGCGCTGCTGTCGGAGGAGCTGCCGAGCCCGGGCGGGGACCCGGTGCGGGTGCGGCTGCTCGGGGAGGACCTGGTCGCCTTCCGCGATCTCAACGGTCGTATCGGACTGATCCAGGAGAACTGCCCGCACCGCGGCGCTTCATTGTGGTTCGGCCGCAACGAGGGCAGCAGCGTCGCACCATCGACCGCCGCCGACGGGGTGTGCGGCCTGCGCTGCCCCTATCACGGCTGGCAGTTCGACGTCGACGGCCGCTGCATCGACATGCCGTCCGAGCCCGCGAGCAGCTCGTTCAAGGAGCGGGTGCAGGCCAGGGCCTACCCGGTGCACGACTCAGGCGGCGTCGTCTGGGCCTACCTCGGACCCCGTGACACCATGACCCCGTTCCGCGACTTCGGTACCGACTCGCTCGCGGCCGAACACGTCCAGGCGGGCAAGACGTTCAGCCCGTGCAACTGGGTGCAGGCGATGGAGGGCAACCTCGACACGTCGCACATCTCGTGGCTGCACCAGTACGACGCGATCTCCGAGCTGCCCGACGACGGCACCGACAAGCCCGGTTACAACTCCGTCGAGACGTCCTGGCGGATCTGGCGTCACGACCGCGCACCGCGCCTCGAGGTCCAGGACGACTGGTACGGCTACCGCTATGCCGGCATCCGGACATCGCCCAACGGTCACACCCACGTCCGCATCACCGGGTTCTGCGTGCCGAACGTGACGACGGTGGCCGCCATCCCGTACCGCGGCCGGCTGAGCATGTTCGTGCCCGTCGACGACGAGAACTGCCTGCGTTACAACCTCGTCGCGCAGAAGATCGGCGACATGCACGGCTACGGCAGCGGCGGGAACCTCTTCGACGTGCGCAACTTCCCGTACGCACCGCAGACCCGCCAGGGCATCCGGCCCCGGCAGTGGACGGCGGAGAACGACTACCAGATCGACCGCGAGGCCCAGCGCACCCAGAACTTCACCGGCATCTCCGACTTCAACAGCCAGGACCTGATGGCGACCGAGTCGATGGGACCGATCTACGACCGCTCCCAGGAGCACCTCGGCACCAGCGACCGGGCGGTCATCCGGATGCGGCGGATCCTCATCTCCGCGGCCAAGGCACTGGCCGAGACCGGCACGGCGCCACCGGCGCTCGCCGAGGACGGGCACGACTTCACGACGTTCCGGTCCGCGGAGAAGATCCTCGAGCCCGGGGAGGACTGGCGCATCCTCGGGACCGACGACGACCCGCTGGTCCAGGAGGAACTGCTCGCGCGTCGTTCGGCGGCGAGCGGCCAGGCCTGACCCGGCGCCCCGGTCCACGAACAGGCCGGGTCACACAGCCGGCCCTTCCGTACTCCTCACCGCGAACCCGCGAGCCGACGACGTCTCGCGAGATTGTGAGGCACGTCGATGCACGTCAGACCTGTGCTGCGAAGCCGAGCGGCGACCGTACTGCTGCTGGTGGTGCTGTTCGTGGCCGGCGCCTGCGGCGCGAGCAACACCGTCCAGTCGGGGTCCGGGAAGTCCGGGATGGACTCGTCCCATCCCTTCGGTGGCGACCTCGCCACCGAAGGAACGCCCCAGCGCGGCGGCATCCTCCGCTACGGCATGGACCGGGAACCGGTGTCGATGGACCCGGCCGTGCCCGGCTACCAGATCGCCGACTACTCGGTCTACGACCCGCTGTTCCGGATGAACGCGGCGGGTGACGTCACGCCCTACCTCGCCGAGTCGATGACGACCGACGACAACGGCCGCACGTGGGTCATGAGGCTGCGGCCGGGGGTGCTGTTCCAGGACGACACCCCGCTCGACGCGGACGCGGTGATCTTCAACGTCGCGCGCCAGCAGCAGATGACGCGGTCTCCCGGCAACGTCTACGCGAAGTGGGTCGCGAACATGACCGCCGTCGACCCGCTGACCGTGCGGTTCGTGCTCACGCAGCCGGTCGGGGTCTTCGTCAACGCGTTCGCCCTGCGGTCCAGCGACGGCACCCTCGGGCTCATGGCGTCGCCGACCGCGGTGAGGAAGTGGGGGGCCGACTACGGCCGCCATCCGGTCGGGGCCGGCCCGTTCTCGTTCGTCGACTGGGTGCCCGACTCTCGCATCGACGTGACCCGCTTCGACGGCTACTGGCAGAGGGACAAGGGGATGCCCTATCTCGACGGGATCCAGTTCCGGCCCGTCCCCGACACCGAGGCGGCCTACGCGTCGGTCTCCAACGGCGACCTGGACGTGCTGATCTGCTCGTACCAGACCGAGATCCTGCGCGGCTCCAACAACAAGGACCTGCGGACCTACTACTACCCGGGCAACGGCGGCGAGTACTTCTACTTCAACTTCACGAAGGCACCGTTCAACGATCTCCGGATGCGGCAGGCGCTGATCACCTCGCTCGACCCTAAGGCCATGAGCGCCACGCAGTACAACGGGTTCATGGACCCGGCGCAGGGCCCGTTCTCGGCCGACAGCCCGTTCTTCAACGCCGACGCCGCGCAGCAGTACCCGACGTACGACCAGGCGAAGGCGAAGGCACTGGTCGCCGACTACGTCGCCGGGGGCGGCGACCCGAACTTCACCCTCTCCACGGCCAACAACCCGACCCGCACACAGTTCGCGCAGTTCGTGCAGGCCCAGATGAAGGCCGTCGGGGTCGAGGTGAAGCTCGACCTGCAGGACCTCGGCACGTTCAGCTCGAAGGTCGTCCAGGGCGGCAACTTCCAGCTGTCGACATGGGTGTCGGGCTGGCCGACGCCGTTCCCGTCGCTGGTGCAGCTGCTCCACACCGGCGGCAGCGGCAACTACGGGCGCTACTCGAACCCGCAGGTCGACGCACTGCTCGACGACGCCGTGGCGACGACCGACAAGGCCAGACAGGCCGCGGACTACGAGCAGGTCCAGGAGATCGCGGGCAAGGACCTCGCGATCGGCTGGTACAGCCGCGCCTACACCGGGATGCTCACGCGCGACAACGTCAACGGGATCGTCCTCGACATCCCGACAGGCGCACAGATGTGGGCGAACGCGTGGATGTCGCACTGACACCCGGCGGCTGCCGGACCGAGCTCGACCCGGTCCGGCAGCCGCTAGGCTGTCGCGAGGCCGTGACGCGGCCGCCCGGAACGCTGTGAGCGACTCCGGACCCGCACCGGAGGCACCACGATGGCACGAGCGCCGATCGCCCGACCCGCGGGCCGGTCCACTGCTCTCGTTCTGGCCGAGCTGCGGCGGGCCATCTCGCAGGGCGACCTCGCTCCCGGCGAACAGGTCCGTCAGCAGCTGTGGGCCGACCGGATCGGGGTGAGCCGGCCCCCGCTTCGCGAGGCGCTCGAGATCCTCACGACCGAGGGCCTGCTCGTGCACGGCGTCAACCAGGGCTACTTCGTCACCCGGTTCAGCCGCGACGAGATGCAGCAGCTCTACACGATGCGCCTGCTGCTGGAGCAGGAGGCGCTGCGATCGCTGCAGTGGCCCGACGAGGAGCGGCTGGCCGAGTTCTCCGAGCAGGTGCGCCTGATCGAGGAGCACGCGCTCGCGGGCCGGCCCGACATCGCCATGCAGGGCCTGAGCGACCTCTACATCGGCATCTACCAACTGTCCGGCAGGCACCTCATCGTCGAGGAGATCCACCGGCTCTGGATCAAGACGACCGCCTACCGGTCCCTGAGCTTCGACATCCTGCGCGACCCGGCGCAGTCCGGCCGCCGGTTGCGGCGCATCGTCGGGCTGCTGCGTGACCACGAGCTCGACGAGCTGCGCGAGATGCTGCTGCATCCGACGATCCGCGGCCGCCTGGGTACGGCCGTGCCCGACGTCGCGCCTCACGAGGGGGACGACGCCGGGCGGGTCGCGGCGAGCTGACGGCGCAGCCGATCACGACCGTCGTCGCGAGCCTGCCCGGCAGGTCGCTGCTCCGGTCACAGCGGGAACGGGTGGGCGAGGACGCCCTCGGCCTCACCACGCCCGGACAGGACCCGGATCGCGTCGACGGCGTCGACGTGCACCGGCGTCGCGCCCGCAGCGGCCGCGGCAGCCGGGCCCGCACCCGGGCCGCGCGCGGCGCCACCGCGGCGAAGCGTTCCACCAGCTCGGCGACGGGCACGTCGCGGCGGTCGCGGACCTGCACCTCGTTGAGGGCGTCGACGAACGCGAGCATCCCGCCCCGCGGCCGTGCCGCCCACGCCCCGCGCAGCTGCCGCCCCGACTCCCGCGACGACACGACGCCCTCGGCGGCACCGAGGACGTGCGCGACGACGTCACGGACGCCCCAGCGGATGCAGTCGGTCGGCCGGTCCCACGCGTCGCCGGGCAGGGCGCGCAGCATCGTCGTGAACCGGTCGTTCTCGGTGGCCGCGACCGGCCGGGCCTCGGCACGGCCGATCGACGGGACCGACGCGACGTCGACGATCTCCACGGCGCCGGCCACGTCAGACCGTCGCCGCAGTGGCGTCGAGCCGTGCCGTGTGGCCGTCGGCCGGCGCGCGCAGGGTTCCGGCTGACCAGCGCGCCGGCATCGACGGCGAGGCGGCGGACCTCGGCGACCCGGCGCCGCCCGGCGGGCCCCCACGTGGTCAGCGCGGTCTCGTGCAAGGCCCGGATCCGCCAGTGCGGGATCGCATGCCGCTCCGCGGTCGCGGCGATCCGCTCGAACACACCGGTGCGCTCGGCCTGCGAGGACCCGGTGCGGCCCATCACCTCCAGCGCCTCGCACTCCACGTCCGGTGCCCCCGCGCGGACGGCAGCGGCCACCGCCCGGCCGGCGAGCGCCCGGGCGGTCGCGGTGTCGGCGGCGGCGAGGGCGATGTGGGCGCCGACGGCGTCTCGTCGGCATCGGCCGCGACCGGCGAGCCCGGTGGCACCAGCGCGCGGGCCCGGCGGGCTGCCCCCCGCGGTACCGAGCGCGTCCGCCTTCACGCGGCGATTGTGGCCCCGCTCACCCACGACGCGGAACCGCCGGACCGCACGCGGCGGTCCGGCGGCTCCGGTGACGGGCTCAGCCGATCACGACGTTCGTCGCGAACAGGCCCGTCGGGTCCATGCGGCCACGGATCGCGAGCAGCCGGGCACGGTCGGCGCCGTCCCACAGGTTCCCGACGCGGTCCGGGCCGGCCTGCCCGAGCAGGTTGACCAGTCCGCGGCAGGACCACGGACGCACCGACTCGACGACCCGCGCCGCCGCGGCCGCCACCAGCTCGATGGGCGGGCCGACCGGCACACCGACCGTGAACAGGGAGAACGCGGCGTCGCGGCCCGAGACGGCGTTGGGTACCGCCGGCTCACGGCCGATCGCACCGCCGAGCAGCCGCAGCTCGACCATCGCCAGCGGGCAGTCGGCCTCCGGGCCCGCGGTGGCGAGGATCGCGTCGACGGCCTCGGCGGGCAGCGCCGACAGCGCACCGCCGCGGTCCCACATCGGCATCGGCGTCGTCGGGTCCATGTGGACGGCGTCGATCGCCGGATAGGGCATGTCGGCGATCGCGTCGAGCACCGGCGTGGCGACGGCCCGCATCGGCGCGAGCAGCGCCTCCCCGGACGCGGCGTCGCCGAGGTGGGTGAACCGCAGGGCCACGACGAACCGGCCGCGGACCGGCTCCGGCAGCGCCGGGTCCGGCGGGGTGCGCAGCAGCGCCACCGACGTCGTCGTGTCCTCGGGCAACGTCGGCGCCCACGCCCGCCAGGCGTGCAGGACGGCGCGGGCGTCGTCGGTACCGAAGGCCAGCGCACCGCCGAAGAAGCGCGAGACGGGGACGAGGTCGAACTCGATGTCGGTGACGACCCCGAAGTTGCCCTTGCCGCCGCGGACCGCCCAGAACAGGTCCGGCTCCGACGACGGCGTGACGTCGCGGACGGCGCCGTCGGCGGTGACGAGGGTGAAGCGGCGGACGTGGTCGGCGGCGAACCCGTAGCGCCGGGCCATCGGGCCGAGCCCGCCACCGGTCGTGTAGCCGACGACGCCGACGTCGGACGACGACCCGTTCAGCGGGGCCAGGCCGTGCGGCGCGGCGGCGTCGATCACCGCACGCCAGCGCACCCCCGCGCCGACGCGGGCGGTGCGGGCGACCGGGTCGATCACGACGTCGGTCATCCGGCGCGTCGAGACGAGGACGGTGCCGAAGAGGTCGCAGGACAGGCCGTGGCCGGTGGCCTGGACGGCGATGCGGCGGCCCGTCGCCACGGCGTGCCGGACGGCGGCGGCCACGTCGTCGGCGCTCGTCGCCCCCACGACGACCGCCGGACCGGGCCGGTAGGTGAGGTTGAACCCGCCGGTCTCCTCGGCGTAGCCGTCATCGCCCGGGAACAGGACGGGTCCGGCGATGCGGGACAGGCTGTCGTGCTGGTCGATCATGGCGGTCATCGGTGTCTCTCCCCCTGTGAGCGAGGCCGCGGCGGGCCCGGCGTCCGAGGAGAAGGCTGCCGCCGGGCAGGGGTCCGCGACGACGGCGCCACCGTGAGTCCGGGGGTGTGGACAGCACCCCCGCCGGCGAACCGGTTTCCACCCGTGGACGCCGTAGGGTCGGGGCATGGCCGGGTCCGGGACGTCGGTCGAGGCGCGCGCTGCCGCCCTCGAGGAGATCCTCGTCGAGAAGGGGTATGTCGACCCCGCCGCGCTCGACGCGATCATCGCGACCTACGAGCACGACGTCGGACCGCGTAACGGCGCCCGGGTCGTCGCGCGGGCCTGGACCGACCCCGGCTACCGGCAACGGCTGCTCACCGACGCCACCCCGGCGATCGCCGAGCTCGGGTTCGGTGGCCGGCAGGGCGAGCACATGGTGGCCGTCGAGAACACCCCGGACGAGCACCACGTCGTCGTCTGCACGCTGTGCTCCTGCTACCCGTGGCCGGTGCTGGGCCTGCCGCCGACCTGGTACAAGTCCGCCGCCTACCGCTCGCGCGTCGTCATCGACCCGCGCGGTGTCCTGGCCGACCTCGGGGTGACGCTGCCCGCCTCCACGCGGATCGCCGTCCACGACTCCACCGCGGAGGTGCGCTACCTCGTCGTCCCGATGCGGCCGCCCGGCACCGACGACCTCGACGAGGATGCGCTGGCCGAGCTCGTCACCCGCGACTCGATGATCGGCACCGGGCTAGCCCGGGTGCCGGGTGAGGCGTCGTGAACGGCGCCGCCGACCTCGGCGGGATGATGGGTTTCGGCCCGGTCGTCCCCGAACCCGAGGGCGAGCTGTTCCACGCCGAGTGGGAACGCCGCGTCCTCGCCGTCACCCTCGCCGCCGGGGCCATGGGCCGCTGGACGATCGACGAGAGCCGGCACGTCCGGGAGTCCATCCCGCCCGCCGAGTACCTGACGTCGAGCTACTACGCGATCTGGCTGCGCGGCCTGGAGGACCTGCTCGTCGCCCACGGGCTGGTGTCCCGCGACGAGCTCGCCGCGGGCCGCGCGGCGGGCCCGGGGGAGCCCGCGAAGGTGCTGCACGCCGGCGACGTCGCCCCGGCCCTCGCCGCCGGCACCCCCTACACCCGCGAGATGGCGACGTCGGCCCGGTTCGCCGCCGGCGACCGGGTACGGACCCGCACCATGCACCCCCGCGGCCACACCCGGCTGCCCCGGTACGCGCGCGGGCACACCGGCACCGTCGTGGCCGTCCGCGGCGGGTACGTGCTGCCCGACCGCAACGCCCACGGCGCCGGTGAGCAGCCCGAATGGCTCTACACCGTGCGGTTCGACGCCCGCGAGCTGTGGGGCGACGACGCCGACCCCACCTCGACCGTCGACATCGACGCGTGGGAGTCCTACCTCGAACCGTGACGAAACGGGCGCGCGCGGGAACTACCGCGACGGTCCGTTCGTCGGAGAGGATGACGGCGGAGGAGGGGTTCGCACATGCTGCTGAAAATCCTGGGGGTCGCGCTCGCGATCTGGATCGTCATCTCGGTGCTCGGGGCCGTGTTCAAGTTCCTGGGCGTCGCGCTGGTGATCGGCGCGGTGCTGTTCGTCGGCGCCGCCGCCTACACGGCGATCAAGAACAAGAACAACAAGGCGTTGCCGCGCTGACCCGACCCGGCTGATCCGGCCCCGGCGCGGGGTTCCGCGCCGGGCCCGTGACGGCCATACTCCCGCCCGTGCTCCACGGCCGGGAGTCCGAGCAGCGGGAGCTGCTCGCCGCGGCGGCGGCCGCGTTCGCGGCCGGCCGCAGCACCTCCGCGCTGGTCGTCGGCGACGCCGGGATCGGGAAGACCCGCCTCGCCGCCGAGGTCGCCGACCGGCTGCGCGACGACGGCGTCCGGGTCGCGTGGGCGGCCTGCCGCGCCGACGGCGGCGCCCCGCCGTACTGGCCCGTCGCCCAGCTGCTGGGCACCCTGGGCCGCGCCGACGCCCTCGACGTCGCCCCGGCCGCCGAGCCCGAGTTCGCCCGGTTCCTGCTGTTCGACGCCGTCGCCGCGGCGCTGCGCGAGGCGGGCCCGCTGCTCGCGGTGGTCGACGACCTGCAGTGGGCCGACCTGCCGACACTGCGGCTGCTCGCCGCGCTGCGGGCGCACCTGGCCGCGGCGCCCGTGGTGCTCGTCGCGACGGTCCGGGAGAGCGATCCCGCTGCGCCGCAAGCACTCGGCGGGCTCGTCGCCGACCGGCACATCGTGCTGCGCGGCCTCGCGGCCCCCGACCTGGCGCCGGTGCTGGCCGAGCTGACCGGCGTCGAGCTCGACGCCGTGGACGCGGCCGACCTGCACGCCCGGACGGGCGGGAACCCGTTCTTCGCCGCCGAGGTGGTCCGGATGCGCCGGGCCGGGCGCGAGGACGGCGTGCCCGGTGGGGTGCGCGCCGTCCTCGACCGACGGCTCGACGGGTTGCCCGACGGCACCGAGGCGGTCCTGCGCGCCGCGGCGGCCCTCGACGCGGGTGTGACGGCCGGGGTCGACGCGACCCTGCTGGCCCGGGTCGCCGGGCTGGCTCTTGGCACCCTCGCCGCGGAGGCCGGACCGGCGACCGCCGCCGGGCTGCTGCGTGACGACGGCGGCCGCTACCGGTTCCCCCATGCCCTGGTCGCGGAGACCGTGGCGGCCCGGACCACGCCCGGCGAACGCCTCGACCTGCACCGGCGCGCCGCGTCGGTGCTCGCGGTCCGCCGGAAAGCGGGGACGGCCACGGCAGCCGACGTCGCCCACCAGGTGCTGGCGGCGGCGCGGCTGTCGGGGGAGCCGGGGGAGGTCCGGGCCGCCGCGGAGGCGGCGGAGGCGGCGGCCATGCACGCCGCGGCCGCCACCGCCTACGAGGACGCGGTGACCTGGCTCGACGCGGCGCTGGCGGTGTCGTCGGGCGACGACGCCGACCCGGAGGGGCGCCGGGCCGCGCTGCTGTGCGCGCGGGGCGAGGCGCTGCTCGCGGCGGGTGATCCGGTGGCGTCGCGGGAGTCGTTCGCCGCGGCCGGCACGCTGGCCCGTGCCCTGGGCCGCGCCGACCTGCTCGCGACCGCCGCGCTGGGCCGCACCGGCGGGGCGACCGGGTTCGAGGTCGACCTCGTCGACCCGGACCGCGTCGTGATCCTCGACGAGGCACGTGCCGCGCTGCCTGCCGACGACTCGGTGCTGCGCACCGCGGTGACGGCCCGGTTGTCGGTCGCCCTGGCCTTCACCGCCGGTGAGGGCCGGCGCCGCGGTCTGGCCGAGGACGCGGTGGCGACTGCGCGCAGGCTCGGCGACGCCCGGGCACTGGCCGGCGCGCTCGCGGCGTGGTGCGACGCCGCGGCCGGGCCCGAGCACGTCGCGGACCGGCGGGCCGCGGCGACCGAGATCGTCGCGATCGCCCGCGTCGCCGGTGACCGGGCCGCGGAGCTGCTCGGGCGGCGGCTGCGGCTCGTGGCGCTGGCCGAGGCGGGGGAGTGGGCGGGCGTCGACGTCGAGATCGACGCGTACGCCCGGGTCGCGGAGGCGGTGCGGCGCCCCGACCTGGCCTGGCCGGTGCCACTGTGGCGGGGGACGCGGGCGACGATGCGTGGCGACGACGAGGCAGCCGACACGCACGCCGCCGAGCTGCACCGGCTGACCGCGTCGTCGCACAGCGCCAACGCCGAGCTGCTGGGACTGACCCAGGAGTTCGTCCGGGCAGGCCTCGACGGGCGCGCCGTCGGGACCGTCGGCCGGTTCCTGGAGCTGGCACCGGAGTCGGTGGCGGCGGCGCACTGCACGATCGCGCTGCTGCACGCATGGAGCGGGTCGACCACCGAGGCCGGTTCCGCGTTGTGGCGCTACCTGACGAGCCGGCCCGGGGCCGACGCCGGACGTGACAGCGAGTGGCTGCCGGAGGTCGTCCAGGCAGCGCAGACGGCCGTGCTGATCGCCGACCACGACGCGGCCCGGCAGCTGCGCACGGTCCTCGAACCGTTCACGGGGCTGTTCGTGATCGAGGGCATCCTCGCGGGCACCTGGGGGTGCGTCGACGCGCACCTCGGCAGGTTGGCGGCGCTGCTCGGCGACGACGCGGCGGCCCGCCGGCACCTGTCGGCCGCGGTCCGGCTCGACGCGGGCGCGGGCACCGCGCTGGGGGAACGCACCCGCCGGTGGGCGGCGGCGACCGGCACGGCCCCGGTCGCCGCGACCGTCCCCGACCGCCTCGCCGGCACCGCGGACGATGCGACCTTCCGCCGCGACGGCGAGGTCTGGACGATCACCTGGCACGGGCGCGAGGTCCGGCTGCGCGACTCGAAGGGCCTGCGCGACCTCGCGGTGCTGCTCGCCCGGCCCGGCCAGGAGATCGCCGTCCACCAGCTCACCGGGGCCCGGGTCGCGGCGACACCCGTCGAGCTCTCCGACCGCACCGCCGTCGACGCCTACCGCGCCCGGCTGCGCGACCTCGCCGCCGAGATCGACGACGCCGAAGCCTGCCACGACGACGCCCGCGGCGCCCGTGCCGCCTCCGAGCGCGAGGCACTGCTCGCCGAGCTCGGCGCCGTCACCGGCCTCGGCGGACGCACCCGCACCGCCGGATCGGACGTCGAGCGGATGCGCAAGGCCGTCGGCAACCGGCTCCGGCAGGCGCTGGCCCGCATCGACGCCGCCGACCCCGACCTCGGACGGCACCTCGCGGTGTCGGTCCGGACCGGCACCTTCTGTCGTTACGCCCCCGACCGCGAGGTGCACTGGCGGTTCTAGCGCGGACCTGTGGCACCGCCACGCGCGAAATGGCGCCTCCTCCCATGACGGCACGACCCGAGGAGGAGGACGACATGACCGCGACCGCACATCGGACCCCGGAGACCGTGGCCGAGGAGCTCGCCGGGCGCCTGTTCGAGGCAGGGCTCGGCGCAATGGAACTGCTCACCGTCGGCCTGGGGGACCGGCTGGGCCTGTACCGGGCACTGGCGGCCGAGGACGCCGGGGTGACGCCCACCGAGCTCGCGGCGGCGACCGGGGCCGACGCCCGTTACGTCCGCGAATGGTGCGAGCAGCAGGCCGCCGCCGAGTTCCTCGACGTCGACGACACGACCGCCGACGCGCAGGACCGTCGCTACACGCTGCCGGCGGGTTCCGAGGCAGTACTGCTCGACCCGGACAGCCCCGCCTACGTCGTGCCCCTGACGGGGTTCCTCGAGTCCGGGGGCCGGGTCATGGCGGCGCTCGAACGGGCCTACCGCACCGGCGGTGGTGTTCCGTACGCCGACTACGGCGTCCAGCACGCCCAGGGCGGGTTCAACCGCCCCGCGTTCACGGGCCGGCTCGTCGCCGAGTGGATGCCGACCCTGCCCGACCTCGACGCCGCCCTGCGCGCGGGCGGCGCGGTCGCCGAGATGGGCTGCGGCGTCGGCTGGGCGGCGATCGCGCTGGCCCGCGGCTATCCCGACGCCACGATCGACGCCTTCGACGCCGATCCCGCCTCGATCGACGCCGCCCGCGCCAACGCGGCCGAGGCGGGCGTCGCCGACCGGATCTCGTTCGTCGTCGCCGACGTCACCGACCCGGCGCTGACCGGCGACTACGCGGGCGTGTTCGCGTTCGAGACGATCCACGACCTGGCCGACCCCGTCGCGGCCCTGCAGACGGCGCGGCGGCTGACGCGAGGGCCCGTCGTCGTCATGGACGAGAACGTCGGTGACGACGTCGTGGCGCCGGCCGGGCCGTTCGAGCGGCTGTTCCACGCGGCCAGCGTGCTGCACTGCCTGCCCGTCGGGCGCTGCGCCGAGCCGTCCGCGGCCACGGGCACGGTGATGCGGCCCGCGACGTTGCGCCGCTACGCCGGTGACGCCGGCTTCACCCGCGTCACCGACCTGCCGATCGAGGACGCCATGTTCCGCTTCTACCGGCTGGAGGGCTGACGATGACCGCGACCGACGTGCCGCTCCTGCAGGCGGACACGCTGACACCGGCCGCCCTGCGTGCGACGGGTGACCGGGCCGTCGCCTGGGCGGAGGCGGCCGGCGGCACCGCCGTCCGCGAGCCGGGTCTGGTCCTCGCCGACGCGCTGTCGCCCTGCCTGTTCCTGAACGTGGCCGTCGCCGAGGGGCCGCCCGACGTGGAGCGGATCGCCGCGTTCTTCCCGCCGGGGCGACCGTTCCTGCTGGTCAGCGCCGCACCGACGGTCGACCTGACGCCGGGAGGGCTGATGTTGATGGGGCATCCGCCGTTCATGGTCCGGGCCGCCGCTGACGGGGTGGTCGCTCCGCCGCCGGGTGTCACGGTCGAGGAGGTCACCGAGCCGGCGTCGCTGGAGGAGTGGGACCGCGTCCTCGCCGACGGCTACCCGGCGCCGCACTCGCCGGCGCCGCCCGCGCTCCTGGGCGGCCCGACCCGGTTCTGGCTCGCCCGGCTCGACGGCCGTCCCGTCGCGGCGGCGTTGTCGCACACCGCGCACGACGTCGTCTCCGTCGAGGCCGTGGCGACGCTGCCGGACGCCCGCGGCCGGGGGATCGGCACGGCCGTCACCCACGCGGCGACGGTCGCCGACCCGGCGGCGCCCGCGGTGCTGATCGCGAGCGACGCCGGCGTCGGGGTCTACCGCAGGCTCGGCTACCTGCCCGTCACCCGGTGGACGCTGTGGTTCCGTCCGTGACGGACTCCGGCCCCCAGGTCCCTGGGGCGTAGGGCTCGGGTGTGGTCGTCGCGTCCAGGATCGGCGCGACGATCCGCCACGCCTCCTCCAGGGTGTCGAACCGGGCGAAGTGCGCGGGGTCGCCGACGAGCGCGTCGCCGAAGATCCGCTCGTAGGGCTCGTGCGCGAGCCCCAGCACCTGCCGCAGGTCGACGCCGACCGGCACCTCGACGGCCACGTCGCCCTTGCCGGGCTGCTTGGCCAGCAGGAAGAACGTCACCCCCGAGTCGGGCTGCAGCCGGATGCGGATCCGGTTGGCCGGGGGAGTCGTGGCGTCGACACCGGTGAAGAGGGGCCGCGGCGGGGACTGCAGGACGACGTCGATCTCCAGCAACGTCTCCGGCAGTGCCTTGCCCGCCCGGATGTGCACGGGCACCCCGGTCCAGCGCCAGTCGTCGATGTGCAGGACGACCGACACGAACGTCTCCGTCGTCGACCCCGGCTTCACGCCCTTGACGTCGAGGTAGCCGGTGTACTGGCCGCGGACGGTCTCGCCGGGATCGATGGAGCGCACCGAGGCGAGCAGCCCGTGCTTGGCGTCGCGCTGGTCATCGGCGGCGTCGCTGAGCGGCGCCTCCATCGTCAGGTAGGCGAGCACCTGCAGCAGATGGTTCTGCAGGACGTCGCGCACCGTGCCGACGGCGTCGTAGAACGAGCCGCGGTCGGAGACGTCGAAGCTCTCCGCCATGGTGATCTCGATGCGCTCGACCCAGGTGCGGCTCCACAGCGGCTCGAGAACCGTGTTGGCGAAGCGCAGCACCAGCAGGTCCTCGACGGACTCCTTGCCGAGATAGTGGTCGACGCGGAAGACCTGGTCCTCGGTGTAGTGCTTCGCCAGCTCGGCGTTGAGCGCGCGGGCCGAGGCCAGGTCGTGCCCGAACGGCTTCTCGACGACGAGCCGGGCCCGCTTCTGCAGCCCGACGGACGCGAGCGCGTCGGCGACCGTCCCGAACAGGCTGGGCGGCACCGCGAGGTAATGCACGACGAACGGGTCGTCGCTCTTCGCCCGCGCGCGCACCTCGTCGGCGAGCCGGGTGAACGTGGCCGCGTCGGAGTAGTCGCCCGCCACCAGCGTCAGCAGGTTCTGGAACCGTTGCAGCACAGCGTCGTCGACGTCGTCGATCACCTCGCGGACGGCGTCGGCGGCGTGGCTGCGCAGCGCGTCGGTGTCCCAGTCGGTGAGTGCGACCCCGACGACCGGCACGGTGAGCTCGCCGCGCTGGGTGAGCCGGTAGAGCGCGGGCAGGATCTTCTTGTGCGCCAGGTCGCCGCTGATCCCGAACAGGACCAGGACGTCACCCGCGACCGGCTGGGACGGGGCGGTCATGCCTTCTTCTCGATGTGCCCGCCGAATCCCATGCGCTGCGCGGACTGGATCTTGTCGGCGAACAGCTCGCTGCCGCGGGACCCGAAGCGCGCGTAGAGCGCCGTCGTCAGCAGCGGCGCGGAGACGCCCTCCTCGATCGCGGCGATCGAGGTCCAGCGGCCCTCACCGGAGTCGGAGACGCGGCCGGAGAACTGCTCCAGCGTCGGGTCGGCGTGCAGCGCCTGCGCGGTGAGGTCGAGCAGCCACGAGCTCACGACGGACCCACGCCGCCACACCTCGGCGACCTCGCCCAGGTCGATGTCGTCGTAGGGGTAGTACTTCGGCGCGGCCAGGGGCGCGGTCTCGGCGTCGATCTCGTGGGCGTGGGTGCCGATGCCGGCGTTCTTGATGATGTTGAGGCCCTCGGCGTAGGCGGCCATCAGGGCGTACTCGATGCCGTTGTGCACCATCTTCACGAAGTGCCCGGCACCCGACGGCCCGCAGTGCAGATAGCCCTGCTCCGACGGCGACGGGTCCCCGGAGCGGCCCGGGGTGCGCGCGACGTCCCCGACACCCGGGGCCAGCGAGGCGAAGACCGGGTTGAGCCGCTCGACCGCCCGGTCGGGCCCGCCGATCATCAGGCAGTAGCCGCGGTCGAGGCCCCACACACCGCCGCTGGTGCCGCAGTCGACGTAGTCGACGTCGCGGGTCGCGGTGTGCTCGGCGCGGTCGATGTCGTCGCGGTAGGACGAGTTGCCGCCGTCGACGATGGCGTCGCCGGGCTCGACGAGCTCCAGCACCTGGTCGACGATCTGGCCGGTGATCGCGGCGGGCAGCATGAGCCAGACGGTGCGCGGCGCCTCCAGCTTGCCGACGAGCTCCTCCAGCGACGACGCCCCGATCGCGCCCTCGGACTCCAGCTGCGTCACGGCGTCCGGCGAGACGTCGTGGACGACGCACTCGTGCCCGTCACGGATCAACCGGCGCACCATGTTGGCGCCCATACGACCCAGCCCGACCATCCCGATCTTCATGCTCGACTCCCGTGCGTCCTGTGTGGTGTCTGTCTGTCCCTCTTCGTCTCGGAGCCATCTTGGTGCCCAGCAGGGGATCTCGCCCAGGGGTTCGTGATGAACGGAGGGGGAAGCCAGGACCGGACCCCCGTGAGCGAGGACCTGTCGGACACGCGACGTCCGAACAGGCCTGGCGAGGGGCCGGTCGCGACGGTCAGAATCGGACACGTGAGCGGGCACGCCGAGCTCCGGCATCTGCGCGCCTTCGTCGCCGTCGCGGAGGAGCTGCACTTCTCGCGCGCCGCGAAGCGCCTCAACGTCGTCCAGCAGGCGTTGTCGACGCAGATCCGCCAGCTCGAGGACGAGCTGGGCGTGCAGCTCCTGCGGCGCACCACACGCAATGTCGAGCTCACCGAGGCAGGCCGCGAGCTGCTCGACCACGCCCGCGGCATTCTCGACGCGGTGTCGACGGCCTTCGAGCGCACCCGGCGTACGGCCGCAGGTGAGGCCGGGCTGCTGGCCATCTCCTTCACCCCCACGCTCGCCGACGAGACCCTGCCGCTGCTGGTCGCGGAGCTGCACGACCGCCATCCCGACGTGACCCTGCAGATGTGCGAGATGTGGCAGGCCGAGGGCGTGGAGGCGGTGAAGGCCGGCCGGTTCGACATCGGGCTGGCGCGCTGCCCGACGCTGTCGGGCGACCTGGAGTGCGCGACGCTGCGGCACGAGAAGATCGGCGTCATCCTCGCCGCCGACCACGCCCTGGCCGGGGAGTCGCCGGTGCCGATGGCCGCGCTGTCGGCGATGACGCTGACGATCTGGCCCCGCGCCCTGTCACCCGGCTTCTTCGACGAGGTCGTCGGCTTCTACCGGTTCAACGGTTTCGACGGCCCGATCCTCGAGTTCGAGTACCTGTCGTCGGGGGTGTTCCACACCGACCCGGCCGCGCGCGCGGAGGTGGCGGGCGGCCGGGCGTTCTCGGTGGCGTTCCAGACCCAGTTCCATCCGGTGCCCGACGGGTTCGTGTGGCGCCCGGTCGAGCCCGCGCCCGTCGTGCCGGTGCACCTGTTCTGGCGCAGCGTCGCCGGGCCGGCGGTGCAGAACTTCCGGGCGCTGGCGCTCGACGTCGCCGAACGGGCGGGGTGGGTCGCTCCGCGACCCGTGAGTGGCGTTATTGGCTATGGCCAATAACGCCACTCACGAGCCGTGAGGCCTCAGGCCACGCAGTGCAGCGGCTGCCCGTCGTTGAAGGCGACCATCTCGTCGACGATCCGGTCGTAGTCCAACGGCCCGCCGAGCGGCTCGCCGCGCAGCTCGGAGTAGGCGCGGTGGATGTTGCCCACCAGCCGCTCGGAGTCGGTGAGACGGGCGAAGGCGCCGAGGTCCAGGGACCGGGCGAGGTCGAGCGGTTCGGTGCCCGCGTCGAACCCCTCTTTCGCGACGCCCTGCAGCCACAGCAGGTAGTCGCGCTGCTGCCCGATCAGCTCCGGCCCGCCGACGGGCCCGTGCCCCGGCACGACGGTCTGCGCGCCGAGGCCGTCGAGCTCGTCGAGCGCCCGCAGCAGCCCCGAGATCGACCCCATGACGACGAACGGGGTGCCGCCGTTGAACACGAGGTCGCCCGCGAACAGCAGCGAGTGCTCCGGCACCCACATGTAGACGTCGTTCGTGGTGTGCGACGGGCCGACGAACTTCACGGTGGCCGGGACGTCGTCGCACCAGATCGTGATCTCGTCGCGGAAGGTCACCGCGGGCGGCACGATCCGGATGTCGCCCCAGTCGACGCCGGGGAACCATTTCTTCGTCTCGAAGCCTGTGGCGATCGTCGCCGACCGGCACAGCTCGTGGCCGATGATCGTGGCCTCGGGGAAGAGGTAGTTCCCGTATGTGTGGTCGCCGTGGTGGTGGGTGTTGAGGACGGTGCGGATGGGGTGCGGCGACAGCTCGGTCACCGCGGCACGCAGCGCCCGCGCCCGGCCCTCGGTGAACGTGGTGTCGACCAGGATCACCCCGTCGCGTCCGGCGAAGATGCCGACGTTGTTGAGGCCCCAGCTGCCGTCGAGCTGGACGAAGACGTGGAAGCCCTTGCCCAGGTCCTGGACGGCGGGGTCGGGCATTCCCGCCTCGCGGGACCGTGGCGTGCTCATCGCACTCCCTCGCTGACGCTCGGTCGGCGCTGCGCACGAGTGCTGTGTCGACGATTCGCTCGCTGCCGCTCGCTCATGAGCCCGCCACGGTGGCCGGCGCCCCGGTGATCCCGAACTCCGGCATGATCTTCTCGCCGAACAGCTCCAGCATCCGCAGGCCCTCGTCGCGCGGGATCATGCCCCAGTGGAACAGCCACACGAAGTAGTCGATGGGAAGGTCGGTGAGGAAGCCGTCGATCTGGCGCTTCACGTCGTCGACCGTGCCGCCGATGAGCAGCCCGGAGTTGATCAGCCGGTCGGCGAGGTGCTCGCCGGGCTTCGGGACGGGACCCTCCTCGTCGTCGAGCCTGCTGCCCTCCATGAACCCGAACTGCTCGTACCAGCCGCGCCACACCGGCTCCTCGTACAGTTCGACGCTGCGCCGGATCTTGGCCCTGACCTCGTCCTCGGGCGTGCCGTTGGGGAAGACGTAGAAGGTGCGGCAGACGCCGATGCCCTCGCCGAAGCGGGGGTGCCGCCCGCGTGAGGCCGCGCCCTCCTGGTAGATCTCCATCAGCGCGCGCAGCTTGGTGAGCGAGCCCATCAGGATGGTCGGGGTGACGTTCTCCTCGCCGCACCAGCGCAGCGTGCCGGGGCTCGCGCCGAACGCCTGGAACAGCTGCGGGTGCGGGCTCGTGTACGGCTTGGGGACGATGCCGACGCCCTTGACCGTGCCGTTCTCGTCGACCTCGCCGGGGACGCCGTACTTGCCGGTGATCGTGGAGGCCGGTGGCCAGTTGGGGATGCCGTCGAGCGGGAACGGGATCTTGTAGGTGGGGCCGTCGTAGGTGAGCAGGTCCTCGGTCCAGGCCTTCTTCATGATCGCGAAGTTCTCGCTGAACAGCAGACGGTTGCGCTGGTCGGCGTCGCTCTGGTCCGACGCGGTGCTGGTGACGCCGAAGCGCTGGCCGAGGATGTTCTGCCAGCGCGCCTGGTAGCCACGGGCCATGCCGACGAACAGCCTGCCCTGCAGCATGTGGTCGGCGATCGCGATCTCCTCCGCGAGTCGCAGCGGGTCGTGCGCGGGCAGCACGAGGCCGAGCTGGCCGTGGCGCAGCCGCTTCGTGTAGTGCCCGAGGTGGACGTTGAGCATCAGGGGGGCGGGGGAGATCTCCATGCCCTCGGTGTGCATGTGGTGCTCGACGTGGGTGATACCCCAGTAGCCGAGGTCGTCGGCGGCCTGGCAGACTTCGATCAGCCCGGCCAGCATCTTCTGGTAGGCGTCGTTGTTGCGGCCGATCGGTCGCTGGGCGGCCATGGCCGCCTCGTCTCCGAGCGTCGGGTAGACCTGCAGGATCACCTCGGTCACGAGTCCTCCTCGGGTTTCACCAGGTTGATGCCGGAGTCGCCCGGCGGGACGTCGTCCTTGGGGCCGACGGTGTTGCGCAGCACGCCGATGCCCTCGACCTCGAGCTCGACGACGTCGCCGGGGGCGAGCCAGCGGTCGATCTCCAGGCCGCAGCCGCGGCCTGTGGTGCCGCCGCCGATGACGTCGCCGGGGTGCAGGGGCTGGTACTGAGACAGCGTCGCGATGGCCTGGCCGAAGCTGAAGCGCATCGCGCCGATCGAGCCCTCCGACCAGACCTCGCCGTTGATCCGGGCGCTCATCCGGGCGCCGGTGGCGTCGAACTCGTCGGCGGTGGTGAGGCAGGGGCCCAGCGAGGTCGCGAAGTCCTTGCCGAACGCAGGCCCGATGCCGACGGACATCTCGCGGAACTGGATGTCGCGTGCGCTCCAGTCGTTGAAGATCGTGTAGCCGGCGACGGCGGCCTCGGCCTCGGCGACGGACGCCCGGAACACCGGCGCCCCGAGCACGGCGGCCACCTCGAGCTCGTAGTCGAGCTTGTCGGTGTAGTACGGCCAGGGCGCGACGGCGTCGGGGCCGATGACGGTGTCGGGGTTGCACTTCCAGTGCACCGGGATGCGGAACCACTCCTCGGGCACGTCGCCGAAGCTGTTGCGGACGTGTTCCTCGACGAGCATGAAGTCGCGCATCGAGCGGGGCCGGGGGAGCGGCGCGAGCAGGGTGACGTCGGCGAGCGGGTGAGTGGTCGCGGCGACGGAGAGGAACGTGCGGGCGTCGTCGAGGCCTGCGGCGCCGCGGTCGAGCAGGTCGAGCATCGACGTGAAGCCCGGTAGGTCCACGACCCGCTCACCGTCGAGGGCGCCGACGCGGGGGTCCGCGTCGCCGGGTGGGCGGTAGGTGACGAGCCGCAACGTGTGTCCTCCTCGACCTCGGTACCGCCGACGCTAGGGCCCGCGGTGATGTGATGTGAAACACCGAGTCGACGCTGATTCACCACGGGTCGTGGTGAAACCGGCGCAGCCGGTTTCGGACCCCGCCATGATCACCCGTTGGTGAAAACCGATACCGTTACCGTGTTCAGTCGGGGACCAGGGAAGGACGGCTCGTGCGGATCGCGTTCGTCGGCAAGGGTGGCAGCGGCAAGACGACGGTGGCTGCCATGTTCAGCCGCTACCTGGCGGATCGCGGGCACCCCGTGCTCGCCGTCGACGCCGACATCAACCAGAACCTCGGCGAGGCGCTCGGCGCCACCGGCCCCACGCCCCGCGCGCTCGGCGCCGACCTGCCCTGGCTCAAGGACCACCTGCGCGGCAACAACCCGCTCGTGCCCTCGGCCGCGGCGATGATCAAGACGACCCCGCCCGGCCCCGGCTCCCGCACCGCCGGGCTGCGCACCGACGACCCGGTGCTCGCCCGCTGCGCCGCCACCACGCCCGACGGCGTGCGCTACCTCGTCACCGGCGAGTTCGACGAGGCCGACATCGGCGTCTCCTGCTACCACTCCAAGACCGGCGCGGTGGAGCTGTGGCTCAACCACCTCGTCGACGGCGCGGGGGAGTACGTCGTCGTCGACATGACCGCGGGTGCCGACGCCTTCGCGTCCGGCCTGTTCACCCGTTTCGATCTGACAGTGCTGGTCAGCGAGCCGACCCGGCGCGGCGTCGGCGTCTTCCACCAGTACGCCGCCCACACCGCCGGCCGCGACGTCGCACTCGCCGTACTGGGCAACAAGGTCGACGACGGGGCCGACGTCGCGTACCTGCGCGAGCACGCCGGCGACGCGCTGATCGGCTGGCTGGGCCGCTCGCCGTGGGTGCGCGCCGCCGAGCGCGGTGAGCCCCGCCCGGTCGCTGAGCTGGAGCCCGCCAACGCCGCGGTGCTCGCCGACGTCCTGGCCGCGGTGGACGCCCGCCCCCGCGACTGGGAGCGCTACCACCGCGACACCGTCGAGTTCCACCTGCGCAACGCCCGGGCCTGGGGTGACCGCGCCACCGGCCTCGACCTCGCCGCGCAGGTCGCGCCGGGCTTCGTGCCCGGCACCCCGGTGCCGGCGTGACCTTGGCCGCCGCTACCGCCGCACGCCCGATGTGAGCGAACGGCACAGTGCCGCAACCCGACTGCGTGACTGTGCCGTTCGTGCAGAAACAGACCCCGAAACGAGGAGAACACCATGTCACTCGACGTCCCCACCGCGGTCCTCGAGCGCGCCGAGCGCGGCGAGCTCGACGACGCCGCGTTCCTCGAGGTCGTCCGCAACTCGCTGCCCTACGCCTGGGATGTCGTGTCCACGGCGGTCGCCGACGGGCAGGCCCGCCCCGAGGCCCCGTTCGGCGAGCACGAGGTGCCCCCACCGTCGGAGGCGGAGCGCGGCCAGCTGCTGCGGGCGTTGGCGAGCAATGCGATCCGCGGCGCGATGGAGAGGCACTTCGGCGTGACGCTGGCGTTCCAGAACTGCCACCGCGTCGCGGCGTTCGCCCCCGCCGCCGTCGACTCCGACATCTACCGCGAGTTCGTCTCGATCCGCGGCCAGGTGCTCAACCAGAGCCCGGAGCTGCGCGACTGCTGACGCGCACACGGAAAGGGCCCCGGCGGTGTTCCGCCGGGGCCCTTTCCGTCATGCAGGGGTCACTCGGCGAGCAGGCGGTAGATCGCCTTGCGCGCCTCGGTGATCGCCTCGGTCGCCGTGCGCATCTGCTCGGGCGTGCCGGTGGCCATCACCTGCTGTGCCGCGGCGTGCAGCTGGCCCAGCTGGGTCCAGAGCTCGGCGGTGTCCTCGTCGGGGTCGCGCTGCGCGGACTCCCAGACCTTGTCGAGCTCCTCGCGGTGCTCGGCCACGTAGGTCGTGCCGGCCTCGGTGAGGTGCACGACTCGACGGCCGTCGGTCTGCTCGACGCGGACCAGGCCCTCGTCCTCCAGCTGCGACAGCGTCGGGTAGACCGAGCCCGGGCTCGGCTTCCACGCACCGTCGGTGCGCGACGCGATCTCCTGGATGATCTCGTAGCCGTGCCGCGGCTGCTCCGCGACCAGCGCGAGGACGGCGGCGCGGACGTCGCCACGGTTGGTGCGACGGCCACGCCGGCCGAAGCCGCCGGGGCCGAAGCCGCGCGGGCCGCCCGGGCCGAAGCCGAGGCCGCCGGGGCCGCCGGGGCCGACGCCGCCCGGGCCGAAGCCCGGTCCGCCGGGGCCGAAGCGCGGGCCGCCGTGGCGGCGGCCGCCGCGCCTGCCCGGGCCGTGGCGTGGATCGTCGCCACCGTCGTCGGG
>MEGH01000036.1:0-44274 GCA_001725415.1 Pseudonocardia sp. SCN 73-27
GGTGTCCTGCACCGGGCCCGCCCAACCGAGGCCGGCGCCGTGCACGAGCAGCCGCACCTGCCCGTCGGCGGCGGCGCGGACGGTCTCGACGCCCTCGGCGGTCGCGAGGTCGGCGACGACGGCGCGGCCCCCGCACGCGGCGGCGACGGTGTCGAGCCGGGCCCGGTCGCGCCCGGTGACGACGACGCCCCACCCGGCGTCGGCGAGCCGGAGCGCGAGCGCGGCGCCGATGCCGGACGAGCCACCGGTCACCAGCGCGGTCCCCGTCACCGGCTCACCCCGGCGCGGGCCCGGCGGGACGGGCGCCGACGGCCTCCATCGCCTCCAAGCGGTGCAGCAGGTGCGTGCCGCGCGCGGTGATGAGCACGATCCCCGCGATGACCACCACCGCGGCGATGCACTCGCCGGCGAGCTCGGCGGGGGAGGTGTCGAGCTGTTCGCCCAGCCAGCCGACGCCGATGAGGACGGCGACCACCGGGTCGACACTCGTGATCACCGCGACCGCGGGCGAGATGAGCTTGCCCTGCTGGAACGTGTTCTGGCTGAGCAGGAACCCGAGCGGCCCGATCACGCACACCACGTAGAGCGCCATGTGGGAGAACGGTTCGGTCCAGCCGACCTGCAGCTGCCCGGTGACGACCTTCATGAGCCCGGCCGTGACGCCGTAGAGGACCCCGGTGGCCAGGGCGAGCGCCAGGACCCGCGACGGGTGCGACACGACCGCCGCGTACACGAGGCAGCCGACGACCAGCGCGGCGAGCGCGATCCCGAGCGGCAGCCCGTCGGACAGGTCGAGGTTCTCGTGCGCCGCGCCCGGGATGGGCCGGGCCAGCAGCAGGAATGCGGAGAGCCCGGCCGCGCAGCACAGCGCGCCGAGCAGGATCACGACGTCGGGGCGGCGGCGCGCCATGAGTGCCGAGAACCCGGCGGCGAACGCGACACCGGTGACCAGCAGCGGCTGCACGACGGCGATCGGCCCGAACGCGAGCGCGACCAGCTGCAGCACGAGCGCGACGACCGTGGCGACCAGGCCCAGCAGCCACATCGGGCGGCCGAACAGCTCGACCAGCAGCCGCGGGCTCAGCGTCGGGGTGACCTCCACCTCCTTGGTGGCCCGCTGCTGGGCGGCGGTGGCCAGGCCGAAGCCCGCGGCGCCCAGGACGGCAGCGGGTACCGCGATGAACATCCCCACCGAGGAGTCCACAGCCACCCCCTGCCCGTGCCCCTCGTGCTCTTCCTGCTGTTGTGCGTGCGGTCACCCCCGGCCGCACGCTTCACTCATATCGCGCAACGACGCGCGCAGACAATCAGGTATTCCCCCGATGTCGCGGACGATACCGGCGTCCACCGACACTCCCAGCGTCGTCCACCGTCCCCAGTTCAGCGCACCGACGGCGAGGCCGACCCCTTCTGCCAGCGGCAACACAGGGTAGACCTCCGCGATGAGAGCGCCCTGCATGTGGAGCGGCCTGCGCGCCCCGGGCATGACGGAGGCGAGCAGATGGAAGAACCGTCGTCCGTAGACGCCGCCGACGAGCAGCCGCTGGGCGCGTCCGGGCAGCAGGCCGAGCAGCCGCAGTACCGCGGCGGCGCCCTCGGGCTGCCCGCTGGTGGTGCCGCGCTCGAGGAGCTCGGCGACCCGTGCGACGCGGGCGGCCGGCGTCATCGGTCCGGTGGGCAGGTCGAGCGACACCGCGGCGGTGCGGTTGCCCGCCGAGCGGCTGCCGACGCCACGGGCGGTGCGCGTGGTGAGCGGAACCATGGTGCGGACCCGCTCGGGCGCGCCGCCGGGCGCGTGCGCCTCGAGGTGCCGGTGCAGGAACTCGGCGACGACGGCCAGCACCAGCGCGGTGGTGCCGACGCCGTGGCTGCGCGCGGCGTCGCGGACCTGCTTGCCGTCGAGCCGGACACCGATGCGGTGGTGGCCGGGCCCGCCGACCGTCCCGGTGAGCGGTGACCGGCCGGCGGTGCCGGCGGTCGCGAGCCCGGCGACGCCGCGGACGATCCGCGCCGCGGCGCGCACCCGGTCCCGCGTCGTGGGCGGCCCACCGGTGTCACCGGGGCCGCGGGCGGGCAGGGCGGCCTCCTCGTCGGTGAACAGCCGGATCAGGGCGTCGGTGACGGCGAGCCCGTCGCCGAGGGAGTGGTGGACCTTGGCCAGCACCCCGATGCCCTCGCCGCCGGTGTGCCGGGCGATGAGTATCTGCCAGCCGGTCCGCTCGGCGTCGACGGGATCGGCGAAGAACGCGGTGAGCGCGTCGTCCCAGGTCGCGTGGTCGCCGCCGGGGCCGACGGAGACGGTGTCGGGGCGGACGTGCCGGTCGGGGTCGGGGGCGGGCTCGACGACCCAGCGACGCGGCCGCCCCGGTTCGACGGGGGCGAGGCGGCGGGTGAGCAGCTCGATGCCGCCGGCCCGTTCGGTGACCAGCCGGGCGACGTGGTCGCGCCACGCCGCGGCCACCTCGGGGCCCGCGTCGGGGCCGGTGACGTCCTCCACGAGCAGGCGGGTGCCGACCTGCTGCGGGACGTCGGCGGTCGCGGCGTGCAGGAACAGCGCGTCCTGGGCGCGGACCCGCTCGCCCGGCACGGTGTCGGCCCGGGCCGGGATCAGGGCGGCGACGTCGGCGGCCAGGTCGCGGCCGACGAGCCGGGACCGCAGCGTCGCCGTGACGGTGGCGCGCGCCGCGGGGTCGACGAGGGCGGCGACGGCGTCGCGGAGGTCGTCGGTCCCGGGGCAGACGGTGGCCAGGCCCTCCCGTTCGAGCAGCTCGGCATTGGCGCGGCCGTGCCCGGGGATCGGCGCGAACAGCAGCAGCGGGCGTGCGCAGGCCAGCGCCTCCAGCGCGGTCGCGCCGCCGGCGTTGGTGACGACGGCGTCGCAGTCGCGCGTCGTCGTGGCCGGGTCGGACACCCAGTCGACGACGCGCATCCGCACCCCGCGCGGATGGTGCCCGGCGAGACGCTCGAGCCGGGTCCGCACCGACGGCACCCGGCCCGCGCTGACGAGGACGTCGCCGCCGCCGTCGAGCACGGCCGCGCAGGCCCCGGCGACGTCGCCGAAGGCCAGCGACCCGCACGACACGTAGACCAGTGGTCGGGTGCGGGCGGGCACGTCGTCGGCGGGCGGGGTGAACGCGCCGGCCACGGGCAGCGCGCCGACGCGGACGGCGGCGCCGGGGACGGCGCGCCGCAGCATCCGCGCACCCTCCGGGGTGCTGACGAGGTGCAGGTCCAGCGCCTTGTCGCCCCACAGCGGGTGCGGTGCCGGGTCGGCGACGAGCGCAGCCACGGGCACGGTCAGGTGTCCGGTGCGGCGCAGCCGGCCGAGGCCCAGCACCGCCTCCGGGAAGGTGGCGACGACCAGGTCGGGCTCGTGGGCGGCGACGGCCGTCGCGATGCCGCGGGCGCTCCAGCGCGCCACGACGGCGCGGGTCCCGGCCCGGAACGGCGGCACGCGCCACAGCAGCCGGAAGTACAGCTCGTAGAGCCACGGCAGCCGGCGGACGCAGCCGGCGTAGATCGCGGGGAAGAGCGACCCGGCGGCGGGGCCCATCGCGTCGAGGGTCTCGGTCCAGACGACCTCGACGCCCGGCCAGAGAGCACGGGCGCGTTCCTCGACGGCGCGCGCGGCGGCGTGGTGGCCCTCGCCGAGGCTGCCGGTGACGAGCAGGACCCGCCGGGGTGGCCCGGGGCAGGCCGCGACAGCGGACGGAGGAAGAGGTGCCGTGGTGGTGGAGGTGCTCATGCCGCTACCCGTTCCGTGCTCGTGCCGGTGTGACCCTCACCGGGGGAGGGGCGGGACGGCCCGCCCGCCGTGGTCGGCGTGATCGCGCTAGCGTGCGTGTCGTGGAGCTGATCGGCCCGGACGACGGGCCGGGTCGAGTGCTGGTGCTGTCGGCGCCGGTGGGGGAGGGCCACGTCGCCGCGGCCCGGGCCCTGGCTGCCCGGATGCGGGCGCTCTGGCCCCGAACGGTCGTCCGCGAGGTGGAGAGCACCGGAAGCAGGGCCCGCGACACGTCGCTGGCCCGCAGCTACGCCGCGACGATGCGCTTCGCGCCCGGTCTCTACGGGGTCGCCTACGACGCGCTGCTGCACGCCCCGCGCGCCGCCGCCCCGTTCAAGGCGGTCAGCGCGTCGCGGGTGGGTCACGACCTGGCCCCGCTCGTCGACGAGGAGCATCCCGACCTCGTCGTGTCGACCTACCCGATGACCACCGGCGGGCTGGCGTGGCTGCGCCGCCACGGCCGGCTGCCGGGGCGAAGTGTCGCCGTCGTCACCGACATGGCCGTCCACCCGTACTGGGCGTGGCGTGACGTCGACGAGACGTGGACGCTGCTGGAGTCCTCCCGCGACCAGGCGCTGGCCGCGGTCCCCGGCGCCGACGTGCGGGTCGCGCCCGCGGCCGTCGACGTGCGGTTCGCGCCCCGCGACCGGGAGGCGGCCCGCGCCGACCTCGGGCTGCCCCGCGACGGCTTCACGGTGCTCGTGTCGGGCGGCTCGCTGGGTTTCGGCGACGTCGACCACGTCGTCGACGCCGTGCTGGCCGCGGACGGTCCCGGGACGCCGGTGCGGGCCGTCGTGCTGTGCGGGCGCAACGAGCGGCTCCGTGGTGCGCTGGAGGCGCGGGGACTGCCGCCGGCCACGCTGCAGGCGCTGGGCTGGACCGACCGGGTGCCCGATCTGATCGCGGCGAGCGACGTCGTCCTCACCACCGCGGGCGGAGTCATCGCGACCGAGGCGCTGGCGGTGGGCCGGCCCGTCGTGTTCGCCGCGCCGGTGGCCGGGCACGGGCGTGCCGGGGCGCGGCTGGCCGAGGACGCCGGGCTGGCGCTGGTCTGCCCGCGCCCGTCCGACGTCACCGCCACGATCACGCGGCTGGCCACCGACCCGGAGGTCGTCGCACCGCTGGCCGCGCGGGCCGCGGAGTTCGGCGTCCGTGATCTCGACGCCGCCCTGCGGGCCCTGGGTGCGCGGGTGCGCAACGCCTGACCCGCAGGTCAGCCCACGCGCATCCGGGCCGCGGTGGGCAGGCCGACGCGCAGCCGGATGCCCTGTCCGCGCATGGAGCGGTGGAACCACAGCAGCGACGTGACGATCCCGAGGCCCACCAGCGAGTACGAGCCGGCCGTCGACACCATCAGGTAGTTGCCGACGGTCTGGGTGGCCAGCACCGCGAGCGTCGTGGCTCCGTTGACCAGGAAGACGATCGCCCACAGCAGCGACACCCGCCTGAAGAACCGCTTCATGTGCGGGTGCCCGGTGAGGCTGTCGGGGAAGGCGCAGAAGTCGTCGGCCAGCTTGGCCAGCAGCGGTCGGTCGAAGCCGAGCGTCACCAGCAGCAGCAACGCGAAGACGAAGTTCTGCACCGTCGGCTGCAGGAAGTACAGGAACGCGCTTCCCGTGCACAGACCGACGACGGTCCGGGCCACCAGCAGCACGGTGCTGAGGACGAGGATCGCCGGGATCTTCCGGCGCATGACCAGCCTGCGCCCGATGGCCACCGCCGACCAGGACAGGGCTGCGATCAGCCCTGCGTCGAACCCCGCGTGGGTGAACAGCACCCAGAACAGGGCCAGCGGGACGAGCGTCGACTCCAGGAGGGGACGCCCGGCCTGCCGCAGCAGAGACCCGACGGGCGGGAGATGGATCAGGGTGGTCACACGGGGGTGGTCCGGCATTCGCGCGGTCCGCCTCTCCAGTCGGGGTCCCCAAAGCATACCGACCCCGATAACGAGGAGATAACGGGGCCGACGCCCGAATTGCGGCGCCCCGGGCCGCGCGGGACGTGGCGACCCCTCAGCTTCCTGTCGCGGCGCGCAGGGACTGGCGCAGCGACCCCATCGTCACGAACACTGCCGAGGGCTCGTACCCGCAGTGCGCCATGCAGTTCGCGCACCGTTCGTCCTTGCCCCGGCCGAACGCGTCCCAGTCCGTCTCGTCGATGAGTTCCCGGTACGTCTTCACGTACCCGTCGTCCAGCAAATAACACGGCTTCTGCCAGCCGAGCAACGAGTACGACGGAATGGCCCACGCCGTGCAGTTCAGGTCGATCTTGCCCTCGAGGAAGTCGAGGAACACCGGCGAGTGGTTGAGCCGCCACTTCTTGCGCCGGCCGCCGTCGAACGCCTTGCGGAACAGCTCCCGGGTCTGCTCGACGCCGAGCCAGTGCTCCTGGTCGGGCGCCTTCTCGTAGGCGTAGCCGGGGGAGATCTGCATGTTGTCGACGCCGAGCTCGTCGTTGAGGTAGTCGAGCACGTCGATGACGTCCTGCGGCGTGTCGGTGTCGAAGAACGTCGTGTTCGTGTTGACGCGGAAGCCCAGCTCCTGGGCCTGCTTGATCGCGGCGACCGCCTGGTCGAACACGCCGTCCTTGCTCACCGACGCGTCGTGGCGTTCGCGCAGGCCGTCGATGTGGACCATCCACGCGAAGTTCTTGTGCGGGCTGAACCTGTGGATGTGCTTGGGCAGCAGCACCGCGTTGGTGCACAGGAACACGATCTTGTTCCTGTCGAGCAGCTGCCGGACGATCTCGTCGATCTGCGGGTGCATCAGCGGCTCGCCGCCGGCGATGGACACCATCGGCGCGCCGGACTCCTCGATCGCGCCGACCGCCTGCTCGACGGGCATGCGCTGCTTGAGCAGCGCGGCGGGCTGCTGGATCTTGCCGCAGCCGTTGCACTTCAGGTTGCACGCGAACAGCGGTTCGAGCTCGACGAGCAGCGGGAACTTCTCGACGCGCTTGATCTTCTGCTTCATCAGGTACGCGCCCAGCCGCACGGACTGACGCATCGGCATCGCCATTACCGGCTCACCTCCTTGGGAAGGGTGAATCTGACGTTCTCGGAACCGGTCGAGGTGGCCGTGACGGTCACCGGGCCGAGCCCGGACATGCAGGAGACGACCTCGTCGACGAGGTCGTCGGGAGCGGACGCGCCCGCCGACAGCCCGACCCGGCGCACACCGGCGAGCCAGGTCAGGTCGAGCTCGCCGACGTCGTCGACGAGGTGGGCGGGCACACCCTGCCGGGCGGCGACCTCGGCGAGGCGCCGCGAGTTGGACGAGTTCGGGGAGCCGACGACGACCACGAGGTCGACGTCGGCGGCGACGGCGCGGACGGCGCGCTGCCGGTTGGTCGTGGCGTAGCAGATGTCGTCCTGGCGGGGTGCGCGGATCGCGGGGAACCGCTCGCGCAGGATCGCGGCGATCCGGTCGGCCTCGTCGACGGCCAGGGTCGTCTGCATGGCGTAGGCGACGCGGGTGGGGTCGGGCACGTCGACGGTGCGGGCGTGCTGCTCGTCCTCGACGACCCGGATGTGCGCGGGCGCCTCGCCGACGGTGCCCTCGACCTCCTCGTGGTCGGCGTGCCCGATGAGCAGGACGGTCTGTCCGCGCCCGGTGTACCGTCTCACCTCGGTGTGCACCTTGGCCACCAGCGGGCAGGTCGCGTCGACGACCTGCAGGCGGCGGGCGTCTGCGTCGGCGCGGACGGCGGGGGAGACCCCGTGCGCGGCGAGGACGACGTGGGCGCCGTGGGGTACCTCGTCGACCTCCTGCACGAAGATCGCGCCGCGGTCGGTGAGCCGCCGCACGACGTGGGCGTTGTGCACGATCTGGCGGCGCACGTAGACGGGGGCGCCGAACCGGTCGATGGCACGGTCGACGATCTCGATGGCCCGTTCGACGCCGGCGCAGAACGAGCGCGGCTCGGCCAGCCGGACGGTGCGGGGGCCGGTGGCGTCGAGCCAGGCCCGCAGGGCGGGCGCGGCGCGGCGCAGGGTGCGCAGCGCGGTGAGCCCGCGGACGGGGGTGCCGGGGCGCAGCAGGGGAGCGCCGGGGGTGTCGACGACGACGCGGACCACCGCGAACGGTCCGCCCGCGGCGGCGGTGGCGAGGTCGGCGGACTCCATGTCGACGGCGAGCGCACCCGTCGTGGACAGGGCGATCCGAGTGTCCCCGTCGACGACCCCGTCGGTGGTGACGACCGGCCCGACGTGCACCCGCAGCCCGAGAGCCCGCAGCGCGGCGGCGAGCGGCTCGGCCGTCGGCACGGCGACGGGCCCTCGCGCGCCGGAACCGTCGCGGACCTCGGAGGCGACGACGACGTCACCGGGCCGGACCTGCGGGGCGAGCGCCCCGGCCACCCCGGCGACGAGCACGGGCCGCGGGCCGTCGGCGCCCAGGGCGCGGGCGGCCGCGGCGGAGCGCCTGCCCATCCCGGTGCGGGCGATCCGCACCCCGGTCAGGGCGTCGACGTCGAGGGCGCGGCGTTCCACGCCGAGCGGTGCGCACACCACCGGCGGTCCGAGTGCGTCCGGCACGGCGGCCCTCACGACGGCTGCCCGTTCACGTACCGGCCGAGCGCCGAGACCGGGAAGACCATGCGGTAGAGGTGGTAGCGGATGTAGAAGGCGCCGGGGAAGCCGGTGCCGGTGTAGAGCGTCTCCTCCCACGACCCGTCGGGCAGCTGGGTGTCGACGAGGTACCGGACGCCCCGTTCCACGACCTCTCCGTCCTCGCCGGCGGCCAGCAGCGCGAGCAGCGCCCACGCCGTCTGCGACGCGGTGGAGGCGCCCTTGCCGATCCAGGCCGGGTCCTCGTAGGAGCGCAGGTCCTCGCCCCAGCCGCCGTCGGTGTTCTGATGGCGTTCCAGCCAGGCCACGGCGCGGCGGATCGGTGGCGTGTCCGGGTCGATGCCCCCGGCGACGAGCGCGGGGACGACACCGCCCGTGCCGTAGACGTGGTTGGCGCCCCAGCGGCCGAACCACGACCCGTCGCGCTCCTGCGCGGCCAGCAGCCATTCGACGCCGCGACGGCACTCCGTCGTGTGCGCGAGCCCCTCGGCGGCCATCATCTCCACGACGTGCGCGGTGACGTCGGCCGACGGCGGGTCGATGACGGCGCCGAAGTCGCAGAACGGCAGCTTGGTGACGAGCTCGCGGGTGTTGTCGGCGTCGAAGGCGCCCCAGCCGCCGTCGCGCGACTGCATGCCGACCGTCCACGCGACCCCGCGGTCGACCGCCGCCCGCACCCGCTCCGGCACCGGGTGGGCGACGCGGCGGAGGGCGAGGACGACCTCGGCGGTGTCGTCGGTGTCGGGGTAGCCGTCGTTGTCGAACTCGAACGCCCAGCCGCCCGTGGGGATCTCGGGGCGGCGCACGGCCCAGTCACCGCGGACACCGGTGATCTCCTCGGCGAGCAGCCACTCGGCTGCGGCGAGGACGTCGGGGTCGTCGGCGGGGACACCGGCGTCGAGCAGCGCGGTCACTGCGAGGCACGTGTCCCACACAGGTGACTGGCACGCCTCCAGGCGGCGCACGACGCCGTCCGGGGTCTGCTCGCGGATCAGGAACCGGTCGAGGCCGCGGAGCCCGGCGGCGACGGCGGGATGGTCGAGCGGGTAGCCGAGCAGGTGCAGCGCCAGGATCGAGTACACCCACGGCGGCTGGATGCCGCCCCACGAGCCGTCGGCCTCCTGGCGGGCCAGCACCCACTCCGCCGCCCGGCGCATCGCGAGCCTGCGCACGCCGCGCAGGGGGCGCCGGGAGTAGGCGTGCAGCACCTTGTCGAGGCGCTGGAACGCCCCCGCCCAGCTCCAGGGCTTTCCGAGTGGTGGGGCGGCGGCACCGGTGCGCAGCTCGTCGACGTCGAAGGGGAGCGGCCGGCAGGGCCGCAGCGTCGCGACCACGGTGAGGGGGACGACGGTCTGGCGTGCCCAGCAGGACCAGTCGTAGACGTTGAGCGGGAACCACTTCGGCAGGAAGATCAGCTCGGGCGGCATGTCGGGCAGCTCGTCCCAGGACCACAGTCCGAACAGTGCCAGCCAGATGCGGGTGAAGACGCGGCTGCGCTCCAACCCGCCCTGCGAGACGACGAACTTCTGCGCGCGCAGCATGTGCTCGGCGTCGGGGGCGTCGCCGGCGAGCCGCAGCGCGACCCATGCCTCGATCGTCGTCGAGAGGTCCGCGGGGCCGTCCTGGAACGTCGCCCAGCTGCCGTCGGCACGCTGGCGCGACCGGATCCAGCGGGCCGCCTCCGCGGTCTCGGTGTCGGTGCGGATGCCCAGGAACTCTCGCAGCAGCAGGTCCTCGGCGTCCATCGTCACGTTGGTCTCGAGCTCGCCCTGCCACCAGCCGTCGGGATGACGACCGGCGCGCAGGAATGCGACGGCAGCGTCCAGCGCAGCCCGCGGCGTGCGGGTCGCGAGGAGCTCCGGCGCGGTGAGGGTCATCAGAACTCCCTGTCGACGAGGTGGTGGGCCAGGGCGACGAGCTCACTGCACGCCCCGGGCACGAGCCCGGCGCCGGTGACGGCGTCGAGTGCGGCGTCGCGGCGGCGGCGGGCCTCGGCGGCAGCCCAGGCGCGGCCCCCGCCCTGCTCGACGAGCCGCGCGGCGGCGCGCAGCTCCTCCTCGGTCGGGTCGCCGTCGCGGGCCAGCCACGTGGCCAGCTCGCGGCCCGCGTCGCCGCCGTTGCGGACGGCAAACGTCACCGGCAGTGACTTCTTGCGCGATCGCAGGTCCGACAGCACCGGTTTGCCGGTGACCGCCGGGTCGCCCCAGATGCCGAGCAGGTCGTCGACCAGCTGGAACGCCATACCGACCTCGTGGCCGTAGACGTGCAGGGCCTCGGTCTGCGAGGCCGGCGCACCGGCGAGGACGGCACCGATCGACGCGCTCGCCGCCAGCAGCGACCCGGTCTTGCCCGACGCCATCGACAGGCACTCGTCGACGCCGACGTCGTCGCGGGTCTCGAAGGCGAGGTCCTCGGCCTGGCCGCGGATCAGCTCCCGGGTGGTGACGGCCAGCAGCCGGGCCGCGGCCGCGGCATGCGGGGACGGCGCCTCGAGCAGCACCTCCTGGGCGAGGGCGAGCATCGCGTCGCCGCACAGGATCGCCGACGACGCCCCCCACTGCACCCACACCGTGGTGCGGTGGCGGCGTTCGGTGTCGCCGTCCATGAGGTCGTCGTGCAGCAGCGAGAAGTTGTGCACCAGCTCGACGGCGACCGCCCCGGGCACCCCCGTGCCGGCGTCGGCACCGGCCGCGGTGGCCGAGAGCAGCGCCAGCGCGGGACGCACCGCCTTGCCGCCGCCTGCGCCGGGCGAGCCGTCGAGCTCGGTCCAGCCGAGGTGGTAGCGGGCCTGGGTGCGGCTCGCGTCGTCGAGGCGGTCGACGGCGGCCTGCAGCGCCGGGGTGACGGCGTCGCGGCCACGCCGCAGCACCCGGGTCGCGACGTCGCGGTGGTCGCCTCCCGGAGTGATGGACTGCCCGAGGGTCGCGGTCATGCCGCCACCCCCGCGGTGACGCTCGTGTGGGCGAGCGCGGCCGCGGCGGCCGCCTCCCCGCTGCGCACGGCACCCTCCATCGTCGCGGGCCACCCGGTGGCGGTCCATGCCCCGGCCAGGGTCACACCGGGCAGCGCGGTGACCGGTCCGGGGCGCAGCGCGGCCTGACCGGGCGCGGCCCGGAAGGTGGCGTGCGGCTCGCGCGTCACGAAGAAGTCGAGCACGTGCGCGGACGCGGCGTCGGGGAGCACCGCGGCAAGCGCCGGCAGCATCAGCTCACGCAGTGCGGCGAGCGGCATGCCGACGAGGTCGTCGGCGGCCGACAGCGACACGGCCACGTACTGGGCGTCCGGCGGGTGCACGTGGCGGGCTCCCGAGGAGTCGGTGCGGTCGAACACCCACTGGACCGGGCTGTCGACGGCCGCGGCGAAGTCGTGGTGCAGCACCCGGCGGTCGTAGACGACGTGCACGTCGACGATCGGGGAGCTGCCGAGCCGCTCGGCCCAGCCCGCAGCGAGGTCGAACGCCCCCTCCGGAAGCAGCCGGGTCGCGACGGTGGGTGGGACGGCGGACACGATCCGGTCGACCACGTACTCCTCCTCTCCGCCGGGCCCGGGGTCGCCGGGTCCGGCCTGCGCGTGCGTCTTCTGTGTGACGGCGACCCGCCAGCCGTCGGGTCCCGCGGTGAGCGCTCGGACCTTCGCCCGGGTCCGGACGTCGACGCCCGCGGTGGCCAGCGCGGCCCGCGCGGCGTCGTCGTGCAGGCGGCCCAGCGGGACGCGGGCCCAGCCGACGTCGCCCGCGGCGGCGTCGGTGAGCAGGCCCAGCTGGAACACCGTGGCGGCCAGGGCGAGCGAGGCCTTCTCGGCGCGGGCGTTGAGCGTCGCGATGCCGACGAGGTCCCACAGCGTCGCCACGGCCCGCGGGCTCTGCCCGTGCGCGGCCAGCCAGTCACCGAACGCCCGGCCGTCGACCGCCGGGTCGGCCGGGTCGACCCGGCCCAGCGCGAGCGCGGCGCGCAGGACGCGGAGCCGGTCGGCGAGCGGCATGGGTGCGTAGCGCAGCAGCGCCGCACCCAGGTGGAACGGGGCGGGCAACCCGGTGCGCCGCAACCGGGACGGCCGCGCACCGGGGGCCAGGACGGGGATGTCGAGCCGGTCCTGCAGCGCGACCTGGTCGCGGACGCCGAGCCGGTCGAGGAACGCCAGGTAGGAGGTGCAGCAGCGCAGGACGACGTGCTGGCCGGTGTCGACGTCGAGCTCACCGCGACGGAACGAGCCCGCGACCCCGCCGAGACGTGCCCGCGACTCCCACAGCGTCACGTGCGCGCCCGCGTCGGCGCACCGCAGCGCGGCGGCGACGCCGGCGAGCCCGCCCCCGATCACCCCCACGCGGACACTCACACCCGCACACCTCCCGGCGCCCGCCCGGCCAGCGCCTTCACCGCGACCCCGACCTTCTGCCGGCCCGACAGCGACCGGCGCTGGTGGTAGACCGACGGCGGGTCGGCGGCGATGTCGTCGAGCAGCTGGCGGTAGATGCCGGCCATCGCGGTGGCGCAGGCGGCGCTGCGCCGGTCGAGCAGCGGGACCAGCCGCAGCCCGTCGGCGTACCACTGCCGGGCCCGCGCGGCCGAGAAGCGGATCAGCTCGGCCAGCGCGCCGTCCGGGTCGGGAAGGTTGCCGCGGTCGTCGAGACGCAGATCGACGCCGAACCGGGCGAGCTCGTCGGTCGGCAGGTAGACGCGGCCGTTGCCCAGGTCCTCGCGGATGTCGCGCAGGATGTTCGTCTGCTGCAGGGCGATGCCCAGGGCGTCGGCGTAGGCGGGGGCCTCCGGGTACGGGCGGGACCCGAAGATGCCCAGGCACAGCCGCCCCACCGAGCCCGCGACCTGGCGGCAGTAGCCGGCCATGTCGTCGAAGGTGGCGTAGGGGGCGCTCGCGCCGGGCTCGTCGTCCATCCGCACGTCGGCCTCGACGCCGTCGACGAGCTCGTCGAACGCGCCGAGCGGGATCGGGTAGTGCCGGGCGGCGTCGGTGACCGCGACCATCACCGGGTCGCGCGGGTCGGGCTCGGCCTCGCGGGCCTGCCGCACCGACATGCGGACCTGCTCCAGCGCGGCGAGCTTTCCGGCGGTCGACGGGTCGCCTCCCGCGTCGCCGTCGCCGATGTCGTCGATGCGCCGTGCCAGCGCGTACACCGCCGACAGCGCCGCACGCTTACGGGGCGGGAGGAGCCGGATACCGTAGTAGAAGTTCCGCGCCTGGTCCCGCGTGATCGCCTCGCTCGCCGCGTACGCGCGCTCGACGGGGGTGGACGGGCTGCGGCTCATACGGTGCCCTGCTTCCGGGACTCGTGCTCTCGTGACGGACGGGTCAGGTCGCGGACCAGATGCCGGACGACGTCGCGGCGTTTCGCCTCCGGCGCTCCGGCGAGGACGTCGAACCCGCTGCGGCGCAACGCATCCGCCGCGGCCCGGCCGCCCGCGGCGTACCCGGCCACTGCGATCCGGGCCCAGCCGTGCAGCCGGCCGATCAACGGTGCGCCCTCGTCGAGCAGCGCGCATGCCCGGCCGGTGACCTCGGCGAGCAGCGCGCGCAGCGCGGGAGAGGCGTGCGGAGCGTCGAGTTCACTCTCCTCGACACCGAACGCGGCCAGGTCGTCGGTGGGCAGGTACACCCGGCCGCGGGCCCGGTCCTCGGCGACGTCCTGGCAGTGCTCGAGGATCTGCAGGGCGGTGCAGATCCGGTCCGACCAGCGCTGCAGGTCGGACCCGGGTGGGGCGTCCACACCGAACACGGAGAGGACCATCCGGCCGATCGGGTCGGCCGAGAGCACGCAGTAGCCGAGCAGCTCGTCCCACGTGCGGTACCGCGTGACGTACTGGTCGGCGAGGTTGGCCGCGACGAGCCGTTCGAACGGTTCCCTGGTCAGCCCGCACGCCCGCGCCGTCGGCACCAGCCGGCGCAGGACGGGCGCCTCCGGACCGGCGCCGTCGACATCCCAGACCCGCCGCAGGTCGGTGCACAGCCCGTGCAGCCGCGCGGTCCGTTCGGCGGCCTCCTCCGGGGTGACGGGACACAGAACCTGTTGCGCCCCATCGGAGTCGCCGTCACCGATGTCGTCGATGACGCGGACGACGTCGTAGACCGCCCGCAGGTGGGCGCGGGTCGCCGCCGGCAGCACCCGCAGTGCCACCGGGAAGTTCTCGGACCGCTCCGCGTCCCGCAGACGGGCCTCCGTCGGCTCCGCCGCGGGCACCGGCGCCGCCCCCGTCCGCCGATCTCCCACGACCCGAATCCTGCTCCCGCTGTGCGGCGATCTCTGCGCACCTGCGGTTAATTCTGGACGCCCGGACTTGTCACATCCTGATAAACCAGGTGAGTGAAGTACCCCGACAGGCGTAGAAAAGATGTGTGGACGTTCAGGACTCGTCCCTGACCGAGCTGCTGCCGGTGCTGGCGGACCGCCTTCCCGCGCTGCTCGCCGAGGTGCGCTCAGCACTCGGTGAGGAGTGGCCCGACTACGCCGATTTCCTGCACGAGCACGAGGTCGAGGTCGAGGTCGCCGCCGAGGCCGCGCTGCGCCGTCTCGTGACGATGGCCGGGTCCCCGAGCGCCGACGACGGCGTCGGCCCCGAACTGTTCGAGGAGATCGGCCGCATCCAGTGGCGGGAGGGCCGTGACCTGTCGGCCCTGCTCGGCGCCTACCAGGTCGGGGCGCGGGTCTGCTGGCACCACGTGTCGGCCGCCGCCGTCGAGATCGGCGTCGAGCCCCGCACCCTCGCCTCCCTCGCCGAGGCCGTGTTCTTCTTCGTCGACAAGCTGTCGTCCTCATCGGCGCGCGGCTACGTCCTCGAACAGTCCGAAGAGGCCGCCACCCGCGAACGTCAGCGCGACGAGCTCGTCTCATTGCTGCTGTCCGACCGGGCCGACCAGGCCGCCGTTCGCGTCGCCGCCGCCCGCGCCGGATGGACGGTGCCCAGCGAGGTCGGGGTCGTCCTCATCCAGCGTGACAGCCCGATCGGGCACCGCGTCCTCTCCCGCATGGACGCCTCCTGCCTGGTGTTCAGCCGCCCACCGCTGCTCGGCGCGATCGTGCCGGACCCGTCCCGGCCCGGGCTGCGCCGCCGGCTCGGCCTGATGCTGCGCGGCGCGGGTGCCGTCGTCGGCGTGACCGTGCCGCCCGACCGGCTGCCCGCGAGCCTGCAGATCGCCGAGATCGCCGCCCGCCTGCAGCGCACCGGTGTGCTGGCCGACGACCCGATCTTCACCGACGAGCACCTCGACGCGATCATCGTGCACCGCGAGCCGCGGCTGCTCGAGGCGCTGCGCGGGCAGGTCCTCGGCCCGCTGCACTCGTCGACGCCGGCGTCGCGGGAACGGCTCGTCGAGACGCTGGGGGCGTGGCTGCGGCACATGGGCGACCGCCAGGCCATCGCCGCCGAGCTGCACGTGCACCCCCAGACCGTGCGCTACCGCCTGGCCAAGCTGCACGAGCTGTTCGGCGACGACCTCGACGACCCCGAGATGCGGGCCCGGCTGATGCTGGCCCTGTCGTGGGGCGAGCCGCACGCCTCGGCGACGGAGCCGGTCAGCTCGTCGTGACCTCGTCGGCCGGTGGCTGCCCGTAGCCGCCGAGCATCGCCGCGACGCGATCGATCTCCTCCGGCGGCAGCAGCCGCGGCGTCCCCACGAGGCTCGCCTGGTGCCACAGCCGGCACAGCCACTCCAGGTACAGGCTGCGGGTGTAGGCCGTCGCGAGGTCGGGGCCGTACGTCGTCGCGCCGTGGTTGCGCAGGACGACTGCACTGCGTCCCGCCATCGCCGCGACGCTCACCCGCGCCAGCTCGGCCGTCCCGTACGTCGCGTACGGCGCCACCCGGACCGGGCCGCCCAGTGTCGCGACCATGTAGTGCACCGCCGGCAGCTCGTCGAGCAGCAGCGACACCGCCGTCGCATACAGCGGATGGGTGTGGACGACCGCGCCCGCGTCCGTCGCCCGGTACACCGCCAGGTGCATGGGCAGCTCACTCGACGGCACCGGGCCGGCCTCGGCCGGGTTCCCGTCCAGGTCGACGACGCACACACCCTCCGCGGTCAGCGCCTCGTAGGCGACACCCGTCGGTGTGACCGCGACCAGGTCGCCCACCCGCACGCTGATGTTGCCCGACGTCGCCACCGTCAGGTCGTCGTCGCGCATCCGCAGGCAGTGCTCGACCACGGCCTCACGCGCTTCCCGCAGCAGCATGGTCGTTATCGTCGCCGTCGTGACCGAGAGCGACCCCGGCGGGTCCGTGTGGCTGGGCGTCGACCTCGGCACACAAGGAGTGCGCGCCGTTGCCGTCGACGCTGCCGGGACCGTTGCCGGGGCGGGGCAGGAGCCGCTGCGCCACGACCTGCGCGACGGCCCGCGCCACGAACAGGACCCAGCCGAGTGGTGGACGGCCACGTGCGCCGCCGTCCGCGGCGCGGTCGCCGGCCTGCGCGGTCGCCCGGTCGCAGCCGTCGCCGTCGACTCCACCTCCGGCACGCTCGTCGTCCAGGACCGCCGCGGCCTGCCCGCCGGTCCCGCCTGGATGTACGACGACACCCGCGCCGCGTCCCGCGTCCCCGCCGTCCAGGAGGCCGGTTCGTCGGTGTGGACCGCGCTCGGTTACCGGATGCAGGCGGCCTGGGCGCTGCCCAAGCTCGTCGAGCTCTGCGCGACCGGCGCCGTCGCGGCCGGGCACACCGTCGTCCACCAGGCCGACCACGTCATCGCCCGGCTCGCCGGCCGGCCCGTCGCCACCGACACCAGCCACGCCCTCAAGACCGGCTACGACCTGCTCGCCGACCGCTGGCCCACCGACGTCCTCGACCGGCTCGGCGTCGACCCGCGCGTACTCCCCGACGTCGTCGTCCCCGGCACCCGCATCGCGTCCGTGTCGGCCGCGGCAGCCGCGGAGTCCGGACTCCCGGCCGGGACGCCGATCGTGGCCGGGATGACCGACGGCTGCGCCGCCCAGGTCGCCACGGGCGCGCTCGCCCCCGGCCGGTGGTGCTCCGCACTCGGCACGACGCTCGTCCTCAAGGGCGCGACGCCCGACCTCCTGCGCGACGCGAGCGGCGGCGTCTACTGCCACCGCCATCCCGACGGCGGCTGGCTCCCCGGCGGCGCCTCCAACGTCGGTGCCGGGGTGCTCTCGCGTGACCTACCGGGCGTCGACCCCGGCTCGCTCGTCCCGGCGCCCGACGTCCCGCCCGGCGCGATGTACCCGCTGGTGGGGCGGGGGGAGCGGTTCCCGTTCACCGATCCCGGCTTCGGGGGCCTCGACGTCGGCGGACCGGCCTCGCCGACCGCGGCCGAGACGTTCGCCCGGGTCGCGCACGGGGTCGCGTTCGTCGAGAAGCTGGCCTTCGACGTCCTCAACGACCTCGGCGCCGACGTCTCCGGCCCCGTGGTCGCGACGGGCGGGACGAGTCGCAACGGGTGGTGGACGCAGCTGCGCGCCGACGTCCTCGGCCGCCCGGTCTCGGTCCCCGAAGAGGCGGGATCGGCCTTCGGTGCCGCGATCCTCGCCGCCGCTCCGCCGGGCTCACTGGCCCGTACGGCCGCCGCGATGGTGCGGCTGCGCGCGACCGTCGACCCCCGCCCCGGCCGCACCGACCTCGCCGACGGCTACGCCCGCCTCCGCGCCGAGCTGACCACCCGAGGCCTGCTCCTGTGACCCGCCCGTCCGACACACCCCTGTGCGCGGCTCTGGTGGCGGCCGGGGCTGTCGCAGGTCAGGCGCCGGTCCAGCAGCCGATGATCGTGCGGGCCACCAGCAGCGCCACCTGCGGCGGGGTCAGGGGAGGGGTGCCCAGGCCCGGGGGCAGAGCGGTGTCGTCGACGACCAGCACCTTGAAGTCCTTGCGCACCACCACCGACCCGTTGCTGGTGACGAACGCGCCCTCGCCCAGCCCGTCGAGCGTGTGCGCCGACCCGAGCCGACGGACGGTCTCGTCGAAGAACGCCGTCGTCTCCGGCACCGACGACAGCTCCTTGACCGACAGTGTGAAGGCGCCGCCCTCGTAGCGGTAGCGGCACGAGTAGACGTGGTCGGACCAGGTCGGGGTGTCGACGCTCAGCGGCGGCAGGCCGAGGGCCTCGGTGACGTCCTCCTTCGCCTCCTCGGCGCACACCATGACCGCGCTCGCCGACGGGTCGGCGCCCGCGGGCTCGGCCGTCACCGGGGCCAGGGCGGAGGGGACCGGCTGGGCCGGCGGGGACGTCGAGCAGCCCCCCAGGAGGCCCCCGAGGAGCACGACCGCGACGGCGGGCGCGATGCCGGACACGAGACGACGCATGGCGCGGAGGGTAGAGGTCGGCGTGATGTGCGTCGCCTACGCTCGGTTTCGGTAACGATTCAGAAGATCGACGCGTCATACCGGGTGAGCGCGACGACGCGCCCCGGCCGGGCCGTCGACCCGGCCGAGAGCTCCCGACACCGACCAGCATCGGAGGAACACAAGATGGCCACGTTCGACCGCCGCACCATGTGGGCCGCGATGGTCCGTACCGCCCGCCGCTTCGACGAGTGGACCCTCGTGACGTTCAACCCCCGCATCCCCGTGGGCTCGCACGAGGAGCGCTGAGATGACGCCCCCGGCGCACGACCCCGGGGGAGCACGAGAAAGGGCCGGTACCGCGTGAGCGGGTACCGGCCCTTCCTCGTCGTCAGGTGATCAGTGCCCCGGAGGGCGGTCGTCGGAGGCCGCCTCGGCGAGCTGTTCCGCCGTCGGCGGCTTGAGCGGGCGCAGCACCACCCACAACCCGAACAGCAGCGACACGACGAGCATGCCGATGCCCATGTCGAGGTTGATGTTCGAGCCACCCGTCTTCGCCAGGTCGGCCGCGTCGGTCGACACCAGCCCCATGATCAGCAGCACGAGGCCGTAGACCAGGAACAGCAGCGCGATGATGGTGCGCAGGTCGAACAGGTTGGCTGCGGCCGACGGCGGTGCGTCGGTCCCGGTCTGCATCGCGTCGGCAGGGCCCGTCCCGGCTGGGTTGTGGCCTTCGGAAGAGTCGGTCATCCGTCTCGCTCCTTCGGTCTCGGGCTCAGAGGAAGATGATGTAGAGGACGACGACCAGGATCAACACCAGCACGGCCAGCAGCTGCGGCGAGCGGTACCAGCCGGCGTCATCGCCCTCGGCGGTGTGCGTCCGGCTCGACCGCGGCGTGAGGCTCCACACCAGCCCGGTGAGCTCGGCCTCCGGCTTCGGCTGACCCGACAGCGACACCAGTGCGGCGACGCCGACACCGACGATGAACGCCGCGCTCGCGCCGACGAAGCTGCCCGCCTGGTTGGACAGCTGCAGGACGTCGAAGCGCACGAGCAGGTCGACGGCGACGGCGGCCACCGTGCCGGACAGCAGGCCGATCCACGCCGCCGTGCCCGTCATCCGCTTCCAGAACAGGCCGAGGATGAAGATCGCGAACAGCGGGGCGTTGAAGAAGCTGAACAGCGCCTGGATGTAGTCCATCAGGTTCTGCGAGCCCGACGCGATGAACGCGGTGCCGATGGCCAGGACGCAGCCGATGACGGTGACCCAGCGGCCGACCTGCAGGTAGTAGCGGTCGGACTTGCCGGGCCGGATCCAGTCCTGCCACAGGTCGTAGGTGAAGACCGTGTTGAAGGAGCTGATGTTGGCCGCCATGCCCGCCATGAACGCGGCGAGCAGACCGGCGATCGCGACGCCCAGGATGCCGTTGGGCAGCAGGTCCTTCATGAGCAGCGTCAGCGAGTCGTTGTAGGTGATGCCGTTGACCGAGCCGCCCGCCGCCTTGACCGCCTGGATCTGCGGGAGCAGGACGGCGGCGATCATGCCGGGGATGACGACGACGAGCGGGATGAGCGCCTTCGGGAACGCGCCGATGATCGGCGTCCGCCGGGCGGCGGACATGCTCTTGGCCGACAGTGCGCGCTGGACCTCGGCGAAGTTCGTCGTCCAGTAGCCGAAGGAGAGCACGAAGCCGAGGCCGAACACGATGCCGATGACCGACAGCACCGGGTTGGCGATCTCGGTGAGCTCGGTCCCCGGCCACGACGAGAGCTGCTCGGCGCCACCCGGGCCGGCCGTGACCTTCTCGACCAGGCCGTTCCAGCCGCCGACGCGGTTGAGACCGACCAGGGTGAGCGGGATCAGCAGGGCGAGGATGACGAAGAACTGCAGGACCTCGTTGTAGATCGCGGCCGAGAGCCCGCCGAGGGTGGTGTAGGCGAGGACGACGAGCGCGGCGACCGGGATCGCGACGGTCAGCGGCCAGCCGAGCAGGGCCTCGATGATCAGGCCGAGCGCGAACAGGTTGACGCCCGCGATCAGGATCGACGCGACCGCGAAGATGACGCCCTGGATGCGCTGGGTCGTCCTGTTGAAGCGTTTGGCCAGGAACTCGGGAACGCTGCGTGCCTTGGAGCCGTAGTAGAACGGCATCATCACCAGGCCGAGGAACACCATGGCCGGGATGGCGCCGATCCAGTAGTAGTGCACCGTCGCGATGCCGTACTGGGCGCCGTTCGCCATCATGCCGATGAGCTCGAGCGCGCCGAGGTTCGCGGAGATGAACGCGAGACCGGTGACCCACGCGGGCATCGAGCGGCCCGACAGCAGGAAGTCGAGGCTGGAGGACACCGACCGGCGGGCCATGTAGCCGATGCCGAGGACGAGCAGGAAGTAGAAGGCGACGAGCAGGTAGTCGACCGCGCTGGCGTCGAGCCGTACGTCGGCATTGGCCTGGGCGAGGATGCTGGTCATGCCGCCCTCCTCGCGGAATGGCGTGGTCCGTGCCGTCCGCTTCGCATCATCGCGACTCCCGTGTGTCCGTCGATGTCCCGGGAAAACAGTTGTGCACGGCAAGGTACCGGGTTCGGACACAATCCAACAATTGTCGACGTAACGATCCGGCACAGATGCGCCCCGTGTGACGGGATCGGTGATCCGTACCACACATCCGGTGATCCTGCGCGTTGACGACTGGGGGATCGCGTTGCATTCTGTGTGAACTCGTGCGGCGTCGTCCTCCTGGGGAGGGAACGTGGGTCTGCTCGCGCAGCAGCGGCGGGAGCTGATCCTCGAACAGGTCCGCGCCCGCGGCGCGGTCCGCGTCAGCGACCTCGCCGGCCACTTCGGCGTCTCCGACATGACCGTCCGCCGCGACCTCGATGTCCTTGCGCGCCAAAGGCTCGTCGACAAGGTGCATGGCGGGGCCACTGCCGTCGGGACACCCAGCACCGAGGAGCCCGGCTTCCTCGTGAAGTCCCAGCGCCAGCTCGCCGAGAAGGAGGCCGTCGCGCGGGCCGCGGCGCGGCTCGTCGAGCCCGGTTCGGCGATCGGCCTGTCCGCGGGGACCACCACGTGGGCGCTGGCGCGGCTGCTCGGCGACGTCCCCGGGCTGACGATCGTCACCAACTCGATGGCCGTCGCCGACGTCTTCCGCGCCGCACCCCGCCCCGACCTGACCGTCATCCTCACCGGGGGCATCCGCACACCGTCCGAGGCGCTCGTCGGGCCCGTCGCGGTGGCGTCGCTGCGCAGCCTCAACCTCGACGCGGTGTTCCTCGGAGTGCACGGCATGTCGGCCGCCGCCGGGTTCACCACACCCAACCTCACCGAGTCCGAGACCGACCGGGCGCTCGTCGAGGCCGGTCAACGCCTCGTCGTCGTCGCCGACCACACGAAATGGGGGACAGTGGGCATCTCGACGATCGCGGCGCTCTCCGACGCCGACGTACTCGTCACCGACGACGGCCTGGCCGACGACGCCCGGGCGGTCCTCGCCGGGGAGGTCGACGAACTGGTCGTCGCGCCCGTGGCGGGCGCGGCATGAGGCGCACGGACGGCACGCTCGCCGACGGCCGGCACATCATGTGGTTCGACGAGGACGGCACGCCCGAGCGCGACCCGGCGACGCTCGTCGACCACCGCGACCTGCCCCGTACGGTGTCGGCGTCGCAATTGCGCTACGACACCCTCGCGGGCGAGTGGGTGGCGGTGGCCTCGCACCGCCAGGACCGCACCTACCAGCCGCCCGCCGACCAGTGCCCGCTCGACCCGACCCACGGCGAGCACCACACCGAGATCCCCACGCCCGACTACCAGGTCGTGGTGTTCGAGAACCGGTTCCCGTCGTTCGGCGGCGGCGCCCCGCTCTCGGGGGAGACACCCGACCCGGCGGCCGGGCGATGCGAGGTCGTCTGCTTCACCAGCGACCACTCGTCGTCGTTCGGGGAGCTGACGGCCGCGCGGGTGCGCCTCGTCCTCGACGTGTGGGCCGACCGCACCGCCGAGCTCGCGGCGCTTCCCGGTGTGGCACAGGTGTTCCCGTTCGAGAACCGGGGCGCCGAGATCGGCGTGACGCTCGCGCACCCGCACGGCCAGATCTACGCCTACCCGTACGTGCCGCCGATCCCCGCGCGGATGCTCGACCGGGCCCGCGCGCACATGGCCGCGACCGGCCGCAACCTGTTCGACGACGTGCTGCGCGCCGAACGGGCGGGCGAACGGGTCGTCGTCGCGGGGGAGCACTGGACGGCGTTCGTGCCGGAGGCCGCGAGGTACCCGGTGGAGGTGCACCTCTACCCGCACCGCCAGGTCCCCGACATCCCCGCGCTCACCGACGCCGAGCGCGACGAGTTCGCCGAGATCTACCTCGACGTCCTCGGCCGCCTCGACGCGCTCTACGGCGACCCGCTCCCGTACGTCGCGGGCTGGCAGCAGGCGCCGGTGCGGCCCGAGCACGACGGCGACCGCGAGCTCGCCCGCCTACACCTGCGGATCTCCTCGATCCGCCGGGCACCGGGCAAGCTCAAGTACCTCGCCGGGTCGGAGACGGGGGCGGGGGCGTTCGTGTCGGACGTGCTCGCGGAGTCCGTGGCCCAGCGGCTGCGGGACGCGCGGTGACGCTCCCGGGGACCCTCGGCTTCGCCGACGTCTTCGGCGGCACCCCCGATGTCGTGTGGCGGGCGCCGGGCCGGGTCAACCTGATCGGCGAGCACACCGACTACAACGACGGCTTCGTGCTGCCGTGGGCGCTTCCGCTCGGGGTGACAGCAGCGTTGCGGCGCAACGACTCCGGTGTCCTGCGCATGGTGTCGCGGCAACACGGCGGCTCCGACGGCGGAGTCGTCGAGGCACCGGTCGCGGGTCTGGAGCCCGGGTCGGTCGAGGGCTGGGCCGGCTACCCCGCGGGCGTCGTGTGGCGGCTGCGCGAGGCCGGGATCCTCGGCGGGGAGGGCTTCGACCTCGTCGTCGACGGTGACGTGCCCGCCGGGGCGGGGCTGTCGTCGTCGGCGGCGCTCGAGTGCGTCGTGGTCCGCGCGATCGACGACGTGCTCGGTCTCGGCCTCTCGGGTCCCGAGGCCGCCGCGCACGCCCGCGGCGCGGAGAACGACTTCGTCGGCGTGCCCAGCGGTGTCATGGACCAGATGGCGTCGCTGCTGTGCGCGGAGGGCAGCGCGCTGTTCCTCGACACCCGCAGCATGGCCACTCGCCAGGTCCCGCTCGACCTCGACACGGGCGCCGGCGCCGGGCTCGCGCTGCTGCTGGTCGACACCAACGCCCCGCACCAGCTCGTCGACGGCGAGTACGCCGACCGGCAACGTGCCTGTGCTGCAGGCGCCGCCGCCCTCGGGGTCACAGCCCTGCGCGACGTCCCGCTCGCCGGTCTCGACGACGCGCTCGCCCGGATCGACGACCGCGTCGTGCGCCGACGGGTGCGCCACGTCGTCACCGAGAACGCGCGGGTCCTCGACGTCGTCGGCCTGCTCGACGACGGCCGTCCCGACGAGATCGGCCCGCTGCTCACCGAGTCCCACGTGTCGCTGCGCGACGACTTCGAGGTCACCGTCCCCGAGCTGGACACGGCCGTCGAGGCCGCGCTCGCCGCGGGGGCGCTCGGCGCTCGTATGACCGGTGGCGGGTTCGGCGGCAGCGTCGTGGTCCTTGCCCGGTCCGCCGACGCCGACACGGTCACCGACGCGGTCGCCGCGGCGTTCGCCACGCGCGGGTTCGCCGCGCCCCGCCCGGTGCCCGCCACCCCGTCGGCCGGAGCCCATCGGCTCAGCGGGCCCACCCGCTGAGCCCGGACACAACCCCACGGTCGTCGTTCCGGCCCGACCGAGCGGTGGGGTTGCACCCGCCCATCCGCACGCAACCTCATTGTCGTGTCCGGCCCCGGAGAGGACCGTGAGGTTGCGCGCGGGACCGCCGGCAGCCGCCCCCGCGCGGCACCGCCGGCAGCCGGCCCCGCGCGGGACCGCCGGCAGCCTGCCTGTGGGGGCGCACCGGCTCAGCGGCGGCTGAGCGCCCCCGAGCGGGCGTCGAGCAGACCCGCGTAGATCGACGCCAGCTCGCGGGCCCAGCGGCCGGCCTCGAAGCGGTCGAGGAACCGCCGGCGCGCGGCCGCGGAGAGCCGTTCGCGCCGGTCGGGGTCGGCGGCGAGCTCCGCGACGACCGTCGCGATCCGGCCGGCCTCCAGCGGCACCAGCACGCCGGTGTCGCGGGTGACGATCTCGGGGATGCCACCGGTCGTGCTCGCGACCGCGGGCACCCCGGTGGCCAGGCCCTCGACGAGCGCGCGGGGCATCGCGTCGTTACGGGTGGTGTGCACCATGAGGTCCGCGGCGCGCAGCAGCGTCAGCCGGTCGGGGCTGGGATGGAAGACGACCCGCGCGGCGAGCTCGTCGTCGCGGTCGACACGGGACTCCAGCCACGGCCGCAGCGGCCCGTCGCCGCCGAGGACGACGGTGACGGCTGCACTGTCGGGGAGCGCGGACACGGCGTCGAGCAGCAGGTCCTGGCCCTTGCCGCGGCGCATCGGCGCGACCGACGCCACGAGCAGCGTCCCGGGCGCGACGCCGAGCCGGTCACGCAGCCGCTCCCGCTCGCCGGCGTCGCCGAGCCCGGGGTCGGTGACGCCGTTCGGCAGCACCACGAGATCGGCCGCGGCGCCGGCGTACCAGTCGCGCTGCAGCTGCGAGATCGCGATCGTGCGGGTGACGAACCGGCGGCGTGCCAGTATTTTCGCGGCCCGTTTCGCGCGGTCGCCGACGGCGGCGGGCTGGGACTCGATGCGGTGCAGCGTCGACACCACCGGCAGCCGCAGCCGCGCCCCGGCCGCACCCCCGACGACGTCGGCGTTGCCGATGTGGGTGTGCACGACCTCGGCGCGGTGGCGGCGCAGCACCTCGATCGCGCGGGTCACCGCCCGTGGGTCCCACGGCGCGCTGCCGAGGTCCTCGACCGCAACCCCCAGGCGGTGCAGCTCGGCGGCGACGGGGGAGCGGGTCGCCGTCGAGATGGCGACGACGACCATCTCCATGCCGGCCGCGGGTGCCGCCCGGGCGAGGTCGACGAGGCCGTTCTCGGGTTCGTCGGGATGCAGCGACGCGACGACATGGGCAACGCGCACGGGGCGGGCCTCCTGCTCCGGCCGGTCGGCACCCGGACCCGGGGAGGGGCGACGCCACGGCGGCTGCGTCGCTGTCACCCCGTCGGGTGATGTCCGCCGCGGACCCTACCGAGGCCTCCCGGGCCGGGCAGGGGCAGGCACCGGTCCACCGGGAACCGGGGCGCGGATCAGGCCGGGCGGCGGCGCCGACGGCCCTTGCCGTCGGGGGCGGGGGCGGCCACCGAGCACGCGTCGCAGGGCTTCCCGTCGGGCGCCACGAGCGAGGCGGGCGACACGACGTGGCCGCAGATCGCCCGGTAGCGGCCGGTGTCGGCCGCGGCGGTGCGGGTGAGCTCGGTGTCGGGCACGGCGTGCGAGCGCGAATCCAGCCGACAGGTCACCGCGACCGTCACGACCGCGGACGAGGGGTCCGCCGTCACCGCGCCGGCCGTCGTGCCGTCGGCAGGGTCGCCACCCTGCCGTCGTCCTGCTCGACCCACTTGCCACGTCCCGTCCGTTCCGGCCCCGACCGGACCCCGGTCCGCTCGCCGCACGCTATCGTTCCCGCCTCGACAGGTGTCTGCAAGGTCATCTGCACGTGCATCTGCATGCACGATCCGGCTGTCCGGCACATCGGGGGACGCACATGACGACATCGGACACACACCCGCACGGGGAGCCCGTGGACGGCGCGGCCTGGCTGCCCGCCACCGCGCTGCCCGACCTCGCCTGGCGCAGGGCCACCGCCAGCAACCCGAGCGGCGACTGCGTCGAGGTCGCGGCCCTGCCCGACGGGGACGTCGCCCTCCGCAACTCCCGCGCCCCGCACGGGCCCGCGCTCGTCTACACCCGGGCCGAGCTCGCGGCATTCGTCGACGGCGTCCGCGGCGGCGAGTTCGACGACCTCGCGTCCTGACCGCCCTGACCATCTCGACCACCCTGATCGTGCGGGGAGGTGGCGTCCGGTGGTGCCGCTCACCGACCCGGCCGCCGTTCGTCACTCCGGAGCGCGCACGCACGGCTATGCTGCGTCACTGACCGTGCGTTCCCGGCGTCTGGAGCTCGTCCCGTGACCACACCCGGACCACCGCCGCGGCTGCCCGATCCCGGCCACAGCGGTCCGACAGTCCTGCGCATCGTGCTCGGCACCCAGCTGCGCCGGATGCGCGAGGCCAACGGCGTGACCCGGGAGCAGGCGGGCGACCACATCCGCGCCTCCCACGCCAAGATCAGCCGTCTCGAGCTCGGCCGGGTCGGGTTCAAGGAACGCGACATCGCCGACCTGCTCACCCTCTACGGCGTCACCGACCAGCGGGAACGCGACGAGTTCATGGAGCTCGTCACCCAGGCCAACGCCCCCGGCTGGTGGCAGCACTACGGCGACATGCTGCCCAGCTGGTTCGAGATGTACCTGCGGCTCGAACAGGCCGCGTCGGTCATCCGCACCTTCCAGGTGCAGTTCGTCCCCGGCCTGCTGCAGACCGAGGACTACGCCCGTTCCGTCATCGTCGCCGGGCACCAGGGCGAGTCCGTCGAGGACATCGACCGTCGCGTCCAGCTGCGCATGACCCGGCAGAAGCTGCTCACCGAGCCGGGATCGCCGCGGCTGTGGGCGGTCGTCGACGAGGCGGCGCTGCGCAGGCCGTTCGGCCCGCCGCGGGTGATGCGCGGCCAGCTCGACCACCTGATGCAGATGGTCGAGATGCCCAACGTGTCCGTGCAGGTGCTCCCGTTCCGCTTCGGCGGGCACGCCGCCGCGGGCGGGCCGTTCACGATCCTGCGCTTCGCCGAGCCCGACCTGCCCGACATCGTCTACCTCGAGCAGCTCACCAGTGCCGTGTACCTGGAGAAGCGCTCGGAGGTGGAGAGCTACCTCGCCGTCATGGAACGGGTGTGCGTGCAGGCCGAGACGCCGGCCCGCAGCGCCGAGATGCTGATGCGGATCCGCCAGGACCTCTGACCTGCCCGGCGGGCCGGGCGACCGGTCAGACCTTGCGGCCGATCCCGCCCGCGTACAGCGTGTGCACCGGGCTGTCGGTCGGGGTGCCCGCGTCGGGGCGCCAGTCGTTGGCGTAGACCAGGCCCGGCTCGACCATCTCCAGCCCCTCGAAGAACCGGCGGATCTCGTCCCAGGTGCGGAAGCGGCCCGTGCCCAGGCCACCCTCGAGGAACCCGCGCTCCAGCTTCGCGGCGCGGGGCTCGTCGTCGTCGAGGAAGTGCGACAGCAGCATGTAGCCGCCGACGGGCAGCGCGTCCCGAAGGGTGCCGACGATGCCGTAAGGGTCCTCGTCGTCGGCCAGGTGCTGCACGATGCCCGACAGCAGCAGCGCGTACGGCTGCGACAGGTCGATCAGGCCGGTGACCACCGGGTCGGCGAGGATCGACGTCGGGTCGCGCAGGTCGGCGGTGATGACCGCGGTGGTCGCGTCGCCCGCCAGCAGCGCCCGCCCGTGGGCGAGGACGCCGGGGTCGTTGTCGACGTAGACCACCCGCGTCGACGGGTCGACCGCGTGGGCGAGCTCGTGGACGTTGCCCTCGGTGGGCAGCCCGGACCCGATGTCGAGGATCTGGCGGATGCCCGCTTCCTCGACCAGCCAGCGGACGCCACGCCGCAACAAGTTGCGGTTGTCCTTGGCGATGGCCGGGGCGTCGGGCAGGGCGTCGATGAAGCCCTGCGCGGCGCGCCGGTCGATCTCGAAGTGCTGCTTGCCGCCGAGCACGTAGTCGTAGACGCGCGCGATCGACGGCCTGCTCAGGTCGGTTGCCTCCGGGTCGTCCTGGGACGTCCCGGGTCCGCCTGCCGGTCGATCGTTCACCACGTGCTCCTCGTGCGCTGCAGTCGATCCCGGGGCCGAGCGGCCTGCCGGAGGCGTCGACCCTAGCGAGGGCGGCGCCGCCCCGGCCCGGGCGGGCGGGGCGTGTCGCCGGGGTCAGCCGGTCGGGCCACCGGGGCCGCGCTCGCCGTCGGGGTGCTGTGGCAGCCCGAACAGCGGGAACAGGTTGGTGTCGAGGAAGTGGCTGAACCCGACGATCCGGTCGCCCTCGACGTGCAGCACCTGGACGGAGAACGGCTGGTGCAGCCCGTTCGGCCCGCTCGGCCGGTACGAGGCGAACGCCAGCTGGCCGTTGGCCTCGAACGGGAGCAGCCGCGAGCCGCGGCACTCGGCGCCGGGCCGCCCGTCGGCCATCCACATGATGATGTCGTCGCGGCCCTGCATCCAGAGCGCGAACGGCGGCATGACCTGGACGGCGTCCTCGGCGATGAGACCGACGAGGGCCTCCATGTCGAACGCCTCGAACGCCGCCACGTACCGCTCCAGCAGCGCCCGGTTCTCGTCGTTCATCGGGTCGGGGCGCTCGTCGGTGGTGTCGCGCGAGCCCATCGTGGCGCGGGCCCGCTGCAGCGCGCTGTTGACCGACGCGACCGACGTGTCGAGCAGCTCCGCCGTCTCGGCCGCTGACCAGGCCAGTACCTCGCGCAGGATCAGGACCGCGCGCTGGCGCGGCGGCAGGTACTGCAGGGCGGCGACGAACGCCAGCCGCACCGACTCGCGGGCCACCGCCGTCTCCGCCGGATCGGCCGACGACGGCAGCACCCGCGAGTCGGCGATCGGCTCCACCCATGCCGTCGCGTCGAGCGGCTCGCCGAGCGCCTCGGCGACCGGCTCACCCGCGGCGGTGAGGTCCATCGGCAGGGCGCGGCGGTTGCGCCCCTTCAACATGTCGAGGCAGACGTTCGTGGCGATGCGGTACATCCACGAGCGCAGCGACGCCCGCCCGTCGAACCCCGGTAGGCCGCGCCACGCGCGGATCATGGTCTCCTGGACCGCGTCCTCCGCCTCGAACGCCGAGCCGAGCATCCGGTAGCTGTAGGCCGTGAGCTCGCGGCGGTGCTCCTCCAGACGCGGATCGAGGCCGCCGGGAGCCGCGGCGTCGGAGGCCGCCGGCTGCGTCGCCAGGTCGGTCATGGCTCGAACCCCCCCAGGGATCGGACACGAGCCGGGCACGGCCCGTGCTCTCGTGGGCCCAGCATAGGGAGGCGCACCGACAGAACACCCGTGTCGATCGGCCGGGCGGCCGGCAGGGACCGGCGGGCGGCGCCGCCGTCGCGGACCGGCTCGCCGGTCAGCCCGGCTCGTCGCGCGAGGTCAGGTGGATGGTCGTGCCCGCGCTGCCGTGCTCGATGCGCACGTCGCCCGACAGCTCGCGGATCATCGGCAGCCCGAACCCGCGGGTCGCGCAGCGCTGCGGCACACCGTCCCAGTCGCCGCAGTCGTGGACGGTGCAGTCGACGCGCCGGGTGCCGACACCCGTCGACACGCGGGCGTCGAGCCGGACCCCGTCGCAGCGCTGCGCGCATCCGTGCTCGACGGCGTTGGAGACTGCCTCGTTGACGGCCAGGACGACGTCGGCTGCCGCCTCGGAGGGCCAACCCGCCGCTGCGAGCCACCGGCCGAGGTTGCGGCGCATGGGTTCCAGTGACGCGGGGTCGCAGGGAACGGGCCACGACACCGCCCCCGCCCCCGTCATCGCGCCTCCGCTGCTCGACGTCCGTCCCAGGCGCGGATACCCGTGCTCCGGCCGGCGTCAAACAGGGCGGTCGGAGGAGCGCTCCAGGATCCCGCGCAGCAGCGCGGCCTGGCCGGCGTGCTGGGCGTCGTCGTCGACGACCGACACGAGCCGCACGCCCAGGGTGACCGGCGGGTCCCAGCGGTCGTCGACGACCCGGTCGAGGTCGTCGGCGCCGCCGCCGCGCAGGTAGGCCGTGGTGCGCTCGGTGACCGCGGCGAGGTAGCCGCGAAGCAACTCGGCGGAGGGCCGGACGGCGGCGACGTCGTCAGGGGTGTGCCCGTACCCGGTGGCCGTGGCGGCGTCGGGGAGGGGGAGGGCGAAGCGGTCGGCCCAGCCGTCGGCGGTCCAGGTCTGCTCGACGCCGGCGACCTCGCTGACGTGGTCGTCCTGTACCCGGCTGAGGTGCCAGACCAGCCAGGAGACCGTGTTGGCCCCGGGATCGGCACGCCGGTGCAGGACGGGGTCGGGGCCGGTCTCGTCAATGCCGGCGAGCACGGCGCCGACGGTGTCGGGGATGCGGCTGAACGCCTCGGCGAGCAGGTCGGCTGGGGTCACGGGGCAACCTCCGGTGTGGACGGTGCACGGTCGTGACCGACGCTACGCATGTCCCGGAGGTGTCGCAGGCGTGCGGCTCCCGAGGGCGGTGGCCAACGGTCGCACCTCGGCCGCGTCGTGGGCCGAGCCGAGCGCCTCGACGACGCGGACGAGGTTGGCGAACATCGCGCGAGCCCGCCTGCGGCGGCCTCACCGAGCAGCATCGCGTCGGACCGGCGCGCGAACGCGTCGACCGGGTCGGTGGCCGCGACCGCGGGCGGGCTGGGCCGACGGGCTCGGGGTCGAGCCGGGCCCGGCGGCGTCGTCGCGTGGGGAGGCGCGGACGTCGACGGTCTCGACAAGGCCATGACGCACGGGTTCGGCGCGCCCACATCCGCCGGGGGACACTGACGGCGTGGACGACCCCGACACCGACGAGGACGCCGACCGCGGCGGTGCACCGGCATGCTTCGCGCACCTGCTGTGCCCGGAGTGCGCCGCCGTCCCGGAGGACGGCGCGACGACGTGCTGGCGCTGCGGAACCGACCTGCCGCAGCGTGGGGAGGCCTGAGCGGGGCTCAGGCGCGGGGCGCGACCCGCTCGGTGCGACGGGCGATGTGTGCCGACGCGGCGGGGGAGAGGCCACGGCGGCGCTCGTCCCAGTCACCGCGGTCGGGCACCTCGACGGGCGACCGGCCCGTGCCGGCGGCCGCGCAGGGCACGGTGTGCACGTGGGAGTGGTTCCAGACGACGCTGCCGTCGGCCAGCGCGTGGTCGACGTGCGCCAGCTCGACGTGCGGTTCGTGGTCGGCCACGTGGCCGTAGCAGCGCTCGCAGATGCGGATCATCGGTTGGTCTCCAGCGGCCGGGCCCGCGTCGCCGCGGACGTGTCGGGGAGGGTGCCGCGTCGACGTCGACGGTGGTGTCGGTCCACCCGTGCGGTGCGGGTCGGGACACCGCAACCGGGAGGAAGTGTCTCATTTCGAGACGATTTCGCGCTGTTGCCTGCGCCACGCGGCAAGATGCACGGCCGCTGAACCGATCCGGACCGATCCGCGGTTGCCGCGAGGGTCGAGGTCGGCCAAAGTACCTGGTGAGACGCATCGTGTTGAGCAGCAGCATGCGCGCCGTTCCCCACACGACGTTTCCGGCCGGGAGTGACGATGAGTCCGATGATCAGTCCGGCACCGGGTGGTTTCGAGGTCCGGGCCCATGTGCCGATGCCGTCGGTGGCGGTGCTGCGCCCCGAGGGCGAGCTCGACATGGTGACGGCTCCGGAACTGGTGGTCCGCGTCGAGTTCCATCTCGACCAGCAGCGCCACGTCGTGCTCGACCTGCGCGACGTCGACCTGCTGACCTCCAATGCGCTGCAGGCCCTGCTCGTCGTCCACAACGCCGCGCAGCGCCGCGGGCTGCGGCTGCGGATCACCGGTACCGACCACGGCGCCGTCGCCCGCGTCCTCGGACAGACGGGCCTCGACGCGGTGCTGCCGATCACCGCGCTGAGCACCGAGGAAGCCGTCGCCGCGCTGGCGCACCCACGTCCCGACGCGCGCGGCTGACCCGCGGCGGCCGTCGCAGGCCTCGGGCCGCCGCCCGCCACGCCGTCCAGGCCCACCCGGCGCTCTGGGGCCGTTGGTCCCTACCGGACGGACGTGTGTCGGGTATGGACTCCGCGTCGGCAGCGACGCCTGAGCCCATCGGGGGCACGTTCCTCACGTGGAGGAGCGGCGGAGGCGCAGGCGCGTCGCCCGTCCCGGGACGTTCCCGGCAGCTCGCCCAGGAGGACCCGTGCGCTCCCCTCACCCGACCATGACCCGTTCCGTGCCGACACACCTCGCGCCCGCCGAGGGCGCCGGCAGCGTGACCGTCGCCTTCCACGGAGACGACGACGTGGTCGTGTCGGTGCGGGGCGCCCTCGACGCCGCGGCGGTCCGCCGCGCGACGCGGCTGCTCGCGGTGGCCGACGTCGAGGGCGTCCGGCACGTCATCGTCGACGTCGTCGACGCGCCCGACGCGCCCGCCGCGCTGCGCGGCGCACTCGACCCGCTGCGGACCCGGCTGCAGGCCCGCGGCGGGTGGCTGCTGGTCGAGGGTGCTCCGGGGACCCCGCACGAGCCCAGCCTGCTCGACGTGTTCGCCGTCTACGCGGAGGCGACCCGCGGTGCCGCAACGGGTGTCCCGGCCCCGCGCACCGTCCTCGCCGGCTGACCCGCCGCCGTCGTCGCGGCGGGCGCCGGTGCGCGGCCGCGACGACGGCTCACGTCACTTCTCGGAGGCCAGCAGGGCGGCACCGACGATCCCGGCCTCGTTGAGCAGCTCGGCCGGCACCATCTTCGTGTGGATGTCGACCTTCGACATCCACTTTGACGACTTCTTGCTGACGCCGCCGCCGATGACGATCAGGTCCGGCCAGAGCAGCGCCTCGACGACGCCGTAGTAGCGGGTGAGCCGCTCGGCCCAGTCGTCCCACTCCAGGTCCTCGCGCTCGCGGGCCGAGTCGGCGGCGCGCTTCTCGGCGTCGTAGCCGTCGATCTCCAGGTGGCCCAGCTCGGTGTTGGGCCACAGCTTCCCGTCGATGACCAGCGCGGACCCGATGCCGGTGCCCAGCGTCGAGACGAGCACGACGCCCTTGTTGCCCTTCGCGGCGCCGAACCGGACCTCGGCCACACCGGCGGCGTCGGCGTCGTTGACCACGAGCGCCTTGCGGCCGGTGGCCTTCTTCATCAGCTCGTGGGCGTCGGTGCCGATCCAGCTGCGGTCGATGTTCGCGGCGGTCCGGACGACCCCGTGCTGCACGACCGCGGGCAGCGTGCAGCCGAACTCGCGGTCCCAGTCGAAGTGGTCGAGCACCTTGGTGACGACCTCGGCGACGGCGTCCGGCGTCGCGGGCTGGGGTGTCGGGATGCGGAGCCGGTCGTCGGCCAGCTCGCCCTTGCGCAGGTCGACCGGGGCGCCCTTGATGCCGGAGCCGCCGATGTCGATACCGAACCCGATGTGCTTGTCGTGCTTGCCCTTCGACGACATTGTCACGCCCCTCCGAGTGCCGCGGAGACCACGTCGCGGGCCTCCTCCTGGATGCGCGCAAGGTGCTCCGCGCCGCGGAAGGACTCCGCGTAGATCTTGTAGACGTCCTCGGTGCCCGACGGGCGCGCGGCGAACCAGCCCGACTCCGTCGTGACCTTGAGCCCGCCGATCGGCTCGCCGTTGCCGGGAGCGCTGGTGAGCCGGGCGGTGATCGGCTCGCCCGCCAGCTCGGTGGCGGTGACGTCGTCGGCGGCGAGCTCGCCCAGGCGGGCCTTCTGCTCGCGGGTGGCGGCGACGTCGGTGCGCGCGTAGGCCGGGTCGCCGAAGCGGCCCGTCAGCTCGCGGTAGTGCTCGCTGGGCGTCGACCCGGTCACGGCGGTGATCTCCGAGGCGAGCAGCGCGAGGATGACGCCGTCCTTGTCGGTGGACCACGCCGAGCCGTCGAAGCGCAGGAACGACGCCCCCGCGCTCTCCTCGCCGCCGAACCCGACGGAGCCGTCGAGCAGGCCGGGCACGAACCACTTGAACCCGACGGGCACCTCGAGCAGGGTGCGGCCCAGGTCGGCGGTGACGCGGTCGATCATCGACGAGCTGACCGCCGTCTTGCCGACGGCCGCGCCGCCGGGCCAGCCCGGGCGGTGCGCGAACAGGTAGCCGATGGCGACCGACAGGTAGTGGTTCGGGTTCATGAGCCCGCCGTCGGCGGTGACGATGCCGTGCCGGTCGGCGTCGGCGTCGTTGCCCGTCGCGATGCGGTACTCGGGGTTCTCGGCCATCCGCGACACGAGCGACGCCATGGCGTACGGCGACGAGCAGTCCATCCGGATCTTGCCGTCCCAGTCCAGCGTCATGAACGCGAACCGGGGGTCGACGTCCGGGTTGACGACGGTCAGGTCGAGCCGGTGGCGTTCGGCGATCGCGGCCCAGTAGTCGACGGACGCACCGCCCAGCGGGTCGGCGCCGATGCGGACCCCGGCCTGGCGGATCGCGTCGATGTCGACGACAGCGGGTAGCGCGTCGACGTAGGTGCCGAGGAAGTCGAACGGCCGCGTCGTGGCCTGGGCGAGGGGGACCCGCAGCACACCCTTCAGCCCGGCGTCGAGCAGCTCGTTGGCGCGGTTCGCGATCCAGCCGGTGGCGTCGGTGCCGGCGGGCCCGCCGTGGGGCGGGTTGTACTTGAAGCCGCCGTCGGCGGGCGGGTTGTGCGACGGGGTGACGACGACGCCGTCGGCCAGGCCCGTCGTCAGGCCGCGGTTGTGGGTGAGGATCGCGAACGAGACGGCGGGGGTGGGGGTGTAGCGGTCGTTGGCGTCGACGAGGACGTCGACGCCGTTGGCCGCGAAGACCTCGACCGCGGTGGTCCAGGCGGGCTCGGACAGGGCGTGGGTGTCGCGGCCCAGGTAGAGCGGACCGTCGGTGCCTTGCGCGGTGCGGTACTCGACGATGGCCTGGCTGGTGGCGGCGATGTGGTCGTCGGTGAAGGTGGTGGCCAGCGACGATCCACGATGGCCGGACGTGCCGAACGCGACACGTTCGGCGACGACCTCGGGGTCGGGGTGGCGGTCGCGGTAGGCGGCGAACAGCTCGTCGAGGTCGACGAGGTCCTCGGGGCGCGCGGGGGTACCGGCGCGCGGGTGCGGGGCCATGAGGCACAGCCTGCCGTATTCGTGCACTCGCGCAAGAGCAGCGGGGCGGCGATATCAGGGAGGCACAGCCTGCCGCAATCACCCACGCGCGCAAGAGCTGCGCGGCGTCGGCTCCGGGCTCACCCCCGCACCAGCCGAGGGAGCAGCGACGACGCGATCGTGATCATCGCCGCGGCGGCCAGCACGAGCACCCCGAAGTCGAGCCACAGCCGCGCCGGGGTGCCGATGAGCAGCCCCCGCAGCGCCTCCACCTCGTAACTGAGCGGATTGACGTGGTTGACCACCTGCAGCCAGCCCGGCATCAGCTCGACGGGGTAGAGCGCGTTGGACGCGAAGAACAGCGGCATCGTGATGGCCTGCCCGATGCCCATCAGCCGGTCCCGCGACAGCACGAGCCCGGCGATCGTGATCGACAGACAGCAGAAGAACGCCGACCCCAGCAGCAGTGCCGCGACCACGCCGAGCCACTGCAACGGGTTGGCGGACAACGACACCCCGAGCACCAGCGCCAGCAGCAGCACGACGACGGCCTGCGCCACCGCCCGCACCCCGGCCGCGAACGCCTTGGCGGTGACGAGCGCGATCCGCGGCGTCGGCGTCACCAGCAGCTTGGACAGCACCCCGGCGTCGCGTTCCCAGATGATCTGGATGCCGTAGAAGATCGCGATGAACAGCGCCGACTGCGCGAGGATGCCGGGCGCCAGGTAGTCCAGGTACGGGGTGTCGCCGGTCGGGATCGCGTGGATGCGGGTGAACACCTGCCCGAACACGATCAGCCACAGCGCCGGCTGGACCGCGCGGGTGATCAGCTCGGAGCGGTCGTGGCGCAGCCGCTGGAGCTCGACCAGGCACATCGTGGCGACGCGGCGGACCGCGGTCGCGAGGATGCCGAGCGGGCCGGGGTCCTCAGCCGAGGCGGCCGGCGGTGCGACGGGCAGCACGGACATCGCGCAGTCCTCCGGATCGGTCGGCGAGGGTGTCGCCGGTGTGGTGGCGGAACACGTCGTCGAGGGTCGCGTCGGGCCCGATCGCGCCGCGCAGCTCCGCGGGCGTGCCGAGCGCGCGGATGCGGCCCCGGTGCATCAGCGCGATGCGGTCGCACTCGGTGTCGGCCTCCTGCATGGCGTGCGTGGTGACCAGGACGGTCATGCCCGTGGCCTCGCGGATCGCGGTGATGCGCTCCCACACGCCGTCGCGGGCGACGGGGTCGAGCCCGACGGTCGGCTCGTCGAGCACCAGCACCCGAGGCGCGCTGACCAGGGCCTGCGCGAGCTCGAGGCGCCGCACCATGCCGCCGGAGTAGGTCTTGACCTGCTTGTCGGCGACGTCGAGCAGGTCGACCGCGTCGAGCACCGCGTCGACCTGGGCGGTGCGCTCGCGGCGCGGGACGTCGAAGAGCCGGGCGAACAGGGCGACGTTCTCACGGCCGGACAGTGTGCCGTCCGCCGAGAGCTGCTGGGGGACGTAGCCGAGCATGCGACGAACGGCGCTGCGGCGGCGCGCGACGTCGACACCGAAGATCTCGATCGCCCCCGGCGGTGCGGGCAGCAGCGTGGTGATCATGCGGATGGTGGTTGTCTTGCCGGCGCCGTTGGGGCCGAGCAGGCCGAACACCTCGCCGGGGCGGACCTCCAGGTCGAGGCCGTCGACGGCGACGGTGTCGCCGAACTGCTGACGCAGTCCGGTGCAGCGGACGGCGGGGTCGCCTGTCATCCGGTCTCCTTCTCGGCGAGCACGTCGGTGAGCCGCGCGAGCGCGGGCAGGGCCGCGGAGAGGGCGGACTGCTCGGCGGCGGAGAGTTCCGCGATGCCCGCGGTGACGAGCGCGCTGCGGGCGGCGCGCCACCGGGCGAGCCTGGCCCGGGCGGCGTCGGTGAGCTGCAGGCGGGCGGCGCGCCGGTCGGCGGGATCGGGGGTGCGGTGCAGGAGATCGGCTGCGACGAGCTGGTTGACCAGGGTGCTGACGGTGTTGGCCGCCAGATGCAGGCCCCGTGCCGCGGCGGCGACGCCGACGCCGGGCTCGGACTCGACGAGCTGCAGCAGCTCCAGCTGCGCCCCGCGCAGCAGGACGGGATCGTGCGACCTCTCGCGCACCCGGCGGCGGACCACCCGGCGCAGGCCGACGACGGCGGCCATCAGCTCGTCGCCGCGGGGAGGGGTCATGCCGGCGACTCTACCTCCGTGACAGAGCTATTGCCCGATGGTAGTACCACGTGGGCCGTTTCGTTGTCAGGAGAGCGATGCGTAGTGCATCTGCATGACGACACCCATCGCGATGGCGCCGAGGCCGATGATCAGTGGGATGACGAAGCGGTTGCCCGCGCCTCGGCGGCGGGACAGGAACGACAGCACGATCGCCGCCAGACCGAACGCGTATCCGGCGAGCGGCATGAAGTAGCCGGCGACGACGCCCGCGACAGCGATGACGGTGGCCGCAACGACCTGCGTCGAGCCCTCGCCCAGCCCGCGCGGCTCGGTCTGGTCGGCCGGTCCGGTACCGCTCATCACGCTTCGCCCCTGCTCGTCGACGCCCTTGTGTCCGCCACGGTACCGACGCCGTGACCGCGCGAGGTGGACCGGTCCTCCGGCGGCGGCCGCGTTCGTGCTCGTCACCGGCGGGCTCGCCGAGTACGACCGCGGCCATGGCAGTGCTCGCCGACGCGCCCTCGGTGAGCTTCCGGTTCCTCGAGGACGTCATGCAGATCAGCGACTCGGACCTGGCCCGCCCGGCCCCACAGAGCCTGTGCGCGGCGATGGTCGCCATGGCGACCATCGCCGCTCACGAGGGCCGACGTGCAAGGACCTCGCCGTGCAGCAGGGCGAACCAGCCGTCGGGATCGGCCGCCCAGGCGCGCCAGCCGGCCGACATCTCCTCCAGGTCGCCCCGGTCGGCGATCCCGCGCTCGACGGCCTGCTCCGCCACCCGTGAGCGGGTGATCCGCTCGGCCCAGGCGCCGCCCCACCAGGCCCGCTCCTCGGGCGTCGCGTAGCACCACACCGACGCCGACGCCGTGACCTCGGCGAACCCGGCCTTCCTCGCCCACGCGTACAGGCGACGGCCCGCGTCGGGCTCGGCCCCGTTCGACTTCGCGACCGCCCGGTACGTGGCGAGCCACGCGTCGAGCCGCTCGTCGGCGGGGAACCAGGTCATCGCGGCGTAGTCGGCGTCGCGGACCGCGACGACCCCGTCGTCGGTGAGCACCGACCCCATCGCGCGCAGCGCCGCGACCGGGTCGGTGAGGTGCTGCAGCACCTGATGGGCGTGCACGACGTCGTAGCGGCCGGCCGCCGGGTCGAGCCGGTAGACGTCGGCGACCTCGAACCGCAGCGTCGCGATCCCGGCGCCCGTCGCGCGGGCCTCGGCGAGCGGGTCCTCCACCGGCTCGATGCCCAGCGTCGGCCCCGGTGCCACGAGCCGAGCCAGGTCGGCGGTGATCGTCCCCGGCCCGCTGCCGACGTCGAGCAGCGACAGGCCCGGCCGCAGGTGGGGGAGCAGGTAGGCGGCGGAGTTGGCCGCGGTCCGGTTCCGGTGCGAACGCAGGACGCTGTCGGCGTGGCCGTGGGTGTAGACGTCCGGGTTCTCAGGCACGTGCGCTCACCGCGCCCTCCAGTGCGGCCCGCATCGGCTCCACCGGTCCGGGGCGCCCCGTCATCAACGTGACCTGCTCGACGGCCTGGTGCAGCAGCATCGACAGCCCGCTCACCACCCGGCAGCCCGCCGCGGCCGCCGACGCGGCGAACGGCGTCGGCCAGCCCGCGTACACGGCGTCGAGCACCGCCGTCGACGACGACCACGCCGTCCCGACGAGCCCGTCCGCCGCGCCGTGGGGCAGCGTCGAGATCACCACCCCGGCGCCCGCGAGCGTCTTCGCCGCGTCGGCCGGATCGGTGAGATCGGCGCGCACGTCCGGGGTGACGCCCAGGCGTTCCGCGGCCTCGCGCAGCGCCGCGGCCCGCCCGGTGTCGCGCACCAGCACCCGCGGCGCCGGGTCGCCCAGCTCCCGCAGCGCCGCCAGCGCCGCCCGGGCGGTGCCACCGGCGCCGAGGACGACGGCGTCGCGCGCCGTGGCCACGCCCGCATCCCGGAGCGCCTCGACGATCCCGGCGACGTCGGTGTTGTCGGCGAACCTGCCGTCGGCGCCGAACACCAGCGTGTTCGCCGCACCCGTGGCCGTGGCCAGCTCCGACACCCGGTCGGCGACGTCGATCGCGACCCGCTTGAGCGGCATCGTCAGCGACAGCCCCACCCACGCGGCGTCGAGGCCGTCGACGAAACCGGGCAGCCCGGCCTCGTCGCACTCGTGCAGGCCGTACTCCCAGCCGTCGAGGCCCAACGCGTCGTAGGCGGCCCGGTGCAGGACAGGGGAGAGCGAGTGCGCGACGGGGGAGCCGAGCACGGCGGCGCGGCGTGCGGGTGCGGGCATTCCCGGAGTATGCGCACCGCCGCGCCCGCCCGCGATCAGTACCCCTGCGGCGGGCCCCAGCTGCGGAAGCGTTCGATCGTGACCTTCCCGGCGTCGGCGCCCGTGTCCGCGCCGTTCTCGGTCTCCGCACGCTTCGCGAACCGTCGCGCGCCGTACTCGACGCCCGCGAGCGTCATCGCCGACTCCGAGCAGCCCATCCCGTACTTGGCGCGGACCCGCTCGTCGGCCAGCGTCATCGCCTCGCGGGTGCGCGCGACGAAGTCGGCGAGCGTGTACTCCGCGCCCGCCTCGAAGTAGTCCTTGACGATCAGCGACGGCGAGTAGAACGACTGCGTCGACCCGTCGGGCCAGCGGACGTCGAACACAACATCGGGCACGGCTCTCCTCGAGGGGCGCGCGGTCGGGGCCGATCGGCGACGTCGGCGATCGCACACAGATTAGTCCCCGCACCGCCCCGGCGGCCGCGTCCGGCACCCGGCCCGGGACACTGCCCCCGTGAGATCGGGATCGACGGTGCTCGTGCTCGGTGGCCGGAGCGAGATCGGTGTGGCCGTCGCGGAACGGCTCTCGGCCGCAGGAGCGGGGACGGTCGTGCTCGCCGCGCGCCGCAGCCACGACCTCGACGACGAGGAACGCCGCGTCCGTGCGGGTGGCGCCGAGGTCGAGCGCGTCGAGTTCGACGCCGACGACCTCGCCTCCCACCGGCCGCTGATCGACGAGCTCGTCGCCCGCCACGGCCGCCTCGACACCGTGGTCGTCGCCTTCGGGATCCTCGGGCAGCAGGCCCGCGCCGAGACCGACGCCGCCCACGCCGTCGAGATCGTCCACACCGACTACGTCGCCCACGTGCACGTCCTCACCCACCTCGCGCAGGTGCTGCGCGCGCAGGGCACCGGCACGCTCGTCGTGTACTCGTCGGTGGCGGGGTGGCGGGTGCGGCGGGCCAACTACGTGTACGGCTCGGCCAAGGCGGGTCTCGACGGTTTCGCAAGCGGCATGGCCGACGCCCTCCACGGCAGCGGCGTCCGGACGCTGCTGGTGCGGCCGGGGTTCGTCGTCGGGCGGATGACGGCGGGGATGACACCGGCGCCGTTGTCGAGCACACCGCAGCAGGTCGCCGACGCGACGGTCGCGGCGCTGGCGAAGAGGCGCCGGGAGCTGTGGGTGCCCGCGGTGCTGCGGCCGGTGTTCTTCGGGATGCGCCTGCTGCCGCGCGCGGTGTGGCGCCGCATCCCGCGCTGAGACCCTGACCCCGGCGCAACCTCACGGTCGTCCCGGCGGCGGGTCGCAGCAGGGAGGTTGCGCGCGGGTCGGCGGTCAGCTGCCGGGGGGCTTGGCGTCCGTGGCGGGCTGGGGGGTGGCGGGCTGGGGGGCGGCGGGCTGCGGAGGGGCCGAAGGGGGCGCGGGGGCGTCGGAACCGTCCTGCGCGCGCAGCTCGGCCTTCAAGATGCGGGTCGACTGGCCGAGGCTGCGGGCGGCGTCGGGGAGCCGTTTCGCCCCGAACAGCAGGACCGCCACCCCGATGACGATCAGCCAGTGCCACCAGCTCAGCTCACCCATGCCGGTCAGTGTGCCTCTTCCTGTGAATCGCTCATGCATCGGACCGGCAATTCTCAGAGGGTTCTCAGGCCATTCGTCCCGCATTCTGACAATGGTCCGGTGAATCCTGTCGCCAGGTCCGGAAAATGTGTGATGGGCGGCGGAGTCCGCTTTCGGGAGTTCGTCTCGGACAGGGCCGCGACCCGCCGTGGGCGGACGTCGTCACACGGTCCCCGCCTGGTAGACACGCAACGGTGAGTGCGCGGAAGCTGCTGGGCAGGCTCGTCGTCATGATCGTGGCGGCGGGCCTCGTGCTCGCGGCGATGGTGTTCCCGGTCGTCGGCGGCGCGGGCGCCTTCGCGGGGCAGGTCGTGGAATCCGCGGTCGGGTCGACGAGCGATCTGGAGTCGGGAGTGCTGCCGGCGGCGTCGACCGTCACCGATTCCGCGGGAAATCCGATCGCCTATCTCTTCGACCAGTACCGGGTGCCGGTGAAAGCGGCGCAGATATCACCGGCGATGAAGGCGGCGATCGTCGCGATCGAGGACAAACGCTTCTACGAGCACGGCGGGTTCGACCCCCTCGGCGCGGCCAGGGCGCTGGTCAACAACTCCAACGGCGGCGCGAGGCAGGGCGCGTCGACGCTCACCGAGCAGTACGTGAAGAACTACGACCTCTACGTCGCCGCGACCACGGACGCCCAGCGCAGAGCCGCGGTGGCGCCGAGCTACGCGCGCAAGCTCAAGGAGGCCGAGCTCGCGATCAGCCTCGACCACAAGGTCAGCAAGGACGACATCCTCGCCGATTACCTCAACGTCGTGTACTTCGGCAACGGCGCCTACGGCATCGGCGCCGCGGCGCGCATCTACTTCGGGACGACCGCCGACCAGCTCACGGTGCCGCAGGCGGCGCTGCTGGCGGGGATGGTGCAGAGCCCGTCGGACTACGACCCGCTGCTGCACCCCGACGCGGCGAAGGGGCGTCGCGACGTCGTGATCGGTCAGCTGCGCGACCAGGGCTCGATCACGCCCGACCAGGCGAACACAGCACTCCAGTCGCCGCTGGGGGTGCAGGCCACGCCGGCGGCGCCCGCGGAGGGCTGCATCGGCGCTGGCGACGCGGGCTTCTTCTGCGCGTACGTGCTGTCGTACCTGGAGCAGTCGGGCATCACCGCGGACCAGCTGGACTCCGGCGGCTACACGATCAGGACGACGTTGGACCGGGGCGCGCTCGACAAGCTCAAGGCGGCCGTCGACGGCCAGGTCCCGCCGACGCAGCCGCACGTCGCCGACGTGATCTCGGTGGTCAAGCCCGGTACCGACGGCCATCAGGTGGTGGCCATGGCGGCCAACCGCACCTACGGCAACAAGCCGGGGGAGTCGAGCTACGGCCTGCCCTACGTTCCGGAGAACATGGGCGCCGGGTCGGTCTACAAGATCTTCACCGCGGCGACGGCGCTGGAGCAGGGCCGGCTCGGCATCGACTCGATCATCGACGTCCCCGCCAGCGGCTACACCTCACCGATCTACCGGGGCCCCAGCGGCACCCCGATCCCGGTCCGCAACGACGGCACCTACGCCCCGCAGCTCTCGCTCACCCAGGCGCTCGCCGAGTCGCCGAACACGGCGTTCGTGAAGCTGGAGGAGTCGACGGGCATCCCGCCGGTCGTCGACATGGCGGAGCGGCTGGGGCTGACCTCGCTCGCGACGACACCGGCGACGCGTGCGCAGGGCTCGCAGTCGATCGGGGACGTCGCGAAGTCGCAGCGGCAGGCGTCGTTCACCCTCGGCGTGTCCCCGACGAGCTCGCTGGAGCTGGCCAACGTGATGGCGACGCTGGCGAGCCACGGCACGTGGTGCCCGCCGAGCCCGCTGGTGTCGGTGACCGACCGGTCCGGGGCGCCGGTGACGGTGACGCAGCCGCAGTGCAAGCAGGTGCTCGACCCGGGGATCGCCGACAGCATGATGAATGCGCTCAGCCAGGACGACGGCCCGGGTGGCACGTCGGCGGCGGCGGCGGGGGCGATGGGCTGGGACCGGCCGGTCGCGGCGAAGACGGGGACGACGCAGCAGTACAAGTCGGCGGCGTTCGTCGGGGCGACGCCGCAACTGGCGGGCGCGTCGATCGTGTTCGACGACAGCAGCTCCCCGCGGCCGATCTGCGACGGCAGCCCGCCCTACAGCTGCGGGTCGGGCAACATCTACGGCGGCAAGGTGCCCGCCCGGACGTTCTACCAGGGGGTCGGCGACATCCTGGCCGGGCAGCCGCCGGCGCCGTTGCCGCCGCCGGACCCGCGCTACCTGATGGGCGGCACGTCCTGACCCTGGGCGGACGCAGCGCCGGGGCCCGGGGCGCGCAGCACCACGCAGCACCGGTCGGGTCCGGGGTTGAGGACGGCCCGGTCGGTGGGTTCGTCGCGGGCGTCGAGCACGGCGCGGACCAGGTCGAGGCTCATGCCGCAGGTCAGGGCGGGGTGGGCGGTGGCGAGCCGGTGGAACGGGCAGTTGACCAGCGTGGTGACGCCGGCGTCGGTGCGGGGTTCGAAGCCGAGACCGGCGAGCGTCGCGAGGACGTCGCCGTCGCAGGTGCGGGCGGCGTGGGTGCCGGCGGCCGCGGCGGCCGTGCGGACGGCGTCGGCCAGGTGGGTGCCGTGGCCGAGGGTGTCCTCGGCGGCGGCCGCGAGCACTGACGCGGCGAGGTCGTAGCGGCGTTCGGGCAGGCTGACCTCGAACTCGCGGGCGGAGCGGCGGTACAGCTTGGTGGGCCGGCCGGCGCCGGGGCCGCGGCGGGTGCCGAGCCTGCGGAACTCGGCGACGAGCAGCTCGTCGTCGACG
>MEGH01000036.1:44280-66631 GCA_001725415.1 Pseudonocardia sp. SCN 73-27
CGGAACTCGGCGACGAGCAGCTCGTCGTCGACGAGCCGGTCGAGGTGGAACTTGGCGGTGTGCCGGGGTAGCCCTGTCGCGGTGGCGGCCTGGTCGCGGCTGACGGCGTCGGGCTGGGCGACGACGTAGCAGTAGAGGCGGCGGCGCTGCGGTTCGGCGAGGGCGCTGACGGTCTCGATGTCGGACATCCACGACACCTCCTTCTAACGGACAGGCACGTTGACATTAGAGGGTGGCCGGTTCTAACGTCCAGTCTCGCGTCCGATAGAGCCGGAGGATTCCGTGACGACTCCCGACCTCGCCCTGGCCGACAGCCTGGCCGACCCCCGGGCCGATGCCGTCGTGCGGCCGCTGCGCGTCACCGCGCCCGAGGCCGGCGTCGATCTGGTGGGTGCCGAACGCGCCGCCCGTGACTTTCTCACCGCGCTCGGTGTCCCCACCGACGGCGAGGCCACCGCGGGCACGCCCGGTCGGATGGCCCGCGCCTACGCCGAGATGCTGGCCCCGCGCTCGTTCGACCTCACGACCTTCGACAACGACGAGGGCTACGACGAGCTCGTCCTCGCCCGGCGCATCCCCGTCGCGTCGGTGTGCGAGCACCACATGCTGCCGTTCGTCGGGGTCGCCCACGTCGGGTACCTCCCCGGCAAGCGCATCCTCGGCCTGTCCAAGCTGGCCCGGGTCGTCGAGCTGTTCGCCCGCCGCCCGCAGGTGCAGGAACGGCTCACCAAGCAGGTCGCCGACTGGCTCGACGAGCACCTCGCGCCGCGCGGCGTCGGGGTCGTCGTCGAGGCCGAGCACATGTGCATGTCGCTTCGCGGGGTCCGCAGCGAGGGCACGAGCACGATCACGTCGACGCTGCTGGGCACCCTGCGCGAGGACCCGCGCTCGCGCTCGGAGTTCCTGGCGCTGACGATGCCGCGGCCGGGTGGGTTCCATGGCTGAGCGGAGGGTCGTCGTCGCCGGCGGTGGACTGGCCGCGGCGAAGACGGCCGAGGCCCTGCGTGCCGAGGGGTTCGACGGCGCGATCACGCTCGTCGGCGCCGAGACCGACGTGCCCTACGAGCGGCCGGCCCTGTCGAAGGGCTACCTGCACGGCGCCGACGCGCGGGAGTCGATCGACGTCCATCCGCGGCAGTGGTACGCCGACAACGGGATCGACCTGCGGCTCGGGTCGCCCGTCACCGACGTCGATGCCGACGCGCACCGGGTCGGCACCGCCGACGGCGAGCGGCTCCGCTACGACACGCTCGTCCTCGCGACGGGGTCCCGCGCGCGCCGGCTCGACCTGCCCCGCGCCGACGCGGCCGGGCTGCACCACCTGCGCGACGTCGTCGACAGCGACCGGCTGCGCGAAGCCCTGCGCCCCGGGGCCCGGGTCGTGATCGTCGGCGCCGGCTGGATCGGCCTGGAGACCACGGCCGCGGCGGTGGCGGCGGGATCGCACGTGACGGTCGTCGAGGTCACCGAGCTGCCGCTCGTGCGCATCCTCGGGCCCGAGATCGCCCGGGTGTTCGCCGACCTGCACCACGCCCGCGGCGTCGACCTGCGCCTCGGCCGCCAGGTCCGCGACGTCGTCGCCGGTGGGGACGGCAACGTCGTGCACCTCGACGACGGTGCAGCCCTGCCGGCCGACGTGGTCTTCGTGGGCATCGGGGCACAGCCGAACGTCGAACCAGCGGTTGCCGCCGGGCTCGACGTCGACAACGGCGTCCTCGTCGACGAACACCTGCGCAGCTCCCACCCGGACGTGCTGGCCGTCGGCGACATCGCCAACGCGTGGCACCCGGGGATCGGCCGGCGGATCCGCGTCGAGCACTGGGCCAACGCGCTCAACCAGCCCGCGGTCGCGGCCCGGACAGCCCTGGGTATCGACGCGTCCTACGACCGGCCGCCGTACTTCTACACCGACCAGTACGACCTCGGGATGGAGTTCACCGGCTGGTTCGACCCGGCGCAGCCGTACGAGCTCGTCGTCCGCGGTGATCTCGACGCGCGCGAGTTCGTCGCGTTCTGGTTGGTCGACGGCGGTGTCGCGGCGGCGATGAACGTCAACGTGTGGGACGTGACCGAGCACGTGGGCCGGCTCGTCCGAGCCCGCGCGAGGCCGGAGCCGGCGAGGCTGGCCGACCTGGACGTCGCCCTGGCCGACCTGGCCTGAGCCCGTCTGCGCCTACCCTCGGGGACGGGACACAGGGGGAGGCGCGGGTGCGCGAGCGGCACGAGTCCGTCGTCGAGGAACAGATCCGGCTGGCCGCCGAGCGCGGCGCGTTCGACGACCTCCCCGGCAAGGGACAGCCCCTGCGCCTCGACGGGCCCGACGACGACAGCTGGTGGGTGCGCGGCTGGATCGAGCGCGAAGGCCTCTCCGGTGACGCTCTGTTGCCGACGTCGCTGTTGCTGCGCAAGGAGATCCAGCGCCTGCCGGAGACGGTGACGCCGCTGCCCGACGAGGCGGCGGTCCGGGCGGTGGTCTCCGATCTGAACAAGCGGGTCGCAGCCTGGCTGCTCGCGCCGACCCCGCCGCAGGTGCCGCTCGCGCCGGTGCGTGCCGACGACGTCGTCGCGGCCTGGCAGGACGCGCGGCAGGGATCGCGACGAGAAGTTCGACACCCGGTAGAAGGCTCCGGTCCGGCGTCGGGCACAGTGGAGGCAGCCGCCGCCGACCCCGAGCCTGGAGCCGAGCCGATGACCTCCCCGACCGCCCTCCCCGGACCCGCCCGCGCCTTCCGCGCGATCGCGATCGCCGAGGCCTGCTCCTGGACGGGGCTGCTCGTCGGCATGTTCTTCAAGTACGTCGTCGTGTTCGACGACATCGGCGTGAAGATCTTCGGCCCGATCCACGGCGCCCTGTTCGTCGCCTACCTGGTGGTCACCCTCGTCGCGGCCCGCCGGCTCGGCTGGTCGGTCGTCACGACGCTGGTCGCGCTCGCCGCGAGCATCCCGCCCTTGTTCACCCTGTGGTTCGAGCGCTGGGCGATGCGCACCGGCAAGCTGCACGGCGCGAGCACCGGGACCGCGCGCGGCGCCACGGCCTGACGGATCACTCCGCCTCGGGGCCGGGTGCCGCCAGCACCTCGTACACCGGGCGCAGCAGGTCCACGACCTGCTTCCCGCGCACGGTGATCGCGAACGGCGGCAGCTGGTCGAGCAGCGCATCCGGCGCCGTCGGCACCGGGACGACGCGGCGCGCGTCGTCGAGGCCCGGGCCGGCGGTGAAGAACGCGTCGAGCACCTCGGTGAGCGGGACAGCGGTGGGTCCTTCCGGCGCCGGGACCTCGTCACGTGCGTCGACGGAGGCAGCGGCCGCGCGACGGGCGCGCAGGTTGGCCAGCAGCGTCTCCCGGTCGCGCCCGCGCAGCGCGAGGACCTCGAACGGGTCGGCGTCGAACCGCTCCGCGAGCAGGTAGAACACCGCCGCCAGGTGCTTGCACGGCACGGCGTGGTCGGGGCACGAGCAGTCCATCACCAGGTCGCGGGCATCGGCCGGGAACAGCGCCAGCCCGAGCGAGGCGAACAGGCCCTCGATCTCCGGTGGCATCGACCCGGCCAGCAACGCGGCCGCGTACCAGGCGTCGGCCGCAAGGGCCTCCTCGACGCGCGTCCACTCGGGCTTGCCGTATGTGGTGACGCCGATCCGCACCCGGTACGGCTGCTCGCGGCTGCCCTGCACGCTCGCCGTCACCGAGCCGGGGTCGACCCGCAGCTCCAGCGTCTGCCCGGCGCGGGCGTAGTTGCGCCCGCGCGCCATCCGGCCGCCGGCGACGACCTGCTCGAGCACCTCGAGGAACCGGGCCGACCACCACGAGCGGGCGACGGCGCCGCGGGTGGCGTGGATCTGGATGCCGCCGGTGACCTTGCGCGGCTTGCCGCCGGCCTCGGCGTCGCGCCACCAGAACGGGTCGGGCTCACGCGCCACGGGACACCTCTCCGTTGCGGCCGGACGAGTCGTCGTCGGTGGGTCCGTCCTCGGCAAGCGCCTCGCCACCCAGGGCGAACACCTCGCGCAGCTGCGCCGTCGACAGGTCGGCCAGGTCGCCCACCCAGTTCTCGCCGTCGCCGATCACCTTGCCCGACAAGGCCTTCTTCGACGTGATCAGCTCGTCGATGCGTTCCTCGACGGTGCCCCGGCACACCAGGGTGCGGACCTGCACGTTGCGCCGCTGCCCGATGCGGAACGCCCGGTCGGTGGCCTGGTTCTCCACGGCGGGGTTCCACCAGCGGTCGAGGTGCACGACGTGCGACGCCGCCGTGAGCGTCAGCCCGGTCCCGCCGGCCTTGAGCGAGAGCAGGAAGATCGACGGCCCGTCGTCGGACTGGAACCGCTCGACCATCTCGTCGCGCCGCTTCTTCGGGGTGCCGCCGTGCAGGTACAGGATCTCCTGGTCGAACCGGGCCGACAGGTGCGGCACCAGCATCGACGCGAACTCGGCGTACTGGGTGAAGCACAGCACCTTGTCGCCCTCGGCGAGGATCGTCTCGAGAATCTCCTCCAGCCGCACGACCTTGCCGGAGCGGTGGCCGATGGGGGAGCCGTCGTGCAGCAGCTGTGCCGGGTGGTTGCACACCTGCTTGAGCTTGGCCATCGCGGCGAGGACGTTGCCGCGCCGCGCGATGCCGTCGCTGCCCTCGATGCGTTCGAGCATGTCGTCGACGACCGTGCGGTAGAGCGACGCCTGCTCGCGGGTGAGCCGGTAGTGCTGGGTGATCTCGATCTTCTCCGGCAGGTCGTCGATGACGCCGGGGTCGGTCTTCACGCGGCGCAGCAGGTAGGGGCGGACGATGCGGCGCAGCAGGGCGGCGGACTCGTCGTCGCCGTAGCGCTCGATGGGGATGGCGAAGCGCTGCCGGAAGCGTTCGGGGCTGCCGAGCATGCCGGGGTTGAGGAAGTCCATGACCGACCACAGCTCGGCCAGCCGGTTCTCCATCGGGGTGCCGGTGAGCGCGATGCGGTGCCCGGCGCTCAGCCGGCGGACAGCGCGTGACGACGCGGCGAGGCTGTTCTTGACCATCTGGGCCTCGTCGAGCACGACCCGGTGCCAGTCGAACGGTTCGAGCAGGGCGGCGTCGCGCACGACGGTGCCGTAGGTGGTGACGACCAGGTCGGCGCCGGCGGCGGCCGCGACGAACTCGTCGCCCGACGTGCGGTCGGGCCCGTGGTGGACGAGGACCCGCAGCCGCGGCGCGAACCGGGCGGCCTCCCGCTCCCACGTCCCGACCAGCGACATCGGGCACACGAGGAGCGTGGGCCCGTGAGTGTCCGCATCGCGCTCGGCTGCTTCGAGGGCGAGCAGCTGCACCGTCTTGCCCAGGCCCATGTCGTCGGCCAGGCACGCGCCGAGGCCCAGCCCGCCCAGGAACGCGAGCCACGACACGCCGCGCTGCTGGTAGGGCCGCAGCGTCGCGGTGAACCACGCCGGCGGCTCGACCGGGGCCAGGGTGTGCTCGGCCGACCCGTCGAGCAGGTCGCCCAGCCATCCCGTGGCGTCGACGCCGACAACGGGCAGCGGCACGTCGGCCGGCGGCGCCGCCGCCATCGCGACGACCTCCCCGGCGGTCGGACGCCGCCGGTTCGCGTTGCGGCGCATGAACTCCAGGCCGGTGCGCAGCTGCTCGCGGTCGATCGTGACCCACTGCCCGCGCAGCCGCACCAGCGGCGCCTTCGTCGCGACCAGCTCGGCGATCTCGTCCTCGTCGAGCACGTCGTCGCCCACGGCGAGGTGCCAGCGGAACGCGGCCAGCTCCTCGCGGCCCAGCCCGCCCCGGGTGACGACGCCCGGTGCCGCCGTGGAGCTCGCCGACAGCCGCAGCCCGAGCCGGCGGCTGCCGTCCCACCCGGCGGGCAGCTCGACGTCGAACCCCTCGGCGAGCAACCGGCCCGCGACGTCGGTGAGGAACTCCGCGGCGCCGTCGACGTCGAGCGCCAGCATCTCCGGGCACGCCGAGCGAAGCGCCCGGGTGAGCCGCGGATAGACGAGCGCGGCGCGGCCCAGCTCGGCCAGGAGCAGCTCCTGCGGTTCGCCGATCAGCCGGGTGAGGGTGGTGCCGGCCCCGTCCCAGATGCGGGCGGCGGGCACGAGCAGGCTCGGGTCCTCGGTGGAGCGCAACGAGAACTGCAGCTCCCAGCGGGTGCCGTCGCCCGTCTGGTCGGTGCTGGGCGCGTCGGGGTCGGCCGGGTCGTCGAGGACCTTCACCTCGGCGAGCCGGAACGACGCCCGTGCCGGCCCGGCCGCCTCGGCGCCCACGTCGTCCCAGGCCGCGACGGCACGTGTCAGCTCGTCGAGCTCGGAGCGGCCGATGCCGGCGGCGCCACCGACACGGTCGTCCGGGGTGACCAGCGCGGTGAGCCACGCCTCGGTGGCGGGGGTGACGGCGGGGGCGCGGCCGCGGCGGGGTGGGAGCACGTCGACGGGTTCGTCGGCGCGGGTCAGCCGGTCGCGGACCGCGGCGTCGGCGAGCTCGCCGACGGCGTCGGTGAGCAGGGTGTGCGGGTCGTGCCCGTGCATGTCGGGTGGGGCGCCGGGCGCGGAGCGTGGTCGCCGTTCGGCGCGGCCCACCGGCGGGAGCGCGGCGACGAGACTGTCGAAGGCCCCCGCGTCGAGCCCCTGGACGACGGGCCGCCAGCGGGCCCGCGGCGCCCTCGCGCCGGGGGACTCACGGGTGTCGGAGAGCGCGGGCAGGACGCGGCCGCGGGCGGCGAGGCCCTCGGCGAGGTCGAGCACCGCACGCAGGTGTGTGACCGAGGAGCCGTAGCGCACCGCCGGGTCGGGGTCGCGCAGCTCGGCCGCGTCGACCTGCAGCGCCGGGACCGTCCAGGCCAGCAGCTCGGGCGCCGACCGAGGACGCCGCGCCGGACCCGACCGCACCAGCTCGGGGGAGGCCAGCGGCCCCGACGGGCGGCCCGGCAGCAGCAGGACCAGCGACGCGGCCTTGCCGGGGTGCAGCGCCGCGAGCTCCCCGGACATCGCCGCGAACGGGTGCGGCCGCGCGGTGCGCAGCGACCGGGCGCTGGTGGTGGCCGGGCGCTCGCCGTCCTCGGCCCACAGCAGCACACCCCGGCCGGGGGACCACAGGGCATGGACGACGAGCACCCCGACAGGCTACGACCGCCCACCGACGATCTCCGTCGGGAACCGGGGTCGTGAGCGGTAGTGGTCGCCATGGCGACCATTACCGCTCACAGGAGCTCGCGATACTCCGGGTGCTTCTCGATCCAGCCCATGATGAAGGGGCAGTCCGGGCGGACCCGCAGGCCGCGGGCCCGGGCGGCGTCGAGGGCGGCACGGGCCAGCGCCCCGCCGATGCCGCGACCGCCGAAGCGGTCGTCGACCTCGGTGTGGGTGAAGACGATGAGCCCGTCGCGCAGCCGGTAGAAGGCGCGGCCCGCGACCTCGTCGCCGACGAGGATCTCGAAGCGTGACCGCTCCGGGCGGTCGACCACCACGGTGTCGGCAGCGGTCATGAGGTCGCCCCGCCCAGCGAGCCGTGCGGCACGTACGTCGCGGGGATGACGCCCAGCTTGCCCTTCTGGTAGTCCTCGAACGCCGCCATGACCTCGGCCTTCGTGTTCATCACGAACGGCCCGGCCCAGGCGACGGGCTCCTGGATCGGCAGCCCGCCCAGGATCACGACGTCGAGGCCCGCGAGCCGCGACTCCTGGTGGTTCGCCCCGTTGACGGTGATGACGTCGCCCGGTCCGAGGACGACGAGCTGCCCGGTCTCGATCGGCTGCGCGTCGGGGCCGATGCTGCCCGCGCCGGACATGACGTAGACGAGCGCGTTGAAGTCGCGCCGCCACGGCAGCCGCAGCTGGGCGCCGGGGCTGATCGTCGCGTGCATCATCGCCATCGGGGTGCGGGTCGACCCGGGTCCGGCGTGCCCGGCCAGTTCACCGGCGATGACGCGGATCAGGGCGCCGCCGTCGGGCGAGGTGAGCAGGGCGGCCTCGGCCGCGCGCAGGTCCTGGTACTTGGGCTCGACCCACTTCTCGGCCCTGGGCAGGTTCACCCACAGCTGCAGGCCGTGGAACAGCCCGCCGCTGGCGACGAGGGCCTCCGGCGGCCGCTCGATGTGCAGCAGGCCGCTGCCGGCGGTCATCCACTGGGTGTCGCCGTCGGAGATCGTCCCGCCGCCGCCGTGGGAGTCCATGTGCTCGAAGGTGCCGTCGATGATGTAGGTGACGGTCTCGAAGCCGCGGTGCGGGTGCCACGGCGTGCCCTTGGGCTCGCCCGGGGCGTACTCGACCTCGCCCATCTGGTCCATGTGCAGGAAGGGGTCGAGGTCGCGCAGGTCGACGCCGGCGAACGCGCGCCGGACGGGGAAGCCCTCGCCCTCGTACCCGACGGGTGCGGTGGTGACCGAACGGACGCGGCGGTCCAGGTCGGTCGGGCCCGGTTCGGGGACGCGGGCCAGCGTGGTGACGTCGGCGACGGTGATGGCCGGCATGACGACCTCCCAGACGAATCGATCGTAACGGTTGAGCGTGCAACTAGTTGTGGGAACGGGAGGCGGGCCCCGGACATTCCCGCACCGTCACCACAGGTGCGCCGAGAGAGCCCCGCCGTCGTCGACCGCCGGGCCGTGGCTGAACGCCAGCACCGAGTGGTCGACGTCGGCGAGCCGGCGCACCGTCTCCCGGCAGCGCCGCGCGTCGAAGCACAGCGCGGCGGGCGAGACCCGCATCCGACCGACGTTCATCAGCGCGTCCCCGACCATCAGCACCCCGCTCGGCCCGTGCAGCAGCGCGACATGGCCCGGCGTGTGCCCGGCCGTCGCGAACACGTACAGGCCGCCGTCGAGGACCTGGCCGTCGGTGAGCTCCTCGGCCACCGCGACCGGCGGGAAGGTCCCCCTCCCCAGCCGGGCCATGAGCCGCCCGCCACGCGTCGACGGGTCGAACCGCGGGCCCGCGCCGGCCAGCGCGAACGACACGTCGTCACCGTGGATCGCGACCGGGGCGCCGGTCGTCTCCGCCAGCGCGGCGGCGCCACCCGCGTGGTCGGGATGGGCATGGGTGACGACGATGCGCCGCACGTCCGACGGCTGCCTGCCGATCGCGGCGAGCCCCGCGAGGACGTGCTTCGGCCCGCCCGGCAACCCGGTGTCGACGAGCGTCACGGCCCTGCCGGCGGCGTCGGAGGGGTCGGCGAACACGAAGGTGTTGAGCCAGGGACCCGGGACCGTGGGGATCCGCCACGCCCCCTCGGCCAGGGGGACGGCGGCCTGGTGTGCCATGCCGCCGGAGCCTAGCCACCCGGGCCACACTGGGCCCGTGCCCACGATGAGCGACGACGACCAGCGCACCCGCGTCGAGGCCTCTCCGGTGGCCCGGCTCGCGACCCTGCGCGCCGACGGCACCCCGCGGCTGGTCCCGTTCACGTTCGTCCTGCTCGACGGCCGGGTCTGGAGCGCCGTCGACGACGTGAAACCCAAGAGCGGCCGGAAGCTCGCCCGGCTCGCCGACGTCGACCGCGACCCGCGGGTGGCCGTGCTCGTCGACCGGTACGACGACGACTGGGACCGGCTGTGGTGGGTGCGGATCGACGGCACCGCCGAGGTCCGTGACGCGGGCGACTGCGCAGCGGCACTCGACGCGCTCGTCGCGAAGTACCCGCGCTACCGCGACGCCCGCCCGCCCGGGCCGGTGCTGGTGATCACGCCGACGCGGTGGGCGGGCTGGACAGCTCACTGAGCCGCGCCACGAAGGCGGTCACCGCGGCGAGCGTCTCGGGGCGGCGCTCCAGGTGCGGGGAGTGCCCGCAGTCGAGCAGCAGCAGCTCGACAGGCCCCGACGACCGGTCCCGCACCGCCTCGACGTGCGCGACGGTGCCGTAGGGGTCGGCGGTGCCCTGCACAGCCAGCACCGGGCACGTGATGCCTGCCAGCTCGGCGGTGATGTCCCAGGACCGGAACGCCGGGTCGAGCCACACCCCGGCCCAGTTGCCGAACATGACGTCCGGGTCGTCGTGGTGCCGCGACATCCTGGCCCGCAGGTCGCCTTCGTCGAAGGCGGCGCGGGTGGCGACGATGTTGGTCAGCCCACCGTCCTCGACGAACACGTGCGGCGCGAGGACGACCGCCCCCGCGAGCGGCATCCCGGACGCGGCGGCGAGCAGCGCGATGGAGCCACCGTCGCTGTGCCCCACCAGAACCGGGGAGTCGACGTCGAGCGCGTCGAGCACGGCTGGCAGCACGTCGCCGGCCTCGGAGTGCATGAAGTCGAGCGGGCGCCGCCGCGCCGGTGGGGACGAGCGGCCGTGACCGAACCGGGAGAACACGACGGTCCGGCGGCCGGTCGCGGCGGCGACGTCGTGGTGGAACCCCCGCCACAGCCCCACAGAGCCGAGGCCCTCGTGGAGCAGCACGATCGCGGGGCCGGAACCCGGGACGTCCTCGTACTCCACGCGCCCACCGGCGACGTCGAGGAACTGCACTGGCACGGTGGCGACTCTAGCCGAGCAGTGCCACCAGCTTCTTCGGCGCGATCTGCCGGTAGGCGTCGGTGACGATCTCCGCGACCTCGTCCCAGTCGACGTCGACGTCCAGGCGCACCCCGAGCCAGCCCCGGCCACCGACGTAGGGCGGGCGGAAGAACCGCTCCGGGTCGGCCGCGACCAGCTCGTCCTGCGCGCCGGGCGGTGCGGCACACCAGAACCCGAGCCGGTCGTCGTGATGGTGGTCGGCGTAGGAGACGAACACGCGGCGCACGAACCATGTCGGCTCACCGTGGCTGACCTTCTCGGTGACCTCGGGCAGCGCCATGCACAGCGCGCGCAGGCGGGGGAGTGGATCGGCGGTCGGCTCCATGCGGCCACCCTGGCGTCCGACCGGCAGGGACGCCACCCCTGCGGGGCTCGTCCGAGGCAGCTCGGCACCCCTACGATGAGCGGCCGACGCGCCCGCTGCGCGTCCGGCCGGGGGAGGCGACGCTGCAGGGAACGGACGGCCTGACCGCCGCGATGATCGACGCCGCACCCGTCGGGCTGTTCGCCCTCGACGAGAGCGGCTGCGTGCTGGTCTGGAATCCCGTGGCCGCCGAGCTCACCGGGCTGTCGGCAGCCAAGGTCATGGGGCGCAACGGGTTCGGGGCGACCCCGTCACCCGGGGGTGCGATTTTCGACACCACCGCGGCCGCCGCCGTGCTCGCCGACCTGCGGGCCGGGCGCCGCGTCGAGGGCCGCTTCCCTGCCGCCGTCCCGTCCGGGCGGGTGCTGTGGTTCCGCGCCGTGCCGCGAACCGGGCCGGGGCCCGCCGTCGTCGGGGTCCTGCGTGACCTCTCGGAGACCCGGCTGGGTGACGAGGCGTTCGCGCTGCTCGACGCCCTCTGGGAGACCGCGCCCGTCGGCCTGGCCTACTTCGACACGGAGCTGCGGTTCCGGCGGGCAAACGGCCACATCGCGGCCATCGACGGCGGCACCGTCGAGGAGCGGCTCGGGCTCACCCCCGACGAGGCGCACGGCGAGACCGGCGCCCGCGTCGCCACACTGCTGCGCGAGGTCCTCGCCGACGGCCGCCCCCGCACCCGGCACCGGGTCCGCGGCCGCCTCTGGCACGGCCACGGGCGCGACCAGTCCTGGACGATGGACGCCTACCCGGTGCGCGACGAGTCCGGGACGGTCATCGGGGTCGGGCTCGTCGTCATCGACGTCACCGAGGCCGAACAGACGCGCGACCAGCTCGCCGACGTCGCCGCGGAGCGCCAGCGGCTGCTCGTCCGCTACCAGAGCCTCGTCGAGGCCACCAGCGCCGCCGTGTGGATCCGCGCCGCCGACGGCAGCGCCGCCGAGGACTCCCCGAGCATGCGCGCCATCACCGGCCAGACCCGCGAGGAGTACCTGGGCTGGGGCTTCCTCGACGCCATCCACCCCGACGACCGTGCCTCCAAGCGGGCGGCATGGCTCGACGCGGTGAACACCGGGCGCGGGTTCGCCCACACCGCGCGGCTGCGCAGCGCCCACGGCGGCTGGAAGTGGCACCGCGCCCGGGCCGTCGCAGTGCGCGACGACACCGGCCGGGTCGTCGAGTGGGTGGGCACCGAGAGCGACATCGATGCCGGGTTCCGCGCCCGGCAGCGCCTCGAGGTACTCGCCCGGGCCACGCTCGCCGTCAACGCCGCGCACGACCCCGAGGCCGAGCTCACCGCGCTCGCCGAGACCGTCGTCCCCGAGTTCGCCGACCTGTGCCGGGTCTACCTCGTCGACACCACCCCCGGGACGGCGGGCGTCGTCACCGGGGCACGGTCGGTGACGCGTACCGCACCCGGCCTCGACCCGCCGCCCCCGGCGGTGGACCGCTTCGTGTTCGGCGCCGCCCACCCGGTGTCGCGGGCCGTCCGAGGCCGCACCGCCGTGCTCGACACCGGCCCGCAACCGCCTCGCGAGGAGTGGGCGGGCACCGGCGAGATGTGGGACTGGGACCACCGCGCCGGCATGCACTCCGCGCTCGCCGCGCCCGTCGTGTCGGCGGGGGAGGTCGTCGCCGCCGTCATGTTCCTGGCCTGCGGCGACCGACCCGCCTACACCGACGACGACCGCGCCCTCGTCGTCGAGCTCGCCGCCCGCGTGTCCGCGGCGGTCGAGCACACCCGGACCGTGCAGCGCACCCGCGAGGTCTCGCTCGCGCTGCAGACGGCGATGCTCACCGAACCGCCCCGCTCTGCCGACATCGGCATCGCCGGCCTGGAGGTCCAGGCCCGCTACCTGCCCGCCGCCGCCGAGCTGCAGGTCGGCGGCGACTGGTACGACGCGTTCCGGCTGCCCGGCGGCGACCTCGCGCTCGCCGTCGGTGACGTGTCCGGCCACGACCTCACCGCGGCCGCGACCATGGGGCAGATGCGCAGCATGCTGCGCGCGCTGGCCTACGACACCGAACGCGAGCCGTCCGACGTCCTCGACCGGCTCGACCGCGTCGCGTCCCGGCTCGAGGTCACCCGGTTCACGACGCTCGTGTACGGCCGGGTGCTGTGGGCCGACGGCGCGCCGGTGTTCCGCTGGTCCAACGCCGGGCACCCGACGCCGATCCTCGTCGGCCCCGACGGGGTCGCGCGCCCGCTCGAGACCGAGGTCGACGTCGTCCTCGGGATCGACGCGGGACTCGGCCGTCACGACCACGAGATCGCGCTGGCGCCGGGGTCGACGCTGCTGCTCTACACCGACGGCCTCTTCGAGCGCCGCCGCGATCCCGACGACGTCGCGACCGCCGCGCTGATCGGGCTCGTCGAGTCGGTCGCGGACCTGCCGATCGAGCGGTTCTGCGACGCGCTGGTGCGCAACACCGCCGCCGACACCGGTGACGACGTCGTCGTGCTCGCCGTGCGCACCGGTGCCGACCCGCGCGGCACCCTCTAGGAGAGCTCGCGCTCGGCGTAGACGCGCATTGCGTCACGCAGGTAGACCGCGAGCCCGGGCGCGGTCTCGTCGATCGACGCGGTGAACCGCGGGTCGTCGACGTAGAGCTCACCCAGCCCGATGTAGGCCTGCCTGTCGGGCTCCCAGAAGTGCCGGACCCACGCGTGATGGTCGGCCACCGCCGCCTGCACGGCCGCGTCGTCGACCGGCGTGCCGGCGTGCATGAGCGCCGCGATCCGGGTGTTGACGTCGGCACCCTCGGCCATGACCGCCTTCTGCCGGTCGGCGTCCCAGCCGGCGACCTCCCGCTGCGAGTCCGCGGCGGTGTCGCCCCAGCGCTCACGCGCCTCGGCGGCGTACGGGTCGTTGCCGAACCCCTCGAACAGCTCCTCGGCTGTCATCTCCTCACCTCCCTCCCGTTCCTCGATGGTGCGAGCGACGGTCGCGGCCAGCGTGCGCAGCCGTCGTGACTCCGACAGCAGCCGCTCGTGGTGGCGCCGCAGCGCCGCGGTCTCGTCGGTGTCGCCGTCGAGGACCGCGCCGATGTCGGGCAGCCCCAGGCCCAGCTCGCGCAGCAGCAGGATGTGCTGCAGCCGCCTCAGCTCGGCCCTGCCGTAGAGCCGGATGCCGCCGTGGCCGGTGTCGGCGGGCCGCAGCAGACCGGTGTGGTCGTAGTGCCGCAGCGTCCGTGAGCTGACCCGGGCCATCCGCGCCACCTCGGCCGTGGACCATCGCATGCGACCCACCGTAGGAGTTGACGCAGCGTCAACTGCAAGCCCAGTTCGACCGCTGCCCGGGTCAGGCCGGGTGGTGCGTCGCCCGGTGCGCGGCCAGCACGTCGTGGCCGAAGTCGGACTCGGGGTCGCGCCACACCGAGTGCGCGTGGTTGGCCCGGCGCTGTGTGTTGTCGTACTCCACGAGGAACCGGGGCGCCTGCAGCCGGTAGTAGTGCGGCGCCCCCCGCTCCAGCGGCCCGGCCCAGGCGACGTGCACGTCGTCGACGTCCGGCCACACCGCGAGCCCGTCGGGCACCCGGTCCAGGTAGGTCGACAGCAACGCCGTCAGCAGCTCACGCCCCCCCGAGTCCAGCGCCGCGCCCGGCACCCCCCGCGGCGCCCCCAGCGCGAGGGTGTCGTGGTCGGTGTCGTCGTAGCCGCTGGCCTTCTCCGCACCCTCGCTCATCCTCGCGAGCCGGTCGTTGAGCCGTTCCTCGGCGAAGCGGCCGCGCCAGATGTCGGTCAGCAGGATCATCCGGTCGCCCACCTCGATCCGCGGCCGGTTCCCGCCGACGATGTCCGACGGCGCCCGGTCGAGCAGCACCGCGTCCGCCGCCAGGTCGGCGGGAAGCGACCGGACCAGCTCCCGCGCCAGCTCCTCCGCCCCCGCGAGCGGGCGCAGCGGCGCCGGACCGAGCAGCGGTGCCGACGCCGGGTCGGCACCCAGGAAGCACGGCGTCGTCGACACGACCGCGCCGTCGACGACCAGGTTGTTCAGCGAGACGTGGTGCCCGCCGAACCGCCATGCCCACGCCCCGGACGGCCCGGGCTCACCGAAGACGCGCAGGTAGTAGCGCTGCGGATCGCGGCCGCGCTCCCGTCCCCAGTCGACACCCCAGCCCTCGACGTGGTCGAGCACGTTCTCCAGACCCAGGATCGTCGACACCGTCACGTACCCCGCGGTCGACAGCCCCGACGCGACCAGCTGCATCGCCAGCGACTGCTGCGCCGGTGCCATCTCGCCGAGCGTGAGACCGCCGTGGTCGGTCGGCGTGTAGTACCAACGCAGCCGTTCTTCGTCGGCCTCGGCGTCCGAACCAGGGGTGCCCCCCGTCCCGACGGCGCGCTGCGTCGCGTCGAGCGACCCCAGCCACGCAGCGGCGGCCTCGGCCATCCGCGTGGCGACGTCGCGAGCGGTCCCGTCGGCGGTGACGACCATGACCCGAGCCTACGACGTGCGGCCCCGTAGAGTCGCGTCCCGATGAGACTCGCCGAGCTCGCCGCACGGGCACTCGCCCTCGCAGGCGACGGCACCCGGCGCACCCTCCTCGGCATCACCGGTGCCCCCGGCGCCGGGAAGACCACGCTGGCCCGCGCCCTCGTCACCGCGCTCGCCGACGTGCCGCCGCCCGGCGCGACGCCGGGGGAGTGGGTCGCCCACGTCCCCATGGACGGCTTCCACCTCGCCGACGTCGCCCTGCACCGGCTCGGCCGCGCGGGCCGCAAGGGCGCCCCCGACACCTTCGACGCCGCCGGCTACGCCGCCCTGCTCCGCCGGCTCCACGCCGACGACCCCGCCGTGACCGTGTGGGCGCCGCAGTTCGAACGCGACCTCGAGCAGCCCCTCGCCGGCGTGATCGGCGTCGCGCCCGCGGTGCGGCTCGTCGTCACCGAGGGGAACTACCTGCTGCTCGACGACCCTGCCTGGCGTCCGGTCGCCGACGCCCTCGACGAGGTCTGGTTCTGCGCGCCCGACGAGAGCGCGCGGCTCGACCGGCTCGTCGCCCGCCACGTCGAGTTCGGCAAGAACCCCGACCACGCCACCGCGTGGGTACGCGACGTCGACGGCCCCAACGCCGCACTCGTCGCCGCCACCACCGCGCGGGCCGACCTCGTCGTCACCGACGACGTGCTCGCCGGCCTCGGACCCGGCGCCGGTCAGTCGGCGTAACCGACCGGGCCACCACCGCCGCCGACCCCGCCCGCGCCGCTGACGCCGCCCGCGCGACCCACCCGGATGTCGCAGTGGATCGAGACCGGCTCGATCCCCGTGAGGTCCGCGATCAGCCCGCGCGCCGCCTCGTCCGCGTCGGCCATGTCCCGCACGCTCGTCGCGGCCTCGATGGCCGGGACGTAGAGCACCATGCGGCGGTCGGCCATCCAGGCCACCACCTCGAACCGGCGCTCCTCGGCGCCCTGCAGACCCACCTCGTCACGGTAGCCGTCCCGGCGCCCGACGGGCACTCGGAACGACGGGCTCAACCGCATGGATTCGCGAGCGTGCACGTGCTGCGCGTCGTCGTGGTGACCGGCGGTGCCGACGGCGCCGCGGGGTCGACGGGTGCCCCGCCCACCGCGCGTGGGTCCGGTGGCCCGGTGGTCGGCACGCTCGAGACATCGGTCGGTGCGGTCGGTGCGGTCGTCGGGGTCTCCGGAGTCGTCGGGGTCGTTGTCACCGGGGTCTCCGGGTCGACACCCGGCGGCTTGTCCGACGGCGGCTCACCGATCGCGTGGTAGGGAGCGAACGTGGGCGGCGGGTCCTTCTTCGCCGCGCCCGTCATGAAGTCGCGCCACACCGAGCCCGGCATCGAATCACCCGAGATCGGCGTGCCCGACGCCGTCCTGATCGGCGTGTTCATGTCGGTGCCGATCCACACCGTCGCCGCCACCTGCGGCGTGAAGCCGCTCATCCATGCGTCGTTGTTCTGCCCCGCGAAGCGCGACTGCACCGTCCCCGTCTTCGCCGCGACCTGCCGCACCCCCGGCACGTCCAGCCCGTCGTTGCCCGCGACGTCGAGCATCGCCTCGGTGACGTTGCGCGCCACCCGCTCCGGGAACCGCCGCTCCCCGTCCGACGGCTGCGCCTCGTAGAGCACCCGCCCGTCCGACGTCACGACCTTCGAGATCATGTGCGGCACCCGGTACACCCCGCCGTCGGCGATCGTCGCGTACGCCGACGCCAGCTCCAGCGGGGTGACCTCCTTGTTGCCCAGCGCGATCCGCTCGTCCGGGTTCGTCAGCGGCGACGTGATGCCCGCTGCCCGCGCCGCGTCCGCGACCTTCTGCGCGCCGATCCTCTTCGACAGCGAGTTGAACACGACGTTGTTCGAGATCGTCATGGCCTGCTTCAGGTCGCAGCGGTCGCAGTCGGCGCCGTCGGAGTTGCGCAGGCCCGGCACCGGCTTGCCGTCGAACACCTCGCCGAGCCCGATCGGCGGGTCCTGCATCAGCCCCGCCAGCACCACGAACGGCTTGAACGTCGACCCCGCCTGCTTGCGCACCTTCGCGTAATCCAGACCCACGCCGTTGTCGCCGCCGAAATATGCCGTGATCCCGCCCGTCGAGGGGTCGACCGCCACCACCGCCGACCGCAGGTTGTCCGGCTGCCCCGCCAACCCGGCGTGCGCGGCGTCGACGGCCTCCTGCTGGCGTTCCGGGTCGATCGTCGTGGTGATCCGCAGGCCCTCCTGGCTGAACTCCTGGTCCGTGATGCCCAGGGCCCCCAGCTCGTCGCGCACCGCGTTGACGACGTGCCCGCGGCTGTCGGTGGGCGCACCCCCGCCGACGACCTTGCGCGCCACCGTCTCCGGAAACGCCGCCTGCGCCTTCTCCGCCGGCGTGAGCCAGCCCTGCGACGCCATCCCGTCGATCACGAACTGCCAGCGCTGCAACGACTTCGCCGGGTCGATCGCCGGGTCCCACCGCGACGGCGACTGGATCAGCCCCGCCAGCAGCGCCCCGTCCGACGCCGTCAGCTGGTCGACGTTCTTGCCGAAGTACGCCTGGCTCGCCGCCTGAATGCCGTACGCGCCGCGGCCGAAGTAGATGGCGTTGAGGTAGTCGCCCAGAATCTCGTCCTTCGACCGCTCCTGGTTGATCTTGACGGAGACGATCATCTCCTTCCACTTCCGGAAGAGCGTCGCCTCGTCACCGACCAGGGTCGTCTTGACGTACTGCTGGCTGATCGTCGACCCGCCGCCCACGCCGCCGCGCATCTGGTTCCACGCCGCCCGGAGGATGCCCGTCAGGTCGAAGCCGGGGTTCGAGTAGAAGGTGCGGTCCTCCGCTGCGAGCACCGCCTGCCGCACCTGCACCGGGATGCGCTCGATCGGCACCTTCACCCGGTTCCCCTGCTCCGGCGCCAGCCGGGCGAGCTGGGTGCCGTCGTCGAACGACACCAGCGCGACCTGGTTGTTCACCGCTTCGTCCGGCGTGGGCACGGAGAAGATCAGGTAGCCGACGACGAACAGCAGCACCGGCGCGAGGATCACCGTCGCGGCGCCCCCGATGATCGACCACTTGATCCGCCGACGCCGCAGCGCGCGCCGCTCGTCGGTGCTGAGCGGGCGCAGGTGCTGCGAGCTGGAACGCCGGAGGCCGCCGCGCAGCGTCTCCGCAAGGCCACGACGCCGCGACGCGCGGCGCTTGCCGGTGCGGGTCGCGGCGGCGTCGGCGCCGTCGGGGGACTCGGCGGTGATGCGGCGGGGGCCGGTGTCGGTGGCGCGGGTGCGCATCGACGGGGGCTGCCACCAGCCGGGACCCGACCTGCGGCCCGCGGGCGACGGGGTCCGGCGGACGGGGGCGTCGTCGCGTGCGGTTCTCGCCTCGGGCCGCGTGCGGGGCCCTCGGGTGCCGGTGGTGCGGGGACCCGGGGCGTCCTCGTCGCGACGGCGGGGTCGTTCCGTCCGTGTGTCCTCGGCCGGGCGGCGGTCGCGCCCGGTCGGCCGGTCGCGCCCCGGCGCGCGGTCGCGGCCCGTCCGCCCGTCTCGTTCGGGGCCGGGCCGGCCGTCGCGTTCGGGGCCGGGCCGGCCGTCGCGTTCGGGGCCGGGCCGGCCGTCGGCGGTGCGGTCGTCGCGCGGGGTGCGGACCGGGCGGTCCTCACCGGTCGACGTGGTCTTCCTCGTCGGGGTGCTGCTCGCCGGGGTGCTGCTCGCGGCCGTGTCGGCGCCCGTTCCTGCGCGGGCCGGTGCGGAGGCGCGGCCGCGTGGTGTGTCGCTGCCGCGGGGTGTGTCGCGGCCGCGGGACGTCCCGGCGCCGCGCGGCCTGCCGGGCTGCGCTCCGTTCGGGGACTCGGCCCTGTCCGGGGACCCGGCCCGGTTCGGGCGCGGGGTCCCGTCGGTGCGCAGGGGGCGACGGCGACCGGAGTCGTGCCGGTCGCCACGGCCCGGCTGTGGCCACGGGTCCTGCGGATCGCGCCGACCGTCGCGCCCGGGGTGCGCCCGGCGCGGGCTGTCGTCGCCCGCCTGTCCGGGACCTGCCCTGCGTGATCCTCGTGACGGAGGAGGAGGGGTCGAAGCGGTCGGCACCCGCGGGTACTCCTCTCGGCGTCGCGGTGGTCCACGACGGGCCGGGTCGGAGCCCGGTCGCGAACTGGTCGTGACGTCAACGTGACCCTCCGACGTCACGGTGCGGCGAGTACGCAGAGATCACCCGAATGCAGTCACCGGTTCGGCACCGCACCGTCCTCTGCGCCCTGATCCGGCGACGCGGTGTAGTCGGCGCCGCCCGACCGGACGCGTCGAGTGCGTGCCCGCCCAGGTCGTCGTCGTTGTTCCGGCGGCGCCGGGCGGTCGGCCGCGTGGTGGCGAGGCGGGGCGCTCGTCGTGTGTCGGGGGACACGCACGGGCCGTCCCGAATGCCGATCGGGGCCGTCGTGGCGGTCCGGTTCCGGCCCGTCGTCAGCAGGACGACGACGGCTCTCCCGCTCGGAGCCGTGTCGTTGGACCGAACGGCCGTGCCGAAACACCCCCGAACGGGCGTGCGTAATCGTCCGTAAGCGGACGGTAATTGCGCTGACAGGGTGGAGGGACCGATCTTGGAACGGCTGTGCGAGAATATGCCGTGATCGCTTTTGCGAGCGCCGTCCGCGCCCTCATCGATATTCCGGGTGCGACCTATGTGTGCGTGCTCGACGGTGATTCCGGCGAGGTTCTCTCCGCAATTTCTCACGGCGTCGACGACGATGTCGACATGAGTTCCGTCGGCATGCTCGCGGCCGCCGGTACGCGGCTCTCCGGTGCCGTCGGGCACGGCGCCGACGACCCCGTCGACGACGTCACGGTCACCTCGCGGCGCAGCTTCCACGTGTTGCGGCCGATCACCGTCGCGGGCCGCACCGCGATCGTCTACCTCCGCCTGCAGCGGGGCCGCTCCAACCTCGCCGTCGCCCGCCGCGACCTCGCGGCGCCGGAGGTCGCTGCCGCGGTCGCCGAGCTCGTCCGTCCCGGGGGAGCGCCTGGCGGGAGCGCGCACGTCGGCATGCCGCAGTCCCGGGCCGAGCAGGTCCAGGCGCGTGTCACCGACCGGGTCCAGCCGTCGCCGTACCCGCGGGTGACGCCGTCGATCCCGTTGCAGTCCAACGGCTATGACGCCGATCGCCGGACGGGGGCGCCGGTGCGCCCGTCGCCGCCCGCCGCCATGGCAGGGGGCACGGCCCTGCCCACGACGCGGCTCGGCGGCCCCGCGCCCGAGCGGTCCGCGGCGCTCGGCCGGCCGGGCGAACCAGTGCGCCACGACACGGCCGAACGGGCGGACCCCGCACGACCCCCGTCACGCGCCGCGACGCCGGCCCCCAGCGACGGCGGACCGCAGGACCCGCTCCCGCGGCGGACCCGCGGCACCGCCCCACCCGCCCTGCCGCCCGCCCCACGTGCGACGACCCGGCCGGCGCCCGGCACGCCGGGCTCATGGGCCGACGACGTCTCGACCATGAAACGGCTGCTGGCCGGACTACGCCGAATGATGTAACCGGCCGGCGGCCGGAATACCTTCCCGCCGAAAGGTGCTGGTCCGGCGGAATCGGTGCGCTAGGCTCCGGTTTCCTCGGCCCAGAGAATGACCGAGCAACAGTCTCGAACGACCCCCGACGATGGAGACGAGAAAATGAGCAACATCGAGCACTCACTCGACATGGCCGCGAATATCAAGGGTGCTTTCGCGGTGGCCCTGGTCGACTGGGACAGCGGCATGATGCTGGGCTCGCGCGGCGGCAGCGCGGAGTTCGACCTCGACGTCGCCGCCCCCGGCAACAGCGACGTCATCCGCACCAAGCTCGAGGTCGTCCAGAAGCTGGGCCTGCGGGAGAACATCGAGGACATCCTCATCACCCTCGACACCCAGTACCACCTGCTGCGCCTCATCCGCGGCACCGACGAGAAGCTGTTCTTCTACCTGGTCCTCAACCGGGCGCAGGCCAACCTGGCCATGGCTCGGCGCGACCTGCGGGTGATCGAGCAGGACTTCTACCTGGCGCACCCGTCCAGCAACGCCCGTCCCCAGGCCGGGAACGAGGGCCAGTTCTTCCCCTCGAACGCCCAGCGCTGATCCGGGACCTGCACGCGAGGTGAACGCGAACGGCCCCGTTCAGCCCGGCGTCCCCCCGCGTGCCGCCGGGGGTGACGGTCCGGCCCCGTCGCCGGACGACACCCTGGCGGCCCTCGTCCGCGACCGTGCGGTGGTGGTCGCGGCGCTGCTCGACGCGGGCAGCGGGATGTTGCTGACGTCCCGCTCCCGCGACGGCGCACCCGAGGACCTCGAGACGGTGTGCGCCGGCCAGGCGGACGTCATCCGCGCCGCGCTCGACGCGGCGCGCGTCTCGATCGGCGGGCCCGAACCCACCGAGGTGGTGGTCGCCCACGGCGACCGGCTGCACCAGCTGCTGCGCACGGTGCACGACCCGCTCGGCGACCGGCTCGTGCTGTCGCTGCTGGTCGAGGGCCCGCCTCGGGCGCTGCGCCGGGTCCGGCGACGGCTGGGCCGCATCGACGCGACGGCCCTCGTTCCGCTGCCGCACCGCGGTACCCCGCCGCCCGCGCCGGCGGCACCCGCTCCGGTGGGCGGCGACCTGTTCACCCCCGCGCACCCGACCGCGCAGGGCCCGTGGTGGGCCGGTGCCGGCGTGCCCGCCGAGCCGCAGGCTCCCGCCACCTGGGCTGCACAACCGCCCGCACCGGCCACGTCCCGGCCGCCGGCGCCGGTGCCCGGTGCACCGGGCGGGTTCAGCGCCGAGGTCATCGACTCGGCGATCGAGGCCACCGTCCGCATCGCCGCACGTACCCCCGCAGCCGACGCCACGCCCGCCCCGGCGAATCCTGTGCCTCCGGCGCTCCCGGCCACCGGGGCCGCCGACGGCGGGCCGGCCGGGCAGCCGGATCCCGACGCCGAACCGGTCACCACCGCGCTGCCGGTGGTCGAGACGAAGGCCACCACGCCGGCACCGCCCGGTCCGCTCCCGGTCACGCTGAACCTCGGCTCCAACCCGGCCGCTCTCCCGGCGCGCTCCGCCGCGTC
>MEGH01000037.1 GCA_001725415.1 Pseudonocardia sp. SCN 73-27
GACGTCGTTCTCCGACGACGAGGCGCTCTTCGGCGCGATCATGGCCGGGGCAGCCGGCTACCTGCTCAAACAGGTCGCGGGCACCGACCTCGTCGGCGCCGTCCGCACGGTCGCGGCGGGCGGGTCGCTGCTCGACGCGAAGGCGACGACGCAGGTGCTGGAGCGGCTGCGCCGTGGTGACCGGACCGAGGACCCGCGCTACGCGGGGTTGTCGCCGCAGGAGCAGCGCATCCTCGGCCTGATCGCCGACGGCCTGACCAACCGGCAGATCGGCGCCAGGCTGCATCTCGCCGAGAAGACGGTCAAGAACTACGTGTCGTCGCTGCTGCACAAGCTGGGTTTCTCGCGCCGTACCGAGGCCGCTGTCTACGCGGAGCGCCGCCGCACGAGCGAGTGACCGGGCGCCGACAGGGTCGCGAGGCCCCGACGGAGGCCGTGCGAGCGGCCGCCACCTCCTCAGCGCGTGCCGGAGCCCTCCCGACCGCTCCATCGGGGCTCGACCCGCAGCCAGCCCGCGTCCCATTCCGCCGCGCGCAGCCGAGCGAGCCACCGTCGTTCGACCCACACGAGGAGAGCGAGCAGACCCGAGCCTGCGACGAGCAGGCCCAGCACGCTCACCGCGGTCACGATCGGCGGGAACTCGGGGCCGGGCGGAGGGGGCACGACGTCGCCCTGACGGTCCGTCCAGATCGTGATGGCCGTACCGGCCCGCGTGAGCGCCGGCACCTCCGTGTAGCCGGTCCGGTCCACTCCGTGCGAGTCCGTCCACCGCACTCCCCCGTACGCGGAGGCGAGCCCACCGTCCGACGGAGCCGCGGGTTCGTCGGACAGTGTCGTCGCGGCTGTCGGCGTGAGGTCGGCGGCCCGCCGGTGCATCGTGTCCGTGGCCTCACCGTGGACCCAGGCCGCGACCACGACCGTCACGACCAGCACGGCCGCGGCGAGGCCGCAGAACAACCACGTGCTCATCGCCTCGAGCCGGTCGCTGCGACGACGGGGTAGCCGGCGCCGACCTGTCCGGCGCCCGGATCGGTCGTCCGTGCGCATGGCTTCCTCCCCCGGGCACTCGTCAGCGGCGAACGGCGACTCCCGGGTGGCGCCGCCCTGTGCACTGCCTCCGAGCACACCGCACCGACGCCCTGGCGGACCAGGGCCGAGTGGTCCGTCGCGATCGACCGGAGGTCCCGATCCGCGGGAGGGGCACCCCGCCGGGGTTGGATCCGCCGGGCCGATGGTCCCGCACGGTGTGGGACCGCCGCCCGTGGCCCGCGGCCCCCGCCCGGGGCACTGTCGGAGCGCCGGACCGGCCGACGGCCCGGGTCGACGACGAGGAGGCGACGCCGTGGAGGCGCTGGTGGTGTGCGAGTCGGTGTTCGGCAACACGCGTGAGGTCGCGGCGGCGGTTGGCCGGGGCCTCGCGTCGCGGCTGCCCGTCACCGTGGTCGACGTCAACTCGGCGCCTGCCGTGCTGCCGGCCGAGGTGGACCTGCTCGTGGTCGGCGGCCCGACGCACGCATTCGGCATGAGCCGGCCGGGGACCCGCCGTGACGCGGCGCGCCAGGCGGGCCGCGACGAGGACTTGGACGCGATCGGCCTGCGGGAATGGCTGGCAGGACTGGAGCCGGCACGCCGGGGTGTATCGGCGGCCGCGTTCGACACGCGCATCCGCCGTCCACGGGTCCCGGGCTCCGCCGCCCACCGTGCCGCTGCACGCCTGCGGCACCTCGGTTTCACGATGCTCGACGCTCCGACCACGTTCTGGGTCGGTGCCACGACGGGTCCGCTCCTGCCCGAGGAGCCGGATCGTGCCTGTCGATGGGGTGAGCAGCTCGGAGCCCGGGTCGTCCCTGCGCACGGACGCCCCACCGGTGGGACGGTCCCCTCCGGTTGAGCCGGGCCGCCCGTGTGTGACGTGCACGAACACCGTCGGCCTACGGCGGACGCAACAGACCCGACAACCCTGAGGAGCGCTGATGGAGCGGCGGCACGGATCCGGTGACGAGCACGCGGTGCTCGTCGGGGTGGACGGAACGACGACTGCCCTGCACGCCGTGGCCTGGGCTGCCGCGGAGGCCGACGCGCACGGCGCGTCGTTGACGATCGTGCACGCCGCGCCCTACGCCGTCGGCGAGCGCGGCACGCGACGGGCCGCCGGGATCCTGGGCCGGGCCAGGGCTGTCGCGCAACACGAGCGACCGGCGCTGCACGTCGAGACCCGACGCAGCGAGGAGCAGCCGCTGCCGGCGTTGGTCGAGGAGGCCGGCCGCGCGCGGCTGCTGGTGACGGGCCTGATCTCCGAGACGATCACCGACTCCGTCCTGGGGTCGGTGACCCTGGGGGTGCTGGGCCGCACGTCGTGCCCGCTCGCGGTGATCCGCAGCAGTGACGTGGCCGGCAACGGGATCGTGGTCGGCACGAGCGACGTGCAGGCGGATGCCGGCGCACTCGCGTTCGCGTTCGCCGAGGCGGCCGCACACGGCGACGAGCTGACGGTCGTCCATGCCGACGTCCGTCGCCATGCACTGCCCCTGATCCCGCTGGTCGAGGCGGTCGGCGGGTTCTCGACGCGGTTCCCGCAGGTGCGGGTCCAGATCGACGGCGCCCGTGGCAGGGCCGCGGACGTCCTCGCGGCGCGGTCGACGGGCGCGCGGATGCTCGTCGTCGGCAGCCGGGGTCCCCACAATGTGAGCCGGGTCCTGCTGGGCTCGACGAGTGGCACGCTCGTCCGGACCAGCGCCTGCCCGGTCGTGGTCGTACCGCACGAGCACCGGGGGCACCCAGCCGCCGGGGCTGTCGGCCACAGGCACGACGTCTCGACCTGACGGACCGACGGTCCGGCGCTACCGGCCCCGGTACCCGGATGCACGACCGCAGGGCCGTTGGACCCTCCACGGGGGACCCTCGGACGTCGCACCATCGACCCAGACATGACGGGCTCCACCAGCCACCACCCGACCCTCCGGAGGGGGCGGGTGACCCCGCCGGGACCGCGTTCGGGGGAACGCCACCCGGCCCCGGCCGCGGGCGCTCCCGGCATGACAGGGCGGAGACATTCGGCACGGAGCGGGGATCGGGGGGTGCGGCATGGGATGGACTGCGGCGCAATGGGGTCTCGACGTCGGTAGCAGCAGCACCGTCGTCTACGACCTGAGCGGTGGCTTCCTGCTCGACGAGCCGTCGTTGATGCTCGAGATGCCGCACGGCGGCGGTACCGGCATCGGTCGCGACGCCGCCGACCTGATGGAGCGGCTGCCCTCCGCGGCGGGCGCGGTCCGGCCCGTGCGCGCGGGCGTGGTGACCGATCTGGACACTGCGCGCCGCTACATCCGCGCCGTCGTACGCCGCATCCTCCCCCGCCCGTGGCAACGTTCCCGCCTGTCGGTCGCCCTCGTCGTACCCGCAGCGGCCAGCGCACTGGAGCGGCGCGCCCTCGTCGAGGCAGCCGAGGAAGCGGGAATCGGCCGGGTGGTGGCCCTCGCCGCGCCGGTCGCGGCAGCAGTCGGCTGTGGGCTGGACCCGCTCGACCGACGGGCCCACATGGTGGCGGACGTGGGCGCGGGCACCGCCGAGATCATGGCCGTCTGTTACGGGGAGGTCCTCGCCGTACGGTCCACGCGGCAGGCCGGCGACGCGCTGACCGCCGCCGTCCGCCACCATCTGCGAACCGAGCACCGGCTGCTGACCGGCCCGGCCGCGGCCGAGGCGCTGACCCGACAGGTGGGCCTGGCCCAGCCCGACGCTCGGCTCGCCGTCTCCGGCCGCGACGTCGAACACGCTCGCCCACGATCGCTGCAGATCCCGGCGGCAGAGCTCCACGACCTCGTCGCCGCACATGTCGCGGCCGTCGCACAGGTGCTGTCCAGCTGCCTGGACGACCTGCCCGCACAAGCGGTCGACGACATCGCCGCCGACGGCGTCCTGCTCGTCGGCGGCTCGTCACCCGCCCGCGGGCTCAAGGCGGCACTCGAGTCCGGGCTCGGTCTCCCGGTCAAGCAGGCCGAGAACCCGGTCACCTGCATCGCCGAGGGAGCTGCGCGCTCGCTCGTGCTCCCCGACGTGCGGTCCGTCTTCGGCCTGCGCTGACCTCCTCACGGTGGTGGCGGCGACGCCAGGTACCCACCGAGGCCGTCCACCACGATCCGGCCCGCGCTGTTGGCCCCCTGCCCCGGGCCCTGGACGAGACTGGTGACCACCACCGTCGGGGCGTCCAGCGGCGCCGCCACGGTCGTCCAGTTGTCGTAGCTTCCGGCGGGCAGGCTTCCGTCCTGGGCCGTGCCGGTCTTGGCTCCCGAGTCCACCGGCAGCGGCGCGAGCCATCCCGCCGTGCCGGAGCGCACGGCAGCGCGCATGCCGTCACGGACCGGCCCGAGTGCCGCCGCGAACGGAACCGGCTGCGGCGGCGGCTGCGGCAGGGCCGTCGTCCCGCCACCGGGGGTGACGACCGCCAGCCCCAGGTGTGGTGTGACGAGCCGCCCCGTGGTGAGGGCCGCCGTCCACCGGGCGTTCTGCAGCGGGGTGACCTGCAACGGGCCCTGGCCGATGCCGAGGATGACGGTGGTCCCGCCGTACCACGGCTCCCCGGTGTCCGGGCTGCCCAGGTGACCCGCCGACTCGCCAGGAAGATCGATCCCGGTCGGCCCGCCGACCCCGAGGGCGCGAGCGGTGTCGATGATCGGCCCGGGACCCATCCGGGCCGCCAGCTGGTAGAAGTAGACGTCGTTGGACCAGCCGATGGCCTGCGGCAGGTTCATCGGCCCCATCGGACGCCAGTTGGCGAAGGTGTGGCCCCCGAGGGTGAAGCTGGCGCCGGTCGGGACGACCTGCGTGGGCGGGATGGTGCCCGTCACCATGTTTGCCGCCGCCACCACGAGCTTGAACGTCGACCCCGGTGGCACGGCGACCTGCGTGACGTGGTTCAGGCCGGGACTACCGGGACGCGCGTCGACGGCGGCGAGCGCGGCCGCGTCCACCGGCGGGCCGTAGACGTTGTCGTCGTACGACGGCAGGCTCGCCATGGCGAGAACCTGTCCGTCCCGCGGATCCATGGCCACGGCTGCGCCGACGGCGCGGGGGTCGGACTGGGCCGCGAGCGACACCCGCAGCGAGTCGGTGAGCCGCCGCTGCAGCGGCAGGTCCACAGCGGTCCGCAGGCCCGCCCCCGGAACCGGTGCCTGTTGCGGACCCGGCGCCACCGGCACCCCGGTCGGGGTCACGTACCAGCAACGCCGGCCGTCGACGCCCCGCAGCACGGCGTCATAGGTCGCCTCCAGCCCGAGCCTGCCCACCACGGTCCCGGGGGCCAGCGACGGGTCCCGGGCCGTCTGCTCGGCCGTGGCGACGCCGGCGAAGCCGAGCACCGGTGCGAGGAGCTCCCCCGTCGGGTAGAGGCGGCGCTCCTCGTCCGCCACGACCACGCCCGGCGCGTCCCGCAGGACCCCCACCCGCCCGACGGGAGCCGCGCCGACCTCAAGGTCGAGCGTCGTCGCCGCGGCCGCGGCGACCGCCGCGCGCAGCTGGTCGAGCGGGCGCCCGGTGACGGCGGCGACCCGTTCGAGCTCGGCCGGCGTCACCAGCGCGGGCACCACACCGACGGATGCGGAGCCGGCGTCGGTCGCGGCGGCGTCCTGGGCCAGGACCGTGCCGTCGCGGGCCGTGATCTCGCCGCGCGGTGCGGCCACCCGCAGGCAGCGCACCATCTGTTCCTGGCCCGCCGCCACCAGCGACGGCTGCTGCCGCGCCTGGACCTGGCCGCCCACCACGGCGAACGTCACGAGGACCCCGGTGAGCACCAGCGCGGAGCTCTGGACGAGCCGGGGGCGCAAGCGCCCGGGAGCGGCCCACAGCGCGCGCCGTGCACCGTCCCGACGCACCCCGAGGACGGTGCCGATGGCGACGAGATGCACCACCATCGCCGTTCCGCCGTTGCTCACCAGCGGGAAAGGGACACCGGCGAGCGGCAGCAGACCGAGGTTGCCGCCGACGGACACCACGACCTCGGCACCGATCAGCACCGCGAGCCCACCCGCGACCAGCGCACCGTGGCTCGTACGGGCCCCACGTGCCGCCGTCGCGAGCCGCCAGACCAGGATCAGTGCCGCGAGCAGCACCGCGAAGCCCGCGACCCACCCGAACTGCTCGACGAGGCTCGCCGGCGCGAGGTCGGTGGATCGTTCGGGCAGGTAGCTCTCGAGCACGTCGGTGAGCGGATGACCCGCGCGTCCGAACCACCCGCCGGAGGCCACCGCGATACGGGCCTGCGATGCGGCCCACCCGGCGCCTCCGGCCGCCTGGGCCGAGCCGGCGAGGAAGCTGCCGAGGCGTTCTACCTGATACGGCCGCAACAGTCCCACGACGAGGGGGGCCGCCACGACGGCCGCCGCCGCGACCGGGAGGAGGAACCGGGCGGGTACCCGTCCGATCACCACGAGGGTGACGGCGACGACGACGAGCAACGCGGTGGTGCTCAGGTCCGGTTGCAGGACGGTCAGGACGATCGGGACCGCCGCCAGGACGAGAGAGCCGGCGAACCGTTGCCAGGCCGGGCGGGTGGACGCGAGCAGGGCCGCCATCATGAGGAGCAGGCCCAGCTTCGCCAGCTCCGAGGGCTGGAACGTGAACGCGCCCACGTCGAGCCAGCGGGTCGCGCCGTTCGTCCGGTTCCCGAGCAGCGGGACTGCGACGAGCATGACCACGGCGACGGCGTAGCTGAGCACCGCGACCACTCCGAGCACCCGGACGCGTATCCGCCGCGACGTCAGCAGGAGCGCGAACCCGACGGCAGCGATGGCTCCCTGCCGCGCCGCCGTCCCGGCGCCCCCGACGGCCGCCAGGTTGGCGACGCCGATGACGACGAGGACAGCGGCCGCGAGGATGGCCAGCGCGTCGAACGTCGGCTCCCCCGGCAGCCTCCGCCGCACCCGAGCGGGTCTCGGATCGGACGCCCACGTCGACAACCGCCGGCGGCCCCCCAGCCATCGGCGACCCCTCCGCAGCCTCTGCACGACGACCTCCCGGCGCTCACGAATCGCAGCGTTCGGCGGCCGACACCCTCAGCGGCGGCGCCGTCGCCATCGCGGGACCGGTCGTCGACACCGTCAGCGCCGTTGCCGCCGCCGGGGGCAGGGCCACGACCGTCACCGCGTCGACCCGGTCCGCGGCCGCGGGCAGGGCAGCCGTGCCGGTGCCGACCTCGCGCACCTGGCCGGTACAGAGATCGTGCGCCTGCACGACCCAGGACACGGCCCCCGCGCCGGCGCCGTCCAGGAGGATCTGGACCCGGACCCGGCAACCACCCCCGCCGGTGCACCCGGGAAGGACACGCAGCCCGACCGCCCGAACCGGTCCTGCGGCGGCCGGCAGCGCCACGTCGGGAAGGTCGGGCGGCTGAGCAGCCGCGGGGATCGCCTGTCGCGCAACCGGATCGCGGGGGGTGTCCAGCACGAGAGAGACGTCGGCCGTGATCCGATCCCCGAGCAGCACGAACTCGAGCGCCACGAGGCCCGCCACCACCACGGGCCACACGAGCCACGGCCCCCACCGGCGTCCGGGTCGCGCCCCGGTCATGAGTCGGCCGGCCCACGGACGGAGCCGCGGGGCGGGCGGTCCCGCTCGCCCGGCGACAGTCCGATCTCCCGCAACCGTGAGCCACCAGCCGTCGTCACCGCCGAACCTCCCGGTCCCGTTCCGCCCCGTTCCGCACCGTGCAGGCGGTCGGCGCCACCGGCAGTGGAGGTGGCGCGCAGGCATCGCTGTCGGATGTCGGCGGACGCCCGGGCCGCGTCCGGACCCGCGTCGCCGCCCCCGGCCCGGTCGTCGCCTCCACCCCCGGTGCGCCGCCGTCGCCGAGGTTAGGGATCGACGGCGTCGACGATCAGGGCCGAACGTCCCGGACACCACCGGTCGATCGGTCCACCCGGCTGCTGGGCCGCCGGTCGAGGACGACCCCGCGGCACGGACGTGCGGGGCCGCGAGACCGCACGGCCCGAAGCGCCCCGCGGCGCCGCGGCTGCGCCGACGGACCGGGCATACCGGACCTGTGCGACGACGAGTCACGCGGCTCCGCACAGTCGCTTCGACGTCGAGGAGAAGGTCGTTGGTCCCGTGTCCGCCGTCAGCCCGACGTGCCACGGTCGACGGGTTCCTTTCCGCACGCGCCACGGAGCCTGCCGGTTCCGGACGTCGTGACCGTCGATCGATGCGCGCACCGGAGGCTCGGCTCCGGCCGCGGGACCGTTCCCACGGATGCCGCGCCGAGGCCTGCCATGTACCGAGGACGACAACCATTGCGCGCCGACACGCCGGATCCCGGCACCGGCGCCGACGACGACAGCCGGATCGACCGACTGGTGGGCCCAGCCCAGGCCGGTGACGCCGCGGCCCTGTCCGAGCTCATGGAGCTGGTCCGCCCGCTGGTGGTGCGCTACTGCTCCACCCGCGTGCGGGGCTCGACCATCTCTCCCGAGGACGTCGCGCAGGAAGTGTGCGTGGCACTGCTGAAGTCCCTGCCCCGCTACCGCAGCCGCGGCCGCCCGTTCCTCGCTTTCGTGCACTCGGTGGCCGGCCATCGCCTCGCCAATGCGTTCACCTCGGCAGCACGGCGACACGAGTTCGCGATCGCCGAGCTTCCAGCGGACTCGATCCGGTCCGACCCCCGGGAACAACCCGAACAGCACCTCCTGGACGAATTGATGGCGGGAGAGGTCGGCCTACTGCTGCGTCGACTCCCCGCCGAACGTCGGGACATCCTGGTGCTCCGCATCGCATGGGGCCTGTCGGTGCGCGACACCGCTGCGGTGCTCGGTCTCGCGCCCGAACGCGTGCGGCTGCTCCAGCACCGTGCCCTCAACTCGCTGCGGCACTCGCTGTCCGACACCCGCCGAGGTCGAAGGGGGCGGCGATGAGCCGACGTGAGCCGTTCGACCTGTGCGCGGTCCTCGCCGACGACGCACTGCTCGACGCACTGGGCCCGCGGGCGGAGAGCGATGCCCGCATCCGTGCCCGGTTCGGCGACGACGTGCTGGTCGAGACCTTGCTCCTGTATCGGGGACGACAACTGGCGCCGACCCCCCGCATCCGAGTGACGAGACGGTTCCGGCCCAGAGCGACCGTGGTCGCGGCGGCCCTGATCGCCGTCGTGTTCGGGCTCGGGAGCGGCCTGGACGCGGGGATCGGCCCGCCGGGTCCGCCGACGGGGCCTGCCGCCCACACGGTCGACAGGTATCTCAAGCTCGCCGCCGCGAACCTCGCGTCGGGCGACCACGCCTCCGCGCGAGTCGACGTGGTCCGCGCCGGCCGGCTGCTCGGCGCGGTCCGCGCCGCGGACGCCCGGAGCGAGCTGGAGGCACGGTGGGTCGCGATCGACCGGGCCGTGCGCGACACGACCGCGCCGCTCGTGTCCCGGTCCGACCGGGTACCGGAGAACCGCGAGCCGGCGACCGGCGCCGCCCACTCCACGAGCTCGAACTCCCCGCCGCACCAGGAGCGGCAGGATCGGGCGGCCACCTCGTCCGTCCCGGTTCCTCCGCACCGGCAGGTGCCGGTGGGCACCGACCGGCACGCCGCACTCGACCCGCCGCACGACCCGCCGGCCGCGGACGGTGCGACCGCGCGCACGACACAGCGGTCCGCCGAGGACCGGCGCTCCCAGGACGAGGCCGGCAGGCCCCCGCCTGCACACGAGGGGCGCACACCCACCACGCCCCTGCCGGTGAAGGCCCGGACCCACTCCGACGACCCGTGGCACGTCGCCGGACAGCCTCCGACATCCCGGCCCACCGCACCGCCGGACGGCCGGTCGTCGACCCGGGACGCGTCGTCGTCCTGGGACCGGACCCCGCCGGCACGCCACCGGGCCGACTCGAACGGGCTCGCCCCACACCCGAGGACGTGGCCGGACGTCGGACGGCCGGGGCTCGCCGGGCTGCTCCGTTCGGGTGGCCTTCGGCCTGGTCCGCAACGCGGGCACCACCTGCGCGGCTATGGGGGGGCACCCCGCGAGGGTGCGCAGGAACGGAACGTCCCGGGGTGGCGACGGATCGCCCCCCGGTTCGAATAGGAGGGGAAAACGGATGAGCAACCACGACTGGGGCAATTGGCATCGTCGTCACAGGCACGACAACCACTGGGGCAAGTGGGGGGACGACGACTGCAAGGACAAGCACGACCGGCACCGCCACGACCACAAGGACCACGACGACCACAAGAAGTGGGGTAGCTGCAGGTAGTCGTGGGCGTAGGACGGGCCGGTGGTCGCAGTGTCGCGGCCACCGGCCCGTCGGCACCGAGGGGGGAAGGTGCGCGAGGTCCTCAGGTCTCTGCTCGGTCGTGGGTCCTTCGACCAGGACGGCGTGGTCGACGCCGCGCCCGCCCTCCGGATCCGCGAGATATTCCGCCGGTTCGCCGGCGACGCGCGGCCGTATCGCGGTCGCGCAGCGTTCGTCCTGGTGCTCGTCTGCGTGCTCCCGGTACTGGACGCCGCGATCGTCTGGATGTTCAAGCTCGTCGTCGACGACGTCCTGGTCCCGCAGAACGTCGCCGCGTTCCCACCGCTCGCGCTCGGCTACGTCGGGCTGACCCTCGCCGCCGGCCTGCTGGGGCTGTGGTCGACCTACCTCACCGCGTGGATCGGGGAGCACTTCCTGCACCGTCTCCGCACCCGCGTCTTCGCCCACGTGCAGACGCTGTCGCTCGACTTCTTCGACCGGCGCAGGCTCGGCGACACGCTCAGCAGGCTCACCAGCGACGTCAGCCAGATCGAGGGGCTCGTGCTCTCGGGCGTGATCAGGCTGGTCTCGACGCTGGTGACGATCGGGGTGTTCGCCGGCGTCCTCGTCTACCTCAGCTGGAAGCTCGCGCTCGTCTCGCTGGCGACGATCCCCCTGTTCTGGCTGGTCGCGCGCCTGTTCTCGAGGCACATCCGCACCGCCTCGCGGCACGTGCGCCGCTGGTCGGGCGGGATCAGCGCGGTCACCGAGGAGAGCCTCGGGAACGCGATGCTCATCCAGGCCTACGGTGGCGAATCGGCCGAGGTCCGCCGCTTCGAGACCGAGTCCCGCGGTGCGATCGAGGCCGTGCTGCACGCGACCAGGCTCCAGGCGCTGTTCGGTCCGTCGGTCGAGCTCGTCGAGGTCGTCGGGGTCATGGCGATCCTCGGGGTCGGCATCTGGCAGCTGAGCGCGGGCGCCCTGACGCTGGGTGGCCTTCTCGCGTTCCTCGTCTACCTCTCGCAGCTGCTGTCCCCGGTCCGCGGGCTGGGTGCCTTCTCCAACTCCGTGTACGCGGCCGCCGCGTCCGCGGAACGGATCGTGGAGCTGCTCGACCAACGCACCAGTGTGCCCGCGCCGTCGGACCCGGTACCGATCAGGACACCCGGAACAGGACCCTCGCCCCTTCCCCTGGTGCACGGCGCGATCCGGCTCGACACCGTCCGGTTCCGCTATCCGGACAAGGACGTCGACGTCCTCGACGGACTGGATGCCGAGATCGCAGCGGGGACCACGACGGCACTCGTCGGAGCGAGCGGTGCCGGGAAGACGACCCTGGTGAAGCTGCTGCTGCGGTTCTACGACCCCACCGGCGGCACCATCACCCTCGACGGCCACGACCTGCGTGACCTCGACCCCGAGCAGTTGCGCGCCAACATGGCCGTCGTCCTCCAGGAGACGCTCCTGCTGGACGGCACCATCGCGGAGAACATCCTCGCGGGCCGCCCCGGCGCGAGTCGCGACGACGTCGAGCGCGCCGCCCGCGCCGCCGACCTCACCGACGTCGTCGCCGCGCTGCCCGACGGCCTCGACACGCGCGTGGGCCAGCGCGGCCGGCTGCTCTCCGGAGGGCAACGACAGCGCGTCGCCATCGCCCGCGCCATGGTCCGGGACGCCCCCGTCCTGCTCCTCGACGAGCCCACCACGAGCCTCGACGCCGCCTCCACGGACAGGGTGCTCGGACCGATGCGGCGTCTCATGGCGGGCCGGACCTCACTCGTCATCTCGCACAACCTGCTCACCGTCACCGACGCCGACCGGATCCTCTACCTCGAGGGCGGTCGGGTGAGCGAGGACGGTACCCATGCCGAGCTGCTCGCCTCGGGCCGGCGCTACGCCCAGCTCTACCGGCTGCACCAGCACGAACCCGACGACCTGACGGTTCGCCGACGGAAGAGGGCCGCACGATGAGGATCGTCTGCGTGGGCGGTGGGCCCGCAGCGCTCTACTTCGCGATCTGCGCCAAGCGCGACGACGCCGGTCACGACATCACCGTGCGCGAGCAGGACCCACCCGGCGCCACCTACGGATGGGGGGTCGTGTGCCACGACCGGCTGCTCGACATGCTCTATTACACCGACCGGGAGTCCGCGCAGGAGATCCGGCAGCGCTCGACGCTCTGGCAGGAGCAGGAGGTTCACCTGCCCGGCTCGCGACCGGGGTATCTGCCGGGCTACGGATTCAGCGTGCCGCGCACCGGTCTGCTCGACGCGCTCCGGACGCGCGCCGACGCGCTCGGCGTCCGGGTCACGCAGGACGATCCGGTTCCTGCCGGGGCCCTGCACGACAACACCTTCGCCGGTGCCGACCTCGTCGTCGTCGCCGATGGGGCCCGCAGCAGGCTGCGGGACCACGACCCGTCGCGCTACGGCACGACCGTGACCACCGGTCGCAACCCGTACATCTGGCTGGGCACCCGGAAGCAGTTCGCGGCCTTCACCTTCGCGTTCGAGCACACGACCGCGGGATGGATCTGGTGCTACGGCTACCCCACCAGTGACGGCGTGAGCACCTTCATCGTCGAGTGCACGCCGGAGACCTTCACCGGTCTGGGCCTCGACGTGCTCCCCCACGCCGACGGGATCGCCGTCCTGCAGAGGATCTTCGCCGACGTCCTCGGCGGAGCGCCGCTGCTGAGCAACTCACGCGGACGAGCGGCCCGCTGGCAGCGCTTCCTCGAGGTGCGCAACACGACCTGGGTCGCCGACAACACCGTGCTCCTGGGGGATGCCGCCCACACCACGCACTTCACCATGGGGCAGGGCACGAGCCTGGCGATGACGGACGCCCTGATGCTCGCCTCCGCGATCGCGGAACACCCGACGATCGGGTCCGCCCTCGGCTGGTTCGACGACAGAGGTCGGGAAGCGCTGGCGAACACGCAGGCAGGTGCACGGACGGGCGCGGCCTGGTTCGAGCGCGTCGATCACTATCTGGACCGCGACCCGATGGAGTTCGCGTATGCCCTCGCCCACCGCCACGGTGACCAGCCCCCGTGGCGCTTCCAGCTGCACCGGGCCACGCAGCTCGCCGCGTTCCGGCGACCCCGCAGGGCCCTCCACACCGGTCGCAGGCAGTGGCGGGCACTCCGCCGGGGCGAAGCCGTGCCGGCCCGTCGGCCCCGGGTGTAGACGCTCCCGGGGCTACCGGCGGAACCGTGCCGAGGGCCACTCATCGGCGGTATCCGGGGGACCCGCTCGCTCGCGGTTCTCGAAGAGCAGAAACGTCGTTCAGGTGCCCGCACCGATGGGGACCCCCGCGGCGATCGTGCATCGCGTGGTCCCGATCACCGACTCCGCGGTCCGGATGGCCAGGCTGCGATCCGGTACGTCGGCGGCCTGGTCCGATGTCAGTACGACGTCCCCGTCGGACACCCGCACCGCCCACCTGTCGCCGAAGCGGAGGACGAGCCGACGACGTACGTCGGCCTCGATGTCGCCGTCGGGCCGTGCGAGGGCGTGGACGAGGTCCCGCCAGGTCACGACGCCGGCGACGGTGCCGTGGTCGACGACCGGGATCGAACGCACGCCTGCCTCGCGCATCACGACGAGCAGGTCGCCCGCGTCGTCGCCCGGGGAGGTCGTGAGGACGTCGCGGCGCACGACATCGCCGACGAGCTTGCCGAACGTCCGCGGTCGACGGTCGGCGACGGGCAGGCGCGGGTCGGGCGGAAGGCGGTCGGCGAGCACGTCCGCCTCGTCGACGACCCCGGCGAGCCGACCCCCGGCGTCCACGACCGGGAGCATGGTGAAGCCGCGCTCGTCGAGCAGCTGGGACGCCTCCTTCACGCTTGCGCCGCATCCGACCACGACGGCCGGCGCCGACATCACCTCGCGGACACGCATGACTCCTCCTCCGTGCACCGGGCCGGCGTTCCGGCCCCCGGGATCGACGCTAGGACGGCGGGTACGTCTCCCGATGCCGACGAAGGACCCGGAGGTGCGGGACCTCCCGCCCGTCCCGTCACACCCGCCCGGGTGGTCGGGCCCGGCGGCGGGATCGGCCGCCACCGCGGGCGTGCCGCCTCGGCGGCTTCCGGCAGGACGGTGCCGGGTCGGACCGCAACCGGGTGAGGGTCTGCCCGCCCGGCGTCGACGGTGCCCGAATCGGTGCACACGTCACAGCCGTCCCGGGCCGTTCGGCCCTGCCTGCACCAGCGTGCGCAGCGAATCATCACCAGCGCCGGTCAGCGTGACCACACCGCGCCGGCACAGCCCGTCGCTGGGGAGCGGACGGGTCGAAGGGTCGGGGTGGGCGCTCAAGGGGGAGCGCCCACCCCGACCACTCATCGCACCACTCATCGCACCAGCAGGAGCTCGACGATCCAGGGCCCGGACGAGACACCCCAGACCCCCATCATCGGGACACCTCCTGCGGCGTCCGACGACCGCTGCTCGCCGCGCCGACGACGACCGCCACGCCGACCACGAACAGGCCCAGCGCCGTCCACACGGCGGCGGTCGCGGCGAGCCCCAGCACCGGCAGCTGCGCCCCGAGCTGCACCCCGGCCGACACGGGTGCCGACCCGTCGGCGTTCATGACGACGGCCGTCCAGTCACCGGGGACGGGCGTCCACGTCGCCGTGGTCGTCCCGGGTCCTGATGCCTGCGCCACCCAGAACGACTGCTCACCCGGAGGACTGACCGCCGACCGACCCGCGATCTCGTCGACACGGCCGGTGACCCGCCGCCCGTCGACGGTTCCGGTGCGCCACACGCCCTGTGCCGCACCGGAAAGGTACTGGGAGACGTCGGTCGTGGGCCCCACGCCGACGAACACGTCGCCCCCGCCGTTCGACGTCGCCCGCAGCGCGACCTCGCCGACGACGCGGGCGACGGTCCCGGGCGCGGCCACGTCGATGCGCATCGAGTCCGTCCGCAGTGCGACCCCACCGGTCGTCGTGGTGCCGAGGTTCGTGGCGAGGAAGCCGCCGGCGTCGCGCGCCGCCCGGTCGGCGACGAGACCCGCGATACCACCGACGGCCAGCAGGACGGCGAGGCCCGTGATCAGCGAACCCACGACGAGAAGGAGCGACCGACCGGCCGAAGGTGGCGGGACCGACCTGGCACGGATCGCGTGGCCCGCCCCGGCGGGTTCGCTGTCGGAAACCCGGACCAGAGGCACCGGTGGTGTCATGACGACGGTCCGGCCGTGGGACTCGACCGACGGAGTCCGTCCGGCCCCGGTGTCGGGCCGAGGGTCGGGCACGGCGTCGGCGTCCGGCGCGTACTCCTCCACCTCCGGCGCGACGCGCTCGTCGCCGCCCTGGTCCAGCCGGAAGGGCGGGTACGCGTCGGTCATGAGGGCGGCGTAGGCCACGACCCGCAGCACCCACCGGTTCATCCCCATGACCGCGTCGAAGATCCCGCCCGGGTAGCGCCCGGTGAACAGCAGCGCCACCAACGCGATCAGGACGAGCACCCCGATCAGCCCGATGCCGAACGCTGCCGTGGTCGCCGCGTTCCCGGTCAGCGTGGTGCGGCCGGCCCCGACCAGGAGCACGACGACGAGGTAGTGCGGTATGGCGAGCAACCACCACTTGAACAGGGCTTTCGGGCGGGACAACCGTTCGGGGAACTCGATGTCGAGTCGCGCCGGGTGGTCGGGGTCGTCCCTCAGCGTGAAGGGCGGGTACCGGTCCGTCCCTGCGACCGCGTACCCGTAGAAGCCGACGCGCCACGTCCACCGCAGGACCCCGAGGTTGAACCCGAACAGCGCACGTGGGTACCGGCCCGTCACGAGGATCGCCACGAGCGCGACGATCGACAGGACGACGAATGCGACCCAGAGCAGCGCGATCACGACGAGGTGAGGGATCAAGAGCAACCACTTGACGAGCCACAACCCCCGCGACAGGTGCGGATCGAGGCGACCACTGACGTGGACCGGCTGAGGAGTGTTCGACATGCGCCAGAGGGTCGGGCCGGGCCCGGCGGCCCGACAGAGGCTCCGGCCTCACCCCAGACGGGACGGAAGGCCCCATGCGGGGCATCGTTGCGTGTTCCTCGGGCGCCCCACACCGGTTCCGGAATCGTCGAGGGCCGTGGGCAGGGACGGTTATCGTCGGCGGGCCATCGTGCGACACACGCAGCTCGGAGGGAGGACGCCGGTGTCCTGTGCGAGCCCGATCCGGACGGTCCCGACATGGGCGGTCACGCCGTGACGGCCCCGCCGATCCGGGCGACCTACGACCTCGTCGACCAGGACGGGAACCCGGTCACCGAGCAGACCTACCGCGGTCGGTGGCAGCTCGTCCAGTTCGGCTTCACGGCGTGCCGCGTGGTCTGCCCGCGGGCCCTGGCGAAGCTCGACGAGGTGCTCACGCTCCTCGGCGAGGCGGCGCGGGAGGTCGTGGCGCTCTACATCACCGTCGACCCCGAGCGCGACACACCCGAGCAGCTCCGGTCGCACCTCACGGCCACGCATCCGCGGTTCACCGGCCTCACCGGCACCCCCGCTCGGACGACCGACGCCGCCGACTCGTTCCAGGTCTTCACCCGCAGGCGCGACACCCCCGACGGGTACGACGTCCAGCACACCGCGATGACCTACCTGCTCGACCGTGAGGCCCGGCCTGCACGTTTCTGGCCCGACACCCGGGACGCACCGTCGATCGCCGCGGAGCTGGCCGAGCTCGTCGCGCGCGCCGGCTGAGGGCGTCCGGGGCCGGGTGCACCGGCGCCCTGCCGTGCCCGCCCCCGGAATTCGCTCGGGCGGTCGCGGGTTGTGCCTTCGAGCAGAGCTCACCCCTGGAGGCCAGTCGATGATCGGCACGAGCGTGCAGCCGTTCGTCGTCGCACTCGTCGTCCCGCTGACGGGATCGGCGTCGATCTACGCGCCGTCGTGCGTCCTGTGTGCGCAGCTCGCCGCGGAGGAGATCAACGACGCCGGCGGTCTGCAGGGCCGCCCGTTGACGGTCAGGATCGTCGACGGTTCCGGGGACCCGGCGCGGGTCGGCGACGAGGTGGACCGACTCGTGTCGCGAGGTGACGCCGACGCCATCGTCGGGTGGCACATCTCCGCGGTCCGCCGCCACGTGACGCCGGTGCTCCGTCGACGGGTGCCGTACATCTACACAGCCCTGTTCGAGGGCGGCGAGACGACGCCGGGTGTGATCGCCATCGGCGAGACGCCCGACATCCAGCTGCGGCCGGGCCTGTGCTGGCTCGCCGACGAGGTCGGGGTGCGGAACTGGTTCGTGATCGGCAACGACTACGTCTGGCCGCGGCGTTCCGCCGAGTCGGCCGTCGAGCTCCTCGGTGGGCGCGACGACACCCGTGTGGTCGACGTGCGCTTCGCCCCGCTCGGGACATCCGAGTTCCGTCCCGTGCTCGACCGGATCGGGCGCAGCAGCGCGACCGGCGTGCTGATGCTGCTCGTGGGCCGCGACGCGGTGAGCTTCCACCGCCAGTTCGCCGCGCTCGGGCTGGAGGACAAGTGCGCCCGGTTCTCCCCGCTGATGGACGAGAGCATGCTCGCCGAGATCGGCCCCGGGGCGTCGCAGGACGTGTTCACCGCGTCCGGGTACTTCGAGTCCCTCCCGACGCTCGAGAGCCTCGAGTTCGGCGGGCGGTACTCGCGGCGGTTCGGGGTCGGGGCACCCTCGCTGTCCGGGCCCGGGGAGTCCTGCTACACCGGCCTGCTCACACTCGCAGAGCTGGTGCGCCGCACCGGTTCCACCGAGGGCGATCGCCTGGCCGCGGTCGGCAGGGTCACGGTGGCGGGCCCCCGTGGTCTGCTGCGCGTCGATGCGTCCGAGACGAGCACGCCGACCCGGCAACGGGTCTACATGGCGTCGGCGGACCGGACGGGGTTCGACGTCCTGGACTCCCTGTGACACACGGTGTTCCGGGACCGCCGCCAGGGCGTTCCGGATTCGCCGCGGGCGCACCGCCCGTCCGCGCCTATGGTGCCCCGAGGCGCAGGCACCTCGACGCCCACGCCGGAGAGGGAGGACATCGATGTCGGGTGCGGTCCTGAACCATGAGCAGCTCGGCCACCTGCGGCACTGGGACAACCTCTCCCGGCAGCTCCCGAACGACTGGTCCCTCATGCAGGGCAAGGGCGTGAGCCAGGACGACTTCGGCGGCTACCGCTTCCAGCTCGCCTACATGATCTACGGCCTCGCCGTGACGCACCGGCACCGGCTGCCCGCCGCTCCCGGGCTGTTCCGGCCGACGATGCAGCGGCTGATCGACAAGCTCCTCATGCCCGAGGTGTGGCTCTACTGGCGCGACGTGTCACGGGGCGGCTCCGTCTTCAACGCCCACCTCGCCGACCAGCTCGGGGAGGAGTGGGACCCGGTCGTCCGCGACAACATCATGTACTCCGCGTACGTGCAGTCCTGCGCGACTCTGCACGACGTGCTCTTCGGCTCCGACCGCTACGCCGCGCCGGAGTCGCTGTCGTTCCGGCACTGGTCGTTCTTCTGGGGCGGCGGGGAGAAGCGGTTCGCCTACGACCGTGACTCGCTCACCGAGCACCTCTACTGGCTCATGGTCCGGACGGGGTACCTCGGCGTGGCCTGCGAACCGAACTGTGTGTTCCAGATCTGCAACCAGCCCGCGATCCTCGGCTTCCGGCTGCACGACCAGATCACCGGCGGCTCACGGGCCGCCGAGGTCGTCGCCGGCTACGAGCAGGCCTGGGCCGACTTCGGCCGCCTCGACGACAACGGCCACTACAACATGATGATCACCGAGGACAGCCGGGACGTACGTCCCAACGAGCGCCCGTCCCCGTGGGTGGACGCGTGGTGCGGCGCGCTGATGAACACCTGGAACCGCGACTTCGTGCGCGACAACTACGAGCGGCAGGTCGCCGACTTCCTGGAGCCCGGACCGGACGGCACACTGTCCGTCCCGTCGGCGACCGCCCGGTACGTCATGGGCCACGAGATCGTGTCCGACACCTGCGACTTCGGCTGGGTCGCGGCGTGGGCCTCGGAGATGGGCGACCGGCGGACCCTCGACGGGCTCATGGCCCACGCCGACCGGTTCATGAATCCGACCTGGCGTGACGGAGGGCTCCACTATCCGCGCAACGACGACCACAGCGACGCCGACGGCAACCGCACCGAGATCGAGCCGATGTCGGGCAACGTCCTGCTCGGCTACGCGCGGCTGAACGTCGAGGACGGGCTGCGCGCGATCTACCAGGACTCCTGGCCGGCGGGCCACCACGACGCGCCCCGCCTCTCGGCGGTCGACCGCGACGTCGAGGTCAGCCGCGCCGAGGTCGTCGACGGTGTCCTGCACGCCCGGCTGCGGCGCGACCGCGACGTGCCCGGCGACGGGTCGGGCACGGTCACGCTCGCGGACCTGCCGCACGGCTCGCGGCTGCGCCTCGGTGGCGTCGAGGTCGACGGCCGCGTCGACGGCCCTACCGAGGGCGCGCAACGGGTCGTCGAGGTGCCCGACGGGCCGGCTGTCGACCTGGTCGTCACCCCCTGAGGGCGGTCCGGGCGTGTCGCCGGCGGCGGGTGCCCCGCCTCGTCGAACAACCGGGTCACGTAGCGGGCCGACACCCCGCGCGGCGGGCGACGACCTCCACGGAGAGGCCGGGGTGGGCGAGGTTGTCCAGGACGAACCGCTGCATGCTCTCCGTCAGGGCGAGCGGGCCCGCCGGCGCCGGCCCGTCCCCACCGAGCGCCGACGACCGCGTCGAGGCCGTGCACCGACGAGGCGACCGCCGAGAACATGCCGGAACCTGTTCCGCGCCCGGCAGGCCGGGCTCCGTCGCGGGCCGGATCCTGCCGCTGACCCCGCCGAACCCGATCCGGGTCCCGCCCGGACCCGCCGCGGTCGCGGTGATCGTCACCTCGTCGCCGTCGAGCAGGAAGGTCGGGTCCTCGCCCTCGACCCGGACGGGGTCCCGCCCAGCGAAGCTCTTGCCATCGCTCGGGCCCTGGGCCATGAACGGGTCGAGCGTGGGCCGGTCGAACACGTCGTCGCCGAGCAGGACGAACAGGTCGACGACGGAGTCGCCGACCCGGACCCCGACCCGTGGCTGTCCACCGTGGACGGAGAACACCCCGTACGGCAGGTTCTCGACGCCGAACGGCGAGCCTTCCGGGATCTCGATGCGACTCACGAGCCGGCCCCTTCCTGTGGGTGCACCTCGACGACGCCCAGCAGCGAGGAGTCGGACGAGGAGCCCTCCTCCCCCATCAGCTCCTCGCGGTGGAGCGCGCCGGACGGGTCGCGATGCTGGGTGCCGCTTCGGCGGGACGTCACCGACTCGCGTGTAGTACGCCATGACGGTCGTCCTCCTGCGGGGCGGTGTGCGCGGCGGCGCGCTGCAGCGCCGCGACGATGTCGTCGATGGCCGGGTCGATCAACGTGGCGGCGACGTGGGCGTCGGGCCGCACGACCCACACCTCGCCGCGCCGGACGTCGAGCGCGTCGGCGAGGGTGCCGTGCGGGTCGAGGTCGGTGAGCGCGAGGACGCGGACCGGTCCGGGCAGCGCCCGCGTTGCCGCCCGTACGGCGTCGAGGTCCACGCCGTGCGCGGTGAGCAGCAGGAACCCGTCCCTGGCCAGGGTCCGTACCTGGCCGGTCGTCCCGTCGGGCCGGGCGACGGGGGCGTCGGGCAACAACACGCCGGGGCCCGCGGGCGGGAGCTGCCCGCGCGGCGGCCGGCCCGCGAACGTGCGATGGGCTGCCGCGGTGGTCAGGCGGGACTCGGCGTACCAGAACGGCTCGGCCAGCCTGCCGGAGTCGACGCGGGTCCGGCTGTCGGCGTCGTGGGCGGCCGCGGCCAGCACGTCGGCGCGGTAGCGGGCCTGGGACTCGTCCTGCGGGACGAGGAAGTCCATCGTCGCGGTGGTGACCGTGATGTTCTCGACGGCCGCCGCGTGCCGCTCGTCGTGGTAGCTCTCCAGCAGGGCGTCGGGCGACCAGCCGTACCCGACCCAGGCGATCTTCCACGCCGCGTTCTCGGCGTCGGCGACCCCGGAGTTCAGCCCGCGCGCCCCGAACGGCGACACGAGATGGGCGGCGTCGCCCGCGACGAGGACCCGTCCGATCCGCATCCGGTCGACCACCCGGGAGTGGAAGCGGTACACCGACTTCCACACGATCTCGTAGTCCCGGTGGCCGACGATCTTCCGGATCCGGGCGTCGAGCGCACCGGAGGCGACCTCCGCATCGAGGTCGTAGTCGGAAGGCACCTGCCAGTCGACACGGAACGTGGAGTCGGGGCAGGGGTGGATCAACACCTGGCGACCCGGGTTCCACTCGGGGTCGAAGTAGAAGCGCCGTTCCGTCGCCCAGCCGGGCAGGTCCGCCCGGACGTCGCAGATCAGGAACCTGTCGTCGAAGCTGTGCCCGTCGAACCCGACCCCGAGGAGCTCCCGGAGCTGGTCGCTGCGGGCACCACCGCAGACCACGAGGTAGGGCGCCCGCAGCCGGCCGCCGTCCTCGAGCCGGACCTCGACCCCCGACCCGTCGTGATCGACGTGCACGACCCGGTTCCCCCACCGCACCTCGACGAGCGGTTCCGCGGCGATGCGCTCGTCGAGGATCTCCTCGGTGCGTGTCTGGGAGATGTTGACGAAGGGCGGGAACGCCGGCCGGCCCGCCTCGGCGAACTCGGTCGCGAACAGCTCCGCGTCGCGATGGAACGTGCGGGCCGTGGTCCAGGTGACGCCCTCGGCCGCGATCTGCGCACCGGCGCCGACGGCGTCCCAGATGTCGAGGACGTCGCGCTGCTGGCAGATGGCCTTGGAACCGACGCGATCGCGTGCGGGCCGCTGGTCGAGCACGATCGCCGGCACGCCCCAGCGGGCCAGCAACAGTGCGGTCGTCTGCCCCACCGGGCCGGCGCCGAGGACGGCGACCGGCGCGTGGGGCCAGGTCGTTGACATCACGGGTTCCCGTCCGTCGGGGTGGCTCAGCCCTGCAGCTGGGCCCAGACCTCCTGGTCGCGCTCCGCGGTCCAGATCACGGGCCGCTCGATGCCCGACAGCTCGTCCCACACCCGGGAGACGTCGAACGGCAGGCAGTGCTCGAAGATCGGCCAGTGGCCGTAGTCGTCGACCAGCGCGGCATGGGTCACCTCGAAGGCCTCCCGGGGGGTCCCGCCCCGCTGCTGGACCGCGCCGACCTCGTCGAGCATCACCCGCAGGAAATGGCGGGTCTGCGCGATCGCGGCGTCGACCTCCTTCCGGCCGCGGCTCACCGCGCCGCGGCCACCGACGAGCTGCTCGGCACCCAGCGCCTGCAGGCGGTCCAGCGTGGCACCGGCCCATTCGCGGTGGAACGCGTCGCCGGTGTACAGCGCCGCCTGCGCCTCGACGAGATCACCTGCGAACAGGATCCGCCGGCGGGGCAGCCAGGCGGTGATGTCACCCTCGGTGTGCCCACGACCGTGGTACTGCAGGACGAGATCGCCGTTGTCGCCGCCGAGGTCGATGGTCAGCCGGTCGGCGAATGTCAGCGTCGGCCAGGTCAGGCCCGGCACCGACTCCGCACCTTCCGCCAGCCGCGGCATCCGCGCGAACTCCGACTCCCAGTCCTGCTTGCCGCGTTCGGCGACCAGGTCGCGGGTGATCTCGTGGGACACGATCGTCTCGGCGCCGAACGCGCTCGCGCCCAGCACACGGACGGCGTGGTAGTGCGACAGCACCAGGTACCGGATCGGCTTGTCGGTGTGGGTCCGCAGCGTGGCCAGCCACTTCTCCGCGACGACCGGCGTGGCGAGCGCCTCGAAGCACACGAGGAAGTCCTCGCCCTCGATCGCCCCGATGTTCGGGTCGCCCTCGGCGGTCAGGGCGTAGACGCCGTCGGCCAGGACCTCAAGCGTCTGCTCCTTGGCGGCGGTGTCGGCTGACGAGGCGAAGGGCTTGCTCATGGCGGAGGTCCTTCCGTCGGGACATCTCAAAGCCTTGCCCACCGGACGGTAGCGCACTCCGGCAAGATGATCAAAGCTTTGATTGTTTCCTTTCGACGGTCAGAAGCGGCGGTTCACCCAGGTCTGGCCCTGCGCCGCGTCGGCGAGCTTGCCCAGCAGCCCGATCAGGACGGTCAGCTCGTCCGCCGTCAGCAACCCCGCCCATTCCGCCTCACGCCGGTTGTGGATCGCGAACGTCTCCTCCAGCCGGCGCACACCGGCGTCCGAGAGACTCAGCGTCACGGACCGACGGTCGTTCGGGTCCGGGGTCCGCACCAGCAGGCCCGCGACGCCGAGCGTCTTGGCCAGGGCCGACACCGCAGCCCTGCTCATGCCCGTGAGCTCCGCGGCCCGGCTCGGGTCCTGCGCTCCGGCGACCCACAACGTGAACAACAGACGGAACGCCGACCAGCTCCACCCCGCCGGCCGGTGCACGGCCGACTCGAGGTCGTAGACGAGGCTGTTCGCGACGCGGTGCAGCAGCAGGACCAGCGCCATGGCGTCACGATCGGTGTCGGGCAACCGCTCCTGGGTGCGGTCGAGCGCGACCTGGGCGAAACCGAGGAAACCCACGGGCTCGCCGTCGTCCGGACCGGCGGCGCTCTCGGCATCGGGGGGCGGCGGCACAGACGGAGACTAGACGTCGACGACAACCGCACCCGCCGGACGCACCCGCTGCCGGGGCGTCGCCGACAGGCTCACCGCCGTCGCCGGACCGGCGCGCACGCGACACACGTCTCGGCCGCAGGAAGCGCGTCGAGCCGCTCCGCCGGGATCGGGCGACCGCAGCGCACGCAACGCCCGTACGTACCCTCGGCGAGCCTGCGCTCAGCCCGCTCGACCGCCTCCAGATCGCGACGCGCCCCCGCAAGCAGACCCTGCACCTGCGCCCGCTCGAACCCGATCGTCACCCCCTCGGGATCGTGCTCGTCGTCGTGGGTGGTGAGGGCCTGCTCGTCGGCCAGCGCAGCAACCTGCCGGCTCAGCCCCGCGATCCGCGCCTCGACGTCGGTACGCCCGGCCGCGAGCCGCACAGCAGGGTCGACGTGGGGTGGCCGCTCGTCGTCCGCGTCGGAACCGTCCATGCCCCCAGGGTCGGACACCGACGCGCCCGGCGCCCGGCGTGCGCCGGTGGCAGCAGGAGGCCGTTCTGTCCCGCGGCGGGACACGGCGTCGCTGCCTCGCGCCTCGACGCTTCTCTCCCCCGCCGGTCCGGGCTCGCGATCACCCCGGCGAGATGAGGCCTGCACGATCTTCGGCGCGCCAGGATCCGCGCGACGGCCAGACCGAGTGGAGGCTCCGCGGTGCGACGACGGCGGTTGACGATCCTGCTCGGCGTCCTCGTCGTACTGGGCCTCGCCGCGACGCCCGGCTCGGCCGCCGGCTTCGGCACGATCGACACGGGCGGCCAGAGCCGTGAACACGAGCGGCTCACCCGGGCCGCCCTGAGCTGCGCCGGCGACGCGCGCACGGACCGGGACTGCTTCGAGCCCACGACGATGGACTACCTCGCCGGGCACGACCACGAGTTCGGGGCCGTCGGCGCGCCGGACAGCGACGAGCTGTCCGACCCGGGCGCGCACTGCGACGGCGCGGACTACGTCACGGGCCCCTACCCGCAGACCCGGACGCAGGCCACCGCGGCGCTCGACGACTGCCTGAACCAGATGCGCATCCGCTTCGGGGAAGGTCTGGACGCGGCGCAGCGCCTGCTCGGTCCCGACGGCGAGGTGCTCGCGAACGAGGTCGGCCTCGACCCCGAGTGCCGCTCCAGGGAGGAGCGTGAGGTGCGGGCCAAGTGCGCGGCTCTGGAGGGTTTCGGCCGGGCGCTGCACGGTGTGCAGGACTTCTACTCCCACAGCAACTGGGCCGACGAGGCCGACCCGACCCGCCCGATCGGGGACGAGAACCCGCCAGGACTCGACCTGCCCGCGCCCAGCCCGCTGCTCGACCTGCGCGGTCCGGCACCTGACCCGCCCGTGGACCTGACCACGGGGTGCTACGTCGCCCGCGACGAGGTCCCCGGCGTCGGGGACTGCCGGCTGCGGGTCACCCACGCCGGGCTCAACAAGGACCGCGGGCAGATCGACCCCGTCACCGGCGCGGCCACCGACCCGACCACACCACGCGGGATGGTCGGCACCAACTTCGCCAAGGCCGTGTCCGGCGCCGTCACCGAGACCCGCCGCGAATGGCAGGACTTCCGGTCCGAGCTGGTGGCGCGCTACGGCAGCGAGCACGGCGAGCGGATGATCTGCGCACTCACCCACGACGACCCCGTGAACGACTGCGCGAGACGCAACCTCGCCGTGGCCACCGCCGTCCCCATCGGGCTCGCCGCGGTTGCGGTCGGGGCGATCCTGTGGATCCGGCGCCGGCGAACCCGGTGATCAGACGATCAGGACCCGGGGACTGCGCGGTGTGGATGACCGGGTCACCGCGTCGGGCCGCCGCGCATCGAGACGGGCACGACGACAACAGGCCCGGCGGTGACCGTACGCACCCTGGCCTAGCGGGGCGTGATGATCAACTTCCCGCTCTCGAATCCTCGACCCATCCACTACCTACGAGCGGCTGGCGGCTACCGGAGCCGAGCCTGACACAGCAAGCCCGGCAGGACCCATCAGAGGGGACCGGCGAGAACCACGTCGACGAGACCCCAGTCCCGAGCCTCGGCAGCCGACAGCGGGGCCCCGGACAGAGCGAGGTACAGCGTCCTGTGACGACCGATCCGACGCGGGATCGACACCGTGCCCCCCGCACCGGGGATCAGCCCCATCGCGATCTCCGGGAGCCGGATCGTCGTGTCCGGCGAGGCGACCACCCGTCCCGCGAACGCCGGGAGCTCGATCCCCGCTCCCACGCAGGCACCGTGGAGGCGGGCCTCGACCCGATCGCGGAGGGCGTGCAGGGAGCGGGCAGCACCCCCGCGGGTGCGCACGAGATGCGCGGTGACCAGGTCCGGGGTGGTGCCGAACTCCGCCAGATCACCACCGGCACAGAACGCGGGCCCCGCCCCGGTGAGGACGACACGTTCGATCGACTCGTCGAGCAGGGCCACGTCGAGCCCGTCGACGAGGGCGTCACGCAGCAGCCGGCCATAGGCATTGCGCCGCTCGGGACGGTTCAGCGTCAACCGCAGCTCGCGCCCGACGCGGACCACGAGGACCGGCTCGTCGACGTCCGGCGGCGCGTCCCGTTCGCCACGGCCGTCGAGCCACCGCCGGAACTCGACACCACCGAGCAGGGTCGAGTAGGCGAACGACTCCGCGTCGAGTGCCGCGTGCACGGGCAGGGCGCCGGACCAGCGCAGCAAGCCCGCCAGCACGCCGGCAGCGCGCGGCGCCTCGGAGACCGCCGCGCCGAGCGCGTCCAGCGACGCCTCCGGATCGGGGACCACCACGCTCGCGGCACCGGCCGCGCTCGGGACCAGCGTCAGGTCGAGGTCGTCGACGAGCCCGGCCCACCCGGCGGCCACGGGCCCGACGCCGACGAGGATCCGATCGTCACGACGCGGTCCGACCGGGGTCACCGGACCACGGAGGTCGACCCCGAGCACCGGGTCGTCCACGGCCAGCACGGCAACGCCGCGGGGGTCGGGAAGCGCCCCCAGCTCTGCAGGGCGCACGATCGGGACACGGGTCATGGCCGACGTAACCTATCCTCCGCCACGTGCAGGAAGGTGAGGCCGCGGCCGACTGGGTGAGGTCCGGCGTGGTGGCACTCACCGGGCACCCCGACGGGCCGCCACTCGTCCCGCCCGGCCGTGCGGCGTCCATCGCTCGCGAGCTCGGCGAGATGTTCGACGTCGACGGTGCCGCGCTGCTCGGCGAGCGGGCCGCGCTGACCGGATGGGCCCGGGCCGGACGGGTGTCGGTCGGCGGTGGTTGCCGGTTACTCCCGCTCGCGTCCGGGTGGGCGGCGGTGTCCTGCGCGCGTGAGGACGACATCGCGCTGCTCGGCGCGCTGGTCGAGGAGGACCTGCCCGTCGCCGACCCGTGGCCGCGGCTCTCCGCGGCCGTCGCAGGGATGGGCCCGGACACCTTCGACGAGCGGGCAACCCTGCTGGGGCTGCCGGCGGCGTCGGTCCGTCCACATCGGCACATCGAACCCGTTGTCGTGACGGGCCGCCCGCACGACGTCACCGGCCGGCTCGTCGTGTCCTTCGGCGCGCTGTGGGCGGCTCCCCTCTGCACGCAGCTGCTCGCCGGGCGAGGAGCGCGGATCGTCACCGTCGAGACCCAGGGCCGACCGGACGGCGCGCGCCGCGGCGAGCCACGATTCCACGCGCTGCTCCACACACACGACCGTGCGGTCCAGCTCGACCCCGACACCGATCGCGGTGCGCTTCACGCGCTCGTCCGTGCCGCCGATGTCATCGTCGAGGCCTCCCGCCCCCGGGCGCTGCGGTCCTGGGGTCTCGACGCCGAGGCAGAGGTCGCCCGCGGGGCCACCTGGATCTCCGTCACCGCCGCAGGCCGGTCCTCGAACCGGGTCGGGTTCGGGGACGACGTCGCGGCGTCGGCCGGGCTCGTCGCACCCGACGCCGACGGGCTGCCCGTGTTCGTCGGCGACGCGATCGCCGACCCCCTGACCGGCCTCACCGCCGCGGCCCTCGCCGTGACCGCCCCCGGCAGGCTGCACGACATCTCGATGAGTGATGTCGCGGCCGCGACCCTCGACGGGTCCCCCGGTGGTCCCGTCGCCGGTCCCGTCGCACCACCCCGCGCTCGCCCCGTCCCCGGACCCGCACCGGCGCCGGGTGCCGACACCGCCGCGGTCATGACCGAGCTGGGACTGCCGTGGCCCTGCTGATCACCGACGCCGAGATCGACGGCCGTCGGCGCGACCTCTGGATCGACAGGGGCAGGATCGCACACCCCGGCACCGCGACCGACGTGATCGACGCCCGCGGCGGGGCGCTCCTGCCCGGGTTCGTCGACCACCACCTGCACCTGCACGCCCTCGCGGCCGCACGCCGATCCGTGCAGGCCGGCCGGAACCGGGACGACCTCGCCGCCGCACTGCGCCGGGCCACACCCGACCCGACCGGCTGGATCCGCGTCGTCGGCAGCGACGACGACGTCCTCGACGCTCCCGCTCTCGACCGGATCCGTCCCGGCGTCCCCGTCCGTGTGCAGCACCGCAGCGGCGCAATGTGGGTCCTCAACACGGCGGCCCTCACGCGCGTCGCCCCCTGGAACCATCCCGGACTCGAGCGCGACCCCGCCGGCACCCCCACCGGCCGGCTTCACCGCGGCGACGGCTGGCTCCGCGACCGGCTGCCGCACGCCGGGCCACCCGACCTGCACGACCTCGGCCGCGAACTGGCGGCGTCTGGCATCACCGCGGTCACCGACGCCACACCCGACCTCGACGCCGGTACCGCCACCGCACTCGCCACCGTCCCCCAGCGCCTGACGTTGCTCGGCATACCACTCGGCTCGGGTGCGCCGCCCGGGACGACCGTCGGCCCGTACAAGATCGTCCTCGCCGACTCCGACCTGCCCACACCCGACACCCTCGCCGAGCGGATCCGCCAGGCGCACCAGGCCGGACGACCCGTCGCGGTGCACTCCGTCACCCGAGAGTCACTCGTGCTGCTCCTCGTCGCACTCGATGCAGCCGGCCGGCTGACCGGAGACCGCATCGAGCACGCCGCCCTCGTGCCGGAGGAACTCGTTCCCGCGCTGGCCGGACTGGCCGTCGTGACCCAGCCCGGCTTCGTGGCCGACCGCGGCGACCTCTTCCGACGCGACGTTCCGCCCGACGAACACCCGGATCTCTATCGATGCCGCAGCCTGCGCGCTGCAGGCATCCCCGTCGCCTTCTCCTCCGACGCCCCCTACGGTCCTGTCGACCCCTGGGCCGTCCTGCGCGCTGCGATCACCCGCCACACACCCGACGGCGAGCCGCTCGGCCCGGCCGAGACGCTCACCCCACGACAGGCACTGGCCGCCCTTCAAGCGCCGACACCCGACGCTGCGCCGCCGACGCTGCGCCCCGGCGACGCAGCCGACCTCGTGCTGCTGCACGTCCCCCTGGCGGCCGCGCTCCGAGCGCCCGACCGCTCCCTCGTCCGAACGACATTCATCAACGGGCAGCCGCTGAACTGACGAGGCCGGTGTTCATCGCCCGAGCCTGGAGGGACCCCCGCTCGATCTCCCGCTCCGCCGGGGCGTGGGCCTCGACGAGCCCGCCTGATCAGCCCGGCGTCGCTCAGTTCGCGCATCAGACCTGGCACCGCTTTCCCCGACCCCGGACGGACATGCGCAAGGCAGGACACGTCGGACCGGACCGCCGCAACCCGACCCGGGTCGCAGTACCGGCGGGGCATCGCCCAGGTCACCACCGTTGACCGGCCGGTACGCAGGCCACACACGACCCAGCCGCAGGCAGCGTGTCACCGCCGGCGCAGCAACCTGCGGGCTCAGCCCTGCGATCTGCTCGTCAAGGTCGGCACAGCCGACCGCGAGCCCCTCCCGGCTGGCCTTGCGCCAGGCCCTGCTGACCGGCGCACAGCATCGCTCTGGCCGGTTCGTCGTCGCGGCCACACACGACCGCTTCTCTCCCCCGCCGCTCCGGGATCGGGACCACCCCGGCGGGACGAGGCCTGGACGATCTTCGGCGAACCGCTGCGAGCCCAGCAGAACCGCTGTCAGCCGGCATCGCCGCAGTTCGACCACGCCGCGATGAGCAGGTCCTCGGCTTCTGCGCGGTCGATGGGCCGGACGTTGGGATAGCCGTCGGCAGTCACCAGCTCTGCCGCGCGGGCGATACCGCTACGCGGCATCCCCAGCTCGCGCAGCGAACGCGGCGCTCCGACCCGGTCGCGCAGCTCGCGGATGCCGTCCCCGGCCCGAGGAGCCTTGAGCACCCGGGCAATGCTCTCGACGATCGCGGGTACAGCTGGTGCGTTGAAGTCCACCACATGTGGCAGCACGACGGCGTGCACCTCTGAGTGCGGCAGGTCGAACGTGCCGCCGAGGACGTGGCAGAGCTTGTGGTGCAGTGCCATGCCGACGGTGCCCAGGCACGTCCCGGAAAGCCAGGCGCCATACAGCGCAGCGCTGCGCGCGTCCCGATCGAGAGGATCGTCGGCAAGGCGCGGCAGTGCGGTCGCGAAGGCGCCGACAGCCTCGAGCGCGAGCAGCGATGTGACGGGGTTGCGATCCCGCGCCCACAGGGCCTCGACGGCGTGTGCCATCGCGTTCAGGCCGCTCGTGCCGGTGAGGCCGGCGGGCAGGGACATCGTCAAGTCGACGTCGTAGACCACGGTACGAGGGGCGACGGCGGGATCGCGGAGCGTTGTCTTTCGGCCGTCGCGCGTCTCGCCGAGTACTGGTGTCACTTCCGATCCGGCGTAGGTCGTTGGGACTGCAACCTGCGGTAGGCCCGTCCGATGGGTCAGGGCCTTGCCCAGTCCGATCGTCGACCCGCCCCCCACCGCGACGGTGCAGTCGGCCTCGAGCGCCCGGGCGAGCGTCAGTGCCTCCTCGGTCGTCTCGACCGGAGTGTGCATACGGGCACCCGTGAACACCCCCGCGGCGCGTCCACCCAGCCGGTCACGTACCGCGTCGGCGTGATCGACCTGGCCGGGCGTTGCCAACACGAGTGCGCGTCCGCAGCCGAGCAGCTCCAGCTCCTCGGCGACCCGGTCGATGGTTCCCGACCCGAAGACCACGCGGACCGCCGACGACCGGTACACGAAATCGGTCATGGCGTCGTGCTTCGCGCAGCTGCAGCCCGGCGGTCGGCGAGCCGCGTGCCCCCGATCATGACCTCGGTTGCGGGCACCTCGACGAGCCATACCCGGAAGCTTTCCTCAGGAGTGCCGCTCGCCCGCGCGGCGGCAGCGGACACGTCGGTCAGGAGTTCGTGCTTGCGTCGGTCGTCAAGTCCTTCGGCGATGGTGATCTGGATGAACGGCACCGTTGGCCTCCCGTGGTCGTTGGTTGTCTGCCGGCCGGTCAGCCGGCCGATCGTGGAAGGGGTCAGTGAACGGTGGAGCCGATTCCACCGTCGACCCGCAGGACCTGCCCCGTGACATATGAGGCCAGGTCCGAGGCAAGGAAGTAGACGGCGCCGGCGATCTCGGCGGGCCGGGCCCACCGCCGCAGGCTGATACCGAGGTTCGTGGCCATCTCGTCGCGGACCTCGTCAGCGCCGCGCTGCTGTCCAGACGCCATCGCCTCGAGTCGCGTGAGCCATCCCTCGGTCAGCGTCATGCCGGGAGAGATCGCGTTGACCAGGACGTTCTGTGGTGCCGCCTCAGCGGCGAGATAACTGGTCAGAGCGATTGTCGCAGCATTGGTGACGCCGGTGACGCCTGCTCCTGGGACGAGGGTGTGCGCGGTTGCGCCCGCGACGTTGATGACCCGGCCGGTTCCGCCCTTCTCGATGAGCGGGAGTGCCGTACGCGCCGTCCGCAGGAAGCCGAGGAGCTTCGCGTCCAACGCTCCCTCGAGCGAGGAGTCCTCAGCCGTGGTCAGGGGGGTGGGGGCGAGCTGTGGGCCTGCGCAGTTGACGAGGATGTCGAGCCGACCCTGCCAACGATGGGCCTCTCCGATCACATGAGCTACTGCGTCGGGGCTGGTCACGTCCGCGCTGAGGGCGAGGACGGGAGGTGTCCCGGATGCCTCGAGGCGGGTCGCCGCGTCCTTGACGGCTGTCTCGGTACGTGCGAGCAGGGCGACGGCTGCGCCGTGAGAGTGGAGCTTCTCAGCGATCGCATATCCGATTCCCCGACTTCCGCCGGTGATCACGGCGACGCGTCCGGTCAGATCATTCGTCATGTCGTCTCCTGGCTGGCGGCGTGAGCGGTTCGTGCCCAGTCGATCGACCGGCCGTGCATCGGTCAACGTCGTTTAACGCGGTGGTTCACACCGGCCGACAATCCTGTGTCCCTCGGCGTTGCGGCCGCGCACGCTCGCGGGCGACCAGCCGCTCACAAGAAGGGGACACCCATGCCGAACGGACTGCGTGAGGCCCGGCCCGTGCTGCGCGCCGGGACCGGCTCGGCGGCGACGGTGGTGGACGTGAGCCGGGTGCTGCCGCGTCCGCGGATCGTCGCCATCGGGACCTTCGACGGAGTACACCGGGGTCACCGGCTCGTCGTCGAGGGCTGCGACACGGTACTGACATTTCACCCGCACCCACGTGCAGTCCTTGCTCCGGGTGAAAGATCGTCGGTGCTCACCGACCGTACTCGGCAGCTGCGGCGGCTGGCCTCACTCGGTGTCAGCGAAGTCGTCGTGGTGCCCTTCGACGCGGCCTGGGCCCGCGTTCCGGCCGCCGAGTTCGTTGATCGGGTGCTCGTGGACCGGCTGAGCGCCGAGCACGTCTGCGTCGGGGCGAACTTCCGCTTCGGTGCGCAGGGCGCGGGGTCTCCTCAGACGTTGGCGGCCGACGGGCGGTTCGGTACCAGCGTCGTGCCGCTTCTGGTCGACGCGGGCGAGCCCGTCTCGTCGTCGCGCATTCGGGTGCTGATTGATTCCGGCGACGTCGAGCAGGCGGCGGGCCTTCTCGGGGCACCCCACATCCAGCCTGCCACCCGCGATGGAGACGGCCGGCTGCACTTCGCACCCGAACTCGCAGTCCCTCGGAGCGGCGACTTCGAGGTGCTGATCGATGGGACACCCGGGCGGTGGCGACCGGCGCAGCCGCCGGGCGCCGGCGCTGCGGGCCCCGGTGCCGAGACGGTCGAGGTCACCTTCCTACGCCCGGTCGGGGCATCGTGGTGACGGGCGTCGTGGCGCGCTGGTCTTGTGGTCGCGCTGCCAGTGCGCCGAGACTGTGTGACTCATGGACAACCGCGCGAACGAGTCGGGCACCGGAACCGCCATCTCGCACCGCGTGATCATCCGGCGCAAGCTCGCGGTGCCGACCGCCGACGAGCACGTCGAGCACCGGCGGCGGGTGACGGACTCTGTCCGGCGGTTGTTGACGGCCTCGCCGATCCTCGTGGTCTCCGCGACCGCCGGGTCAGGCAAAACCACCGCGCTGACCGGTGCTCTTCACGGGCTCGACCGGCCCGTCGCCTGGCTGTCCCTCGATGGCACCGAGGCGGCAGCGGGACGGCTGCTGGTTTACCTCGAGGCAGCCGTTGAGGGGCAGGTTCCCGAGGCCGGGCAGGTCGCCACTGACGCCCTCCACAGCGGCATCCCGCTGGCGGAGGCGGCGGGGCTGCTCGCCGAGAGCCTCTTCGGCAGCGGCCTGGTTCTCGTGTGTGACAACGTGGAACGGATTGACGACAGCCCGGAGGCGGTGGCCGTCCTGTCGTCCTTCGCACGCTATCTCCCGGACGGGGTCAACCTCGTCCTTCTGTCGCGGACCACACCGGCGCTCGACGCCGGCTCAACTCGCGAGCTCGGCCGGGTTGCACGGCTGGAGGGCACCGAGCTCGCGTTCGACGAGGCCGAAGCTGGACTGGTCCTGCAGCGGCTGGGGCGGAACGACGTCGACCCCGCCGAGGTGGTCCGCATGACCGGCGGGTGGGTCACGGGGGTCGTCTTCGAGGGCTGGGGTGCGCCCGACGCCCACGACAGGAACGGATACCCCAGGCCGCTGCACGACTACATCGGGGCGCACATCGTCGGCGGGCTCTCAGCTGACGAGACCCGCTTCCTGGTGTGGACCAGTCTCCTCGACGAGGTCACCGTCGCCGACGCGCAGGCGCTGGGTGAGATCGACTGTGTACGGATCATGGGCACGCTGCGCCGCCGTCACCTGCCCGTCGCGTGGGGACCCGACGGTGACCGCTACACCGCTCATCCCAGGTTTCGCGAGTACCTCATCAGCCTGTTCGAACGTGAGTCCGGCACGACCGTAGCGAAGCTGCGGAGCCGCTATGCCGAACTCCTGATCGCCCGCGGCCAGCAGGAGGAGGCGATCGATCTGCTGTTGGCCGTCGGTGACGTCGAGCGCGCGTGGCGACAGGCCGCGACAGCGCTCCCGGCGATGGTCGAGCGCATGGATTTTGCGCCGGCCGCGCGGTGGCTGGATGCGTTCGATGTCGCGGCCCGTGACGCCTCGGCGGAAGTCGATGCCGTCGTGCTCAGGGTCGCGTTCGCGTTGGAGGAGTGCCGGCGGGGCGAGGAACTGTTCGACCGACGCGACCCGGGGTGGCTCACCGACCTCGCTTCGATCGACGACGGTGAGCCGGTGGCCCTGTTGGCGTGGTGCCTGTGGCACACGGGGCGACCGACGGAGGCGCTGCGGGTCGTGGAAATCCTGCCCGCGGACCACCGCGCGAGACAGATCGTCGCCACCATGGTCGCGCTGAGCCTCGACGAACCGCCGCCGCCGTTCCCCTCCTACTCCACCGCCCCGTCGGGGCCACTCGACGGCGTCCTGATGCGGGTCGCCTATACCCGGGGGTGTCTCGACGGCCTCGACGAACCGGGGGCGTTCGGCCCGTGGCGGACGGTGCTGGGCGCGCCGTGGGTCGTCGCCTCCCTGCGGGCCACGGGCCAGCTCGAACGCGCAGTCGCACTCTATGAAGAGCGCCGCGGGGCGCCTTATCCCCTGTGGTTGCACGCCTTCGACGCGGTGGACCTCATGGTCGACCTCGGCCGCATCGACGACGCGTGGAAAGGGCTGGAGTACGGCCGGTCGCTCGCGGAGCGTACCGGGTCACAAATCTATCGCGTCCTCGTCCGGCTCACCGAGGCGAAGCTGTGCCTGCGGGTGCACCAGGACATAGAGGCGGCAGACCGGGCCCTCGCCGAGGCGGCGGCACTCGGCGCCAACAATCACGCGTTCCTGCGTGACCTGTTGCGAACGTGGCAGGGTCTTGCGTACCTGCTGCAAGATCGCAACGGTGAGGCCCGGGCGGTGCTCGCCGCCGCGGTGCTGAGCATGCAGGCCAACGACCGGCGGTTGGAGCTGGCGACCGCAGCCGTCTATCTTGCCGAGGCCGAGTGGCGGTCCGGTGAGGAGGATGCGTCGGCTGCGACGTCGCGGCTGATCCTCGACGTCTCCGACGAGGTCGGGGCGCAGCACGTGCTGCTCTGCGCGCTCGCGGACGTCCCGGGTGTCGCGGTTCGCGGTGCCGACGCGGAGCCTGTCCGGATGGCGCGGTGGCACGAGCTCACCTCGCGGCTCGCCCACGAAGGCCCTGTACGGGTGGTCGGCGGCGCACCCCGGCTGGTGCTCGAGCAGTTCGGCGAGCCGGTACTGACCGTCGACGACCGGCGGGTGCGCCCGAGACTGTCCAAGAGCGTCGAGTTGCTCGCCTTCCTCGTCGCACGACCCAGCCGGGTCGCGACCCGACAGGAGCTTCTCGACGCGCTCTTCGAGGGCCGCAATGATTCCGCCGGTCGCAGCTATCTTCGGCAAGCCCTCTACCGGCTGCGCGAGGTTCTGCCGGCCGACCTCGGCCCGGTGCAGGACGGGGACAGGTACCGCATCCCCGGGCGCGACACCGTCGTCGGCACCGCCGAGATCGTGCTCGGCGCGCTCACCGAGGCCGACCGGCAGGAGGGCGAAACCCGGATGCGCACCTTGAGCAGTGCTCTCATGCAGGCCGAGCGCGGCCCGTTCCTCGCCACACTGTCGAGCCCGTGGATCGACGCGCGGCGCTCCGAGATCGACGACCGCCTGACCGGCGCGCGGCTCGACGCCGCCCGGCTTGCGTTCCGGCTCGGCCGGTACCGGGAGGCCCGCGGCCACGTCAACGACGTGCTCCGGCGAGACCCGTACCGCGAGCAGGGGTGGCAGCTGATCCTCACACTCGCCCAGGCCAGCGGGGACGACGACGCTGTCCTCGCGCTCTACCAGCAATACGTGGCCACTATGCGCGAGCTCGGGATGGCCCCGTCGGCAGAGGTCCACCGTTTGGTGATGCGTCTCCGTCGCTGAGGGAGCGGCGATTTCTCCGTGGCTAACGGCTCGTGAGCATCCTTTGAGGCGTCCGACAGCCGCGGAGGTCACCATGAATGGTCAGCCGAACCACGCCACGCATACCTATCGCACCGCGATCTCACGGTTCACGACCGGTGTCGCGGTCGTCACCACCACCACCCCGGACGGTGATGCCGGGATGACGGCGAGCGCGGTGACGTCGTTGTCGCTCGATCCCCTGCAGCTGATCGTCTGCGTGGGGAACACACTGCGGACACGCGCGGCGATCGTGGAGGCGGGCCGGTTCGCCGTCAACGTCCTGGGCGCCGGAAATGAGGACGTCGCGCTGCGGTTCGCAGGGCGGCACCCCGACAAGTTCGCCGACATCCGGCTTCGCACCGAGCACGACGTCCCGGTGCTCGAGGTCGCCATCGCTCACTTCGTCTGCCGCCTCGGGGCGGCCCTGCCGGGCGGGGACCACACAATACTCGTGGGGGACGTCGAAGCGTGCGGGTTCGCGGAGGATGCTGACCCGCTGGTCTACTTCGGCAGTTCCTTCGGCCGGTTGTGCGACTCCGAACGCCACGCGCAGCTGCAGTACGACTGGCAGCTCGCGCTCGCGATGTGACCCGCGATCGAATGTCGACGCGCCACGTAGTGGTGCGTACGCGGCTCCGGCCGCCCGTCCCCCCTCCCGGTCTGGTGCGGCGCCGCCGCCTGCTGGAACGGCTGACGGGGGCGCGCGAGCAGGTCCTTGCCGTCTGCGCTCCGACCGGTGCGGGCAAGTCCGTGCTGCTCGCGGACTGGGTGGCGCAGCGATCGGCGGGCCGGTGGTGCTGGGCGAGCCTGAGTCCGTACGACGACCACCCGGCCGGCGTGTGGTCGGCCCTGCTCGAGACGGTCAGGCCGTTGCGACCGAACCTCGCGGTTCCACCGCCGCGGGTGTTGGAGGACCGTCGGGAGCTTTTGACCTCGGTGGTCCCGGACCTGCTCAACGAGTTGCTCGGCGGTGAGCCGCTCACACTCGTCGTCGACGATCTGTCCGCCGTCGACGATCCACTGGCTCTCGAGGCTCTGGATGTGTTCCTGCGCCAGCTGCCGCCTCACATCCAGGTGGCCGTCGCGGCGAACCGTCCGCTTCGCCTGGACTCGCTTCCCCGACTCCGTGCCGAGGGGAAGGTCCTGGACCTCGACGAGTCGGCTCTCCGATTCACTACTGCGGAGGCGCAGGCTCTGTTTCGGACCATGGGCGTCCACGACGTGGACGGGAGTGCCGCCGCGCGCGCATGCGAGGCCGTGGACGGTCTCGCCGTCGCCGTCCGGCTCGCCGCGGTGCACGAGGCCGCCGGGACGGTGGACCGCGCGTCCGGCGGGCCCGTGCCGGAGCTGGTCGAGTACGTCAGGTCGTGCGTGCTCGACCGAGTCACCTCACGGCAACTCCGGTTCCTCCTGCGGACCTGTGTACTCGACGAACCGGCCCCCGACGTCTGCTCGGCGCTCACCGGTGAGCCCGACGCAGGTTTGCTCGACCAGCTCACCGCCTCGTCGTTGCTGATCAGGCGGCTCCCGGTGCGCCCGCCCGCATACCGCTATCACCCCGTGCTGCGCGGGGTGGCGGCCGCCGTGCTCGCGGCCGAGGACCCTGCCGCGGTCCGGGACCTGCACGCGCGGGCTGCCCGCTGGTACACGGGGCGGGATCGGATCGCGCCCGTGTTGCGCCACGCGGCCGCCGCCGGCGCGGACCACGCGACGGAAATAGTGTCGCGGCACTGGACCGACGCAGACCCCGGCGAGGTGCTCGGCTGGCTCAGCGGCCTCGGCCGGATCGACGCGGCGACGCCGTTGCTCCGCGCGATCGGCGCGGCGGCGTCGTTCGTCCGCGGGGACGAGATGTCGTCATGGCTGAGCCCGGGCGACCGCCTCGCGGACCACGACCATCCCGCCAGGGCCGCGGTCGTGGCGATGACGGCACTGCGGGCGGGCTCGCTGAGCCGGGCAGCCGAGCTGGCTACGGCCGCGCTGGCCGCGGCGTCGACGGGCCGGTGGTGGGACACGTTCGCCGAGCTGGCTCTGGGCACCGCGCGGCTGTGGGCCGGGCGGTTCGACGAGGCGCGGGCGTTGCTGGAGCACGCTGTCCTGGTCGCCGACCGGGACCGGCATCGCTACGTCCGCACCCGGGCACGAGATGCGCTCGCCATCCTCGCCTACCTGGACGGGACGCCTGACCGGGGTCGTCGCGCCGCCGGCGACGCGGCCACGCACTCGCCCCCCGGCCAGGCACCCCTCGCGCAGTGCGTCTTGGGCTGTGTCGAGGACGGACGAGCCCACGGCAGCCGATTACCGACGATGGTGGATGCCGCCCGCAGCCTCGACCGCGACGACCCTCACGCCGCGGCAATGGCTTGGACGCTCGTCGCCCTCGTCGCGAACCGGGAGGGCGACCTGCCCGTCGTCAGGCAGTGCCGTGAGCGGGCTCGGTACGCGTTGATCGGCTGCGAGGAGGGTGTGACCCTTCCGGAACCGGCCGGCCTTTCGGTGGACTCGCCGTTCTCGTGGCGACCCTCCGGCCGCGAACATGCGGTCCTGCGCGCCCTCCCCGGGCCGTTGAGCGTGAAGCAGATCGCGTCCGAGCTGCAGCTTTCTCCGAACACGGTGAAAACCCATGTGCGGACGATCTTCCTGGGTCTCGGCGCGCACAGCCGCGCCGAGGCCGTGGCCAGGGCGCGTGAGCGTGGCCTGCTGCCGGGTGGGGGAGGGCGCCCCCGGAGACCGAGCGCCCTCCCCGTGCATCACGACCGCGCGGATGCTGCGTCCTGCCGACGGGCGTAGCCGGCCTGCTCGGTATAGGCGGTGCCCGTCTCGAGCGCCTGGGGCGGTTCGATGCCGCACACTTGCCGTGCGAGGTCCGCCGCGGGTCCGGCGGGCGCCAACTCCGCGCGTTTCATGGTCAGCATCCGGATCGCCAGCAAGGGTGTGCCGTTGAAGTTCTCGAACGTGCTGATCCGGTCCCCCCAGTCCGAGAGGAACAGGTCGCGGATGACGCGGCTGATCTTCAGCCGGTCGTGCGGACGTCCCACCGGCCCGGTCTGCAGCGGTTCGAGCCAGCGCCGCAGCTCGGGCCGCTGCCACTGACCCTCCGACGGGAAGATCAGCGCGGCGCGGCCGGCCAGGTCGACCACCTCGGCCACCATCCGGGGGACGTTCTCCAGGTAGTAGGCGCGACCGAAGTCGAACAGGAGCACATTGGGCTTGTAGAGCCCGCCTGGCGTCACGAAGCCCTCGTCCTCGCTGGCAATCAGGTGCGCCCTGATCGTCTGATGGAAGCCGACGAGCTGGGCCAGCCGCGTTTGGACCGGCGGCAACTGGTGCGTGCCGATGTGCTCGGTGATCAGTAAGGCCAGGCCGACCATGAGTTCTGCCCGGACTGCCTGACGGATCAGCGCCTGGTAGTGCAGCCAGTCGAACACGCGCTGGGGATAGAGGGCGGCGTGGTCGGGGTTGCCGACGTGAAAGACGCGGTTCCATGGAATGAGGACGTCGTCGAACAGGATGATGTTGTCGAGCTCGTCGCCGGAGGATGCCAGCGGATGATCGGCCTGCTCGCCCTCGCGCACAGTGCTTTCCCGGCAGACCAGCGTGACGCCTGGGGCGTTGACCGGGACGGCACCGAAGATGACCTGCTCGCCCGGGATGCCCGGGCGGTAGAAGACGCCGATGTGGATGTAGTCGGCGAACGCTGTCCCGGTCCCGATCGCTTTCACGCCCCGCACCACGATGCCCTCGTCGGTCGTCCGGACGACGTGCAGCGCAGGAGACTCCGCGTGCGCGGACTCCCGCGAACGGTCGGTCTGCGGGTCGACGAAGGCGGGCGCGGCGTTGAAGTCGTTGTCGCGCACGAGCTCCCAGAATTCGCGGATGCCGACCGTGAGGTCCCTGCCGTCGGTGCCTCGGGACTGGTCGCTCCAGGGCGCTGGGTCGTCCAGGTAGGTGACCAGGACGTAGTTGTTGACGTCGGGCGTGCGGGGCGCCGACCCGGCGTCGAGCTCGCGCAACACCGTCTCCATGTACCGCCGCTTGCGGATCAGCTCCTCCTTGCTGTGGTGACGGAACCACATCATCGACCGCCGCTCGCCGTCGTCGTCGACGAACGTCATGACGTCCTGCAGGTCCGGGCGGTGGTGCAGGTCATAGAACTGGGCCACCCGCTGCGCGTACGCGCGGGTCTTGGGATGGGTGGCGACGTTGTCGACGAGTTCGTCGCCCACCCACACCACGCGCCCGTCGTCGAGCGCCTCCAGGTACTGCTCTCCGGTGCGCAGCATGGTCACGCCTCCTGTCGTCGGTCCGGCTGTCGTCGACGAACGTGGCCGAATTCGGGGTGAGCGCACCGGGAGCGGCCCGGGTGAACCGCCTTCACAGCGGGTTTCGCGTCGGTTCACAGGCCCCTTCGTAGCGTCGCCTGATCCAACGGAGGAGGTCGCCCCATGCTCGATCTCGACGACACCACCATCACGACAGCCGTGCTGGATGCCATCGCCGACACCGCCGACCCGCGGCTGCGCGAGATCATGTCAGCGGTCGTCCGGCACGCGCACGACCTCGTTCGCGAGGTCGGGCTACGTGAAGAGGAATGGGCCGCAGCGGTGGACTTCCTGACACGCACCGGGCAGCTGTGCAGCCCTCGACGCCAGGAATTCATCCTGCTGTCCGACGTCCTCGGCATCACGATGCTGGTCGACGCGCTCCAGAACCGACGCACGTTCGGCGGGTCGGAGAACAGTGTTCTGGGGCCGTTCTTCCGCGAGGACCGCCCGGAGTTCGCTTCGGGCGCCGACCTGGCCCCTGACCGGTCGGGTATCCGGCTGCAGGTCCGTGGCCAGGTCGTCAACCATCGAGGGGTTCCGGTTGCCGGTGCGCGGGTCGACGTCTGGCACAGCGATGCCGACGGCCACTACGACAGCGACATTCCGGGTATCGAGGGTTCGGCGATGCGTGGGCTGCTCGTCACCGACGTCGATGGTGTGTTCACGTTCCGATCCGTCGCCCCTGGGGCCTACCCCATTCCCGGCGACGGTACCGTCGGCGAGCTCATGCGTGGCCTGGAGCGACCGCTCATGCGTCCGGCGCACATTCACGTCCGGATCGTCGCCGACGGGTTCGCTCCGGTGACGACGATGTTGTTCCGCGACGACGATCCCCACCTCGACGCCGACCCGGTCTTCGGTACCAAGAAGTCGCTGCTGGCCCGGTTCGTACCCACGGTGGACGACGAGGGCGAGTTCGAACGGGTCGAGCACCGGTTCGTCCTGGAGCCGGTCACCACGGACAGCGGCGAGGGGGATGGCCGGCGGTGACCGCCACGTCGTCGAACTTGTCCTTGGACGACCTCCTGGAGCGGCCCCGGCTCGCTCCGGTCCAACGCAGGGTGATCATCATCTGTCTGCTCATGGCCGTGCTCGACGGGTTCGACGCCCAAACCATCGGCTATGCCGCTCCCGCGATCGGCGCCGAGCTGGGGGTCACGCCCGCCGCGTTCGCGACAGTGTTCTCCGTCGGCTTGCTGGGAATGGCGCTGGGCAGCGTGCTGTTCGGTTCTCTCGCCGACCGTATCGGGCGCAGGACGGTGATCCTGCTCTGCGTCGCGGTCTTCGCGCTGTGCACGCTCGCGGTCGTGTTGACGAACGCCTTTGCGCTGCTCCTCGTGCTGCGTTTCGTCGCCGGTCTCGGCCTCGGTGGAGCGACGCCGTCGCTGATCGCGCTCTCCGCGGAATACACTCCCCAGCGGTTACGGTCGACCGTCGTAATGGTGATCGTCGGCGCGTTGCCGCTCGGTGCTTTCCTCGGCGGGGTACTCGCAGCCGTGCTCATTCCGGCGTTCGGGTGGAGGTCGGTGTTCCTCGTTGGTGGCTCGTTGCCCTTCCTGATGCTGATCGTGGCCGTGCTCTGGCTCCCGGAATCCCTGCATCGGCTTGCGGCCCGCGGACCGGAGGAGAGGTTCAAACGGGTCGCTCGCGGGCTCGCCCCGGAGGGGGTCGGCACCATTGTCTGGCAGAGTCAGGCACGAGTTGTGAAATCCGGCGGCGCCGCTCCGGTGGGCGTGCTGTTCAGAGGCCGCAGGCGAATGGACACGGCGCTGCTGTGGATCACGTTCTTCTCGACACTGCTGGCGCTGTTCCTCCTGCTCAACTGGCTTCCCACGCTGCTGCACCAAAGTGGCATGGTGCAGTCGGCCGCGGTGGTCGCGACGGCCGGCTTCAGCTTGGGTGGCTTCGTCGGCAGCATCGTTCTCGGCCAAGTGATCGACCGGAGGCGCCGTCCGTTCGGGCCGCTCCTCTTCGGCTACGCCGTGGCGATCGTCTTCACCGCGGCGACGGCCTTCTCGACCGGCTCGGTCGTCTTGGTGGTCGCCTTCGCGGTGGTGATGGGCTTCGGGTTGATCGGATGCCAGACCGGGATCAGCGCTGTAGCGGCGTCCCTCTACCCGGCAGACGCGCGCGGGACCGGCGTGGGCTGGGCGTTCGGTGTCGGACGCGTCGGTTCAATCCTGGGGCCCGCGCTCGCGGGCGGCCTGCTCACCGTGGGCCTGGCCCCGGCCGCGGTCATCGCGTTCGCTGCCGCTCCGACGGCGCTCGCCGCGCTCGGCCTGGCGGGGCTGGCAAGACGCGCAGACAACACGGAAAAGGTGTGAGCTCGGACATGCCCCGATCCGTAGGGGCTTGGCCGACAGTGGATGAGTTCGGGTAGTCCCCTCGGGTACCGGCCCTCGCTGACCGGTCCGCAATGACGTCGTCGCGTGTGAGCAGTGCGTCGTCGTCTCAGGCCCGTCGGTGGTGTCAGTATCGAGTCGGGTGCGGGCGCGGACCGGGAAGCCGGTGGTCAGTCGCGGGCAGGCCACACCATGCGATTGCGACGGGTCTGCAGGTGGGCCATGCGTAGAGGTGGACTGAACCGCCCCGGCGTGTCCGGAGAGCTTGATGTGCCCCGGGATCCACGGAGTCGGCTTGCTGGATGATCACGCTCCTCCGAGCGAGAAGGATCATCAGCACCGT
>MEGH01000038.1 GCA_001725415.1 Pseudonocardia sp. SCN 73-27
AACAGCGAGGTCATGAAGGTGCTGCCGCCGCTGACCGTCAGCGAGGCCGAACTCGACGAAGGACTCGCGACCATCGCCGAGTCCGTCCGCACCGTGGTGAAGGGGGCCTGACCATGATCGTCCGGACGCTCGAAGAGATCACCGACACCGAGCGCGACGTCAAGACGCCCAACTGGCGCAGCAAGCGCATCGTCCTCGCCGACGACGGCGTCGGCTTCTCGGTGCACGAGACCGTGCTCGACGCGGGATCGATCAACGACTTCTGGTACGCCAACCACATCGAGGCCGTCTTCATCACCGCTGGTGAGGGCGAGCTCTACGACAAGGACAACGACACCACCTACCAGCTCGGGCCGGGCTCGATCTACGTGCTCAACGGCAACGAGCGCCACCAGCTCCGACCCCGCACCGAGATGCGGACGGTCTGTGTGTTCAACCCGCCGGTCACGGGCCGCGAGGTGCACGACGAGAACGGCGTGTACCCGCTGATCCGGATCACCCCCGGTGAGAAGGCCGGCACCGAGAAGGCGAAAGTGGAGGAGGCGAGCTGAATGACCGCTGTTGTCGGCGGTGATCGACGGACCGGCGACCGGTACCCCACGCGGATCGCGGCGAACGCGTCGCTGATCGAGCGTGAGGAGCCGGCCGTCTGGGGCGGCCCCGAAGGCGGCATGTTCGGGGTCCAGGAGCTGGAGGCGCACGAACGGGACGGGTTCGTGCAGGTCCCGCAGCTCCTCACGCCGGCCGAGGTCGCCGGGTACGCCGCCGAGCTGGACAGGCTGGCGACGGACCCGGACGTCCGCCGCGACGAGCGCTGTGTCGTGGAGAAGACGTCGAACGAGGTGCGCTCGATCTTCGAGGTGCACCGCATCAGCGACGCGATCGCACGGTTGGTCGCCGACGAGCGCGTCGCCGGCCGGGCACGTCAGATCCTGGGCTCGGACGTCTACGTCCACCAGAGCCGGATCAACTACAAGCCCGGCTTCGGCGGCGGCGGCTTCTACTGGCACTCCGACTTCGAGACATGGCACGCCGAGGACGGCATGCCCGTCCCGCGCGCGGTCAGCTGCTCGATCTCGCTCACGGAGAACTTCCCGTACAACGGCTGCCTGATGATCATGCCGGGCTCGCACCGGACCTTCGTGTCCTGCGTCGGCGAGACCCCTGCCGATCACTACCGGGAGTCGTTGAAGGAACAGGAGATCGGCACGCCGGACCCGGACAGCCTGACGGTGTTGTCCGACCGCCACGGCATCGCCATGCTCACCGGCGCCGCCGGGTCGGCCACGTTCTTCGACGCGAACTGCATGCACGGGTCGTCGGACAACATCTCGCCGTACCCGCGCTCGAACATCTTCGTCGTCTTCAACAGCGTCAAGAACGAGTGCGTCGAGCCGTTCTCCGCGCCCGGCCGCCGGCCGGACTTCATCGGCGCGCGCGACTTCACGCCCGTCCCGCGCTGACGTACGTCACGCCTCGACGTCGGCCCCGCCCTGCCCCGGGTGGGGCCGGCTCGTGTTCCCGCCCGCCGGAGGTCGTTCAGGCCCGGTGCCCGCCCAGGCTGTCGTCCAGCGGGACGACCGGGGAGAGCTCGGGGCGCTTCGGCAGGTAGCCGTCTCCGATCGCGATGCCCCGCAGGCGCTTGCGGACGTAGGGCATCACGTGGTCGCGGAACCACACCAGGTCCGACTGCTGACGCGAACGCCAGCCCGGGGTCTCCGCCGCGGGCCAGGGCGTGCGCCAGTCGGCCGGGACGGGCTCGCCCAGCGCCTCCAGCACCCGCAAGGCCACCCGCTCGTGGGCCTCCGGCGTCAGGTGCAGCCGGTCCAGGCTCCACGCGCGCGGATCGGCCAGCACGTCCATGCTCCACAGGTCGACGACCCGGCAGCCGTGCCGCTCGGCGCTCGCCCGCATCATCTCGTTGTAGCAGGCGACGCGGCCGCGCAACCGGCGCATCAGCACGTGCATCTTCCGCAGGTCGAACCCCGTGAAGATCAGCACCTCGGCGCCCGTGGCCACCAGCCGGGCCAGCGCCGCGTCGAACCGCGCCGCCAGGTCGTCGGTGTCGCAACGGAAGCCGATGATGTCGTTGCCACCCGCGCAGAACGTGATCAGGTCCGGCCTCATGCGCTCGGCCACGGGGATCTGGTCGGCGACGATCTGGTCCAGCAGCTTCCCGCGCACCGCGAGATTGGCGTAGGTGAACCCGGGACGCCCCGCCGCCAGCCGCTCGGCCGTCCGGTCGGCCCACCCACGCGGCGAGCCGTCGTCCCAGAGGTCGTCGAGCCCCTCCGTGAAGCTGTCGCCGATGGCGACATAGGTGTTCCTGGCGCGCATGATGCTGTCCCCTCGATCCACTCCAGCACCACTCCGCACACCCCGGACGAGTTCACCGGGACGTCACCCCACCGTCGGGTGGTGCTCGCCTCCAGGATCACCCAGGGTCGGCCCGGCGCGCCAGAGGGGTGATCGGATCGCAGCAATAGGGCACCCTTACCTCTGTGACCGTTTCCCCTCGGCCCGCCGAGCCGACCCTGCGGGAGATTCTCGGCGGCCGGCGCGGCGCCCTCGACGCCACGATCCCCGTCGCCGCCTTCGTCGTCGGCTGGCTCGTCGCCGACCGCACCGGCAGCGCAGCCGCCGTCTCCTGGGGTGGTGGCGCCGCGGTCGTCGCCGCGATCCTGGTGGCGGGCTTCAGAATGGCGCGCGGCGGGAAGCCCCGGTCGGTCCTGCTCGGCCTCATCCCCGTCGTGGTCGCCGTGGCCGTCGCCGTCGCGACCGGCCGTGCCGTCGACTTCTTCCTGGTCCAGATCGTCAGCAACGCCGGCAGCGCCCTCGCCTTCGCCGTGTCGATCGTGATCCGCTGGCCGCTGCTCGGCGTCATCGTCGGGCTCGTCCTCGGGCAGAAGACGCGCTGGCGCCGCGACCCCGACCTGCTGCGCGCCTACGGACGCGCCAGCTGGGTGTGGGTCGGCCAGTATCTCGTGCGGCTCGCCGTGTTCCTCCCGCTCTTCGCCCTCGGGCAGGTCGTCGCCCTCGGCATCGCCCGCATCGCGCTCACGTGGCCGCTGGTCGCGGCCTGCGTCGGCATCTCATGGGTCGTGCTGCGCCGGTCGCTGCCCGCCGATCACCCGGGCCTGCTGCATCCCGTCGTCGACGAAGTGGTGGCGGATTCTCCGCCTCGTCCGAATGATCACGGAGAGTCGTGACGGCGCCACCCGTTCGAGGAGGATCGGTGACGGTTCGATAACATCTGCGGCTCCCGGTCCCACGAAGGAGAGTGAAGGCACTCACTGTCGGTGATCAACGGGCGCGTTCCGCGGCCCGCCCACGTTGGTACCCGTGACGATGGTGAGCGCACCGAACCGACGTGAACGCGAACAGGAGCCATGCGTTACCAGCAGTTCCCACCCCCGAATCCCGACCCTGATCGGCAGCCCGCCCCCCGCCAGCGCCGACACCACGACACCGACGGCAACGCGCCGCCCGGCCCGGCCACTCCGTGGCTGCCCGGCACGACGCCGCCCGCCGGAACCCCCGGCGTCCCGTCCCCACGGGCCCGGGCGACCCCGCCCACCGGTCCCGCCGCAACGCCGCCCGGTGGTGTCGGGGGGACACCGCCCGGTGGATTCGGCGGCACGCCGCCGAGCGGGTTCGACGGGACGCCGCCCGGCGGGTTCGCGCCCGGCGCCTCCGGCCCGTCCGGCCGGCGCACCCACGGGCAGCGCGCCCGGGTCGGGGTACGGACCCCGCCGACCGGCCACCCGGCCCCCGGCGCCCCGACCCGTCGCGACCCCGTCCCGCCCGGCGCCCGGCCCGGCGACGCGACGACCCGCGCCCAGCCCGACACCGCCGCGCCCGGACCCGTCTCCCGGGCCGAGTACAACCTGCCCAGGGTCATCGCCGGTGGCGGCGCCGCCGCGACCACGGCCGTCGTCGGCTCCTACTTCGGCGCCGCCGGCACCGTCGTCGGAGCGGCCCTTGCCGCGATCGTGACCTCGGTCGCCACGACCACCTTCCAGCGCGGACTCGACACCACGACCCGCACCGTCCGGTCACGCGTCGTCCGGCTCCGCCGCGAGGACACCGGCACCGAGGCCACCGCCGTCATGCCGGCGCTGCCCGCACAACGCAACGCCGACGACCCCGACGCCACCCGCGCCGTCGCCGATGCCGACGGCACCATCCGGCTCGGAGACCAGGGCGCCGGCACCCGCACGTCCCGGTTCACGCCCAAACGGATCGCGATGATGGCCGGGGTCGCGGTCGTGGCGTTCGCGATCGGGTTGTTCGTGGTCACCGGGATCGAATGGGTCAAGGGATCCCCGATCTCCGGCGGCGAGTCCGGCACCTCGGTCGGCCGGGTCCTTCGCCCCGCCTCCGCCGACTCCACCGCGCCCACGACCACCGCCCCCCAGGACTCGGAGTCCAGCAGGGCCGACGACGGCCGCGACACCGGCACGCAGTCGACCCAGGAGCCGACGCAGCGCAGCGGCCCCGGCGGCGGCTCCGCGAGCCGGACCGCCGCCCCGCCGACCACCACCGGCGCCACCCCCACGGCCCCCCGCGGCGGGGGCGGAGGCGTCCTGCCCGACCTGAACGGCGCCGGCGCAGGAGTCGGCGACAGCGGGAGTGGCTCCGGCGGCTGACCGGCCCGGCCTTTCGTGGTGATCGTCGTTCGTGGCGGATGGGCGCAGTGTTCGACGCTCGTGCGCCACAACCGGTGATCACCCACGTGAGCCGGGGCGACTCCGGAGCAGCACGCCACGAGTGCACCGACACGGCGGGCGTTCATGGCCGGCAACCCCGGGTGATCGCCGGTTCCGGGACCTGGACGCAGTCGCTGACACTCACGTCCCGATCGGTCGCGTCCGGGCTCGTGGCTCGCATCGGGGCCGGGGACGGCGAGTCCGGGACATGGGCGCCACCAGCGACGCCCGCGTCCCGTGACCAGCGATCACCCAGGTAGAGCACCTGCCAGGCGGGGGATGCTCAGGGGCGGAGGCGGTCGGCGAGGGCGCGGGCGGCGGCCTGTGGGTCGTCGGCCTCGGTGATCACCCGGACCACGACGATGCGGCGGGCGCCGGCGTCGAGGACCTCGTCGAGACGGGTGTGGTCGATCCCGCCGATGGCGAACCAGGGGCGGTCGGGCTCGCGGCCGGCGACGGTGCGGACCAGGTCGAGGCCGGGCGCGGGGCGGCCGGGCTTGGTGGGGGTGGGCCAGCAGGGGCCGGCGCAGAAGTAGTCGACGCCCGCTTCGCCTGCGGCGGTGGCGGTCTCGTCGGAGCTGTGGGCGGAGCGGCCGATGACGACGTCGTCGCCGACGATGCGGCGGGCCCATTCGACGGGGAGGTCGTCCTGGCCGAGGTGCAGGACGTCGGCGCCGGCGGCGAGGGCGACGTCGGCGCGGTCGTTGACGGCCAGCAGTGCGTTGTGGCGGGCGCAGGCCTCGGCGAGCGTCTCGAGGGCTGCGAGCTCGTCGCGGGCTTCGAGGGGGCCGTCGGAACCCTTGTCGCGCAACTGGATGATGTCGACCCCGCCGGCGAGGGCGGCGTCGGCGAACTCGGCGAGGTCGCCTCGGGCGCGTCGGGCGTCGGTGCAGAGGTACAGGCGGGCGTCGGCGAGGCGGGCGCGCCGGGAATCACCGTCGGGGATGGGCACGACGCCCAACCCTACGGCGTAGGGTGGACGACAGGTGACGCACGGGAGCCCGGGCAGCGGGCTGAGAGGGGACGCGAGCCGTCCCGACCGTCGAACCTGATCCGGGTCATGCCGGCGCAGGGAGCGGATGGAGATGACGATCGACAGCAGCATGCGACTGGCCGTGGTGGGCGGCGGGGTCGTCGGGCTCTCGTGCGCGTGGCGTGCGGCGGTCGACGGCGCCCGGGTGACCCTGGTCGACGCGGCGCCGGGGTCGGGGGCGTCGTGGGTGGCGGGCGGGATGCTCGCACCGGTCACGGAGGCGTGGCCGGGCGAGGAGGACCTGCTCGTACTGGGTGTGGAGTCGGTGCGGCTGTGGCCGGGTTTCGCGGCGCGGCTCGCCGAGGCGGCGGGCAGCGAGCCGGGGCTGCGGTCGGAGGGCACGGTCGTCGCCGCCACGGGCAGCGGTGACCGGGCCGAGCTGGAGACGTTGGCGTCGTATCTCGACGGACTGGGTCGTCCGGTGCAGCGGCTGTCGGGCAAGGAGCTGCGGCGGCTGGAGCCGGCGATCGGGCCGGAGGTCCGTAGCGGGCTGTCGGTGCCCGACGACCTGGCCGTCGACAACAGGATGTTGCTGGCCGCGCTGCGCGCGGCGGCGGAGAAGGCGGGCGTCGGGTTCGTCGTCCGGAACGCGGCGGCGGTGGTCGACGACGGCACCCGGGTCACGGGCGTGAGCTGCGACGACGGGTCGGTCGTCGAGGCGGACGCGGTGGTGGTGGCGGCGGGGGCGTGGTCGTCTGCGCTGCACCCGGCGCTCGACGGGATGGTCCGCCCGGTGAAGGGCGAGATCCTGCGGCTGGGGCACCGCGCCGGTGCGTTCCCGGCGCCGTCGCGGACGGTGCGCGCACTCGTCGACGGCAGGCCGGTGTACGCGGTGCCGCGCGATGCGGGCGGGCTCGTGATCGGGGCGACGCAGGCCGACGTGGGTTTCGACCTGGAGCCGACGGTCGGCGGGGTGCGCGACCTGTTGCGCGACGCGGAGCGGGTACTGCCGGGCGTCGCGGAGTTCGCGCTGCTCGAGGTGGCGGCCGGCGTTCGTCCCGGCAGCCCGGACAACCTGCCGCTGATCGGCCCGGTCGGGCCGGAGGGGCTGCTGGTGGCGAGCGGGCACCACCGCAACGGGATCCTGCTGGCGCCGGTGACCGCGGAGGCGGTCGTGGCGTTGCTGCGGGACGGGGTGGCGACCGACGTCGTGCGGGTCGCCGACCCGGCACGTCTGCTCAGGAGGGCGAACGGATGACCGTGTGGATCAACGGTGCGGAGCACGAGCTCGGCGAGGGCGCGAGCGTGCTCGACGCGCTGGACGCGATGGGTGCGCCGCACGCGGGTGTCGCGGTGGCGGTCGACGCCGCGGTGGTCCCGCGGGCCGAGTGGGCGTCGACGGTGTTGGTCGCGGGAAGCCGCGTCGAGGTCCTGACGGCGGTGCAGGGAGGGTGAGCGCGATGAGCGACGACCAGCTGGTGATCGGTGGCCGCAAGATCGGGTCGCGGTTGATCATGGGCACCGGCGGGGCCGGGAACCTGGAGATCCTGGAGCGGGCGCTGGTGGCGTCGGCGACGGCGTTGACGACGGTGGCGATGCGCCGGATCGACGCGACGACCGGTACCGGCGTGCTGGACCTGTTGCGCCGCTTGGGGATCGAGATCCTGCCCAACACGGCGGGGTGTCGCAGCGCCGCAGAGGCGGTGCTGACGGCGCGGCTGGCCCGTGAGGCGCTGGAGACCGACCTGGTCAAGCTGGAGGTCGTGGCCGACGAGCGCACGTTGCTGCCCGACCCGATCGAGCTGCTCGACGCGGCGGAGCAGCTCGTCGACGACGGGTTCACCGTGCTGCCCTACACGAACGACGACCCGGTGCTGGCGCGCCGGCTGGAGTCCGTGGGGTGCGCGGCGGTGATGCCGCTGGGCTCGCCGATCGGGACGGGCCTGGGCATCCGCAACCCGCACAACATCGGGATGATCGTCGAGCAGGCCGGGGTGCCGGTGGTGCTGGACGCGGGGATCGGCACGGCGTCGGAGGCGGCGCAGGCCATGGAGCTGGGCTGCGACGCGGTCCTGCTGGCCACGGCCGTGACGCGCGCGGGCGATCCGGAGCGGATGGCGCACGCGATGCGGCTGGCCGTCGAGGCGGGCCGGTCGGCGCACGGGGCGGGCCGCATCCCGCGCCGCTACTGGGCGCAGGCGTCGTCGCCCGACGTCGACCCGTCGGTCTAGCTCCGGGCGGGCGCGACGCCGTCGCGGTGGCGGCGGGCCAGCAAGCGGTAGGTCTCGGGGTTGGTCCGCACCCACCAGGCGGCCGAGCCGGTGAGCGGCCCGCGCGGCGAGGCGGTGACGTCGCCGAGAACGAGGGTGCCGTCGTCGACGACCTTGTTGGGGGCGACGGTGGAGCCTGCGCCGACGAGGCAGCGGGCGCCGATGCGGGCGCCGTCCTGGATGGTGGCGCCGTTGCCGATGACGGCTTCGGCGCCGATGACACAGCCGTGCACGACGCACAGGTGGCCGATGGTGGCGCCGGGGCCGACCTCGGTGATCGGGTCGTCGCCGCCGTGGAGGACGGAGCCGTCCTGGACGTTCGCGCCCTCGCGCACGATGATCCGGCCGAAGTCGGCGCGGAGCACGGCGTTGTACCAGATCGAGGCGTCGGCCTCGACGTGCACGTCGCCGACGAGGGTGGCCGTGGGGGCGATCCAGGCGTCGGGGTGCACGGTGGGCGAGACGCCCTCGAACGAGAACAGCGGCATGGGCCGAGCTTGCCGGATCAGCCGTCCACTAACCGGACCAGGGTGCCGGCTTCGCTGAGCGCGGCGACCTCGGCGGGCGGGGCGTCGGCCTCGGTGACGACGAGGTCGATCGCCGACGGCGGGCAGACGCGGGCGAGCGCGGTGCGGCCGAGCTTGGCGCTCTCGGTGACGACGACGACCCGGCGCGCGGACGCGATCGCGGCCTGTTTGACAGCGGCCTCGTCGAGGTCGTACGCGGTGAGGCCGTCGGCGGCGGTGATGCCGCAGCACCCGAGCACGGCGGTGTCGACGCGCAGCCGGCCGATGGCGTCGCACGCCATGGATCCGATGAACGAGAGCTCGCCGGGGCGGACGGCGCCGCCGGGGGCGAGGACGGTGAGTGTCGGGGTAGGGACGAGGACGCCGAGTGCGTGCACGGTCAGGGCGAGGACGGTGAGCCGGCGCCCGTTGAGGACCTTCGCGACCTCGAGGCAGGTCGTGCCGCCGTCGACCAGCACGGACTCGCCGTCGGCGACGAGGGCGGCGACCTCCCGGGCGAGGCGGCGCTTGACGTCGAGCCGGTCGGCGGAGCGGGCGCCGTAGGGCATCTCGACACCGCGCAGGAGGCTGCGGGCGCCGCCGCGGTAGCGCTCGACCACGCCGCGTTCGGCGAGGACGTCGAGGTCACGGCGGATCGTCATCTCGGAGGCGCCCGTGGCGTCGGCGAGCGCGGCGATGCCGACCTCACCGGCCGCCGCGACGAGCTCGACGATGTGACGCTGCCGTTCCGCACTTGCCATGCGACGGATTGAACAGCAATCTTGTTCGAAACGCCATCCATCGAACAGGAAATCGATCATGCCTGTCGGCCGGCCGCAGCTGCGCAGGGCGCGCGTCGCCACCTTCGCCCTGTTCGCGACGAACGGTCTCGTCATGGGCGCCTGGGTCGTCCAGATCCCGGCGATCGAACGGCAGACCGGCGTCGGGCACGCGCTGCTCGGGCTGCTGCTGCTCGTCCTCGGCGGGGGCGCGTTCGTCGGCATGCAGGCGTGCGGGCCGCTGTCCGACCGCGTCGGCGCCCGGCTGGTCGCCCCGATCGCCGCCGCGCTGTGCAGCCTCGCGCTGCTCGGACCCACCCTGGCCGGCGACGCGGTCGGTCTCGCCGTCGCGCTGCTGCTGCTCGGGCTGGGCAACGGCGCGCTCGACGTCGCGATGAACGCCCACGCCGTCCAGGTGGAACGGCACGCGGGCCGGCCGATCATGTCGGCCTTCCACGCGACGTACTCGCTCGGCGCGGGTGCCGCGGCACTGCTCGGGGGCGTGCTCGCCGCCGCCGACGCCCGGCCGCTCGTCCCGGCGCTGGTCGTCGCCGGTGCGGGTGTCGTGGTGGCGGCGTCGACCCGGCCGTTCCTGCTGCCGCGCGAGCAGGTACCCGACTCCGGCGTCGAGCGGCCGACGGGCCGCCGGGTCCGGACGCCCGGCCGCATCTGGGGTCTCGCCGTGCTCGCGCTGTGCTTCTTCCTCGCCGAGGGCGTCGCCAACGACTGGAGCACCCTCAACCTCACGTCCGTGCACGGCGCGACGCCCGCGCTCGCCGCCGCGGCCTACATCGGCTTCTCGGTCGCGATGACGGGCGGACGGCTCGTCGCCGACCGGGTCACCGCACGGGTCGGCCCGGTCGCCGTCGTCCGCTGGGGTGGGCTGATCGGCGCGCTCGGGCTGACGGTGGTGGTCGTGGCGCCGTCGGTGCCGGTCGCGGTCGTCGGCTGGACGGTGTTCGGGCTGGGCGTCTCCGGGTGCGTCCCGCAGCTGTTCAGCGCCGCAGGCGCGGGTGATCCCCGCACGTCGGGGACGTTCGTCGCCCGCGTCGCCGGCCTCGGCTACCTGGGGATGCTCGCCGGCCCGGCGGTCATCGGGCCGCTGACCGCGCTCGTGCCGCTGAACGTGGCGTTCCTGCTGCCTGCGGCGTTGTGTGCCGCGGCGGCGATGGGCGCGCGCCTGGTCCGGTCACGGCCGCAGGAGAACCTCGCGGCAGTCGGTCGTGAGCGGCGATAGTCGCTGTGACGACTGTTGCCGCGCACAGGGGTGGGGTGGTCGCTACGGTCCGCGGTCGATCCGACACCCTGGGTGCGTGCGCCCTCCTCGTGCCCGACAGTGTGTCCGACGGCGTGTCCGGCGGCTCGTCGTCGCCGCCCTCGTCGTTCTGCTCGCCGGCGGCGTCGCCGCCTGCACCGGGAGCAGCGACGCCGACGACCGCGGCGTCCCGGCGACCTCGACCGCTCAGGGCGCGCCGCCCGCGACCCGGGCGCTGCCCGTCTACTACGCCGCCGACACCTCGGCCGGGACGCGGCTCCACCGGGAGTTCCACGCCGTCGCCCTCGACGACCCCGGCACCACCGCGGTCCGCGAGATGCTCGGCGCCCCCGCCATCGACGCCGACTACCGCACGCTCTGGCCCACCGGCGTCACCCCGCGTGGGCCGGTGACCCGCGACGGCGGGGAGATCGTCGTCGACCTGACCGGGATCGGCCGCGCGCCCGCATCCAGGGCAGCTGCGACCCTTGCGCTGCAACAGCTCGTCTACACCGTGCAGGGTGCGCTGCAGTCGACCGACCCGGTCCGGGTCCTCGTCGACGGGCAGCGCGCCGACCAGTTGTGGGGGCTCGCCGACATCAGCGCGCCCGTCACCCGCGCCGAGCAGACGTCCGTGCGCTCGCTCGTGCAGATCGACGCGCCTGCCGACGGCGCGACCGTCGGCCGCGAGGTCGTCGTCACCGGGGAGGCCGCGGTGTTCGAGGCGACGGTGCCGTGGCAGGTCCGGCAGGGCGATCTCGTTGTCCGCGAGGGGTTCGCGACGACCGCGGAGGGCCAGAGGTTCAGCCCCTACCGCTTCACCGTCACCCTCGAACCGGGGGACTACGAGCTCGTCGTGACCGAGGACGACCCCTCTGGCGGCGCCGGCCGCGCCCCGATGACCGACACGAAGCGGATCAGCGTCCGCTGAGCCGCCCCGGGGTCGCTCACAGCGTCACAGCAGGCCGAGCTTCGTCGCGGCGTAGACCGCCTCGGCGCGGCGGGAGACCATCAGCTTGCGCATCAGGTTGCCCACGTGGAACTTCACCGTCGTCTCCGAGATGTAGAGCTGGGCGCCGATCGCGCGGTTGGACAGGCCCCTCGCGAGCAGGCGCAGGACGTCGAGCTCGCGTTCGGTGAGCCGTTCGCGGTCCTGATGGCCGCCGCCCGAGAGCGACCGCACCATCGCCGACGCGCTGTGCGCGTCGAAGGCGCTCTCGCCGCGGGCGACGGCCCGGATCGCGCGGACCAGTTCGGTGGTGTCCACGTCCTTCACGACGTACCCGCGCGCCCCGGCCTGCACGGACTCGACGACGAGCCGGTCCTCGGCGAACGTCGTCAGCACCAGGACACCGATGCCGGGGTGGGTCTCGCACAGCCGTCGGCACACCTGAAGTCCGTCGGTCTGCGGGCCGGAGGTGAGCTTCAGGTCGAGCACGACGACGTGCGGGCGCGCCCCGGCGACGACGGCGATCGCCTCGTCGGGTGTGCCGGCCTCGCCGACCACCTGCAGGTCGCCCTCGCGTTCCAGGATCGCCCGCAGGCCCTGCCGCATGATGGCGTGGTCGTCGACGAGCACCACCCGCACGACCGCGCTGCGCGGACGTCGGCCCTGGGGGCGCCGGACGAGGCCGGTGACGTCGCGGGTGCCCGCGGGCACACCGGTCCTGAGGTTCATCGGGCTGTCCTCTCCACGACGGCCACCGGGGTTCCCGGGACCGGGATGTCGACCCGCACCTGCAGCCCACCGAGCCGGGCCCGGCGGAACAGCAGCGTCCCGCCCATCTCCTGCGCGCGCGTCTGCATGTTGACCAGGCCGCGGTGCTCGCCGGACGGGGCGCCGAGCCGCGCCACCCGCAGGGTGCGGCGCACCTCCTCGGGGCGGCCGCGGCCGTCGTCGGACACGGTGAGCCGGACCCGGCCACCGCCGTAGGCGAGCCGGACGACGGCGCGCGACGCCTCGCCGTGCACCGCGGTGTTGAACAGCGCCTCGCCCGCGATCCGGAACAGCGACTGCTCGGTCTCGCTGGGCAGCACGACGGGTTTGCCGTCGGTGCGCACCTCGACGCGCAGCTCGTCGGGCATGTGCACCGTCGAGAGCCTGCGCAGCATGGCGGGCAGGTCCTTGTCGCGGTTGCCGTCGTCGTTGAGCGCGTAGATGGCCGAGCGGAGCTGTTCGACGGCACGGCGGGTGAGGTCCTTGGCGGTGTCGAGCTGGGTGCGGAGCCGGTCGTCGTCGATCTCGGCGCGGACCAGCTCGATGTGCATACCGGCCGACAGCGCGTACTGGGTGACGCTGTCGTGGAGCTCGCGGGCGATGCGGTGGCGTTCGTCGTCGAGCACCTCGCGCTGGCGCGCCGCGCCCAGCTCGCGCTGGGTGGCCTCGAGCTCGCGGTTGCGCTCGGCGAGGTCGCCGGCCTGGCGGACAGCGCGGGCGTAGAGCCGGTTGGAGCGTTCGAGCAGCGCGCAGTTCTGCAGCGCGGCGGCGGTCTGACCGGCGAGGATGCGCAGTACGGAGTGGTCGGTGTCGTCGATCTCGCGGTCGTCGGGGGTCCAGGCGACGAACCCGCCGACGGTGCGCCCGTCGAGCCGGACGGGGATGTGACGGTGCGTGCGGGAGGTCTCGTGGTCGTGCTCGGACTCGGGGCCGCCGGCGCGCAGGTGGGCGACGTGGCGGTCGATCTCGCGGGGCACCCGGTCGAGGGAGGGCCATTCGACGCCGTCGGGTCCGAGGACGAGGTGGCGCGGCTCGGAGTCGGGCAGCTCGCCGTCGCGCAGCGCGAAGACGACCCAGTCGGCCGAGAGGTGGTCGGCGGCCGCGTCGACGACGGCGCGCACCAGAGCCTCGGACCCCTCGCCGGTGCGGACGAGCGCGGCGGAGATCCGGTCGAGCGCGAGGATGACGCGGCGCAGCCGCTCCGCCGAGACGCGCAGCTCCGGGTAGTACGACGGCTTGCCGGTGCGCAGGCCGGTGAGCGCGTCGAGGTCGTGGACCGCGTGCGTCGTCGGGTGCTGGGTGCGGCGCGGCGGGAAGGGCGCGGCGGTCACGACGGCCCGGTCCCAGGGAACCCGGGGCCCGTCACATCGCGGCCCGGAACAGTGCCGCGACCTGCGCGGCGTCGGCGGGGCGGGGGTTGGTCGTCAGGCAGGCGTCGCCGAGGGTGAGCTCGGACAGGCGCGGGATGTCGTCGACGGTCACGCCGAGCGCGGCCAGCCCGCGGGGGACGCCGACCTCGTCGCCGAGCGCCCGGATCGCCTCCGCGACCAGCTCGACGGCCTCGTCGCCGGGCGTCGCGGGAGTCACCGCCAGGCCCATGGCCTGAGCGATCGGCACGAACCGCTGCGGGTTCGCGGCGCCGTTGAACCGGATGACGTGGGGGAGCAGGACCCCGTTGACGACGCCGTGCGGCAGGTCGAGCATGCCGCCGACCTGGTGGCTCATCGCGTGCGTCGCCCCCAGGATCGCGTTGGTGAACGCCAGCCCGGCCTCGAGCGCGGCTTGGGCCATCGCGCTGCGGGCACCTGTGTCCTCGGGGCGGTACATCGTGCGCGCGAGGTTGGCGTTGACCATCGACACCGCTTGCAGCGCATGGTGATCGGTGAGCGGGCCGTGGGCGAGCGAGACGAACGCCTCGATGCCGTGAGTGAGCGCGTCGAGCCCGGTGGCGGCGTTGAGCCATTCGGGCATCGTCACGAGCAGGCAGGGGTCGATCACCGATACGTCCGGCACGAGGGCGCGACCCATGATCGTGATCTTGGTGTGCCGCCGGGTGTCGGTGACGATGCAGAACTGAGAGACGTCGGCACCGGTACCCGATGTCGACGGGATCATGATCAGCGGCGGGATCGGGTTGGCGATCCGGTCGATGCCCTCGTAGTCGAGGATCCGGCCGCCGTTGGCGGCGAGCAGCGCGACCCCCTTGGCGGCGTCGATCACCGATCCGCCGCCGATGCCGATCACGACATCGCATCCCGACTCCACGTAGACGTGGTGCCCGGCCTCGATCTCGTGGTCCTTCGGGTTGGGCGTGAGGTCCATCCACACCTGCGGCTGGAGGCCCGCGGAGCGCAGCGTGCGCAGCAGCACTGTCGGCCAGCTCGCCTCCCACAGCCCGGGGTCGGTGACGACGAGCGGGCGCCGCGCTCCGAGCCGTACCGCCGCGTGCGCCGCCTCGCCGAGCGAGTCCGGGCCGAAGACGATCTCGGGGGCGTGGAACTTCGACAGCCGCGGGCGCCGCGCCTCGTCGGGGACTGCCTCGTCGGGTACCGCCGTGTCGTCCGGGCGCTGGTCGACCAGAACCGTCTCGCCCGCCCGACGGGCGCTGCTGACGAGGACCACGCTGCCCTCCCGCTCGACTTGTCGCGGAACCACCTCGCGCCCGTCCGGGCGGGTGCTGCCGTGCGTGGAGGTTACAACGCCGTGACCGGCCCGGCAGGACGTCGTTGTGTCACGAACGACCGTGTTACCGCAGGTCGGAGAGGGTCGGAGGGGTCGGAGCGGCGGTGACGTGGACGGCAGGGGCCCACGCGCCCGTACAGAGGAGGCGACACGCACCCACCGGCCGACCAGGAACGGCCCCCTCCGTTCGGAGGGGGCCGTTCGGAGGGGGCCGCCGGTGCGGACGGTGTCAGGCGCCCGTGGCCAGGTGGATCGGGCCCTCGCGCTCGGCGAGCCGGACACCGCCGCCGCCCCAGTGCTGGGCGATCATCTCGGCGGCGATCGAGACGGCCGTCTCCTCCGGGGTGCGGGCGCCCAGGTCGAGCCCGATGGGGCTGGACATGCGCGCGAGCTCCGCCTCGGTCAGGCCGGCCTCGCGCAGCCGCTCGAGCCGGTCGTCGTGGGTGCGCCGCGACCCCATCGCGCCGATGTAGCCCACCTCGGGCAGCCGCAGCGCGACCTCCAGGACGGGCACGTCGAACTTCGGGTCGTGGGTGAGCACCGTGATGACGGTCCGCGCGTCGATACGGCCCGCCGCCGCCTCGGCGGCGAGGTAGCGGTGCGGCCACTCGACGACGACCTCGTTGGCGCCCGGGAACCGGCTCGCCGTGGCGAACACCGGGCGGGCGTCGCACACCGTCACGCGGTAGCCGAGGAAGTTGCCCATCTTGGCGACGGCGGCGGCGAAGTCGATGGCGCCGAACACGATCATCCGCGGCGGCGGCGCGAACGACTCCACGAACACGTCGAGACCCTCGCCGCGGCGCTGCCCGTCGACGCCGTAGTGCAGCGTCGCGTTGCGGCCCGCTGCCAGCAGCCCCCGCACGTCGTCGCGGACGGCCTCGTCGAGGCGCTCCGACCCGGTCGTGCCGTCGACCGACTCCGGCCAGACGATCAGCCGTTTGCCGAGCCGCTCCTCGGGCCCGGCGACGACCGTCGCCACGGCCACCGGGGACTCGTCGCGGATCGCGTCGGCGACCTTTCCCAGCTGCGCGTACGTCTCCGGCGACACCTTCTCGACGTAGATGTCGAGGATTCCGCCGCAGGTCAGGCCCACGGAGAACGCGTCGTCGTCGGACACGCCGTAGCGCTGCAGCCGGGGGCGCCCGTCGCCGAGCACCTCGCCGCCGAGCTCGTACACCGCGCCCTCGACGCAGCCGCCCGACACACTTCCCACGGCCTCACCGGCCGGCCCGACCAGCATCGACGCGCCGGGCTGGCGCGGTGCCGACCGGAACGTGCCGACGACCGTCGCGAGCGCGGCCTCCTGCCCGTTCTTCCACCAGCCCTCGAGCTGGTCGATCACATCACGCATGCTGCACCACCCTGAGCAGTCGTTCGAGCGTGTCCAGACTGTGACCCGCCAACAGATCGTCCAAGTGCGGGAGCGCCGCCACTATTCCACCCTGCACGGGCGCATAACCGTCCTTGCCCGCGTGCGGGTTGACCCACACCAGCCGGTGCGCGAGCCGTTCCAACCGTGCCATCTGCTCGCCGAGCATGGCCGTGTCGCCGCGCTCCCAGCCGTCGGAGAACACCACGACCACCGCACGCCGCGCCGCCCCACGCTGACCCCAGCGGTCGACGAAGGCGCGCAGCACCTCACCCAGCCGGGTGCCGCCCGACCAGTCGGGGATCGCCTTGCCCGCCGCGTGCAGGGCGTGCTCGGGATCACGCATCCGCAGCTCACGTGTGACCCGCGTCAATCGCGTGCCGAGCGTGAACACCTCCACCGAGGCGGGCGAGCGTCGTACCACGACGTGGGCGAACCGCAGCAGGGAGTCGGCGTAGGGCTCCATCGAACCCGACACGTCGATGAGCAGCACGACCTTGCGCGGCCGTCGCGAGCGCGCCCGTCGCCGCAGCTCGCGCAGCTCGCCGTGGTTGCGCAGCGCGGTGCGCAGCGTCCGGCCCGGGTCGGGCTCGCCGTGACGGCCGGGACGCAACCGGCGCGACGCCCGCGTCGGTGGCTCGGGGCGCAGCGTCGCCAGCAGCATCCGCAGGTGCTCCCGCTCGGCCGGCGACATGTCGCCGAGGTCGCGATGGCGCAGCACCTCGTTCCCGCTGGCCGTGGCCTTGATCTGCTCGCCGTCGTCCTCGGCCTCGGCGCCCTCGTTCGCGTTCATCGTGAGTGAGGCGAGCTTCGGCGGGGGCGGCGGCCGCTCGTCGACGATCCGCGTCTGCCCCCCGCGTGGCGGCGAGAACCAGGCGTCGAACGCCATGTCGTAGCGCGGCAGGTCGTCGGGGTCGGAGCACAGCGTGAGCCGGCCCGCCCAGTACGTCTGCAGCCTGCTGGTGACGTCGAGCTCGTCGAGCGCGGTGAGGAACGCCGCGACGCGGTCGGTCGTGATCGGCAGTCCGGCGCCACGCAGCACGGCGGTGAAGCCGACGAGCCCCGCGACCGGGTCGGCGTCGGCGTCATCGTCGGTGAGGGCCGGGGCTCCGGGCATCATCGGTGCGATCCGCTTCCCGCTCAGGAGGCGAGCAGGGCGTCGAGCTGGTCGCGCACCCGGTCGGCGTCCTCGCGGTACTTGAGGACCGCACCCAGCGTCGCGGCCGCACTGTCGACGTCGAGCGTCGTCGCGCCGACCAGCTGCAGGGCCTGCGCCCAGTCGATCGACTCGGCCACACCCGGCGGCTTGAGCAGCTCGGCCCGGCGCAGCTTCGCGACGGTCGTCGCCACCTGGGTGGCCAGCCGCTCCGGGACCCCGGGCAGCCGGCTGCGCAGGATCTCGATCTCACGACGCACGTCGGGGTGGTCGAGCCACAGGTAGAGGCAGCGGCGCTTGAGCGCGTCGTGGACCTCGCGGGTGCGGTTGGACGTGAGCACCACCAGCGGCGGCGTCGACGCCCGGACCTCGCCGAGCTCGGGGATGGTCACCGCGTGCTCGGTGAGCACCTCCAGGAGGAAGGCCTCGAACTCGTCGTCGGCACGGTCGACCTCGTCGATGAGCAGCACGCTCGGCGTGGTCGTCAGCGCGCGCAGGATCGGCCGCGACAGCAGGAAACGCTTGTCGTACAACGAGGCCTCGACGGCGTCGGTGTCCAGCGTCGCCCCGTCGGCGCCCGCCGTGGCCTCCAGGGCGCGCAGGTGCAGCAGTTGGCGCGGGAAGTCCCAGTCGTAGAGGGCCTGCGACGCGTCGATGCCGTCGTGGCACTGCAGCCGGATCAGCTCGGCGCCCGTCACCTGCGCGAGCGCCTGCGCGAGTGCGGTCTTCCCGGTGCCCGGTTCGCCTTCGCAGAACAGCGGGCGCCCCATCCGCATCGCGAGGAAGGCGGCGGTGGCGAGGCCGTCGTCGGGAAGGTAGCCGGTGGCCCGGAGCGCGTCGGCGAGCTCGGTGGGGGACGCGGGCGCCACGGGGGCGGTCACGACCGCACGCCCGCGTCGGGCCCGGTGCGGGCAGAACAAGGGTTCACGGCTCCAGCATGGCGGACGAGTCGGCCGCGGGCCAGGTGTGACGGGGGCCTCCAGCACACGGACGGTGATCATCGGGTCACGGATCGTCCACCATTCCGATGTGACCGGTTCTACAATATTTCCGTTTCGGTTCTAATGTTTCGAGCGTGATCGTTTCGTGATTCAACGGGTCTGACCTGCGGATCTCAGGTGGTCGGCAAGTAATTCTCAGGCGTTACAGTGACGATGGTCACTCAGGATCGATTTGACCCAACGGCCCTCCGGAAACGTAGCGTTCCCGCTCGGTCGTTCCGAAAGGGGCGGCCGAATACATCCGGAACCGCCGCTCCCGGCTCCCTGTCCCGCGGTTTCCGGTCCGTCGAGTGGAAAAGACGGGGCAGGGTGAGGAAGCAATTTCCGGAATGCAAGTAATTGTGTTCCGAGGCACGGACGGTCCCCCACCGTCCACGGGCGCCCCCGTCCGGCCTCATGGAATTCCTCGGGCGAGCGGTAGGAGAGCAACGACATGACGCTCGTCTCCAAGCGGAGCATTGCGCGCCTGCTGGTCGCCGGCGCGGTCGTCGTCGGCGCCCCGGTCGCCGTCGCCGGCACGGCCAACGCCGCCGGCGCCGACGCGTGGGACCGCCTTGCCCAGTGCGAGAGCGGCGGCAACTGGGCCATCAACACCGGCAACGGTTTCTACGGTGGCCTGCAGTTCACCCTGAGCACCTGGAAGGCCTACGGCGGCAGCGGTTCGCCGCAGGGCGCCTCGCGTGAGCAGCAGATCGCTGTCGCCGAGCGCGTGCTCGCCGGGCAGGGCTGGGGCGCATGGCCCGCCTGCTCGCGCAAGCTGGGCCTCAGCGGCACCCCGCCGAAGATCGGCACCGTGGCCACCCCGCAGCGCGCCTCCGCGCCGGTCGCCCCCAAGGCGCCGGCCGCGCCGAAGGCTCCCGTCGCGCCGGCCGCCCCGGCCGCTCCGGGAACCACCTACACCGTCGTCGCGGGCGACACCCTGTCGAAGATCGCGCAGGCCAACGGCACCACGTGGCAGGCGCTGTTCGACAAGAACCGCACCGTGGTCAGCGACCCGAACCTCATCAACGTGGGTCAGGTCCTGACCGTCGGCTGACGTCGCACCACCTGGGCCGTCGCGTCCGGTACACCTTGTGCTGCAGGGTGTTCTGGGAGCGGCGGCCCGTGGTCGTCAGCGGGGCGGTCCCCGGCGGGGTCCCGGCCGGGTCTCAGGTCGAGTTGACCCACTCGTCGGTGCCGTCGGTGAACACCTGGTGCTTCCACACCGGCAACAGCCGCTTCACCTCGTCGACCAGCTCCGCGCACACGGCGAACGCCTGCTGACGGTGGTCCGCGGCAACGGCGCAGGCCAGCGCCACGTCGCCGATCCCGAGCAGTCCGACGCGGTGGCTCACCGCGATCGCCCGCACGCCCGTCGCGCGACCCGCCACCTCGGCGGCCACCTCCGCCACGACGCGACCGGCCGTCGGGTGCGCGCTGTACTCCAAGCCGTGCACCGACCGTCCGCCGTCGTGGTCGCGCACGACCCCGGCGAACGTCACGACCGCCCCCGCCTGGGCGCGGTCGACCAGCCGGGCGTGCTCGTCGACGTCGAGCGGCTCCTCGCCGACCATGGCGCGCAACACTTCCACTGTCATCAGTGATCGCCTCCCCGCAACTGGTCGACGGCGTGGTCGAGGACGTCGTCGAGGACCGCGAGACCGTCGCGGACCCCACCTGTCGATCCGGGCAGGTTGACGACGAGCGTCCGGCCCACCACCCCGGCCAGCCCCCGCGACAGGATCGCCGTCGGGACCTTCGGGGCACCCGCGGCGCGGATCGCGTCGGCCAGACCGGGGACCTCGTAGTCGAGCAGGGCGCGGGTGACCTCGGGGGTCGCGTCGGTGGGGGAGATGCCCGTCCCGCCTGTGGTGACGACGACGTCGACACCCGTCGCGACCGCCCCCCGCAACGCCTCCGCGACAGGCTCGCCGTCGGGTGCGACGGTGGCGTCCGGGCACTCGTACCCCTTGGTGCGCAACCAGTCCACGATGATCGGGCCGCCCCGGTCGGGGTAGACGCCCGCTGCGGCACGGTTGGACGCGGTGATGACGTGCGCCCGCCGCGGCGCGCTCACGAGCGGTCCTCGGGGCGGGCCCAGGTGCCGGTCTTGCCGCCGTCCTTGCGCTCGACACGGACGGCATCGAGCACGGCCGCGGGGTCGACGGCCTTCACCATGTCGTGCAGTGCGAGCCCGGCGACCGCGACCGCGGTGAGCGCCTCCATCTCGACGCCCGTGCGGTCGGTGGTGCGCACGGTGGCCCGGATGTGCACCCGGTCGCCGTCGGGCTCGAGGTCGACGACGACGCCGCTGAGGGCGATCGGATGGCACAGCGGGACGAGGTCGGGTGTGCGCTTGGCGCCCATGATCCCGGCGATGCGTGCCGTGGCCAACGCGTCGCCCTTCGGGAGACCGTCGCGGCGCAGCAGCTCGACCACCTCGGCGGTGGTGCGCAGGACACCGGTGGCCACCGCGGTGCGCGCGGTGGGCTCCTTGCCTGTGACGTCGACCATGCGGGCAGCGCCGGCGCTGTCGATGTGGGTGAACTCCACGCCGCGACACTACGGTGTCGGACCTGCCCGGGTCGTCGTCGGCTCCACAGGATGGTCACCCGGCCGCGTCGTTGTGATGTGTATCACTCAGACGCAACCTCCCCTATCGAAATCCAGGCGTTGTCGTTCCGTGATACACGCCGTGTCACCTGCGAAAACACAAGAATGTCAGCAAGCTGTACCGATCACGCTTGAACATTCGATTCACTCGATCGAGTTTGCGATCGCGGGGAGTGCACGTAGCGTCGCCGTCGGCCCGCACCGAACTCCCCTGACGGCCGGGCCTCGGAACCGTTGCGCGCGTCCTGTCCGGCGGTACCGATCCCCCGACAGCATCCGCTGGACAGGACGGAAAACGCGGTTCCCCGAGAACCGCGCCGCCGGTAACTCCCCCCGGCCGGAATCCGCACGCGCGGCGACGGAGAAATGCCATGGCCCGCTACCGCGGTCAGCACCGTAAACCCACCAGCACCGCCCGCACGATCGCTCGTACCGCCCTCGCCGGTGTGGTGGTCGGCACCCCGCTCGTCGCCCTCGCCCCCGCCGCCAACGCGGCGACCGACGCCACCTGGGACCGCGTCGCAGCCTGCGAGAGCGGCGGCAACTGGAGCATCAGCACCGGGAACGGCTTCTACGGCGGACTGCAGTTCACCGCGTCGACCTGGAAGGCCTACGGCGGCACCGCCTACGCGCCCCAGGCCAACCAGGCCACCCGGGCCGAGCAGATCGCCGTCGCGGAGAAGGTCCTCGCCGGCCAGGGCTGGGGCGCCTGGCCCGTCTGCTCCAAGAAGGCCGGTGCCAGCGGCGGCTCCACCCCGCGAGAGGTCCCCGCCGGCGACAGCGCCGCGAAGACCGCGCCGAAGACCGCGCCGAAGACCGCGCCCGCAACCCCGAAGAAGACCACCACGCAGGCGCCGCCGAAGACCGAGCCGGCCAAGCCCGCCGATGAGAAGATCCGCGCCTCGCAGCCCGCCGACGCGGCCACCGGCGCCTACACCGTCGTCGCCGGCGACACCCTCAGCGACATCGCCACGAAGCACCAGGTCGCCGGTGGCTGGGAGGCGCTCGTCGCCAAGAACCCGCAGTGCGCCGACAACCCGAACTTGATCCACCCGGGCGACAAGATCGCCTTCTGACCGGGCTTCTCCGGCGCGACACCACCGACCGGTGCCACGGTCCGGTGTCGCAACCCCGACGGCCGTCGCGGCCCTCCCCGCGGCGGCCGTCGGCCCGTCTCCGGGTGTGCTCCGACCCGTGACTCAGGCGTCGCCCGCGCGGCGGGCCAACTGCTCCGGAGTGTCGACGTCGTCGGGCTCAGCGACGTCGCCGCACTCCACCAGGACGACGTCCGGGTTCCCCGCGAGATAGCCGCGGGCCCCCGCATCGCCCGTCGCGGACCCGGCGACCGCGGCCCAGTGGTCGCGGCCCAGCACGACGGGATGGCCCGCCCGGCCGTCGTAGGAGGCGCGGATGAGGGCTCGCGGCTCGTCGCGGGACGCAGCCGCCAGCCGGGCCACCGCAGCGGCCGTGACGCCCGGCAGGTCCACCAGGTGGACGACCACGGCGTCGATGTCCGTGAGCGGCTCCAGGGCCGCCAGGCCTGCGCGCAACGAGGCGCCCATGCCGTCGGCCCAGCCCTCCGCCTCCACGGCCGTCACGTCGGCCGGGAGCAGGGCACGCACCTCGTCGGCCGCGGCACCCACCACGACCACGACCGGGGCGCACCCCGCGGCGCGCAGCACGTCGACGGCCCGCAGCGCGAGCGGGCGGCCGTCGAGTCGCACCAGCGCCTTGGGCCCGCCCATCCGGCGACCGGCCCCGGCCGCCAGCAGCAGACCCGCCGGCACGCTACTTGTTGATCTCGGTGACGGGGTGCACGTAGGGCACCTCGTCGAGGGGGAACTGGATCTCACCGAACGGCGACAGCGAACCCTGCACGTCGCCCAACAGCTCGGTGACGGGGTGCTCACCGTCGGGCAGCTGCGGCCAGTTCGGGTCGATACGGGCCGGGCGGGACGGCTGCGACACGGAAATCCTCCTCGCGGGTGCGGCCCGGGCGAACCGGACCGGTATCGCGCCGATTATCACCCATCGCCGCGACGAGGCCGCCCGGCCGGGCCAAGTACCGTGGAGGGGATGCCCACCTCGCTGGTCGACCGCCTGCGTGCCGAGGACGACGACTTCCTCGTCGCCCTGCTGCGCCTGCGCCCCGACCTGGCGGTTCCCGCCCCCGCCGACCTCACCGTCCTCGCCACCCGGGCCGGCATCCGCGCATCCGTCCACCGCGCCTGTGACGATCTCGACACCCTCGTCCTCGCCGTCCTGGAATCGCTCGTCGTCGTCGGCGCCGACACCGAGGCCGCCGAACGCCCCGAGCTCGTCCGACTCCTCGGCCCCGACGTCCCCGACGCCGCCCTCGACCGCGCCCTCGACGAGCTCCGCGCCCGCGCCATCGTGTGGGCCTCCGACGACGGCTGGGCCCTCGTGCCCGCCGCCCGTGAGGTCGTCTCGCGCTACCCCGGCGGCCTCGGCCGTCCCGCCGCAGGCCCCGCCGGCTCCACCGAGCTGCCCGCGCTCCTCGCCGACGTCACCCCCGAGGAACGACGCGTCCTCGACGCCCTCGCCGCCGGCCCGCCCATCGGTCGCAGCCGCGCCGGCGCCGACCCCGACAGCCCCGTCGGCCGCCTCCTCGCCCGCGGCCTCCTCGTCCGCGTCGACCCCGAGACCGTCGAACTGCCCCGCCAGGTCGGCCTCGCCCTGCGCGGCGACCGCCCCCTCGGCGGCGTCGCCGTCACCCCGCCCGTACCCGACACCGTCGAACGCGGCGCCGACACCGTCGACGCCACCGCAGGCGGCGCCGCCCTCGAGCTGCTCCGCCGCGTCGAAGCCCTCCTCGAGCTCTGGAGCGCCGCCCCACCACCCACGCTACGGGCCGGTGGCCTCGGCGTCCGCGACCTCCGGCGTGCCGCCAAGGAGATGGAGCTCGACGAACCCACCGCAGCACTCGTCGTCGAGATCCTGGTGGCGGCCGACCTCGTCGCCGTCAGCGAAGGGTTCCCCGCCGAGTACGTGCCGACGACCGCGTCCGACATCTGGGCCGCCGGCGGCCCCGAACAGCGCTGGTCCCAGCTCGCCCAGGCCTGGCTCGAGCTACCCCGGCTCCCCGGGCTCACCGGCACCCGCGACGAGGCCGGCAAGCCGCTGCCCGCCCTCAGCGAGGCGCTGCGCCGCCCGCTGGCCGTCCGCGACCGCCGCCGCGTCCTCGACGCCCTCGGCGAGCTCGCGCCCGGGCAGGCCGTCCGCACCCCCGGCGACCTCGCCGGCCTCCTCGCCTGGCGCGCGCCGCGGCGCGGCGGGCGGCTCCGCGACGACATGGTCACCTGGACCCTCGCCGAGGCCACCGTCCTCGGCGTCGTCGCCCTCGACGCCCTCTCCGGCCCCGGCCGCGTCCTGCTCTCCGACCCCGGCAAGGCCGCCGCCGCACTCCGTGACGCACTCCCCGAACCCGTCGACCACGTCCTGCTCCAGGCCGACCTCACCGCCATCGCTCCCGGCCGCCTCCAGCCCGAGCTCGCCGCCGAGATCGCCCTGGTCGCCGACGTCGAGTCCGCGGGCGGCGCCACCGTCTTCCGGTTCACCGAGGCCAGCATCCGCCGCGCCCTCGACGCGGGCCGCACCGCCGACGACGTCCGCGAGCTCCTCTCCGCCCGCTCCGCAACCCCTGTGCCCCAAGCACTCGGCTACCTCGTCGACGACGTCGCCCGCCGCCACGGCCGGCTCCGCGGCGGCGCAGCCTCCTCCTTCCTGCGCAGCGACGACGAGACCCTGCTCTCCGAGGTCATGGCCCACCCCGAGACCGGCCTGCTCGAACTGCGCCGACTCGCCCCCACCGTCGCCATCAGCCCGCTGCCCCTCGTCGAGGTCCTCGACGGGCTGCGCGCCGCCGGGTTCAGCCCCGCCGCCGAGGACGCCGCCGGAGGTGTCCTCGACCTCGGCGACCGCGGCCGCCGCGTCGAGTCCCGAGGCCGCCCCGCCCGCACCCCCTCCGGGCCCGCCGCCCCCGACGACAGCCGGCTCGCCGCCGTCGTCTCCACCATGCGCGCCGGCGACGCCCTCAGCGGCGTCCGCCGCTCCCGCACCTCACCCCGCGTCGCCGGGGGGAGCTCGTCGACGCTGGCGGAGCTGCAGCACGCCGTCGCCGCCCGCCGCGCCGTCTGGATCGGGTTCGTCGACCGCCACGGCGTCGCCGGGGAACGCGTCCTCGTACCCACCTCCGCCGGAGGAGGCGTCGTCGAGGGGCGCGACGCCGTCGACGGCGAGGTCCGTCGGATCCCGTTGCACCGCATCACCTCCATCGCGCTCGTGGACCCGGCCACCGACGCGTGAACGCCCCCGTGTGGGTGGTCGCCGGGGCGCCCGGCTCGGGCAAGACGACCGTCGCCGACCTGCTCCTCGCCCGCCTCGACCCCACCCCCGCGCTGCTCGACAAGGACACGCTCTACGGCTCCTTCGTCGCCGCCACCCTCGCCGTCGCCGGCCGGCCGCCGGGGGAGCGGGAAGGCGACTGGTACGACGCCCACATCAAGACCCACGAGTACACGGGCCTCACCGCCACCGCCCGCGAGATCCGTTCCCACGGCTGCCCGGTCCTGCTCTCCGGGCCCTTCACCGGCCAGATCCGCGACCCCGGCCGCTGGACACAATGGGTGGAGGACCTCGGTGGGCCCGACGTGCGACTCGTCTGGATCCGGTCCGACGCCCCGACGCTGCGGCACCGCCTCGAACACCGGGGCTCCCCGCGCGACACCGGCAAGCTCGACGCCTTCGACGCCTTCGTCGCCCGCATGCGCCCGGCCGAGCCGCCCCCGGTGCCGCACCTGGAGGTCGACAACCGCATGACCGCCCCCGGCACCCTCCCCTCCCGCCTCGACGCCCTCCGCAGGGCCTGGCAGGAGTGAGGTCGCGTCCGCTGGTTCGCGCGCAACCTCGTTTCTGTCACGCGGCCGGATTCGCAGCAGTGAGGTTGCGGCCGGTTGCTCGCGGGCGGGGTGTCGGCGCCGGGTGGGGCGGGTACCTGGCGGCGACGACGTCCGACAACCCGGACACCGCCGACAGGAGGACACGATGAGCCGCCACGCCGACCGCGACGGGTCACCGAAGCGGATCGCCGACACCGGAGAGGACCTGCCCGGCGTCCTCAAGCTCGCCTACAAGCCCGTGGGCCTGCTGTCCGGGATGATCGGAGGCCTGGTGGCCGGGCAGGTGTTCGCGCTCGTCTGGAAGGCCGTCTCCCGGGAGAGCGAGACGCCCGAGCCGCTGTCGTCGGACTACAGCACCCGCGAGGTCCTGCTCGCCGCCACCCTGCAAGGCGCGATCTTCGGGCTCGTCAAGACCGCTGTCGACCGCTACGGCATGAAGGCGTACCGGAAGGCCGTGTACACACCGCTGCCGCCGGCAAAGCCCTGACCAGGGGCGACGCCGACGGCAGCGAGGTGGTTCAGCGCGACGCCATCCGCTGCGACATCGCATGCTCGACCAGCGAGATCAACGTCTGCTTCGTCGAGTCGCGGTTGCGGGCGTCGCAGGTGACGATCGGGACGCTCGGGCTGATGGCCATGGCCTCGCGCACGTCCTCGATGCGGTGCTGCAGCATCCCGTCGAACGCGTTCAGGCCCACCACGTAGGGCAGCCCGCGGTCCTCGAAGAAGTCGATCGCGCCGAAGCAGTCCGCGAGCCGGCGGGTGTCGACGAGGACGACGGCGCCGATCGCGCCACGCACCAGGTCGTCCCACATGAACCAGAACCGGTGCTGCCCGGGCGTGCCGAACAGGTACAGGATCAGGTCCGAGTCCAGCGACACACGCCCGAAGTCCATGGCGACCGTCGTGGTCGTCTTGTTCGGCGTCGCCGACAGATCGTCGTGACCCGCGCTCGCCTCGGTCATGACGGCCTCGGTCGTGAGCGGCACGATCTCGGAGACCGACCCGACGAAGGTCGTCTTGCCCACACCGAACCCACCGGCGACGACGATCTTGGCCGAGATCGTCGCCGTCGTCGCGACGGCCTGTGGCCTAGAGCCGACGGAGTCCACTCAACACCCTTTCCATCAGAGCGAGGTCCGGCGACGAGCCGGTACTGCTCGCGGTCTGGTGCACCGTGACGACGCCCAGTCCTGCCATGTCACCGAGGAGCACGCGCGCCACCCCCAGGGGGAGCGACATCAGCGCCGCCACTTCGGCGACCGAGCGGGGCTCCTCGCACAGTTCGGCGATCGCCCGATGTTCCACCTGCAGCAGCCCGAGCTGGCTGCGGCCCTGCTGGCTCGTCGAGACCAGGGCCTCGATCGCGAGGTCGAGACCCGAACGGGTCCGGCCCCGCGTCCACGCGTACGGACGCACGAACGAGGCACCCGACGACACGTCCTCCAGGTCGCCGACCTCGCCGACGCCGCGGATGTCGATCGGGGCCGTGGGCGCCGAGTCGGGCAGCGCGCGGCTCGTCGACTGATCGAGTGACGGCCGCGGCCCCGCGGGCTGGAACGCCTGCAGCGGCCGCTCCGGCTCGGCGGGGGCGTCGTCCGCCTGGGGGTTGCCCGCGTAGTGCCGCAGCACGTCCGACACCTGGCGGGGCGCCCGCAGGGGGCGGTGCCGCGGGGTGTCGATGGTGGGCATCCCGGACAGGAAGTCGCTCTGCGGCGTGTCGCCCTCGGGACGCTGGACCGTGCCGCCCGTGGGGGCGTGCCCGGTGAGCCAGTCCGTCTCGTGGAACTGCGTCGCGCTGCTCTCGTCCCACGTCGGGCCCGCCTCCGCGTGGGGCGGGTACGGGGACGGCGGACGCGGTGTCTCGCGCTTGCGCGTCCAGAACCGGCGCTCGGGCGCCTCGTAGTCGGGGTACTGCTCCTCGTAGCCGTCGTACTCCTGACGGCTGTCGAACGAGAACCCGTTCATGACGTCGGCAAAGGTTGGCTCGTCGGACTGCCGACGTTCGTCGTCGGGACCGATGGTCATCGCGTATCACCTACCTCTGCTTGTCGACGTCGGACAGGGGTCGGGCCGCAGCTGCGGCCACGCCGTGCGGTGCGTGCGGTCAGGACCCGAAGGAACCCTGGAGCTCGGCCCGCAGCTCCGGCGTGAGCAGCTGGCCGACACGGTCGACCAGCAGCGTCATCTCGTAGCCGATGAGGCCGATGTCGCACGTCGGCGACGCCAGGACGGAGAGGCACGAGCCGTCGCTGATCGACATCAGCAGGACGATGCCCCGGTCCATCTCGACGACGGTCTGCACGACCCCGCCCGCATCGAAGCAGCGCGCGGCGCCCTGGGTCAGGCTGATCAACCCGGACGACACGGCCGCCAGCTGGTCGGCCCGGTCGCGCGGGAGCCGGTCCGACGACGTCAGGAGCAGCCCGTCGGCCGACACCACGATCGCGTGGGCCACCCCCGGCACGCGTTCGGCGAAGTTCGTGACCAGCCATCCGAAGCGGCTCGGCTGCGTCTGTGGTGCGGTCACCTGGTCGTCTCCTCGTCCTGTGCGCCCGCCCCCGCGGGCTGCGCGTCGGTGCTGTTCGCCATCCTGCCCTCGGCGAGTTCACGTTCCCTGCGGAGCCGGTTCTCCCGACCCTGCCGGATCCCTCTCTGGTAGCTGGCGAGCCGTCCGCGGACCGCCTCCGCCGTCCGTCCGCCGGCGTCGGTGGCTGTCGCCGACGCCGTGGCCGATGTCGACGACGCGAGCACCGCGGATCCTCCCGCGCTGCCGGGTACGAGTCGAGCCCGGGGTCGCCGCTTGGGCAGCCCGGCCGACGTGTACTCGCCCGCCGACGTCTCCGCATTGCGCTCGGCGGCCTCCCAGCCGACGTCCGCGGTGCTGGAGAAGTCGTCGTTGCCGGACGCCTGCTCGCCGGGTGCCGACGGGTCCGCGGCCGCGCGCTGTGGTGCCGCCTCGGCGGGCTGCACCGGTGTGGGTGCCGGCGGGCGGGCCACCGGCGACGGCCTGACCTGCAACGGGTCCGAGCCGGGCGGCACGACGGGGTCGGCCGCGCCGTTCTGCGGGACCTCGTCGGCCCAGGTGATCGGGATCGGCCGGTTCGAGCGGAACCAGGCCGACGCGATCTCGGCGAAGATCGGCGTCGAGAAGCCGTCGTCGTCGGACGGGGCCTCCTCGGCCGGTGGACCCTGCCGCGGGTAACCCGGCTGTGCAGCAGGCGGCTGTGCAGCAGGCGGCTGTGCAGCAGGCGGCTGTGCAGCGGGCTGGGCCGGGGCCGGCGGGCGGCGGTACGACTGCGCGCCCGGGGTCCGGACGGGCAGACCGCCGGTCTGCGGCGGTGCCTGAGCAGCCTGCGGCTGCGCCTGGGGTGCCTGCGCCACCGGTGCCTGCGCTGCCTCTGCCTGGGGTGCCTGTGCCTGGGGTGCCTGTGCCGGGGGCGTCTGTGCTGCCGGTTGCTGGGCCGCGGGTGCCTGCGCAGCCGGCGGCTGAGCGGCCGGCTGGGGCGGGGTGCCGACGCGCTGCGGCAGCGGCGGCGGCGTGCGGTGCTGCTCGCCCGGGGCCCCGGCGGCCGGCTTCTCGCCGACCGGCCGGACGGCAGGCTGCTCGCCCGTGGGCACACGGCCCGCGGTGTCGCCGCCCTGCGGCGGAACAGGAGCCCCGGCACCACCCATGGGCAGCGACGCAGGCGCCTGCGGCCCCGGGCTCTGCGGCGCAGGTATCTGCACTGCAGGATCCTGAGCTGCCGGGCTCTGGGGTGCCGTCGGCCGGACGGGCGCCTTGTCCGGACCGGCCTCGGTCAGGTCGGCCGGTCCGGTGCTCGCGGTGGGCACGGCCGGCCGCGCCTCGGGTGCCGGGGTGCTCGGCGCCGGGGGCGGGACCGGGGCCGGCCCACCCGGCGCGCGGTTGATCCCCGCACCCGGGATGCGTCGCGGCAGCAGACCGGACCGGCCGGGACCGTCGGCAGCGGGACGCGAGGGCGGGGGGAGAGCCGACGGCGGCTGCCGGTCGGCGGGCCCGCTCGGCGACGGCGTGGTGCCGGGCCGCGGGACCGGCCGCATCATGCCCGGCCGCGGAGCCGGGGGAGCAGTCGGAGGAGGCGTGGCAGGGGCGTCGCCCGCGTCGGCGGCGGCATCGGCGCCCTCGGCTGCCGGCTTCTCGGCCGCGGACTGCGGGCCGGAGAAGAGCGGACGAGCGGTGGAGGACGTGTCGTCCGTGCGCTCGGCGGGCCGGTCGTCGGCGGGGCGGGTCGTGGCGTCGTCGGAGCCGCGCACGGTCCCGGCGAGACCCGCGGCCAGCGCCGCGCCGACGTCGCGCGGCCGGGACGGCAGCGCAGGGGCGGGCCGTTCCTCGGCGGCGGGCGACACGACCTCGTCGGAGGTGTCGGCGCTGTCGGTGGTGTCGGCGCTGTCGTCCGCAGAAGCGGCGGTGGAGCCGGTGACCTCGGAGTCCACCGACTCGGCGGCCGCAGAGTCAGCGGGCTCGGCGGCCTCGGGCTCGGCGGCCTCGGGCTCGGCGGCCTCGGACTCGGCCTCAGCGGTCGAGTCGGCGTCGCGGTTCGGCTCCTCGTCGGCAGCGGCCTCGGGGGAGGACCCGGTCTCCGATGCCTTCTCGTCGGCGACGGCGGCCGGCTCCTCGGCGCCGCTGTCCGCGGCGTCGTCCGGACCGGTGGAGCCGGTCTCTGGCCTCTTGTCGTCGACAGGCAGGTCGGGGACGGCGCCGTCGGTCGCGACCGGGCCGATGGGCCGCGGCGTGCGGCGGGGCAGCGGCGCCGCGTCGGGGCTGGTGGCGATGCGGATCTCGCCGGTCCCGGTGTCGTCGTGACGCGGCGACGGCGTCGGCTCCTTGGGCCGGCCGAGCAGCGCGCTCGCCCCACCGGGACGGGACCCGGTGGCCCGGGCGTCGTCGGGGTCGGCGAAGCCGTTGATGCCGGAGAAGTTCTCGTCGGGCTCCCCGGGCGCGCCGTCGGGCGGCTGGCGCCGGGCCCGGCGACGGGCGGCGGCGAGCGCGGCGGCGGCCGCGGCTCCACCCAGTGCGGCCGCAGCGGCGCCGGGGGTGCGGGTGGGAGGCGTCTCGGACGTGGCCCGACCGGTCTCGGGCGCGGCGGGCTGGGCGGCGAGTCCGTGCGCGGCGCGCAGCTCCTCCTCCGGGACGACCGGCCCGGACAACGCCCAGCCGGTGGCGGGGTCGACGGAGCCTGCCGGGACGGGGGACTCGGGAACGGCAGGGGCACCCGGGGCGGGCCCGGAGAGGGCCCAGCCGGCCTCGTCGGAGGCGGGGTCGTCGGTCTCGGCGGGCGTGAACATCTCGCCGGGGGTGCGGCCGTTGCCGGAGGTGCCGGAGAGCAGGTTGGCACCGGGGCGGCGGGTGGGCAGCAGCGGCGAGGAGCCGTTGGTGTGGTGGCCGGGCCCGGAGCCGTTGGCGGAGCCGTCGACCGTCTGCAGCGGCGGGAAGGTGGTCCCGTCGTCGCCGACGACGAGATCGGCCAGCGAGCCGGTGGGCACCACGTGTCCGTTGGGCGTGACCTGCTGCGGCAGGGCGGGGAGGGCGGGGCCCGCGGTGCCGTCCTGGACCGACGGCATCTGCGGGGCGCCGGCCGGACCGGCCGCGTCGCCGGGCGTACCGGGGATGAGGTAGCCGGGCACGGTGACGGACGCGGTGAGGCCGCCGGAGCCGGTGCTGCCGAGGCGGACGCCGATGCCGTGGCGGGCCGCGAGGCGGCCGACCACGAACAGGCCCATGCGCCGAGACGCGGAGACGTCGACCTGCGCGGGCCCGCCGAGGCGCTCGTTGGCGTCGGTGAGCTCGTGCTCGGCCATGCCGACGCCGCGGTCCGCGATCTCGACGAGGATCGAGCCGTCGGGCGTGCGGGTACTGCTCAGCACGACCTGGGAGTCGGGCGGGGAGAAGTTGGTCGCGTTGTCGAGCAGCTCGGCCAGCAGGTGGACGAGGTCGTTCGCGGCGCGGCCGACGACGGTGGCCGCGGGCGGCGACTGCACGACGATCCGCTGGTACTGCTCGACCTCGGACACGGCGGCGCGCAGGACGTCGACGACCGGGATGGGTGCGATGTTGCGCTTGGAGAGCTCGGTACCGGCGAGGACCAGCAGGTTCTCGCTGTTGCGACGCATACGGGTCGCGAGGTGGTCGAGCTGGAACAGGTTGGACAGCTGGTCGGGGTCCTGCTCGTTGCTCTCCAGCTGCTCGATGAGCTGCAGCTGGCGCTCGACGAGCGCCTGGCTGCGGCGGGAGAGGTTGACGAACATGCTGTTGACGTTGGCCTGGAGCGCCGCCTGGTCGGCGGCCAGACGGACGGCCTGGCCGTGGACGGCGTCGAACGCGCGAGCCACCTGGCCGACCTCGTCGCGCGTGTCGATCGGCACCGGCTCGACGTGGGCGTTGGGCGACTCACCGGTGCGCAGGCTCTCGACGGCCTCGGGCAGCTGGCGTTCCGCGACGTCGAGCGCGCTGGAGCGCAGCAGCCGCAGCGACTTCAGCAGCGACCGGGCGAGCAGGACGATGATCGCGATGCCGAGGAGCAGGCCGAGCATCAGGATGACGGAGTTGACGCCCGCCTGGTTGCTGGCCGCCTCCTGGGCGGCGGTGGTGTCCTGCTTGAGCTGGGAGGCGGCGGCGTCGGCCGACTTCTGCACCGCGTCGTTCGACGAGGTGTAGGCGGCGTCCCAGGCGGCGGGGTCGATGGTCAGCGCGCGACCCGGTGTGGTCTGCAGGATGGTGGCGCCGAGCTGGACGCGGGGGCCGTTGGCGGGGTCGGTGCCGAAGAGCCCGAACCGCTGCTGCTGCTCGGGGGTGAGCGACAGGCGGTAGGAGTTGAACGCCGCGTTGTAGGCGTTCTCGGTGGCGCCGACGAGCGTCAGGTCGGTGTCCGTGACCCGGCCTGCCGCGACCGCGGCAGCGACGACGGTGTGCTGGACGGCGAGCTGCTCGGAGGCCGAGTCGGCGGCAGCGAGCGCGTCGGTGAGTCCGGCGACGTCGGGGTTGGCGACCTGGCGCAGCAGCGTGCGGACCACGACGTCGGTCTGGGAGACGACGTCGCCGTAGCGGTTGAGGATGCCGTCCGCCGGCAGCGGGGACGACGTCGTGTCGCGTCGGAGGTCCTGCATGGAGAGCTTGACGTCGCGCAGGGGCTGCGCGCCGACGCTCGGGTCGTCGGTGGACTCGGTGCTGGCGAGCGCCTGGACGGCCTTGTCGAGCTGGGCGTCGGTGGTCTGGGCGGCGGCGTCGAGCGGGGCGCGGTCGCCCGTGCGGTTGGCGGCGACGAACCGCACGGCGGCGTCGCGCTCGGCGCGCAGTGCGGTGGCGGCGGACTCGACCTGGTCGCGGACGGCGAGCAGCTCGTTGCTGCGGCCGAGGTTCGCGGCGACGTCGGCCTGGTCGGAGATTCGCAGTGCACCGAGGCCGAGGGCCAGCAGGGTGGGCACCAGACCGACGATCAGGAGCTTGATCGACAGGCTCCAGTTGCGTGGGTTCAACCGTTCGGACCGCGATGGGCCACGCTCGGTGGTGGTCACGTCGAGAACTCCCTGCTGCCGGTCTGCGTCGAGCCGTTCGGGTTCGAGCCGCCCGAGCCTGACACGGCCCCCCGACAGAGGTTGCGTCGCCGGTGGGATGCAGAGCCGAGTTGCCCGTCCGCCGCGCTGGGTGGACGGCGCGTGCCGGGACGGGAACGTGGTGCGACTACGGGGAGCATCGTGTCGAGCCGTCGAGCCTTCTGTGGTGGGTCATCCGGACGGGTTAAACCGACTGGACCACGTGACCTGCGTGACTGCGACACGCGGGCGTCGGGGAACGACCGCGCGGGCGCCGAGTAGGTACGATCGCGTCGGCTTACGTCTGCTCTTTCGGAGCCAGCGGAGTATATCGCGAGGTCGGCGCCCGCTTCCCGCGTCCACCGCTCGACCGGCGCCGGTCACGTGGAGTGACCGGTTGTCGCCGTTCGTCGACGTCGCGGCCCCGCCCAGCTCATCTTGCGCGTGCGAAAGGACTCTCGGTGCCCGACGGCCCACTCATCGTCCAGTCCGACAAGACCCTCCTGCTCGAGGTCGACCACCCGGCGGCCGGCGACGCCCGATCGGCGATCGCGCCGTTCGCGGAGCTGGAGCGCGCACCCGAGCACGTGCACACCTACCGGGTGACCCCGTTGGCGTTGTGGAACGCGCGCGCCGCTGGGCACGACGCGGAGCAGGTCGTCGACGCCCTCGTCCGGTTCTCCCGGTATGCGGTGCCGCAGCCGTTGCTGGTCGACGTCGTCGACACGATGGGCCGCTACGGGCGGCTGCAACTGTCGAACTCGCCGGTCCACGGCCTGGTCATGACGGCGCTGGACCGCGCCGTGCTGGAGGAGGTTCTCCGGCAGAAGAAGATCGCCCCGATGCTGGGCTCGCGGATCGACGACGACACCGTCGTCGTGCACCCCTCCGAGCGCGGCCCGCTCAAGCAGGCGCTGCTCAAGATCGGTTGGCCGGCCGAGGACCTCGCGGGCTACGTCGACGGCGAGGCCCACGAGATCGACCTGGCTCAGGACGGCTGGCACCTGCGCTCCTACCAGCAGGAGGCCGTCGACGGGTTCTGGCAGGGCGGGTCGGGTGTCGTCGTGCTGCCCTGCGGCGCGGGCAAGACGCTGGTGGGCGCGGCGGCGATGGCGCAGGCCAAGGCCACGACGCTGATCCTCGTCACCAACACCGTCTCCGGGCGGCAGTGGAAGCGCGAGCTGATCGCGCGCACCAGCCTGACCGAGGACGAGATCGGTGAGTACTCCGGCGAGCGCAAGGAGATCCGGCCGGTCACGATCGCGACGTACCAGGTCATCACCCGCCGGACCAAGGGCGAGTACCGCCACCTCGAGCTGTTCGACTCCCGCGACTGGGGCCTGGTCATCTACGACGAGGTGCACCTGCTCCCCGCGCCTGTGTTCCGGATGACGGCCGACCTGCAGTCGCGTCGCCGCCTCGGCCTCACCGCCACACTCGTGCGTGAGGACGGCCGGGAGGGCGACGTCTTCTCCCTGATCGGGCCGAAGCGGTACGACGCCCCGTGGCGCGACATCGAGGCCCAGGGCTGGATCGCGCCGGCGGAGTGCATCGAGGTGCGGGTGACGCTGACCGACGCCGAGCGTCTGGGCTACGCCACCGCCGACGCCGAGGAGCGCTACCGGATGGCGTCGACGGCGCGCACGAAGCTTCCCGTCGTCAAGGCGATCCTCGACCGCCATCCCGACGAGCCCACGCTGGTGATCGGTGCCTACCTCGACCAGCTCGACGACCTCGGCGAGGCGCTGGAGTGCCCCGTGATCCAGGGGTCGACGAAGAACAAGGAGCGCGAGGCGCTGTTCGACGCGTTCCGCGCGGGCGAGATCAAGCGACTCGTCGTCAGCAAGGTCGCGAACTTCTCGATCGACCTGCCCGAGGCGACGGTCGCGATCCAGGTGTCGGGGACGTTCGGGTCACGGCAGGAGGAGGCGCAGCGGCTGGGCCGGCTGCTGCGGCCGAAGGGCGACGGCCGGCAGGCGCATTTCTACTCGGTGGTCTCGCGCGACACCCTCGACACGGAGTACGCCGCTCACCGTCAGCGCTTCCTCGCCGAGCAGGGTTACGCCTATCGGATCGTCGATGCCGACGACCTGTTGGGTCCGGCCATCCCCGAGGTCGACTGAGCGTTGCGGAGTACGCCCGATCGGGCGCCTGCGCTGCGCTGATCGGCTCGTCGGCTCGGCGGAGGTGGTCTGTGGCGGGCACACTCGAAACCCTGACGGCACGAGCGTGCAGGGGAGGTGGGGACGGTTCCGGTCATCGGCTGGGTGCTGATCGGCGTCGCGGCGTGGATCGTGGTGTCGGTGGTCGTCGTCCTCCTTCTCGGGCGGATGATCCGGGCACGCGACGCGCAGGTTCCGCGCGGTCCCGCCGGGCCCGTGGTGCCGCCGTCCCCCACCCCGGTCGAGGAGGCCGCCGAGGAGCCGCCCGCGGGGCGGACGGGCCGTGTGCACCGGCTGCGCGATCGTTGACCCTCCGTGATCGTCGCTCACATTACGTCACATAGCTGACGTGAACAGCGCTGTCGAGGGTCACTCGGCAGTGTCACGAGCAGGCGCGAAACGCTCACGGGCGGTATATCGTCGTGCCCAGGCAGGTGATGACGATCTCAGTCGTGGCGTGGGTTCTCGTGGGCATCGCGGCGTGGTTCGTGGTGGCGGTGGTCGCCGCGCTGGCCATCGCTCGCCTGTTCCACCTGCGGGAGAAGGCCATCGGCCAGGACCGCCCGCCGGTGCCGGTCCGCAGGCTCCGCCCGGTGCCCTCGCCCGCTGTCGAGGACCAGCCCGCTGCCGAGGCGCCGCCCGCGGGCAGCCTGCGGCCGGAGGCCGGCCGTGAGCTCCTCGGACGGCAGGTACCCCGGATCCCGCAGCAGCGTCGCCCCGCCCCGCGCACGCGCCGCCCCCGTATCGGACCGTCCACGCGGCGCGGCTGAGGGAACCACCGACCCGGGTCAGGGGTCGGATCCGGGTCCGGATCGGGGGCGTCCCGGAGGATCCGGCTCGCCCACGGCGGGAGTCTCGTTGTCATGGACACCGACTCCACCTCGACCAGCACCTCGACCTCGACCACCGACATCCCGGCGGCGGAAATCCCGGCTGCAGAAATCCCGGCTGCGGAAATCCCGGCCGGCGGCATCCCGCCCGCCGACGCGCAGGGCGCGCAGAAGAAGCCCTTCCGCCTCGTCCGCAGCCGCTCCGACCGGATGCTCGGCGGCGTGTGCGGTGGCATCGCGGCCCAGCTCGACATCGACGTGTCGCTGCTGCGCCTGGGCCTCGTCGCCCTGACGATTCTCGGCGCGGGCGCCGGGGCCGTGCTCTACGTCGCCGCCTGGGTCCTGGCCCCCGAGGTCGACTGACGACCGGTCCGCACGGACGGTCAGCCGGCGTGCGGTCCCGCGTGGTGGTCGCCGTGCCGGACCTGGTGACGCAGCTCGGCGTAGTGGTGGGTCTCCCAGCCCACCAGCGCGGCGAGCACGACGGCGAGGATCGCCAGCGTCACCAGGGCCGGCAGCATCGCGACCAGCGGCGTCGCCGCCAACAGGACCACGGCGACGACGACCCGTGCGACGCTCACCGTGCGCATCAGGTTCCACTTGAACCAGACGTGGGCGAGCAGGTACAGCGCGGTTCCGCCGTAGAGACCGGCGAGCGGGACCCCGTAGATCGGGTCGGTGAGGGAGTGGCCCTCACCGCCACCGACGTAGAGCAGCACCTTCTTCAACCCGAGCGACAGCATGATCACGCCGATGACCATCGGCAGGTGCAGGAACGAGTAGCAGCCGCGGGCGAGCCGGATCTGGCGCTCGCCCTGCGCCGTCGCCAGCTCCTGCTCGGCGAGCAGTGACGTCACGTCGAAGTAGGCCCACCACAGGGCGCCCGCGACGGCGAGCCCGAGCGCCGAGGCCACGATGATCGGCCAGCTGATCGGCAGGGCGGCGACGCCGATGCCGATCGACACGATCGACTCGCCGAGGGCGACGATGATGATCAGTCCGTGCCGTTCGGCGAAGTGCGCGGGCGAGGCGAGCCGCCAGTCGGTGCCCGACAGGGTGGTGCCGAGGTAGTCGCCCAGGATCGCGGCGACCCACAGCAGCGTCTGGACCCAGCCCTCGGTCTGCGACGCGATGAGCAGCAGCACCGTCCCGGCCAGCATCGACGGCAGGAAGCGCGCGACCTGGCGGCGCAGCGTCGGGTCGTCGCGGGCGACGACCCAGAACAGCGCGATGTGCACGGCGCGGACGAAGAAGTAGGCGAACGCGAACACGGCAGGGCCGAAGAGGCCGCCGGGCAGGTCGTCGAACGCCTCGGGGATCGTGATGGCGCCGACGAACACGCCGGCCATGGCGACGAACATGCCGACGCGGATGATGCCTTCGTCGGCCTTCGCGATGTTGCCCAGCCAGGCGTAGCCCACCCACGTCCACCACATGACGGTGAGGATGAGGGCGCCGCGCAGCATCGACTCGGGCGTCGGGTCGTCGGCCATCCAGTCCGTGACGCGTGTGAGCGCGAAGACGAAGACGAGGTCGAAGAACAGCTCGAGCGGCGTGACGGCCGCCTTCTCGCCCATCGCTTCGATCCGGGTTCGTCGGGGTGTCACCACGGGGCGGAATGCTGCCAGCGCGACCCGCCGCGTGTCGACGCGAATCGCCCGCGGCGTAACGGAGATCGACTCGGTGGCGACTCCCCGGACGAGTCGTGCGAGGTCCCCGCCCGTCCATGTCGGACACCCCTCGGCGCGTGTCGGAGGTGGCCGTGCCGGGCCTGTCACGTCGTGCGTTCCTGGCTGCGGTCGGCGGGCTCGCCGCGGCGCTGCAGCTCGATCCGCTCGTCGTCGGGGAGGCGCTCGCGCAGGCGCCGGCCCCGTCCGACGCCCCGACGACGTTGCAGCGCACCATCCTCCAGGGGTCGGTGGTGCAGGGCCGCTACCGCGCACTGACGGCCGGGCCGGGGGAGCCGCACATCCCGCGCATCGACGTCCTCGGTCGCGACCCGGGCCCCGACCGGGCGCGGGCCCGCCGCTCGTTGCTCTACCTCGGACATCTGTCGGACATGCACGTGATCGATGCCCAGTCCCCGGGCCGGATCGAGCCGATGATCGTGCAGGACCACTCGGCGTGGGCGTCGGCGTTCCATCCGCAGGACCCGTTGACGGTGCATGTCGCCGGAGCGATGGCCGCCGCGGTGTCCGCGGCCCGCACCAGCGCGGTGACGGGCGCACCGCTGGACGCCACCGTCGTCACCGGGGACTCCGCCGACATGCACTCCGGCCTGGAGCTGCGCTGGTACATCGACGTCCTCGACGGCGTCCCGGTCACCGCGAACAGCGGCAGCCCCGACGTCTACGAGGGCCTGCAGGCCTGGCCCGACGTCACGTGGGCGTACCGGCCCGATGACCCGGCCGGTGGCGAGTTCGGCGACTACGGCTTCCCCCGGCTGCCCGACATGCTGGCGGCGGCGATCGGGTCACCGGTGGAGTCGCCCGGGCTGCCGACGCCCTGGTACGCCGTCTACGGCAACCACGACACGCTGCTGCTCGGCACGTTCGACGTCGACTCGCAGTTCCGCTCCACGGCCGTCGGCGACCGCAAGGCGACGACGTGGCAGGCCGTCGCGGGCAAGGCGCTGACCGGCTACGCGGCCACCGGCAGCCCGGTGCAGCGGTTCGTCGACGCCGTCGACACCGCGTTCGGCACGGCCCCCGGCTTCCGGACGGTCACCGCCGACGCCCGGCGCCGGATCTTCGAGCAGCGCGAGTTCATGACGGCTCACTTCGAGACGACGCCGCTGCCCGGCCCCGTCGGCCACGGCTTCACCCAGGCCAACCTGGACTCGGGGAAGACGTGGTGGTCGGCCGATCCGGCCCCGCACGTGCGGATGTTCGGCCTCGACACGTGCAACCAGGTCGCCGGCCCCGACGGCGCCGTTCCCGACGACCAGTTCCGGTGGCTGCGCGCCGAGCTGGAACGGGCGGGTGCGGAGAAGAAGGTGTGCGTGGTGCTGAGCCACCACAACAGCCTCACGCTGGAGAACCGCGCGGTCCGCCCCGGTGGCGACACCCAGACGCTGCACGGCGCCGAGGAGCTCGTCGACCTGCTGCTCGACCATCCGCAGGTCGTGGTGTGGCTCAACGGGCACACCCACCTCAACCAGATCCTGGCCCACACCCGCGGCACGACGGGGTTCTGGGAGGTCACGACGGCCTCCTGCATCGACTTCCCGCAGCAGCAACAGGTCGTCGAGCTCGTCGACAACCGGGACGGGACGTTGTCGGTGTTCACGACGGTCCTCGACCACGCCGCCCCCGTCACCGCAGGTCCGGACCGGGGCTGGCTCGACCTGGCTGCGACCTCGCGGGAGCTTGCCGCCAACGACTGGATCGAGACGCCGATGATGCGCCGCGGATCACCGCTGGACCGCAACACCGAGCTCCTGCTGCCCGCGCCCTTCGACCTGTCGACGATCACCGACGCCCAGCTGGAGGCCCAGCACGCGACGGCGACCGCCCGGATGCTGGCCCACGACGCGCGGAGCTCACGGTGAAGCGGCTGGTCGGTGCGGTCCTCGCGACGGCGACGCTGACGCTCACCGCGTGCTCGCAGGTCTCCGCGCTCGCGCCGGTCGGCGGCAACCGGGAGGCGCTGCTGCGGTTCGCCGGCAACGACGTCCTCGTCTCGCACGGCGTCGCGATCCGCACCGCGCCGGTGTGTACGACCGGCCAGGACGACGTCGTCTGCACCGGTGAGGCGGTCGGCGGCGATCCCATCCGGCTGACCGGCGCGGCGGGCGAGCCGCTCGTCCTGGTCGTGACCGTCGGCAACCGGACGCTCTACGACGGGCCGGCGCAGGACGTCGTCGACCGCGCGGCTCGGCCGTCGGGAGCGCCGTCGTGAGGGCCGGGTGGTGGGTCGCGGGCGCGGTCGTCGTCACCGCTCTCCTGCAGGCGCTGCTCGTCCTCCCCGACCCGGTACCGACCTTGAGCTGGGGCTTCGCGCTGCTGCTCGTCGCCTCGGTGGTGGTGCTGCTCGTCGCGGCGACTGTTGTGTCCACGGCCGTCGCCGGTGGTGACCGGTCGCGGTTCGGGCGGGTGCTCGGCGTCGTAGCGGTGCTGACGATGGTCGCGGTCGCTGCGAGCCTGCTGCACCCGCTCGTCGTGCCCGTCGTCCTCGCCGGGGGTGCGCCGGTGCCGGTCGTGGCGGCCGCCGGTCCCGCCGGGGCGTGGGGTGCCGCGGCGCGCGGCGTCGCTCACCGGCCCCTGGGCTACGTCCTGCGCGTCCTGCTCGGCCTGGTCCTCGCCGTGCCGGCCTGGGGCGCGGCGCTGCTGCTCGGGTTGTTGGTGACGGGCCCGCTCGCCGCCGCCGCGACCTGGCTCGTCATGGGTGCGTTCGCCGCGCTGCTGCTATGGGTGTGGGCGGGCTGGTCACGGGCTACGGCGGCCTCCGCGAACGCCTGACGTGCGACGACGTCCCGCAGTCGGCCGGGTGGGGGACGTCGTCGTGTCGTGGGGCGGGTCGGACCCGGGGACCGGGTACCGGGAACGCGACCAGATGCTCAGGCCCGCGCTCGACGGCCACATCGGGGTGCTCGTCGAGGACTGACGGGCATCCGTCGTGGCGCGATGTCGAATCCCGGTTGTCCGGTTCGTCGGCATCATGAGGGGGTCACCGGGATCCCCCCCACAGCCGAGGAGCCGACGTGCCCAACTACATGCTGCTGCTCTACTCGACGACCACCGACTGGGCCGTGGGCGACGACTCGTGGGACGACGGGATCGCCGAGCACGAGGCGTTCGTCAAGGCCGTCGCGGAGGTGGGTGCCGAGATCGTGAGCGCGGCCGCCCTGGCCCCGCCGCAGACGGCCCGGACCGTCCGCGGTGCGGACCGGGTCGTCAGCGACGGGCCGTACGCCGAGGCGCGTGAAGTGCTCGGCGGCTACTACATGATCTCCGCGCCCGACCTCGACACCGCGCTGGCACTCGCCCGGCGGTGTCCGGAGGAGATCGTCGAGGTGCGCGAGGAGGTCGGCTGACGTCTGCTCAGCGGCCCCGGTCGATGCGTGCGTGCCCCGACCAGTTCGCGAGCCGCTCGGTGGGGCCCGCGTCGGCGGCCGGTTCGACGACCGGCCCGAACGGCACGGGCCCGCCGCGCGGCTCGGCCGGCAGGAACCCCGCGAACGTCGCGAGCGCCGCCTCGGCCGCGGCCGGGTCGGCCTCGCAGTCCTGGCCGGTGGCCACGGCGAGGTCCCAGCCGTGGACGAGCGTCTCGTTGAGGTAGCCCCACACGACGCCGCGCCCGGGCACCCGGCCCCACGGCACGTCGATCATCTCGTCGAGCATGGTGTCGTTGTGCCACAACGGTTCGAGGGCGTCGATCGCCTGCCGGACGGCCGCCGCGAGGTCGTCGTCGGAGATGCCGGTGACGAGGGCGGGCCGCTCCAGGGGTGGCGTACCCGTGCCCGCGGCGTGGGCCCGGCCCATGATCCCGGCGAGGTGGGCCAGCAGGGTACGGACGTCGAACTCGTCGCAGGGTGTCGGGTCGCCGTAGCGCTCGACGGCGACGCCGTCGACGAGGCCGCGGACCCAGTCGACGGCGTCGTGCAGGAGGGGGCGGGGGTCGATCTGCTGTGCGGTTGAGGTCGTCATGAGGAGAACTTTCGCGGCTAATCACGTCATCTAGTGTCGTGTATCCGTGACATTCTTTCCGATGTGCGCGCCGACCGGTTGCTCTCCCTCGTCCTGCTGCTGCGTCACCGCGGCCGGATGACCGCATCCGCGCTGGCCGAGGAGCTGGAGGTGTCCACGCGCACCGTCCTGCGCGACATCGACGCTCTCTCGGCCGCCGGCGTCCCTGTCTACTCCGAGCGCGGCCGCGACGGCGGCTTCGCCCTCCTCCCGGGCTTCACCACCGACCTCACCGGGCTCACCCACGACGAGGCCGTCGCCCTGCTCACCTCGCGCTCGCGCGTCACGTCCGACGCGCTCGGCATGGGCCCCGCCTTCTCCTCCGCGATGGCCAAGCTCGTCGCGGCCATGCCCGACGACGCCCGCAGCCGGGCCACCGACGCCGCCGACCGCGTCCTCGTCCGCCGCGGCGGCCTCATCGGCGAACCCGAACCCGACCGGCACCCCGAGGCCGTCCAGCGCGCCGTCCTCACCGGACACCGGCTGCGCATTCGCTACCCCAGTCGCGGCGAACCGCCGAGCTGGCGCACCGTCGACCCCCTCGGACTCGTCAGCGCCGCCGGCCGCTGGTACCTGCTCGCGCTCCACGACGGTGCCGACCGCACCTACCGCGTCAACCGGATCACCGAGGCAGAGGAGCTGGCCGAACCCGCCGCGCGGCCCGCCGGCGTCGACCTCGAGGAACTGTGGCAACGACGGCGCGCCGAGTTCCTGTCGACCTACACCGGCATCACGGCCCGGCTGCGGATCCGGCCGTCGCGGCGCGCGGAGATCGTCCGCATCTCGGCGGGGGTCACCGACATCGAGGACCGGGGGGAGTGGCTCGTCGCCGACGTGGGGTTCGGCGACCTGCAGCACGCCGAGCGCGTCATGTGGTCGCTCGCCGTCGACGCCGAGGCGCTCGACCCGCCGGAGCTGCGAGAGGCGATCCGCGCCCGCGCCCAGCGCCTGGCCGACATCCACTCGTGAGCGGCAATGGTCGCTACAGCGACTGAGCGGCGGAGCCGCACTGGCCGGGAACGCCGCACTGGCCGGGAACGCCGCAGGGGCCGCGAACGCCGCAGGGGCCGCGAACGCCGCAGGGGCGGCACCCTGAGGGTGCCGCCCCTGACAGGACGTGCTGTGGTGCTGTGAGCCGGACTCAGAAGTCCATGCCGCCCATGCCGCCCATGCCACCGGTCGGGTCGCCGGCGGGGCCGGCGTTCTTCTCCGGCTTGTCGGCGATGACGGCCTCGGTGGTGAGGAACAGCGCCGCGATCGACGCAGCGTTCTGCAGCGCCGAGCGGGTGACCTTGGCCGGGTCGATGATGCCGGCCTTGACCAGGTCCTTGTACTCGCCGGTCGCGGCGTCGAGGCCCTCACCCGCGGGGAGCGAGCGCACCTTCTCCGCGACGACGCCACCCTCGAGGCCGGCGTTGACGGCGATCTGCTTGAGCGGAGCCTCCAGCGCGACCTTGACGATGTTCGCGCCGGTGGCCTCGTCACCGTCGAGACCGAGACCCTCGAACAGGCCGGCACCGGCCTGGATCAGCGCAACGCCACCACCGGCGACGATGCCCTCCTCGACGGCCGCCTTCGCGTTGCGAACGGCGTCCTCGATGCGGTGCTTGCGCTCCTTGAGTTCGACCTCGGTCGCGGCACCGGCCTTGATGACCGCAACACCGCCGGCCAGCTTGGCCAGGCGCTCCTGCAGCTTCTCGCGGTCGTAGTCCGAGTCCGTGCGGTCGATCTCGGAACGGATCTGGTTGACGCGACCGGCGATCTGGTCGGCGTCGCCCGAGCCGTCGACGATGGTGGTCTCGTCCTTGGTGACGACGACCTTGCGGGCGGAGCCCAGCAGCGACAGGTCGGCGTTCTCCAGCTTGAGGCCGACCTTCTCCGAGATGACCTCGCCACCGGTGAGGATGGCCATGTCGGTCAGCATCGCCTCGCGGCGGTCACCGAAGCCCGGCGCCTTGACGGCGATGGACTTGAAGGTGCCACGGATCTTGTTGACGACGAGCGTGGCCAGGGCCTCGCCCTCGACGTCCTCGGCGATGATCGCGAGCGGCTTGCCCGACTGCATGACCTTCTCCAGCAGCGGGAGCAGGTCCTTGACGGTCGAGATCTTGGACGAGACGAGGAGGATGTACGGGTCCTCGAGCTCGGCCTCCATCCGCTCCGCGTCGGTCACGAAGTAGGGCGAGATGTAGCCCTTGTCGAAGCGCATGCCCTCGGTGAGCTCGAGCTCGAGCCCGAAGGTCTGCGACTCCTCGACCGTGATGACGCCTTCCTTACCGACCTTGTCCATCGCCTCGGCGATGAGATCGCCGATCGAGGAGTCGGCGGCGGAGATCGAGGCGGTGGCGGCGATCTGGTCCTTGGTCTCGACCTCCTTGGCGGCCTTCAGCAGCGCCTGGGAGACGGCCTCGACGGCCTTCTCGATCCCACGCTTGAGCGCCATCGGGTTGGCGCCCGCGGCGACGTTGCGCAGGCCCTCACGGACCAGCGCCTGCGCCAGCACGGTGGCGGTGGTGGTGCCGTCACCCGCGATGTCGTCGGTCTTCTTCGCAACTTCCTTGACGAGCTCGGCCCCGATCTTCTCCCACGGGTCCTCGAGCTCGATCTCCTTGGCGATCGACACACCATCGTTGGTGATGGTGGGCGCGCCCCACTTCTTCTCCAGGACGACGTTGCGGCCACGCGGGCCGAGCGTCACCTTGACGGCGTCGGCGAGGGTGTTCATGCCGCGCTCGAGCCCGCGGCGCGCCTCCTCGTCGAACGCGATCTGCTTCGCCATGGGGGTGTTGCCCTCCGATTGGGATGACCTCGTGTCGGGCGGTGCCCGCGACGGACGACCGGCAACCCTGCGCCGGTCTCACCGACCCGACTGGCACTCGGCATGCCGGAGTGCCAACGCCGTTTTTAGCACTCGGCACAGGCGAGTGCAACAAGGGCCCCACCTGTGCGGGGCGGCTGTGTGCGGGGGCCGGACGGCCGCGCGTCGTGGACGCCCGGCCCCGTGCGAACGACGTCGTGACGGGTGGTCCCGTGGGAGCCCGTCACCCGGGCTCAGATGCGGCGGACCGCCTCGGCCTGGCTGCGGCCGTCACGGCCTGCCGTCGTCTCGAACTCCACCCGGTCACCCTCGTCGAGCGTGCGGAACCCGTCCGCCTGGATCGCCGAGTAGTGGACGAAGACGTCCGGCCCGCCGTCGGTGGCGATGAAGCCGTAGCCCTTTTCCGAGTTGAACCACTTGACCGTGCCCTGAGCCACGGCACCTCCTGTTGTTGCGTACGAACGATTTCGACGCTACCCCGGAAAGAGCCCGTTGTGGACCGGTCGGATCGGCGACGATCCGCAGGTCGCAGCGGAACGGGACGGATCGGGCAGCCGACGGCTCCCGCGCCGCATCGGGCAGGATGCGGGACGTGACGACCTCCGAGAACGCGTCCGCCCCGCGCCGCCCGCGCACAGTCGACGAGCACCGGGCGTTCGTGGCGTCGCTGCTGGCGCCCCTGCCCGCGGTGGAGGTGCCGATCTCCCGGGCGCTGGGCCGGGTGCTCGCCGCCGACGTCGTGTCCGCCGTCGCGCTGCCGCCCTTCGACAACTCCGCGATGGACGGCTACGCGGTCCTCGCGGCCGACGTCGCCGCCGCCTCGCCGGAGTCCCCGGTGACGCTGCCGGTGCCCGAGGACATCCCGGCAGGCCGCACCGACGTGCCGACGCTGCAGCCCGGCACCGCCCACCGGATCATGACGGGTGCGCCGATGCCCGTGGGTGCCGACGCGGTCGTCCAGGTCGAGCTGACCGACGGCGGCGTCGAGACCGTCGTCGTCCATGGGAACCCGGCCGCGGGCCAGCACGTGCGACGGACCGGTGAGGACGTCACGCCCGGCACCACCGTCCTGAAGGCGGGTGTGGTCCTGGGCCCGCCGCAGATCGGGCTGCTCGCCGCCGTCGGCCTGCCGACGGTCGCGGTGCGCAGGCCGCCGCGGGTGCTGGTGCTGTCGACGGGGTCGGAGCTCGTCGAGCCCGGGTCCGCGCTGGCGCCGGGGCAGATCTTCGAGTCCAACGGGCCGATGCTGGCCGCTGCCGTCACCGACGCGGGCGGGGAGCCGGAGCTGCTGCGGTTCGTCCCCGACGACGTGGAGGTCTTCGCCGAGCTGCTCGCCGAGAAGGCCGGCGGCGTCGACCTCATCCTCACCTCCGGCGGTGTGAGCGCCGGCGCGTACGAGGTGGTCAAGGACGCGCTGCGCGACCGGGGTGTGGAGTTCGTACGGGTCGCGATGCAGCCAGGCGGGCCACAGGGTGCGGGCCGTCTCGACGGGGACGGCCCTGCTGTCGTGACGCTGCCGGGCAACCCGGTGAGCTCACTGGTGTCGTTCGAGGTGTTCGTGCGCCCGGCGCTGCGCGCGGCGATGGGGCACCCGCACCCGATGCGGCCGGTGGTCTCGGCGGCGCTGGGCGAGGCGCTGGTGTCGCCTGCGGAGAAGCGGCAGTTCCGCCGCGGTGTGCTCGACGCCGCCGACGGGACCGTCCGCGAGGTCGGGGCGCCCGCCTCGCACCTGCTCGCCTCGCTGGCGCTGGCCGACTGCCTGATCGTCGTCCCCGAGGGTGTCTCGGCCGTCGACAAGGGCGTGGACGTCGAGGTCTGGCTCCTCGAGGCCTGACCCGTCGTCGGGGCTGGTCGGAGGGGTCCTCCGAAGCGTCTTCGAACCGCTCGGCTGAAGCGCGTTTGAACCGCTCGGCGATCGGCCCCGCACGGTCGAGGGACGAAATGTGACTCACATCACACGCTAAGAGTGCAACAACCGGGCACCTGAGAGCGTCTTAACTGGTGAGGGTTCGGCCGATCGGTGCACTTCGCAGGGTTCTCGACCTGCTGATCTGGACGGTGAGCCGATTGCTCTGGATACTTTCGGTAGAAGGCGGGTAACCGCCTTTCAACGCAACGGACCTACCGCCCGTCGCTGGGGAGCGGACGAGCGGTTCCACGGCCGGGGTCGTCGTCTCGGGGGATGACGGCCCCGGCCCTTTGCTGTCACTCCCTCTGCGCGGTGCGCACCCTCTGCGGTCGCCGACCTCCCCTGCACTACCGTGGCGTTTCGTCGTCGCGGCCTGCCTGGCCGCGCCACGGTTGCCACTCAGGAGCCGACCCGTCAATGTCCGCACAGTCGTCCGCAGAGTCCGCGCCCTCGACGTCCGGAACCTCGATCGGGCACGTCGCGGAGCTGGTCCGCGCCGCCGTCCCCCCCATGCACCCCGGAGGCCGGCCCATCGTCGCCGGCGTCGCCGCCGGGGCCGCGCTCCTCCGCCTGGTCACCGGTCGCGGCACCGTCGCGGGTGTCGCCGCCACTGCCGCCGTCGCCGCCTTCTTCCGCGAACCACGGCGCGTCCCGCCGACCCGGCACGGGGTCGTCGTCGCCGCCGCCGACGGCACCGTCGCCACCGTGTCCGAGGTCGAGCCCGCCCCGGAGCTCGGCCTGCCCGCCGGGCCCGTCCCGCGTGTCAGCGTCTTCCTCTCCGTCCTCGACGTCCACGTCCAGCGCGTGCCCGTCGAGGGTCGCGTCACCGCCGTCGAGTACCGCCCCGGCGTCTTTCTCTCGGCCGATCTCGACAAGGCCAGCGAGGACAACGAACGCAACGCCGTCCTCTTCACCACGGCCGACGGACAGCACGTCGGCGTCCTGCAGATCGCGGGCCTGCTCGCCCGCCGCATCGTCTGCCAGGTGAAGGTCGGCGACGAGGTCGCCGCAGGCGAGACCTTCGGCCTCATCCGCTTCGGCTCCCGCGTCGACACCTACCTGCCCGCCGGGTCGCGGGTGCTCGTCGCGCCGGGGCAACGCACGATCGGGGGCGAGACGGTGCTCGCCGAGCTGCCGGACGTCCGATGAGGTCCGTCCCCGGCTACACCGCCGGGATCCGGCTGCTCCCCAACGCGGTCACGATCCTGGCCCTGTGTGCCGGGCTCTCCGGCGTCCAGTTCGCGCTCATCGGACGCTTCGAGCTGTGCGTCGCCGCCGTCGGCGCCGCCGCTCTCTGCGACGCCCTCGACGGCGGCCTCGCCCGCCTCCTCGACGCCAGCTCCAAGATCGGTGCCGAGCTCGACTCGCTGTCCGACCTCGTCTCCTTCGGCGTCGCCCCCGCCCTCGTCATCTACATCTGGGGGCTCGAGGGCAACCGCTTCGGCTGGATCGTCGCCCTCGTCTTCGCCGTCTGCATGGCCCTGCGGCTCGCCCGCTTCAACACCCTCCTCGACGACGAGGACCAGCCGCCGTACGCCAAGGAGTTCTTCGTCGGCGTCCCCGCGCCGGCCGCAGCGCTCGTCGCGGGCATCCCGCTCTACCTGTGGCTGCACTTCGGCGACGGGTGGTGGTCCTCCCAGATCACCGTCGCCCTCTGGGCGCTCGTCGCCGCCGCGCTCATGGTCAGCAGGATCCCGACGTTGTCGCTCAAGACCGTCCGCGTCCCCCCGCGGCTGATCGCCCCGCTGCTCGTCCTCGTCGGGCTCGCGGCGGCCGTCCTGCTCACTGCGCCCTTCCTCGGCCTCGCCGTGGTGGCCCTGGGATACCTCCTGCTGCTGCCGTACACGATGTACCGGCACCGCTGGCTGGCCCAGCACCCGGAGGCCTGGAACGTCCCCGTACGGCAGCGTCGGGCCGTCGCACGGGCCGCCCGTTCGGCCCGCCGGCTGGGCCTGCGCCCGCCGCTGCGCCGCCGCGTCGCCGGAGGTGCCTCCGCCGTCGCGCGCCGGGTGCGGTTGATCGGCACCGACGACAGCCCCGTCAACGGCAACGGCCGCCCCGGCCCCACGCCCCCGCGCAGCCAGCTGCCCAGCAGCAGCCGCCGACGCCTGGGCATCCGCCGCCGCTGATCCTCCGCCGTTGACCTCGACGAGTTCGACGTGGCACTGCGTCGATCATGGTCGGGGCCAGCGCTGTGTCGAACTCGGCGTGAGGGTGTGGGCGCCGACCGATAGCGTGCGGGGGTGCCCGCGGAGATCACGCTCGTCGCCCGGCTGGCCACGTCCGCTGTCGACTCCCGTCGCGGGGTCGTGCGGCTGCACCCGGAGGTGCTGGACGCGCTCGACCTGCGGCCCTGGCACGCGGTCACGCTGACGGGCTCCCGGATCACCACGGCCCTGGCGGCCGCCGCCGACCCGGCGACGCCGCACGGCCAGGTCACGGTCGACGACGTCACGCTGTCGAACTGCGGTCTCACCGACGGCGCGAGCGTCGTGGTCGCCCCGGCCGCCGCGGCGGCGGCGCGGCGGGTCGTGCTGGGCGGGTCGCGGATCGCGCGGACGGCCACACCGGAGACGATCCGGCTGGCGTTGCTGGGCAAGGTCCTCGTGCGCGGGGACGCGGTGTCGTTGCTGCCTCAGGACCTGGCACCGCCGCCCGGCTCGGACGTGCCGACGGCGCGCCGGACGCTGGCCAACACCGTCGGCGGCGGTTGGACGTCGGAGCTGCTGGTCGTCGCCGAGACGGAGCCGGCGGGAGTGGTGGCGGTGCAGCCGTCGACGGTGGTGGGCTGGCTCGACGGCCCGACCACGGGCGCCCCGGCCGCGGCCGGGACGCCGACGGTGCGGACCGTGTCGGCGCCCGTCGCGGCACCGGCGCCCCCGGCCGAGCCCGCCCTCGGCATCGATGAGCTCGTCGGCAACGTCGACCGGGCGAAGCGGCTGGTCGAGTGGCTGGAGCTGACGTTCCGCCGGCCCGAGCTGCTGGCCAAGCTGGGCGGGACGGCGCAGCTCGGGGCGTTGGTCGTCGGTCCCGAGGGTGTCGGCAAGGCGACGTTGGCGCGCAGCGCCGCGGCCGCGGTCGAGGCCGGCTGCGTGGAGCTGGACGCGCCGTCGGCGGCGGCGCTGGAGCCGGGGGCGGCGTCGCAGCGGGTGCACGACGCGGTGGAGTCGGCGGTCGGCGCGGCGCGTGCGGGCCGGCCGACGGTCCTCCTGGTCACCGACGTCCACGCCCTGCTCCCGGCCGCCGAGCCGCCGCCGCTCGCGACGCTGGTGCTCGACGTGCTGCGCAACGCGTTGGCGACGCCGGGCGTGGCGCTGGTGGCGACGACGTCGGCACCCGAGGCGGTCGATCCGCGGCTGCGCGCTCCGGACCTGGTCGACCGGGAGCTGAGCCTGGCGCTGCCCGACGCCCGGACCCGCACGGACCTGCTGCGGCGGTTGCTGGCGTCGGTCCCGCTGGCCGAGGGCGTCGACCTCGCGGCGGTCGCGGAGCGGGCGCCGGGGTTCGTGGTGGCCGACCTGCTTGCGGTGCGCCGGGAGGCGGCGATCCGCGCGGCGCTGCGCACGGGGTCCGACGCCGCCAGCGAACCGCGAATCCGGCAGGAGGACCTGCTCGACGCCGTGTCGTCGGTCCGGCCGGTGTCGATGTCGTCGTCGGAGACGCTGCAGACCGGCGGGATCGGGCTCGACGACGTCGGCGACATGACCGAGGTCAAGCAGGCGCTCACCGAGGCGGTGCTGTGGCCGCTGCAGTACCCGGACTCCTTCGCGCGCCTCGGCGTCGCCGCACCGCGCGGGGTGCTGCTGTACGGCCCGCCCGGCTGCGGCAAGACGTTCCTGTTGCGCGCGCTGGCGGGCACGGGCCGGCTGAACGTGTTGTCGGTCAAGGGCGCCGAGCTGCTGGACAAGTACGTCGGCGAGTCCGAGCGCGCGGTGCGGGAGCTGTTCCGCAAGGCCTCCGACGCCGCGCCCGCGCTGATCTTCCTCGACGAGGTCGACGCGCTCGCCCCGCGCCGAGGCGGGTCGACCGACTCCGGGGTGGCCGACCGGGTCGTCGCCGCGCTGCTCACCGAGCTCGACGGCGCGCAGCCGCTGCGGGAGGTGATCGTCGTCGGCGCCACGAACAGGCCCGAGCTCATCGACCCCGCGCTGCTGCGGCCGGGCCGCCTCGAGCGCCTGGTGTACGTGCCACCGCCGGACGCCGAGGCGCGCGCCGACATCCTGCGCGCGGCGGGGAAGAACACCCCGCTGGCCGACGACGTCGACCTCGACGAGCTCGGCGCCGAGCTGGAGGGCTACTCGGCGGCCGACTGCGCGGCGGTGCTGCGCGAGGCGGCGCTGACGGCGATGCGGGAGTCGCTGGAGGCCACGCAGGTCACGGCCGCCCACATCGAGGCGGCGCGCAAGGCGGTCCCGCCGTCGCTGGATCCCGCGCAGCTCGTCGAGCTGGAGGCCTACGCGTCACGCAGACCGTGAGGTGATGCGCTCGTGGCGGTCGGCGGTGACCGCCACGAGCGCAGACGACCGGGGAGCGGACGTCAACGTTGCTGATAGTCCTTGGTGACGATCACGATGATGCCGGGCGTGGCGTCCTCGATCCCGGAGAACCGGGGCTCGGAGCGCATGCCGAACTGGCGGGCCAGCGCGTCGGCCGCGCCCTGCTCGGCGGTGCCGGGCCGGTAGTACACCGTGCTCGTCGGGATGATGCCGTCGGAGTAGTTGCGGGCCTCGGTGACGTTCCAGCCCGCTGACTCGAAGTCGGTCCTGGCGCGTTCGGCGAGGCCGCTGATGGTGCTGTTGTTGTAGACGCGCACGGGCGCCTTGAGGGTGTCGGGGCTGACCCCGCCCTCGGCGAGCGCGCCCGAACCGGTGCCACCGGCACCGCCCGCGCCGCCGCCGACACCACCCGTACCCACACCGCCTGCTCCCGCACCGCCCGCGCCGGGCTCGGTGGCGGGCGGTGCGCCGATGTTGCCGGTCGGCCCGAACGAGGGCAGCGGCACGGAGCCGTCGGTGGGGGTCGCTCCGGCGCCGGGGCCGGGCTCCACCGGAGCGGTCGCCGAGGTGGGCGCGGCCGCGTTGTTCTCGTCGGCACCGTTTCCGTTGCCGAGCGCGGTCGTCGCCAGACCGATCACGCCGGCGACGATGCCGACGCCGATCAGCGCGAAGCCGCCGATCCGCAGCGGCGAGCCACCGGACGATCCTGGTGTGGTCACGACAACCTCCGGGTCAGCGGGTACCGGTCGACGACCGGATGCGTGATCACAATGGCGTCACCAAGGCTCGATTCCCAGCCGACGCGCCGCACGGGTGCGCTGTCGGCTGGTACGAAGCCTCCGGAGCCGCTTGACGAGCAGGGGATCGGCGGCGAGCGCCTCGGGCTTGTCGATCAGCGCGTTGAGGACCTGGTAGTAGCGGGTCGCCGACATGTCGAACAGCTCGCGGATGGCCTGTTCCTTGGCACCGGCGTACTTCCACCACTGGCCTTCGAAGGCGAGGATCTCGCGCTCCCGGCGGTCGAGCTCGTCGGCCGGGCCGGCTGCGGGGTCTGCGACCCCGTGTTCCGTGGCGGACTCCATCACGCTCCTCGGGCGTCACAGCACGGCGATGGCGGCACCGCTGCACTGGCTGGCAGAACCATGAATGACACGTGTGTCATTCATCGAGGAGATTCAACCACGCGGGCCCGACACGAACCGGGCAGGGACGCGCCACACCGAGGCATGAATCGTGCGTCAACCGAGTGGGGGGACGAGCCTCCCGGGCCCGTCCCTCACAGGGCGCGACACTAGTCTCCAGGTGTGACAGTCCGCCCCATCCGCATCATCGGCGACCCGGTCCTTCACACGCCCACGGCCCCGGTCGTGGAGTTCGACGATGCGCTGCGTGAACTCGTCGACGACATGTTCGACACGATGGCCGCCGCCCACGGTGTCGGGCTGGCAGCCAACCAGATCGGCGTCGGCATGCGGGTGTTCGTCTACGACTGCCCGGACGAGCTCACGAAGTCGATGGCGCGCGGCGTCGTCGTCAACCCGGCGATCGAGACGTCGGCGCTGCCCGAGACCATGCCCGACCCGGAGGACGACGAGGAAGGCTGCCTCTCCGTCCCCGGCGAGCAGTTCCCGACCGGCCGGGCCGACTGGGCCAAGGTCACGGGTGTCGACGTCGACGGGCAGCCGGTTGAGGTCGAGGGCCGCGGGTTCCTGGCGCGCTGCTTCCAGCACGAGGTCGACCACCTCGACGGGCACCTCTACGTCGAGCGGCTGATGGGGCGCAACCAGAAGGCGTCGAAGAAGATGCTCAAGGCCAACGGCTGGGGCGTCCCGGGCCTGTCGTGGGACCCGTCGACGCAGCAGGCCGAAGAGATCTGACGCGCCCACGGCGCTCGTGAGTGGCGTTATTGGCCATAGCCATGAACGCCACTCACAGGCTGTCGACCTGCCCGTTCTCCCACGCCCATGCCGCCACCTCGACCCGGTTGCGGGCCCCGAGCTTGGCGTGGACGTTCGTCAGATGGGTCTTGACCGTCGACAAGGAGACGAACAGGTCGGCGGCGATCTCGTTGTTGGTGCGGCCTCTCGCCACCGCGCGAACGACGTCGAGCTCCCTGGGGGACAACGGGTCCGGCAGCCTCGGGGTCTTCGCCGCGGGCGCGGTCAGGTGCTCCAGCAGCCGGACGGTCACCGACGGGGAGACGAGCGCGTCGCCTGCCGCCGCGGCCCGCACGGCCTCCACCAGCAGCCGCGGCCCGGCGTCCTTGAGCAGGAACCCGCACGCCCCGGCCCGCAGCGCGCCGTAGACGTACTCGTCGAGATCGAACGTCGTGACGACGACGATCCGCGGCGGCTCAGGGTCGGCGGTGAGGGCGCGGGTGGCCTCGAGGCCGTCGAGCTCGGGCATCCGGATGTCCATGAGCACGACGTCGGGGCGCAGCCGCCGCGCCAGCTCCACCGCCTCGGCGCCCGTCCCGGCCTCACCCACTACCTCGACGCCCGGCTCGGCCGACAGGATCAGCCGGAAGCCGGTGCGCACCATCTCCTGGTCGTCGGCCACCAGCACGCTGATCGTCATCGTCCCCCCACCGGCAGCCGCGCCGTCACCGTCCACACGCCGTTGCCGGCGGGCCCGGCGTGCAGGGTGCCGTCGAGCGCCCCGACGCGCTCGGCCATCCCTGCCAGCCCGAACCCGGCCGGATGGCCCGACCCGGAGTGCGCGCCGTCGTTGCGCACCCCGACGCAGAGCTCGTCGGAGCGCAGTCTGACCTCCACCTCCACCCGGGTCGCGGCGGGGGCGTGCCTGCGGACGTTGGTCAGCGCCTCCTGCACGACCCGGTAGCCGGTCGCCGCGACACCGGCGGGGAGGACGGCGTGCTCGAACCCGGGATCGGCGATCAGCCGGACACGGGTGCCGTCGGGATCGAAGCGGCGCACCATTTCCGGGATGCCGCCGAGCTCGGCGCCGGGCGCGCGGCCTCCCGCCCCGCCGCGCAGCACGCCGACCATGGCGCGCATGGCGGCGAGGGCGTCGGCACCCGCGGTCTCGATGGCCGACAACGCCGTTGCGACGTCGGGGTCGGCGGGGGCGACGACCCGCGCCGCCTGTGCCGCCACCACGATGCCGGTGACCTGGTGGGCGACGACGTCGTGGAGCTCACGGGCCAGTTCGAGGCGCTCGTCGGCGCGGGCACGTTCGAGCAGCGATGCCCGTCGCGATCCGGCCTCGCGCAGCACCAGCCCGATCGCGACCGTGCCGCCCCAGCCCAACGCGGACAGGATGGTGAACGCCGTCGTCGTCGACCCGATCTCGATCCGCAGGTACGGCGACCCCACGATGACGATCCCGGCGCCCGCGCACAGCAGCAGCGTCGTGCGGTCGTCGGCGTGGCGCAGGGCCGCGACGGTCACGACGGCCAGCGCCAGCTGCTCCCCGAACGACATGGCCGGCTGCCCGATCACCAGCCCCGTCAGCGTCGCCGCCGCCGACGCCGCGTAGGCGACGGCCGCGACGTGTGTGGCGTCGACACCGGGGCGCCTGCGCCACAACACGATCACCGCGATGCACAGGCCCGTGAACGCCGTCGTTGCGCTCCACGGCAGCGACCGGCCGGCCGCGACGAACAGGATGTCGACGCCGATCCACAGCAGATAGCCGACGATCTCGACGGCGAGCCCGGCCCAGCGCAGCGCCCGCAGCCGCTCCGCCCCACCCGTCCCGCCGATCACGCCGGTCAGCCTAGGTCCGCCCGGCCGACGGGCACCTCGGCCGAAAGTACGAGGCGCCCACCCGAAGATCGGTCCCGCGGCCGAGGCGGCCGGGGCCCGGCGGCGGAGATCGTCGTGGCATGACGTTCTTGGAGACGGCCGCGTGGGCCCTCGGACTGGTGGTCATCGTCGTGATGGCCGCGCTCCCGCTTCTCGAGACGCTCGGGAGCAGGTCCCGATGACGGCCCCTGCCTGCGCAACGACCGTCGACCTCGTGAAGGTGCACGGCCGCGGCGGCTCGGCCGTCCGCGCCCTCGACGGCGTCTCGCTGCGCATCCCGGCCGGGATGTTCACCGCGGTCATGGGGCCGTCCGGGTCGGGCAAGTCGACGCTGCTGCACTGCCTCGCCGGGCTCGACACCGCGACGTCGGGCCGGGTCCTGTTGGGCGACACCGACCTCGGCACGCTGTCCGACGCGCAGCTCACCGCCGTGCGCCGCGACCGGCTCGGGTTCGTGTTCCAGTCGTTCAACCTGTTGCCGCAGCTCAGCGCCGCGCAGAACATCGACCTGCCCGCGCGGCTCGCCGGTCGCAGGCCCGACCCGATGTGGCGGGCCTCGCTGGTCGACCTCCTCGGCATCGGCGACCGGCTCGATCATCGGCCCTCGGAGCTGTCGGGCGGGCAGCAGCAGCGCGTCGCCGTCGCGCGGGCGTTGCTGGGGCGGCCCGAGATCGTGTTCGCCGACGAGCCGACCGGCAACCTCGACACCGCCTCCGGCCACGAGCTGCTCGACCTGCTCCGGACGTCGGTCCGCGAGCTCGGCCGTTCCGTCGTGATGGTCACGCACGATCCCGTCGCGGCGTCGTTCGCCGACGGGGTGCTGCTGCTGTGCGACGGCCGCGTCGCCGGGTCGCTGCCCGACCCGCGTCCGGAGACGGTGCTGGCCGCGCTGTCGTCCCTGTCGGGGGCAGCGGCATGACCGCGGGCTTCCACGAACCAGGCGGCGGGCGTGGGGGAGGCCGGGCAGCTGCGGGGGCGCTGCTGGCCGACGCCCGCCGCCATCCGGGCCGCGTCGTCCTCACGGGGCTCGCGGTCCTGGTCGCGACGTTCTTCGCCGCGGGCACGCTGCTGCTCGGGGGCACCCTGTCGTCGACCCTGGAGGCCCAGTCGGTCGTGACACCCGCGTCCGCGACGGCGGTCGTGCGGGGTGATGTGGACGCGGCCACTGTGGCACGGGTCGGGGCCACACCCGGAGTCACTGCAGCGGTGGGCGTGTGGAGCGGGATGGCGCCCGTCGGTGGGGCCGCGGGCGCGGGTTCGTGGTCGCTGACGTCGGACCCGATGACCGGGCCGCTGACGCGTCTCACCGAGCCGCCGGTGGCGGGCCGGCTCCCCTCCGCCGACGACGAGGCCCTGGTCTCCGCGGCCACCGCCGCGCGGGGCAACGTCCATCCCGGCTCGGTGCTGACCGTCGGCGAGGAACGCCTGACCGTCACCGGCATCGTGGACCTGCCGAGCGTCGGCACCAACACGATCGTCGCGACGCCGGGAACCGTTGCGGCACTGGGTGGTTCGCTCGACCAGATCGACGTCGCGGGTGCCGACGCCGCGACGGTCCGGGCCGGGCTGCCCGCCGACGCGCCGGTCCGGTCCGGCGACGAGCAGCGCGCCGCCGAGCGGGAGAGCGGCTCGACCACGGCGACGGCCGTCGTCACCGGGGTGTCGGTGTTCACCGGGCTCGCGCTGATCGCGGCGGTCGTCGTCGTGGGGTCGACGTTTCGCATCCTGCTGACCCAGCGCCGCACCCAGCTGGCGTTGCTGCGGTGCGTGGGGGCGCGCAGCGGCGACGTCGTGCGGGCGGTGCTGGCCGAGGCCGCGGTGTCCGGGCTGGTCGCGGGGGTGATCGGCGCGGCCGCCGCGGTCGGCGTGGGGGAGGTCGTCGTCGCGACGGTGGGTGGTGGGCCGCTCGTGGCGTCCTGGGGAGGACTCGCGGGCTGTGTGCTGCTCGCCGTCGTGGCGACGATCGTCGCCGCCGTCGGACCCGCGCTCGCGGCGGGCCGGACCCCNNNNCCCCGCCGGTCGCCGCCCTGGGGGAGGCGGCGACGAGCGAGGCCGGCACGTCACGGCGGGGTCGGCGGGCCGTCGTCGCGGGCGTCGCCGCGGTGGTCGCGGTGCTGTTGGCGTTCGCCGGGGGTGGCGTGGGCGGTGCGCCCGGGCTGATCGCTGCGGCCGCGTCCGGGCTGGCGACGTTCGCCGCGCTGGTCGCGTTGGGCCCTTTGCTGATGAGCGGCCTGGCGGCGACGGCCGGGCGGGTCGTCGCGACCGTCGGGCGGGCGCCGGGGCGGATGGCCGTCGCCAACGCGGGTCAGGTGCCGCGCCGCACCGCCGCCACGGTCACGGTGCTGACCCTGGGGGTGGGACTGACGTCGGCGCTGCTGGTGGGGGTGTCGAGCGTCGACGCATCGGCCCAGCAGTCGATCTCCGAGCGGCTGCCCAGCGCGGTGCAGGTGAGCGCGGCCGATCCGCCGGCGACGCTCGCGCAGCTGGCCGCCGACCCGGCGCTGCGTGTGCAGGAGAAGGGGGAGCAGGTGCTCGTCGACCCCGCCCCGGGTGTCGACGACAACGCCCTGCGCGCCGCCGTCGACCGGGCGCTGGGTCCGGACCCGACCGCGGTCGTCGTCTACACCGCGGACGTGCGCGCCGACCTGGCCGGGGAGCTCGACGTCCTGCGCGGGGTCGGGCTGGGTCTGGTCGGGATGACGGTGCTGGTGGCGATCGTGGGCGTGGGGGTGACGCTGACGTTGTCGGTCACCGAGAGGACCCGGGAGACGGGCCTGCTGCGCGCGGTCGGGCTGACCCGTGGGGGTGTGCGCGCGATGGTGGCGTGGGAGGCGGTGTGCAGTGCGCTGGCCGCCGCGGTGCTGGGCGTGGGCTTCGGCTCGCTGTACGGGTTCCTCGCGCTGAGGTCCCTGGGGCTCGACGCGGGCACCGGGTCGCTGCCGGGCCTGGAGCTGGCGGTGCTGGGGGTGGGCATCGTGCTCGTCGCGGTGCTGGCCGCGCTCGCACCGGCGATCCGCGCGGGCCGGGTCCCGCCGATCCGCGCGCTGACCGGCTGACACGAGGGTCGTGAGTGGCAATCATCGCTCCAGCGATGATTGCCACTCACAGGCTTTACGCCGGGTCCAGGACGAAGACGGGGATCCGGCGGTCGGTCTTGGTCTGGTAGTCGGCGTAGTTCGGGAAGGCCGCGACGGAGCGTTTCCACCACTCCTCCCGCTCGGGGCCGTCGACCTCGCGCACCGAGTACTCGCCCGCCTCGGTGCCGTCCTGCAGCGTGACGGTCGGGTTGGCGCGCAGGTTGTGGTACCAGACGGGGTGCTCGGGGGCCCCGCCCTTGGAGGCGACGAGGGCGTAGTGCCCGTCGTGCTCGACCCGCATCAGCGGCACGTAGCGCAGCTTGCCGGACTTGGCGCCCTTCATCGTCACCAGCACGACGGGCAGACCCTGGATGTCGACGCTGTCGGTCGTCCCGGTCTCGAGGATCTTCTCGGTCTGGCCACGCACCCAACCCTCGGGGCTGAGCTCGACCTCGTTGTTCGCTGCCATGTCGGAAGCAACTTCCCGACGGGTCCGGATCTATTCCCGCCCGGGCGGGTGACGTGGGCGGCCGGTCGCGCCCGGTCCGTGGGACGGGTCTGGTGCGCCGCGGACACGGCGGGCTACGGTCGAAACACATCTGAAGACACGCGGGAGCTCGCACGAGCGGGCTGAGAGGGCGGCTGCAGCCGCCGACCGCAGAACCAGCCGGGTAATGCCGGCGAGGGAGGACGTCACATGACGCAGGCCGGATCCGTCCGTCCGCAGCTCACCACCGGCCCGATCACCGGGTCCCGCAAGTCCTACGTGGACGGCCCCGACGGGTTGCGGGTCCCGGTGCGCCGCATCGGCCTGACCACCGGCGAGCATCTCGACGTCTACGACACCTCGGGCCCCTACACCGACGACTCCGCCACCGTCGACCTCGACGCCGGGCTCCCCGCGCTGCGCGCGGACTGGATCGCCGCCCGCGAGCCCGTGAACGGCGCGGTCACACAGCTCGCATACGCGCGCAAGGGGATCGTCACGCCCGAGATGCAGTTCGTCGCGATCCGGGAGGGTGTCGACGCCGATCTGGTGCGCTCCGAGGTCGCGCGCGGCCGGGCGGTGATCCCGGCCAACTGCCGCCACCCCGAGGCCGAGCCGATGATCATCGGCAAGCGGTTCCTCGTGAAGATCAACGCCAACATCGGCAACTCCGCGGTGCGCTCCTCGATCGCCGAGGAGGTCGAGAAGATGGTGTGGGCCACCCGCTGGGGCGCCGACACGGTCATGGACCTCTCGACCGGCGCCGACATCCACACCACGCGGGAGTGGATCGTGCGCAACTCGCCGGTCCCGATCGGGACCGTGCCGATCTACCAGGCTCTGGAGAAGGTCGGCGGTGACCCGACCGCGCTGAGCTGGGAGGTCTACCGCGACACCGTCATCGAGCAGTGCGAGCAGGGCGTCGACTACATGACGGTCCACGCGGGCGTACTGCTGCGCTACGTGCCGCTGACGGCGAAGCGCGTCACCGGGATCGTGTCCCGCGGCGGGTCGATCATGGCGGCGTGGTGCCTGGCCCACCACCGGGAGTCGTTCCTCCACACGCACTTCGCCGAGCTGTGCGACATCCTGCGTACCTACGACGTCACCTTCTCCCTCGGTGACGGCCTGCGCCCCGGCTCCATCGCCGACGCCAACGACGAGGCCCAGCTCGCCGAGCTGCGCACTCTCGGCGAGCTGACCGCGATCGCCCGCTCGCGCGACGTCCAGGTGATGATCGAGGGCCCCGGCCACGTCCCGATGAACAAGATCGTCGAGAACGTGGAGCTCGAGGAGCGCTGGTGCGACGAGGCGCCGTTCTACACCCTCGGCCCGCTCGCCACCGACATCGCGCCCGGCTACGACCACATCACGTCGGCCATCGGTGCCGCGACGATCGCGCAGGCGGGCACGGCGATGCTCTGCTACGTCACGCCCAAGGAGCACCTGGGCCTGCCGAACCGCGACGACGTGAAGACCGGCGTCATCACCTACAAGATCGCCGCGCACGCCGCCGACCTCGCGAAGGGCCACCCGCACGCACAGCGTCGTGACGACGCCCTGTCGCAGGCCCGGTTCGAGTTCCGCTGGCACGACCAGTTCGCGCTGGCGCTGGACCCGGACACCGCGCGGGAGTTCCACGACGAGACACTTCCCGCGGAGCCGGCGAAGTCCGCGCACTTCTGCTCGATGTGCGGGCCGAAGTTCTGCTCCATGCGCATCACCCAGGACGTCCGGGACTACGCCGAGGCGCACGGGCTGACGAGCGTCGAGGCGATCGAGGCGGGTATGGACGAGAAGTCGCAGGAGTTCGGTGACACGGGAGGCCGGGTGTACCTGCCGGTGACTGCCCCATGAGCGGGCCGCTGCCCACCGTCGGCGTGACCCCGCCACGCGTCATGACCATCGCGGGCACCGACTCCGGGGGTGGCGCGGGCATCGCTGCCGACCTGCGGACCTTCGCCGCCTGCGGAGTCCACGGCTGCCTCGCGGTGTGCGCGGTGACGGTGCAGAACTCCGTCGGCGTGACCGGTGTCCACCCCGTCCCGCCGGAGACGGTCGCGGCGCAGATCGCCGCCGTCGCCTCCGACATCGGGCTCGACGCCGCGAAGACCGGGATGCTCGCGGGTGCGGAGATCATCGAGGCGGTCGCGGGTGCGTGCGACGACAACGGGATCGGCGCCGCGCACGCGACGCCGTTGGTGATCGACCCGGTGGCCGCGTCGATGCACGGCGACCAGCTGCTCGCCGACTCCGCCCTCGACGCCTTCCGCGGGCTCCTCTTCCCCCGCGCCACCCTGATCACCCCGAACCTCGACGAGGTGCGGCTGCTCGTCGGCATCGACGTGCACGACCGCGCGGGGCAGTACGAGGCGGCCAAGGTGCTGCACGGGCTGGGGCCGCGCAACGTCCTGGTGAAGGGCGGGCACCTGGCCGAGGACGTCGACGGCTGCATCGACCTGCTCTACGACGGGCACACGTTCACCGAGCTGCCCGGCCCGCGGTTCGACACGGGCAACACCCATGGCGGTGGCGACTCCATGGCGGCGGCGATCGCGTCCGGGCTCGCGCGGGGGATGGGCGTCGGCGGGGCGGTGGCGTTCGGCAAGCGCTACATCGTCGAGGCCGTCCGGAACTCCTATCCGCTCGGCGCCGGGCACGGGCCCGTCTCGCCACTGTGGACGGTGCGGGACTGGTGGTCCGACCCGGAATGACCCGGCGGGCCCGCGAGGTGGGCGCGGGCGTGGGCGATCGCCGACACGCTGTCGGGGAAGACCCGGCCCTCGGCGCGCAGCTGGGCGGACACGCCCAGCGCGTCGAGAGCCCGGTCGTGACCCGGGCGCAGGCCCGAGAGCAGCACGAGGCAGCCGCGGCGTTCCAGGCGGCGGATGGCGTCGTCGAGGACCTGGGCGCCGGTGGCGTCGATGGCCGACACGCGTGACATCCGCAGGATCATGACGCGGACGTCGGAGATGGCGGAGGTCTCCAGCAGCAGCCGGTGCGCGGTGGCGAAGAACAACGGGCCGTCGAACCGGTAGGCGACGATGTGCTGGGCGAGCAGGGCGCGTTCCTCGGCGGTGTGCTCACCGGGATCGTGCGCGACCGTCACGTGCTCGCCGCCGGCGTTGAGCGCGACGCGGTGCAATGCGAGCACGACCGCGACCGCCAGCCCGGCCACGACGGCCGTGACCAGGTCGACGACGACGGTCACGACGAAGGTCACGACCAGCGCGGCGGCGTCGCGCCGGGTGGCGCGCAGCAGCGCGAGCAGGGAGCCGGCCTCGACCATGCGGATCGTGGTCGCCAGCAGTACCCCGGCGAGGGCCGCGAGCGGGATGTGCCCGACCGGCCCGGCGAGTGCGTAGACGATCGCGGTGAGCGCGGCCGCGTGGGTGAGCGCGGCCAGCCGCGAGCGGGCCCCGGTGCGGGCGTTGACGGCGGTGCGCGCAATGGCGCCGGTGGCGGGGACGCCGCCGAACATCGGCGCCGCCAGGTTCGCGATGCCCTGGCCGAACAGCTCGCGGTCGGGGTCGTGGCGTTGATCGACGGTCATCCCGTCGGCGACGGTCGCCGACAGCAGGCTCTCCAGAGCGGCCAGTGCCGCCACCGCGACGGCGGAGGGGAGCAGCGCGGGAATCGTGGCGAGGTCGAGGAAGCCCAGCGAGGGGGCGGGCAGCCCGGCGGGCAGCGCGCCGATGCGGGCGACGTCGAGGTGGAGCAGCCCGGCGACGGCGGTCGCGGCGACCACGGCGACCAGGGAGAACGGGACCGAGGGAAGCAGACGCCCGCCGACGAGCATGACGGCGGCGACCCCCAGGGCCAGCGCGATCGCGGGCCAGTTCGGGGTGTCGGCGAACGCGGTGACCGCCGCCGCGGCGGTCGCCCACACCTTCTCGTGCTCGCCCCCGGACACCCCGAGGGCGGCGGGGAACTGCTGGAGCGCGATGACGACGGCGATCCCGGCGGTGAAACCCTCGATCACCGGGCTGGGCAGCAGCCGGACGAGCCGCCCGACGCGGGCCACCGCCAGCACCACGAGGATCAGCCCGGCCAGTAGCCCGGCGGTGAGCACTCCATCGGGCCCGTACTGGTGGAACAGCGGGATGAGCACAACCGTCATCGCGCCCGTCGGGCCGGTGACCTGCAGGTTGCTGCCGCCGAAGACCGCGGCGAGCGCACCGGCGACGACGGCGGTGACCAGGCCGGCTCCGGCGCCGAGGCCGGACCCGACGCCGAAGGCGAGCGCCAGCGGCAGTGCGACGACGGCGACCGTCACGCCCGAGAGCAGGTCGCGCCGTGGGGCGCGGCGGACCGCGGTCCAGTCGGGGGCACCGGGGAGGAGGCCGCGCAGGCCGGCCGTCACGGATCGCTCTGCCACGGTCGGGCTCCCTGTGCTCTCGGGCACCGGTGTCGCGGCGCCTCCGCACGGACCGTAGTTGCGAGAATATGCAATTATGAAACTCTGCAATGAACAACACAGGGCTACGCGTCGCACATCCCGGGCCACGCGGGCGGGGAATCGGCGAGGATGGGGCCGTGCCGACGCCGCTGTACCAACTCAAGGCGGAGTTCTTCAAGAGCCTCGGGCATCCCGTGCGCGTGCGGGTGCTGGAGCTGCTCAGCGTGCGTGAGCACGCCGTCGGCGAAATGCTCACCCAGGTCGGGGTCGAACCGGCGAACCTCTCCCAGCAGCTCGCGGTCCTGCGCCGCGCAGGCCTGGTCTCCTCACGCCGCGACGGTGCCGTCGTCCACTACCGGCTCACCAGCGAGCAGGTGGCCGAGCTGCTCGCCGTCGCCCGGAACATCCTCACCACCGTGCTCGCGGGCAACGTCGAACTGCTGGAGGACCTGCGAGCCGACGACCCCGGAACCTGACCGGCAGGCATGGTCCCGGCGTGGGGCGGATCGTGCCCAGGGTCGGCTCGGACCGTGCTGCACAGGCAGGTCACCGTGTCGGGCCGGTCGGCCGTGGCTCCCCTGCGGCGTTCCGGGCCGCACACGGACCGGCCGACGAGTGAGTCGGGCCACCTTCCCCGGGACGAAGTTCCGCGACTGCGTCTGTCCCGGGGGGTACGTGTCCGCCGATGCGGAATCCGCTCGGCGCATGGCAACCCTCGCCTCACCAGTCCCATGGGTCGGCTGACCGTCGCCGGACCCACCGCGGGGCTAGGCTCGAAATCGATGAGCATCATGGGGACGCGCGTCGTCCGTGTAGAGGATCCGGTGTTCCTCACGCGGGGCGCGACATACACCGACGACCTGACAGACGAGCGGCTCAGCGGAGCGCTGCACCTCACGCTGGTCCGTTCCCCGATCGCACACGCGACGATCACCTCGATCGACGTCGAGGCGGCCCGCGAGGCCCCCGGCGTCGTCGCGGTCCTGACCGGTGCCGACATCGACCTCGAGGCCCCGCTGCTGTTCGCGGGAGCGCCCAAGCAGATGGTCCGCCCCTGGCTGGCCACCGAGCGGGTGCGCTTCGTCGGCGAGCCCGTGGCCGCGGTCCTCACCGAGGAGCGCTACCAGGGCCCCGACGCCGCAGAGCTGGTCGACGTCGACTACGAGCCGTTGCCGGCCGTCGTCGACGTCCGCGAGGCCCTCAAGGACGAGAACCTGCTGTTCCCCGACGCCGGCACGAACACGTGCAGCGTCTACAACGCCGAGCCCCCCGACCCCGACTTCTTCGCCGACTGCGAGGTCGTCGTCACCCGGGAGATCGTCAACCAGCGGGTCGCCGCGGCGTCGCTGGAGACGCGCGCCGCCTCGGCCGTCTGGGGTGACGACGGGCGCTGCACCCTGTTCGTGTCCAACCAGAACGCCCAGGGCGCGCGCGACGAGGTTGCCGGCTGGCTGGGTGTCGACCCGAAGTCGATCCACGTCATCCTCCCCGACGTCGGTGGCGGCTTCGGCGCGAAGATCGGCGCCGACCCCGAGTTCGCGCTCGTCGCGTGGACGGCACGGCACACCGGCCGGCCGGTCCGCTGGAGCGAGAGCCGCTCGGAGAACATGACCGGGATGGTCCAGGGACGCGACCAGCGCCAGACCATCACCATCGGCGGCAGCCGCGACGGCCGGGTGAAGGCCTACCGGCTCGACGTCATCGCCGACGCCGGCGCCTACCCGCGCCTCGGCGTCTTCCTGCCGGTGTTCACGCGCATGATGGCGCCCGGCACGTACGACATCGAGAAGGTCGACTCGCGGGCGACGGTCGTCGTCACCAACACGACGTCGACGGCCGCCTACCGCGGCGCCGGCCGCCCCGAGGCCACGTCGGCGATCGAGCGGGCAATGGACCTGTTCGCCGCCGAGATCGGGATGGACCCGGCCGAGGTCCGCAAGATCAACGTCGTCGCCCCGGAGAAGTTTCCCTTCACCACCAAGGGTGGCGTCGAGTACGACTCCGGCGAATACGCCAAGGCCATCGACCTCGCGCTCGAGGCCAGCGACTACGCCACGCTGCGCGAGGTGCAGAAGGCCCGTCGCGAGCGCGGCGACGCCAAGCAGATCGGCATCGGCGTCTCCTCGTACGTGGAGATCACCGGTGGTGGCGCGTTCGTCGAGAACGCGTCGGTCGAGGTGCACCCGGACGGCACCGCCCTGATCTGGACGGGAACCTCCCCCCACGGCCAGGGCCACGCCACGGCGTGGGCGATGCTGGCCAGCGAGCAGCTCGGCATCCCCGTCGAGAAGATCACGGTCCGCCACGGCGACACCGACCACGTCCCCGAGGGCGGCGGCACGATGGGCTCGCGCAGCCTGCAGACGGGCGGCGTCGCCGTCCACCAGGCCTCGCTCGAGCTGATCGACCTCGCCAAACAGCGCGCCGCGGAGATCCTCGAGGCGTCCGTCGAGGACCTCGAGGTCGACACCGCCAACGCCGCGATCGCCGTCCGCGGCGCCCCCGGCTCGCCGACGGTCACCTTCGCGCAGCTCGCCGAACGCGACGAGCTCAAGGTCAAGACGGTCTGGGACGGCAAGAAGGCGACGTTCCCGTTCGGGTCGCACGTCGCCGTCGTCGAGGTCGACACCGAGACCGGCAAGGTCACCGTCGAGCGCATCTGGGCGGTCGACGACGCCGGGCCCGTGCTCAACCCGCTGCTCTGCGAGGGTCAGCGCCACGGCGGCATCGCCCAGGGCATCGCGCAGGCGATGCTGGAGGAGGTCGTCTTCGACCCCGACGGGCAGCCGCTCACCGCGACCTTCGCCGACTACGGGTTCCCCTCGGCGGCCGAGCTGCCGAGCTTCGACCTCGTCACCATGGAGACGCCCACCCCCATCAACCCCTTGGGCTTCAAGGGGATCGGTGAGGCCGGGACCATCGGCTCCGCCCCCGCCGTGCAGAGCGCCGTCGTCGACGCGCTGTCGCACCTCGGGATCCGCCACATCGACATGCCGACCACCCCGCTGCGGGTCTGGGAGGCCATCCAGGACGCCGTGAAGGAGGACGGATGACGGGCGTGAAGGTCGAGATCACCGTCAACGGCCGCACCACCACCGACGAGGTCGAGCCGCGGCTGCTGCTCGCGCACTACCTGCGCGAGAACCTCGGGCTCAAGGCCACCAACATCGGCTGCGACACCACGTCCTGCGGGGCGTGCACCGTGCTGCTCGACGGCGAGTCCGTCAAGTCCTGCACCGTGCTCGCCGTGCAGGCCGACCAGCTCGCGGTCACGACGATGGAGGGTCTCGCCGGCGAGAGCGGCGACTCCCTCGACCACCCGGTCACCGCGGCGTTCCGTGCCGAGCACGGCCTGCAGTGCGGCTTCTGCACCCCGGGCATGGTCATGGCCGTCACCGGCCTCATCGCCGAGAACCCGGACCTCGACGAGCGCGCGGTCCGCGAGGGGCTCGAGGGCAACCTCTGCCGCTGCACCGGCTACCACAACATCGTGCGTGCCGCGCTCGTCGCCGCAGGCAAGGACCCCGACGCCGAGCAGGAGATCGAGGCGCTGAGCGACGACGCGCGCACCGCGCCGGGCTTCTCGGTGGGGAGCGGCGCGTGATCCCCGTCGGTTTCGAGTACGCACGCCCCGACTCGGTCGACGGCGCGCTCGCGCTGCTCGCCGAGCACGGTGACGAGGCCACGATCATGGCGGGCGGGCACTCGCTGCTGCCGGTCATGAAGCTGCGCCTCGCCGCGCCGGAGCTGATCGTCGACATCGGACGGCTCCGCGAGCTGAACTACATCCGGGTCGACGGCGACGAGGTCGCCATCGGTGCCGCGACGCGCCACCACGACGTCGAGGTCTCCGACGTGCTGGCGACCGAGGTGCCGCTGCTCCCGGCCGTGGCTCGCACGGTCGGCGACCCGCAGGTCCGCCACCGCGGCACCATCGGTGGCTCGCTCGCCCACGGTGACCCGGCCTCCGACCTGCCCGCCGCGGTCCTCGCGCTCGACGCGACGATCGTCCTGCGCTCGCCGCGCGGGGAGCGGAAGGTGCCCGCCACCGAGTTCTGGACCGCCGTGTTCACCACGGCCAAGGAGCCCGACGAGCTGATCGTCGAGATCCGGGTGCCGCGCACCGGGAACGCGGGCTGGGCCTACGAGAAGTTCACCCGCCGCGCCAACGACTGGGCCATCGTCGCGGTCGCCGTCGTCGACGGGCGGGTCGGGCTGGTCAACATGGGTTCGACCCCGTTGCGCGCCAGTGCGACCGAGGCCGCGCTGGCCGAGGGGAGATCGATCGCCGACGCCGCCGCGCTCGCCGCCGAGGGCACCGAGCCCCCGACCGACACCGCCGGCACCCCGGACTACCGCCGCAACCTCGCGCGGGTTCTCACCCGCCGCGCGCTGGAGACCGCCGCCGGGCGGTGATCGTGCACGTCGACGGCCCCCTGCCGGGTTCGGCAGGGGGCCGTCGTGCGTCCGGCCCGCGCGTGGTGCCATGCGCCGACACACCCGCGCGCAAGTCGTCCATGCTCGACCAGGCCTTGGGCTCGGCTGCGCGTCTTCTCGGTCAGATCCTGGGCCTGTGCCCCCTGCTGGCCGTGACCACCTGTCCGTCGATCGGGGGACATGGGCGTCGTCCTGCGTGCCCGTCGGTCGGTCGACGGTGCTCCTGGCCTGCGGGGACGAACCTTGAGGCATCGGGGGAACACCCCCGGAACACCTCGAAGGAGCACCGGCCATGAACACCACGACCACCACCCAGGACACCACCTCGACCGTCCGCATCCCGGCCCCCGGTGCCCGCCACGTCGCCTCCACCTCCGCGCCGCGACGCTCGAAGGGCCTCGTGATCGGCGCGTTCGCCGCGGTCGGCGTCGTCGCGGCCGGTGTCGTCACCACCCTGGTGATGACGTTCAGCGGTTCGGGTGCGCAGCCCGCCCCGGCCCCCGCCCCGGCGGCGTCGCACATCGTCGTCCCCGCCGGCCACGCGGTGAAGCCCCTCGCGCCGGTCACCCCGGCCAAGCCCGTCACCCCGGTCACGCCGGTCGCGCCGTCGGCGGCGGTCGAGACGCTGCAGAAGGAGCTGGGTCAGCTGAACTACTACGAGGGCCCGGTCACCGGTGTGATGAACGCGCAGACCACGCAGGCCATCACCTACCTGCAGCGTGACGCGCACCTGCCGCAGACGGGCACGATGAACGCCGCGACCCAGGCCGCGCTGGCCAACTTCCTGGCCAACGGCAACAACCAGATGGCCGGCTGACGCCCACCGACCCGCACGCCCGGACCGCCCGCACCCCCTCGGGGGCGCGGGCTCCGTGCGTTCACGGGACCAGGCCGGCGTCCTGCGCCGCCAGTGCGGCCTGGGTCCGCGAGCGCAGGCCCAGCTTCGCGAGGACCCGGGACACGTGGGTCTTCGCCGTCGCCTCGGTGATCACCAGGTCGTCGGCGATCGCGGCGTTGGACAGTCCCCGGCCCAGGCAGCCCAGGACGTCGCGTTCGCGGGCGGTGAGGTCGTCGAGCCCCGGGACCGCGGAACGGGAGGGACGGGCCGACAGCCGCGCGATCACGCGACGGGTCACCTCCGGCGCGAGCACCCCGTCGCCCCGGGCGACCGACCGGACGGCGTCGACGAGCGCGGGGGCGTCGACGGTCTTGAGCAGGAACCCGGCCGCCCCGGCGGCGAGCGCGCCGTCGACGAGGTCGTCGAGGTCGAACGTGGTGAGCACCAGCACCTCGGCGACGGCGGCGGCGGTGAGCTCGCGGGCCGCGGTGATGCCGTCGACGCCGGGCATCCGGATGTCCATGAGGACGACGTCGGGGCGCAGCGACATGGCCATCCGGACGGCCTGGGCGCCGTCGGAGGCCTCGCCGACGACCTCCACGTCGGGTGCGGCGTCGAGGATCATGACGAGCCCGGCGCGGACGGCGGCCTGGTCGTCGGCGACCACGACGCGGATCACGACGGTTCCTCCGGTGGCAGTTCGGCGCGGACGAGCCAGCCGTCGCCGGCCGGCCCGGCGTGCAGCGTCCCGCCGACCGCGGTCGCGCGTTCCCGCAGCCCGGCGAGGCCGGTCCCGGCGCCACCCACCCCTGCCGATGGCCGGGTGCCCGCGGTGTTCGCGACCTCGACGACCAGCGCGGAGTCGTTGTCCGACAGCGCGACCCGGACGGTCGACCCCGGCGCGTGCTTGGCCGCGTTGGTGAGCGACTCCGCGACGATCCGGTGCGCCGCCAACTCGACGGCCGCGCGGGCCGGTGCGCGGCGACGGGCGTCGTCGAGGGTCACGTCGAGGCCGGTGGCGCGGGCGGAGCCGAGCAGGGGCGCGAGGTCGTCGAGCCGCGCGGGCGCGGCGGGCGGGTCCGCGTCGTCGCCCTCGCGCAGCAACGTGATCATCGCGCGCATCTCGCCGAGCGAGGCGACCGACTGCTCCCGCACCGAGCCGAGGACGCGGCGCAGGGCGGGCGCGTCGGCGTCGGGGAGGTTGAGTGCCGCGGTGGACTGCAGCGCGATCGCCGCCAGCTGCCCGGCGACGACGTCGTGCAGATCGCGGGCCATCCGGGTGCGTTCGGCGGCGACGGCGGCCTCCCGGTCGAGCGCCCCCATCCGTTCGGCCTGCTCGGCACGGACGCGCTCGGCGTCGGCAAGTGTGCGGTGCCTGCGCACCTCCGACGCCCACATGACCGGGATGGCGAGCAGCAGGGCGGCGTTGAGCAGGCCGTAGAGGGCGGCGCGGCCGTCACCGGAGACGAGGCTCAGCACGACGACCGCGACGATCGCCACACCCGCGGCCCCCGACACGGCGCGGCTCGCCCGCCGCGAGGTGAAGAGGACCGCGCAGTAGAGCAGGTCGGTGAAGATCAGCAGGACGCCGAGGTCGGTGGCGCCGAGGACGATCCCGGCGGCGAACGTCGCGACCGAGATCCCCAGCCCGACCAGCGGTGCGGCGCGGCGCAGGACGAGCGCGCCGCAGGCGACCACCAGCACCACGACCGCGGCTGCGCCCGGCGGTGGCGGGGCCGCCTCCCACGAGATGCGGACGTCGGGCACGAACAGCATGAGCGCGAGCCCGACGACGAGGTAGCCCGTGGCGGCGGCGGCGTCGCGCGCGAACGGGGTCACGTCGACATCAGAGCACGCCCGCCCGGCGCCCGCGTCCCTCGAAGGATGTACGCCGCCGCGGGCGATGATCCGTCCGACGACGGACGACGGCACCCCGTGGTCGGGCACAGGCTCGATGTCATGGGGGACTTCGTGAGCGAGAACCCGCTCGTCGTGCTGATCGCGGCGTGCGAGATCGGCTTCTGGGCGCTGCTGGGGGCGGGCCTGACGGCCCGGTACGTACTGCGGCTGCGGAGGACGAGCGCCGTGGTCCTGCTGCTTGTCCCGGTGCTGGACCTGGTGCTGGTCACGGCGTCGACCGTCGACGTCGCGGGCGGCACCCGGCCGGGCCTCACCCACGGCCTCGCGGCGGTGTACCTGGGCGTGACCGTCGCGTTCGGACACTCCATGATCCGCTGGGCCGACGTCCGGATGGCGCACCGCTTCGCGGACGGCCCGGCCCCGGTCAAGCCGCCGAGGCACGGCGCGGCGAAGGTCGCGCACGAGTGGCGTGAGTGGCGCAAGATGCTGGTCGCGGCCGTGATCGCGCTCGTCGTGATGGCGGTGATCGCGCTCGTCGCCGGCATCGGGGTGCCCGCTCCGGCGGCGTGGCTGTCCGACCCGTTCTGGACGTGGGGCGCCCGCGTCGCCCTCGCCACGGTGATCTGGTTCGCCGTCGGTCCCCTGTGGACGACGATCGCGCCGCCGCGGGACCGGGAGCCCAGCCGTGGCTGACACCCGGCGCATCCCGGTCCTGGACCTGTTACGGGGCATCGCAATCGTCGGGACGTTCGCCTCGAACGCGTGGCTGTTCGCCCACCCCTGCGGCCCGGCGGCGTGGCTCGTCGACAGCCTCGACGGGACCGCGGCGTCGCCCGTCGAGACGTTCCTGCGGTTCCTGGCCAACGGCAAGTTCCTGGCCCTGCTGACGTTGCTGTTCGGCGTCGGGATGGAGCTGCAGTTCCGCTCGGCGGCCCGGCGCGGGGTGCGATGGCCGGGCCGCTACCTCGTCCGCGCCGCGGTCCTGTTCGTCGAGGGGCTGCTGCACTACGTGTTCGTCTTCGAGTTCGACGTGCTCATTGCCTACGCGGTCACGTCGGTGATCGTGGCGTTCCTGATCGGGCGCTCGGACCGGGTCGCGACGGCCTGGATCGCCGGCGTCGGCGCCCTGCACGTACTGGTGGTCGGCGCGCTCACGGTGGCGCTCGCCGGCGCGCCTGCCGAGCCGGGTGGTCCGCAGCCCGGCAGCTACCTCGGTCAGGTGGGGGTGCGGCTCGACCAGTTCGGGCTCTACCGCGCCGAGCTCGTGCTGATCGTGCCGTCGGGGATCGCGATGTTCCTGCTCGGGGCGCGGTTGCTGCGGGCGCGCGCCGTCGCGGCGTCGGAGGCCGGGGCCCGGATCCGGCGGCGGCTGATGGCGATCGGTGCGGTCGCGCTGCCCGTCAACCTGGCGACGTCGTTCGCCGGCCCCGACTGGTTCCTCCTCGACCGCTACGTCGTCGCCCCGCTCGTCGCCCTGGGCCTGTTCGGCCTGGTCACGACGCTCGTCCTGCGCGCACGCCGCGAACCGGGGCCGGTGCAGCGCGGCATGACGGCGGTCGGGCGCACCGCGCTGTCGTGCTACGTCCTGCAGAACCTCGTCGCCGCCGTGCTCTGCGCGTCCTGGGGGTTCGGGCTCGCCGGCACCCTCGCCGACGCGCGGCCGTGGTGGGTCGTCGGCCTCTGGGCCGGGGTGTGCGGGCTGTTCACCCTGCTCGCGACGCTGTGGCTGCGCCGCTTCGAGCGTGGCCCGCTGGAGATCGTCCTGCACCGGCTGTACCGGCCCGCGCCTGCCGCCACTCCCGTCGCCGGGCCGGGATGACGCCCGTGTCCGTCGATCGGAGGACACGGGCGTCGTCCTGCGCGCCGGTCGGTCGGTCGACGGTGCTCCCGGCCTGCGGGGACGAACCTTGAGGCATCGGGGAAACACCCCCGGAACACCTCGAAGGAGCACCGGCCATGAGCACGACGACCACCCCCGCCAGCACCTCCACCACCGGCACCACCCGGACCCGCAAGATCGTCGCCTTCTCCGCCGCAGGTGTGGCCGTCGCCGGAATCGTCACCGGCCTGGTGATCGGCTTCAGCAGCGGCTCGACGACCCCCACCACGCCGCAGCTCGCGCCGATCTCGCACTCGACGGGCTACGTCCCCTCCCACTCCGTCACCCCGGCGAAGCCCGTCACCCCGGTCGCGCCGTCGGCGGCGGTCGAGACGCTGCAGAAGGAGCTGGGTCAGCTCAATTACTACGAGGGCCCGGTCACCGGGGTGGTGAACGCGCAGACCACGCAGGCGATCACCTACCTGCAGCGTGACGCGCACCTTCCCCAGACCGGGACGATGAACGCCGCCACGCAGGCCGCGCTGGCCAACTTCCTGGCCAACGGCAACAACCAGATGGGCGGCTGAGCGAGCGACCCGCACACCCGGACAGCCCGCGCCCGCACCGGGCGCGGGCTCCGTGCTGTCCGGCCCGGCTACTCGACCAGGCCGCGCCGCATCCCCTCGGCGACAGCGGCCGCCCGGTCGGAGACGCCGAGCTTCTCGTAGAGCCGCTGCACGTGCGTCTTCACCGTGCTCACGCCGATGAACAGCTCGCCCGCCACCTGCGGCACCGAGAGCCCACGCGCGAAGGCCTGCAGCACCTCGCGCTCGCGTTCCGACAGCGCCGGGCCCGTGGACTGCGCGCGCATCCGGATCTCGCCCGCGAGGCCGGCCGCCAGCTCCGGCGGCACCACCGTCTTGCCCTTGGCGACGTCGAGCACCGCCTCGACGATCTCGGCCCGCTTCGAGTCCTTGGCCAGGTAGCCGGCCGCGCCCTCCTGCAACGCCTGGAACACGACGGCGCTCTCGGTGTGCGCCGACAGGATCAGCACCCGCGTCGGCAGCCCGTCGCGCACGGCCGCCCTGACGATGCCGAGGCCGTCGATGTCGGGCATCTCGTAGTCGACGAGCGCGACGTCGGGGGAGTGCTCGCGGATCGCGGCGAGGGCCTCGCGGCCGTCGTCGGCCTCGGCCACGACCTCCACGCGCCCGCTGGTGGTGAGACCACGGGCGACGCCGTCACGGAAGAAGGGATGGTCGTCGGCGACGACCACGCGCACCCGGGCGTCCGACGACTCCATCGGGCCAGCATAGGGATCTCGGCGTCCGCGGTGGACACTTCGCGGGCAGATCCCGACAGGGAGGTTCCATGCCCGACGCCCCCGAACAGACCGCGATCGGCCCCGACGTCCTGCGTGTCGCTATGGACCACGCCCGTCGCGGGGTGAACCTGCAGGTCGCGCTGCGGGGCGTGCTGGTCGCGTTCGTCGCGTTGACCGTGGTGTTCGTGCCACCGGCGCGCGACGTGTTCGCGTGCGTGCTCGTCGCCGCCGGGTACGCGCTGTGGGCGCTCGCGGTGTTCCTGTGGACGCGCGGCGGCAGCGACACCCCGGTCCGGCTGGCCTGGGTCGCGTTGCTGATGGACCTGCTGGTCATCGGCTCGCTGACGATGCTCACCGGGCTCTCCACGCCGCAGAGCTGGACGTCGGACGTGTTCGCCGCGGGGTTCCTGCTCATCCCGGTGCTCGCGGCGACGCAGTTGCGCGCCACCGTCTGCGCGGCCGTCGCGGGGGCGACTCTGGCCGTGTTCCTGGTCGCGGCGATCGTGACGCAGGAGGCCAACGCCGAGCCGTGGGGCTCACTGCTGCTGCGGACGATGATCGTCGCCGGGGTGGGGCTCGGCTGTGTGGGGCTGTCCCGGATCCAGCGCTCCCGCGTCGAGACGATCGGCTCGCTCGTCAACGACCGCACCGACCTGCTCGACCAGCTCACCGGCATCGAGGAGCACGAGCGCCGGGCGCTGTCGGAGGCGCTGCACGACGGTGCGCTGCAGTACGTCCTGGCCGCCCGCCAGGACCTGGAGGACGCCCGCGACACCGGCGACGCGGCGTCGTTCGACCGGATCGAGGAGGCGCTGCTGGAGTCGTCGCGGCTGCTGCGGACCACCGTCTCCGAGCTGCACCCGGCCGTCCTCGACCGGGCGGGGCTGACGGCGGCACTCGGCGATCTCGTCCGCACCGCGGCGGGCCGCGCCGGGTTCGTCGGGGAGGTGTCGACGGACGGCTGGCCCGACGAGCGCACCCCGCTGGACGGGATTCTCTACCGAACAGCGCGTGAGCTCGTCGGCAACGCGGCGAAGCACGCGTCGGCGTCCACGCTGCGGCTGTCGCTCACCGGGTCCGACGGGTGTGCACGGCTGGTCGTCGCCGACGACGGCGTCGGCCTGCCCGCCGACGCGATGACCACCAGCCTGCGCCGTGGCCACATCGGACTGGCCTCGCACCGGGTGCGCATCGAGGCCGCAGGCGGCACGTTCACGGCCGCCCCCGCGGCGGAGGGGGGCACCGTGGTGGCGGTCCAGCTACCCCTGTGAGCGGTGATGGTCGCCATGGCGATCATCACCACTCACGACCGCCGCGATCCGTGTCCGCCGATCGGTGGACACGGGCGTCGTCCTCGTCATCGTGCGGTCGGTCGACGGTGCGGATCCGTTGCGCGCGAGAGCCTTGAGGCATCGGGGAGGAAGCCCCGCAGACCGAATGAGGCGAGTGCGATGACCACGACGATGGAGAACCGCTACTGGGACGGCGACACCGAGCGTATGGCGCCGGTCGGGCAGCAGGTCCGCACCGCCGTCCCGCCGCGGGCGGCCGCTCCGGAGCAGGGCTACGACCGGCAGCGCGGCTACGAGGCGCAGCACGGGTTCTCCGGCGAGCGTCGCTACGGCTACGACGGAGCCTCGGCCGCCGTCCCGCCGGCCGCCCCGATCAACGTCGAGCCGGTCGAGCACCGCCCTGTCGTCGACGCCACGCGCCTCTGGGCCGGCGGCCTCGCCACCGCTGTCGTGGCAGCGTTGATCGGGCTGGTCGGAGTCCTCGTCGTCCGGGTGGCCTTCCACGTCGCGCTCTACGCACCGGCCGGTTCGGCGGCGCTGGGGTCGTCGGCCTCGGTGACAACTCTCTGCCTGGTCGCCGCCGGCGCCGCGCTCGCCGCGACGGGCCTCGCCCACCTGCTCCTGCTGTCGACGCCGCGCCCGCTGGCCTACCTCGGCTGGATCGTCGGCCTCACGACCGCCGTCGCCGTGGTGATCCCCTTCCTCGGCGCGACGGCGCTGGCCGTCACCGGTGCCGCCGCGGTGATCCACCTGATCATCGGCCTGGCGATCGGGACGCTCGTCGCCGGCTCGGCCGCCGCCGCGACCCGCAGCGGCCGGCTCCACTGATCGGGCACATCGAGACCTGATCGCGACTCCGACCCGGCAGTCTCGACCTCGCGCCCTCGCACCGGACCCACCAGCCCGGTGCGGGGGCGCCTTCCTGTGCGCGGAACCGAGTCGTCGTTAGAACCTTGACTACGCTCCCCGTCGGGGGCAGTGTCCCCGGTGTGGCCTCACCGTTGACGCGCCTGTTCGAGCCCGTGCAGATGGGGAACGTGCGGCTGCGCAACCGCATCGTCATGGCCGGTCACGGCAGCCGGTTCGTCGACCCGCACGAGCACGCGCTGGCCGAACGGCAGGCCCACTACCTGGCCGAACGAGCCCGCGGCGGCGTCGGGCTGATCATCCAGGGCTCCGGCATCGTGCACCCGACCGGCCTGACCTTCGGCGGCATCAACCAGGTCTGGGACGACGCCGGCATCGCCCCCTACGCCCGCGTCGTCGACGCCGTCCACGCGCACGACGCCGCGATCTTCGCCCAGCTGTCCCACCTCGGACGCCAGGGCAGCGGCTTTCCCAGCCACCGCGAGCTGTGGGCGCCCTCGGCCGTGCCCGACCCGTCGAGCCGCGTCGTGCCCCACGCGATGACGCGCGCCGACATCTCCGAGCTCGTCGAGTCCTACCGGTCGGCAGCGCGGCGCTTCCTCGCCGCGGGGTTCGACGGCCTCGAGGTCTACATGGCCCACGGCTACCTGTTGTGCTCCTTCCTCTCCCGCTTCAGCAACACCCGCACCGACGAGTACGGCGGCTCGCTGGAGAACCGGATGCGGCTGCCGCTGCGGGTGCTCGCCGAGGTTCGCGAGGTCGCCGGGCCGGACGTGCCCGTCGGCATCCGGGTGTCCGGCGACGAGTTCGTCCCCGGCGGCCTGGAGATCGACGAGAGCCGCGAGATCGTCGCCCGGCTCCTCGACGCCGTGCCGACCCACTACGTGAGCGTCAGCCAGTCCAACTACGCCTCGATCGACCGTCAGATCCCCGACATGAGCTACCGGCAGGCGCCGTTCGTGCACCTCGCCGGCTCGATCCGCGAGGTCACGGGCGGGGTGCCGGTGTTCGCGGTCGCCCGCGTCGTCTCCGCGGAGAAGGCCGAGGAGCTGATCGTCGACGGCACCGCCGACCTGGTGTGCCTGGTCCGCCCCCTGATCGCCGACCCCGAGCTGCCGAACAAGGCCCGAGACGGCCGCCTCGACGAGATCCGGCCCTGCATCTCGTGCAACGTCGGCTGCCGCGGCGGGCCCCATCGCGGCGTCCCGGTCGCGTGCCTGGTCAACCCCGTCGTCGGCTTCGAGAAGCAGTGGGGCGGCGAACTGCCTGTCGTCGACGAACCGCGCCACGTGGTCGTCGTCGGCGGCGGGCCGGGCGGGCTGAAGACGGCCGAGACCGCGGCCCTGCGCGGGCACCGCGTCACGCTGCTGGAGGCCTCCGACCGGCTGGGTGGACAGGTGCTCGTCGCCGCCGCCGCGATGCCCTACCGCGACGAGTTCGCGGGGGCGACGAGGTTCCTCGAACACCAGCTCGCCCGCCTCGACGTGGACGTGCGGGTGGGCGTGCGCGCCGGGGTGCCGGAGATCCTCGCGCTGGACCCGGACCTCGTCGTCGTCGCCACGGGCTCGACGCCCGGCACGCCCCCGGTCCCCGGCGGTGCCGGTGCGGTCAGCGCCCACGACGCCATCACCCACGGGGTGCACGGCGAGCGGGTCGTCGTCCTCGACTCCGGCGAGGCCGACTGGAAGGTCCTCACCACCTGCGAGCGCCTCGCCGCGGACGGACACGTCGTCACCCTCATCACGCCGGTCCCCGCCGGGGCCGAGCTCGACGCGTTCTCCCGGCCGCCGATGATGCGCCGCCTCGGCGCGGCGAAGGTCCGGATCCGGGAGAGCCACACCGTGCTGTCCATCGAGGACGGACAGGTGCGCTCGCGCGACAACTGGACCGGCGAGCAGGTAGTAGACGACGCCGACGCGGTCGTTGCCGCGTGGTACGGCGTGGCCTCCGACGCGCTGGTCGGAGAGCTTGCGGCGCAGGGGATTCAGGTCCGGGCCGTGGGCGACGCGCTCGCCCCGCGCCGGGCCATCGACGCGATCTGGGACGGGTTCCGAGTGGGGGTGGAAGCATGAAGACGGTGCTCGTGACGGGTGCGGGCGGCGGGATCGGCGCGGGGATCGCCCGGGTCCTGGCGTCGCGGGACTGGCACGTGGTGGTGAACGACGTGTCCGTGGACGGGGCGGAGAAGGTCGCGGCCGACATCGGTGGGACGGCGCTGCCCGGTGACGTGACCACCGACCCGGCGGCGCTGGTCGAGGCGGCGGTGGCCGTCAACGGCGGGCTCGACGGGCTGGTCAACAACGCCGGGATCATCCGCCGCGGCCCGCTGTCCTCGCTGGATGCGGCGGACGTCGACGCGGTGCTGGGGGTCAACCTGCGCGCGGTCGTCGCGCTCTCGGCCGCCGCGCTGCCGCACCTGTCCGCGACGGGCGGGTCGATCGTCAACATCGCGTCGATGGCGGCGGAGGTGCCGCAGCTGGGCGGGGGTATGTACGCGGCGTCGAAGGCCGGGGTGGCGTCGTTCACCCGGCAGGCGGCCGTCGAGTGGGGTGCGCAGGGCGTGCGGGTCAACGCCATCGGCCCCGGCATGATCCGCACCGAGATGGCCGAGGCCGTCTACGCCGACCCGGTCATGTACGAGCGCCGCCGCGCGCTCATCCCTGTCGGGCGGATCGGGGCGCCGGAGGACATCGGCCGCGTCGTCGCCTTCCTGCTCTCCGACGACGCCGGCTACGTCAGCGGCCAGCACATCCTCGTCGACGGCGCCCTCACTCAGACCTTGATGGCCCACTTCCCGCAGCCGGGCGACACCGCGTAACCGCCGAAACGTGAGTGCTGTTTCGCGGGCCGCGGACAGCTCTCCTGTTGGTCTCGGCGTCAGAGGTCGACGACGAGCCAGCCGCCGTGGTGCTCCGCCACGGTGAAGGGGCGGCCTGTCGTGTGGCCCAGGGTGTGGAGGTCGGCCAGGTCGAAGCGGCGGACGTGGCCCCAGGTGCGGTCGGGCTCGTCCTCGAACGGCACCGCCACGACGACGCGCTGCCGCGCGACCCGCAGCATCTCCGCCAGCACCTGCTGTCCCGCACGTGGGGGCAGGTGTTCGAGCAGGTGGACGGCGAACAGCGTGTCGGCCGACCTGGAGGCGAGCGGGACGGCGGTGGCGTCGGCGGCCATCGCGTGCACGGGACGGCCGAGGCGCCGTGACATCCGGGCGAGCAGCGCGGCCGTGCCCGGCACCAGGTCGAGCGCCGTGACCCGGTGGCCCGCGGCGGCCAGTCGCAGCGACAGGAACCCGAAGCAGCACCCGAGCTCGACGACGTCCCCGATCGCGAGCCCTGCTGCCCGCTCGTGCACCGGCGCGATCTCGGCGCACGTGCCGGAGACCCGTGCGCGGGTCTCCAGCGCGCCGAGGGTGTTGCGGTAGAAGGCGAGCCAGGCCTCGTCGGGATCGTCGGCAGCCGCGGTGACGACGGCGACGAACGCCGCCTCGAACGCCTCCGGCGACAGGACGCCCGGCGCCACGAGGGTGCGCGCGAGCCAGCCGGCGAGGTCGTTGTCGAGCCGGTCGAGAGTGATCATGTGCTGCTCCCGGGGTCGCGGCAGCCCTGTGCCGCAGCACGTCCGACGCTAGGTCGGTGCGTGGCGCAGCGGTGCGGAAACCGTCCGCGCGGGGGCGCGCGACTGTCCGACCGGACGGGCCCCGGTCCGCGCCTCCGGGTGAGGCTCGTCGCTGTAATCGATATTGACTGTCGTTTTCATCAGCACGTAGCGTCGTCGTCGCAGGAGTCGAGGATGCGAGGGCACGGTGACGTCAGCAACGACCGCTCTGGTCGGTCCGCGGTTCGCCGCGCCGGGCCGATTCGCGCTGCTCTGCGGCGGGTTGGCCGTCGCGACGGTCGTCGTAGTGGTGCTCGGCGTCGTGATCGGCGCGGTGCCGGTGCCGCCGGGGACTGTGGTCGGCGTCGTCGCGCACCGGCTCGGGCTGCCCGTCGCCGCGCCCGACCCGGTGGCCGACCAGATCGTCTGGGCCTCCCGGCTCCCGCGCGTGCTGTTGGCGGTGCTGGTCGGCGCGGGGCTGGCGGTCGCGGGGGCGGTCATCCAGTCGGTCGTGCGCAACCCGCTCGGCGACCCCTACCTGATCGGCGTCGTCCCCGGGGCCGGGCTGGGCGCGGTCACGGTCATCGTCGCAGGCGGCGCCGCGGTGGGCGGGCTGTCGCTGTCGGCGGCGGCGTTCGTCGGGGCGCTGCTGGCGTTCGCGGTGACGTTCCTGCTGGGCCGCAAGGACGGGCACTGGCCGCCGACGCGCCTCGTGCTCGCCGGCGTCGCTGTCGGCTACCTCGTCTCGGCCGTCACCTACTTCCTGCAGACGATCGCGACGCCGACCCAGGTCACCCGCGTCCTGTTCTGGACGCTCGGCAGCGTCGCGAGCGCCCGCTGGGCCGATCTCGTGCTGCCGGTGATCGTGGTCGTCGCCGCCACCGGGTGGCTGCTGCTGCAGGGCCGCCGGCTCGACGCGCTGGCCAACGGCACCGACGTCGCCTCCTCGCTGGGCCTCGCGGTCGGCCGGTTCCAGCTGCAGTTGATGCTCGTCGTGGCGTTGCTGACGGGCACGCTCGTCGCAGTCTCGGGCGGGATCCTGTTCGTGGGGCTGGTGATCCCGCACGTCGCGCGGCTGCTCGTCGGGGCGGGCAACCGGCGAGTGCTGGTCGGGGCGGTGCTGCTGGGGGCGGTGTTGCTGCCGCTGGCCGACCTCGCCGCCCGCACCGTCCGCGCCCCCGTCGAGCTGCCGATCGGCATCGTGACCGCCGCCGTCGGCGCGCCGTTCTTTCTGTGGCTGCTGCGGTCCTCGGGCAAGGGGGCGCGCTGATGCGGGTCGAGGCCGAGGGCGTCGACGTCGAGATCGCCGGGCGGACGATCGTCGCGGGGGCGGTGCTGCGCGCGGAGCCCGGGACCGTCGTGGGGCTGTTGGGGCCCAACGGGTCCGGCAAGACGACGCTGCTGCGCACCGTCCACCGGGCGTTGCGCCCGCACGCCGGGACCGTCCACGTCGGGGGCGACGACGTGTGGCGGCTCGCCCCCAGGACCGCGGCGCGGCGGACCGCCGTCGTCATGCAGGACGACCCGACCGACTTCGAGTTCACGGTCCGCGAGGTCGTCGAGCTCGGCCGGGTGCCGCACCAGGGCCTGCTCTCGCGCGATCCCGCCGCCGACGCCGCGATCGTCGCCGACGCCATGCTCACCGCTCGGGTCGACGGCCTGGCCGACCGGCTCGTCAGCACCCTGTCCGGAGGTGAGCGGCAACGGGTGTTCCTCGCCCGCGCGCTCGCCCAGTCGACGCCCGTCCTCGTCCTCGACGAGCCGACCAACCATCTCGACGTCCGCGCGCAGGTCGAGCTGCTCGAACTGCTGCGCGGGCTGGGCGTCACCGTCGTCGCCGCGCTGCACGACTTCAACCTCGCAGCCGCCTACTGCGACGACGTCGTCGTCATGCGCGACGGCCGCGTCGTCGCCCACGGCCCGATGGCCGACGTCCTCGTCCCCGACCTGGTGTCGCGGGTCTACGGCGTCGCCGTCGCGCGTGGGACCAACCCGCTGACGGGCCGCCCGTCGTTCACGTTCGCCCCCCTTCCCCAGCTCGAGGAGAACCCGTGTCCGTCCCCCGCCTCGCCGTTGCAGCCGTCGCCGCTGCCCTGACGCTCGCCGCGTGCGGCAGCGCCCCCGCCGCGGGCCCTGCCGCCGCGACCGGTGAGGGCTTCCCGGTGTCGGTCACCCGCTGTGGCCACGAGCAGACCTTCGTCGCGCCGCCCGAGCGCGTCGTCCTCGGCTGGCCGACGACCCAGCGCACCCTCGCCGCGCTCGGTGTCGCCGACCGTGTCACCGGATACGTCAGCGGCGCGCTCGCGCCGATGCCCGCCGGCTCGACCGCGCAGGAGGTGTCGCCCGACTTCAAGCCCGCCAAGGAAGCCGTCCTCGCCGCCCGGCCCGGGCTGTTCCTGGCCAACGACGAGAACCAGATCTCCGGCGCCGAGGGCACCGCGAGCTGGGCCGACCTCGACGCCGCCGGCGGTCGCGGGTTCGTGCTCGGCGGGTACTGCCTCGACGCGCCCGCCCCCGACACCCTCGACGCCGTCTACACCGACATCCGCGACCTCGGTTCGATCTTCGGTGTCCGCGACCGGGCCGACCAGGTCGTCACCGACCTGCAGCGCCGGGTCACCACCGCCGCGGCGAAGGGCGGCGGGGCACGGGTCGCGGTCGTGCAGGTCTACGACGGCAAGGTCTACGCGCTCGCCGGCTCGTACTACAACGCGATCGTCGCCGGTGCCGGCATGACCAACGTGTTCGCCGGGCTCGGCCAGAACTTCGCCGAGATCAGCGCCGAGCAGGTCCTCACCTCGACGCCCGACGCGATCATCGCCGTCCACGACGACCCCGCCGGTGCCGACGCCGCCGTCGCCGCCGCACGTGAGGCCTTCGCGTCGACCCCGGCTGTGGCCGCGGGGAAGGTGTCGGCGATGTCGAGCGTCGACATCAGCGGTGGCGGCGTGAACATCGTCGACCTCGTCGAGCAGGCGGCCACCGCGGTCCACGGCCCGTGACGGGCACCCGGTCGCTGCTGGCGGCCAACCCGTCGTTCCGGCTGTGGCTGGCCTCCGACGTCGTGCGGACGCTCGGGTTCGCCGTCAGCACCGTCGTCCTGCCGATCCTGGTCTACGAACGCACCGGCTCCCCGGTGCAGACCGGGTTGCTCGCGGCGCTGCGGGTCGTCCCCTATCTCGCGGTCGGGCTCCTGGCCGGGGCGATCGCCGACCGGGTCGACCGCAAACGCCTCCTGATCGCGACGACGGTCGTCGAAGGCCTGGCAATGGCCACGATCCCGCTGGTCGACGCTGTCACCCCGGTCCCGCTGATCCAGATCTACCTGGTGACGCTGATCGGGTCGACGGCATTCGTGTTCGCCGACGCCGCCGCCTTCGGCGCGCTCCCGACGATCGTCGGCCCCGACCGGCTCGCCTCCGCCAACGGGACGCTGCTCGCCGCGGTGTCGGCGGCGATGATCGGCGGACCCGCGATCGGATCGCTGCTGGTCGCGACGATCGGCGCCGCCCCCGCGATCTGGGTCGACGTCGGCGGGTTCGCCCTCGGCGCACTGCTGCTCATGGGCGTGCGTGGGGAGTTCTGCGAACCCCGCACGTCGACGACGTTGCGCGCCCACGCCGTCGCCGGCCTGCGGTTCGTGGTGTCGGACCGGACGTTGTGCGTGCTGCTGGTCGCCGGGTTCGCGCAGTCGCTCGCCATCGGCGCAGTCGCCGGTCAGCTCGTCGTGTTCGCGGTCGAGGGCCTCGACATCCCGGAGATCGACGCCCGCGTCGGCTGGCTGTTCTCCGCCGGATCGGTGGGGACGCTGCTGGCCGGGGTGGTGTTCGGCCGGCTCTTCGACGTCGGCCGCGTCCGCCTGCTGACGCCCGCCGCGCTCCTCGCCGGGGCCGGGTCGCTGGCGCTGCTCGCCGCCGCGGGCGGGATTTGGGTCGCCGCCGTTGGTTACCTGCTGTTCGGGCTGGCGACGCAGGTCGCGATCAACACCGGCATCACCTACCGCCAGCTCGTCAGCCCGCCGGGGCTGCGATCGTCGGTCAACGTGATCGGCCGCATGGTGGCCTGGGGCGGCAACCCCTTCGGCGCCATGGTCGCCGGCTTCGTCGCCGCCGCGGCCGGGGTGCGCACGGCGTTCTGGGCGGGTGTCGTCGTTCTCGCGGTGACGGCCCTCGTCGCAGCCCTGACGATCCCGCGCAAGCGCCCGTGAGTGGCTGTATTGGCCATAGCCAATGCAGCCACTCACGACCTCGGCAGGCCCTCGCCCCGACCGGCACGCCTCCGGCGCCTGTGAGCGGTAATAGTCGCTATAGCGACTATTACCGCTCACGAGGGTCAGTGGGGGAGCGGGGTGCGCGGGACGGGGAACGGGGAGGTGCGGCGGGCCGCGGCGAGGCGGGTCCCGCCCAGGAACGGCAGTCCCTGCGGGGCGTTCGAGTACAGGCCCGGCACCAGCACCCGGACGACCGTGAAGCCCAGCGGCGCGACGTCGGGGGTCGTCACGTCGACGGCGACGACCCGGTGCCCGGCCAACGTCAGGACGTCGACGAGGTCCCCGGTGCCGCGGACCGGCGCGGCGAGCGACTCCAGCGCGACTTGGTCCGTCGTCCGCTCCGACAGCTCGGTCTCGAACTCGGCGCGCACTGCCGGGTCGAGGTGGAGCTGCAGGTGGCAGGCGTAGTCGACGACGTCGGAGCGGTCCGGCAGGTACGCCGAGCCGTAGGCGCGGTCGGCCCGCCACTGCTTGAGCGGGCTGTGCGGGTGGGCGGCTGCGGCGGCGAAGGCCCCGTGGGGGTCGTCGTAGTCGGCGAGGACGAGCTGAAGCTGCAGGGCCTCGGCGAACGCCTTCACCGCGGCGGTGACCGGGTCGGGGTCGACGCCGGTGCCGAGGCTGAGCAGGCCGGTCGTGGCGTCGGTGACCAGCGCGGCGACGACGGGCAGCCCGAACGGCGAAGTGAGCGCGACGAACCGCGTCGTGAGCAGTCCGTCCGGCCCAGCGGCGAAGGAGACCAGCCATGCGGGCGGGTCGAGCGCACGGACGCCGAGGCCGCCGTACCAGGACAGAGTCATGGCGTCGCGTTCCACGACCTCGCGCAGCCCGCCCCACACGGCGAAGCCGCGGTCGGGGCCGGCGGCCAGCCCGGCCTGAATGACGGGGTTGGTCAGCGGACCGCGCTGGGCGCCGACGGGTGAGTGGTACGACGGCCACACCGGACCGGCGGGGACGAGGACCTCGGAGTCGTCGACGAGATCGCGGCCGACCACCCACTCCATCTCCAGGTCGGTGGTCATCGGGACTGCGGGGAAGCCGGGCGTCGCGTACTGCGCGTCGGAGAAGAACGCGAAGGTCGTGGGGTCGAGGGCGTTGCCGCCCAATGCTTTGTGGCTCGCCCGGACCAGTCCGGGCGGGACGAGGTTGCCGCAGTAGCGCTCGACGGCCTCGCCGATCGCCGCGGCCCGTACCGCCGCGGGGTCGGCGAACGCATAGCCGGCCCCGGCCGGGTCGGAGGCCCAGCCGCCGAAGCGGGAGGTGTCGGCGATGCGGGAGGTCGTGAGCGCGAACGACGTCGGGAAGTGCGCGGGGATGGCGGCGGGGTCGAGGGCGCGGACGATCCCGGTCCGCGGATCGGCCAGCAAATCGGGGGACACGGGTCGCCTCTCAGGCCAGGGGCAGGGGATGTGCGACGAGGTCGGCCTCGTCGCGGGGTGGGTCGGGCCAGCCGAGCCGGGCGGGGACGTCGAACAGCCGGGTGCCGCCGTGCAGCGGGAACGCGGGCGGCCCGTTACCGACGAGCCCGGCCGCCACGACCCGGACGACGCACCAGCCGGCGGCCGCGACGTCGGGTGTCGTCAGGTCGACCGAGACCGTGCGGATGCCGGCGGTGGCGAGTCGTCGAAGGTAGGTGGCCCGGGGGTCGGCGACCGCAGCGACATCGGCGAGCTTGTGGGAGGGGACAGGTCGCAGCCGGGACAGTGGCGTCCCCTGCATCCGCGGGTCCAGGTAGAGCTGGGCGACGGCGGGCAGGTCGGTCAGCGCCCGGAACCCGGGGCCGGCGTCGTCGAGGTACCGGCGGTCCGCGCGGAACGGCAGGTAGGCGTGGGCCTCGATGGTCCCGGACGCGACCGCGGCCCACGTGAGGCTGGCGGGATCGGCGAGGTCGCGGGCGTGGCGCAGCAGCCCGAGCGCCTCGACGAGGGCCTTGCCCGCGGCCCGCGCCGGATCGGCCCGGCACGCGCTGCCGAACCCCACGAACCCGTCCTGCTCCACCAACGCAGCGACCACCGGAACCTCGAACTCCGACGGCACCGCGACGAGATGCACCTGCAACGGCCGGTCGCCCGCGGGACGGCCGAGGGCCCCGGTGACGCGGCCGTCGTCGTCGAGACCCGTCGCCGGGGCGCCGGAGGCCCACCAGATGCCGGTGGCGTCGCGTTCGAGCAGCTCCTCGAGGGCGGACCGTTCGGCCGCCGCGCGGTCGGTGCCTGCGGCGATGCCGGAGTACATGAGCGAGTGCGTCGGCGGCTCGTCGGCGCGGGTGCCGTGGACGTAGTCGAGATGGGCGAGCGACGCGGGCACCCACGTCGCGTCGCCGGTGTGGAGATCGGTGCCGCGCACCCACCCGACGCGCAGGTCCCGGGTGAACGGCACGAACGGGAACCCGTGTTGGCTGTACTGCCGCGCCGAGTAGAGCGCGAGTGTCGACGGATCGAGTGCGTCGTCGCCGGCCTCGATCAGCTCGTCGTACGACGCGCGGCGCAGCACGTCGGGCACGGCGTTGCCGCAGTAGCGCTCGATGGCCTCGCCGATCGCAGCGGCGCGGGCGGCGTGCTCGTCGCCGAGGCTGGCGCCGAAGCCGGTGGCGTCAGCGCGCCACGTCGTGAAGCGGTCGGTGCGGCCGACGAGCGCGCCGTACGACACGAGCCCCGACGGCAGCCCGGACGGCACGGGCAGCCGGTCGACGTCGACGAGCAGCCCGGTGCGGCGGTCGGTGAGGGGGTGGGCGAGGCCGGTCACCGGACCTCCCCGACGGGCAGGGTCAGCGACGACTTTCCGGTGTGGACGGTGTGCGTGCCGGCGCGCAGGTGGACGGCGTAGTGGCGGTCCTCGCCGGTGCCGGGGTTGCGGGCCAGGAACGGGAAGTCCGATCCCGTGACCTCCAGGACCAGTCGCGACCCGGTGCCGACGACGAGCGCCGCCGCCCCCAGCGGCACCCGGATCCGGCCGTGGCGTGTGGCGACCGCGGACCCGCGGGTGACCTCCAGCAGCCTGCCGTCGGGCCGGTGCTCCAGCACGCGGACGATCCAGTCGGCGCTGTCGGTGGTCGTCGACACCGTGAGGTCGACGTGCCCGGCGCCGTCGACGCGCAGCGGTTCGGGCAGCGGGCCGGTGGCGAAGCGGGCGGCGTCGCGGCGGGCGAGCAGCGGGGCGCGGTCGCCGGCGGGCAGCGTCGAGGGAAAGGGATCGGCGGGGTCGTGGGTGAACATGACGACCCCCGGTTCGGCCTCGCGGTCCAGCCCGCCGTCGGGCCCGAGGTGCCAGGTCCGTTGCAGCGCAGCGGGTGGCCACGTCGGCGTCGTCTCCCAGCGATCCGCGCCGGGGACGAACACCCGTGCGGCCCCGGGCGCGGTGGGATCGTCGAGGGCAGCGCGCAGCCAGTCGACGAACAACGACCCGAGCGGCAGTCGCGACGCCGGACCGTGCTCCCGGGCGCCGACCGCGGTCGAGCCGTCCATCCCGAGGTCGTGCCCCCACGGACCGACGACCAGATCGCGGCGCGGTCGCGGCGACACCGCGGAACCGGTGCGGGAGAACAGGTCCAGCACCTCGTCGACCAGCAGGTCGTACCAGCCTCCGACGTGCAGCGACGGCGCCGCCAGCCCCCGGACCTCGGCATCCGTGACCGCCTCCGGCGGGGAGTCCGACGGGTGCAGTACCAGGGTGTCGGCCCAGTGCGGGAGCCTCGCCCCGAGCAGGTCGGCGATCCCGGCGACGGGCAGATGCGCCAGCAGGTCGGGATGCTCGGCGAACACGATCCGGCGCAGGCCCTCCCGGCTGGTGCGGGAGTCGGCGCGGTCGAGCCACCACCCGGCGTGCTCGGCAAGGCGCAGGATGCCGGAGGGCTCGAACTTGGTGCGGTGCAGGCCCATCGACGGTCCGAGGCTCAGCACCGCCGACACCGGCCGTTCCACCGCCGCCGCCCACGCCGTGTACCCGGCGTACGAGCCGCCCAGGACGGCGATCCGCCCGTCGGACCACGGCTGGTCGCGGACCCAGTCGAGCAGCGCGGCACCGTCGGCACGCTCGTTGCGGTACGGCGTCCACGTGCCCGCGGAGTCGTAGCGACCGCGGACGTCCTGCACGACGAACCCGAACCCCCGCGAGCGCCACGCCCGGCCCTCGGCCAGGTGCGTGGAACGCCCGTACGGCGTCCGGGTCACGACGACCGGCACCGGCCACTCCGCCGCCGGCGGGACGTGCGCGTCGAGGACGAGCTCGGCGCCGTCGGGGGCGGCGACGGGGAGGTTTGCCCAGGTCGTGAGCTCTGCCAGGGTCTTCACGACGCGAGTGCCGGCAGTGTCAGGACGGGGTGTCGGGTCACGCGCAGCGGGTCCGTCGCGACCTCGGTCTGGTACCCGACGGGCCCGGCGACGTCGGTGCGCCACCACGTCGCGATCTCGTCGGCGACAAGTCCGGCGACGACCGCCGCGACCCCGGGACCCGGGTCCGGCAACGGCGGCGCAGACGCAGGGTCGTCGAGCCACGCCCAGTGATGGGTCAGCTCGTCGGGGATACCGCTGGCGGCGAGGCGACGGCCCCGCAGGTCGGTGTAGGAGGGCGACTGTCCCGGCACGGTCAACGGCCCGACCAGCCACGACGACCCCTCCGCGTGGCAGCGGTGCCAGGCGACACTCGCTGCGGCGCAGGCGTCGTCGAGCGCGCGCCAGCGGGAGTCGGGCAGCCAGCCGGCGCAGTCGACGAGGACGTCGACCTCGTCGAGTTCGCCGTTGCGCCGGGGAGACCAGGACGCGAGGACGGCCGCGAGCGCGTCGGCGACAGGCCCGTCGCCATGGAGAAGGACGCGCGGAGGTGTGCGCACGGGCGGCGGGGGCGCCAGCAGACCCTGGGCCTCGAACGCCTGGCGCAGTGAGTCGATGTCGGCGTTCCCGGGGGCCGCGCTCTGGAAGGCGCGCAACGCCTCCTCGGGGCCGTTGATGCGCAGGTACCGGTCGCCGGGCAGCGCGCAGCGCCAGCCGTCGGGCGTCGGATAGAGGTGATGGCCGGGGCGCAGCGTGGTCACGGGGTCCTCCGGAAGGCGAGGGCCCTGGCGCCCGCGGGTGCGGACGCCAGGGCGGTCACGTTCGGTCGGTGATCAGCCGGAGAACGAGAAGGGGTTGTGCACCAGGGCGTTGGTCGTCGGACCCTGCAGCGCCGACAGGGCCGGGAGCTCGGCGACCTCGTCGAACGAGAACGGGTTGTGCACCAGCGCGTTGGTCGTCGGGCCCTGGAGAGCCGACAGCGCGGGGAGCTCGGCGATCTCGTCGAAGGTGACGTTGTCCATCCGGAACCTCCATCTAGCGAACATGGAAACCGTTTCCATGTAGGCGAGACGGTACGGCCCGGATCTCCGGTTCGGAAGGGCCTGCGCCGGGGTGTGACCCGGCCCACGAACTGAACACCCCGATACGCAGGAACGGCACTTTCCCGCAACCGGGCTGCGGGAAAGTGCCGTTCCTGCACGTCGGGACGCCGGGACGTCGGGACGCCGGGACGCCGGGACGCCGGGACGCCGGGATGCCGGGACGCCCGGGTCTCTCGGGACGCCGGCGCCGGGACGTCAGGACCTCTGGGGCCGAGGCCGGGACCGGTACCGGGACGTCAGGTCTCGGGGTGCCCGGCCGGACCTCGTGAGTGGCAATAGTCGCTATAGCGACTATTGCCACTCACAGGGGAGTCAGCGGCCGATCAGTTCGCCCGCCATCTCGTGGGCGGTGGTCTCCAGGCCGGTGAGGTCGCGGACCACGCGGACGCGGTCGCAGTGCTCGGCGTAGGCAGGCAGGTCGCAGCGGCCCAGGCCCCAGGAGTAGCGGGGCTCCGGGGTCAGCCAGATGGTCTCCCGCGCCCGCCGCGTGATCTCGACGAACGCCTCCATGTTGGGGTCGTTCCCGTTGCCGCGGCCGTCGCCCAGGATCAGCACGGTCGAGCGCCGGTTGACCGCCGACGAGTGCTCCTCCAGGAACTGCCCGAACGCGAGCCCGTAGTGGGAGTTGGCGTCGACGTCGAGGACGTCCCCGCCGAAGACGAGCCCGAGGGCCTGCTCGACGGGGTGGTCGGCGAACAGGTCGGTGATCTCGACGAGGTCGGACACGAACGCGAACGACCGGACCTGCCCGAACAGGTCCTGCAGCCCGTGCACGAGGTGCAGCGTGAACCGGGCGGTGGCGCGCACCGACAGCGAGACGTCGGCCAGTACGACGAGCCGCGGCTTGTCCTCGGCGCGTTTGACGGTCACCGGGTTGAAGGGGATGCCGTCGAAGCGCATGTTGCGACGCATGGTCCGGCCCGAGTCGACCCGGCCCTGCGCGGCGACGCGGCGGCGGTGCGTCAGCGCCCCGTGCAGCGTCTTGGCCAGGCGGCGCAACGAGTCCTCGAGCTGCATGCGCTCGGTCTCGGTGGCGCGGTCGACCTCGGCGGCGCGGACGGCGTCCTCGTGCCCGGCGTCGACGATCCGCTGTTCCAGCTCCAGCAGCTGCTCGAGGTGTTTCTTGATGGCCTCGGGCAGGTTGGCCAGCACCCCGGCGAGCCTGCGCCGCAACGCCGCCGCGTCGTCCTCGGTGCCCGTGGTCGCGTCGAGCTCGTCCTCGGTGGCGGTGAGCCAACCGAGCAGCGCCTCCTGCTGGGCGACGGAGAGGTCGGCGTCGACCTTGGTGCCGGTGGCCTGCGAGATGTCGCCGGGCAGGCCGGCGCCCGACAGCCGGTCCGTCTCGATCTGGACGCGGTTGCCCTCGGTGAGTTGCGACGCCTGGTCGTCCTTCGAGAAGACGATCTCGTCGGTCATCGCGGCGAGGTCGATCTTGTTGGCCTCCTGGTGCAGGTTGTACTGCTGCGCAAGGTCTTCCGGGTCGAAGTAGTCACGGATGTCGACGGGTTTGCCGTGGCTGTGGCCCTGCTGCGGGGTCTGGCCGGGGTCCTCGGAGAGCGTGAAGTCGTCGAGGGTCCCGTCGTCGGAGAGATCGCCGTGGCCGTGCCCGTGACCGTGGCCGTGCTCCTCCTCGCCCACCTTGACCAGCGCGAAGTAGGCGGAGAACACCTCGTCGAACACCTCGTCGTCGCGGCGGTCCTTCACCAGCGCGACCCGCAGCGCCTCCCGCAGCAGCCCGCGGTCGGCGAGGATGCCGGGCTGGGCGGCGCAGCGCATCGCGTCGAGGGCTTCGGACACCGAGATCCGCACGCTCCGCAGCCGCAGCAGCCGGACGAACCGGTGGATCGCGGCCTCCATCAGAACGGCCGCTTGCGACGCCCGCCCGACCCGAACGACCGCGAGCCCTGGCCCGGTGTCACGGTGCGGACCGGAGTGGGCGTCTGCTGCGTGGCCCCGTGGGTGCCTCCGTACACGCTGCCGTGGCGGCCCGCGGTGTCCTTGGCGGCGCGCTTGGCCTTCCCGTCGACGTCACCGTCGTCGTGGTCGTGCTCGCCGCCGTGCCCGTGGTCGTGACCATGTCCGTGTCCGTGGCCGTGGGCCGGCTCCTCCACCGAGGCGTTCGGGTCGACCAGCCGCGGCAGCGCACCCAGTGCCTTGGTGACGTCCTTGTCGTACTTGACGACGACCGACACGGTGTCGGACAGGACCTGCGCGTTGAGCTCGTCGACGCCCAGGACGGCCAGGGTCCGGACCCAGTCGATGGTCTCGGAGATGCTGGGCGCCTTGCGCAGTTCGAGCTCCCGCAGCCCGCGGACGACGCCGACGAGCTCCTCGGCCAGCGCGTCGGAGAGCCCCGTCTTCTTGCTCTTGACGATCTCCAGCTCGCGCTCGGCGGCCGGGTAGTCGAGGAACATGTGCAGGCAGCGACGCTTGAGCGCGGCGGCCAGGTCGCGGGTGTTGTTCGAGGTCAGCAGCACGTAGGGCCGGTTCTCGGCGACGAACGTCCCGACCTCGGGGACGGAGATCTGGAACTCGCCGAGGGTCTCCAGCAGCACGGCCTCCAGGGCCTCGTCGGCGCGGTCGACCTCGTCGATCAGCAGGACGACGGGCTGCTCGGAGCGGATGGCCTCCAGCAGCGGGCGCGGGGCGAGGAACCGTTCGGAGAAGAACACGCTCTCCTGGGCGCCGATGCGGTCGACGGCGGCGTGCAGGTCGGGGGCGTCGGCGACGACCTGGCCGATCTTCTCCCGCAGGATCTGGGTGTACAGCAGTTGCTTGCCGTAGTCCCACTCGTAGAGCGCCTTGGTCTCGTCCTGGCCCTCGTAGCACTGCAACCGCAGCAGCCGCCGGCCCGTCGCGAGCGCGAGGACCTTGGCCAGCTCGGTCTTTCCGACGCCCGCAGGGCCTTCGAGCAGCAGCGGCTTGTCGAGCCGCGTCAGCAGGAAGACGGTGGTGGCGAGCCGGGTGTCGGCGATGTAGCCCTGGTCGCGCAGGGCGGCGATGACGTCGTCGACGGAGTCGAACGTGGGGGCCGGGTCGAGGTCGGACTCAGTGCTCACGGCCGGGTACTCCTTCCGCGCGGCTCTCCGGCGAGCCGCGGCAGGTAGCGCGGGCGAGCCCGCCACGCCCCCGGCATGCGCCGGAGTCGCGTGGCGGGCCCGTCGGGAAGAGGTAGTGAGCGGCAATGATCGCTACAGCGACCATTGCCGCTCACAGGGTCAGCTCAGCAGGTCGTCCAGGTCGCCGTTGATGCAGTGGTCGACGACCGGCCGGACCGTCTCGAAGGTGCACTCCTTGGGGTTTCCCGGGGTGCAGGCGTCACCGAGGACGTGGTTGGTGATCCGGTCGACGTCGGCGGCGTCGCCCTTGATCTCCTTGGCGTTCTCGTAGTACTGCGTCGGGCCCGTGCCCAGCCGGTTCTTCGAGTAGCTGTCCTTGGTGACGTCGACGAACCGCTCCGGGATACCCACGTCGCGCAGCAGCCGGATCGACGCGGCGAGCGCGGCGTCGGCGGCCTGCGGCTTCGTCATCCCCGCGGTGTCGATGCCCATGGCCTCGGCGATGTCGGCGAACCGCTCGTAGCAGACCGGCATGTTGAACGCCCACACCCGCGGCAGCGCGATGGCGTTGTTGAGGCCGTGGTGGGTGTCGTAGAACGCCGACACCGCGTGGCTGATCGAGTGGATGATCCCCAGACCACCGGAGTTGAACGCCTGGGCGGCGATGTACTGCGCGTACATCATGCCCTCGCGGCCGGCCAGGTCCTGCCCGTTCCACACGGCCTGACGCAGACTCTGCGCGGTGAGCTTGATGGCGTGCAACGCGTTGCCCAGCGACGGCTGGAAGTTCAGCCGCGACACGTACGGCTCGGAGGCGTGGGCGAGCACGTCGAAACCACACTGCGCGGTGTAGTCGATCGGGCAGTCGTAGTAGAGCACCGGGTCGTCGATCGCCAGCGTCGTGACCGAGGCGTCGTCGAACGCGACGTACTTGTGGGGGTTGTCGGGGTCCGTCGTCGTGTCGGTGATGACGTAGGCCCAGGAGGTCTCCGACCCGGTACCGGCCGTGGTCGAGACCGCGATGTGCGGCGGGTTCTGTGGGTTCTCCGACTTGTTGAAGCCCTCGAACTCGTTGACGTTGCGACCGTCGTGCGCGACCGAGATGCGCGCGCCCTTGCAGGCGTCGTGCGACGAGCCGCCGCCGATGGAGACGAACGAGTCACAGTTGTTCTGCTGGTACAGGCCCACAGCGTCCATGACGTTGTAGTCCTTGGGGTTCGACTCGACCTGGTCGTAGAGGACGACCTCGAGACCGTGGTACTTCATCGACTCGACGATCTTGTGGACGATGTCGGTGCCGCGCAGGCCCGAGGTCATCACGAGCGTCTTCTTGAAGCCCAGCTTCAGGGCCTCCGGCCCGATCATCTCGTGCGCGCCCGGCCCGAGCAGAGCCTTCGGGAACGGGTGGAACTCCTTGATGGGGAACGGCTTCAACAGCTCGTCGACCTGCATGGCAGCCCTTTCTGGTGCAGGTGGGTGGTCGCCGCCGACGCTAGGACCGGATGTGGCGTGGGTCCCAGCGAAACCGTTCGGCCCACCCGGCCAGGACTGCCCGGTCGTACAGGTACCGGTCAGCTCACCCGCAGGGCTGGCGCAGGGCTCCGACCTGCGGAATCAGGCGCGACGACGGCAGAACCACGACTCGCCGACCTCGCCGAAACCTCGACGCCGGTACCAGTCGCGCGGCCAGTCGGCGGCGTCGGCGTCGAGCCACACGAGGTCGCACCCGGCCTGGCGGGCCTGCCGCAGCGCACCCGCGAGCAGCGCGTCGCCCAGCCCCCGGCCGCGGTGGGTCGGGGCGGTCTCGACGGCGTCGAGCTCCGCCGTCGCCCCGTCGATCTTCAGCAGGCAGCAGGCGACGACGAGCCCGTTCTCACGGATCGCCATGGCGTGCACGTCGACCGTGTCGTCCTCGATCTCGTGCCGGTCGGACAGCTGGGCCCGCTGCTCCTCGGTCAGCCCCGGCGCCGACCGCAGCCACGAGGCCTCCCAGAACGCGCGCAGCTCCGACGGCAGCGCCCGCTCTGCGTGCACGTGGTGGCGGGGCGGCTCGGCCGACGGCGTCGTCACCAGGGACACCAGGTGGTCGACCTCCCAGCCGTGGCGGCCCAGCTCGGCGGCGGTGGCGGCGGCGTCGACCCCGCGCAGCGTCGCCGCCCGGTGGGCCAGGCGCGCTGCGCCCAGGACGTGCTCGGCGTCGGAGATCACCTGCGCCGCAGCGACCGGCCCGTCGAGCAGCAGCTGGTTGTGCTGGTACGACGCCGACACCGCCTCGGTGACGACGGCGACGCCCGCGGTGACGGGCTGCTCCGACGTCGCGAGCCGGCGCAGCACCGAGTACGCCATCGCGTCACGACGGGCGACGGCGTCGACCCGGGCGGGCGGACCGCCGGGCGCGTCGAAACCACCGTCGGGGCGCGGGCGGAACGGCAGCACGGCGACGACCGCACCCGTCGGCACCGGGCCGTAGGCGTGCGGGAAGACCATGTCCGACGGGTCGTCCGGCAGGCCCGGCTCCCAGCGCAGGTCCGCGATCCGGCCGGCGTCGACGGCCAGCGCCACGATGTCCTCGCGCCCCGCGAACAGCCTGGTGGCGGGCAGCGCGACCTGCTCGGCCGTCGACAGGTGCACGAACCCGGACTCGGCCATCGACCGGCCCGCCGCCCCCGACAGCCCGAGCGCGCCGTCGGCCAGGGCCGCCCGCCACTCGGCCGGCGTGCAGAGGTGCAGCAACGTCGGAGCACTCACGTCGTCAAGTCTGAACGGTCCTGTCCGGACCCCTCCGAACGGGTGGGGCCGGACAGGTCGGCGGTCCAGGTCACCCTTGCATTGGCACCGGGTGCCATTTAGCGTCCAGTTCGTCCCACGCACCACCCAACGACGGGAGACAGCCGATGGCGCCGGCCGAGAACACCCAGTCCACCGCCTCGCAGGAGGAGCCGCTCGTCGAGGAGACCCTCGTCGAAGAGGTCTCGATCGACGGTATGTGCGGTGTCTACTGACCCGACCGCCGGTGGCGCGGACCCCGGGTTCGACCCGGGTTCCGCGTACCGCTGCAGCCCGCAGGTCTCCCTGCGGCCCGAGTCCTTCGGGGCACTCGTCTACCACTTCGGGACGCGCAAGCTCTCCTTCCTGAAGACGCCGCAGCTCGTCGACGTCGTCACCGGGCTGGAGAAGCACTCCGACGTGCACGCCGCGATCGACGCGGCGGGCGTTGCCGAGACCGAACGCCCCGCGTACCTCACGGCCCTGGCCGGCCTCGCCGCCTCCGGGACCATCGAGGCCCGTCCCACCACCACGTAAGCAGGGAGCGCACGTGAAGCTCGTCGACCACTTCCAGTACGGGCTCAGCTCACCCATCTGCCTGACCTGGGAGCTGACCTACGCGTGCAACCTCGCGTGCGTGCACTGCCTGTCGTCGTCGGGCCGTCGCGATCCGCGTGAGCTCACCACCGCCGAGGCCAAGGCCGTCATCGACGAGCTGCAGCGGATGCAGGTCTTCTACATCAACATCGGCGGCGGCGAGCCCACGGTGCGCCCCGACTTCTGGGAGCTGCTCGACTACTCGATCTCCCACGACGTCGGCGTCAAGTTCTCCACGAACGGCATCAAGCTCGACAAGAAGCGCGCCGCCCAGCTCGCGGCGACCGACTACGTCGACATCCAGATCTCCCTCGACGGCGCGACCGCCGACGTCAACGACCACGTCCGCGGCCCGGGCTCCTACTCCACCGCGATGCGGGCGCTGGAGAACCTCGCCGAGGCCGGGTTCGCCCAGCCGAAGATCAGCGTCGTCATGACGCGGCAGAACGTCGACCAGCTCGACGAGTTCAAGGCCATCGCCGACAAGTTCGGCGCCCAGCTGCGCATCACCCGGCTCCGCCCCTCCGGCCGCGGCGCCGACGTGTGGGACGAGCTGCACCCGCTGCCGTCGCAGCAGCGCCAGATGTACGACTGGCTCGTCGAGCGCGGCGACCAGGTCCTCACCGGCGACTCCTTCTTCCACCTCTCCGCCTACGGCGAGGCCCTGCCCGGGCTGAACCTGTGCGGCGCGGGTCGCGTCGTCTGCCTGATCGACCCGGTCGGCGACGTCTACGCCTGCCCCTTCGCGATCCACGAGAACTTCCTCGCGGGCAACGTCCGCTCCGAGGGCGGGTTCCAGAAGGTGTGGCAGGAGTCCGAGCTGTTCACCGAGCTGCGTCAGCCGCAGACCGGCGGCGCCTGCTCCGGATGCATGCACTACGACTCGTGCCAGGGCGGCTGCATGGCGGCCAAGTTCTTCACCGGCCTGCCCCTCGACGGCCCCGACCCCGAGTGCGTCCGCGGCTTCGGCGAGCAGGCCCTCGCGGCCCGCGACGGCGAGACGCTGATCCCGAAGTCCGACGTCGACCACAGCCGCTCGGCCCCGCGGAACTCGCGCACGCCGAAGGCGCCGGTCCCGCTGACGCTGACGACCCGCCCCCCTGTCGTCGACCGCCCGGACCGTGCGTGCGAGACCAGCCCGCTCGCCGGCTTCGGCGCCTCGGAGTCCGACTCCGGGCTGCGCCGGCCGGTCGGTTTCCAGGGCGCCTGAGACGGCCGGCACCGGACCCGCCCGACCGGGTCCGGTGCCGTGCATCTCCCTCCGTGTCCGCGCTGACGTCCCCCTGGCCGCTGCGGGGTCGCGTCGCGCCCTCGCGGGTGCTGTTCGGGCCGCACGAGACCAGTCTCGGGGACGGCCGGGCGTTCTCGGCGCGGCACGTCGCCTACTACGCGGCGCGGGCCACGGGTGGGTGCGGCGTCGTCGTCACGGAGACGGCGTCGGTGCATCCGTCGGACCATCCGTATGCGCGGGCGCCGCTCTTTTCCGATGCCGTCGACGGGTGGGCCGCTGTCGCCGCCGCCTGCCGTCCGGCGCTGGTGCTGGCGTCGCTCGGGCATGCGGGTTCGCAGGGGTCTGTCCTCCACGGGGCGCCGGTCCTGTGGACCTCGGCTTCCTACGACCGGACCGCGCTCGTCGACGGGTTCCGCTCCGCTGCCCTGCTCGCCGTCTCCTCCGGGCTCGACGGGGTGGAGATCGACGCCGGGCAGTACGCGCTGCTGCGGCAGTGCGTCTCTTGCGGGGACTCCTCGCTGGTCATCGAAGTACTCGACGTCGTCCGCAACGCGATCGGCGATGCCGTCCTGGGGCTGCGGCTCTGCTGCGACGAGCTCACCCCTTGGACCGGGATCACGCCGTCCTCCATCGCGCCGGTGGTCGACGCCGTCGCGGGCGTCGTCGACTATCTCGTGCCGGTGCGCGGGGGCGGCTTCTCCACGGCGGCCACCCGCCCCGACATGCACACCCCGCCCGGGGTCAACCGGGAGCTGTCCACGACCGTTAAGTCCATTGTGGACACGCGATGCGCGGTGGTGTGGCAGGGCTCGGTCGCCTCCCCGTCCCTCGCGCAGGAGGGTCTCGACAACGGCGTCGCCGACGCCGTCGAGATGACCCGGGCACAGATCGCCGATCCCGACCTCGTCGCCCTGGTCCGCGCCGGGACACCGGACCGGGTCCGGCCGCCGACCCTCTCCGGCCGGTGGTGGGCGGGCCGGGACCCGCGCAACGTCGTGGTCTCCGACGACGCGGCGCCTCCTTTCCCGTCGCCGGTGGCGCAGGGGACCGGGGAGGTCCTCGTCGTCGGGGGAGGGCCGGCCGGGCTCGAGGCGGCGCGGAACTTCGCGCTGGAGGGGCGGTCTGTGCACCTCGTCGAGCGCGACGACCACCTCGGCGGTGCGCTGCGCCTCGCCGCCGCCCTGCCCGGCCGCGACCGGCTCCGGCTGCTGATCGAGTGGTGGGAACGCGAGCTCGCGCACCTCGGCGTCCGGGTGACCACGGGCCGCACAGTGACGCCCGCGGACCTCTCCGATCGGGGTGTCGAGATCGTCCTCGCGACGGGCTCGCGCCCGCGTCCGCCGTCGTTCCGGGTGGGCTCCGGGGTGGAATGCATCCCCGCTGCAGAGCTTCTCGACTGCACGAACGGCCCCTTCGCCCAGCTCAGCTGCGGGACGGGGCCGTTGGTGCAGCTGGATGTCGTCGTGTCCGATCCCGTCGGCGACGCCGTCGCGATCGGGGTGGCCGAGCTGCTCGCCGCGGCCGGGCACCGCTGCACCCTGGTCACGCCCGACCCTGCGGCGGGGATGCGCCTCGGTCCCGGCGCCGACGTTTCAGGAGCCCACGCCCGGCTCCTGCGCGCGGGCGTCACGATCGCGGCGTTCGCCGAGGTCAGGTCCGTTGCGGACGGAACGGCGGAGCTCGTCGACGTCCACACCGCCGAGGTCCGTCGCGTCCCGTGCACGGTCGTCGTCGACTGCGTCCAACGCCTCCCCGACGACACCCTCTGGTCCGCGCGCCCCGACCTCCCCCGCGCCGGCGACTGCGTCGCACCCCGCGGCATCCAGGAGGCGGTCCGCGAGGGAAGAGCCCCTGTGAGTGGCGATATTGGCTATAGCCAATATCGCCACTCACGAGCTCTGACCAGGCGTTCGGTGGGGCGGACTGCGCTCGGGCCGGACCCGTTGTCCTCGCCCCTGCAGCTCGGGCCGCTGCGGTTGAAGAACCGGGTCGTCTTCGCCGCGCACCTCACCGGCTTCGCCGAGGACGGACTGCCGAGCACGCGGCACATCGACCACTACGCGGCGCGGGCGGCCGGCGGGGCCGGGCTCGTCATCACCGAGGAGCACGCGGTGCATCCCGGCGACCGCCCCTACGAGCAGATGATCCGCGGCCACGACCCCCGCGTGCTCGACGCGTACCGGCAGCTCACCGAGGCCGTCCACGCACACGGGGTCCCGGTGCTGGCGCAGCTCAACCACAACGGCCCGCAGTCGTCGGGGCTGTACTCGCAGGCGCCGGTGTGGGGGCCGTCGGCGATGCCGGACCCGATGTTCCGCGAGGTGCCCGTCGCGATGACGGTCGGACAGATCCACGAGCTGGTCGCGGCCTACGCCGACGTCGCGGCGCGGTGCGTCGAGGGCGGGTTCGACGGCGTCGAGCTCCAGGCGTCGCAGGCCTCGATCCTGCGGGCGTTCCTGGCGCCGGGCGCGAACCTGCGCACGGACGCGTACGGCATCGCCAGGACGCGCCTGTTGGAAGAGGTCGTCGACGCCGTGCGTGCGGCCATCGGACCGGACCGGGTGCTCGGGGTGCGGCTCGGTGGCGGCGAGGACGTCCCCGGCGGACTGACGGTCGACGACGCCGTGGCCGCCGCCCGGCTCGTGGAGCCCGACGTCGACTACCTGAGCACCTCCGTCGGACTGGCGACGCAGACGTTGGAGCTGGTCGAGGCCCCCTCGCCGGTTCCGGCGGGGTATGCGGCGGCGCTGCCGTCGGCGGTCCGGGCGGCGGTCTCGGTGCCGGTCCTGGGCGCGGGCCGCTACACCCGTCCCGACGACGCCCGCGCCGCTCTGACGGCTGGGCACTGCGACCTCGTCGGGGTCGTCCGCGGTCAGATCGCCGACCCGCAATGGGCGTCGGGCACCGGGGCGCGGACCTGCATCGGCTGCAACCAGGAGTGCACGGCGAACGTCGGCATGAACCGGCCGTTGTCGTGCGCGGTCCGCCCGCGCCCCGACGACTCCCGCCGAGTTCGGCACCAGACCGGTTCGATCATGATCGGAACCAGTCTCCTGTCGAACTCGGCGGGTCCTGTGGGGTTGCTGGTCGTCGGGGGTGGGCCGGCCGGGTTGCGGGCGGCGGCGTCGGCGGCGCAGCGGGGGATGCGGGTGCGGCTCGTCGAACGATCCGACCACCTCGGCGGGACGCTCGCGCTCGCCGCCCGCGCCCCGCCCGCGCCCCGGGCCGCGGGGAGCTCATGACGCTGGTCGACGACCTCGTCGCCGAGTGCCGGGTGGCCGGGGTGGAGCTGTGCACGGGCGTCGAGACGGAACAGGAGAGTGGGCTCGTCATCCGGGCCACGGGCGGCATCCCCGACCGGCCGACCTGGGCCGTCAGCGGCGTGCACGACGTCGTCGACGTGCTCGACGGATCAGCCGACCCCCGCGGCGAGGTACTGGTCGTCGACGGGACGGGGTTCCACGAGGCCACGTCGGTCGCGGAACTGCTCGCCGAGCGCGGATGCGCTGTGGAGGTCGTCGCGGCGGCGATGGTCGTCGGCCAGGACCTCGGCCTCACCCTGCACCGGCCCATGTTCCGGCGGCGCGCGGCCGCGCTCGGGATCCGCTGTACCCCGGACACGGTGGTCCTCGCCGCGACGCGCACGTCCGCGGGGCGGGTCGCGGTGACGCTGCTGCACCACCCCACGGGACGCGAGCACACGAGGGAGGTCGACGCGGTCGTGGTCGCCACCCCGCCGCGCCCGCGCGTGGGTCCGAACCGGATCGGCGACGCCCTCGCCCCGCGCCGCGTGGGTGCCGCGATCGCCGACGCGGAGAGGCTCGTCGCCGAGATCGACACCAGTGCTGTCGGCGCGCCCGGAAACAGCACTCCCGTCGGTCTCGACGGGCGTTAAGGTCCGCGCGTGCCCCTGTTGCGGGATCTCACCTGGCCACAGCTGCGCTCCACGCGCCCGACGCTGCTCGTGCCTGTCGGGTCGGTCGAGCAGCACGGACCGCACCTGCCGCTCGACACCGACGTGCGGATCGCCGAGGCCGTCGCCGCCGGAATGCTCGCCGCCGAGCCGTCGCTCGTCGTCGCCCCGGCCGTTGCCTACGGGGCCGCGGGGGAGCACGAGGGCTTCCCCGGCACCGTGTCGATCGGACACGATGCGCTGCGGCTGCTGCTCGTCGAGTACGGGCGGTCCGCGTGCCGCTGGGCCGGGCGGCTGCTGTTCGTCAACGGCCACGGCGGCAACCTCGTGACGGTGGTCGAGGCCGTCGAACGGCTGCGCTACGAGGGGCGCGACGCCGCCTGGGTCCCCTGCGGCACACCGGGTGGCGACCCGCACGCCGGTCGCACCGAGACTTCCCTGATGGCGGCGATCGCCCCCGCCACCGTGCATGCCGACCGCGCCGAGCCCGGCAACACCGCGCCGCTCTCCGAGCTGCTCCCGCTCCTGCGCGCAGGCGGGACCGCGGCGGCCAGCGCGAACGGCATCCTCGGCGACCCCACCGGCGCGTCGGCCCGCGAGGGTCGTGCCCTGCTGGCGACGATCGTCGACACCTGTCTTGTGGCGATGCACAAGTGGGAGCCCGGCCCAGGCGGACGTTTGTGACGATCACCCTGCTTTCTTGTCAAGAGGCGTGGGTCACATAGCCTCGGGAGGGACGACGGACGCGCCGTCGCACTGCCGCTCGAAGATGAGGACGTTCATGGGCTTCCCCTCCGACCTGACGATCGCACGCGGAGCGAATCTCAAGCCCCTCGACGAGGTGGCCGCGGCCATGGACATCCCGCCGCACCTGCTCCAGCCCTACGGCGACGACGTCGCGAAGATCAAGCTCTCGGCCGTGCAGGAGCTCGCCGACCGGCCGAAGGCCAAGTACGTCGTCGTGTCCGCGGTGACCCCCACGCCGCTGGGCGAGGGCAAGACGACCACCACCGTCGGGCTCGGGCAGGCGTTCTCCCACATCGGGAAACGGGCGACGATCGCGATCCGCCAGCCCTCGATGGGCCCGACGTTCGGGATCAAGGGCGGTGCCGCGGGTGGTGGCTACTCGCAGGTCGTGCCCATGGACATCCTCAACATGCACCTGACCGGCGACTTCCACGCCGTCACCGCCGCCCACAACATGCTGTCCGCGGTGCTCGACAACCACTTGTTCCAGGGCAACGAGCAGGGGATCGACCAGCACGACATCACGTGGCGACGCGTTCTGGACGTCAACGACCGGGCCCTGCGCAACATCGTCGTCGGCCTCGGCGGGCGCCTCGACGGCGTGCCCCGCCAGACCGGTTTCGACATCACCGCGGCGTCCGAGGTCATGGCCATCCTGGCCCTGTCGACGTCGATCCCGGAGATGCGGGCCCGGCTCGGCCGCATCGTCGTCGGCTACCGCCGCGACGGGTCCGCCGTCACCGCCGAGGACATCAAGGGTGCAGGCGCGATGGCCGCGATCATGGTCGACGCGTTGCGCCCCAACCTGATGCAGACGCTCGAGAACACGCCCGTCCTCGTCCACGCCGGACCGTTCGGCAACATCGCGCACGGCAACTCGTCCGTCGTCGCCGACCTCATCGGCATCCACGCGGGCGACTACCTCGTCACCGAGGCCGGCTTCGGCGCCGACATGGGCGCCGAGCGGTTCTTCAACATCAAGTGCCGCGCCTCGGGCCTGGTTCCGGACGCCGCTGTCGTGGTGACGACGGTCCGGGCGCTGAAGGCCCACTCCGGCAACCACCGCATCGTCGCAGGCAAGGCGCTGCCCGAGGCGCTGCTCGCCGAGAACCCCGACGAGGTCCACGAGGGCGGCGCCAACCTGCGCAAGCAGATCGAGAACATCCGCATCCACGGCGTCACGCCCGTCGTCGCGATCAACGCCTTCCCCGACGACCACCCCAGCGAGCACGCCGCCATCGCCGAGATCGCCGCCTCAGTGGGCGTCCGCTCCGCGGTGTCGACGCACTTCTCCGACGGCGGCCGCGGCGGCGCCGACCTCGCCCAGGCCGTCGCCGAGGCCGCCGACGAGCCCTCCGACTTCGCGTTCCTCTACCCCGACGCCGCCTCGCTGCGCGAGAAGATCGAGATCGTCGCGACGAAGGTGTACGGCGCCGACGGCGTCGACGTCGCCCCCGCCGCCTCCCGGCAGCTGGACAACTACGAGCGCAACGGGTTCGGCGACCTGCCCGTCTGCATCGCGAAGACGCACCTGTCGATCTCGTCCGACCCGTCGCTGAAGGGCGCTCCGACGGGCTGGCGCCTGCCGGTGCGCGAGGTGCGTGCGTCCGTCGGGGCGGGCTTCGTCTACCCGATCTGCGGCGACATGCGGACCATGCCCGGCCTGGGCACCCACCCCGCGGCGCACGAGATCGACGTCGACGCCGACGGCAACATCGTCAACCTCTCGTGAGCCTGTCCGACCGCACCGTGCGCGACCTGCTCGACGACGTCGCCGCCCGCACCCCCGCACCGGCCGGTGGTGCGGTGGCGGCGCTCGTCGCCGCACAGGCGGCCGCGCTGGCGGGGATGGCGTCGCGGTTCGCCCCGGGCGCGCCCGGCGCCGACCTGGCGGACCGACTGCGCGCCTCGGCCTCCACGCTCGCCGACGACGACATCGCCGCCTACTCGGCGTTCATGGCGGCGCGGAAGACCGCGGAGGAGGCCGCCGCCCGCTCGCATGCCGCCGACGTCCCGCTCGCTACCGCCGAGGCCGCCGCCGAGGTCGCCGCGCTGGCCGCCCCGCTCGTGACCGACGGCAACCGCAACCTGCGCGCCGACGCCGCCACGGCGGTGTTCCTCGCTGCCGCCGCTGCTGCGTCGGCGGCGACGATGGTCTCGGAGAACCTGGCCTCCACACCCGACGACCCGCGCCTGGCCCGCGCCGCCCGCGCCGCGGCCGCTGCTCGCGGGTGCGCCGACACGGCGTTCAGCGCCTTCCCCGCGGTGGCGGCCCCGTAGGCCCTCGGCGCGAGAAGTCGGGCGCAACCTCACGGTCGGTTCCGGGCCGCGTGGCGACAGTGAGGTTGCGCGGTCAGCTCTCCGGGCCTGCGACCAGGAGCGGGACGAGCTGCTCGGCGCTGGTCAGGGAGCCGTGCTGGCCGACCAGCTTCGCGAGCTTGGGTTCGGCCTGGCTGCGCACCAGGGCGGTGCCGCCGCGCATCGCGGCGACGACGTCGCCGATCCGCCCGGCGACGTGCGGTCCCAGCGGCCCGAACCAGCCGGCGGCGACGGCCTCGTCACGGGTGACGACCCAGGCGTCGCCGCCCAGCACGTCCTGCCACGTCGCGAGGACGTCGGCCGCGGCGCCGGGCGCCGTGTAGACGTGCCTCGCCCGGGCGTCGCCACCCAGCAGCGTGACCCCGGCCTGCAGGGTCTCGTCGGTGTCGAAGTCGGGGGCGCGGTCGACGGTGACCATCCCGTGGTCCCCGGTGACGACGAGGAGGGCGTCGGGCGGGAGGGCGGCGGCGATCGTCGACACCAGGAGGTCGATCTGGCGCAGCTGCAGCCGCCAGGGGAGCGTGCCGGGGCCGTGGACGTGGCCGAGGGTGTCGAGGTCGGAGTGGTAGCCGTAGCAGAGGCGCCGCCCGGGGCCGGTGAGGGCGGCGTCGATCTCGGCGGCGAGGTCGCCCAGCGCGAGCACCCCGCGGAACGTTCCGCCGCGCAGGGCGGCCCGGGTGAGGCCCGACTCCCGTTGGAACGCAGGGGCCACGGCGGTGACGACGACCCCGTCGGCGGCGGCCCGCTGCAGCGCGGTGTCCGACGGCTGCACGACCTCGGGGACGTGGGCGTCGCGCTGGTCGACGTGCTTGCCGTCGCGGGCGCGGGTCCAGCGCAGGACGTCGAGGAGGGCCTGGTCGCCGGGGTCGAAGGAGAGGCCGACGAGTCCGTGGCCGCCGGGCGGCAGGCCGGTGCCGAGTGACGCGAGGCTGATCGGGGTCGTCGACGGGAACCCGACGGTCAGCGGCCCGGCGTCGGGCATCGCGGAGAGGAAGGGGGCGTCGGCGGCGTGGGTGCGCAGCAGCTCGGTGCCGAGCCCGTCGACGAGAAGGACGCAGGCGGCGCGGACCGGCGGCATCGGGATCGGCGCAGGGCCGGGAACACCGAGTGCGGCGAGGACCGAGGGGAGGACCTCGGCGAGTGAGGCGGTGCCGTACCGCGGGAGCAGTGGTGCCGTCACACGTGCAGCCTGCCATCCGTGACGGGTGTCGTCTTGACACCGCGGTGCAGGCCACTGACACTCGGGCGACACTGAGTGGAAGTGATTCCCGCTGAGTGGAAACTGCCCGGGCGGTCGACGATGTCGGCCCGGACCTCAGGAGCACCATGAGCGACACCGCCGGAACACCCGCGGCGGCCGACGCCGCCGAGACCCGTGTGCGCGGTCCGCTGCGCCGCGTCCTGGTCTCGAGCTTCGTCGGCTCGGCGATCGAGTGGTATGACTTCATCCTCTACGGAACCGTTGCGGCGCTTGTGTTCCCGGCGCTGTTCTTCCCGAACTCCAGCGACACCGCGGCCACGCTGCAGTCGCTGTCGACGTTCGCGGTCGGCTTCATCGCCCGGCCCATCGGCGGCATCGTCGCCGGGTGGATGGGCGACCGGATCGGCCGCAAGAAGGCCCTGGTCATGACGTTGCTGACCGGTGGCATCGCGACGTTCCTCATCGGTTTCGTCCCCACCTACGAGACGATCGGGGCCGCGGCGCCGCTGCTGCTGGTCGTGCTGCGGCTGCTGCAGGGCTTCGGCGTCGGCGGCGAGTGGGGCTCGGCCGTCCTGATGGCCACCGAGCACTCGCCGGTCGACCGTCGCGGCCGCTCCGGCGGCTGGGCCCAGCTCGGCGTCCCCGCGGGCCTCACGCTGTCGACGCTGGTCCTGCTCGTGACCCGGGCGTCGATGTCGGACCAGGCGTTCTCCGACTGGGGCTGGCGCGTCCCGTTCTGGATCTCGGCGCCGCTGATCGTCGTCGGCCTGTTCATCCGGCTCAAGGTGGGCGAGACGCCCACGTTCACCGAGATGGCCCGCACCGGGCAGCGCGTGCGCAACCCGCTGTGGCAGGTCATCCGCCGCCAGCCCGGCCCGATCCTGCTGACGACGGGCCTGCGCGTCTCCGACAACATCGGCTTCTTCATCCCCTGCACGTTCGCGATCGCGTACGCGAAGAAGCCGCTGGGCTACTCGAACCTGTCGATGGAGATCGCCCTGCTGGTGACGGGCATCGGCGGGCTGATCACGGTGCCGCTGTTCGCGCGCTGGTCCGACACGGTGGGGCGAAGGTCGCTCTACCTGTACGGGTCGTTGTTCTGCGCGGTGTGGGCATTCCCGTTCTTCTGGCTGCTCGACTCGAAGGTCCCGGTCCTGGCGATCATCGCGATCTTCGTGTTCTTCAATGTCGGCCACAGCATGCTCTACGGCCCGCAGGCCGCCTGGTTCATGGAGCTGTTCGACCCCGACGTCCGCGCCAGCGGGGTCAACCTCGGCTCCCAGCTGTCGGGCGTCATCGCCGGCGGCCTCACCCCGCTCATCGCGACGGCACTGGTCGCCGCGTCCGGCGGCTCGTCGACGCTCGTCGCCGTCTACACCGCCGTCACCTGCCTGATCAGCGTCGCGTGCGCCTACTGGACGCGCGAGACGCTGCCCTCCCGCGCGGCCGGCACCGTCCGCGCGACCGACCGAGGAGCACGTGTTGTCTAAGTGGTTGTCCGACCGTCTCGCCCGTCCCGAGCTGCTGATCGCACCCGGTGCCTACGACGCCTTCACCGCGAAGCTGGTGTCGTGCAGTGGCTCCGAGGTCGTCTACTGCGGCGGCTTCGCGACGACGGCGTCCGGCTACGGGCTGCCCGACGTCGGGCTTCTCGGCATGGCGGAGACGACGGGGATGTACCGGCGGATCGCCGCGGTCGTCGAGACGCCGCTGATCGTCGACGGGGACACCGGGTACGGCGGACCGCTCAACGCCGCGCGCACCGTCCAGGAGCTGGGGCGCATCGGCGTCGCCGGCGTGCACATCGAGGACCAGCAGGACCCGAAGCGCTGCGGGCACGTCGACGGCAAGCGGGTGCTCTCGCCCGACGACGCCGCCGCCCGGGTGCGTGCCGCCGCTGACGCCTCGGCCGGTGGTGGCCCCGCGATCATCGCCCGCACCGACGCGCTGGCCCCGGAGGGGATGGCGTCCGTCGTCGACAGGCTGGGCCGCTACGCGGAGGCCGGTGCCGACGCGATCTTCGTCGACGCCGTCCGGAACCTCGACGAGTTGCGGGAGGTCCGGGCCGCGACGACGCTGCCGCTCGTGTTCAACGCCGCGCGCACCGGCGTCGGCCCGACCCTGACGGCGGCGGAGCTGTCGGAGGTCGGCGTCGACATGGTGCTGTACCCGATCGAGCTGATGATGGCCGCGATGGACGCGAGCCGCCGCATGCTCGGCGAGCTGCTCGCCGGCAACGCCCCCGACGTCCCGGTGAGCTTCGCCGACCTCAACGACCTGCTCGAGCTGCCCGAGTACGTCGCCCGCGACCGGAAGTACCGCGGATGACCCCGGTCTCTCTTTCGGCGACCGGTGGAGTCGCGACGCTGCTCGTCGACCGCAGGCCCTCGGAGACCTGGGACCTGGCGACGATCTCGGCGCTCGCCTCCGGCCTCGGGGACGCGGAACGGCAGGGCGCGCGCGTCGCCGTCCTCGCCGCGGCCGGCGACGTCTTCTGCGCCGGCGGCGAGATCGGCGGCCCCGCGGCAGGTGTGTCGGTCGCCGAGCACCGGGCGCGCTACGCCGACGCCTTCGTGGAGCTCGACCGGGCGCTGCGCACGTCGGCGGTGCCGGTCGTCGCGAAGGTGCGAGGACCGGCCAACGCGGGCGGGTTGGGCGTCGTCGCCATGTGCGACGTCGTCGTGGCCGGGTCCACCGCGAGCTTCGCGACGCCCGAGGTCCGCGGCGGCATGTTCCCGCTGATCGCGATGGGCATGCTGCACCCGCACCTGAGCCCGCGGCGGGCGTTCTCCCTCTTCTACGGTGGGGAGCCGCTCGGCCCCGCGGAGGCCGTCGCCGCCGGGCTCGCCACGGAGGCAGTCGACGACGCCGACCTCGACGACGCCGTCGCCCGCTGGTGCGACCGGCTGCTCGCGGCCGACCCGCGGGCCGTCGCGATCGGCCGCCGCGCCTACTGGGCGATGGCCGACGCCGCGCCCGGCGACCGCGCCGCGATCGGCGGCAAGGCATTGCGCGAGCTGATCTCCACCTCCGACGCGACTCCGGACCAGAGCTACATGCAGCGCGCGCTGGAGTGACCCTGTGCGCGGAAGGCGTGCCCATGACCGACCTCGTGAGTGGCGTTATCGGCCATAGCCGGTAACGCCACTCACGGGGCGGCAGAATGGCCGGTGATGACCCAGACCTCCCGACCCGGGGCCGCGCGCTCCGGGGAGTCGCTCGGCACCGTCGCCCGGGCGATCGAGATCATCCGGACGGTCGCCGACAGCCCGCGCCCGCTCTCCCTCACCGAGCTGTCGACGACGCTCGGCCTGCCCACCAGCACCGTCCACCGGCTGACGCGGCTGCTCGAACCGCAGGGCATGGTCCGCTACGACGCCGAGACCCGGCTCTACCACCCGGGCGAGGAGCTGCTGCGGCTCGGATTCCTGCTGTCGTCGCGGTGGAGCGTCGAGGAGCTGGCGCGCCCCACGTTGCAGCGGGTCGTCGCGGCCTGCGACGAGACCTGCCAGCTCTCGCGCTACCTGCCCGAACAGCGCTCGATGATGTTCGTCGAGCAGGTGCGGTGCAGTCATCCGCTGGCGTTCACGCTGCCGCTGTTCCAGCCGCAGCCGCTGCTGTGGGGCTCGTCGGGGCGGGTGATCATGGCGCACCTGCCGCCGGCCGAGGTGGAGGCGGTGCTCGCGGCGGCGGAGGCGTCGCCGGTGGCGGGGTTCGCGCCGCCGTCGGCGGAGAAGCTGAACGAGGACCTCGACCGCATCCGTGAGCGCGGCTGGGACCGCACCGACGGGGAGAAGCTCGCGCACGCCGTCGGGTTCGCGGCGCCGGTGTTCGACGCGCACGGCATCCACGGGTCGGTGGCGACCCCGGTCCCGACGGCGCGCTACTCGCCGGAGGATCACGACCGGTTCGTCGAGCTGATCGTGACCGCGGGCCAGGAGCTGTCGCGGCTGCTGGGCCATCAGGGATGACGGGCCCGGCCGACACCCGGCTCCCCGACGGGTTCCGGGTCGTCCTCGACCGGCGGACCCGGATTCTCGACGGCGGTGCCGCGCTGCTGGGCGGGGCGCCGCCGCGACTGGTGCATCTCACCGCCAAGGCCCGTTCCCTGATGAGGGACAACGGGATCGTCGTTGCCGACCCGGCCTCGCGCGCGCTCGCGCGGCGGTTGCTCGACGGGGGACTGGCCCAGCCCGCCCCTCCCGCCGCGGCCCTGGAGCGCCCGGCTGCGAAGGACGTCACCGTCGTCGTCCCGGTGAAGGACCGCACGGCCGGGCTGGTCCGGCTGCTCGCAGCGCTGCCCGCCGACCTGGGCGGGATCGTCGTCGTCGACGACGGATCGGCCGTCCCGGTCGCCGTCACCCACGACCGCCCGGTCACGGTGCTGCGCCACGAGCGCGCGAAGGGCCCGGCCGCCGCCCGCAACGCCGGGCTCGCCGCCGCCACGACCGACCTGGTCGCCTTCCTGGACTCCGACGTCGTCCCGCGTCCCGGCTGGCTCGAGCCGCTGCTCGACCGCTTCGCCGACCCCGCCGTCGGGCTCGCGGCCCCGCGGATCGTCGCGCTCGAGGCCGGTACGACGTGGGTGAGCCGCTACGAGGCCGTCCGGTCGTCGTTGGACCTCGGGCTCGACGCGGCGCCCGTCGTCCCGCGCTCGCGGGTCGCCTACGTGCCCAGTGCCGCGCTACTGGTGCGCCGCGACGCCGTCGGCACCGGGTTCGACGAGGCGCTGCACGTCGCCGAGGACGTCGACCTCGTGCTGCGGCTGCACGCCCAGGGCTGGCGGCTGCGCTACGAGCCGGCGTCCCACGTCGCGCACGACCATCGCGTCGACGTCCGGCAGTGGTTGGGCCGCAAGGCCTTCTACGGGACCGGTGCGGCCCCGCTGGCCCTGCGGCACCAGGGTGCGGTGCCGCCGATGGTGCTCTCGCCGTGGTCGGCGGCGGTGTGCGCGCTGCTGCTGGTGCAGCGCCGCGGCGCGACGGCGCTCGCCGCGGCGGTCACGGTCGGCGGGGCCGAACGCCTGTCGCGCAAGCTCGGGAAGCTCGACCGGCCCCGGCTCGCCGCTGCCCGGCTGACGGGGGCGGGGCTGCTCGGCGCGGTCGCGCAGACCGGGTCGGCGCTCACCCGGCACTTCTGGCCGCTCGCCGTGCTCGCGTGCCTCGTCTCGCGGCGGGCCCGTCGTGCGGTCGCGGTTGCCGCGGTGGCCGAGGGCGTCGTCGACTGGTGGACCCACCGCGCCCACGACGCAGGCGGCCCCGGACCGCTCTCCCACATCGCGGCGCACCGGCTCGACGACCTCGGCTACGGAGCCGGGCTGTGGTGGGGTGCGTGGCGGCACCGCACGACGGCGCCGCTTCGCCCGACCGGGCCGGGTGGGTCGCGGCCACACCGACAGGGCTAGTCCGAACGGATGAAGCGGCCGGCGAGACTGCACCGCATGTGCGTTTCAGGGGGGCCAACCGCTCCGCGGTTGCGGGACCGATGACCCGATCGGGCACGCACACGCCCCGTGACCTGCGTCGACGCCCGCCGAGCGTGTTGCACGGGTCGATCATCGGGAGTGTGATGTGTCGACCGCCACACGCGTGCGCGGTGCCCCGCGCGGTCCGCCGCGGCGGGGCGACACCACCCCCGGTAGTCCTCGCGACACGCCACCGACGTCGCGGTTGAGGAGTGAGACTCATGGCACAGGTCCGGGTCACGGTCGACGGCGTGAACTACGCCGACGACGTCGAGCCCCGAATGTTGTTGGTTCAGTACCTGAGGGAGCGTCTGGGCAAGACCGGGACAGTCGTCGGCTGCGACACGAGCAACTGCGGTGCCTGCACCGTCCACCTGAACGGGCAGAGCGTGAAGTCCTGCTCCGTCCTGGCGGTCCAGGCCGACGGCGCCGAGGTGCTGACCATCGAGGGGCTCGCCCGCGACGGTGAGCTGCACCCCGTTCAGAAAGCGTTCAACGAGTGCCACGGACTGCAGTGCGGCTACTGCACCCCCGGCATGATCATGGCGGCCGTCGACCTGCTCGGGGACAACCCCGACCCCGACGAGACCGAGGTGCGTGAAGGCATCGAGGGCAACCTCTGCCGCTGCACCGGCTACCAGAACATCGTCCGCTCGGTGCAGCGCGCCGCGCAGATGATGAAGCCCGGCGCGTCGGTCCCGACCGAGTCGCCGGCCCCCGTCGCGGGAGGCAACTGAGCATGACCACGACCGCCGAACCCACCACCGAGCTCGGCAAGGCGCGCACCCGCAAGGAGGACGCGCGCCTCATCACCGGGCGCACCCGCTACACCGACGCGATCACCCCGCACGGCACGCTGCACATGTTCGTCGTGCGGTCCCCGATCGCCCACGCGACGATCACGAGCGTCGACAAGTCCGCCGCCGAGGCCGCCCCCGGTGTCCTCGGCGTCTTCACGGCCGCCGACCTGGGCGTCGAGGCCGTCGGCCTGCCCTGTGCCTGGCCGATCACGCCCGACATGAAGTCGCCGCAGCGTCCGTTGCTCGCCACCGGAACCGTGCACTTCGCCGGTGAGGGCGTCGCCGTGGTCGTCGCCCGCACGCCCGCCGAGGCGCGCGACGCCGCCGACCTCGTCGAGATCGACTACGACCCGCTCGAGCCGGTCCTCGACATGGAGGCCGCCCTCGCCGACGGCGCCACCCTCGTCCACCCCGACCTGGGCACCAACGAGAACGCCACCTGGGTGTTCGACTCGGGTGCCGCCGGCACCGGCGGCAGCGTCGACGAGGCGATCGCGGCCGCCGAGGCCGACCCCGACTCGATCGTGCTCAAGCGCCGCTTCCGCCAGCAGCGGCTCATCCCTGCCTTCATGGAGCCGCGGTCCTGCGTCGTCGACCCGACCGGTGAGCAGATCACCGTCTGGGCCGCCACCCAGGTCCCGCACATCCTGCGCACCATGACGACGGTGACCCTCGGCGTCCCCGAGGCCAAGCTGCGCGTCATCGCCCCCGACGTGGGCGGCGGCTTCGGCGGCAAGATCGGCGTCCTGCCCGAGGAGATGCTCTGCGTCGCCCTGGCGCAGCGGCTCAACAAGCCGGTCAAGTGGACCGAGACCCGGTCGGAGTCCCTGCTCGCCGCCCACCACGGCCGCGACCAGATCCAGGACATCACGATCACGGCGAAGAAGGACGGCACGGTCACCGGCCTCGACGTCCACCTCCTCGCCGACATGGGCGCCTACCTCGGCCTCGTCGGTCCCGGCGTGCCGATCCTGGGCGCGTTCATGTTCAACGCCATCTACAAGTTCCCGGCGCTGAAGTTCACGTGCACCAACGTCTTCACCACGAAGACGCTGACCGACGCCTACCGCGGCGCCGGCCGTCCGGAGGCCACGTTCGCGATCGAGCGGATCATGGACGAGCTCGCCGTCGAGCTCGGCCGCGACCCGATGGACCTGCGCAAGCAGAACTGGATCGCCCACGAGGAGTTCCCGTTCACCACCGTCGTCGGCCTGACCTACGACACGGGGAACTACGAGCAGGCCACCGAACAGGCCATGGCGACGTTCGACTACGCCGGCCTGCGCCGCGAGCAGGAGGAGCGCCGCGCCCGCGGTGACAAGGTCCAGCTCGGCATCGGCATCTCGACCTTCACCGAGATGTGCGGTCTCGCCCCGTCCCGTGTCCTCGGCTCGCTCGCATACGGCGCCGGTGGCTGGGAGGCAGCCAGCATCCGCATGCTCGCCACCGGCAAGGTCGAGGTCGTCACCGGCTCGTCGGCACACGGCCAGGGCCACGAGACGGCGTTCAGCCAGATCGTCGCCGACCAGCTCGGTGTGCCGTTCGAGGACGTCGAGATCCTCCACGGCGACACCCAGATCTCGCCGAAGGGCCTCGACACCTACGGGTCGCGGTCGCTCGCCGTCGGCGGCATCGCGATCGTCAAGGCGGCCGACAAGGTCATCGCCAAGGCGAAGAAGCTGGCCGCACACCTGCTCGAGGCGTCCGAGGACGACATCGAGTTCAACGCCGGCCAGTTCACCGTCCGCGGCACCGACAAGGGCAAGGCCATCCAGGAGCTGGCGTTCGCCGCGTTCATGGCGCACGACTACCCCGAGGACATGGAGCCCAGCCTCGACGCCGAGGCCGTGTACGACCCGGAGAACTTCTCCTTCCCGCACGGCACGCACCTCGCCGCGATGGAGGTCGACACCGAGACCGGCAAGGTCGCGCTGCGCCGTTACGTCTGCGTCGACGACATCGGCAATGTCGTCAACCCGCTCATCGCCGAGGGCCAGGTCCACGGCGGCCTCGCCCAGGGCATCGCGCAGGCGCTCTTCGAGGAGGCCAACTACGACGACCAGGGCACCCTGGTCAACGGCACCTTCGTCGACTACACGCTGCCGTCGGCGGCCGACCTGCCCAGCTTCGAGTCGTCGACGGTCTCCACGCCGTCCACCTCGAACCCGCTGGGCGTCAAGGGCGTCGGCGAGGCGGGCACCATCGCCTCCACCCCGGCCATCGTCAACGGTGTCATCGACGCACTCCGGCACCTCGGCGTCACCGAGGTCGAGATGCCGACGACGTCGCAGCGCGTGTGGCGGGCCATCCAGGAGGCGCAGGGCCGCAGCACGCAGGAGACTCCCGTCGACACCCACTCGCCGGGTGCGGGCCTCGGCTCGATCGACCCGAACAACCCCCAGGGAGAGGTCCAGTGATCCCCGCCAAGTTCGACTACGTACGGCCCTCGTCGGTGGACGAGGCCGTGGCGGCCCTGCGGGACGCCGGTGAGGACGCCAAGATTCTCGCCGGCGGGCAGAGTCTGCTGCCGGTGCTGCGGCTGCGGCTCGCCGCACCGTCGGTGATCATCGACCTGGGCGGCATCGCCGACCTGCGCCGGATCGCCGAGGACGGCGACCGCATCGCGATCGGCGCCATGGCCCCCCACCACGACGTCATGCGTGACGACCTGGTGAAGCAGCACGTCTCGCTGCTCTCGCAGGCCACCGCCACGGTCGCCGACCCGCAGGTCCGTCACCGCGGCACCCTCGGCGGCGCGCTGGCGCACGCCGACCCGGCCGGCGATCTCGGTGCCGTCGCGCTCGCGCTCGACGCCGAGTTCGTCATCGCGGGCGCCTCCGGCACCCGCACCGTGCCGGCGAGCGAGTTCTTCGTCGACTACTTCACGACCGCCATCGGCGAGGGTGAGATCCTCACCCAGGTGCGGTTCCCGAAGTACACCGGCTGGGCCACGCACTACGAGAAGTTCAACCGGACCGCACAGGCCTGGTCGATGTGTGCGGTCGCCGTGGCCCTGCGCATCGACGGCGGCTCGATCGCCGAGGCCCGCGTCGGGCTGACCAACATGGGCACCACCCCGATCCGCGCGAGCGGTGTCGAGGCGGCCCTCGTCGGACAGCAGGCGAACGAGGACTCGGCACGTGCCGCGGCCGAGCACGCGACGGAGGGCACTGCCGCACCGAGTGACGCCGACGCCGCATCCGACTACCGTGAGCACCTGGCAAGGGTGCTGACCGGCCGGGCGGTGCTCGCGGCAGCGGGCTGAGCAACAGCGTCATCTGTGGACGCCCGCCCGACCCGGGTGGGCGTCCACAGTGTTGTGCGGGGGTTTTTCGGCCCCTCCCGCCCGGTCGGCGGGAGTGTGGCCCCGAAGAGGAGGCAGTTCACCGATGCAGCTGGAGAACAAGTTCACGATCGCGGCGCCGATCGAAGAGGCCTGGGCGGCCCTGAACAACCCGGAGACGGTCGCGCCGTGTTTCCCGGGCGCCACCCTGACCGAGTACGAGGACGACTCGTTCACCGGCACCGTCAAGGTCAAGCTCGGCCCGATCTCCCTGACCTACAAGGGCAAGGGCACCTACGTCGAGCGTGACGACGCGAACCACAAGGTCGTCATCGACGCCACCGGCCGCGACTCCCGCGGCAACGGCACCGCCGCGGCCAAGGTCACCGGCTCGATGGTGGCCCAGGGGCCGGACAAGACCGAGGTCACGATGGTCACCGACCTCTCGATCACGGGCCGTCCCGCCCAGTTCGGCCGCGGCGTCATCTCCGACGTCAGCGAGAAGATCATCGGGCAGTTCGCGTCGTGCCTGACCGACAAGCTGAGCGGCTCCGCCGCCGCCGACGCCGCACACGCGGCGCCGTCGGCCGACGCGCCCGCCGCGGCCGCGCCGACCAGCGCCCCGACGGCGGCCACCGCCGGAACCGAGGCCCCGAAGCCGGTGACGACGCCGAAGTCGACGCCGACGGGTGGCCCGCTGCGCAGCGAGGTCGACGCGATCGACCTGCTCGACTCGGCCGGCGCGCCCGTCCTCAAGCGGCTGGCGCCCGTCGTCGGTGTGCTCGGCGTACTGGTGGCGATCTTCGTCATCGTGCGTCGCCTGCGGTCGAAGTAGCAGCAGCCCGTGAGTGGCAATAGTCGCTGGAGCGACTATTGCCACTCACGAGGCCGTCAGTCGTCCCAGCGGTCGTGGTCACCGCCGCGGCCGCGGTCGTCGCCGCCCCGGTGGTCCTCGCCACCGCCGTTCGTGATGTGGCGGCTGTCGTCGTAGCGGTCGTCATCGTCGTCGAGGCGGTCGCGGGTCACCTGGCCCGTCGCGGTGTCGACGTGCAGCTCCCGCACACCCGACCCCGTCCGGACGTCGACCTCCCACACCTGGCGGTCGTGTTCGGACTCCCGCTCCACCTTCACGACCTGCCCGCCACCCACGTGCGCCACGGCCGCCTGCTCGGCGGCGGAACGGTCGACGCCTGCCTGCACGGCGTCGGTGAGCAACGGGGTGGGCGGCGCGCCTGTCGAGCTCGTGGAGGTCGTCGGCACGGTCGGGGTGCGGGTCGTGCTGTCCTCGCCCCCGGCGCCGAGTGCCAGCGCGGTGCCCGTCAGGGCGAGCAGGGTGACGCCGGTGGCGGCGGCGAGAACGACGGGGCGGCGGATGTTCACGGTGTCCTCCGGATCGGTGTTCGTCGGGTTCGCCCGACCTGCACGACGATGCCGCCGCGCCGCCTAGCACCGCGCTGCCCGATCCCTAACGCCCCGCTAAGTCGTGTGACGGCTGCGACTCGGGCCCCCGCGTCCTGCAAGCCGCCACGGCCGGCCTGCCGACTCCGCGCGCAACCTCACGGTCGTGAATCAGGCACGGGACGACCGTGAGGTTGCGCGCCGTGGTTCGGGCGGGCGTCGGAGGGGATCGGGTCGGCCAGGGTGTCGCGGGGCGTAGCTGACAGGGCGATCGGAGAGCCGGACCGCGACGCGGCCATCGCCTGCGACCGACAGCCCCCGCAGGCCGCGGCGACCTCGCGCACAGGTCGGGGACCGGAGCGCCCGTCGTCGTCGAGGAGACGAGCGTGTCGGTGAGCGTGCAGGTCGAGTCGCGTCCACGCGACGACGCCGACGACCGCTCCGGCGACGACGAGCAGGGCGACCAGCGCGGCCACGAGCCGTCTCCGCCCGTCCTCGACCCTACGGTCAGGATCGTGGCGGTCCGAGACCGACCACGACCCGCAGCCCCCGCCCCGGCGACTCCAGGCGCAGTCCGCCGCCGGACTGTTCGGCGGAGCGGCGCGCGATGTCGAGGCCCAGGCCCGTCGACCCGGCGCCGCTCACCCCGCGGCGCAGCGCGGGGGCTCCCGCGGGGATGCCGGGGCCGTCGTCGGCGACGGTGAGGGTGGCACCGCCGTCGGGTTCCGGTGTGAGCCGCACGGCGAACGACGTCCCGTCGGGGGTGTGAGCGAAGACGTTGCCCAGCAACGTGTCCACGACGGCTTCGAGGTCGCCGCGGGGCAGCGCGACGGGCAGCGGGCCGGGGGCGAGGTCGACGGTGACGTCACGTTCGGTGTCCTCGGCGAGCACCGACCAGAACGCGACGCGCTCGGCGACGACCGGCACCGCGTCGCAGGCCGCGGGGTCGGGGCCGCGGCGACGGGCCTGCTCGATCGCCCCGGTGACGGCGCGCTGCACGGCGTCGACACCTTCGCCGATGCGGGCGGCGTCGGAGGGCGACAGCGACTCGGCCTCGAGCCGCAACGAGGTCAGCGGAGTGCGGACGCGATGGGCGAGGTCGGCGATGGTCTCGCGTTCCTCGCGCAGCAGGTCGGTGATGCGTCCGGCGAGTCCGTTGAGGGCCCCGGCGACGACGCCCAGCTCGGCGGGGGCTCCCGCGTCGGCGCGGGCGTCGAGGTCGCCGCGGGCGAGGCGGTGGGAGACGGCGGCGAGGTCGGTGGTGGCGTGGACGAGCCTGCGCGCCAACCGGTCGGCGAGCACGAGGCCGACGGCGAGCAGCGTGATCCCGAGCCCGGCGAGCAGCAGCCAGGAGCGGCCGACGCCGCGGGTCAGGTCGGCGTCGGGGACGAAGGCGCGTACGGCCCCTCCGGCGCCACCGGCGTCACGGACGGCGACCACGATCTCCCGCCCGCCCGATACGTCGGTCGACGCCGAGACACCGCGGGCGCCGAGCTCGACGAGCGGCGTGCGGGCGGCAGGGGTGCCGAGGACGGCCCCGTCGGGCAGGAAGAGTGTCACCTCGGCGGGCGTCGTGGCGCCGACCTGGCCGACCGCGAGAGCCAGGGCGTCGCGGCCGGCGGTGGCGACGAGCGGGCTGAGCGACTGGGCCTGCGCGGTCACCGTGGCGACGGCCCGGTCCTCGGCGACGGTGCGCACGAGGAGGGCGAGAGGGACGAGGAACGCGACGAGGACGAGGGTTGTCGTCGCAGCGACGAGTACGAGGACGCGGCGGCGCACGGATCAGCCCGGGGCGCCCAGGCGCACCCCGACACCCCGCACCGAGTGCAGGTAGCGCGGGGCCTGCGCGGTCTCGCCGAGCTTGCGGCGCAACCACGACAGGTGCACGTCGACGGTCTTGTCCGCGCCGCCGTAGGGCAGCCGCCACACCTCGGTGAGCAACTCCCGCTTGGCGACGACCTCGCCCGCCCGCGCCGCCAGGTAGTGCAGCAGGTCGAACTCGCGCGGGGTCAGCTCCAGGTCACGGTCGTCGAGCCGGGCCGTGCGCCCCCGCGGGTCGACGACGAGCCCGCCCACCGTCACGGTCGGATCGAAGTCCGCCTCCGCGCCGCGACGCAGCACCGCCCGGATGCGGGCGTCCAGCTGGGCGGACCCGAAGGGCTTCACCAGGTAGTCGTCGGCACCGGCATCGAGCACCGCGACGATCTCGGCCTCGTCGTCACGCGCGGTGGCGACGATGACCGGCACCTTGCTCGCGCCGCGCAGCATCCGCAGCATCACGGTGCCGTCGAGATCCGGGAGGCCGAGGTCGAGGACCACGATGTCGGGCCGGTTGCCGACGGCCTGCTCCAGCCCGGCCATCGCGGTGGGCGCGGAGTCGACGGCGTGGCCGCGTTCGGAGAGCCCGCGCACGAGCGCACCGCGGATCGCGGCGTCGTCCTCCACGAGCAGTACCTGGGCCATGTCCGCACCGTATGACACGCGGGGTGTGTGCGAGGTACGTCCGGTGCCGACGTTGGCGCAGCCTTAGCGCTGTTTTAACCATCGGGGCGGGCATGCTCGTGAGGTGCGCCCCAGCAGAGCCCGATCCGCCGCCGCCGTCCTGGTGTGGGTGGTGATGGCAGCGGGTGCGCTCGTCGTCGGACTGACCGCGGTCGGCGCGGTCGGGTCCGGCATCACCGGGGAGGGCCTGCGCCCGTTGACGTCGGAGGAGATCGACACCCGGCTCGCCGCGCTGCCCGCCACCTCCGCGCCCCAGCCGCCCGCCTCGTCCGCGTCGCCGGCCGCGGAGCCGCAGGCCGTCGTCGTGTCCGGTGCGCCGGGCGGGACGGTCGTCGTCCGCTGCGAGGGGGCGACACCGCGGATCGTCTCGGCCAGCCCCGCGCAGGGCTTCGAGCTCAAGGAGTCGGGATCCGACGACGGCCGCCCTCGGGTGCGGTTCGAGGGCGGCGACATCGAGGTCGATGTGCGGCTGACCTGTGCCAACGGTGCGCCGGTGGGCGACGTGCGCGTCGAGCACGACGACTGACGCCCGCCCCCTGCCAGGATGGCGCCATGACCGGGGCCGGGCGGCACAACGACATCACCGACGTCGCGGGCATCCGCGTCGGGCACGCGCAGGTCGAGGGCGAGGGCGCGCTCAGCGGCACGACGGTCGTCCTCGCGCCGCCCGGGGGCGCGGCGGCGGGGGTCGACGTCCGTGGCGCGGCGCCGGGCACGCGTGAGACCGACCTGCTCGACCCGCGCAACACCGTCGACAGGGTGCACGCGATCGTCCTGGGCGGCGGCAGCGCCTACGGTCTCGACGCCGCGGCCGGGGTGATGGCTCGGCTGGAGGAGGCCGGCGAGGGGTTCGCGGTGCCCGGCGGGGTGGTGCCGATCGTTCCGGCCGCGGTGCTGTTCGATCTCGGGCGCGGTGGTCGGTTCGGGGCTCGACCCGGTGCGGCGCAGGGCGTCGCGGCTCACGATGCGGCGTCCGACGGCCCGGTCGCGCAGGGTGTCGTCGGTGCGGGGACGGGCGCGGTCGCGGGCGGGCTGAAGGGCGGCATCGGTTCGGCCGGCGCGGTCCTCCCGGACGGGACGACCGTCGCCGCGCTGGTGGCGGTCAACGCGGTCGGCTCACCCGCCGACCTGGCGACGGGTGCGCTGCACGGGGCCCGGCACGGCGTGCCCGGCGAGTTCGACCTGCCCGCGGTCCGTGATTCCGGGGGCGTGGGCCGGGCGCTGGCCCGGCACACCGGTGGCGGTGCCGGCACGGCGACGACGATCGGGGTCGTCGCCACCGACGCGACGCTCGACAAGGCCGGCTGCGCCCGGTTGGCGACGATGGGGCACGACGGCCTGGCCCGTTCGCTCGCGCCCGTGCACACGGTGATGGACGGCGACACGATCTTCGGGATGGCGACGGGCGCGCGGCCCGCCCCGGACATGCCGGGCCTGTTCGCGCTGCATGCCGCGGCCGCCGACGTCGTCGCGCGGGCGATCGTGCACGCGGTCCTGCACGCCTGCAGCGTGTCGACTCCTGCCGGTACCTGGCTCTCGTACCGGGACGCCGTCGCGGGGTCGTGAGTGGCAATGGTCGCCATGGTGACCATTGCCACTCACAGGCTCAGCCGCCCGCGAACGGTGGCAGCACGTCGAGGACCGCCCCGTCGGGGACGACCACGGACGTGTCGCGGACCGCCACCTCGTCGAGCAGGTAGCTGCAGCGCAGCAGGACGCGGGTGAACTCGGCGTCGTGGGCGGCGCGGAGGGTGTCGAGCAGGTCCTCCACCGTCGCGCCCTCGGGGAGGTCGACGGTGGTCGTCTCGGTTCCGGCTGCCGCACGGGCCGCCGCGTAGAAGCGGACCGTCGTCGTGAGCGTCGTCGTTCCGGTCGTCACAGGAGACATCCTCCTCAGCCGCCGATCGCGCTCATCGGGCGGTCGGGCTGCAGGAAGCCCGGGTCGTCGATGCCGTGCCCGGCGAGCTTGCCCCACATGGCGTCGCGCCAGGTGTCGGCGATCTCGGCGTCGGTGGAGCCGCCGCGCAGCATGGCCCGCAGGTCGGTCTCGGTACGTGCGAACAGGCACGAGCGGATCTGGCCGTCGGAGGTGAGCCGGGTGCGGTCGCAGGCGCCGCAGAACGGCCGCGTCACCGAGGCGATGATGCCGACCATCGTCGGGCCGCCGTCGACGACCCAGCGCTCGGCCGGGGCGGCACCCCGGTGCCCGGGGTCGGGCGTCAGCGTGAAGTGCTCCGAGAGGGCCTGCATGATCTCACCGGCCGTGACCATCTCGGTGCGCTCCCAGCCGTGCTGGGCGTCGAGCGGCATCTGCTCGATGAAGCGCAGCTCGAAGCCCTCGTCGAGGGCGAAGCGCAGCAGGTCGACGGCCTCGTCGTCGTTCATCCCGCGCAGCAGCACCGTGTTGATCTTGACGGGGGACAGGCCCGCGTCGCGGGCGGCGCGCATGCCGGCGAGGACGTCGTCGAAGCGGTCGCGGCGGGTGATCGAGGCGAACCGGTCGGGACGCAGGGTGTCGAGCGAGACGTTGAGCCGGTTCACCCCGGCCGCAGCGAGCGCCTCGGCGCGGCGGGCGAGGCCGACGCCGTTGGTGGTCAACGAGATGTCGGGACGCGGCTTCAGTGCCGCGGACGCGGCCACCAGTCCCTCGAGCCCCTTGCGCAGCAGCGGCTCGCCGCCGGTGAAGCGCAGCTCCTCGACGCCGAGGTCGCGGACGGCGATCGCGACCAGCCGCAGCAGCTCGTCGTCGGTGAGCTGCTCCTCGCGCGGCATCCAGTCGAGGCCCTCGGCCGGCATGCAGTAGTGACACCGCAGGTTGCAGCGGTCGGTCAACGAGATGCGCAGGTCCGTCGCCACCCGGCCGAAGCCGTCGACGAGGCGGGGATCAGCGGGGCGGGCGGGGTCTCGGGTGGTGGCCGTCCGCAGGGCGGGCAGGCCGAGCTCCGTAGCCGTCACCTCACGAGCGTAACCATCCGCGGGCCCTCCCACGTGTGTGCTGAGCAGCGGGAATCTGCGTCTCCGCAGGTGCGCCGCCGGGCGACGACATGATCCGCAGAATCGGATGTTCCACGCGCGGTGACGTGTCTCACGTGGGCCGCCCGCCCTGATCGACAGGAGAGGTCGATCAGGGCGGCGGCCGTCACGTCATTCGTGGGCGGCCAGCTCCTGGCGCGCGACCGACCGCAGGTGCACCTCGTCGGGGCCGTCGGCGAAGCGCAGCGCGCGGGCCCACGTGTAGAAGTAGGCGAGCGGGAAGTCGTCGCTCATCGCGGCGGCGCCGTGGATCTGCATGGCTCGGTCGATGACGGTGCACGCCATCCGCGGTACCGCCACCTTGATGGCCGCGATCTCCGTGGCCGCGCCCTTCGAACCGTGCTCGTCGATCAGCCACGCCGTCTTGAGCACCAGCAGTCGCGCCTGCTCGATCTCGATGCGCGACAGCGCGATCTGCTCGCGGACGACGCCCTGGTCGGCCAGTGGGCGGCCGAACGCGACACGGTCACGGGCGCGGCGGACCATCAGGTCGACGGCACGCTCGGCCATGCCGATCAGCCGCATGCAGTGGTGGATGCGGCCGGGGCCGAGCCGGGCCTGGGCGATCGCGAAACCGCCGCCCTCCTCGCCCAGCAGGTTCGACGCCGGCACGCGGACGTCGTCGAACTCGATCTCGGAGTGACCGTGCTGGTCCTGGTAGCCGAACGTCGGCAGATGACGGAGGACGTTCATGCCCGGGGCGTTGCGCGGCACGAGGATCATCGACTGCTGGCGGTGCCGCGGGGCGTCCGGGTCGGTCTTGCCCATGACGATGAAGACCGTGCAGCGCTCGTCGGCGGTGCCGGAGATCCACCACTTGCGGCCCGAGATCACGTAGTCGTCGCCGTCGCGGCGGATCCGCGTCTGCACGTTCGTCGCGTCCGACGACGCGACGTCCGGCTCGGTCATCGCGAACGCCGACCGGATCTCGCCCTCGAGCAGCGGTTCGAGCCACTGCTGCTTCTGCTCCGGCGTCCCGAACAGGTGCAACGTCTCCATGTTTCCGGTGTCGGGGGCTTGGCAGTTGATGGCCTCCGGGGCGATGACCGGCGACCAGCCGGACACCTCGGCGACGGCCGCGTACTCGAGGTTGGACAGCCCGGAGATGCTGGGCAGGAACAGGTTCCACAGGCCACGCGAGCGCGCCTCGGTCTTCAGCTCCTCCAGGACCGGGGGTAGGTCCCACTCCTGGGGGGTGCCACGGCGTTCGGAGCGCCAGGCGTCGTAGGTGGGCTCGGCGGGGAGCACCTTCTCGTCGAGGAACGCGCGCATCCGGCGGGTGTGGTCCGCGGCCGCGGCGCTGGGTTCGAAGTCCACGACCGCAGCCAATCACAGGTCCGGACGCCTCCCTGGCGGAGTGCTCATCCGCGGAACTAGGATGCGGCGCGTGCCGCAGTTCAGGATCTCTGACGCCGCGCGTCTGCTCGGCGTCAGTGACGACACCGTCCGCCGCTGGGTGGACGCCGGCGCGTTGCCCGTGCAGCCCGACCCCTCGAACCGCAAGGTCATCGACGGCGCCGCGCTCGCCGAGTTCGCCCGCGAGCACGCCACCGCCACGCCCGACCCGTCCCACGTGCAGCGCTCCGCGCGCAACCGCCTGGTCGGGCTCGTGACGTCGGTCGTCGCCGACACGGTGATGGCGCAGGTCGAGATGCAGTGCGGCCCGCACCGGGTCGTGTCGCTGATGAGCGCGGAGGCGGTGAACGACCTCGGGCTGGTGCCAGGGGCGCTCGCGGTCGCGGTCATCAAGTCGACCAACGTGGTCGTGGAGATCCCAGGAGGACTCTCGTGAAGTTCCGTGTACTGCTCGGCCTGCTGGCCGGGCTCGCCCTGCTGCTCGCGGGGTGTGGTGGGAGCTCGGGCGCGTCGGACGCCGGGGGGTCGTCCGCCGCTGCCCGGCCCACGACCCTGACGGTGCTCGCCGCCGCCTCGCTCACCGAGACCTTCAACACCATGAAGGCCCAGTTCGAGACCGACAACCCGGGCGTCACCGTGCGCATCAGCTACGGCGGCTCGTCCGACCTGGCGTCCCAGATCGTCAACGGCGCGCCCGTCGACGTCTTCGCCGCCGCCAGCGACGCGACCATGAAGACCGTCACCGACAAGAGCCTCACCGCCGCCCCGCCGACGATCTTCGCGACGAACGTCCTGCAGATCGCCACCCAGCCCGGCAACCCCAAGGGCATCGCCTCGTTCGCCGACCTCGCCAAGCCCGACCTGAAGGTCGTCGTCTGCGCCCCGCAGGTCCCCTGCGGCGCCGCCGAGCAGAAGATCGAGACAGCCACCGGCGTCACGCTGACCCCGGTCAGCCAGGAGACCGACGTCAAGTCCGTCCTCGGCAAGGTCAGCAGCGGCAACGCCGACGCCGGCCTCGTCTACGTCACCGACGTCACCGCCGCCGAGGGCTCTGTCCAGGGCGTCACGTTCCCCGAGGCCCAGCAGGCCGTCACCAACTACCCGATCGCCGTCATCGAGAACGCGCCGCAGGCCGAACTCGCCCAGAAGTGGGTCGACATGGTCAACGGCGAGTTCGGTCGGAAAACGCTGAACGCGGCGGGCTTCGGCGCCGAGAAGTGACATGTGAAACGGCGACCCCGTGAGTGTCACCGACGACGCACCGCAGGCACCCCGGGCCGAGCGGAAGCCGGACCGGCGCCACGTTCGTGACGTCGCCCTGCCCCGCTGGATGTGGGTGCCTGCGGTCATCGCGTTCCTGGTCATCGCGCTGCCCGTCCTCGGCCTGCTCCTCGAGGCCGACTGGGCGCGCATGCCCGAGCTGCTCACCAGCGAGGCCGCACTCGCCGCGCTGCGGCTCTCGCTGGAGACGGCCGCGGCGTCGACGGTGCTCTGCATCGTGCTCGGCGGCCCGCTCGCGGCCGTGCTCGCCCGCGGCAGGATGCCCGGGCTGCGCACCCTGCGGTCGGTCGTGCTGCTGCCGCTCGTGCTGCCCCCGGTCGTCGGCGGCCTGGCGCTGCTCTACCTCGTCGGCGCCCGCGGGCTCGTCGGCGAGGCCCTCAGGCTCGGGTTCGGCATCACGATCCCTTTCACCACCGCCGCGGTGATCATCGCGCAGACCTTCGTGGCCATGCCGTTCCTCGTCGTCAGCCTCGAAGGTGCGCTGCGGACCGCGGGGGAGCGGTACGAGGCCGTCGCCGCCACCCTCGGCGCCTCACCCGCACTCACGTTCCGGCGCGTCACCGTGCCGCTCGTGCTGCCCGGCCTCATGTCCGGCACCGTCCTCGCGTTCGCCCGCTGCCTCGGCGAGTTCGGCGCCACCATCACCTTCGCCGGGAACCTGCAGGGCACCACCCAGACCCTGCCCCTGCTCGTCTACGTCCAGCGTGAGACCGACGACGCCGGCGCCATCGCCCTGTCGCTGCTGCTCGTCGTCGTCGCGATCCTGGTCATCGCCGTCGCCCGGCCGCGCAACACGGAAGGCATCCGATGACGGGTGCCGCCCTCGCCGCGAGCATCCGGCTCGAACGGCCCGCCTTTGCCCTCGACGTGGCGATCGACGCCGCGCCCGGCGAGGTCGTCGCCGTACTCGGCCCCAACGGCTCCGGCAAGTCCACCCTGCTCGGCGTGCTCTCCGGGCTCCTCGTCCCCGACTCCGGGAACGTGCGCATCGGCGAGGACACCGTCGCCGACGTCGACGCCGGCATCTCCGTCCCGCCCCACCGCCGCGGCGTCGGGCTCCTCGCCCAGCAGGCCCTGCTCTTCCCGCACATGACCGCGCTCGCCAACGTCGCCTTCGGCCCCCGCGCCGCCGGCATGCCGAAACGCGAGGCCGAGGCCCGGGCGCTCTCGCTCATCGCCGACGTCCTCCCCGGACTCGACGCCGACGAGATGGCGCGCCGCCGCCCCTCCCAGATGTCCGGCGGGCAGCAGCAGCGCGTCGCCCTCGCCCGCGCCCTCGCACCCCGCCCCGGCCTCCTGCTGCTCGACGAACCCCTCGCCGCCCTCGACGTCGACGCCACCCCCGCGATGCGCTCCCTGCTGCGCCGCGTCATCCGCGACGCAAAGCAGACCGCGCTGCTCGTGACCCACTCCGCGCTCGACGCCCTCGTCCTCGCCGACCGCGTCGTCGTCCTCGACAGCGGCCGGATCGTCGAACAGGGGACGACGCGGGAGGTCCTCACCAAGCCCCGCACCCCCTTCACCGCCCGCATCGCCGGCCTCGACCTCGTCCCCGGCACCGCCTGCGCCGACGGTCTGCACACCCACGACGGCACCCTCATCAGCGGGCGTTTCGACGACCCGCTCCCCGAGGGCGATGCCGCCGTCGCCGTCTTCGCGCCGTCCGCGGTGTCGGTGTTCCGCGACCGTCCTGCGGGGAGTCCCCGCAACGTCCTGCAGGTGCGGCTCGCGGCCGTCGAGCCGCAGGGCGACACCGTCCGCCTCCGCGCCTCCCCGCCCGCCGACGGCGCCGACTGGCTCGAAGGCCTCGCCGCCGACGTCACCCTCGCCGCCGCCGCGGATCTCGCCGTCGAGCCCGGGGCCGAGCTCTGGTTCGCGGTGAAGGCCACCGAGGTCGCCGTCCACCCCGCCACGAGCTGACCCGCCGTTCCCGGCCCTGCGCGTGAGCGCAGCGCTGGGGAAGCGCACGAGCGCTGACCCCGCGCGCAACCTCATTGCTGTCCGACGGCCGCCACGACAACCATGAGGGTTGCGCGCGATCCATGGCGCGCAACCTCACTGCTCTCGGGAGCCGCGGCGGGAACGCTGAGGTGGCGCGCGGTCGGTGGGCCGGATCGGTGAGGCCACTGCGCGCCGGGGGTTGCAGCTGATCCGGGGCGTGCGGCGGCACATCCGTCGCTTCTCGCACCGGATTGTCCGAGGCGGTACCTCCGGCGGGTGATGCGTCCGCAGGCACTGGGCCACCAGGGGTGATGCGGGATGGGCACGGTGCGGAGTCGTCGTCGGCCGGGGGTTGTCCCGTTCGGGGTGTTCGACCTCCCGGCGGTCACGGATGGTGCCGGGTTCTGCCTGGTGAGCGGGTCGTCGCGGCCTCGGCGACGCTCCGTGTCGAAGGCATCCGACAACCCCAGGACGACTACCGACTGCGACGATCGTGGCTAAACTCCTGTAACAGCAACATCACCTGCCTCGATCGTGTGGCTACCGGCGCGGTCGGCGGCTCCGTACGGTCACTCGACGTGACGCGCATTGCCCTGAAGGTGCTCCCCGTGGTGCTGCTGCTCGTCGTCTTCGGCTCCATGACGGGCACCACCCCGACCGGGTTACCGTCGCCGATCGTCGACGACGGTCCAGCGGTCGCCGGGGTCGCTGTCGTGCCCGACACCCCGGCCATCCCGGCGGCGAGCATGCCGGCGAGTGCGCCCGTCACGACGAGCCCCGCGGTCGCCCGGTCCGGCGGGACCGTCACCACGACGCCCGCGGCAACGAACGCGGCAACGACGACGACGGCGCCGGCCGAACCGACCTCGGCCGGTGCCGTCGTCCCCGCCGTCCCGGCCACCGCAGTAGAGCCGGCGGCCGACACCACGACGGCGATCGGGCCGGGGTCGGAGGGCTACGTCGTGCACGCCGCGACGACGGAGGACGCCACCAGGGCCACCGAGGACCTCGGGGTCGTCCCGTCGGCGATGTTCGAGCACGCCGTCTCCGGGTTCGCGGCGCAGCTGACGGCGGAGCAGGTCGAGAAGCTGCGGGCACTCCCGGGGATCCTCGGCGTCGAGCACGACCGCCAGATCAACCCGCTGGAGCCGCGGACCGTCCGCACCGCGCAGCCGCAGCCGTCGGCCGAGGCGACGCAGGACTCACCGCGCAACTGGGGCCTCGACCGCATCGACCAGACGTCGCTGCCGCTCGATGGCAGGTACACCGTCAACTCGACCGGTGCCGGGGTCACCATCTTCGTCGTCGACACCGGGGTCGACGTCACGCACCCGGACTTCAACGGCCGCGCGAGCGTCGGCGTCGACACCATCGACGACAACGTCTCCGACTGCGACGGCCACGGCACCGTGGTCGCGGGCATCGCGGCGTCGACGACCTACGGCGTCGCGAAGCAGGCGTCGGTGAAGTCGGTGAAGGTGCTGGACTGCAACGGGACGGGCACGCTGTCGTCGCTGCTGTCGGGTGTCGACTGGGTGGCACGCAACCACTCCGGCCCGTCGGTCGCGGTGATGTCGTGGAGCTACGGCTCGTCGGACGTGCTCACCGCGGCGGTGAAGGGCCTGGTCGACTCGGGCGTGTTCGTCGCCTCCTCGGCCGGCAACACCGGTGCCGACGACTGCCGGGTCGCGCCGCGCAACGCGAGCGGGGTGCTGGTCGTCGCCAACTCGACGATCGACGACCGGCGTGCCCCGACGTCGAGCACCGGCGCGTGCGTGAGCCTGTACGCGCCGGGCACGGGCATCATCGCGCCGGTCCCGGGTGGAGGGACGGCGTCGTACAGCGGGACGTCGATGGCGGCGCCGTTCGCGGCGGGGGTCGCCGCGCTCTACAAGCAGCGCAACGGCGACGCCCCGAGCGCGACGATCAAGCAGTGGATCATCGACCGCGCGACGCCCGGGGTGATCAGCGGCGGGGACGCCGGCGGCACCCCCGACCGCCTGCTCAACACCGGCGGGCTCTGAGCCTGGGGTCGTGAGTGGCAATGGTCGCCATAGCGACCATTGCCACTCACACGGTCACTGCGGGTCGAGGCTGGAGAACCCGGCGTAGGGCACCAGGACCTCGGGAAGCTCGACCGAACCGTCGGGCTGCTGGCCCTGCTCCAGGATCGCGACGAGCGTGCGCCCGATGGGCAGGCCCGACCCGTTGAGGGTGGCCGCGAAGCCGCGGGAACCGTCCTTGGCCTTGGTGCGGATGCCGGCGCGGCGGGCCTGGAACGTCCCGAAGTCGGAGCACGACGAGATCTCGCGGTAGGTGTCCTGGCTGGGCAGCCACACCTCGATGTCGAACGTCAGCGTCGACGAGAAGCCCGTGTCGCCCGCCGCGAGCTTGACGACGCGGTAGGCCAGCCCGAGGCCCTGCAGCGCCGCTTCGGCGTGCCCGACGAGGACGTCGAGCTCCTCGCGTGAGTGCTCCGGGTCGACGAAGCGGACGAGCTCGACCTTGGCGAACTCGTGCATCCGGATGAGGCCGCGGGTGTCGCGGCCGTAGGAGCCGGCCTCCGAGCGGAAGCACGGGGTGTGCGCGGTGTAGGTGAGCGGGAGCGACTCGAGGTCGAGCGTCTCGCGGGCGTGCAGGTTGGTGAGCGGCACCTCGGCCGTCGGGATGAGGAAGAGCTCCCGGTCGGCGACCTCGGTGCGGAACAGGTCCTGCTCGAACTTGGGCAGCTGGCCGGTGCCGGTCATGGTCTGGCGCGTGACCAGCGACGGCACCGAGAACTCGGTGTAGCCGTTCTCCAGCGCCTTGTCGATCAGGTAGGACCCGATGGCGCGCTGGAGCGCCGCGCCCTTGCCCTTGAGCACGGCGAACCGCGGGCCCGACAGCTTGGTGGCGCGCGGCAGGTCGAGGATGCCCAGCCTCTCGGCGATGTCGACGTGGTCGAGCGGCGACTCGACGACGGGCGGCTGCCCCCAGGTGCGGACGAGCTCGGCGTCGGCGTCGGAGGTGCCGTCGGGCGACTCGTCGGCGGGCAGGTTGGGGATGCCCAGCAGCAGGTCCTGCAGCTGGGCGTCGAACTCCTTCTGCTCCTCCTCGGCCGCGGAGACGACGCCCTTGAGGTCGCGGGCGCGTTCGACGAGCGCGGGCCGCTCCTCGGCCGACGCACCCTTCACCGACGTGGCGACCCGCTTGGACTCGGCGCGCGCCTCGTCGCCACGCTGGATGGCCGAGTTGCGGCCGGACAGGAGCTTCTCCAGCTCGGCGAGGTCGAGGGAGTAGCCGCGGCGGGCGAGCTTGCGCACGGCGTCGGTGGCGGGGTCGAGCAGGACGCGCGGGTCATGCATCGGTCGAGGGTATCGCCCGGGTACACCCCGATTTCGGACGGTCCGGACCTGGCCTGCGGAGGAGTGGCGTGTGTCGCTGCGGCGGGACAGGATGTCCTGAGCCTTTCCGACCGCACCCGAGGAGAACGACGTCGTGACCTCCGCAGGCGCCCCCGCTGTCCCGTCCTATGCCTCCGGCATCTCCGAGGTGCCGCTGCTGGGCGACACGATCGGCGACAACCTCGACCGCACCGCCACCGCGCAGCCCGACGTGGAGGCGCTCGTCGAGGTCCCGACGGCCCGCCGCTGGACGTACGCGCAGCTGCGCGAGGACGTCGAGGTCGTGGCGATGGGTCTGATGCGCGCGGGCATCGGCAAGGGTGACCGCGTCGGGATCTGGGCGCCGAACATGGCGGAGTGGACGCTGGTCCAGTACGCGACGGCGAAGATCGGCGCGATCCTGGTCAACATCAACCCGGCGTACCGCACGCACGAGTTGGAGTACGTGCTCAACCAGGCCGGCGTGAGGATGCTGGTGTCGGCGGAGAGGTTCAAGACGTCGGACTACGTCGGCATGATCGAGAAGGTGCGGGGCAACTGCGCCGCGCTGGAGCGGGTCGTGATCATCGGCGCCCCGGAGTGGGACGCGCTGGTGGAGTCCGGCAAGGGCGGTGACCGGCAGGCGCTCGCGCAGGCGCAGGCCGCGCTGAGCCCCGACGACCCGATCAACATCCAGTACACGTCGGGCACCACGGGCTTCCCGAAGGGTGCGACGCTGTCGCACCACAACATCCTCAACAACGGCTATTTCGTCGGCCGCCTGTGCGGCTACACCGCCGAGGACCGGGTGTGCATCCCGGTGCCCTTCTACCACTGCTTCGGCATGGTGATGGGCAACCTGGGCTGCACGACGAACGGTTCGACGATGGTCATCCCCGCGCAGGGGTTCGATCCCGAGGCCACGTTGGCGGCCGTGGCGCAGGAGCGGTGCACCTCGCTCTACGGGGTGCCGACGATGTTCATCGCCGAGCTCAACCACCCCGACTTCTCCTCCTACGACCTGTCGAGCCTGCGGACCGGGATCATGGCCGGCTCGCCGTGCCCGGTCGAGGTGATGAAGCAGGTCGTCGACAGGATGGGCATGACCGAGGTGACCATCTGTTACGGCATGACCGAGACCAGCCCGGTGTCCACCCAGACCCGTGCCGACGACTCGCTGGAGCGCCGGGTGTCCACGGTCGGGCGGGTGCACCCGCACGTCGAGGTCAAGGTCGTCGACCCGGAGACGGGGCTGACGATGCCGCGCGGCGAGGCCGGTGAGCTGTGCACCCGCGGTTACTCGGTGATGCTGGGCTACTGGGAGCAGCCCGACAAGACGGCCGAGTCGATCGACGCGTCGCGCTGGATGCACACCGGCGACCTCGCGATCATGGACTCCGACGGCTATCTCAACATCACCGGCCGGATCAAGGACATGGTCATCCGGGGTGGGGAGAACGTGTACCCCCGCGAGATCGAGGAGTTCCTCTACACCCACCCCGACATCCTGGACGCGCAGGTCATCGGCGTCCCCGACGTCAAGTACGGCGAGGAGCTGTGCGCGTGGGTGAAGCTGCGCGACGGCGTCGCGGGGTTGACGGCGGAGCAGGTCCGCGAGTTCGCCACGGGCAAGCTCGCGCACTACAAGATCCCGCGCTACGTGGTCGTCGTCGAGGAGTTCCCGATGACCGTCACCGGCAAGGTGCGCAAGGTCGAGATGCGGGAGAAGTCCGTGGAGCTGCTCGACCTGGCCGACGCCGCGGCGGTGAAGAACGCCTGACGGCCGTACCGGTTGGGCCATTCGGCTCCGACCGTCGGTGGTTTTGGGCGGTGCGCGCCCGGGGTGCGCAGGTCTAGGCTGGTGCCTGCGCGTCCCGGTGTCGCTAGGCGAGCCGACCGATCAGGTGCGGTGGACCAGGCAGCAGCAGGGCGCGTTTGTCGTGCGGGGGTGAGGGTCACCCCGGCGCGACCGCGTGGCAACGATCGAGGAACGGGTGCGCAGGATGCCGACCGGCAGGGTCAAGTGGTACGACGCCGACAAGGGGTTCGGCTTCCTCTCGCAGGACGGCGGCGAGGACGTCTACGTCCGCAAGGCTGCCCTGCCGGCGGGTGTGGAGTCGCTGAAGTCGGGACAGCGCGTCGAGTTCGGGATGGCCGAGGGCCGGCGCGGCCCGCAGGCGTTGCAGGTCAAGCTGATCGACGCGCCGCCGTCGGTCGCGGAGGCCGCCCGCCGGCCCGCCGAGGAGCTGCACGGCCTGATCGAGGACATGATCAGGCTGCTGGAGAGCAAGGTGCAGCCCGACCTGCGTCGCGGCCGCTACCCGGAGCGCAAGACGTCGAAGCTCGCGGCGGAGGTCGTCCGCGCCGTGGCCCGCGACCTCGACGGCTGAGCCGCTCGCGTCACGCGTCGGTGGTCAGTACCCAGCTGCCGCGGATGAGGAACTCGCCCTGCCCGGTCTGCGGGTCGGCCGAGGGGATGCCGAAGGCCTGCACCTGCGCGGTGAGGAGCTGATCGGTCGGGGCGGGCAGCTCGAGGGTGTAGTCCTTCCGGGCGCCCGCCGCGAACACGGGGCTGCGCCCGTCGACCTGCCGGCCGTCGGCGCCGCGGTAGCTGAACACCACGTGCCACGGTGCCGACGACACGCCCTCGGTGAGCGCGACCTGTACCGGCGTGCCCACGGGCACCCCGAGATGGACCTCGGCGTTCGGGTCGCCCTTGCAGTCGGTGACCTTGAGGTCACACCACTGCGTCGGTCCCGTGGTGCGCTCCTGCCCGGCGACGGTGAACGTCACCTGGGGCGGGGCGTCGTCCGACCCGCTGCACCCGGCCAGCAGCACGGCGCAGGCGACGAGCAGGAACGGGAGGAGACGACGCAGCACCCGGCCAGCCTATGAGTGCGCCGTCGGCGCCATGGGCGGGGTGCCGACGCGTGCCTCCCGCGCCCCCAGCCCCGGGATCAGGGTGCGGCCGCGGCTGATCAGGTACGTCTGGATGCCCGCCAGTGTGACCAGGCACGACACGACGACGAACCCGATCCAGAACGTGCTGTGCGGCAGCAGGACGCCGAACGCACCGCCGAACACCCAGGCCAGCTGCAGGACCGTCTCCGACCGGCCGAACGCCGACGCCCGCGACTCCTCGGGCAGGTCGCGCTGGACGACCGCGTCGAGCGACACCTTGGCCAGCGCGCTGGCAGTCGAGCCCACGAGGCCGACGATCGCGGCCGTCCAGATGCCGGGGATGACGGCGGCGACGACCGTCGAGCACACGACGGCCCCGATGCAGCTGAGCACGACCGCGTCGGCGCGCCCGAACGACGCCCGCGAGCCCGCGAAGTTGCCGATGAACCCGCCCGCGCCGGCCGCGGCACCGACGATGCCGATGAGGAACAGCTGCCGCGACGGGTCGGACTCGGTCTGGGCCTTCACCACGAACGCCACGAACAGGGCGAGGAAGCCGGTGAGGATGCGGATGGAGCCGTTGCCCCACAGGGACGTCAGCACGCCGCGGCCCATGGGTCTGCGCTTGCCGCGGCGGGTGCTGCGCAGCGCCGCGGGGACCTCGCCGGCGGTGACCTCGACCCAGCGCGGGATGCGCACGCACAGCCACACGCCCACGACGGCCAGGCCCGCCGTGTAGAACAGCGCCCCCGGCGAGCCGAACGCCCACGCCACGCCGGCCGCGATCGCGCCGAACACGCCGCCCGCGACCAGGCCGAACGTCGTCAGCCGGGAGTTGGTGGTGGTGAGCCCGATGGTCTCGGGCAGCACCCTCGGGGTGACCGCCGCCTTGAGCACCATGTAGCTCTTGGACAGGACCAGCGTGCCCAGTGCGGCGGGGTAGAGCAGCCAGTTCTCGTAGTTGAGCGCCATGACGACGGCGAGGATCGCGCGGCCCGCGAACGACACCGCGAGCGCGGCGCGGCGGCCGCGCTGCAGCCGGTCGAGCAGCGGCCCGATGACGGGCGCCACCACCGCGAACGGGGCGACGGTGATCGCCAGGTACAGGGCGACGTTCGTCTTCGACTCGGCCGTGGCGGCGGCGAAGAACAGGGTGTTGGCCAGCGCGACGGTGACGGCGGCGTCGACCGCGTAGGTCATCATCGTCGCGTAGGTGAGCGCGGTGAGGCCGGAACGGTCGGCGCCGTCGGCGGTGGCCGCCCGGTGGAACGTGCGGATGCCGCCCTGGGCGAACTGCTTGGTGCGCATGGCCGCGACGCGGGTGACGGTCAGCTTGCGCGGGGTCCTGGGGCCGGTCTGCTGCCGGGTCGGCTCCGCATCGGCTTCCCCGGCCACGGGCTCGGGCCGGGTCGTCCCGCGCGGCGGCTCCGGGACCGTCTCGCCCGCCCAGTCCGCGGCCGGGCCCATCGGCGGGCGCGGCTCGGCGGGCGTCGTCGGGTACTCGTCGAGCATGTCCGGCTCACGGCGGTAGGCGGCCGGGTCGTAGCCGGGATCGTCGTGCCACGGGTAGCGGCGGTGCACCGTCGGCTCGTAGGGAGCGGGCGCGGGCCGCGCGTCGGGACGGCGTTCGCCCCAGGCCGCGGGCTGCTCGGGAACCGGCGGCCGGGTCGGGCTGGACCCACCACCGGGCACCCACGGGCGACGCCTGCCGCGCCGCGGCTCGCGGGAGTCGGAGGAACCGGTCCGTGCCACGGGTTCATTGTGGCTCATGCCCTGCCCGACACGCCGATCCCGCGGGCCACCCGAACCGGTTCCCTGCGCGATCAGCCGAAGCGCACCCGGAACATCGTCGGCCACAGCTTCCCCGTCAGCAGGAAGTCGCCGCCGCCCAGCGACGCGATGCCGTTGAGGACGTCCGCGCCCGGCCGTTGGTCGGCGGGCAACAGCCCGGTGGCGTCGACGATCGCGGTGACGCGACCGTCCGCGGGGTCGATGCGGACGATGCGGTCGGTCTGCCACACGTTGGCCCACACCTGCCCGTCGACGCACTCCAGCTCGTTGAGCTGCGTCAGCGGCCGGCGGTCGAGGGTCACCCGGACCGAGCCGGTCTCGGCGAACGTCACCGGATCGTGGAAGCGCAGCAGGTCGGTGCCGTCGGAACGGACGAGCCGCGTCCCGTCGTGGCACAGGCCCCAGCCCTCGCCGGCCATCGGCACCTGCCGGCGCAGCGTGAGCGACGCCCGGTCCCACTCCAGGACGACGCCGTCGCGCCAGGTCAGCTGCCAGATGGTGTCACCGACGACCGTCAGCCCCTCCCCGAACATGTTGCCCGGCAACGGGACCGCGCGACGCAGCGCGCCCGTCGCCGGGTCGAGCTCGCGCAGCTGGGAGCGGCCCTCCAGGCCGGTGCCCTCGTAGAGGACGCCGTCGTCGAGCTCCAGGCCCTGGGTGAACGCGGTGGGGTCGTGCGGGAGCTCGCCGAGCACCTGCGGACGCAGCACCGGCGGGCCCGGCTGGGCCGCGCCGCACGCGGCCATCGCGAGCACCGCGACGAGCAGGAGCGCACGGCGGACGATCACGATCGGCAAGGGTGGCACAATCTCGCCCGTGAGCGACGAACCGACGCACGACGAGGGCGCCACGGTCCGCGAGGCCCAGCGCCCGCCGGCCGACGCGATCGACCTCGCACGGGCGGCGGCCGTCGAGGAGGCGGCCACCGACGCGGGGCCCGACGAGGCGGCCGCGGCCGTCGGCGAGCACCTGGGTGGTGCCGCCGAGGACGACGCGTACACGCACTTCTTCGCCGCGACCCGCCCCGGCTACCGGGGCTGGCGCTGGGCGGTCACCCTCGGCTGGGCGGGTGAGGGCGAGCCGGCCACGGTCAGCGAGGTCGTGATGCTGCCCGGGCACGACGCCCTGGTCGCGCCGACGTGGGTGCCGTGGCACGAGCGGGTCCGCCCCGGCGACCTCGGCGTGGGCGACCTGCTGCCCTCCCCGGCCGAGGACGAGCGTCTCGTCCCCGGCTACGTCGCGTCCGACGACCCCGCGGTCGAGGACGTCGCCGTCGAGATCGGGCTGGGCCGCACCCGCGTGCTGAGCCGGTTCGGCCGCACCGAGGCCGCGATCCGCTGGCAGGAGGGTCCGCACGGCCCGTCCGCCGCGATGGCCCGGTCGGCGCCCGGCGTGTGCGGCACGTGCGGCTTCTTCGTACCGCTGGCGGGATCGCTTCGCGGCGGGTTCGGCGTGTGCGCCAACGAGTTCTCGCCGGGCGACGGCGCGGTCGTCGCCGTCGAGTACGGCTGCGGCGCACACTCCGACGTCGTGGTCGAGCAGGGGTCGCCGGTACAGGTCGCGGCGCTCGTGTTCGACGACGGGGTGGACCTGGAGACGATCGCTCCTCCCGCCGCCTCCTCGGACGAGGCCGACCCAGCCACATCCGACGAGGCCGTCGTCGTGGAGAGCGCCGAGCCGGCGCCGGCCGACTCCTGAGCGCGCCGTCAGCCGAAGGGTCCGTCGGCGCCGACCCGTTCGGCACGGAGTCCCTGCGCGCCGCGGTACTCGACGCCTGGGCGTCCTCCCCGACCCGGTTCCGGGAGGACGCCAACGCCGAGGAGGACCTGCTGCTCGGCGGCTACGCCGGGGCCTGGTTCGTCGAGCTGGCGCAGAACGCCGCCGACGCCGCGCGTGCCGCCGGGGTCCCGGGCCGGGTGCTGGTCGGAGTCGTCGACGGCGAGCTGCGCGTCGCCAACACCGGCGCCCCTCTCGACGCCGCCGGGGTCGCGGCCCTGGCGTCGCTGCGGGCGTCGGCCAAGCGTGACGACGAGGGCTCGGTCGGCCGGTTCGGCGTCGGGTTCGCTGCGGTGCTGGCGGTGTCGCGGGAGCCGCGCGTCGTCACCCGGGACGGGCGCGGGGTGCGGTTCTCGGCGTCGGCAACCGCGGAGGCGGTCGCCGGCCTGCCCGGACCCGCGGCCGAGCTGGCACGCCGTGCCGGGCAGCTGCCCGTGCTGCGGCTGGCGTGGCCCGTGGCCGAGGAACCGCCGCCAGCGGGGTTCGACACGGAGGTGCGGCTGCCGCTCTCCACGGTTGTCGAGCCGCCCGAACTCACCGGTCTCGGCGTCGACGACCTGCTCCTCGCCCTGCCCGATCTGGTGGAGATCACCGTCGGCGCGGAGAGGGTCACCCGCGTCGACGAGGGCGACGGCCGGGTCCGCGTCGGCGACCGCGTGTGGCTGCTGGCCCGCGCCACCGGCACCCTCGACGACGACGAGGCCGGCACCCAGGCCGTCGAACAGCGGGGACGTCGGGACTGGTCGCTGACCTGGGCGTTGCCCCTGGATGTGCACGGGGCGCCCGACCCGGCCGGCGCCGACGTCCTGCACGCGCCCACACCCAGCACCGAACGGCTCTCGCTGCCCGCCCGGCTCATCGCCACCGTCCCGTTGGAACCCGACCGCCGGCGCGTCCGCGACACCGCCGCCGCCCGCCGCGTCCTCGCCGCCGCGGGCCCTGCCTACCTCGACCTCGTCCGCGCCGTGCCGGGCGTCGACCGCGTCCGGCTCGTGCCCGCACCCGGGTTCCCGCAGTCGCCCACCGACGCCCTCCTGCGCGACACCGTGGTCGACGCCCTGCGCGACGGCGAGTGGCTCCCCGGCGCCGACGGCCGCGAGCTCGTCGCCCGCCGCGCCGAATGGCTCGACCTCCCCGACGGGGGCCCGCTCGCCACGCTGCTCACCGGCGTCGCCGACCTCGCCGACCTCGCCGACCCCGCCGCGCTCACCGGGGTCCCGGTCGGGGTGCTCGACCAGCTCGGCGTGCGCCGCCTCGGCCCCGCCGCGCTCGCCGACCGGCTCCTGCCCGTCGAACGGCCCGCCGCCTGGTGGCACGCGGTGTACGACGCGCTCGCCCCGGCCGCCGACGCCGTCCCCGGACTGCTCGACGAGCTGCGCGCCCTGCCCGTCCCCCTCGCCGACGGCCGCACGATCGCCGGGCCACGCAGCGTCGTCATCCCCGTCGACGACACCGCCGACCTGCTCGCCGGCCTCGACCTCCCCGGCCTGCACCTCGCCGACCCCGCCGCCGCGCACCCGCTGCTGGAACGCCTCGGCGCCACCACGGCCGAGCCGTCGTCACTACTCGGGCTGCCTGCGCTGCGCGACGCCGTCGACCGCTCCGTCGACGACGCCGAGGCAGGCCTCGACACGATGCCGCTGGCCCGCGTCGTCCTCCGCCTGCTGACGGCGGGCGTGGGGCGACGCGCCGGCGCGCTCGCGCTGCCCGACGAGAACGGCGACCCTGCCCGCGCCGACGAGCTCCTCCTGCCCGACGCCGCCCTCCGCCCGCTGCTCGCCCCCGACGCGCCCGTCGGCGTCCTGCATCCCGACGTCGCCGACGGGTTCCCGCGGGAGGCGCTCGTCGCCGCCGGGGTGCTCGACGGGTTCGCCCTCGTCGTCGACGACGAGCCGCTCGGCCCCGACCACGACCTCCACGACGAGGACCTGTGGTGGGACAGCCTCGACGCCCCGCCCGCGCGGGTCGCCGCCGTCCGCGACCTCGACCTCGTCGACGACGACGCCTGGGCCGGCGCCCTGGCCCTGCTGGGAGCCGACCGCGACACCCGCGCCGCCGTCCTCACCGACGGCCACACCCGCTGGTGGTTGCGCCGCAACGTCGTCCTGGGCGGGCGGGCGCCCGGGTACTGGCGGCTGCCGTCGGCGGGGGACCTGGCTGCGTTGTACGAGCCGGTGCACGGGGTCGACGAGGCCCTCCTGCGCGCCGTC
>MEGH01000039.1 GCA_001725415.1 Pseudonocardia sp. SCN 73-27
GGCCGCGTCGCCGTACGGGCGGCCGCGCCACGAGGCCAGTGCCTCCGTCGTCCGGCGCAGCGCCCGCTCGGGGGCGCCCTGGGCGAGGAGATCGGCGGCGTCGACGGCGAGCCGGGCGAACCGCAGGGAGTCGACCTGGTCGGTGGCCACGACGAGCCGGTACCCGCCCGCCTCGCGGACCAGCGTCGACGACGGGTCGCCCGAGCTCCGGCCCGGTTCGAGGACGCGGCGGAGCCGGAACACATGGGAGTCGAGCGTCGAGGTCGTTCGCGGAGAACCGTTGCCCCACATGGCTTCCGCGAGCGCGTCGTCGCCCACGGGCTTGCCGGCGTGGACCAGCAGCACCGACAGCGCGCCGCTGAGCCTGCCCGCGGGGACCCGCCGCGGTTCGCCGTCGAGCTCCACCAGCAACGGCCCCAGGTCGTGGATCCGCAGGGCCGCACCGCCTCCGTCGAAGGTCCCGTTCGTCCCACAGCGTGTCAGATGTCAGGGAACGGCACCCTCACGCGCGACGTGCCGGCGCACCAGCAGCCAGATGAGCCGGCCCGTCCCGATGACGAACCCGAAGCTGATGATCCGGTAGAGCACGACGGCCGCGATCGCCGTCGGTGTGGCGATGCCGGCCGCGACCAGGCCGAGGATCAACGCGCTGTCGACGATCCCGAGCCCGCCGGGGATGATCGTGATCGACCCGGCCGCCATGCCCGCGACCTGCGTCAACCGGCGCCTGCCACGGTGCGAGGCTGGGCCCGGGGCCCCGTCGACGCCGTCCTCTCCGACCATCACGCCGCACTCTTCTCCTCGCGAACCGTGCTGCCCAGGGCACTCGTCGCACGAGGGCCCCGCGACGGCACTAGCGTGAGCGCATGCGGATCGGCCTGCACCTCTCGGACCTGACCTACCCCGACGGCCCCACCACCCTCGCCGACGACCTCACCCGCATCGTCGTCGCGGCCGAGGACGCCGGGTTCGCGCGCGTCAGCGTCATGGACCACGTCTGGCAGATCGCCGTCCACGGCTCACCCGAGCACGACATGCTCGAGGCCTACACGACGCTCGGCTTCATCGCGGCCCGCACCAGCCGCGTCGAGCTGCTGTCCTGGGTGACCGCGGTCAGCTACCGGGCACCCGGCCTGCTGGCCAAGCTCGTCAGCACCCTCGACGTGCTCTCCGGCGGCCGGGCGTGGCTCGGCGTCGGCGCCGCCTGGAACGCCGAGGAGGCCGTCGGGCTCGGCCTCGACTTCCCGCCCCTCGCGCAGCGGTTCGAGATGCTCGAGGAGACCGTCCAGATCTGCCGGCAGATGTGGGATCCCGAGAACGACGGCCCCTACGACGGCACGCACTACCACCTCGGCCGCACCCTCAACGTCCCCGCGCCGCTGCACCGGCCCAAGATTCTCATCGGCGGGGGTGGGGAGAAGAAGACGCTGCGGCTCGTCGCCAAGTTCGCCGACGCCTGCAACGTCATCAACGGTCCCGAGCTGGAGCACAAGCTCGCCGTGCTGCGCGGGCACTGCGAGACCGAAGGCCGCGACTACGGCGAGATCGAGAAGACCGCCCAGGTCACGCTCGAGCTCGGCGAGGGGAAAGCGGGCGTCGACGAGTTCCTGGAGACGTTGCGGGGGCTCGCCGCGCTGGGCGTCGACTCGATCCAGGGCAAGCTGCCCGGCGTCTGGGAGACCGAGCGCATCGAGCGGTTCGGCCGCGAGATCGTCCCGGCGGCCGCCGAGCTCTGACCACCGCCGCTCGTTCACGTCGTTGGCGGTGTCGCGGGCCGCGCGGATCCGCCAAGGTCGACCGGTCCCGCTGTCCCAGGAGGACCCGTGGCCGACGGCGCGCACGGCACGTGGCCCGCGGCCGTCGCGATGGTGGGCCGTGACGCCGAGCTGACGCGGGTCGGCGACGCCCTCGCCCGTGGGGGCGGGCTCGTGCTCGTCCGCGGGGAACCCGGCATCGGCAAGACGACGTTGCTGACGGCGGTCGCGTCCCGGGCCCGGCAACGGGGCGTCGACACGGTATGGGGGCTGTGCCGCGAGACGCCCGGGGCACCCGCCTTCCACCCCTGGGTGCAGGTCGTCCGGGCGCTGGCCGGGTCGACGTCGCCGGAACTGCTGCCGTTGCTCTCGCAGCCGGCCTCCGCCGACCGGTACGCGCTGTTCGAGGCCGTCACCGACCTGCTCGTCGGGCATCCGCGCCCGCTCGTGGTGCTGCTGGACGACGTCCACCGTGCCGACGAGGCCTCGATCCTGCTGCTGGACTTCCTCGTCCCGGTGCTGGCCGGGTCGGCCGTCCTCGTCGTCGCCGCACAGCGGGACACCGAGCAGGCCCGCGCGCCGCAGCTGGCGACGCTGGCGGGCCGCACGTCGGTCGACCTGGTGCGGCTCACGGGGTTGTCGGCGTCGGCGGTGGAGGAGATGGCCCAGGCCGTGGGCAACGCCGACGTCGACGCCGCCGGCCTGCGGGCACGGTGCGACGGCAACCCCTACTTCGTCGCCGAGGTGCTGCGCCTGCCCGACGCCGCCCCCGTCCCGCCGACCGTGGCGGCGACGATCGAGGCCCGCGCCCGCATCCTGCCGGCTGCAACCCGCGAGGCCCTGGAGGCCGGCGCGGTGATCGGCCGCGACATCCCTCCCGACCTGCTCGCGACCGTGCTCGACCTGCCCGACGGGCAGATCGACACCCTCCTGGAGCCCGCGGTCACCGCCGGGCTGCTGCGGGCGGCGCCGGGTGGGTACCGGTTCGCCCACGTCCTGGCCCGCGACGCGCTCGAGGCGCTGCTCCCGCAAAACCGCCGGATCGCGCTGCACGACCGCCTCGCCGACCTCGCGGCCGACGCGCTGCCGGTGGCCGAGCGCGCGGAACACGCGTCGCGGGTCGTGCGGACCGCCGCCGGGAGGCGCCGCGCCGCGCGGCTCGCCGTCGACGCGGCCCGCGACGCCGGCGCCGGGCTCGCCCACGAGGAGGCCGAGCTGTGGCTGCGGCGAGCGCTGGACCTGACCCCGTCGACACCTGCCGACCGGTTCCCCCTGCTGCTCGACCTCGGCGCCGCCGCGGGCCGGGCCGGGTCGACCCCGCGCGCCCGCGAGGCCTACGAGCAGGCGTGGCGTGCCGTCGAGGGCGAGCGCAGCGACCGGCCGGCCCGGGTCGCGCTCGGCCTGGGTGAGGTCGTCGACTCCGCAGGCACCGTCGACGGCGGGCTGGTCCGCATGCTCGAACACGCGCTCGTCGTCCTGCCCCCGGCGCAGCGGTCGACCCGCATTGCCCTGCTTTCCCGGCTGGCGACGGAGATCTACTGGGGCCCGCGCCTCGACGAGGCGCGCGTCCTCGCGGCCGACGCCGTCGCCGCCGGGCGCCGCCTCGGCGACGTCCGCAGCCTCGCCGTCGCGCTCGCCGCGCGGCAGTTCGCGCTCCGCGGCCCCGACGACCTCGCCGAACGGCAACGGACGGGGCGCGAGCTCGTCACGATCGCCCAGCAGCTGTCCGATGTCACGCTCGAGACGGCCGCGCGCAAGCTGCTGATCGCGGACGCGTTCCTGTGCGACCCGCCGGCCGTCGATCTCGAGCTCGGCGCCCTGGAGTCGCTCGCCGCCCAGGCCCGCCGCCCCCACGCGCACTGGTACACCCTCGTCACCAGGGCCGCCCTCGCCTGCCTGCACGGTCCCGCCGACGACGCGCTCGACGCCATCGACCGGATGGAACACACCGGGACCCGCATCGGTGCCAGGCCGGCCGCGATGTACGCCGCCGTGCAACGGTTCTTCGTCCTGCGCCACTCCGGGCGGATCGCCGACGCCGAGGACGGGATGCGTGCCGCCGTCCGCGCCTACCCGTGGCTGGTCACGCTGCGCTGCGGGGTGGCACTGCTCGACGCCGCGAGCGGGCGGCGCGCCGACGCGACCGCCGCCCTCACGGCCCTGACCGCCGACGACTGCGCGGCCGTCCCCGTCGACGCACTGCGGATGTCGGCGCTCGCCCAGCTCGCCGAGACCGCCCGGGAGCTCGGGCACCGGCCCGCGGCGGCCGCGGTGGGCCGGGCGCTCGCGCCCTACCACGGTGGGCTGGTGTTCCAGGGGCTCGTCGTCTGGCTCGGCGCCGTCGACCACTACGCCGGGCTGACCGCCGCCGTCCTCGGCGACCACACCGGCGCGACCCGCATGATCCGGGCGGGGCTGGCCCGTCACCGGGAGTGGGGAGCCCCGGCCCTGGAAGCGGCGGGCGTCCAGGCACTGACCGCCGCGGACGGCCCGGCGCTGACCGGCCGGGAACGCGAGATCCTGGAGCTGCTCGCGGCCGGCTCGGCCAACAAGGAGATCGCCCGGCGGCTCGGCATCAGCGTCCACACCGTCGAACGGCACGTCGCGAACGGCTACGCCAAGCTCGGCGTCCGCAACCGTGCGGAGGCCACCGCCCACATGCTCGGAGCCCGTCGACACTGACCTGCATGGTTTCCGGGATACCGCCGGCGACCTCCACGGGACGACGCTGCTCCTCGTCCCGCTCGCGAGGGGTCGGGCGGGCCGGCAACGGGAGGACCTGTGACAGGACGGCTGGAGAACAAGAACACGCTCATCACCGGCGGCGAGAGCGGGATCGGGCTGGCGACGGCCCGCCGGTTCGCCGCCGAAGGGGCCCGCGTCTTCATCGTGGGGCTCGACGAGGGCAGGCTCAAGGACGCCGCCTCCGAGCTGGGCGCCGGGCACGGCTACGCCGTCGCCGACGTCACCGACGAGGCCGCCGTCGAGAGCGCCGTCCGGGCCGCCACCACGACCCTCGGAGGCGACCTCGACGTGCTGTTCTCCAACGCGGGGATCAGCGGCGCGATCGCCGGGGTGACCGACTACCCGTCCGAGACGTTCACCCGCACCCTCGCCGTCCACGTCACCGGCGCCTTCCACATGATCAAGCTCAGCCTGCCGGTGATGAACGACGGCGGCAGCATCGTCATCACCTCCAGCGTCGTCGGCCTGATCGGGTTCGGCGGGCTGTGCGGCTACATCGCCGCCAAGCACGCGCAGGTCGGCCTCATGCGCGCCGTCGCCACGGAGGTCGCGCCGCGCCGCATCCGGGTCAACACGCTGCACCCCGGTCCGACGTCGACCGCCTTCCAGGACGAGATCGAGATGGCCGCGACCGGGCTCGCGCAGCAGGAGGCCGCCGCGGTGTTCGACGACCTGATGCCGCTCAAGCGCCATGCCGACCCGGAGGAGATCGCGGCCGCGGTCGTCTACCTCGCCGCCGACGAGAGCTCCTTCGTCACCCGGACCACCCTCGCGGTCGACGGAGGCCTGGCCGGCTGACCCGTCGTTGGGCGCGGCGAAGATCTGGACGCCACCCCGCGCAGCCGGTGGGATGGAGCCGTGACCACCATCGGCATCCTGCTGTTCGACGGCGCGGAGGAGCTCGACATCGTCGGGCCCTGGGAGATCTTCACGGCGTCGTCGGCCCTGCTGGAACGGGCGGGCGAGACACCCGACCGCGCCCTGCTCGTCGGACCCTCGCCGGATCCCGTGCGGTGCCGCAAGGGCATGCGGGTCCTGCCCGACGCGACGCGCGCCGACCACCCGCCGCTCGACGTGCTCGTCGTCCCCGGTGGCGACGGCGTCATGACGGCGATGGAGGACGAGGCGCTGCTGCGCTGGATCGTCGACACCGGCGCGCAGGCGCAGTGGGTCACCAGCGTCTGCACCGGCGCGCTGCTGCTGCACACCTCCGGGGTGAGCAAGGGCAGGCGGCTCGCCACGCACTGGGCGCTGGAGGACCGGCTCGCCGAGCTCGGCGCCGACGTCGTCCGGGGGCGGCGGTGGGTGCGCGACGGCAACGTCGTCAGCAGCCAGGGCGTGTCGGCGGGGATCGACATGGCGCTGTGGCTGGTCGGGCAGCTGCACTCGCCCGACCACGCCCGCGCCACCCAGCGCTACATCCAGTACGAGCCCGCGCCCCCGTACGCCGCGGAGGTCTGAGGCACGTCAGTCGTCGCGCAGGACCGTGCGGCGGCGGATGCGCAGCCCGTCGGCGGTGCGGAGAATGTCGTCGACGATCGTCGTGATGCGGTGCAGTCGGGAGTTCCCGCCCCGTGGTGTGCCGACGATCTGCAGGTACGCCTCGCAGGTCAGGGCGTCGGGCCCGGCGTCGCGGACCTCGACCGTGCTGACGACGTGCCGCAGCACCTCGCCGGACTCGACGCACGCGGCGTGGAAGCGTTCGGCGAACGCGGTCAGCCCGTCGGAACCCACGGCGGGCTGCGGGTAGCTCGGCGAGTGGAACTCGCCGTCGACGGTGAAGGTGGCGGCCCAGTCGGCGGCACGCCCGGAGTCGATCGCGTGGCTCTGCCGGCCGTAGAGCTGGTGGACGGCCATCAGGTCCCCGGTCGCGACGTCCACCCCGGCCTCCTCGTCGATCGTCGGCGATCGCCGTCGAGTATGCCGGGACCGGACGGTTATCGTGACGCGACGATCCGGCCGAGCGAAGGGACGCGATGACCGACGCCGCCGGGACCGAGCCGCCGGAGCAGCGCCGCATCCTCCGGGTGCTGATCGCCGCCCAGATCCTCAGCGGCGCGGGGCTCGCCGCCGGCATCACCGTCGGCGCGCTGCTGGCCCAGGACATGCTGAACACAACGGGCCTGGCCGGGCTGCCCGCCGCCCTGTTCACCGTCGGGTCCGCCGCGGCGGCGGCCGGGGTGGGGCGGCTGTCCGACCGGGCGGGGCGCCGGGCCGGGCTGACCTGGGGCTACGCGCTCGGAGCACTGGGGTGCGCGGGCGTCGTCATCGCCGCGGTCATCGGGAACGTGCCGCTGCTGTTCGCGTCGTTCTTCGTCTACGGCGCGGGCACCGCGACGAACCTGCAGGCCCGCTACGCCGGCGCCGACCTGGCCGATCCGGCCCGGCGGGGTCGTGCGGTGAGCGCCGTCCTGGTGGCGACGACCCTCGGTGGCGTCCTCGGCCCCAACCTCGTCGCGCCGATGGGGTCGCTGGCCGCGGCGTGGGGCATCCCGCCGCTCGCAGGCCCGTTCCTGCTGGCCGGTGCCGCCTACGCGGTGGCCGCCCTCGTGCTCGGGGTGCTGCTGCGCCCGGACCCCCTGCTGCGGGCGCGGGAGCTGGCGGTCCCGGTGACGGCGACCCCGGCCACGGGAGCGCAGGAGGCGGCGAGGAGCGGCGTCGTCCTCGGCGCCGCGGTCATGATCCTCACCCAGCTGGTGATGGTCGCGATCATGACGATGACGCCGATCCACATGGCCGCGCACGGCCACACCCTCGGCGCCGCCGGACTTGTGATCGCGATCCACGTCGCGGCGATGTTCCTGCCCTCACCGATCAGCGGCCGGCTCGTCGACCGCCTCGGGCCCGTCCCGGTCGCCGTCGCCTCCGGCGCGACGCTGCTGGTCGCCGGGGTGCTCGCCGCGGTCGCGCCGGGCGAGTCGCTGGTCGTCCTGACGATCGCGCTGGCGCTGCTCGGCCTGGGCTGGAACCTCGGCCTGGTCAGCGGCACCGCGATCATCACCGACGCCGTGCCGCTGGAACGCCGGGCGACGACCCAGGGCACCGTCGACGTCGGCATCGCGATCTCGGGCACCGGCGGCGGGCTGGCCTCCGGGCTGGTCGTCGCCGCCGCGGGGTTCCCGGTGCTCGCCCTGGCGGGTGCCGCCTTCGCGCTGGCGATCGTCCCGATCGCGCCCCCGCCGCGAGCGGAACCTGAACCGCTACCTGCTCTCCATCGGCTCCGACAAAATCTTGACATTTGAGGTACCTGAATGTCAGCGTTCAGTCCACCACGCGCTCTCAACGTCGAGATGCAGGAGTGACATGGACGACAGCCTCACGATTCCCAAGGTCATCTCGGTCGACGACCACGCGGTCGAACCGCCGGACCTGTGGACCTCCGCCGCGCCGGCGAGAATCAAGGACCGGGTGCCGCGCGTCGAGCGTGCCAACGCCCGCTTCGGCTGGAGCGGTGGCAAGCACGTGGTCGAGCGCCGCCCCGACGGCGACGCCTGCGACTTCTGGTTGTACGAGGATTACGAGTGGCCGTTCTCGCAGACGTTCGCCTCGGTGGGTGTCGAGGAGGTCGACAACGTCCCGACCAACTACGACATCATCCGGCCGGGCGCCTGGATCCAGTCCGAGCGTCTGCGCGACATGGACGACGACGGTGTCGAGGCCGCGCTCTGCTTCCCGAACACCCTGCCCCGCTTCTGCGGTCAGACGTTCTCCGAGCGCACCGACAAGGACCTCTCGTTCTGGTGCCTGCAGACCTACAACGACTGGATCATCGACGAGTGGGGTGGCGGCGACGGTCGCAACCGGCTGCTCCCCGCAGTGATCGTGCCGTTCTGGGACGTCGATCTCGCGGTGCGTGAGCTGAAGCGCTGCACCGACAAGGGCGCGGTTGCGTTGTCGTTCTCGGAGAATCCCGCGAACCTCGGGTTTCCGTCGCTGCACACCGGCCACTGGGACAAGCTGTTCGCCGCCTGCCAGGAGACGCACTCGACGGTCGCCATGCACATCGGCTCGGGGTCGCGTGTCTACGCGACCTCCGACGACTCCCCGTTCATCGTGTCCAGCTGCATGCTGTTCGTGAACCCGATGGGCTCGATCCTCGACTTCGTCTTCTCGGGAACTCTGGAGCGGTTCCCGCAGCTCAAGCTCATGTACCTCGAGGGCCAGGCCGGTTGGGTACCCTACGTGTTCGAGCGCGCCGACAAGCTGTGGGCCGAGCGGGGCAACAACGCCTTCGGGTCCGACCTCAAGCACAAGCCGTCGTCGTACATGGCGGAGAACGTCTTCCACTGCATCTTCGACGACGACACGGGCCTGCGGATGCGCGACGTCGTCGGCATGGACCAGATCTGCTTCGAGACGGACTACCCGCACCCCGACGGCAGCTTCCCGAACACGCGCTCGACCATCGAGAAGATGTGCACGGCCAACGGCCTGAACCAGGCGGAGGTCGACAAGCTGACCCGCCTGAACGCCATCCGTGCGCTGAGCCTCGAACGGTTCGGCTTCACGAGCTGACCGACCAGGCCCGCCGATCCGGACGCGGATGTTCTCGCGCCACGACGAGTGAGTAGTCAACGATGATCGAACTGCGCAATCCGCGCGCGTTCTTCGAACCGCTGTGCGTGGGTGCACCGCGTCCGGCTGTGGCCGTGTCGGCGGAACCGTCCCGGATGATCCACTTCTTCGACCCCGGCAACGAGCGGATGCGCGCGAAGCTGCCGGACCTGGCCCGGCGGGCCGACGTGTTGCTCGGCAACCTCGAGGACGCCGTGCCCGCCGACCGCAAGGACGCCGCGCGGGCCGGCCTCGTCGAGGCCTGCCGATCCGGTGCGCTCGACGGTGCGCGGGTCTGGTGCCGCATCAACGCGCTCGACAGTCCGTGGGTGCTCGACGACGTGACCACTCTCGTCACCGAGGCGGGCGCGCACCTCGAGGTGCTGATGGTCCCCAAGGTCGAGGGGCCGCGCGACGTCCACTTCCTCGACCGGCTGCTCGCCCACCTGGAGGCGCGGGCCGGGCTCACGCACCAGATTGGGCTGCACGCGATCGTCGAGACCGCGCTGGGCGTCACCAACCTGGAGGCGATCGCCGCGTCGAGCCCGCGGATGCAGGGGATGAGCTTCGGGCCGGCCGACCTGGCGGCGTCGCGACGGATGCGCACGCTGCGCCCGGGCGGACCGCACCCCGGCTACCGCACGATTGACGACGCGGACCCGGCCGCACGGACCAGCGTGGTGCAGGACCTGTGGCATGCGTCGATCGTGCGGATGGTTGACGCCTGCGCGGCTTTCGGGCTGCTGCCCTTCTATGGCCCCTTCGGCGACATCGCCGACCCGGAGGGCTGCGAGGTCCAGTTCCGCGCGGCCGCGGTGCTGGGCTGCGTCGGGGCCTGGTCGTTGCACCCCAGCCAGATCGACATCGCGCGCAGGGTGTTCACCCCGCCTGCCGACGAGGTCGCTGCCGCCCGACGGGTCCTCGACGCGCTCCCGGACGGCTCCGGCGTCCGCATGATCGACGGTCGCATGACCGACGACGCGAGCTGGAAGCAGTGCCGTGCGATGGTCGCCTTCGCCGACCGGGCGGCCGAGCGCGACGCGCGCATCGCCGAGGACACCCTGACCGGGGCGGCGACGTGATGGACGACGTCGACACCCGCGCGCTGCGCGCGGAGATCCGGGCGTGGTTCGAGCGTGTGTTGCCCGCCGAGGTGTGCCTGGACCGAGCCGCCGGCACACCGTTGACCGAGGAGCAGGACTTCGCGGAGCGGCGTCGCTACGCCGGTGTCCTGACCCGCGACGGCTGGGCCGGCTTGGCGTGGCCGCGCGAGTGGGGTGGTCGCGGCGGCGGGTACCGCGAGCGGCTCGTGCTCGCCGAGGAGGCGGCCCGCGCCGACGCGCCCGACCCGCTCAACCGCCTCGGCGTCGACATCATCGGTCCGGCCATCGACGTGCTGTGCACGGACGAGCAGAAGAGCCGCTTCCTGCCACCGATCCTGCGCGGCGAGGCGATCTGGTGCCAGGGCTTCTCCGAGCCGGGCGCCGGCTCCGACCTGTCGGCCCTGTCGACGCGCGCCGAACGTGTGCCCGGGGGCTGGCGGATCAACGGCCAGAAGGTGTGGACGTCGTTCGGCCAGTACGCGGACTGCTGCGTCGTACTGGCCCGCACCGACCCGACGGTCCGCCCGCACGCCGGCATCAGCGCTTTCGCGGTGCCCATGGACACGCCGGGCGTCGAGGAACGGCCGATCCGGCAGATGACCGGCGGCTCCGACTTCTGCGAGGTGTTCCTCACCGACGTCGTCGTCTCCGACGCGGACCTGCTCGGCGCGGAGGGCGACGGGTGGAAGTTCGCGATGACCGCGCTCGGGTTCGAACGATCGATCAACTTCATGGCCCGTCAGGTTCGGCTGACCAAGAACGTCAGCGACCTCGTCGTCCAGATCCGGGCCAACGCCACCCGGGTGCCGTCGCGGGCGAAGGAGCGCGTCGTCGGCATCCACGCGCGGGCGATGGCGCTGCAGGCGGTCGTCGAGGCCAACATGACCGCACTCGACGCCGGCGGTGTCCCGGGCGTGGAGACCAACGCGTCGAAGGTGTTCTGGAGCGAGACCTACCAGGGCATGACCGACCTCGGCGCCGAGCTCGAGCTGACCGTCCCGGGGTTCGGCGACGGCCGCGGCGCGGCCTGGACGAGCTCCTACCTCGCCGGCCGCGCCACGACCATCTACGCGGGCACAAGCGAGATCCAGCGCAACATCATCGCCGAGCGCGGTCTCGGCCTCCCACGATGAGGAGGACGCAGTGACCAGCACGCTCGCCGAGGACGAGCTGGCGGAGATCCGTGGCCACGTCGACCGGTTCTTCGACCGGCGCGTGGACGCGGTCGCCGACCGGCCCGTCGTCGACCGGCCGCTGCACGAGGAGATGGGCGACCTGGGCTTCTTCAGCCAGGGCCTGCCCGACGCCCTCGGCGGCCTCGACCTGCCGCCCGCCGCGGCGGCCGCCATCGCGGCAGGCGCCGGCCGGGCCCTGGTGCACGGCCCGTGGCTCGATCAGTTGGTCGTCGTCGAGCTGCTCGCGGCCGTCGCGCCCCAGCACCTGCCGCCGCTGCTCGACGGCCGCGTGCTCTTCTCGGTCGCGTTCGCCGGTGCGGAGCTCGTCCACGACCCCGTGACCGGGACGCTGCGCGGCACGGTGTCGCGGGTGCGGTTCGGCAGTCACGTCGACCGCTGGTGCCTGGTCACCGGCACCGGCACGCACGTCGTGGCCGCCGGGGCACCGGGGATCGGGGACATGGTCGAGGAGCCCGCGATCGACCCCAGCTGGACGTCGTACACGGTGACGTTCGACGGCGTCGTGCCCGAATTCTCGGTCGCGCACGGCCCTGAGCTGCACAACCGCACGCACAACCGCGCCAAGGGACTGCTCGCGTGCTTCTCCGTCGGCGCGGCACAACGGGTCCTGGAGATCGCGGTCGAGTACGTCAAGACGCGCAAGCAGTTCGGCAAGCCCGTCGGCTCGTTCCAGGCGATCAAGCACCGGCTCGCCGGCTGCTACATCGAGCTGGTGCACGCCCGGGCGCTCGCCGCGCGGGCCGTCGACCACGACGACCGCACCGTGGCCGCGGCCGCGCGGGTGCTGGCCGACGAGGCCTTCCGGCACACCGCCGAGGGGGCCCTGCAGGTCCACGGCGGCGTCGGGTTCACCGCCGAGGTCCCCGTCCACCACTACGTCAAGGCCGCGCAGCAGGCGCGCGCGTGGCCGCTGCCCATCTCCGACGAGCTCGACCTGCTGCGCTCGGCGCTCGAGATGGACCTCCTCCTGCCGGAGCCGTCGTGAACACTCCCTGGTCCACCGCGATCGCCCGCGTCGACGTCGACGACGTCCTCGTCCGCGGGTACCCGTTGTCCGAGCTCGTCGGCGAGGTGTCGTTCGTCGACATGGTCTTCCTCGTCCACACCGGTGAGCTGCCCGGTCCGCACCAGAGTCGCGTGCTCGACGCGGTCTTCGTGACGCTGATCGAGCACGGCATCTCGCCCAGCACGATCATCAGCCGGGAGCTGGCGACGTGCGGCACCCCGATGCAGGCCGCCATCGCGGGCGGGGTGCTGAGCATCGCCGACTGGCACGGCGGGTCCGGCGAGGACCTTGCCGAGACGCTCGTGGTGCTGCTCGAACGCGTCGGCGACGACGCTGCGGACGAGGCCACCGACGAGCGGGTCGAGGCCGTCGCAGTCGAGTACGTCCGCGCCCGCCGCGGTGCCGGGATGCGGTTCGAGGGCTTCGGACACCCCCAGCACCCCGAGGGCGACCCCCGCGCCGGGACGCTGCTGCGCCTCGCCGACGAGTGCGGGACCGCGGGCGCCGCCACCCGGCTGCTACGCACCCTCGCCACGGTGATCACGCGCGAGACCGGCAAGTCGTTGCCGCCCAACGTCACCGGTGCCGTCGCCGCCGTGCTGCTCGACCTGGGCTTCTCCTGGCGGGCCATGCGGGGCCTGGTCATCGCGCCCCGGACGGCGGGACTGACCGCGCACGTCGTCGAAGAGCTGGAACAGGGGGCGCGCTGGCGGCACGCCCCCGCCGACGAGATCGAGTACACCGGCCCCGCGGTGCGCGCACCGGGACCGAAGGGAGCAGGGACGTGACCGCGACCATCACCGCACCGTCGTTCGACGCCGTGCCCGGCCTGCGCGAGAGCCACGGCGACGTCGTCGACGAGGCCGCCCGGGTGGCCGCCGACCTCGCACCGCTGGCGGCCGAGGCCGACGAGCTGTCGACGCTGCACCGCCCGACGCTGGACGTCCTGCGCGACAGCGGGATCCTGCGCCACATGGTGCCCGCCCGCTGGGGCGGCCGTCGCGAGCGCGTCGATCCCGTGTCGGTCTGCATCGTCCGCGAGGCGCTCATGGGCGTCTCGTCGCACGCCGACTCGCTGTTCGGGCTGCAGGGCATCGGCAGCCACGGCATCGCCCTCGTCGGCACCGACGAGCAGCGCGACCGCTGGCTCCCGAAGGTCGCCGCGGGCGAGGTCCTCGCGGCCTTCGCCGTCAGCGAGGACGGCGCCGGTTCCGACGTCAAGCGGATGACGACGACCCTGGAGGAGCGCGGCGGGCGGCTGCGTCTGGACGGACAGAAGTCGTTCATCTCCAACGCCGGGATCGCCGGCTACTACGAGGTGATCGCCCGTGAGGGCGACGGGTTCTCGGCGGTGCTCGTCGAGGCCGACACCCCTGGGCTGACGACGGAGCCGGCCCCGGAGCTGCTGGCACCGCACGTCGTCGGGCGGGTCCGGTTCGACGGTGTGGAGCTGCCCGCCTCGGCGCGGCTGGGTGCACCGGGCGCCGGGTTCGAGGTCGCGCTCGGCACGCTGGCCATGTTCCGGATCAGCGTCGCCGCCGGCGCCGTCGGACTCGCACAGCGCGCACTCGACGAGGCCGCCCGGCACGCCGCGGAACGCGAGCAGTTCGGGCGGCCGCTGGTGAGGCTCGGGCCCGTCGCCGGACTGCTCGCGGACTCGTGGGCCGACGTCGCCTCGGCGCGGCTGCTGACCTACCACACCGCGGCGATCGCGGCGGCCGATCCGCGCGCCCACCTGCAGCACTCGTCGCTGGCCAAGCTCGCTGCGACCGAGGCGTGCTCCCGCGTCGTCGACCGAGCGGTGCAGGTGTGCGGGCGCTGGGGCCTGGTCCGCGGCTCCCAGGTCGAGCGCTGCTACCGGCAGTCCCGCGCCATGCGGATCTACGAGGGCGCCTCCGAGGTGCTGCGCCTCGGGATCGCCCAGCAGCTGTGCCAGGAGGTCACCCGATGAGGACGGCACGCGAGATCCTGGGCGTCCCGAAGCAGACGGGCTACGTCGTGGAGGACCTCGACGCCGCTGTCGACTTCTGGACCACGACCCTCGGCGTTGGGCCGTTCTACGTCGCCGACGGGTTCGAGATCGAGGACTTCCGCCACCGCGGCAGGCCGGCGCCGATCACGATGCGGCTCGCGCTGGGCTCCTACGGTCCGTTGCAGGTCGAGCTGATCGAGCTGGTGTCCGACGGTCCGTCGGACTTCCACGACTTCCGCGAGCTCCACGGCTCCGGCCTGCACCATCTCGGCTTCTGGACCGACGACTTCTCCCGCGACGACGCCGCTCTGCGCGAGCTCGGGTTCGTCGAGGTGCACGCCGGGAAGACGCCCGGCATCGGTGAGCCATTCGTCTACTTCGACGCCACTGTCCATCCCGGGACCGTCATCGAGCTGTCGCAGGCCGACGGGGCCAAGGGAGTCATGTTCGCCGACATCGCGCGCGCCGCCCGCGACTGGGACGGCCGCGACCCCGTGCGCCCGCTGCGCGACGCGATGGCACGCGCGACCGAGACCTGCCGGGCAGGAAGGGCCACCTCATGACCGTGCGGACCTACGAGGCGTTCGAGCCCGTCTTCGCCGACCCGGCCGACTGGTCGCTGCCCACGGTGCTGCGCACCAACGCCGAGCGCTTCGGGGAAGAGGTGTTCCTGGAGTCGCCGTCGGAGGGGCTGTCGTTCACCTACCGGCAGATGCTCGACGACGCCGAACGCGTCGCCGGCGCCCTGCTCGCCCGCGGGCTCGTCCCCGGCGACCGGCTGCTGATCATGTCCGACAACCGGGCCGACTACATCCGGGCCTGGTTCGGTGCCGCGCTCGCGGGCATCGCCGAGGTCCCGCTCAACACTGCGTACTCCGGCCGCTTCCTCGCCCACCAGGTGTCGACGACCGCGCCCCGCTGCGCCGTCATCGAGCCGCAGTTCGCGGAGCGGTTCGTCGCCGAGCGCGAGGCGTGCGCGAGCATCGCGACCGTCGTCGTCCTCGACGCCGACGGCCGTGACGAGGCCCTGGCGGCCCTGGCCGCGGCGGGCTGGGCAACCGCGACCTTCGAGGAGCTGCTCGCCGCCGAGCCCGCCACGGATCTCCCGGTGATCGCGGCCCGCGACCTCGCCTCGGTGTTCTTCACCTCCGGCACCACCGGGCTGAGCAAGGGCGTGATGATGGCCCACGCCCACATGCACTTCTTCGCCGAGGAGTGGGCACACATCACACGTCTGACCAGGGACGACACGTACTTCACGTGCCTGCCGCTGTTCCACGGCAACGCCCAGTTCGTGACGGTCTACCCCGCGCTGGTCGCGGGCGCGCGAACGGTCATCGAGCGGCGGTTCTCGGCATCGTCCTGGGTCGGCTGGCTGCGCGAGTACGGCGCGACCGTCACCAACCTCATGGGCGTCATGATGGAGTTCCTCTGGAAGCAGCCCGCGTCGCCCGACGACGCCGCGCACCGGCTGCGCTGCGTCAACGCCACCCCGACGGCGTGGACGCTGGAGCAGCAGTTCAAGGAGCGCTTCGGCGTCGAGACGATTGTCGAGGGCTTCGGCACCACCGAGATCTCCTCGCCGATCGCGACTCCCTACGGCGCCGACCGCCCCACCGGGGCGTGCGGGCTGGCCCTCGACCAGTTCTACGACGTCACGCTGCTCGACCCCGAGACCGACGAGGAGGTCCCCGCGGGCGAGGTCGGCGAGCTGGCCGTCCGGCCGAAGGTCCCCTGGATCACCACGCTCGGCTACTACGGGATGCCCGAGAAGACCCTCGACGCGCTGCGCAACGTCTGGTTCCGCACCGGCGACACCATGCGCCGCGACGAGGACGGCTGGTTCTTCTTCGCCGACCGCATCAAGGACGCGCTGCGCCGCCGCGGCGAGAACATCAGCTCCTACGAGGTCGAGCTCGCCGTCCTGGAGCACGACGGCGTCCGCGAGTGCGCGGTGATCGGCGTCCCCGCCGACGAACGCGGCGGCGAGGAAGAGGTCATGGCCGTCGTCATCCGAGCCCCCGGCTCACAGGTCGACGCCACCGAGCTCTGGGAGTTCTGCGACGGCCGGATGCCCGCCTTCGCGGTGCCGCGGTACATCCGGTTCGTCGACGAGCTGCCCAAGACGCCGACGCAGCGCGTCGAGAAGGCGAAGCTGCGGGCCGAGGGGGTCGGTGCCACGACGGCCGACCGGGACGCGTCGTGACCGCCGCGGTGCACGAGGGCGTGCGCGCCGAGCGGCGCGGCGACGCCTGGTGGGTCACCCTCGACCGGCCCGACCGCGCCAACGCCTTCGACGAGCCGATGCGCCGCGCGATCATCGCGGCCTTCGACGAGGGCGCGGACTCCGGCGCGGCGGCCACCGTCCTCACCGGCGCCGGCCGCTCGTTCTGCGCGGGCGGGCTGCTGGAGGACATCGCGTCGGCCGGCCACGCCGAGATCCGGGCGCTCTACTTCGGCAGCCTGGAGCTCTTCGAGACGATCCGGAACCACCCGCTGCCCGTCGTGGCCGCGGTCAACGGACCCGCCGTCGGCGGTGGCGTCGAGCTGGTCGGGGCCTGCGACCTCGCCGTCGCCGCCGACCACGCCTGGTTCTCGATGAACAGCGTCCGGGTCGGCAGCGCGCCCGTCCTCGGCGGCGCCGGCGTCCTCGCGCTCGCCATGGGCGAGAAGCACGCTCGCGAGGCGATGCTGCTGGGCGGACGGCACTCGGCCGCCGACGCGATGGCCCGCGGCTGGGTCAACCGCGTCGTCCCCCGCGCCGACCTGGAGACCGAGGTCGACACGATCGTCGCCGAGCTGGCCAAGGCGAGCCCCCGCTCGCTGGAGATCGCCAAGATGTCGGCCAACGTGTGGTGGAACCTCAGCCGACACAGCATGGTCGCCGGGCTGGAAGCCCTCGTACGGTCCTTCTCGTCGGGCGACCTCCACGAGGGTGCGCAGGCGCTGCTGGAACGGCGCGAGCCACAGTTCCGCAAGGCGGCGCCATGAGCCCCCGCTTGCACGTCCGGGAGGCCCGATGGACCTCGGGCTGAAGGACCGCGTCGCGATCGTCACCGGCGCCGGCCGGGGACTCGGGCACGCCATCGCGACGGCGCTCGCCGAGGAGGGCGTCACCGTCGTCGGCACCGCCCGCACCCGCAACGGCCTCGACGCGGTTGACGCGATCGCCGACCACACGATCGGCGTCGAGTTCGACGCGCGCGACCCCGACGGCGCGACCGCGCTGGTCGACTCGGCACTCGACCGTGCCGGGCGGGTCGACATCGTCGTCAACAACGCGGGGATCGCGCCCACCGGGACCCTGGAGACCCAGGGCCTGGCCGCACTGCGCGACGTGCTCGAGGTCAACCTCATGACCCCGGTCGCGCTCGCGCTGGCCGCACTGCCGGCGTTCCGCGCCGCCGGTGGCGGTCGGATCGTCAATATCGCGTCGACGGCGGCACTGCGCGCACAGCGCACGGTCGCCGCCTACTCGGCGTCGAAGGCCGCGTTGCTTCGGGTCACCGAAGCGCTCGCGGTCGAGCTCGCCCCCGACGGGGTCCGCGTCAACGCCCTCGCACTCGGGGCGTTCGCTACCGGGATGCAGGGCGACCTGCTGACCGACCCCGAGCAGTACGCCCGCCGAACCCGACGGATCACCGTGCAGCGCATGGGCGATCCGGCGGAGGTGGGCTCGTTCGTCGCCTATCTCGTCTCACCCCACGGTGACTTCCTCACCGGCACCACGTACGTGCTCGACGGCGGCGAGTCCGCACGCCTCTGACACTCCCCCTCCGATGAAAAAGGGTCACCGATGACTCACAGACTCCGACGCGGTCGTCGCGCACTGACGCTGCTGCCCGTCGCACTCGCGTTCACGCTCGTCGCCGCGTGCGGCGGCGGCTCCGGCGGCTCGGGGGCCGCCGCGAGCGGCGACTTCGACGAGATGATCAAGATCGGCATCAACGAGTCCGTCACCGGGCCCGCCGCGAGCAACGGCGCGCCCTTCCGCGATTCGGCACGCTTCGCGATCGACCAGGTCAACGCCGACGGCGGGGTCACGGTCGACGGGAAGCGCTACGGTTTCGAGGCTGTCGAGCGCGACAACGAGACCGACCCGCAGAAGGCGATCGGCATCGCGCAGGAGTTCTCCCGCGACGGAGTCAAGTTCGTCCTCGGCCCAGGAATCTCGTCGGTGTTCTCGCCGGCGTTCGAGTCGATGCAGGGCACCGACAGCCTGGTGTTCTCGGCGGCCGGTGTGGCGACGTCGCTCGTCGGCAAGCCGGAGGCGCAGAACCTGTTCTCGCCGATCAACCCGCAGGCCGGGACCGCGGGCCTGATCAAGGACGCCGCCGACGCGGCCGTCGAGAAGTTCAAGCCCGCCCGCGCCGCGATCCTGCTGCCCAACGACCCGCTGGGCGAGCTGCACGGCAACGGCTTCAAGACTGCGTTCGAGTCCGCCGGGGTCCAGGTCGTCTACAACGAGCGCTTCGGCTCCGACACCGTCGACTTCGCCCCGTACGTCACCCAGCTCAAGGCGCTCAACCCCGACGTCGTCGTGATCGGCCCGCTCGACCGCTGGGTCGAGCCGATCCTCACCGAGGCCACCGCGGCCGGCTTCACCACACCCGCGTTCATCGGCAGCCCCGGTGTCTCGCAGGCGCCGTTCGGCAAGTTCCCGACGATCACGAAGGCCATGGTCACGATGGTGACCCGCGCCGTCGACAACCCGGCCGACACCTCGCTGGACGCCTTCCGCACCGCCTACAAGGCGCACTTCGACAAGGACCCGGGTCCGAGCTCGTTCTGGTCGCTCATCTACTTCGACTCGGTCAACATGCTGGCCCGGTCGATGCAGGTCGCGGGCACCGTCGACGATCTCGACGCCATCTCCCGCACACTGCTGAGCTCGCCGGAGGTCACGAAGTACCCGGCCCGTGCGCTCGACCTGAAGTACGACGAGAAGCACCAGGCCCACTACCCGATCCAGCACCAGTTCATCATCGACGGCCAGCGCTCCTACGTCGGCTGACGACTACAACCGACGAGGTGTTGCGAGATGAGTAGCGAGCTCTTCCTCCAGGCCCTGGTCAACGGGCTGATGCTGGCGGCGCTGTACGCGCTGGTGGCGCTCGGCCTGACCTTGATCTTCGGCCTGCTGGACGTCGTGAACTTCGCTCACGGCCAGCTCATCCTGCTGGGCGCCTACGTGCTGTCCAGCATCGTCGACATCGGCGCGAACTTCTGGGTCGCGTTGCCGCTCGTCGTCGTGGGGCTGGTCGTCCTGGGCGTCGTCCTGGACATGGCGCTCTTCGCCCGTGTCCGCGACGAGCCGATCAACGGGCTGCTCATCTCGCTCGGCCTCGTCGCGATCCTGGAGAACGCGTTCCACGTGATCTACGGCCCCGACCTGCGCCGGGTCGCCCCACCGATCGACGCGGTGATCGACGTGGCCGGCATCCGCATCTCCGGGAACCGGCTGCTGGTCATCGTGGTGACGGTGTTCGTCCTGGTGGCGCTGTCGTACTTCCTGCGCCGCACGCGGACGGGCAAGGCGATGCGCGCCACCGCGGAGGCCGACGAGGCCGCCGGCCTGATGGGCATCCGGGTCGAGCGGATCCGGCACATCGCCTTCGCGGCGGGTGCCGGCCTCGCCGGCCTGGCAGGCGTCCTGATGGCGACCGTCTACCCGATCGAGCCGTCGCTGGGCGAGGGGCCGCTGATCATGGGCTTCGCCGCGCTGATCCTCGGCGGCTCCCGCAGCCCGCTCGGGGCGGTGCTCGGTGCCGTCGTGATCGGCATGGTGCAGAGCTTCGGCACGACGTACCTGTCGTCGTCACTCGCCGACGTCCTGGTGTTCGCGTTCCTGATCCTCATCCTGTTCTGGCGTCCTCAGGGCCTGCTTCGCGCCCGTCTGGAGACTGCCCTGTGAAAAGCGGCTCGGTGAAAGCCTTCTTCAAGGACCGCACGCGGATCGGGTGGGTCGCTGTCGTCGTCCTCGCGGTGTTCTTCGCGACGATCGGCGACCCCACCTACATCCACCTCGGCAGCCTCGTCGCCATCTGGGCGCTGTGGGGCAGCAGCTTCAACCTGATCTGGGGCTACGCGGGCCAGTTCTCGCTGGCCCAGGTCGGGTTCGGGGCTGTCGCCGGCTACTCGGTGGCGATCCTGACCGCGCGCTGGGGCTGGTCGTTCTGGGCCGCGGTGCCGCTCGCCATCGCGCTGACCGTGCTGTTCAGCGTCGTCGTCGGCTACTTCAGCCTGCGGCTGTCCGGGTTCTACTTCGCGATCATGACTCTCGCGTTCGCGCTGCTGGTCGTCCGCGTCATCTCGAGCAGCGAGCTCGCCGGGCGGTCGACGGGCATCAAGTCGAACTTCGACATCGGCACGATCTCGCTCGGGCCGCTGGAGTGGAACCTGACGTCGCGGACCGGCGGCTTCGTGCTGCTCGCGTTCGTGCTGCTGGCGGCCGTGCTGGCCTTCATCGGCCGGATCGAGCGCAGCGGCACGGGCTGGGCGCTCAACGGGCTGCGCGAGGACGAGACGCTCTCCCGTTCGCTCGGCATCGAGCCGCTCCGGTTCCGGCTGGTCGGGTTCATGGTCAGCGCGGTCATCGCCGCGATCGGCGGCATCCTCTACGCCACGTACCTGCGCTACATCTCGCCCGGCTTCTTCGGCCTGCCCGCGGTCATCGCGATGATCGCGCTGGTCGTGCTGGGTGGCAGGGGTTTCCGGTTCGGGCCGGTCCTCGGGGCGGTCGTCTACATCGGCATCACCCAGTGGCTCGAGGTGGGCGGCGAGTGGGGCGACGGCGTGTTCGGCGCGCTGCTCATCCTGCTGGTGCTGTTCGCACCCAAGGGCCTGCTCGGCATCGACCTGCGCCGGCTGCGACGCCGTGCCGAGCCCCCACCGCCGACGGACGACGACGAACCCGTTGCGGCGCGACCGGTACCGCGCCGTGAGAGCCAGGGGGTGAAGGCATGACCGCGGAGGTGGCGCCGGGCGAGGTCCTGCTGGAGTGCACGGACCTGGTGAGACGGTTCGGTGGGGTCGCGGCCGTCGACGGCGTCGGCTTCGGGCTGCGCGCCGGTGAGGTGTCGGCCCTCATCGGCCCGAACGGCGCCGGGAAGACGACGGTGTTCAACCTGCTCAGCGGCTTCCTGGCGGTCACGTCGGGGTCGATCACCTGGCGGGGGCGCGACATCACGTCGGCGAAGGCGACCGCGCGGGCGGGGTCCGGGCTCGTCCGCACGTTCCAACAACCGCGGGTGTTCGCGGCGCTGACCGTCCACCAGAACCTGGTGACCGCGACGCACGCCGTCGTCCCGTCGCGGGTCTCGGCGGACCTGCTCGGGCTGCCGGGCGCGCGCCGCCGCGCCCGCCAGCGCCAGGGATTCGCCGACGAGCTGCTCGACCGTTTCGACCTGGCCGTCCATGCCGAGGTGAAGGCGGGCGACCTGCCCTACGGCCTGCGCAAACGTCTCGGTCTCGTGCTGGGGGTCGCCGCGTCGCCGAGGGTGCTGCTGATGGACGAGCCGGCGGCCGGTCTCAACGACGCCGAGGTCGAGCTGCTCAAGCAGGACCTCGCGACGATCCGCGGGTCCGGGGTGACGATCTGCATCGTCGAGCACCACATGGGTCTGATCATGAGCGTGTCCGACCGCGTCATGGTCATGGAGTCCGGCCGGATGATCGCCGACGGCACCCCGGCCGAGATCGCGAACGACGAGCGCGTCGTCGCCGCATACCTGGGACAGGGGGCCACGGCGTGAGCTGGCTGAGCATCGACGACATCCATGTCCGCCGCGGCCATTCGTCCGTTCTGCGTGGGGTGAACATCGACGTCGAACAGGGCGAGGTCGTCACCCTTCTCGGTTCCAACGGAATGGGGAAATCGACGACCCTGCGCACGATCTCGGGCCTCCACCGTCCACATCGTGGGAAGATCATGTTCGACGGTACGCGGATCGACCGTCGCCCTATGCATGAGATAGTGAGGGACGGCGTCGCGCACGTTCCCGAAGGCCGTCAGGTATTCCCGGCGATGACGGTGCGCGAGAACCTGGAGATGGGCGCGTTCGTGCGGCGCTCCGCGAGCGAGGGAATCGAGGAGGCGGTTCAGCGGTTCCCGGTCCTCGAGCGGTTCCTCGACGCACCGGCCGGGTCGCTGAGCGGTGGCCAGCAACAGATGCTCGCAGTCGCGCGGGGGCTCATGAGCAAGCCGCGGCTGCTGCTGCTCGACGAGCCGACACTGGGACTCGCCCCACTGGTCGTCGCCGAGATCGGCGCGATCATCCGGTCGCTGCGGGAGGAGGGTGTGACGGTGCTGCTGGTTGAACAGAACACCGCACTCGCACTCGACGTCTCCGACCGCGCGTACGTTCTCGTCGAGGGCCGAGTGGAACTGTCCGGGCCGTCCGAGGAACTGCTCACGAGCGGGGAAATCAGAAAGGCGTACATGGGCATCTGACGGCCGATTCCCGATTTCCGACGATTCCAGGGGACACGCACGTGGTAGAGGTTCCACAGCACGCGAGCAGGGACGGCGCGGTGACGCGCGCCGCCGCGCTGCAGCGTCAGCACAAGCCGACGAAGACGGCGATGCTGCTGGCGCACTCGATCATCGAGGAGCTGGCCGAGGGCGACCACCCGGTCGGCAGCATCCTCGCGACCGAGAAGCAGCTGCTCGAGCGCTACAACGTCGGCCGGGGTGTGCTTCGGGAGGCGTTGCGGTTCCTCGAGATCCAGGGTGTGCTCTGGACGAAGTCGGGCCCGCGGGGCGGGCTGGTCGTCGGCGCCCAGGACGGCTCGCACCTGGGCAGCATCATCACGATGCAGATGCAGGTGCTGCGGACGCCGCTGGTCTCGGTCATCGAGGTGCGGGAGACCGTCGAGCCGCGGGCGGCCGGCTTGGCGGCCGAGCGGGCCACTGCGGAGCAGTTGGAGAACCTCGGGGCGTCGGTCGAGGAGATGCGCAACACCATCGGCGCGGTCGACCCGTTCCTGCGCAGCAGCGCCGAGTTCCACGACCTCATCGCGTGGAGCGCGGGCAACGACCTGTTCAGGCTGCTCACGACGTCGCTGCACTGGATCACCGACCGGACCGCGCTCGGCATCGACTACTCCGAGCGCCGCCAGCGGGCCGTGCTCACCGCACACGAGCAGATCTACGACGCGATCCGCAGCAACGACGCCGAGGCGGCGGAGAAGCTGATGCACAGCCACGTCAAGGACTTCCGCCGTTACCTGGAGGGCCGCTACCCCGAGACGCTGCGGGCGCCGCTGCGCTGGGAGCAGGCACTCTGACCGCCCGGCGTCACCGCCGCAGCAGGAAGTCGACGACGCGCTGCTGCGCCGCGGCGGCGTCGGGGTGGGTGTAGAGCCCCAGGTGGGTGCCGGTGTCGAGGGTGAGCAGCTCGGCGCCGGGGATGGTCTTCGCGGCGTGGTAGCTGTGCTCGGGCGGCAGGTCGGCGTCGGCGGTGCCCTGCACGACGAGGGTGGGCGCGGTGATCTTCTCCAACTCCAGCGTGGTGATCTGTGCGAAGAGGTCGATGTCGTTGCGAAAGCCCACCCGGCGGGTCTTGTCCTGTTCGGCGGTGGGGCCGAGGGCGAGGACGAAGTCACGCTTGACGGGGTCGGCGAAGACCTCGGCGACGCGCTGGTCGAGCTGCTCCTTCGTCAGGTCGCCCTCGCCCGACAGGGCGCCGCGGATGTACTGCTCGGGCTGGTGCGAGGCGAGCAGCCGCATGAGCCATCGGCCGGGCGCCGACGTGAACATGAGCCGGGTGGCGAGGTCCTGGTCGGGCAGTGTGTAGGCCTCGCTGACGGCGGCGAAGGCGACGAGCGCGTCGGTGCGGTCGGGGTGGCGGACGGCGAAGCGGTAGCCGCTCGGGCCGCCGCCGGACCAGGAGAAGATGCCGGCGCGGTCGATGCCGAGTTCGTCGAGGAGCGCGGCGACGAGGTCGGCCTGGTCGTCGGGCGTGCCGCGACCGTCGAGCGGGGTGCCGAGATACCCGGGCCGTGACAGCAGGATCGCGGCGATCTCGTCGCGGGGCAGGAAGCCCGCCATGAGCTCGGCGGCGTCGATGCCGCCGGGGCTGCCGTGCAGGACGACGACGGGCGCTCCGGTGCCGACGACGGCGTACTCGACGGGGCCGAGGGCGGTGTGGGCGATCTTCGTGTCGGTCACGACGTGGTCCTCTCGGTTTCGGTGTGCGGAAGGGTCCGGGCCGCGATCGCGGCTCCGGCGAGGGTGAGCAGGGCGGCGACGGCGAAGCCGATCGCGACGGCCTCGGCTCCGGGGCCGCCGCCGGGGGCATGCGGGAGCAGGGCGGCGAGCGCGCCGACGGCGCCGATGCCGGCCACGCCGCCGACCTGCCGGACGGTGGAGACGAGCCCGGAGGCCTGGCCGCGGCTGGTTGCGGGAGCGGCGGTGAGGGCGGCGTTGGTCATGGGGCCGAGCAGCAGCCCGATGCCGACGCCGGCGGGTGCGAGCGCGATGCAGACGACGACGATCCGGCCGTCGAGGATGCCGAGGCCGGCGACGACGAGGCCGACGGTGAGGGTGAGGGAGCCGACGGTGCCGAGCGTCCGGGAGCCGACGCGGTTCGCGTTGCGGCCCGCCCACCGGGTGGCGACGAGCAGCGGGACGACCAGGGGGAGCAGCGCGACACCGGCGGTGGCGGGGGAGAGTCCGAGGGTCTCCTGCAGGGAGGCGGTGCCGTAGATCGTCGCGGCCGTCATGCCGAAGCCGAGGGCGAAGAGGATGACGGCGGCGCCGGTGAACGGCCCGATCCGGAAGAGGCTCAGGTCGAGCAGGGTGCGGCTCGGCTGCCTGGGCGTCACCGGCCGGGCGCGGGCCATCAGGATCAGCCCGACGACGCCGACGGGCACGTTGACCAGGAAGCCCCAGCGCCAGCTCAGGAACTCTGCGCACAGGCCGCCGACGAGCGGGCCGACCGTCGCGAAGCCCTGTCCGACACCGGTGTAGACGGCGAGGGCGCCGGCGCGGCGGTCGTCGGGGTAGACGTCGGCGAGGACGGCGAGCCCTGCCGGCACCAGGAGTGCGGCGGCGCAGCCGGCGCCGCCGCGCCACGCGATGATCTCCGCCGCGCCGGTCGACAGGCCGACCCCGGTGGAGGCGACGGTGAAGCCCGCCATGCCGATCGAGAACGTGCGGGCGGCGCCGAGGGCGTCGCACAGCCGGCCGCCGAACGGCATCAGCACGGCCAGGGTGAGCAGGTAGATCGCGACGACCCACGCCTGCGCGCCTGCGCCGAGGCCGAGCTCGGTGCGCATGCTGGGGAGCAGGACGCCCATGATCGTGGAGTCGAGGACGAGCAGGACCATCGCCGACGTCGTCGCGATCAACGTCGCACGCATCGATGCGGTCTCCTCTGCGGGTCGGGCGCAGCCCTGATCCACGGCGCCACCGGGTGACTCGGCGGTGACGGCCCCGGTGTGACCGGCGGACGGCCGAGGGATCGAGTAGGACATGACCCGACTGTGCGCCGGGTCGGGGACGGGAACATCCGCCATCTCGCTCGACCGGACCCGCTGCCGGAGTCGGGTGAGATGGCGGATGTCTCTGGCCCGCAGGGACGGCAGGTTCGAGTCATGTCCCGCACGACGAGACCGCCGGCGACCGTCGTGTTCGTGATCGGTCACATCCGCCACGCCGGCAGCCGCACCCAGGAGGTCGCGTGATGAGCGCCCCCACCATGCCCAGCCGTCCCGGCCCCGTCGGGCCCGACACCTACCTGACCGGCCCGTACACCCCGGTCACCGACGAGGTCGACGTCGCCGACCTGCAGGTCGAGGGCGAGCTGCCCGCCGACCTCGACGGCGCCTACCTGCGCAACGGCCCCAACCCACGGTTCTCGCCGATCGGCAGTTACCTCTTCCCGCTCGACGGCGACGGGATGCTGCACCGCGTCGAGGTGTCCGGTGGCCGCGCCCGCTACAGCAACCGGTTCGTCCGGACCCCGATGGTGCGCAAGGAGGAGGAGGTCGGGCACGCGCTGTGGGGTGGGCTGACCACGCCATGGCGGCCGGGTGCCGACGAGGTCGGTGCGGAGCTGGCCGGCAGCATGCGCGAGCTGCCCGACATCAACGTCGTCCGCCACGGCGGGAGGCTGCTGGCGCTGGCCGAGTGCAAGCAGCCGTACCGGATCGGCCCGCAGCTGGAGACGCTGGAGAAGGACTCGTTCGACGGGCAGGTCCCGGCCGGGATCTGCGCCCACCCGAAGATCGATCCGCGCACGGGCGAGATGGTCGCGTTCTGCTACAACTTCGCGCCGCCGTTCCTGACCTGGACCGTCGTCCGTCCGGACGGCACCGCCACCCCGCCGCGGCCGGTCGAGGGCGTCGAACGGCCCGCGATGATCCACGACATGGCGATCACCGAGCGGTATGTCGTGATCGTGGTGGCGCCGCTGTTCTTCGACATCGCTGCGGCGAGGTCGGGCGGCTCGCTGCTCGACTGGAACGAGCGGGCCGGCACCCGGATCGCGCTGATCCCCCGCGGCGGCGGCCCGGTCCGCTGGTGCGAGGACGAGGTGTTCTGGCTGTGGCACACCGCGAACGCCCACGACGCCAAGGACCCGGTCGACGGGGCCGACGTCGTCGTCCTGGACTACATCGAGTGGCCGAGGCCGTCACCGATCGCCCCTGGCCCCGCGGTGCAGGGACACCTGGCGCGCGCGGTCGTCGACCCTGCGGCGGGCACGGTGCGCCGCACGGTCGTCGACGACGTCGTCGGCGAGTTCCCGCGCATCGACGACCGGCTCCTCGGCCGAGCCCACCCGGTGTCGGCGTTCGCGACGGGCACCGGCCGCCCGACCCCGCACCCGGACTGCTGGGACGCGCTGGCCTGGCACGACACCGGGTCCGGCGTCGTGACCCGGTGGGAGGCACCGGAGCTCGCCGTCGGCGAGCCCGTGTTCGCGCCGGACCCGACCTCCGATGCGCCCGACAGCGGCTGGTGGCTGACGTTCGCGACGTCGTACGCCACCCACGGGTCGAGCCTGCTGGTCATCCCGGCCGCCGACCCCGCCTCCGGACCGGTCGCCCGCGTCCGGATGCCGGTGCGGGTGCCGCTGGGCCTGCACGGCAACTGGATGCCGACGACCTAGACACCCCTGGGGGCGGACGCGGAGCGAAACGAATCGGACACCCGCAGCGAGCCATCTGACGACGACGCCGGATCTTCGAGGAGAGCAATGGTCACGTTCCGCCGCCGCCCGCTCCCTGTCGTCCTCGTCGCACTGCTCGGTGTGCTCGCCGCGGTCGTCGCCGCCTGTTCCGGCGGGCCGCAGCAGGCTCCGCTCGACCGCATCACCGTCGTGACGACGTCGCCCGTCGAGTCGATGACCTACGCGCCCGAGATGGTCGCCGCGGCGCGGGGCGACTTCGCCCGCCACGGCCTCGACGTCGACCTGCAGGCACTGCAGGGTTCACCCGCGGCCCTGCAGGCCGTCGTCGGCGGATCGGCGCAGGTCACCCGGCTCGGCGACATCGAGACGATGATCGCCGTCGGGACCCGCGACGCGCCGCTGCGGGTCGTCGGCACGGAGATGGCCGTCGGGACGCTGCGAATCATCTCCGGTCCCGCGAAGCCGGTCCGCACTCCGGCCGATTTGGCCGGCAAGACCGTCGGAGTCCCGTCGCTGGGTGGGACGAGCGAGTCGACGCTGAACCTCGTCATCGCCCGCGGCGGGGTCGACCCGGCCTCGGTCCGTCGGGAGGTCACCGGACTCGCGCCGGGCGTCTACGACCTCATCGGCGCCGGCCGCATCGACGCCTACATCGCCCCGATGGACACCGCGGTCGTGCTGCAACGCAGCCACCCGGATGCGGTCGTCCTCGACGCCGGGCAGCAGGTCACGGCCGGTGCGCAGGTGTATGTGAGCAGCACCGACCAGCTCGCCGACCCGGCCGTGCAGGACCGGATCAAGCGTTTCCTCGCCGCCATCCACGACGCCATGAACTTCATCGCCGCCGACGCCGCGAGCGGCTACGCGGAGACGACGAAGCTGATCGCGTCGCGGTGGGACGTGCCGTCGATGTCGGACCCGGCCGTCGCGAAGGCGGGGATGGACGCCTATGTGACGACGTGGGGATCGCTGCGTGGGACGTTGCCGCCCGACCGCTGGCGCGGCGCCTACGCGGAGATCTCCGGGCTGGGGCTGGTCCCGGCCGGGCTCGACCCGGGCGGCTGGCTGCAGCAGCTCGGCCCCCAGCGGTGACCGCGGTCCACCACGTCAAGGCCCACGCGGTCCACGTCGCCGGGGTCGGCCACGACCACCGGCGCCGCCGCGGGCCGGTGACGACCGCGCTGGACGGTGTCGACCTCACGATCGCGGCGGGGGAGTTCGTGGCCGTCGTCGGCCGGTCGGGGTGCGGGAAGTCGACGTTGCTGAGGATCCTCGCAGGCCTGCTGGAGCCGACACGCGGCACGGTCGAGGTCACCGGCGGAGCCGACCACGTCGGGATGGTGTTCCAGGAACCGAACCTGTTCCCCTGGTACTCGGTGCGCGACAACGTCGCCCTGCCGTTGCGACTGTCCGGAATGGACACGGCCCGGCGGCGGGCGCGGGCCGACGCGCTGTGCCGCGACGTCGGACTGGCCGGGTTCGAGGACGCCGCACCGGGCGAGCTGTCCGGTGGGATGCGGCAGCGGGCCGCGCTGGCCCGGGCGCTGATCCGCGACCCCGCGATCCTGCTGATGGACGAGCCCTTCGGCGCCCTCGACGCCCTGACCCGCGACGAGATGGTCACCGACCTGGCCGACCTGCACGCGGCGGCGGGCGCGACCGTCGTGTTCGTGACGCACTCGATCCCCGAGGCCGTCCAGCTGGCCGACCGGGTCGTGCTGCTGACCCCACGTCCCGGGCGGGTGCACGCGGTCGTCGACGTCCCGCTGCCGCGGCCGCGTCGCGACACGACCGAGCCCGCGTTCCAGGACGTCGTCCGGCAGGTGCGCGACGCGCTGGGGGCGGCGGACTCGTGAAGGGCGTATCCGCCCTGGTCGGGGCACTCGTGACGGTCGTGGTCGTCCTCGGCGCCTGGACGGTCGCGACGGCCGCCGGCGTCTCCGCGCTCGTGCTGCCGCCGCTGGGGTCGGTCGCGGCGGCGTTCGTGACGCTGGTCCGGGCCCCGGTGACGTGGGCCCAGGTCGGGGTGACGGCGACGGAGATCGTGGGCGGCTTCGGTATCGCGCTCGTCGCCGGGATCGTCGTCGGGGTGGCGCTGGGCCGGCTGCGGTGGCTGGAGCAGGCGGCCCGGCCGGCGCTGGTGGCGTTCCAGGTGATCCCGAAGGTCGCGCTGGTGCCGATCTTCGTGCTGTGGTTCGGGTTCGGGCCGACGTCGAAGATCGTGCTCGCGGCGCTGCTGGCGTTCCTGCCGATCACGATGAACGTGCTGCTCGGGGTGCGCTCGGTCGAGCCCGGGCATCGCGACGTGCTGCGTCAGCTGGGGGCGTCGCGCCGGCAGGTGCTGCGCAGCCTCGACCTGCCGACGGCCGCGCCCGCCGTCCTCACCGGCGCCGAGACGGCCATCGTGTTCGCGGTGATCGGCGCGGTGATCGGGGAGTTCCTTGGCGGTAGCCAGGGGCTGGGGCACGTCGTGGTCGTCGCGATGAACTCGCTGGACACGCCGCGGATGTTCGCCGCGATCGTGCTGCTGGCGCTGCTGGGGATCACGTTGCACGGCATGGTCGCGGGCGCGCGTCGGGTGCTCGTCCCGTGGCACACGTCGGCCTGAGAGCGGCTCAGCGGTGCCGCGACACCGTCGTCGCCAGCTCGACGCGTGACGACAGGCCGAGCTTGCGCAGGCTGTGCGAGATGTGGGTCTGCACGGTGCGCGGGGAGATGTAGAGCCGCGTCGCGATCTGCGGGCTGGTGAGGCCCTGCCCGACCAGCTCTGCGACCTGCAGCTCCGTCGGCGTCAGGCTGTCCCACCCCGACGACGGCCGGCGCCGCCTGCCCGTGACGCCCAGGCGCACCTCGTGCTCGCGCAGCCGCGCGGTCAGCCGGCGTTCGACGGTCGTCGCCCCCACCAGCCCGGCGACGTTCGTGCAGCGTGCTGCGCAGCTGCGGGCCCGGTCGGCGTCGCCGCGGGCCGCGGCCGCGACGGCCGCCTCCTCCCACGCGCCGAGCTCCCCGAGGACGTGGCCGCGCCCCGAGAACGCCGACGCCGCGGCCATCGCCCGGTCGGGGTCGCGTTCGGCGACGGCACGCACGAGGTCGGCCGCGGGGGCGAAGCCGGTGTTCTCGTCGAGGGGGACGGTCGCGGTGTCGGACGCGATGCGCGCCAGCAGGTCGCCGTCGCCGGCGACGGCCGCGACGCGTGCGGTGTCGGGGCCCGCGTAGAGCGCCCAGAGCAGCCGGCCGGTGTCGAGGGTGCCGGTCCAGGTGCGACGCGCGAGATCCCCGGCGGCCGCGACGTCGCCCCTCGCCTCGGCCAGGAGCATCTCGGCGAGCCCGACGACGGGCAGCCCGTACTGCTCGGGCAGCGCCCGCAACTTCCACCGGTCGAGCCCGGCGGCGACGACGTCGAGCTCGCCGCGCCGGGTCCGGATGGCCAGGCTCAGCCCGACCGCCCGCGACAGCCACCCGGTCCCGGTGACGACGGTGGCCTCCAGCCCGGAGTCGACCGAGGCGAGCGCGTCGTCCCAGCGACCGGCGACGTAGTCGATCGTGGCGGCGACGAAAAGGTGGTAGGGCAGCTGCCAGCCGCGACCGTGCTCCTGGGCGCGGCGGCGGGCCTCGACCGACCGCTCCCGGGCCGCCTCGACACCGTCCGCGTGCAGCGCGCACCACGGCGGCATCACCGGCGACGTCGGGCCGTCGGCCCAGTCGGGCGAGCCGGCGTCGATGCGGGCCTGCACCGCCTGCTCGACCATCCGCAGCGCCTGCCGGCTGCGCGCCGCGAGGAACAGGTCCAAAGCGGCCGGGAGCAAGGCCGCACCGGTGCGGCCCGTCGGGACACCGTCTCCGACGGGTTCGCGGCCCTCGAGAACGACCGCCCACCGGCGCAGCTGCGTCAGCGCGTCGCGCGCGGCAGGGGTGGGGTCGCCGTCGAGTCGGCGGTCGATCTCGGCCAGGGCACCGGGGATGTCGGCGGCGCTGACGGTGTGGTGCAGCCGCAGCCGGACCAGCTCCGAGCGGACGGCGGGGTCGTCGGTGCGGTCGAGGCCCTCGCTCGCGACCTGCAGGGCCTCGGCCATCCGGCCCGCCGCGGCAAGGACGCCGGTGCGGGCGACGGCGATGCGGTCCTCCAGCCGGGTCCGCTCCGGGCCGGGGGGCAGCGCGGTGGCCTGCCGGGCGGCGGTGGCGAGCACGTCGGCGGCCTGCGCGGGCGCGTGCGCGAGGTCGGTCGCGACGACGGCGAGGGCGCTCTCGGCCTCGGACGCGTCGTCGGCGGCCGCGGCGGCCCCGGACTGCTGCAGCACCTGCGACGGGGTCCCGCCGACGGCCTGCAGCTCCGCCGCGCATGCCGAGTGCAGCATCCGGCGCAACGGCGGGTCGAGGTCGGAGTACACGACGTCGCGGTACAGGTCGTGCTGGAAGGCCAGCCGTTCGTCGTCGGTCCAGCGGGCGACACCCGAGGAGACGGCCGCCTGGATCGCGCCCAGCAGCGCGGCGGGTTTGCTGTCGGTGACGGCGGCGAGCTGCTCGGGGAACGCCGGGGCACCCCACACGGCCAGGACCTGCAGCAGGTCGCGGGTCGCCGGGTCGAGCAGCGCCAGGTGCGTGCGGGCGCCGGCCTGGACGGACTCGGGCGCGTCGGTGGCGTCGGCCGTGGTGGTGAGCATCCCGCCCGCGGTGTCGAGCAGGCCGCGTCGCTGCAGGTCGTCGAGCATGACGCGGGTGTGGAACGGGTTGCCGCCCGTCATCGCGAGCAGGCCCTGCACCGACGGCCCGGGCGCCGCGCCGAACCGGGCGGCGACGAGCGCGTCGAGCTCGTCGGGGGCGAGCCCGGCCAGCTCGACGACGTGCACGTCCGGGCGTGCGGCGAGCACCGTCAGGCTCTCGCGGGTGGGCAGCGGGCGGCGCGTCAGCAGCAGCGACAACGGCAGGTCGCGGGTCATGTCGGACAGCCAGCCGAGCAGGTCGAGGGAGTCGGAGTCGGCCTGGTGCAGGTCGTCGGCGCACAGCAGCACCGGCCCTTCGGCGCACAGCTTCTCCGCGGCCTCGACCATCCGGTCGGCCGTGTCGGGCCGTGGCGGGTACACGGCCTCGATCCCCAGCAGCCCCGAGATCAGGCCGAACGGGCGGCTGCGGCTCATCTCGTCGGCCTCGACGCGCTGCACCACCGACCCGGACCGGGCCAGCCGCCCGGCGACCATGCCGACGGTCGTCGACTTCCCGATGCCCGGCAGCCCGCTGACCAGGACGGTCCGGCTGCCGCCCTGCAGCTCGGCCAGGATCTCCTCGACGGCCGACGCGTGGCGGCCGCCCGGCTCCGAGGTCACCTGGCCAGGCTATTGAGGCCGCCACCCGGTCGCGTGGCCCATGTGGATGACGTCCGGATCTTCTCCCGCGCCGAGTTCGACACGGGGCTGGTCCCGACCCGTGGTCGAACCAGCCTGAGTGTGCCGCTCACAAGCCCGGAGGGCGATCTCGGCGTAGGCGTCCCGGAAGGCGTCGAGGCGGCGCAGGTCGAGGCGGTCGACGCGGGGGTCGTCGGGGTCCGGGCTGCTCGTCGGGCCGAGGCGGACGGTGTCGATGCCTGCGCCGCGGAAGACGACGCCGTCGGTGCTGCCCGTCCAGTCCCGGACCTCGGTGGGCGGTCCGCCGCAGTGCCGGGTCCAGGCGTCGACGGCCGCGACGACGACGGGCCGGTCGGCAGGGGTGACGCCGGCGGCGTGCAGGGTCTCGGCGGTCACGTCGACGGCGATCCCGGGCAGCGCGGCCGCCACCTCTTCTTCCAGGGACACCGCGAGCGCGGCAGGGTCGTCGCCGGGGACGGTCACGACGTAGAGCCGCAGGTCGACGACCGCGGGCAGCAGGTCGGGCTTCTGGCTGCTCCCGGCGTGCAGGGCGCCGATGCCGGCCTCGCCGCCGATGCCGTCGGCACGCCCCCGGCGGGCGGCGACGTAGGCCTCCCGCCAGCGCGCGACGGCGGCCAGGATCGTGCCCGTCGACGTGAGGATGCCGCCCGCGGGCGTGGCCGACGCAGGAGCGAGTGCCGCACCCCAGCCGCCCGAGACGCGCAGCCGCAGGTAGCAGGCGCCGGGTTCGGCGCGCAGCACCGCGGGCGGCCCGCACTTGGCGATCACGACGGCGTCGGGACGCGGCCCGGTGGCGAGGTGGGCGAGAGCTCCCTGGCTCGATGCCGGGCGGACTCCCTGCGCCGCAACGGGTCCCTCCAGGGCGCTGCGGTGGGTTCCGGCGCTCGCGAGCAGTAACTGGAGTGATCGCTGCGGGCGGCCCGCCGCAGCGAGCAGGAACCCGGCGACCGCCGCCGCGGCCGGCCCCCGCGCGACCCCGAGCCCGAACCCGGCGACGGTGGCGCCGTCGACCCGCAGTGCGGGCAGGGGATCGGAACGCCCGGTGATCGCGGCGTCGTCGGCAGGAGACCCGGAAAGCGACGTGTCGAGGTGCGACGCGAGCAGGAGCGCGACCGGACCGGAGCCGACGGTGCCGACCACGTTCCCGCCCGCCGCACCGACCCGGTCGACCCGCGCCTCCGCCGCGGCGAGCTCGCCACCGTGCGGCGCGGGCGTCGCCGACAGGACCCTGACGACCTCGAGAGGGGAGAGGCTCAGAACCGGCCCCAGTCGTCGGCGGCCGGACGCCAGACGTCGATGTTGCGGGGATCGGCCGGCATGAACCGGGCCCGATGCGTCTCGTGCTCCTCCGGGGTGAAGACGCGGTGGCTGTCGCACAGCTCGAAGCGCGGACCGTGCCTCGGGTCGTGCAGGTAGAACGCGATCGACGTCGACGCCGAGTGGTTGACCAGGTCGGACGCGATCGGCGAGCCCTTGTAGAGGGCGCGGGCGCGCATCCGCATGACGTGGTCGAGGCTCTTCATCGCGAAGCACAGGTGCGCGACGAACGTGCCCGACGACTCGCGGTTGCGGGAGATCGCGAGGCTGTGGTGGTAGCGGTCCTCGCAGCGGAAGAACGTCGTCGACCCCACGACGTGGTCGCTGGGGATGAAGCCGAGGACGTCCTGGTAGAAGGCGACGGTGGCGTCGAAGTTGTCGGTCACCAGGAACGGGTGGACGAGGTCGAGCGGCCGGATCTCGACGTGCGGCGCCTCGGCGTACTCCTGGTAGTCGACGAACAGCTCGACGATCAGGCCGTTGGGGTCGACGGTCGCGAAGCCCTGGCGGCACAGGGCCTGCTGGCGCTCCTCGAGGTCGCGGATCTCCATGCCTGCGTCGGCGACGCGCTTCTGCAGGTCGGCGAGGACCTCGTCGTCCTCGACGCTGAAGCCGACGGCGACGGTGTGCCCGACCTCGCGGTGCGGGGCGGCGATGAGCTCGATGGAGTGGTGCTCGATGTCGGCGCGCAGGTAGGCGCGGTCGTCGGTGCGACCTTCCAGCTGCAGGCCGACGTGGTAGATCAGGAACTCGATGGTCGCCTCGATGTCGGGGACCTCGATGCGGGCGTACTCCATCCCGAACGGCCCACGTCGGCGCGTCGGTGCGGTCATGGCGTCTCCCTGGCTCGGCGAGTACTCGTAGCTGACGATCGCCCGTTCGGCCACGACGGGCCGGAAGACCTCGGCGACGAAGGTCTCGTGCCGCTCGCTGGACAGGTAGTCCGCGAGCTCCTGCTCGGTCCGGAACTCGACCGTGAACGCGTGCGTGAAGCGGTCGTCGCGGTTGCTCCGGTTGGTCCCGCTGTGGAAGTTGATCATCGCGGGGTGGTGGGCCGGGAACTCGTCCATCGCGGCGACGACGGCCGCGGCCTGCTCGGGGGTGACCTCCGGCTTGAACCGGTAGGCGACGATGTGGCGGATCACAGGATGAAGCTCAGACGTGCGCCCGCGGTGAGGTGCTCGTGCGCGAGGACGGAGCGGCGCAGCAGGAATCGCAGGCCGCCCTCGGTGACGCGCAGCCGGTGCTCGTACCGTCCGACGTAGGCGCTCATGCCCCCGTCGCGGGAGCGGTGGACGATGAAGTTGGCCGTGAGGCGCAGCTCGTCGCCCTCCTGCTCGCCGAGCCGGACGTTGGAGACCATCCGGTGGGTGAGCGACGCCGGGTTCTCGGCGTGGGCCTTGCGGCTCTTGAGCCGCTTGACCCGGGCCTTGAGCAGGTTCCAGTCGTCGCACACGAAGTACCCGCTGACGGCGGCGGGCAGGTGCGGGTTGTCGGTCGTCGGCACCTCGAAACGGGCGCCCTCGACGAACAGCGACAGCCAGTCGTCGTAGCGCTGCGCGTCGAGCAGGTCGGCCTCGGCGTAGAGGAAGTCCTCCACCTCGGACCGGGTGACGACGCGGGTCGGTGCCCCCTGGGTGACGGTCACCGGCTCACCTCCTGGGCCTCGGCCCCGAGGCCGGCGAGGATCTCGTCGAGGCCGTGGGGGCGCTTGCTGGGCTGGGGGACGGGCTCGGCACGCGGCGGGGGTGGCGTCCCGATGTCGAGGGGCTCCTGGCCGACGGCGCGGACCCAGTGCCGCCAGAAGCCGCGCATGGCGCCCTCGTCGGTGGAGCGGCCGCGTTCGTCGGTCAGCTCGGAGGCCATGCCGCGGGACATGTCGCTGTAGTCGAGCTCGGTGCGGGCGTCGCCGGCGGTGGCCTCGATGCCGCGCTGCACGGCCTCGTAGGCCTCGATGTCGTCGGGGGTGGCGAGGCCGCCGGGGCCGACGAAGCTGACCATGGTGCGCATCCGCAGGTCGCGGACGTCCGGGTCCTCGACGCGGGGCACGAGCTGCCAGGCGCGGACGTCGGTGTGTCCTGGGGCGACCGGCTCGAGCTGACGGATCGACAGGCCCTCGAGGTCGAACAGCAGCAGGTTGGGGAACACGAACAGGATGTGGCTCTCGTCGGCGACGAGGTGCGCGCGGTCGGAGCCGAGGCGCTGCTCCATCTCGCGGCGGTGCTCGGCGGTGCGCTCGCGCTCGGCTTCGCCGAAGCGGGGCTCCCACAGCATGCTGATGCGCCCGCCGTGGCCGGTGAGGATCAGTAGCGAGTGACCGTTGCCGAGGTTGTAGGCGTACTGGTCGTCGTCGTCGACGGCGAAGCCGGTCTCGCGCAGGTAGCCGACGAACGTGTTGTGGGTCGGGGAGAAGTGGTAGCCGTCCATCGCGTTCTCGACGGCGAGCTTCCAGTTGCCCTTGACGCCGTAGAGCTGGGTGCCGGGCAGGACGTGCATGCCGCCGACGTGTTGCTCGCGGATCATCGTGAGGTAGTCGGCGGCTGCGCCGAGGTGCTCGCGCAGGGGCGGGACGTCGTCGGTGAAGGAGACGAAGACGAAGCCCTCGAAGGTCTCCAGTCGGGCGACCGACCGCAGTCCCATGGTGTCGCGGAACCCGTTGTCGGGGTAGGCGACCTGGTCCGGGATGGCGGCGACGTCACCGTTGTTGCGGAACGTCCACGCGTGGTAGAAGCACTGGAAGAGCTTGCTGGAGCCCCGCGACTCGCGGCACAGCACGGTCCCGCGGTGCGGGCAGCTGTTGAGGAAGGCGTGCAGCTCGCCCTCGGTGTCGCGGCAGAAGATCAGGGGCCGGCCGCCGAGGTTGCGCACGACGAAGTCGTTGGGCTCGGGCAGCTCGGTCTCGTGTCCGAGGTAGAGCCAGGTCCGGTCCCAGATCTGCGTGCGCTCGTCGGCGAAGAGGGTGTCGTCGCGGTAGGCGCTGCGGTGGACCCGGAACGTCAGCTCGTCCCAGTCCTGGACGACCAGGGGGGTGCCGATCGGGCCTCGGCGTTCGGTCACAGCACGTGCTCCCGTCTGCCTCCCGGGACGGAGGCGGCTGGCGGTCGAGCGTTCGAATATGCGAGATGGCGTCTTGCATGCCGCTACACCCATTGTGTGGGAAGTGGGTGGTGTGTCAACACCTGTTCTCCGTGTTCTCCCCGCCTGCGCACCCACCGTGACGAGGGCACGGCAGAGCGCCGCCGCACCGGGGCGGTGCGGCGGGCGACTGCGGCACCAGGGTCAGCCCGCGGCGTCGTTCGGCTCGGTCGTGCCCAGGTAGCTCGACAGCTCGTTCGACGTCTTCAGCAGGGCGCCGGCCAGCGGACCATCGCCCGCCGGTTCGACCGACGCCGTCGTGCCCACGATCGCCATGGCGCCGACCAGTGCCGGTCCCCTGAACACCGGCGCCGCGATCGTCCGCACCCCGTTGACGGCCGGCACGTTCACCGACACGCCCTCGCGCCGGATCGTCTGCAGCTCGGCGGCGAGCTCCGCGTCGCGCTTGAGCAGCCTCGGCAGGCCCGGCACCTCGTCGGGAGCGAAGGTGCAGAACACCCGGCCCTGGGCCGACTGCACCGGATCGAGCCGCGACCCGATCCGGACGCTGATCCGGATGACCCGGTCGGTGTTGTCGACCGAGCGCACGATGATCGGCGACTCGCCGTCCCACACGCTCAGGACGACGGTCTCGTTGACGTCGTGCACCAGCCGCTCCATGAACGGCTCGGCCGCGCTGATGATCGGCAGGCCGGCGCGGGCGGCGGCGCCGAGCGTCAGCACCTGGGGGCCGAGGGAGAACAGCGCGGTGCGCTCGTCGTAGCGCAGCAGCTTCGCCGCGCGCAGCGCCTTGGTGTAGCGGTGCGCGGTGGCCTTGCTGGTGCCGAGCCGCTCGGTGATCTCGTTGAGGCTCAGGAACGGCTTGGCCGGGGTGAACGAGTCGAGTATGACGGCAGCACGCTGCACGGTCTGGATCGTGGGCGCCGTGGCGTCCCCACGGGGGACATCATTACCCAACGTTGTCACCGATCCTCCCGGCATGTGTGGCACGCCGTCGACGACGGCGCGTGGTGCAGTATCGACGACGGCGCGCTCATGCGGGCCGGGCCGCGACGACAGCGGGGTGATCGGTTCCCACCCTACCGACCGTCTGGGCGCCCCCGGGCGAGCCGAGCTCACGGAAGAACTCGGCGTTCACGCCGGCCCAGTGCGCAGCCGTGTCGGGCAGGTCGTCGTGATGGAAGATCGACAGCTGCGGGCAGACGGCCTCGCAGGCGCCGCACTCGACGCACTCGTCGGGCTGGATGTAGAGCATCCGGGCGCCCTCGTAGATGCAGTCGACCGGGCACTCGGCGACGCAGGACCTGTCCATCTCGTCGATGCAGGACTCCGTGATCACGTACGGCACGTGGGGTTCATCTTTCACAAGGTGGGACGGGAGGGTCGTGCTCAGGAGATCGCCGGGGCCTCCTGCGCGCGCAGCTCCGCGAGGAAGTCGGCGCGCGGCGGCGCGAAGATGTCGATGTTGATGCAGGGCCCGCCGACCGGCTCGATGTGGTGCTCCGCCCCGGCGGGCACGAGCAGCAGCGACCCGGCGCTCATCCGGTGGGCGACGCCGGCGACGTGGTAGTCGCAGGTCCCCTCGGTGATGAGGACGAGCTGGTCGAAGTCGGCGTGGCTGTGCGGGTTGCAGGTCATGCCTGCCTCGAGGCGGTGCCAGGCGACGGTGACCTCGTCGGTGGAGTAGAGGCGGCGGTGGACGCCGGGGCGTACGGTCGTCTCCGGGATGTCGTCCCAGTTCACGACGAGCCCGTAGAGCAGTGGGTTGCGTGCCTGCTCGGTCATGCTTCCTCCAGGGTCTCGGGTCGGTGGGCGGTGAGAGCGGCGCCGAGCAGTTGCAGGTCCGAGCCCAGCAGGACGTAGGTCGCGGCGGTGAGGCCGAGCCCGTCGACGGACCCGTCGGCGGGGGCCCAGCCGCCGAACGCGACGCCCGCCGCGGCCGCGGCCCGTTCGATCCCGGCGATCTCGTCGCGCAGCCGGTCGGCGTCGGCGCGGACGGCCGGGTCGAGGCCGAGCGCGACCTGCAGGTCGGTGGTCCCGACGAACACGACGTCGAGGCCGGCCGCGAGCTCCTCGACCGGGTCCGCGGTCGGGCCCTCGATCTGGCCGACGAGCAGCGGCGGGTTCTCCCGCTCGGCGTCGAGGTAGCCCCGTAGCCCGGTGCCGCCGTAGCCGGCCGCCCGGTGGCCGAGGCTCACCGAGCGGTCGCCCGTGGGGCTGTAGTGGGCGGCGGCGCGCAGGGCGTCGAGCTGGGCCAGGCTCGCCAGGGACGACAGCTGGATGCCCGCCGCCCCCGCCTCCAGCAGCCGGTTGACCAGCGCCCGGTCGACCGTCGGTGCCCGGACGACGACGGGCAGACCCAGCGCGTCGCCGTGGCGAACGAGCGCCAGGGCTTCACCGTCGGTGAGCCCGGAGTGCTCCAGGTCGACGACGGCCAGGTCCCAGCCCGCCCCGGCGACGGCCTCGAGGACGTCGGTCGGGGCGAGCTTGACGAAGGTGCCGACGACCCGGTGGCCCTGCGCCAACATCTGGCGCAGCCGCGCGCGGCTGCGGTGGACGCTGGTCGGTGTCACGGCCGGGTCAGGCCGCCGAGCCGCGCCACGGCACGAGGTCGACCGGCGCGCCGTTGTGCAGCACGGTGACCGGCTCGAACCGCGGGGCGACGATGCTGTTACCGGCGGCGTCGGGGAGGACCTGGTCGGAGACCTCCTCGATGACGGTGACGTGCGCGGCGGTGCCCGCCTCGAGGCTGCCGTAGCCCTCGTCGGCGATGCCGAGCAGGCGCGCCGGGTCGATCGTGGCGCGCTTGATGACCTCGTCGAGCGGGGCGCCCAGGGCGACCAGCTTGGAGATGGAGGTCAGCAGGTCGAAGACGGGTCCGCGCCAGTTGCGGGCGCTGGTGTCCGACGACGCGATGTCGGGCAGGAAGCCCTCCGCGATGGCGACCTTCGCGATGTCGAACGACAGGTTCGACTTGCCGTGGGCGGAGTCGAACAGGACGCCGCGCTCGCGGGCCTCGGCGACGGCGGGCATGACGGCGCCGTCGGCGAGGATGTTGTGCGGCTTGCCGGTGTAGCAGTGGGCGACGATGTCGCCGGCCCGCAGCAGGGGGAGCAGGACGTCGAGGGGCTCGGACGTCTCGCCGATGTGCACCATGACCGGCAGGCCGGCCTCCTCGCCGACGGCCAGCGACCGGTCGAGCAGCTCGCGCCAGTTCTCGCCGACGACGTCCTCGGAGAGCCGGATCTTGAAGCCGCGCACCACGTCGGGGTGTTCCTTGGCGACGGCGAGGGCGTCCTCGGGGACGAGGGTGTCGGGGTTCATCAGCTCACCGAACCGGAAGTCGATCAGGCCGAGGACCGACACGTTGAGGAAGCTGAGGATGCGCATCCCGCTCGGTTCGACGACGAGCTTGCGGAACGCGGCGAACGTCGAGGCACCGGCGGTTCCGGCGTCGGCGGCGGCGACGACACCGCGGCGAAGGTGGGCCTCGACGGGGTCCGCGCCGACCTTGCTCACGTGCTGGAAGATGTGGGTGTGGCCCTCGACCAGGCCGGGGAGCACGATCCGCCCGGTGCAGTCGATCGTCTCGGCGGCGGGTCCGGTGACGGTCTCGGAGACCTCGCTGATGCGGCCGTCGCGGATCGCGACGTCGAACCGGCCGTCGATCCCCTGTGCGGGATCGAGGACGCGGCCGCCCTTCAGGACGATGTCGTGGGCGCCTGCGTTCATGGGGACTCCGGGGTGCGTAGGTGTTGTGGGCGCGTGGGTGCCGGTCAGGCCGGCGTGAACGTGTCCGGGACGGCGGACAGCGCGATCGAGGTGTGCAGCGGCAGGACGCCGTCGACCTCGACGGTCAGCGTCGAGCCGGGTGCGAGGAAGGCACCGCGGTCCTGGCCGGTGCCGGCGGGCGTGCCGGTGAGCAGCACATCGCCGGGTTCGAGGGCGGCGAACCAGGAGATGCGGGCGAGCAGCTCGGTGATCGGCCAGATCATGTCGGCGCTCGTCGAGTCCTGGTGGACGACGCCGTCGACGAGTCCGCGGACCCCGATCGCGTCGGGGTCGGCGACCCCCTCGGCGGGCAGTACCGACGCACCGATCGGGGTGCAGCCGGGGAAGCTCTTCGCGAGCGTCGGGTTGCCGGTCCGGACCATGACGTCGCGGGCGGTGAGGTCGTTGGCGGCGGTGATGCCGGCGACGTGGGACCAGGCGTCGCGGGCGTCGACGCGGTACATCCGGCGGCCGACGACGACCGCGATCTCGGCCTCGCCGTCGAGCTGCTCGGTGCAGCCGTCGGGGAAGGGCAGCGCGTCGCCGGACTTGGCGACCGCGGACACGGCGCAGGTGTAGAGCGTCGGCTCGACGGGGATCGGGCGGCCGGTGAGCCGGGCCTTGCTGTGGTAGTTCATGCCGACGCCCCAGAGCGTGCCGATCGTGCCGAGGGGGGCGATCAGGCCGGCGGTGGCCTCGTGGAGCGGGAGCCGGCGGGTGACGGGCGCGAGGTGCATGTCCTGCAGCGATCCGGTGGCCCGGACCAGCTCGCCGACGTCCCGGTGGGGCAGGTCGAGGAGTGCGACTTCGGCGCCGTCTCGGCGCGCGACCCCCCATCGGGTGGCAAGGACGTCCATACGTCGCATCTTTCGATGCGAGACGCCGTCTTGTCAACTATCCCGTGATGGCATCGCGGATCGTGAGACGGTCAGCACTCTAGGAAAGGTGGCGTCGACGGTAGAACCACAGGTCAGATGCCATGCTGCCGCGACAGCGCGCTCGTGCATCACGGGCGGAACGCACGCACCGGCCGACGTCGCGAGACGGCCGGCCGGCGAGGGAGAGCCTGGAGAGGGGCCCGCGTCAGTTGCCCCAGTCGAGCCGGGGCTGCGTGACCTCCCCGATGCGGTGGCGACCGTCGGGGTGGCCCGGACCGTCGGCCACCCCCTGCTCCTTGACGACGTGCTTGCCGAAGCCCGGCACGAGCGGTCGCGTGCCGCGCTTGAGCCACAGCCGCATCAGGTGCCGACGCCGCCCGGGCTCGGGATGGTCGACGAACGCCGTGCGCGAGTGGAGCGCGGCATGGTTGGACAGCCACTGGATGTCGCCGGGCCGGAAGTCCATGTGCAGGACGAGCCCGTCGTGGCGCAGGATCTCGTCGAACAGGTCGAGCAGCTCCTCCTGCTGCGGCGTCAGCCGCGGGACCTCCTCGTAGTCCTGCGCCGAGCGGATGATCCGGTTGCCGGCGTACATGCTGAACACGCCGTCGACGACACAGACCATCGGCGAGGTGTAGGTGTTCGCGGGCGCGTCGTGGTCCTGCTTGTACCAGTCCCAGTGCCACGTCTCGAACATCAGCGGCGCCAGGTCGGGCCGGCGCTCCAGCACGGTGTTGTAGATCGTCGCCGCGCAGATCAGACTGCTCGCCCCGCCCTCCTTCGCCGGCCGCAGGCACAGCAGGCCCACGACGTCGCTGGAGTCGGAGTGGAAGTTGAGGCTGTCGCGGATCGCCGACCCGAGCGCCGTCGGGTCGTCGCGCTTCTTGTCCGAGGTCGCCCGCACGTGGTCGAGCAGGTCTCCCATCTGGTTGAGCTGCATGGGCACGCCCAGGTGCAGCCCCAGCACGAAGTAGATGGCCCCGGACAGGGCGTCGCCGTACTCGTCGACGCGCAGGCCACGGACCAGCACGAAGCCGCGGCCGCCGTCGAGGACGCGGGCCCATTCGTCGACGGCCGGGCGGCACACCGGCAGCGGGTAGTCGTCGGCGGTGACGCGGCGCAGGTCGGGGTCGTCGGCGACGAAGCGCCGGCCGACGGTCTCGAGCTCGGCGAGCTCGTCTGTCGTCAGCCGGTGGATCCAGTCGGTACGGGCGGACAGCTCGTCGCCACGCCACACGGCGGGGCCGCTGACGGGCTGGGACGTCATGGTGGACATGTCTGTTCCTCGGGTGATCGGGCGGTTTTTCGACCCGTCGTGGGCGCGGCCGCGCGCCGGGTCCGGTGCGTCCCGATCAGAAGTGCGCGTAGATCCCGTTGACTGCTGTGCCGTGCCGCAGGCCGTGGCGCTTGGGCGCCGACCTGCGACGTGGGTACGGATTCGTCGTCCTCACCTCCCTACGAAGCCTCCCTGCGGTGCGTCCCGAGCTCAGACGTCCCAGCTCAGACGTCCCCGTTGAAGCGGTCCAGGAGTCCCTTCGACGTGCCGACGACGCGGCCGCGCGGAGGGGAGTAGGGGTGCTTCGCGGCGGCTGCCTCGTCGAGGTCGACACCCAGGCCCGGGCCGTCGGGGATCGGCAGCATGCCGTCGACGACCTGGTCGAGTCCAAGCTTGGCGCCCACCGACAGCTCCTCGTGCGCGGGCACGAGGTGCAGCGAGTACTCGACGAGCCGGATCGCCGGCACCGTCGCGGCCAGGTGAAGGTTCGCCGTCAGCGCCAGCGGGCCCGCCGAGATGTGGGGGACGACGCGGGCGCCGTAGCGCGACGCCGCGACCTGCGCCATCCGCCGCGCCACCGAGATGCCGCCGTTGACCGCGGCGTCGGGCTGCAGCACCGACACCCCGCTCTCCAGGACCTGAATCGCCTCCTCGACGCCGAACAGGTGCTCGCCGTAGGCGATCGGCACCGCGCTCGCCCGTGCGGCCGACGCGATCCCGGCCCACGCCGTCTGCGGCATGGGCTCCTCGAACCAGCGGATGCCGAGGTCGGCCAGGTGCCGCGAGAGCTCGACGGTGGTCGCCTGTGTGTAGGTCTCGCTGCCGTCGATCATCAGCTCGACGTCCGACGGCAGCAGGCCGCGCAGCTCGGTGAGCACGCGCAGGTCGTCGTGCCAGGCCGGGCCCAGCCGCACCTTCGCCTTGGTGACGCCGCGCTCGGTGGCGCGCGAGATCAGCTCGTGGTGGAAGCTCGCCGGGCCCTCGTCGAGGAACGTCGACGACGCGTAGATCTCGACGGCGTCACGCACCCGGCCGATCAGGGCGCTGACCGAGCGCCCGGACGCCTTGCCCAGCAGGTCCCACAGCGCGATCTCGACGGCGCTGCGTGCCTGCGCCGCGATCCAGACGTCGCCGAGGCGGCGGCGGGTGGCCATGCGCAGCTTCTCGGTCAGCGGCTCGACCGCGACCAGCTCCTCGCCGGCCAGGAGCGGGTCGTAGACGTCGCGGATCAGCGTGGCCAGCACCGAGGCGTAGGAGCAGCCGTAGCTGTCGCAGGCCTCGCCGTAGCCGACGAGCCCGTCGTCGGTGGTGATCTTGACGAAGAGCAGCGACATCGGCTCCCGGCGCAGCGGGAACGTGACCGGGATCGGCTCGATCGACCGGATTCTCATGCCTTCAGCTCCGAGGGCCGGCCGTCGAGCTCGGCGTCGCTCCCCGCGGACGAGGTCGCGGCCGGGCGGCGGACCAGGGTGAACACCTCGGCGCGCCGCTTCACGAACTCCGGCTCGGCCTTGGTGGTGAGCTGGTCGCGACGGCCCAGGTCGACCGGGATGTCGGCGATGAGCCGGCCCGGGTGGGCGGCCAGCACGATGACGCGGTCGGCCACGTACACGGCCTCGTCGATGTCGTGGGTGACCATCGCGACGGTCATGTCGTACCGGTCACGCAGCGCCAGGACCAGGTCCTCGAGGTCGGCGCGGGTCTGGGCGTCGACGGCGGCGAGCGGCTCGTCCATCAGCATGACGGTCGGCTCGACGACCAGCGCGCGGGCGATCGCGACGCGCTGCTGCATGCCGCCCGACATCTGCCACGGGTACAGCGCCTGTGTCCCGGCGAGGTCGACGGCCGTCAGCGCCTCGTCGACGCGGCGGGCCACCTCGGCCTTGGGCAGCTTGTCGGCCGCCGCGGCCATCGACAGGTTCTTGCCGACGGTCATCCACGGGAACAGCGAACGTCCGTAGTCCTGGAAGACGACGGCGACGCCGGGAGGCGGGCCGGAGATGGGCGTGGAGCCCAGCCGGATTCCGCCCGCGGTGGGCTTGAGCAGCCCGGCCATCATCATCAGCAGGGTCGACTTGCCGCAGCCGGACGGCCCGACGATGGAGATGAACTGGCCGCTCTCGACGGTGAACGAGGTCTCGTCGAGTGCGAGGCGGGCCGTGGGGCCGTCCCCGTAGACCTTCTTGACGCCTTCGACGTGCAGATCCATCGGTGCCTTCGCTCCGTTCGGCGTGCGTGTTCGCGGTGTCGCGAGGATGGTCATTGGCCGCTCAGCCCCTCCCGGCGCTGCCAGCGCAGCACGCGCTTCTCGATGAGCTCGAGGACGACGTTGAGGAGCACGCTGATCACGCCGATCAGCAGGAACGCCGACCACATCTGCAGGAACTTGAAGGACTGCTGGTTGAGCAGGATCTCGTAGCCGACACCCGCGGTCGTCGCGTAGAGCTCCGAGATCACCATGAGGATCAGTGCGACGCCGATGCTGACGCGGACACCGGTGAGGATGCCCGGCATCGCGGCGGGCACGAGGACCCGCCGGTACAGCGTGAACGGTGAGATCCGCAGGCTGCGGGCCGTCTGCAGGGTCATCCGATCGACGCCCGCGACGCCGTCGGCGGTGTTGACGATGATGAGCCCGACGGTGCCGACGAAGATCAGGAAGACGTTCATGCTGTCGGCGATGCCGAAGATCTGCACGGCGACCGGGATGATCGCCGACTTCGGCTCGGCCAGCCAGAACCGGATGAACGGGAAGTACATGGCCGCGGCGACGGCGCTGCGGCCCAGCAGGATGCCGACGGGGATGCCGACGACCAGCGCCAGCCCCCAACCCTGCGCGAGACGCCGGAGGCTGGGCAGGGCGGCGTCGAAGAAGTGCTGGGACAGGAACAGCGACGACGGGTCGCCGGTGAACCAGTCCTGGCCGAACTGCACGAAGATCTTCGACAGCGGCGGGAAGTAGAGCGTCGGACTGAGGGTGGCGACGACCTGCCACAGGATCGCGATCGCGACGAGCAGCCACAGGCTGCTCACCCCGCTCACCAGGCGGCGGCCGAAGGGGCGCTTTCGGCGCGGGACGCGCGTGGTCGGCGCCTTGTCGCCGGCGGGTGGGGGCGGCGGTGCGGACGTGAGAGTGGACGTGGCCCCGGACGGGTCAGGCACTGGCCCTCCAACCGACGGCGCGACGCTCGAGACGGACCAGCACGGTGTAGAGGAGCGCACCGAGCAGGCCGACGACGATGACGGCCGCGTAGACGATGTCGGGGCGCAGCGCCTGCTGGTACAGCCGCAGGAACGTGCCGACCCCGGAACGCGCGCCGAGCAGCTCGGCGGCGATGACGACGACGAGTGCCGTGCCCGTCGCGACCCGCACGCCGGTGAGGATCGACGGCAGCGCGCTGGGCAGCGTGACGTACACCTGGCGGCGCCACCACGGCCAGCGCATGGACCGTGCGGCGTCGAGGCGCAGCGGCTCGGTGCCGAGCACGCCGTAGCTGGTGTTGATGATGATCGGCCACAGGATCGCCCAGAAGGCGATGGCCACCTTCATCTCCGTCGCCAGCCCGAACATCAGGATGGCGATCGGCAGCAGTGCGGTGGCCGGGACGGCCCGCGCGACGTTGACGACGACCATCGACGGCCGGCGCAGGAACGGGATCGCGCTGGTGACCAGACCGATGAGGATGCCCGCCGCGCTGCCGAGGGCGAGCGCGATCAGCCAGGTGAGCAAGGTGTCGCCGAGGGCGCCGAGGAACTCGCCGCTGGTGAGCACGCCGGGCAGGGCGGCGGCCACCACCGCCGGCCCGGGGAGGGCCGACGGCGGGATGACGCCGGTGGAGGCGCCGAGCTGCCAGAGCGCGATCAGCGAGCCGGTGCCGAGGATGCCGAGCAGTATCCGCTGGGTGCGGCTGAGCTGGGCGGCGGTGACTGCGCGCGACGAACCGGGCGGGACCTGCTGCCTCGGCCGGGTCGTCGTCGACGCCGCGGTCATCCGGTGGTCCAGGCGAAGTCGGCGACCTTGGTCTCGACGGGGAAGTCGGCCGGGATGGCCTTCGTCTCGGCGAGGATCGACTTCATCCGCATGAACGAGCCGCGGTCGATGCGCCCGGCGTAGCCCTGCTCGGCGATCTGCGCGAGGTCGGCGGCGGGGCGCTTGCAGTACTTGGAGAAGATGTCGAACTTCTGGGCGTTGTTGGCCTTGTCGTTGCCCGCCTTGGCCGCCTCGTCCATGGCGTCGGTGAACTGCACGACGGCCTTCTGGTTCTTCGCGAGGAAGTCGTTCGAGGTGGCGTAGAGCGCGGTCGGGGTGGCGCCGCCGGCGGCGTCGAAGATCGGGTTGCCGATCGAGCGGCCGGTACCGGCCTTGGTCACCTCGAAGATCTCGGTCGACGTGACCTGCGCGCCGTCGACGGCCTTGTTGGCGACGGCCGTGGCGAGCTCGGGGAAGGGCAGCGCGGTGAACTTCGGCGCGGTGCCGCCGGCGTCGGTGATCCACCGGGAGGTGAGGACGGCGCCGGTGCCGGTCAGCTCGTTGACGGCGACGGTCTTGCCGGAGAGGTCGGCGGGGCCGCGGGCGGGGGAGTCGGCGGCGACGATGACGCCGTGGCTCTCGGGCGTCGAGACGCCACTGCCGGAGACGATCGTGAGCGGCAGGCCTTGCGCGAGCGCGTTGAAGATGGCCGCCGAGCTGACGAACGCGACGTCGGCCGAGCCGGACTGGACCGCGGCGATGCCGGCGTTGCCCCCCGTGGACTTGACGAGCTCCACGTCGAGGCCGTGCTTGGCGAAGATCCCGGCGTCCTGGGCGTAGAGGGCGATCTCGTTGCAGAGGCCGAGGCTGGTGACCCGCAGGGGGATCCGGCCGGACTCGCTGGCGGCCACCTCGTCGGTCGATGACCCGCACCCGGCCAGCGTCGCGAGGGCGACCACCGATGCGACGGCGGTCGCGACCCACCTGAGACGTCGATTCATGGGGCACTCCGTTGTGTGGTGGAACGGCCGTCGGCGGCGCGGCTCTCGCCTGCGCCTTCTGTCTGCTCCGCCGCCGCGGCGGGTCCGGGTGAACACATGCTTACCGAGTCCTGTATCGACCGCCGTGCGACATTCGCCACGTTCGTGGAGGAGCGGCCGAGGTGGCGCCATCTTGTATTGCGATACGCCGTCGTGTCAATCAATACGGCAGTGCGACCGTCGAGGCGCCCGGGCGGGCGGATCACGCGAAGATCGACCGGTCGATGCCGCAGTGCGCGCCGAGCACTCCGTCGACCACTTGCGTGACGCCGAGGTCGCCCGCGACCGACACCAGTGAGTAGGCGTCATCGGCCGAGAGCCCCACTCGCCACCGCAGCAACGCGACCATCTCGCGCGCTGCCATCAGCGCGGCGGCGTCCAGGTCGTCGCCGAACCCGTGGGTGAACCAGTGCGTCGCTGTCTCCAGCAGCGGCGTGCGGATCTCGATGTCGTCGACTGCGGCGACGCGGATCGTCGCGTTCATCGACGCCTCGATCGCCGTCCCGCACACCTCGCCGTCGCCCTGCGCGAAGTGCGGGTCGCCGACGTAGATGCCCGCGCCCTCGTGGAAGACCGGGAAGAAGACGGTGGCCCCTTCGCCGAACCGCCAGTTGTCGACGTTCCCACCGAACACGCCGGGCGGCACCGTCGAGACGGGTTCGGTGCCGGGCGGCAGCACCCCGATCACGCCGAAGTGCGGACGGACCGGGATGCTCACCGGACGGCTGAACGGCTCGTCGGCGCGTGCGTCGGCAGGGGAGAGCCAGCCGGGGACGTCGTATACCGGGCGGCTGCGGAAGTCGTAGGCGAACTCGGGGCGGGCGGTGGCGGGGAAGGCGTCGCCGTTCTCGTCCAGGCGATAGATCGTGATCCGCTCCTTGCCGAAGTCGGAGTGCAGCAGTCCCCAGTTGGCGGCGCAGTTGGAGCCGTAGGGCACGCGCGGCGCGGTCGACTCGATGCGGACGGCGACCGCGCCCCCGGGCCGCGCACCGGCGACGGCGACCGGTCCGGTCAGGACGTGCACGCCCGGGCCGCGCTCGTGCTCGGGGAACGCCGACCAGATGGCGTGCAGGCCGTCGTCGAGCATCAGCTCGGGGGCGTCGCCGGCGTGGTGGCTGACGGCCTCGACGTCGAGACGGGCACCGGAGTCGACGGTCCGGACGGGGGGCGCGGCCGGGTCGATGGAGCCCCAGCGGACGGTCTGCGGGGTCGCGGGCAGCGCGTGGGCCGGGGGTGCGGCGGCGGCGAAGGTCTCGGTCGTCGTGGGCGAGAGCGTCTCGATCGCGTGCAGAGTGGGGGTACGGGTCATGGTTCAAGGAGGCCCCGGGACTGTTGCCGACGCGTGACGTCGCAGTAAAACCGTCCCGCATTGCGTGATGACGTAACGCACCGTGCGGTGACGCCGACTACACCTGCGGGAGTGCGATGCGCTTCGTTCGGCCCCGCCGTATCGATTGACACGACGGCGTATCGCATTACAAGATGCCGGAATCCGTGCGGCAGGACCGTTCCGCCGGATTCCCAGCGATGAGAGGCGGTTGGTGTGGCTCGAGTGATCGGTGGCCCCGCGGCATGGCGCGGACCGGAGATCGTCGACTCCCCCGAGTGGAAGATCGAGCTGACCCCCGAGCACGTCGATGAGCTGCGGGCCGCGCTGCGCGGTGTCGACGAGCCCGACCGCGCACTGCGCTCGATCACCCGCGAGAACTTCCCCCTGCCCACCCTCGCCCCCGTCCTCGCCGCCGTGCAGGACGAACTGGTCGACGGCCGCGGCTTCGTGCTGCTGCGCGGCGTCCCCGTCGAGGAGCTCACCGAGCGCCAGGCCGAGCTCATGTACTGGGGCATCGGCCTCTACGTCGGCGTCCCGATCCACCAGAAGGGCGAGGACGACCTGCTCCTGCACATCCGCGACATGGGGCTCGACCGCAACGACCCCCTCGTCCGTGGCTTCCAGACCTCGGCGCGGCTCGACTATCACGCCGACTCCTCCGATGTCGTCGGCCTGCTGTGCATCCGGCCGGCCATGCGCGGCGGCGTCTCGACGATCGTCAGCGCCGTCGCCGTCCACGACGAGATCGTCCGCCGCCGCCCCGACCTCGCCGAGGTGCTGCACGAGCGCTGGTGGCACGACCGCCGCTCCGGCGACGGCCCCGAGAGCTTCTTCGAGTGCCCGATCTTCGCCGAGGAGGGCGGCAAGCTCTTCGCCCACTACGGCCGCGCCTACATCGACTCCGCCCCGCGCGGCGAGGGCGTCCCGGATCTCACCCCCGCGCAGGTCGAAGCCATGGACCTGCTCGACGAGCTGGACAACAGCGCCGAGTTCGTCCTCAACATGAACTTCGCGCCCGGCGACATCCAGTTCCTGAACAACTACACGATCATGCACGCGCGCACCGACTACGAGGACTACCCCGAGCCGGAGCGCAAGCGCGACCTGATCCGCCTGTGGCTGGTGCTCGACCGCGACCTCGGCCTCCCGGCCGACTTCGAGGCCGGGGGCATCACTCCGCGCTCGGCCGCGCTCAGCCGCTGACCTGCAAGGAAACCGTACGTCCCCCGAACCCCGCTGATCCCTCCACGGAGCATCCAGATGAACCGACGTCTCAGATGGGTCGCGGCCGCCGCGGCGGCATCGCTGGCCCTCGTCCTGTCCGCCTGCGGCGGTGGCTCCTCCGGCACCGAGGTCGCCGCCGGCGCCGACGGCAAGGTCAAGCTCCGCGTCACCAGCCTCTCGCTGTGCAACGAGCTCGGCCTCTACACCAAGGACGGCGGCTACTTCGACAAGCACGGCCTCGACGTCGAGTTCGTCAAGGCGACGGGCGGCAACGCCGGCGTCGCGGCACTGCAGTCCGGCGCGGCCGACGTCGTCACCGTGAGCCCCGCCGCGGTGTTCAACGCGATGGCCCAGGGCATCGACCTGACCATCGTCTCCGGCGCGGGCCGCACCACCCCGGAGACGCACGGCATCATCGTCAAGGCGGACTCGCCGCTGCAGGGCCCGAAGGACCTCGCGCAGGGCAAGACCCTCGCCGTCGTCGAGCTGTCCGGCACCGGTGCCGCGCTGACCAAGAAGTGGGTCGAGAACGCCACCGGCGGTCAGACCGACCTCAAGTTCACCGCGCTGCCCTTCCCGGAACTCGCGCCGGCGGTCGTCAACGGCACCGTCACCGCCGCCCAGGTCACCGCGTCGGAGATCTTCACGGTGACCAAGGCCGGCACCGGCCGGTCCATCGGCAACGCGATCTACGAGGCGTCCGGCGGCCCCACCCCGGTCTCGCTGTACGCCGTCTCCCCCGACTTCCTGGCCAAGAACCAGAAGACGATGGAGCAGTTCACCGCCGCTATGCAGGAGGCCGCGGTCAGCGCGAACGACCCGAACAACACCGAGAAGTTCGACGTCTTCTCCAGCTACTGCAAGCAGCCGGCCGCCGACCTGGCCCAGATCCCGCAGGTCACGTTCGAGGGCAACATCGACCGCGCGTCGTTCATGCGCATGGTCAAGGTCGTCCACGACGCGAACATGATCCCGGCCGACTTCCAGCCGGAGACCAAGGTCGCCGAGTTCGCCTGGGCGCCCAACACCTGATCCCTGCTCACACGCAGCGGTCCTGCCGTCCGTCCCCAGGGTGGCAGGACCGCTGTATGTCCGGAGGTCCTGCTCGCATGGTGCAGATCGTGGTGGCCGACGACGAGGGCGCCGCGGTGCTCACGGAGGTCGTCCCGGGGTCTTCGACGGTCGTCGTCCCGTTGTCCGGGCCGTTGCCGGCGGCCGCTCTCGGGGCGGAGGTGCTCGTCCCGCCGTTCGCGGTGCGCGGCACCAGGTTCCAGGAGCTGGCCGCGCGGATGCCGCGGCTGCGGCTGATCCAGCTGCTGACCGTCGGCGTCGACCAGTGGCAGGGCGCCGTCCCCGCCGGGGTCACGCTCTCAAACTGCCGCGGCGCCCACGACGCCCCCGTGGCCGAGTGGATCGTCGCGTCCCTGCTGGCGGTGCTGCGGGACCTCCCCCGCTACGTGCACGCACAGGCGGCCTCGGCATGGGCTCCCGGGCAGGCCGAAACCCTTGCGGGGAAACGGGTCCTGGTCGTCGGAGCCGGTGACGTCGCCACCGCGGCGCGGGCCCGGCTGGAGGTCTTCGGCGCGACCGTGACGCTGGTCGGCCGCGCCGCGCGCCACGGCGTCTCGGGGATCGACTCGCTCGACGACCTGCTCCCGCACCACGACGTCTGCGTGCTCGCCATCCCGCTGACCGACTCGACGGCCGGCCTGATCGGGGCGTCCCGCCTCGCGGCCCTTCCCGACGGCGCCGTCCTGGTCAACGCCGGCCGCGGCGGCCTGGCGGACACCACGGCCCTCGACGCGGCGCTCCGCACCGGCCGCCTCCGCGCGGCCCTCGACGTCACCGACCCCGAACCGCTCCCGGCCGATCATCCACTGTGGAGCGCACCCGGCCTGCTCCTGACCCCGCACGTCGCGGGCCGTGTCGCAGGCGTGGGCCGCCGCGCCTACACCGTGGCAGGCCACCGCATCGCGTCGTACTTCCAGAGCCTGTGAGCGGTAACGGTCGCTGTGGCGACCATCACCGCTCACGAGGGCTGGGTCAGAGGTCCAGGGTCAGGGACGCCGACCGCGCCCGGCCGACACACACGATCATCGTTGCTCCACTCGCCCGGTCGTCGTCGGTGAGGACGGTGTCGCGGTGCTCCGGCGTGCCGTCGAGGACCCGCGTCTCGCACGCGCCGCAGTAGCCCTGCTCGCAGTCGTAGGACAGCGTCGGGATCTCCTCGCGCAGCGCGTCGATCAGGCGCTGGTCGGCCGGGACCGTCACGGTCCGGCCCGTCCGGGCGAGGACGACGCCGAACGCCCTGTCGCCCGAGGTGTCCCAGACCGGCTGGTCGGAGGGGGCGGTGAAGCGCTCGACGTGCAGGTCCGCCGACCGACCGGCCGCCTCGCACACCACCGTCGCGGCGTCGATCATCACCGACGGACCGCAGCAGTAGATCGCCGTCCCGGGCTCGGTGGCAGCGACCAGCGCGGCGAGATTTGGGATGCCGTCGGTGTCCTGGGGGACGAGACGCAGGTCGTCCCCGAGCAGCGCGGTGAGCTCGTCGGCGAACGCCATCGACGACCGCGTCCGCCCGCCGTAGACCATCCGCGGCCGCTGCCCGCGCGCCACGAGGTCCCGCGCGATCGCGAGCAGCGGCGTCACGCCGATGCCGCCCGCGAGCAGCAGGTGCCCCGGCGCGTCGACGAGCGGGAAGCGGTTGCGTGGCCCGCGGACGGTGAGCGCCAGCCCGTCGCGGACGACGTCGTGGACCTCCTTCGACCCACCCCGGCCCGCCTCCGCCCGCAGGACAGCGACCGTCCATGTCGGACTCTCCGGGTGGCCGCACAGGGAGTACTGCCGGATGCGACCCGACGGCAGGTGCAGCTCGACGTGCGAGCCCGGCGCCCAGTCCGGGAGCGGGCTGCCGTCGGCCGCGGCCATCGTGAGGGCGATGACGTCGTCGGCCTTCTTCTCGACGCCGGTGACCTCGACGCGCAGGTCCGTCGCGATGGACGTCGACGGGGCCGCGCCGAGCCGTGGGCCCGGCGTGAACGTCGCCGGGAGCGCGTCCCAGCCCGTCTGATTGCCCCGCGTCGGGTACGGGACGGCCCGGCCGGCGTCGATCACGAAGTCCGGCAACCGGGTCAGGACCTGCCGCATCATCTCCCCGAACATCGCCCGCGCCAGGTGCGCGCCCGCGCAGCGGTGCGTGCCGATGCCGAACGAGAGGTGGCGGCGGGCGTCGCGGTCGAGCCGGATCGTCTCCGGGTCGTCGAACACCGCGGGGTCGTGGTTGGCCGCGACCCACGGGATGAGGACGCGCTCGCCCCGCGCGACCGGGCAGCCGCCGATCTCGGTGTCGGCCATGACGGTGCGCGCCATGGACTGCGACGGCGCGAACGCCCGCAGGAACTCCTCCGTCGCGTCGGTGAGCAGATCGGGGTCGTCGATCAGGCGCTGCCGCTCCTGCGGGTGCGCCGACAACCAGACCAATGTGGACCCGGTCAGCGATGTCGTGGTGTCGACGCCGCCCGCGATCAGCAGGAACACCACCGACACGAGCTCGTCGTCGGTGAACGGGCGGCCGTCCGGGCGGGTGGCCGCGACCAGGGTGCTGACGGCGCCGTCGGCGGGCCGGGCGCGACGGTCCGCGAGCAGCTCCCGGATGCGGACCTCCAACGCCCCCAACGCCTCGCCGCCGCGGCGGGCCCGCTCGCTGCCGGCGACCGCGGCGAAGATGTCGTGCACCGGCTTGGCGTAGCGCGCCCACTCGTCGGTGCCGAAGCCGAGCCAGTCGAGCGTCACCGCGGCGGGCAGCGGGTTGGTCAGGTCGGCGACGAAGTCCACCGACCCGGCCTCCACGAAGCCGTCGACGATCCGCGTCGCGTGCGCGGCGATCATCGGCCGCAGCCGGTCGACGGACTCCGGCGAGAGCAGCGGGTTGATCAGCTCCCGGTAGGGCGTAGAGCTGGGCGGGTCGAGCTCGATCGGCAACTGCACCAGGCCCGCGCCCGGCGGGATGACGAAGGAGACGCCCTGGTCGCCGGCCGGTGCACGCTCGGAGGAGAACGTCGCGTCGTCCCGGGCGATGCGGGCGACGTCGGCGTAGCGCGTCGTGTAGACGAACCCGTCGTGCGCCGACGTCCGGCCCACCGGGCAGCGCTCGCGGAACTCCCGGTAGTACGCAACGGGATCGGCGTTGGCCTCGGTGCCGTGGTGGTCGAACTCCGGCTGGATGGTCCGCGTCATCGGGACTCCGTCGTGATGGTTCTGCGCGCGGTGTTGCCCGGCCGCGCCACCGGGGTCGTACCCGTCTTTCTAGCCGAGCTTGACCGCGACGCCCTTCTCGCGGGTGTACTCGCGCAGCGCCTCGTGGCCGACGCCGCGGGCGTAGCCGGAGGCCTTCTGCATCGCGAACGGGAAGCCGATCACACCGGCGTCGGCGAACTGGTTGACCGACACCTGCCCGGTCCGGACGGCCGCCGCGGCGCGCAGGGCCCGGGAGACGTCGGCCGTCCACAGGCAGGTGAGCAGCCCGAAGTCGGTACCGTCTGCCAGGGCGAGGGCCTCGTCGTCGCCGGTGAACGTCTGGATCGCCAGAACCGGGCCGAACACCTCCTCGCGCAGCAGCCGCGCGTCGGGGGCGAGCCCGTCGACCGCCGTGGGCTCGACGTACCAGCCCTCCGGTGAGCCGCCGCCGGTCAGCACACGCGCGCCCGTGCCGGGGAGCTCGTCGAGGAACCCACGGACCCGGGCGTGCTGGGTGGCGCTGACCAGCGGGCCCAAGTCGGCGCCTTCGTCCCAGGCGCCCAGCCGCAGCGTGCTCATCGCGGCGACGACCCGGTCGCGGACCTCGTCGGCGATCGCGGAGGCGACCAGCAGGCGCGAGCCGGCGTAGCAGTTCTGGCCGGAGTCCTCGGTGATCGAACCGACGATCGCAGGGATCGCGGTGTCGAGGTCGGCGTCGGCGAACACGACGTTGGCCGACTTCCCGCCCAGCTCCAGCTTGGCCGGCACCAGGTTGGCGGCGGCGGCCGCGGCGACGGCCCGCCCGGTCGACGTCGAGCCGACGAAGCTGACGTGGTCGATGCCCGGGTGCCCCGACAGCGCCGCACCCGCGACGCCGTCGCCGGTGACGACCTGCAGCACGCCCTCCGGCAGCCCGGCCTCCGCGGCGAGTGCTGCCATCTCGATCGCGACCAGCGGCGCGACCTCCGACGGCTTGAGGACGACGGTGTTGCCGGCGGCGAGCGCCGGGGCGACGTTGGCCGCGGTGAGGACGGCGGGCACGTTCCACGGGATGATCACGCCGCACACGCCGAGGGGTTCGCGCAGCGTGTAGCCGTGGAAGTCGGGGCTGCGCGTCGGCAGCGTGACGCCGGTGATCTTGTCGGCCGCGCCCGCGAAGTACCGGACGATGCCCGACGCGATGTAGACGTTGAGGATGCCGCCGCCGAGCGGCTTGCCGACGTCACGGGCCTCGACGGCCCCCAGCTGCTCCGCGCGCCCGGCCATCAGGTCGGCCCAGCGGCCGAGGACCGCGCCACGGTCGCTCGCCGAGGTCGCGGCCCAGTCGTGCGCGGCCCGGCGGGCGATGCCGACGGCGGCCTCCACGTCGGCGGCGGTGGCGCGGGCGACGGTCGTGATGGCGGTGCGGGTCGCGGGATCGAGGACCTCGATCTCGTGCCTCCGGACGGCCCCGGTGGTCGTCGTCATGGGGCGATCGTCACGGGAATCCATCTCTCAAGTCAAGATGGTCTCTCGTATTGTGTCGCGTATGCGCCCCGTCACCGCCGCCGTCCTGCGCTCGCCCGAGGGCCCGTTCGAGCTCGCCGACCTGCAGCTGGAGGACCCCCGACCCGACGAGGTCGTCGTCCGCACGGTCGCCGCCGGCATCTGCGGGACCGACCTCGAGTTCGCCTCGATGATGGCGACGCCGGTCGTCCTCGGGCACGAGGGCGCGGGCGTCGTCGAACAAGTCGGTGCCGACGTGTCCGACCTCGTGGTCGGCGACCGCGTCACCATGACCTTCGCCCGCTGCGGCACCTGCCGGCCCTGCTCGGCCCGTGCCTTCGCCTACTGCGAGCGCTTCTGGGAGTACAACTTCATCGGCACCCGCCCCGACGGCAGCACCGCCCTGCGCGACGGCGACGGCACCCCGGTCAACGGGCACTTCCTCGGCCAGTCCTCGTTCGCCAGCCATACGCTCGCGAAGCGCACCAGCGTCGTCCGCGTCCCCGACGCGATGGACCTGTCGGTCAGCGCGCCCTTCGGCTGCGGCTTCCAGACCGGCGCCGGCGGCGTCCTCAACGTGCTGCGCCCCGCGCCCGGCTCGTCGATCGCCGTCTTCGGCGCGGGTGCGGTCGGTGCTGCCGCGCTGGCGGCCGCGAGGATCGCCGGCTGCGGGACGATCATCGCCGTCGACGTCGCCGACAGCCGCCGCGAACAGGCCCTCGCCCTGGGCGCGACGCACGCGATCGACGCGGGGGAGGGGCTCGCCGAGCGCGTCCGCGACCTCGCCGACGGCGGCGTCGACTTCGCGATCGACACCACCGGCCGCGCCGAGGTCCTCCGCGCCGCCGTCGAAGCCCTCGCACCGCTCGGGACCTGCGGCGTCGTCGGAGTCGGGGCCAGCGCGGAGATGAGCTTCGAATGGCGCTCGGTCCTCAACGGCCGCACGATCACCGGCATCATCGCCGGTGGCGGCGTGCCCGAGGAGTTCCTGCCGCAGCTCATCGACCTGCACCTCGAGGGCCGCTTCCCCGTCGACACCCTGCTGACCCGGTTCCCGTTCGCCGATATCAACGAGGCGATCGCCGAGCTGCGGGTGGGGCGCGTCGGCAAGGCGGTGCTGACGTTCGAGTAGGCCCCGGGGGTCGTGAGCGGTAATGGTCGCTATAGCGACCATTACCGCTCACAGGCTCTATGCGGGGGCGGGCATCGCGCCGATCTGGACCAGCAGGCCGAGCATGTCGGTCGACGACCATCGCTCCACGCAGACGCCGTCACGCATCCGCAGGATCGTGATGCCGTCCAACGCGACCGGGTTCCCCGTCGGCGGGACGCCCATGAACGCGCCGTCATGCGTACCCGACAGCGTGAACCGGGAGACGATCCGGTCTCCGGAGCCGAAGGTGTCGTGCAGGTCGATCCGACTGCCGGGGAACGACGCCATCAGGGCCTCGTAGAAGCCGCGGACCCCGACCTTGTCCAGCGGCTCGGGGCCGAACCCGTGCACCTGCACGTCGTCGGCGTAGATCCGCAAGTAGCCGTCGAGGTCCCCGGCGTTCCACCGGTCGATCGCCTCGTTCAGCGCCGCTTCGTTCGTCGTCATCACGTCCCCCTCGTCCTCGGTTGCGGGGATCGTGGCCCGGTGCCCGGCTCGGCGCACCGGCCGTTGGGCCCCCGACCGGAGCGGGGTCAGCCGCGCGGGCGGATCGACGCGCGCTCGTACAGCCGGCGCGACCACAGGTAGCCCGCGCCCGCGATCACGACGCACCAGCCGACCGCCACCACGCCCGTCGTGCCCACCGGGGTCCCCGACAGCAGGGCCCGCAGCGTCTCGATCACCGGGGTGAACGGCTGGTACTCGGCGAACCAGCGCAGCAGCGTCGGCATCGAGTCGGTGGGCACGAAACCGCTGCTCAGGAACGGCAGCAGCATCAGGATCATCGGGGTGTTGCTGGCGGTCTCGACGCTCTTCGCCTTCAGCCCCAGCGCCACGGCAAGCCAGATCATCGCGAGCCCCGCCAGGACCAGGAGCCCGATCGCGCCGAGCCAGCCGCCGACGCCGGCGCCGGGCCGGAACCCCACCGCCAGCGCCACCGCGGTCACAGAGACGAGTCCCACGAACACCTGGATCAGGCTGCCGATCACATGCCCGGTCAGTACCGACGCCCGGGAGATCGACATCGTCCGGAACCGGGCGACGATGCCCTCGGTCATGTCCATCGCGATCGAGATCGCCGTGCCCTGCACCGCGCCTGCGATCGTCATCAGCAGGATGCCGGGGACGACGTAGTTGGCGTACGCCGCGCGCCCGGTCAGGCCGGCCGCCGGGCCGCCCAGGCCCGACCCCAGCGTCCCGCCGAAGACGAACACGAACAGCAGCAGGAACACCACCGGCAGCCCGACGAGCATGACCGTCAGCGACGGATAGCGGAGCATGCGGCGGACGTTGCGGCGCAACATGGTGCGCGAGTCGCGCAGCGGGTAGGTCATGGTCGTCATCGGACGGCCTCCTTCGCCGGGGCATCGGTCGCCGCGCGGGGGCGGCCGGTCAGGGACAGGAACACGTCGTCGAGGTCGGGGCTGTGCACGGTCAGCTCGTCGGGCTGCACCCGGACAGCGTCGAGCCCGTCGAGCACTGCGCGCAGGGAGCCGACGCCACCGTCGGCCGGGATCTGCAGGGTCAGCGTCTCGTCGTCACGCCGGCCTCGGGTGAACACGCCGGCCGCCGCGGTGAGCGCGACCGGGGTGGCGAACCGCACGCTGATGTGCCCGCCGGGGATCATCCGCTTCAGTTCGGCGGCGGTCCCCTCGGCGACGATCCGGCCCTGGTCGAGCAACGCGATCCGGTCGGCCAGCTCGTCGGCCTCCTCCAGGTACTGCGTGGTCAGGAAGATCGTGACGCCGCTCGCCGCGAGGTCGCGGATCGCCTCCCACATCATGCGGCGCGTCCGCGGATCGAGGCCCGTCGTCGGTTCGTCGAGGAAGATCACCTGCGGGTCGCCGATCAGTGTCATCGCCAGGTCGAGCTTGCGGCGCATCCCGCCGGAGTAGGTGGCGGGGGCGCGGTTCGCGGCGTCGACGAGGTCGAACCGTTCCAGCAGCTCCGCGGCCCGGCGCCGGCCCTCGGCGCGGTCGAGGTGCAGCAGGTCGGCCATGAGGACGAGGTTCTCCGCGCCGGTCAGCAGGTTGTCGACCGCCGAGAACTGGCCCGTCACGCCGATCGCGCGGCGTGCGGCATCGGGTTCGTCGGTCAGGTCGTGACCGGCGATCCGGACCGTGCCGCCGTCGGCGGGCAGCAGCGTCGTGAGGATGTGGACGGTCGTGGTCTTGCCGGCGCCGTTCGGCCCGAGCAGGGCGAAGATCGAACCCGCGGGGACCGTGAGGTCGATGTCGTCGAGGACGACCTCGGTCCCGAACGACTTGCGCAGCCCGATCACCCTCACGGCGTCGGAACGGTTGGTGGACATGGCATCTCCACTTCGGAAAGGGTCAGGCGCGGCGGACGACGATGTCGCCGCTGTCGGTGTGTGCGTGGATCTCGACGGTCTCGGTGAAGCCGTCGGGGTTGTCGCGGGCGTCGAGGGAGTTGCGGACCTTCCCCGACGTGGAGCTCACGTCGAGCCACGCGGCCGTGCCGGCGCGGATGCCGACCTCGAGGACGCCCGAGGTCGTCGTCAGCTCGACGGTGCCGCGGACGACCTCGTCGATGCGAACGCCGCCGTAGGCCGTCTTCGCCGCGACGCCGCCCTCCGCGCGGCTGATCCGCACGTCGCCGTAGAGGCCGGTGACCCGCAGGTCGCCGCCGGCGTGGCCGATGCGGGTGCCGCCGTAGTTGTTGCGGACGGTCCCCGCCGCGTCGAGCGTGCGGGCCTCGATGTCGCCGGAGCCGGTGGAGAGCTCCGCGTCGTCGAGGGCGTGCTCGACGTGGACCTCGCCGTAGGTCGTCTCCAGCGTCAGCGGGCCGCCCTCCTCGACGCGGATGTCGCCGTAGCGCGTGAACAGGCTGCACTCGCCGAGCGGGCCGTCGCAGCGGTACTCGCCCATCGAGAGCGTCGCCTTCACGTGCGACCCGGCGGGCAGCTCGATCTCGACGTTCTCGGCGGTGCTGCCGCGCAGCCAGTCGAGCGCCCAGGCGAAGCGGCGCTGCGCCGGGCCCGTGATCGCGAGCTCGCCGTCGGCGAACGTGACGCGGGTGGCGGTCTCGGCGTCATCGGAGCCGTCGTGGGTCACGGTGACCCGGGCGTCGGTGCGGTCGCTCGCAAGGATGCGGACGCTGCCGTGCGGCAGGTCGATGGTGACCCGGACCGGCCCGGTCGTGTCGAAGACGTGGGTGGTCATGTCGTCAGCCCACCCATCCGGTGAGCCGGCCGCCGTGCGCGCGCCCGGTGGTCTTGCGGTCGCTCGCCGGGTCGAGTGCCGACGTCGCGGCACGGACGAGCCACGCGTTGACCGACAGGCCTTCCTTGCCCGCGGCCTCCTCGATCCGGGCTTTCAGCGTCTCCGGCGGCCGGAAGTTGATCCGTGACGTGGCGCCATCGATGGCGTCAGGCTGGCCCACCGGCGGGGCCGGGCGCTCGTCGGTGCTCGCGGCAGCGCGACCGGTGGCCGGCGCGGAGACCACGAAGTCGGGTTCGCGGCCGCGGAGCCGCAGGTGCACCGATCCCGGCGCCAGTTCGCGGGTGATCTCGTCGGTGGCGACCGACAGCGCATCCAGCAAGGTCAGCCGGGTCGCCGACTCCAGTGCGGGCACGAGCCGCTCGGCCAGCGCCCGCATGTCGTCGCCACCGGCCTCGGCCGCCACGAGCAGCTCGCGGCGGAGGCTCTCGACGTACCCCCCGATGTCCATGGCGCCACTATGGCGCCAGGATGGCGCCATGCGCAAGTGGAGGGCGCAGATACTTCCGACTCAGGGCCGATCGACGACCTCGAACCAGCTCTCTCCGCCGGAGTGCAGGCGCATCGCGAGGGCCCGGGGGTCGCAGCCGGCGTACTGCCGGCCGGCCGTGGAGCCCTTGAGCGGGACGGTCAGCTCCACGACGGCACCGCGATCCGCAACGTCGTCGCCAGGTAGTCGCGCAGCACGTCGGGGTGGGCGGAGTCGGCGACGAGGCCGAGGTAGCCGTCGGGACGGATCAGCGCCATGCCGTCGATCGGCCAGCCGTAGGCCCGGACGAGGGCGGTGTCGGCGGTGACGACCTGGCCGAGGTCACCGAGGACCTCACGCAGCGCGGCCTCGTGCTCGGCACCGCTGACGACCAGCAGGAAGCCGGGCGTCGTCAGCAGGTCCTCGATCGCGACGGCGGTGCCCTCGGGGTCCGGGGCGTGGTTGCCGGCCTTCACGGCGGCGCGACCGTGGTGCACCGACAGGGCGCTGTCGCGGTAGTTGATCGTCAGCTCGGCCATGGTCGAGCCGACGACGTTGCGGATCGCGGGGACGTGCCCCACCAGGTACATCGCGACGTTGCGCAGGGCGGCCTGCGGGCCGGAAGCGGTGCCGACGTCGGTCAGCGTGGTCGTTGTGCGGACCACCATGGCGCCGACGGGGTGCCGCTCGTCGTTGTAGCTGTCGAGCAGCGCGGCGTCGGCCCGGCCCTGGGCGACGAGCGCGAGCTTCCACGCGAGGTTCGCGGCGTCCTGGATGCCGGTGTTCATGCCCTGCGCCCCGGCCGGGCTGTGGATGTGCGCGGCGTCGCCGGCGAGGAACACGCGGCCGAACCGGTACTGCGGCACCTGGGCGTGGTGGACCTCGAAGTAGGTGAGCCAGCGCGGCGTGCCCATCGTGACCGCGCCGCCCATCCGGACGTCGGCCATCGCCTGCATCTCCGCGAGCGTCGGTGCGGTCTTCCCCTCGGGCGGGGTGTCGACGAGGAACATGATCCGCGCCCGGTCGCCGGCCAGCGGGAACAGCATCCCCATGCCGTCGGGGTGGGTGAACATCCGGATCGCGTCGGGCGCGTAGCTCGTCTCGACGTCGGCGTCGGCCATCGCGAAGTGCTGGCCGTGGAAGCCGCCGTCGAGCTTGGTCCCGACGAGGCGCCGCGTCGTGCTGTGCCCGCCGTCGGCACCCAGCACCCAGCCGTAGCGGACGGTCGACTCACCGTCGGCGCTGCGCAGAGTGACGTCGACACCGTCGTCGTCCTGGGTGAGCGCGGTCAGCGTGACACCCCGCTCGACGACGACGCCCAGCTCGGCGGCCCGCTCGGCCAACACGGCCTCGGTGTCGGGCTGGGCGACGTCGAGCACGTAGGGGTGGCGGCTGGCGGTGTCGCTGAGGTCCAGCCGGTTGCGGCTGCGGCCGGTCCTGCCGTCGATGACGTCGAGCGCCGGGATCCGGCGGCCGAGAGCCTCGAGCCGGTCGAGCACCCCGAGCGACGCGAGCATCTCCAGGCTGCGGGCGTGCACGCCGACGGCGCGCGACTCGGTCGTCGGCTGTTCCAGCGCCTCGATCACCCGGACGGCGACGCCGAGGCGGGCGAGCTGGACGGCGGCGGTCAGGCCGACCGGGCCGGCCCCCACGACCAGGACGGTGTCGGAGGTGGCGTTCATCGGATGGCTCCTGTCGAGTAGGTGTCGGCGGAGAACGCGCGGGTGAGCGCGTCCTCCTCGGTGCGGGTGAGCGTGCTGACGAGCAGGTCGGCGTGCACGTCCGCGAACAGGTCGCGGACGAGGTCGAGTTCACCGGAGTCGGACAGCAGGAACAGTGCCGACGTGCCGGCCGTGACCCGGCCGTGGACCAGCTCGAGGAACTCGTCGGAGAGGCCCACGTGTGCGAGCCCGGCCCCGGCCGTGGGTCCGCTGAGCGGGAGGAGGAACACCGTCCCGAACAGCAGGCCCCAGAACGCGCCGGACAGCGCGGCCGTCCCGGCGGCGGTCCCGACCTGGTAGGTCCGGGGCCGCACCGCGTCGGCCGCCCACGCGACGACGGCGACGTCGTCGAGGGCGAGCTGCCGCTGGTTCTGCCGGCGCTCGAGCGGCCTCAGCGCGGCTTCGGCACCGGCCTCGGTGGCGAACGTCCAGATGCTCAGCGTGGTCATGTCGGGTACTCCGGTCCCGCTGCGGGCGGTGTCTCCGTCCGTCTGCCGACAACGGTGCCCGGGGGTACTCCAACTCGGCTCCAACTCCGGTCCCACGCGTTGAAATCGCTGCTCAGGCCAGGAACTCGGCGAGGCTGGTGCGGGCACCCTCGGGGTGGGGGCGTCGACCTGGGTGCGCCGCAACCTCGCGCGGATCGACGCGAGGTCGTCGTCCAGCGCGGCGTACCAGCCCGCCATCGTGTGCGCGTCCAGCCGCGGCTTCGCCCGGGCCAGGGTCTCGACCCATGCGTCGCGCCGCGCCGCCGGACGCTCCCCGGCCCGGTCGGCCTCGTGGTCCGGGGACGTTCTCCACCAGCTCCGCGACGGCGTCGAGGACGTGCTCGCAGTTGTCGAGGACGACGAGCATCCGCCGGGCAGAGGTGAAGCGGCGCAACGCGTCGGTGGGCTCGACCGGCCCCGCGGCGGGCAGTTCCAGTGCCGACGCGATCGTGTCGGGGACCCGTTCGGGGGTGGCGACCGTGAGGTCGACGAAGCACGACCCGCCGGGCGGTGCTTCCTCCCGGGCGCCGCCCACCGGGCTCGCCGCACCGGCCCGTTCGACCTCGAGCGGACCGAGGTCCCGGAAACGAACGGACGGTTCGGCAGGCGTGTCCGCGGTCATCGGCTCCCCTCACACCGTGAGTGAGCTCGTCGTCACGCCTCCGAACATGAACCAGACATGACCCAGATCACAACGTATCTGCGGGGGCAGGACTCACGACACCGTCGCGGGTGCCGGGATCGTGACGCCGGTCCGGAACAGGTTCCGCGGGTCCGTCGCGGCCTTCACGTCCTGCAGCCGGCCGAGCGTCTCCGCGTCGAACGCACCGCGGGCGTCGACGGCCGCGCCGTCGGGCCGGGAGGTGAAGTTGAACAACGACCGGCCACCGCTCCACGGCGACAGCCGTTCGTAGAACGCGGTCTGGACGCCGGCGGCGTCGGCGAACGCCGGGCCCGGGTAGGCCGAGGTGAACACGTTGAACGCGGCGTCTCGGTTGCCGACGGCGTCGGGGACCGCGGCCGGGCGCGCGAGGGCGCCGCCGAGGTGACGCAGCTCCAGCATGTGCGGCGTCGCCGGGCCGATCTCGTCGAGCAGCACCTCGATCGCGGCGTCGTCCCACGCCGGGAGCACCGCGCCGCCGCAGCTCACGGGCTGCGGGGTGGTCGGGTCGCCGTGGACCGTGCCGAACTCGAGGATCGGCAAGGGCCGCACGGTGTCGACGATCGGCGTCGCCACACCGCGCAGCGGGGCGATCAGCCGCTCGGCTTCCTCGGGTGAGCCCGTGCAGGTCACGCGCAGGTGCGCGACGAACCGGCCGCGCAATGGCGCCGGGACGGCGTCGATCGGCGGGAAGGACACGAAGGCCACGGACAGGCTGAGCGCATCGGGAGCGCCCGCCGTGACGCGACCGAACGCGGCCAGCAGCTCCGGGGCGCACTCTCCCGGCAGGAACAGCCCGCCGCCGTACATCGCGTCGCCGGGAACGAGGTCGAACTCCAGCTCCGTCGCGACACCGAAGCCGCTGCCACCGCCGCGGACCGCCCAGAACAGCGCGGGGTCGGAGTCGGCGGTGACGTCGCGGGCCTCGCCGTCGGGGGTGACCAACCGGACCCGGCGGACCCGGTCGGCCGCCCAGCCGTGCCGGCGGCCGAGCGGGCTCAGCCCGCCGCCCATCGTGTACGACGCCACGCCGACGTCGGGCGACGACCCGCACAGCGGGATCAACCCGGCCGGCGCGCACCGGGCGAGGACCGGCGTCCACGTCGCGCCGCCGCCGACGACCGCGGTGCGCCGCTGCGCATCCACGGCGACCCGGGCGAGCGCGCGGGTGTCGACGAGCACGCCTCCCGCGGTGCCGCCGACCGGGCCGTGGCCCGTCGTCCGGACCACGACCGGCAGGTCGCGCTCGGCGGCGAACCGCACCGCAGTGACGACGTCGGCCTCGTCGCGGGCGGAGACCGCCACGTCGGGGGTGGGGACCGCAGACAGGTCGAAGCCGCCGCGGGCCGCGTCGTAACCCGGGGTGCCGGGGGCGAACACGGTGGGGATGGTGTCGAGGGTGGTGGACATGGCCGGGCTCCTGGGGGTGGGGCCGCTCGTCGGCCCGCTCGGCGACGACATTCCGCGCCGCGGCTCCAAGGCGGCTCCAATCCGGCTCCAGCAGAATTGGAGACGGCCCTGTCACGATCCGGACGTGCTGAGGAGCCCATCCGCCCTGCGGTCCGCGCTGGCGCCGCTGCCCGGCCACTGGGGAGTCGCCCCAGGGCTGCGCGCGGCGATCGCCGCCGTGCTCGTGCTGGGCGGGTCCCTGCTGGTCGCGGACCTGAGCGTCGGCGGCATCGCCTACCTCGGCGTCGCCTGCGCCGCGGCGTTCATCGGGACCGGCGACCACCGCGCCCGCGTCGTGCGGGTCGGCGCCCAGACTCTCGGCGCAGCAGCGGGCATGGTCGTCGGTGCGCTCGTCCTGGACAGCGCGCCGTGGGTGATCGCCGCGGCCGTCGTCGTGGGGGTGGTCGCCGGGATGGTCGGGTGCATCGGCCCGGCGTCGACCGGCGCCGCCGTGATGGCCGTCATCGGCGTTTCGTACACGCAGTTCGGGCGGCTCCCGATGCCGTGGTGGGAGCCAGTGGTGGCCTACGCCGTCGGCAGCGCGGTGCTGCTCGGGCTCAGCCTCGTCGGCCCGCTGCGCCATCGTTCGCGGTACCGCCTGGACGCGGTCGCCGCCGTCCTCGACGCGGCCGCAGACCTGCTCGACCACCCCTCCGACGACGCCCGGCACCGGCTCGCACTCGCCTCGGCCGCCGCCCGTGACGCCGTCGCCGGCTACCGCGGCACCGTCGCCGGTCCGCTCGACGCCGCGTGGGCTGAGGCCCGGTCCGCGGCGGCCGTCGCGGCGCAGGTGGTGGCGGCGTCGGCTGTTGCGCCGGCCGATCCGGCGGCCTGGCGGGCCCGGGCGGCGGCGATCCGGGCGGGTGACCTCCGGGACGCTCCCGCGGGTCCGCCGCGGGTCGGCCGAGCCCGTGCAGCGCTGCGCACCGCGACCAGCAGGGACGCGCTGTGGATGGGGGCGCGGATCGGGCTGTGCGTCGGCGTCGCGACCGCGCTCGCGCTCGCGTTGCACCCGCCGACGCACGCCTACTGGATCGCCCTGACCGTCGCCGTCGTGCTACGCCCCGAGTACGGCGCGGTGCTGGTCAGAGCGGTGCACCGACTGGTCGGGACGATCGTCGGCGTCGTCCTGGTCGTCGTTCTCCTCGAGCTGACACGATCGCCGGTCTGGCTCGCCGTGGCCGCTGCCGCCGCGCTCGGGCTGGCCGGTCTTGCGCGTCCCCGGCTCTACGGGCTCGCGGTCGTCGGCATCACCGGGTCCGCGCTGTTCAGCATCGCCGTCGGCGACCCGGCCGCCGTCGAACCCTGGGCCCGGCTGCTCGACACCGTCCTCGGCTGCGCCGTCGCGGTCGTCGCCGGTGTACTGCTGTGGCCGCGTCGCGGTGTGCCCGACCAACCGCGCGCGTTCGCCCGCGCCGCCTCTGCTCTCGACCGGATGCTCTGCTCCTCCGGGGGCGCCGCCGCCGACTCCTCCGGGGGCGCCGCCACCGACGAGGCCTACCGCGTCGCCCACGCATGGCGCGCGCAGCTGGAGCGTGACCTCGCCGAACCCGACCCCGCCCACGCCGCCGCGGCGTGGCTGCCGGTGGCGCTGCAGCTGGAAACGGTGGTCGACCTCGCCGCGGCGACGGGCGACCCGGCCGCCGCGGACCTGCTGCACGGTTCGGCGACGACCCCGTCCGACGCATCCGCCCTGCTCACGGCCGTCGCCGCGCAGCTGAAATCCTGAACGCGAAAAACTTCCCCGCGTGGGCGATGAGTTCCGTCAGAGCCCGGCGTCTACCCCGATGACACCCACGCACGCTCCACGGAGGACACAATGAGCAAGATCATCGCGGGCCTGTTCAGTTCGGTCGACGGCGTCGTCCAGGACCCCCAGGACTGGCACTTCCCGTACTTCGACGACGAGGTCGGCGCCGTCGTCGGCTCCCTCATGAAGCCGCGGATGCTGTTGGGCCGCAAAACCTACGTCGGCTTCGCCGAGCACTTCGCGCCGCTCGCCGGCCAGGAATTCGCCGACCAGATGGCCGCCCCGCCCAAGTTCGTCGTCTCCACCACCCTCGAGTCCGCCGAGTGGGGCAACGCCACCGTCCTCGGCACCGACTGGGTCGAGCGGCTCCGGGAGATCAAGGCCGGGGACGGCCCCGACCTCGGCATGTCCGGCAGCGTCGTGCTGATCCGTTCGCTCATCGCCGAGGGCCTGCTCGACGAGCTGCACCTGCTCGTGCACCCCGTCGTCGTCGGCAAGGGACAGCGCGTGTTCGCCGACGGCGAGTCGTTCCCGCTGCCGCTGGCGTCGTCGACCCAGCTGGGCAACGGCACCCTGCACGTCGTCTACGCGCCCGAGACCCGCTGAGCGCGCGTTGAAGGCGGGTTGGAGCGGGGCCGTGCAGACTCCGGACATGGCTGACACCGACGCGACCCGCGCCTTCCTCACCGACTGGTTCGACCGGCTCGCCGCGAGCGGCTTCTCCGGCGAGGTCTTCCTCGGCGCCCTCTCCGACGACCTCGTCTGGACCGCCACCGGCGAGTCGCCCGTCTCCGGGACCTTCCACGGCAAGCAGGCCTACGCCGACGGCATCTGGTGCAAGCTCGACGACCGCCTCGAACGCTGGCCCCGCGCCAGCGTGCTGCGGATGATCGTCGACGGGGACTGGGCCACCGTCGAGTTCGACGGCGTCGACGGCTTGGGGCGCAACGGGACCGACTACTCGATGCGCTACTGCTGGCTGCTGCGGGTCGCCGACTCCCGGATCGTCGAGGTCATCGGGTACTACGACCAGGTCAAGGTCAACGCGCTGTTCGCCTGAGCGCGACGGCCTCGACCATCGGGATCAGGACATTCGGCGTCCACCGATCGGCCGACACACCTCTCATCCACCCGGTCCGACGTTCACCCGACGGTGCGGGCCGGCCGTCCACGAGACCGTGAGGTCGAGCCCGGAAGACACCGGGGAGACGACGGGACGGAGTGGTTTCGATGTGGAGGAAGACGCTGGTCACGGGCGGGGTCGCGGCGATCGTCCTGGCCTTGAGCGCGATCTCGATGGGCACCGCCTCGGCCGCCGAGGCGTCGAGCAGCAAAGGCGTCATGAAGCGGTCTGCGCACTCGTTCTCGGCCCCGACGGTCTTCAGCCCGCCGGTGGCGTGGATCGAGCGCGACACGCCCGTCGAGGTCGTGTGCTTCGTCGAGGGACAGCGGGCGCCCAACAGCGACAGCATGTACTGGTACCGGATCCGGCAGGACCACAACGGCTCGTCGTTCGTGCACAACGACAACATCGCCGCCCCGCCGACGACGCGCCCCTGCCCGCAGACCTGAGAGGCGCGACAGCACACGTCAGCGCTTCTCGGTGTCGCCGATCGAGCAGAGGGGGCAGCGGCGGCCGGGCTCGGCGGTGAGGTCGGGCATGCCGGGCGTCGCGGCCCGGCCGCAGATCGTCCGCCGGGCCTGCCCCGAGATCACCCTGTGCAGCAACGTGTCCGCCTCGATCTGGACCCATCGCTGCCCGTGGTGCTCCGAGGGCGGCTTCGGTGCCTTGGGGGCTCGGGGTGCCTTCGGCGTCGCGGCGGCGGGGCGGGTGGCCGGGGCGGGCGTCGTGGCGGGAGCCGGTACGGGGTTGAGGGAGCGTCGCAACCGGGCGACGCGGCGTTCCAGCTTCTCCGCGTCGTCGACGACGCGTCGCCACCGTGCGTCGGTCCCGCTGGGGTCCTCGCTGCGGGCGGCGCGGTGCAGGTCTTCGAGGCGGTCGGTGAGTCCGTCGAGGTCGGCGTCGGCGGCGTTCTCGATGCCGCGCACCTCGATCCCGAGGGCGTCCAAGGACTTCATCGCAACGTCGAAATGGTCGAGCGGGCGGCGTTCGGTGTGTCCCGTGTCCACGTCGGGGAAGTCTATGCCGCGGTTTCCGGCGGCCTCCCCGTGGCGCCGTGTGCTACCGAACGAGCTGGACGAGCTCGTGACGTGAGGTGGTGCCGGTCTTGGCGTAGGTGTTCGACAGGTGGAAGGCCACGGTGCTGCGGGTGACGTAGGGCTCCTTCGCGATCTGGGCGTAGCTCAGGCCTTCGAGCAGCAGCGCGACGACCTCGCGCTCGCGCTCCGACAGCGGCGCAAGGGGGATCGCCGATCGCCTCGTCCGTCGTGCCGCTGACGGCGTGGATCGAGCCGCGCCACGAGAGCCGGGCGATGAGCGGCAATGGTCGCCATGGCGACCATTGCCACTCACGAGGGGGTGGGAAGCTGATCATCGGCCCACCCGGTTCCGCGCCCCCGAGGATGATCGATGCCCGAGACCCAGATCGCCGAGCCCCACGTCGACGAGGGCCGGCACCGGCTGTCGATGACCGTCCTCATGACCCCGGACATGGCCAACTTCTCCGGTCACGTCCACGGCGGACAGATCCTCAAGCTGCTCGACCAGGTCGCGTTCACGTGCGCGAGCCGGTTCGCCCAGACCTACGTCGTGACGCTGTCGGTCGACCGCGTCGTCTTCCGGGAGCCGATCGACATCGGCGAGCTGGTGACGTTCCAGGCGTCGGTCAACTACACCGGCCGGTCGTCGATGGAGGTCGGCATCCGGGTCACGACCGAGAACATTCGGCGGAACCTGGTGCGCCACACCAACAGCTGCTATTTCACGATGGTCGCGGTCGACGACGCGGGCACGCCCGTGCCGGTCCGCCCGCACGTGCCGGTGACCGACGACGAGAAGCGCCGCTGGGCCGAGGCCGTGCGTCGCCGGGAGATCAGCCGGGCGGAGTAGTCCAGGATGGGCGGGTGGTCGTCGAGGAGCACGTCGAGGCCAGGCCGACGCTCGTCGTCACCGCGCTGACCGGTTGGGACCGCTTCCCCGCGGAGTGGCCGGGGATGCTCGACGAGGTCTGGGCGCACCTGCGCGCCAACGGCGTCGACCGGGGCTGCCGCAACGTCATGCTCCACCGCGACACGGCCGACGGTGTGCACGTCGAGGTAGGGGTCCTCGCCGCGGAGGGCGTGGCGCCCGCGGGCCGGGTCGTCGCCTCCACCCTCCCGGCCGGCCGGGTCGCGACGACCGTCCACCGCGGCCCGTACGCGGGACTCGGCGAGACGCACCGGGCGGTCGGGGAGTGGTGCCGCGCCTCGCGCACGAGCCCTGCCGGTGTGCGGTGGGAGGTCTACGGCCCGCACCACGACGACCCGGCCCAGCTGTGGGTCGAGGTCGCCTGGCTGCTGGGGTCGTGAGCGGCAATGGTCGCTATAGCGACCATTGCCGCGCACAGGGTCTGCGCGCGATGCCAGGTATTCGGCGCCGGGGCGGCGCAGGCTGGGGTGATGCAGACGCGGCTGATCGACGCGGGTGATCTCGAGAGCGGGCTGTGCCGGATGTTCGAGGCCGCGGGCTGCGCCGGCGAGGAGGCCGCGCGGGTGGCGCGCGATCTCGTCGACGCCAACCTGACCGGCCACGACAGCCACGGCGTCGTCCGCGCCCCGGCCTATGTGGACTGGCTGCGCGACGGGCTGGTGCGGGCCGGGCAGGACGTCGAGGTCGTCACCGATGGTGGCACGTTCGCGGTGCTGGAGGCGCACCGCGGGCTGGGGCAGACGGTCGCCGCCCAGGCCACCGACCTGGGCATCGCCCGCGCCCGCGAGTACGGCACGAGCATCGTGGCGCTGCGCAACGCCGGGCACGTCGGCCGGGTCGGCCGCTACGCGGAGACGGCGGTGGCGGCCGGGTTGATCGCGATCCATTTCGTCAACGTCGCCGGGTCGGTACTGGTCGCGCCGTTCGGGAGCGCAGAGCGCCGGTTCTCGACGGCGCCGTTCGCGATCGGTCTGCCGTTGCCGGGCCGGCCGATCGTGCTGGACTTCGCGACGTCGCTGGTCGCCGAGGGGAAGGTGCGGGTGGCGTCGTTGGGCGGTAAACCGCTGCCCGACGACGCGCTGGTCACCGCCGGTGGCGTGCTGACCGGCGACCCGCACGCCGTCTATGGCGACTACGGCCCGCACGAGGCGCGGTCGGCGGCACTCGGCAGGGGTGCCATCCGCGCGTTCGGTGAGCACAAGGGGTCGGGGCTGGCGCTGATGTGCGAGCTGCTGGGTGGGGCGCTGACCGGCGGGCCCTGCTCCGGCCCGGTCACCGAGGCGGGCCGCGGGATCACCAACGGGATGCTGTCGATCCACCTCTCGCCCGCGCACTTCGGGACGCAGGCCGCGTTCGAACGCGTCGGCCGCGACTACCTGGACTGGGTGGTGTCGGCGGCCCCGATCGACGACGACGCGCCCGTTCTCGCGCCGGGCGACGTCGAGGCCCGTACCCGCGCAGCGCGCCTCGCCGGCGGCGTCCCGATCCCTGTCGACGTGTGGGAGTCGTTGCGCCGCAGCGCCTCCGCGCTCGGGGTGGACCTCGTCGGCTGACGTGGGGCGTCGGCGTCTGCGACGATCGCTGCCGTCACGCCGGGGCAGCGAGGGGGCCGGATGCCGCGCGATCTCGACCTGCGCAAGGTGCGGTATTTCGTCGCGTTGACACCGGCCCGGCGGCTGGAGACGAGGGCGACCCGGGCGCCCGCGTCGGCGGCGAGACGGGCCGTCGCCAGCCCGATTCCGGACGTGCCGCCGAGGACGACGACGTCGGCGCCGGCGAGTGGGGTGCTGAGCGGTGCGGTGAGGTCCATGCCGCCACGGTGCGCCCGCCGGCGCGCTCGCGTCCAAGACCTGCCCGGGGCGGCTGTGATGCCTGGCGGGTATCAGGCGACGGCCGGGCCCCCGGCTCCGGCCGTCGCCGTCTTTCCCGTGGTCCGTGCGCTCAGAGCGACACGATGTAGGCCTCGGGGAAGAACCCGTCGGCGATGTACTCCGGCGAGGCGTAGCCGAAGCCGTCGTCGCCCCAGCTCGTGCCCCAGCTGTTGCGCAGGATGATCGCGCCGTCGCTGCGATAGCCGACCGCGCACACCGCGTGCCCGCCCCGGGCGGTGGCCGGCTGGTAGTCCTTCAGCTCGCCTGCGGTGTCGGCGGCGTTGCGCCAGGTGTCGTCGACGGTGAACCCGACGAGGACGGGGTTGCCCGCGGCGATCGCGTCGCGCCACTTGTCGAGGTCGCGGCCCAGGTTGAAGTAGGAGCTCGCCCGGCGCTGGGAGGCGGCGGCCCAGAACTGGGTCTCGTCACCGGTGTAGAGCGTGGTGTTCAGCGCGAACGGCAGCATCGTGTCGGTGACGACGCCGTTGTCGCGGCACACCGTCACCGCCGCCTTGAGCGAGGTGCCGCTGCGCTCGATGAACGTCTCCGGACGGGTGGTGAACTCGTCGGTCTCCTTCGACGCCATCCACACGTACCGGGTGGAGACGTGCTGGGTCGGTGCGAGCCTGCCTGCCTTGGTCAGCATGTAGCGCATCACGCCGTCGCCGGTGGCCCAGCCGACGCACGAGCCGGTGCCGCCCTGGTCGCCGATGTCCCACCAGGCCTCGCGCAGGTCGGCGTGGGCCGGTCGGGCGGCGGCGGCGAGGGCGCCGACGGCCTGCGCGTCCTCCAGCCGCCAGTCGGCCTCCGTGCCCGCCGACGGCACGAGGTTGCAGATGCGGTGGCTCTGGTCGTCCCGTGTGCGGGTGCGTTTCGTCGCCATGTCTCCCCCTTGCTCGGTGCTGGTCAGGGGATGAGGAGCCGGCGGGCCCCGTGGATACGTCAGGTCGTGGCCGGGAGTGACGCGAGCAGTGAGGCCGCGTGATCGGCGCCGTCGCCCGCGCCGGCATCGACGTAGAACTGCGCGGCCGACGTCAGCAGGTCGCGTGCGGTGTCGTGGTCGCCCGCGGCGATCGACGCCTCCGCGAGCGCGACCCGGGCGACCGCGAGCAGCCGCAGGTCACCGGCCCGCTCGGCCTCGTCGACGGCCCGGCGCAGCATCGCGGCCGCGGCGGGGTCCCCGGCGTCGAGCAGGGCCCGGCCGAGATGGACGTGGTGCAGCGCCGCCGCGCCGGCGGCACCGAGCCGGTCGGCCGACTCGGCGGCCCGGCCGTGGTGGGCGGCGGCGTCGGCGAACCGGCCCTCGGCCTGCGCGATCCGCCCCAGCGCGGCCTCGGCGTGGGCGAGACCCCACGCGTCGCCGAGCGGCGCGACGATCCGGATCGCGTCCTCACAGGCCGTGCGGGCGGCCGCGAGCTCGCCCAGCGCGGCGAGGGAGAACGCCTCGAGCAGCGCGGCGGCGCCCTTGTCCCACGTCCCGGGAGCCGCTGCGGACCTGCTGCGCCGCAACGCGTCCACCGACGCCGCCGGGTCGCCCTCCTGGAACAGCACGAACCCGGCGACGCGGTCGGCGTCGACGGTCCCGGGTGTCGCGGCGTCGAGCGCGGACCGTGCCGCGTGCAGGTCGCCGGACATCGCCTCGTGCCACGCCTCCAGCAGCAGCGCGTGATCGCGCAGCTCGGTGGGTGGGTCGGGTGCGGCCTCCCGGGCGGCACGCAGCCGGCCGGCGGCGGCGGTGTCGTCGAGCAGCACCCAGGTCCAGCCGAGGTCGGCGGCGATCCGCAGCCCTTTCTCCTGGTCGCGGTTCCGGGCGTGGGCGAGTGCGGCGTCGATCGTGGCCCGTTCGGTGGCGACGGCCGCGACGCAGCCCGCCTGCCCCGGCCCCCGCACCCGGGCCGCGGCGTCGGCGGCGAACCCGGCGACCCAGCCGACCAGCGCGTCGGCGGCCGTGACGTGCTCGTCCGCCGCGGCGGCCCGCCCCGCGGCGAACATCCGCACGCTGTCGAGGAGCCGGTAGCGGCTGGGCGGTCCGGTCGGTCCCGGCCGTCACCAGCGACCGGTCGACGAGCCGGTCGACGACGTCGAGCGCTGCCCCCGCGGGCACGTCCAGCGCAGCCAGCACGTGCGCCACCGCGGCCGGGCCGGCGCCGTCGGGGAACTGCGCGAGCGCCCACAGCCCGCGCTGGTCGTCGGGGAACAGCAGGTCGTACGACCAGGCGATGGCCGCGTCGAGGGACCGCCGCCGCGCGGCCGGGTCGGTGAGCAGCGCGAACCGGTCGTCGAGACGCGCCGCGATCTCGGGCACCGTCAGCACCCGGGTCCGCGCCGCGGCGAGCTCCAGCGCGAGCGGAAGACAGTCCAGCGCCCGGCACAGGTCCTCCAGCTGGGCGGGATCGTCGCCGGGACGGGCGGCACGCGCCCTGAACAACGCGACCGCGTCGGCCTCCGGGAGCGGGTCGAGCGCCCGGACGCGCTCGCCGTCGATGCCGAGCGCGCGCCGGCTCGTCGCCAGCACCCGCAGCTGCGGCGCGGCGTCGAGCAGCGTCGCGACGAGGGCGGCGACGTCGTCGGCCAGGTGCTCGCACGTGTCGAGCAGCAGCAGATGGTCGGCGCCGCGCAGCCCGCCGGCGGGATCGGTCGCGTCGACCCCGGGCACGACGTCGGCCAGCGCGGCGGCGATCCCGGCCGGGTGGGCGACGCCGTCGAGGCGCACCAGCCACGCCCCCGACGGCCGCGCCGCCTCGACGGCCAGCCGCGTCTTGCCGACACCGCCCGGCCCGACGACCGTCACCAACCGGTGTGCGTCCAGGTCGGCGACGAGCCCGGCGAGGTCGTCGACCCTCCCGACCAGTGGCGACGTCAGCGACGGGAGGTTGCCGCGCGGCCGGGGGACGGGATCGAGCGACTCGTCCTGGGCGAGCAGCTTGCGGCCGACCGCCGCCAGCTCGGGGCCCGGATCGACCCCCAGCTCCTCGGCCAGCAACGCGGTGACACGGCGGTGCGCGGCCAACGCGTCCGACTGCCGGCCCGCCCGGTACAGCGCAGTGACCAGCAAAGTCCACAGCCGCTCCCGCAGCGGGTGCGCCGCGACCAGGCCCTCCAGCTCTCCGACGAGCTCACCGGCCTGACCCAGCTCCAGCCGCGCCGCGGCGCCGTCCTCGGCCAGCCGCAGCCGCGTCTCCTCCAGCCGCGCCCGGTGCGGCGCGGCCCAGTCACCGGCGCCCGGGAGCACCTCCGTCCCGAACAGGGCCAGCCCGTCGGCGCAGGCCGCTGCGGCCGCCCTGACGTCGCCTGCAGCCAGCAGCGCCGAGCCTTCTTCGGCTCGCGTCACCGCGACGGCCGCATCCACCGACTCCGACGGCACGGCGAGGGTGTAGCCGTCCGCATCGCCGACCAGCAGCCCTGGATCACCGAGAGCGCGCCGCAGCTGCGACGCCTTGGCCTGCAACGTGTTGGGCCGCGCCGCCGGGTCGTCGGGCCACAGCTCGTCGAGCAGGCGGTCGGTGCGCACCCGCGTCCCGGCCTCGAGCGCGAGCCGGACCAGCAACGCCGTCGTCAGCCCGCGGGGGACCGGCACCGCGACCCCGTCGCGGTGAGCCTCGACGCGACCCAGCACCGCGACGGTGAGCACCCGGCGCAGCGTAGGAGCCGACGGGCGTCAGCGGAACCGTCAGCGCGTCGTCAGCGGCCCCCGCGACCGTTACCCCATGAACACCGACTCCCTGGTCCGCGGTCTCCTCGCCGGCGACGCCCACGCCATCCGCGAGCTCCGCGCCCGGGCCCCCACCAGCGACGACGTCACCCTGCTCGTCGCCGCCGCCCTCACCTCCGACGGCTGGGCGGCGCTGCTCGACCGGGCCGGCCGCCTCGCCGCCGGGCTCCCCGACCGCCAGCTCGTCACGATCGCCCGCGCCCATCTCGGCGGCGACGACGACCGCGCCCGCCTGCTCGCCCGCGACCACCTCGCGGAGCACCCCGAGTCCCTGCTGGTCGCCCACATCGCGACCGCCACGTCCACCAGGAGGACCCCGTGAACGCCCCCGTCACCACCCGCCCCGGCACGCTCCGCGGCACCGCCGTCGCCATGATCGCCGCCGCGGTCGTCGTCAACATCGCCTTCACCGGCCTCGGTGCCGTCTTCGACTACCCGGACGTCCTCAAGCACCCGCCCGCCGACGCACTCGCCGCCTTCCGTGAGTCCCAGGGCGCGGTGAGCGCGTGGTTCCTGGCGCTGGCCCTCGGTGCTGCGCTGCTGGCGCCGGTGGCGGTCGGAGTCGGACGGCTGTCGACGAGCCGGGCGATGCGCTGGGCCGTGCCCGTCGGGATCTCCGCGGCCGTCGTGCAGATCGTGGGCCTGCTGCGGTGGCCGCTGCTCACCCCCGGCTGGGCCGCCTCCGGGGACGTCGACTCCTTCGCGAAGGCCAACCGCGTCCTCGGCACGGTCGTCGGCGAGACCGGGGGCTATCTGCTCACCGCGCTCTGGACGGTCCTCGTGCTGGTCGCGCTGGGGACGTCGTTCGCGGGCCGCTGGTTCGTCGTGCTCGGCGGGGTCTCCGCGGCGCTCGTGTTCGTCGGGGTGCTCTCGCCCGTGGGGCTTCCGCTGGTCGACCTCGCCAACTTCGCCGGCTACGTCCTCTGGAGCCTGTGGCTCGTCGTCTTCGCGATCCTCCTGCTCGTCCGGTCGCGCCGGCAGGCCGACTGACCACACCCCGCGCCGGAGTGGGACGCCGAACATGTGCTTGCGGACGACCGTCGAGGAGGACGACGGTGGAGTAACGAAACGCCACGACCACCGGTGAGGACGCCATGACCGCAGCCACCCGCATGCGGTCGCTCCTGCGCCCCCTCGCCACCCACGGCAAGTCGATCGCGCACTGGGCGCTCGTGCTCGCCGCGCTCGGCTACCTCGCCTGGCGGTCGCCGGACCTGCTCCGCTCCGCCGCCGCGGCCGGCGACGCGCTGGCCCGGCTGAGCTGGACCTGGACCGGCGTCTGCGCGCTGCTGGCCCTGGCCGCACTCGCCGTCTACGGGGAGCTGCACCGGCGGCTGCTCGTCGTCGCCGGGGCACCCGTCGGCATCGTGCCGATGCAGGCGATCACGTTCGCGGAGAACGCGATCTCCAGCACCGTGCCCGTCGTCGGCGGGGCGGGGTCGATGGCCTACTCGATCGCCCGGCTGCGCCGCCGCGGCGTCGACCCCACCCTCGCCTCCTGGTCCGTCGTCCTGCCCGGAGCCCTGTCGACGATCGTGCTGATCGACCTCGCCATGGTCGCCGCCGGCGCCGCAGGGTGGCTGCCGGTGTGGCTCGCCGTCGTCCTCGGCCTGGCCGTCGCATTCGGGTCCGCGCTGCTCTGGGCGGTGCTCACCCGGCCGGTCGTCCTGCGCCGCGCACTCACCGGTCTCCTGCACGTCGGACGCCGCATCCCGTGGGTGTGCCACCGCTGCCGCGGCGCCTGGGCACTCGACCCCTACACCGTCTCCGACCGGCTCGCCGCCCGTATCGGCCTGCTCCGGCCCACCCCGACCCAGTGGCTGGTACTCGTCGCACTGGCCGTCGTCAGCTGGGGTTTCGACTACCTCGCCCTCGCCGCCGCGGCCACCGCCGTGGGCACCCCCGGCGGGTGGGGGCCACTCGCCCTCGGGTTCCTCGCCGTCCAGGCCAGCATCGCCCTGCAGATCCTCCCCGGCGGCGCCGGACTCGCCGAGGCCGGGCTGCTCGGCACCCTCGTCGCCGCAGGTGTCGGCGCCGGACCTGCCGCCGCGACCGTGCTCGTCTACCGCATCATCACGTGGCTCGGCCTGTCGGTCATCGGCTGGATCGTCTATGCCGTGCAAATCCACACCGGCCCGACCCACCGCCACCGCCACGCACCCGAGCTCGCCCGGCACGCGGCCTGACCGGGCCGGAACACGGACACGGCCCGTCCACGCGCGTGCGGGACGGGCCGTGGACGGTCGTTCGTCAGGCGTTGGCGCTCGCGTCGCGACGCGGTAGCACCCAGTCGGGCCGCGGGAAGTGACAGGTGTAGCCGTTGGGGATGCGCTCCAGGTAGTCCTGGTGCTCGGGCTCCGCCTCCCAGAACGGGCCCGCCGGCTCCACCTCCGTGACGACCTTGCCGGGCCACAGCCCCGACGCGTTCACGTCGGCAATCGTGTCCACCGCGACATCGCGCTGGTCGTCGTTCACGTAGTAGATCGCCGACCGGTACGACATGCCGATGTCGTTGCCCTGCCGGTTCTTCGTCGTCGGGTCGTGAATCTGGAAGAAGAACTCCAGAATCTCGCGGTAGCTGGTCTCGGCCGGGTCGAAGACGATCTCGATGGCCTCTGCGTGCGTGCCGTGGTTGCGGTAGGTGGCATTGGTCACGTCACCGCCTGTATAACCGACGCGCGTCGTGACGACGCCGGGACGGCGGCGAATCAGGTCCTGCATACCCCAGAAGCACCCCCCGGCGAGGATGGCCTTCTCGGTCTGGCTCATGTCGGGTTCCTTCCGTCGTGGGCCTGCCACCACGGTCAACACGTGGAAGGGGATCACCCATCCCGGGAAGGCGCTCGCACCGGCGGTGGTGGCCGTCACCCCAGCATGCTCCCCGAGACGGCTCCGCGACAGAGGGAACGGTCACCCGGCGGCGCCCGGGCCCGGATTGCCGGGGCGCCGCGGCGGATGGATCAGCCGAAGTCACCGGGCGTGAACTGACGCGGCTCGACCAGCACCATCCAGTTCCCGGAGTTGTCGCGGGCCACCGCCTCGATGCCGTACGGACGCTCCTCCGGCGGGTTGATGAACTGCACACCCTTGGACACCAGGTCCTCGTAGGTCTTGCGGCAGTCGTCGACGTTCATGCCCAACCCGTTCATGCCGCCGCCGTCCTGCGAGCGCTTGATCGCCTCGACCATCTCCGGGGAGAAGGGCGGGCCCGGCACCGTCAGGTGGACCTGCAGCTCGGGCTGGTTCGGGTGCTTGACGGTGCACCACCGGTAGCCGTCGCCGATGGTGATGTCGGTGTGCTCCTCGAAGCCGAGGATGTCGATGTAGAAGGCCTTGGACTCGTCGACGTCCTTGACGAAGACGCTGGCGATGCTGATGTTCGTGATCATGCGGGAAAGGCTATGAGCCGGCGGGGTCGGCGGGCTTCTCCTGGATTGCGGAGTCTCTCCTCTCCGCGAGCCCCCACATGAACACCCAGCAGCCGGGGATGCGCGGCGCCCCCGCCTCAGACCACCGCCGCTGGAACTCCTTCGGCGTCTCCCCGACGATCTCCCGGAACCGGCTGCTGAACGAGCCGAGACTGGAGAAGCCGACCGCGTGGCACACCTCGGTGACCGTGAGGTTGGTGGCGCGCAACAGATCCTGGGCCCGCTCGACCCGCCGCTGCGACAGGTGCGCCGCCGGTGAGAGCCCGTACGCCGCGGTGAACAGGCGCTGGAAGTGGTACTTGCTGATCCCGGCGATCGCGGCGACCGCGCCGAGGTCGAGCGGTTCGGTGTAGTGGCTGTCGATGTGGTCGCGCGCCCGGCGCAGGTGCACGAGCACGTCCCCCGGCACCCGGACCTGCGCCTCTCCCACGCCAGGGGAGTCTAGAGCCCGCCGAGCTCGACAGGCGGCCGGTCCCGCCGGTGCACTACTTCCTGTCGACGTCGTGCGTCGTCCCGCTGACGCCGTGCGCGACGAACACGGCATTCGACGTGCGCCGGACCGCCGCCGTCCTGGGGGTGGATCCGCCGGACCGGCGCACGGCACACTCCGGGAATGGCTGACAAAGACGGGTCGCTGCTGTCGATCGGCAGCACGGGCTCGATCCTGTCCATCGGCAGCAGCGGGTCGATCCTGTCGATCGGCTCGACGGGCTCGATCCTGTCGATCGGGTCGGCAGGCTCCTTCCTGTCGGTCATGTCGGTGGCGTCGTTCTGCAGCGTGGCGTCGATCCTCAGCGCGTTGTCGGATCGTTCGCTGCTGTCGTGGCGGTCGCGCCGCGCGGTGTTGTCGTCGGAGGGCGAGCGGCGCGTGATCCCGCTCAGGCGGTCGCGTACGGCGTGATGACGGGCTTGATGTCGCGGTAGGCCCGAGGGCGTCGTCGATCTGGTCGATCCGGTAGTCGTTTCCGATCACGAGGTTCCAGCCAGCGACGTCGAGACGTCGGCGCCGTCGCCGATCGCGGCGATCCTCCCGACGACCTCGTGGCCGAGGACCAGCGGCAGCTCGATCGGCAGGACACCGGCGTACTGCCCCCGCCGGCCGTGGACGTCGGTGCCGCACACCGAGGCGACGTCGACGGCGACGGTGAGCGCGCCCGGTTCGGGCTGGGGCACCGGGTACTCGACGATCTCCATCGGTGCCCTGTACTCGCGCACGACGGCGGCCAGGCATGTCTCGGTCATGAGTCGCTCCGTTGCGATCGGTGGACGGTGCCGTCCGCATCATCGCCGGCGGCCCGGCCGGCTGTTGCCTTCGCAGGGAGAGAAAACGCTGCCCTCGAATGGCCGGCCTCGCTACCGTCGCGAGGTGCCCGCCGCCGGACCGCCGCCTCAGCAGGTGCGTTTCTGCCGTTCGCACGACGGTGTCCGGATCGCGTACGCCCGGTACGGCGAGGGCCCGCCGCTCGTCATCAACTCGTGCTGGCTCTCGCACCTGCAGTACGACTGGCAGAGCCCGGTGTGGCGGCACTTCGTCGAGGGCCTCGGCCGGTCGACGACGACGCTGCGTTACGACGAACGCGGCTTCGGCCTGTCGGACTGGGACGTCGCCGACTTCTCGTTCGGGGCCCGGATCGCCGACCTGGAGGCGGTGGTCGACGACGCCGGGTTCGATCGCTTCACGCTGCTGGGTATGGCGCAGGGCGGGCCGGTCGCGATCGCCTATGCGGCGCGGCACCCCGAGCGTGTCGAGCGGCTGATCCTGTCGAGCTGCAGCCCCGCGACGATCGTCGACGAGCAGGACGCCGAGATGGAGGAGGCGTTCATCCACCTGATCCGGGTGGGGTGGGCGCGGCCGGAGAGCGAGTTCCGGCGCGTCTTCACCAGCCTGATGATTCCCGGCGCGACGCCCGAGCAGATGGCGTGGGTGGACGACCTGCTGAAGATGGCCACCTCGGCCGACAACTGCATCGCCGCACGTCGGGGCCGTTACGACATCGACGTCCGCCCGCTGCTCGGCGACCTCGACGTGCCGACGCTGGTGATCCAGTCCCGCGGTGACCGGCTCACCGACTTCGACGAGGCCCGTGAGCTCGCGGCGAGCATCCCCGGCGCGCGACTGGTGCCGTTGGAGAGCGAGAACCACATCCTTCTCGCCGAGGAACCCGCCTGGCCGGTGTTCCTCCGCGAGGTGACAGGGTTCGTGGCCCCGTCGGCGGCGCGCCCCGATGCGGCCGATGCGGTCCGCACGCTCACCGCCCGGGAGCGCGCCGTCCTCGCGCGGGCCGCCGCGGGCGACGACAACGACGCCATCGCCGCCGCGCTGACGCTCAGCCCGCGGACGGTCGAGCGGCACCTGCAGAACGTGTACCTGAAGCTCGGACTGTCGGGCCGCGCGGCGCGGGCCGGGGCGGTCGCGGCGCTCATGGACGACCTACGCGTACGCGGGCCGGCCGGCAGTGGGATTGGGTACTGACGCGGATTCTTCCTGGTCGGAGCCCTCATAGCGTCGGAGGCATCCGAGAGCACAGGGGGAGTCCGATGTCCGTCATCACCGAGTCCGTCGAGAAGTTCAGTGCCGACCCCGGCACCGGCCGCATCACGCCCGCCGTCACCGCGACCGCCGCCAACGGCCACACCCGACTGTCGACGGGTCCGTTCAACTTCGAGTGCGACCTGCCGCCGGCCGTCGGCGGGGGCGGCACCGCGCCGAGCCCGACGGCGTACCTGCTCGGTGCCCTCGCCGGCTGTGCGGTCTCGTTCATCTCCTCGACGCTCGCACCGCAGTTCGACGTCGAGCTCGACGAGCTGTCGGCCACCGCGCGCTGCGAGAGCAGCCTCGCCGCGTTGGTGGGGGTCGAGGGCGCCGTGCCCGACCTGACGGGTCTGACGATCGAGATCGCGATCGTCTCGCCCAGCCCGGCGGAGCGCGTCGACGCCATGCGCCGCGCCTGGACCGAGCGCTGCCCGGTGTACCTGTCGCTGGTCCGCCCGATGGCCGTCGACGTGCGGTTCGTCTGACGCAGAAGACGCCGCTCACTGGGGGGGTTTGCCCTCCGACGCCGGGGGAGTGCCCGATCGATCCGGCTCGTCGCCCGCGCGAGGGTGGAGCGAACACGACCACGGCGACGAAACGGACGGTGCCCGATGCTGCACGCCGAACCGGAGACCGACACCGGGACCGACCCGGCCGAGCTCCACGCCCTCGTGCGGCAGCACAGGACCGGCAGCCTGCCCGCCGAGCTGCTCACCCGGCTCCACGAGGAGCGGGCCGCGACCCGCGACCCGTTCCTCGTCGACTACCTCGACGGCGTCCTCTCCGCCTCGGGCGGGCAGCTGGGCATGCTGCTGTTGGAACGGGTCCGGGTCGCCGCCGCGCTGTCGGCGGAGGAGATGGCCACCCTGCTCGTCGCCGACGTCGTCGCCCACGAACAGGGCGGCGACGAGCACCGCCGCCGGGTGCGGCACGCGCTGCGGTTTGTCGCCGTCTCGACCGGCACCCCGCCGGCCGACGTCGACCCGCCCGCGTTCCCGGACGGTCCGGCCGAGCCCTGGTTCGCCCGCACCGTCACCGCGACGGACGGCGACGAGCTCGCACTGGTCCGCGTCCTGCAGGCTCGGGAGATGCTGTTCACCGTCCTCGCCGACGACGTCCGCGCCGCCACCCTCGCCGTCCGCGACGGCCGGTCGGACGAGGCGGCCGAGCTGGTCGCCCACGCCGCGACGATGTTCGACCGCGCCACGATGCTGTCCCGGGTGATCGCGATCCCGCTGGCCGGGGACGTGCGGTCCGAGCGCTACGAGCGGTTCGCCGCGGCGTGCGGCCCGCTCGGCACGCGGCTGCGTGAGGCGCGCCCCGACACCCTCGCCGGGGCCGTCGCCGCCGACCCGGAGTCGGAGCTCGTCCCCGCCCTGGAGCTGCTCGACGCCGCCCGCCGCCGGTGGGCGGGCCGGCTCGCCGCCGACGCGATCCGCGCACCTCGGTCCGACGGCTCGGCGTCCGAGGCCGACGCCGCCTGAGTGGGGATCGCGGAGCGGACGATGCAGAAGCACCTGCAACGGGTCCACCTGAAGCTCGGGGTCGCCGACCGGCTCACCGCGGCCCAGCGTGCGGGCGCACTCGGCCTGGTCGGGGGCGCCGGGCCGACCTAGTGTCGATGTCATGGACATCCCGGTGCTGGCTTTCGACCGGGCGCGTGGCGCCGACGGCACGTTCGACCCCCGGTTCCTCGACCAGCTGCGCGCCGCACTGCACGAGGTGGGCTTCCTGCAGCTGACCGACTTCGGCGCCGCGCCCGGGCAGGTCGCGGAGTTCTCCGACGTCGTCGGCCGGTTCTTCGCGTTGCCGCCGCAGGAACGCCTCGCCCTCGACAACCGGCTGTCCCCGCACTTCCGCGGCTACACCCGGCTCGGCCACGAGATCACCGCCGGCCGTCCCGACGCCCGCGAGCAGCTCGACTACGGCCCCGAGCTGCCGGTCCGCCCGCGCGACGAGTGGGACGCGTCGTTCCGGCTGCTGGAGGGTCCGAACCAGTGGCCCGACGCCGCGCTGCCCGAGCTGCGCACCGTGGTCCTGGCCTGGGCGGACCTGATGTGCCGGGTCGCGGAGGAGCTGACCCGCGCGGTCGCGGTGTCGCTGGGGCTGCCCGAGGACCAGTTCGCCGACGCCTTCTCCGGCGAGCCGCACTGGTTCGGAAAGCTGATCCGCTACGTGGGCGCCGACTCCGACGGCCCCGACGCCCAGGGCGTCGGACCACACGCAGACTGGGGCTTCCTCACCCTGCTGCTGCAGGACGGCTCCGGGGGCCTGCAGGCCCGCCCGCCGCGCGCGCCCGAATGGGTCGACGTCCCGCCCCTCGACGAGGCGCTGGTGATCAACGTCGGCGAGATGCTCGAGGTGGCCACGCACGGCTACCTGGTGTCGACGGTCCATCGCGTGCTGCCGTGCGCGCCGGGGACGACACGGCAGTCGGCCGGGTTCTTCTGGTCGCCGCGGCTCGACGCCACGCTCGACGCGGTCCCGCTGACCCCCGAGCTGGCCGCGAACGCGCCGGGCGTCACCGAGAGTGCGCACAACTCGCTGCTGCCGCGCTTCGGGGACAACGCGTTGAAGGGCTGGTTCCGCTCGCACCCCGAGGTGGCGCAGCGCCACCACCCCGAGCTGGCCCGGGAGCTGGCAGCCGCGGCGGCGCGTACCTGACCATCGGGAGTACGCAGTTCCCGTCAGGTCGGGGAGCGTCCGGGGAGACGTGAATCCGTGCCCCGAACACCACCACGACGGGGAGCTACGCCCCGCCCACGGGCTCGCCCGACGCGGACGAGATGAACGCCGCCTGCGCAGCCGCGCACGGCTGCCGGGTCGACGAGCTGGGCTGGGTCAACACCCTGTTCGTCGGCACCGGCGTGCACGGGCTCGGCGTCGGCCGCCTCCTGCTGGAGACGGTCGTCGCCGACCTGCGCGAGCACGACCTGCGCCCGTGCCCGGAGGTGCTCGCCGTCCACGACGCGGCCGCCCGGCTCTACGTCGCCGCCGGGTGGCGCGAGGTGCACCGGCTGCGGCGGGACCACGCGCCGGGAACGAACGGGACTTCTTCCCGGAGGGGTCCTCCGACCGGTGGCGGCGGCCCGAGATCCACGGGACGATCCCGGCGTGGACTACGCAACGATGCGTGACCTGTTCTTCGCCGCCCCCTCGCAGGGGCGCCCGCCGGCGCCCGCCGTGTCGGGGGCGAGCCCCGCGCGCGCCCTGCGCGACGCCTTCGAACCCCTTGCCTCGCAGGCGATCTGGTCGGCCGAGAGCGCCGACGGCTACCGTGAGCTGGGCCTCGACGACTTCTTCGTCGCCTACGTCCGGCAACGCACCGCGCCGCTGGGCGAGCCGGCCGCGTCGGTCGCGGTGACCGCGATGGGCGTCTTCTCCTACGACCTCATCGCGCCCCAGTACGAGGCCGGCATCGCCGCGATCAGCCGCAACGACGCCGTCCGCGTCCGCACCAACGCCCCCGGTCCGACGTTGCGCCGCGTCCTCGCCGGCGAACCGGATCTCGACGCCCGCGCCGCCGCCGTCCTCGCCGCGCTGCGCCGTGGCCTCGACGCCGCCGACGCCACGTCGCGGCCCCTGTTCACCGGGCTGCGTGCCGAGCCGTGGCCCGCCGACGTCCTCGCCGCCCTCGTCCACGCCTGCAACCAGCTGCGTGAGCACCGTGGCGACTCCCACCTCGCGGTGTGCGCCGTCGCCGGGCTCGATCCGGTCGAGATGAACATCCTGACCGAGCTGTACTGCGGCTACCCGATCCTGGAGTACACCGCGACCCGCGGCTGGAGCCCCGAGCAGATGGAGGCCGCCGTCGGCAGGCTCCGCGCCCGCGGTCTGGTCGACGACTCCGGCGCGATGACCGCGGCCGGCCTCGACTTCCGGCACGGCCTGGAGGAGCAGACCGATGCGATGCAGCAGTCGATCGTCGACGCGATCGGCGGCGACATCGGCATCGTCACCGCGGAGCTGAACCGCTGGTCGGACGCCCTCGTCGCCGGGGGCGCGGCGCCGGTCGACCCGGCGAAACGCCTCGCCGGGTAGGTCGTGCGCGGCAACAGTCGCTGTAGCGACTGTTGCCGCGCACAGGGTCGGAACTCCTCGTGCACGTCCGGGTCCTGGCCCCAGATCCGGCCGCGCTCCAGGCCCGAGATCGCAGTGACCTCGTCGTCGGTCAGCGTGAACCCGAAGACGTCGATGTTCTGACGGCGGCGCTCCGGATTCGACGACGCCGGGATCGGCACCGCGCCCAGCTGCGTGTGCCAGCGCAGCACGACCTGCCCCGGTGACACACCGTGCGCCTCGGCGATCCCGGTGAGGACCGGCTCCATCAGCAGGTCGCCGCGGCCGAGCGGGCTCCAGCTCTCGGTGACGATCCCGTGCGCCGCACGGAACTCGCGCAGCGCCGCCTGGGGGAAGGAGGGGTGCAGCTCCACCTGGTTGACCGCCGGGACGACGCCGGTCTCGTCGGCCAGCCGGGTCGGCTGCGCCTCGGTGAAGTCGGAGACGCCGATCGACCGGATCAGACCCTGCTCGCGCAGCTCGATCATGGCCCGCCAGCTCGCGACATAGGCGTCGAGACGCGGCAGGGACCAGTGGATCAGGTAGAGGTCGACGTGGTCGAGCGCCGGCGATGTGAGCGACTCGTGGAACCCCTCACGCCGCCAGCGAGATCGCGATCTGTTCGAGGCGGTCCATCGCCTCCTGCATGCCGGCCTCCATGCCCGACCCGATGTGGGCGTCGCGGTGCTCGGGGACGGTGTGCTGCACCAGCATCGTCAACGTCGTCCGGCCGTCGACCTCGGTGAACGTCACCGTGTCGAGAGCCTCGCCGTCGGGCATCCCCTCGAACACCTCGGTCATGACGAGCTTCTCGTTCGTCTCGATCTCGCGGTACTCGCCGTGGAAGCCCACCTCGAAGCCCCCGTTGGCCACCAGCACGTAGCGCCAGGCCCCGCCGACGCGCAGGTCGACCTCCGCCAGCGTCACCTCCCCGCGCTCGCCCGCCCACCAGCGCTTGATCAGCTCCGGCGTCGTGTACGCCTTCCACACCAGGTGCTTCGGCGCCGCGAACTTCCTGGTGATGACGATCTCGCGGTCACCCCGCAGCGTCACGGTCGCGCTGTGCTGCGTCGCCGCCGTCGTCTCTGCCATCTCTCTCCGCCTCCATCGGTTCTGCGTCCATGAGTTCTGTGAGTACGACATCCATCCGGTCGAACCGCTCCGACCAGAGCTGCTCGAAGCCGCGCACCCATTCGTGGATCGGCTTGAGCGGCACGGGGTTCAGCCGGTAGAGCCGGCGGCGTCCGTCGTCGCGGACGTCGACCAGGCCGACCTCCCGCAGCACCTTCAGGTGCTTCGACACGAGGGGCTGTGCGACGCCCATTCGCTCGACGATGTCGTTCACCGCGAGCTCGCCGTGCGTGAGCAGGTCGAGGATCTGCCGCCGCCTCGGCTCGGCCACCGCGTTGAACGCGTCGGTGGTGGTCGCCGCCCGTGCCATGGCCAGAGCGTATACCCATATGGGGATACGTCAAGGGGTGCCCCTTCCGGCGTTCCCGTTGTTGAATGTCGACGAGGACGTCCCCGTGGCAAGGAGGCCATCGAGTGACCCAGTCCGTCGAGACCGCGAGTGCCGCTGCGACCGCCACCGAGCAATGGCTCACCGCGTTCCAGAACGCGTTGACCGCACGCGACGTCGACGCCGCCGCCGCCCTGTTCGCCGACGAGAGCTTCTGGCGCGACATCGTCTCGTTCACCTGGAACATCACGACCGTCGAAGGCCCCGCAGGCGTCGCCGACCTGTTGCGCGCCACCCTCGACGACGTCGAACCCGCCGGGTTCCGCGCCACCGAGGAACCCGCCGAGGCCGACGGTGTCATCACCGCGTGGATCGCGTTCGAGACCAGGGTCGGCCGCGGGTCGGGGCTGCTGCGGCTCGTCGACGGCAAGGCGTTCACCCTTCTCACCACGCTCGACGAGCTGAAGGGCCACGAGGAACCCGCCCGCGACCGACGCCCCCAGGGTGTCCGCCACGGCGCCTACCGCGACCGCGTCACCTGGGCCGAGAGCCGCGAACAGGAGGCCGCCGAGCTCGGCTACACCGTCCAGCCCGAGGTCGTCATCGTCGGCGGCGGCCAGGGTGGCATCGCCCTCGGCGCACGGCTGCGCCAGCTCGGCGTCCCCACGATCATCATCGAGCGCAACGCCCGCCCCGGCGACTCGTGGCGCAAGCGCTACAAGAGCCTCGCCCTGCACGACCCGGTCTGGTACGACCACCTGCCGTACATCCCGTTCCCCGAGAACTGGCCGGTCTTCTCGCCGAAGGACAAGATCGGCGACTGGCTCGAGATGTACACGAAGGTCATGGAGCTCAACTACTGGGGCTCGACGACCGCGAAGAGCGCCTCCTACGACGAGTCCTCGAAGACCTGGACCCTCGTCGTCGACCGCGACGGCGAAGAGGTCACGCTCCAGCCGAGGCAGCTCGTGCTCGCCCTCGGCGCGTCCGGCCTGCCCGTCGTCCCCGAGATCCCGGGCGCCGAGAAGTTCCGCGGCGCCCAGCACCACTCCTCGGCCCACCCCGGGCCCGACGAGTACAAGGGCAAGAGGGCCGTCGTCATCGGCTCGAACAACTCCGCCCACGACATCTGCGCCGCGCTCTGGGAGGCCGGCGTCGACGTCACGATGGTGCAGCGCAGCTCCACCCACATCGTCCGGTCCGACACCCTCATGGACCTCGGCGTCGGCGACCTCTACTCCGAGCGCGCCCTCGCCGCCGGCGTCACCACGTTCAAGGGCGACACGATCTTCGCGTCGCTGCCGTTCCGCATCCTGCACACGTTCCAGATCCCGGTGTACGCGGCGATCAAGGAACGCGACCAGGACTTCTACGACAGGCTCGAGAAGGCCGGCTTCGACATCGACTGGGGCGTCGACGACTCCGGCCTGTTCCTCAAGTACCTGCGCCGCGGATCGGGCTACTACATCGACGTCGGCGCCTCCGAGCTCGTCGCGAACGGCGACATCAAGCTCGCGAAGGGGCAGGTCACCGAGCTGACCGAGGACGAGGTCGTGCTGCAGGACGGCACGCGCCTGCCCGCAGACCTCGTCGTCTACGCCACCGGCTACGGCTCCATGAACCAGCTGGCCGCCGACATCATCGGCCAGGACGTGGCCGACAAGGTCGGCAAGGTCTGGGGCCTGGGATCGGGCACGCCGAAGGACCCCGGCCCGTGGGAGGGCGAGCTGCGCAACATGTGGAAGCCCACCGCCCAGGAGGGCCTGTGGATCCACGGCGGCAACCTCGCCCTGTCGCGCTACTACTCGCTCTACCTGGCCCTGCAGCTCAAGGCCCGCCAGGAGGGCATCCCGACGCCCGTCTACAACCAGGCCGAGGTGCACCACACGGAGTGACTCGGGGATCGACGTGGGGGTAGGCCCGCGTATGGCGCGACCGGCTTTCGTCCTGCACGAGCACCGACGACCGCGGCACCACTTCGACCTCCGGCTGGAGGAGAACGGGGTGCTGCGGTCGTGGGCCGTGCCGCGCGGTCTGCCCGACGACCCCCGCCGCAACCGTCTCGCCGTGCCCGTCCCCGACCACGGGATGGACCACCTCGGCTACACCGACGTCGACAAGGACATCGCCGACACCGGCTGGTGGGAGGAGCACGACCGCGACGACCGGCGGATCGTCTTCACCCTGCACGGGCGCGAGGGCTCACGCCGCTACGCGCTCATCCACACCGGCGACGACTGGCTGCTCCATCTGACCAAGGAGCAGCCCGACGTCACTTCTTGAGGCGCCGGCTCCCGCCGTGCCAGTCCTCGACCTTGCCCGACTCCTGCGCCCGGACGCCCATCGACGGCAGCTGCGGACGCTCCCGCAGGCTGCGCTTGAGCTCGGCGAACCCGGGGAACCGGGCCAGGCCGACGACGTGGTCCCACAGCTGCGCGGCCTGCGCCTCGTCGGGCAGCCGGCTGATCACCGGGCCGAAGAACGCCACGCCCTCTGGCGGTTCGAAGTGCAGGATCGGGGTGCCGACGTCCTTGCCCGTCAGCGACAGCGCCTCGTCGGACTCGGCCTGGATCTCCATGTCGCGGGCCGTGTCGTCGAGGGCGTCGGCGAACGACGTGGGGAGTCCCGCCTCGGCGAGCGCGTCGGCCGCGAGTTGCGGCGTGCCCTGCCAGCCAGGGGCACGGCCCTCGTCGGGTGACGTCTGGAAGATGCGGGCGCCGAGAGCGGCGTAGAGCGGCCCCACGGCGTCGCGGCCGTGCTGCTCCCGCACCGCCGACGCCACGCGCAGCAGCCGCAGACCCGCGGTGTGCTGGGCGTCGTAGCCGTCGGGGAAGTGACTGTCGTAGTCCAGGTGCGAGTTGATCAGTCGTAGGGAGATGAACCGCCAGTCGACGCTGTAGTCGCGCTGCGACTGCACGATCCGGATCCATTTGCTCGTCATCCAGGCGAACGGGCAGATGGGGTCGAAATAGAAGTTGATGTCGGCATGCGCCGTGTCCGCGCTCACGGATCCGAGGCTAGACCGGATCGGTCCGATGACCACGGTATCTCTCATGGTTGTGTTCGACGTGACCATGAGGAACAAACGATGGTCTCCGCGGGACCGCGGGTCGGGTGGACACTGGTCCCAGTCGACGCCGACACCCCTGGGAGACACCACATGCCGCGCCTGGACGTCACCATCCCCGCTCCCGACGGCGATGCCGCCGCGACCCTGCACGTTCCCGACGGCGACGGCCCCTGGCCCGGGGTGCTGATGTTCCCCGACGCGGGCGGCGCCCGGGAGACGTTCTCGGCCATGGGTGACCGGATGGCGTCGATGGGCTACGTGACGCTCGTGCCCGACGTCTACTACCGCAACCCCGGCTACGCGCCCTTCGACCTCGCGACGGTCTTCTCCGACCCCGACGAGCGCGCCCGCCTCGGCGAGCTCATGAGCACACTCACCAACGACCGCCTGATCGCCGACGCGAACGCCTACCTCGACTTCCTCCTCGCCCGCCCCGAGGTGACGGGCACCGGCGCGGGGACGACCGGCTACTGCATGGGCGGGCGCGCCTCGATGCTCGTGGCGGGCGGTGTGCCCGACAAGGTCGCCGCGGCGGCGTCGTTCCACGGCGGCCGGCTCGCCCCCGCCGACGACCCCACCAGCCCCCACCTGCTCGCCGCCGCGGTGAAGGCCAAGGTCTACGTGGCCGGGGCGTCCGACGACTCCTCGTTCCCCCAGGAGCAGTTCGACACCCTCGACGCCGCCCTGACCGACGCGGGTGTCGAGCACACCATCGAGACCTACCCCGCCGCCCACGGGTTCGCGGTGCCCGACAACCCCACCTACGACAAGGACGCCGAGGAACGGCACTGGGCCGCCCTCGACGACCTCTACGGGTCGGCGCTCAGCCGCTGACCCGCGGCGCAGGCGGCGGCCCGACCATCTCGACGCCGTACTCGCCCATGGCCGCGACCAGCGCGTCGATGTCCGGCGGGCCCTGCGGCGGGGGCGGCAGCTCGAGGGAGGCGGCGGGCTCGCCCGTCGCGAAGAAGAACTTGTCCATGCCGCCGTCGGTGGAGAACGCGAGGAACTTCGCCGTCGGCGACTCGACGCAGAACGCGTGGGCGACGTCGCGGGGCGCCCAGGCGAAGCTGCCGGGCGTCGCGGTGATGACGTCGTCGCCGACGTAGAGGGTCAGCTCGCCCTCGAGCACGTAGAAGGCCTCGTCCTCGCGGGTGTGCCGGTGCACGGGCGTCGCGTAGCCGGCGGCGCCGTAGGCCTCCTGCACCCACAGCCGGCCGCCGGTGTTCTCGCTGGTCGCCTTGAACGTGAGCAGGGCACCGAGGTGCCACAACGCGGGGCCCTCGCCCTCGGCCAGGTGGTAGGGGCGGGTCGTGGTGGGTGAGCTCATCGCGGTCTCCCGGTCGTGTCGGCGGTTCGGTACTGCTGACCCGGAGAAGCCTGCTGCGGCGACGGCCCGCAGCCATCGGGGCGACCACGTACTTAGCGGTCGCCCGGATACGTACCGTGGCGGACCCGTCGGTTCTACGCTCCGTGGATGGCGGCCGTGCGGTGTCCCACGACCGTGGGCCGCCGTGCCGAGTTGACGGCGCTGCGGTCGGGGCTGGCGGCCGCGCGGCTGGGCCGTGGCGCGACGGCGGTGCTGTCGGGACCCCCGGGCATCGGCAAGTCCCGGTTGGCCCGGGAGACGGCGTCGGCGGCGCAGGCGTGGGACCTGCCGGTGCTGGTCGGACGCGCGGTGGAGTCGGGGCACGGCACGGCGTTCCGGCCGCTGGCAGAGGCACTGCTGGGCGGGCTGCGGCGGGTGCCGGAGCCCGACGACCCCGCGCTCGCGCCCTTCCGGCCGGCGCTCGGGAGGCTGGTGCCCCAGTGGCGGGTGCCGGCCCCGTCCGACGACTCCCTCGTGGTCCTCGGCGAGGCGGTGCTGCGGCTGCTGGCCGCCCTCGCCGGCGACGGCGGGCTGCTGCTGGTCCTGGAGGACCTGCACTGGGCCGACCCCGAGACCCTGGCCGTGCTGGAGTACGTGGCCGACAACGTCGCGCAGGAACGGGTGCTCGTGCTCGTGACCGCCCGCGACGACCCGGGGCCGCCATCGACGCTGGTCCGCGCCCTGGCGGCCCGGGGCGCAGCGTCGGTGCACCGGCTCGCCCCGCTGGACGACGACGAGGTCGCCGAGATGGTCCGGGCGTGCCGGGACGGCCGCGACGACGGCCCGCCGGCCGACGTGCTGGCCGCGCGCAGCGGCGGGACGCCGCTGTTCGTCGAGGAGCTGCTGGCCGCCGACGACCCGTCGTCGCACGTCCCCGCCGGGGTCGCTGACCTGTTCACCGGCCGGGTCGCCGCGCTGCCCGCCGCGGCGCGCAGCTGCCTGGAGGCAGCGGCGGTGCTGGGGGAGCGGTTCGACTGGCGGCTGCTGCCGGCGGTGACCGGGCTGTCGGACGTCGAAGTCGCGGCAGGGCTGCGGGCGGCGGTCGGGGCGGGGCTCGTCGAGACGGCCGTCGACGACGGGTTCCGGTTCCACCACGCGCTGGGCCGCGACGCGGTGCTGGCGGCGATGCTGGCCCCGGAGCGGGTCGGCCTGGCGCGCCGGGCGTCGGCAGCGGTGGAGCAGGCACATCCCGGTCTGGACGGCGCCTGGTGCGACGTGGCCGCCGACCTGGCATTGCAGGCGGGCGACGCGGCGCGGGCCGCGGCCGTGCTCACTGAGGCGGGCAGGCGCAACCTCACGCGCGGGGCGCTGGGGTCGGCGGAGTCGGTGCTGGTCCGCGCGCGGGAGCTGGCCGGTGCCGGCGACGAGATCGACGAGCTGCTCTCCCGGACGCTGGTGCTGGCCGGGAAGACCGACGCCGCGGTCACGGTGACGACCCGCATGATCGACGGCCTGTCGGCGCGCGGCGCCGACGCGTCCGTGCTCGCCGCGGCCGAGCTGCGCCTGGCGGAGGCGTGGACGACCGCGGGCGACTGGCCCGCGGCCGAGGCGTGCCTCGACCGGGCCCGCCGCCTCGCGACTGACCCCGACCTGCAGGTGCGCATCGCGGCCGTCGGTGCCCGGGTGGCGCTCGACGACTCCCGCTTCGACGACGCCCGCCGGCTGGCAGAGCAGGCGCTCACCGGTGGAGACGCCGAGGTCCGGTGTGCGGCGTTGACGGTCCTCGGCCGGATCGCCCGCCGCCAGGACCTCGCGGCCGCCGACGAGCTGTTCACCCGCGCCCGCCGCACCGCGGAGGAGGCGGGTCTGCCGGTGGCCGCGGCCCGGGCCGCGGAGGAGATCGCGATCGGCGACGTCCAGGAGAGCCTGCGTATCGACCGGCTCTCCGACGCCAGGGAGCGCGCCCGGGCGCTCGGTGACGTCGGGGTCGTCGCGGTGCTCGACCTGCAGGCGGCGGCGATCCACAACTCGCGCTGGGAGGCCGACGAGGGCGTCGCGGCCGCGCAGCGGTGCGTCGCCGCGTCACGCCGGTTCCGCCTCGCGACACTGCCGAAGGCGCTGGTCCTGGGCGCCGTCGCGCACGACTACCGCGGCGACACCGACACCTCCGACGCCTGGCTGGCCGAGGCCTTGACGCTGGCCCCCGACGACACCCACCTGCGCGGCGAGGTGTCGGGCGCACGCGCCTACCGCCACATGGCGGCCGCCGACGACGCCCGCGCGCTCGCGCACCTCGACGCGGCGCTGGCGTCGTTCGCGTTGCGGCCCAACGAGGTCACGGGCTCACCGGTCGTGGGCTGCTGGCTGCTGATGCGCACCGCACTCGACCCGGCCGCGACGTCGCCACCGGTCCCGCCGGACCCGATCGCGAACCGCTGGAACCGCGGGCTCGCGAGGTTCGCCGACGCCGTCGCGCTCGGCCGCGCCGGAAAGCCGGTCGACGCGGCGGCCGCGTTCGCCGACGCCGACGCCGTCATGCGCGACCCGGTGCCCGTCGAGTGGTTCCGCCTGCAGGCCAGGCGGGTCACGGCTGCCGCGGCCCTGGCCGACGGCTGGGGCGAGCCGGCGCGCTGGGCCGCCGAGGACCTGGTGGTCCTGGACGCGCGCCGCGAGGAACGGTGGGCGGCGGCGGTGCGCGGGCTGCTGCGCCGGGCCGGTGTCGCGGTGCCGCGCCGCGGCCGCGGCGGCGCGGAGGTGCCGGCCACGTTGCGCGCGTTGGGTGTCACCAGCCGTGAGACCGACGTGCTGCGCCTGGTCGCGGAGGGGTGCAGCACCCGGGAGATCGCGGAGCGGCTGTTCCTGTCGCCGCGGACCGTGGAGAAGCACGTGGAGCGGTTGCTGGCCAAGACGGGCACGACGCGGCGGACCGAGCTCGTCGCCTACGCCGCCCGCACCGGGGTGTAGGTCACCGGCGGCGTGTCCCGGGCCGGGGCAATAGGCTCGGCGATCACACTCCTGGGGGCCGCCGGTGATCAACGACGACGAGCGCATCGCACTCTTCCTCGACTACGAGAACCTCGCGATCGGTGCGCGCGAGGGGCTCGGGGTGTCGCCGTTCGACTTCGGCCCGATCGCGGACGCCCTGGCCGAGCGGGGGCGGGTGGTGTCGCGGCGGGCGTACGCGGACTGGTCGTACTTCGACGAGGACCGGCGGCTGCTGGCGCGGGCGCAGGTCGAGCTGATCGAGATCCCGCAGCGGATGGGCGGGTCGCGCAAGAACGCGGCCGACATCAAGCTCGCCGTCGACGCCATCGAGCTGGCCTACGAGCGCGGCTTCGTGACGACGTTCGCGATCGGGACCGGCGACTCCGACTTCACCCCGCTCGTCCACAAGCTGCGGGAGATGGACAAGCGGGTGATCGGGATCGGGGTGCAGTCGTCGACGTCGGCGCTGCTCCCGCCCGCGTGCGACGAGTTCCTGTTCTACGACCGGCTCCCGGGTGTCGACGCGCACCCGCAGTCGCCGCGCAAGGCGCGCCGTCGTGAGCCGGTGGCGCCCGATCCCGCGGTGACCGCGCCCGAACCGGAGCCGGCACCGGTGGAGCCCGTGTCGACGTCGGACGGCGACGTCGGCCGGCTGGTGGCGAGCACGCTGGCCGGTCTGCAACGGCATGCCGACGGCCCGGTCCAGGCGTCGCGGCTCAAGCGGGCGATCCTGCGCAAGGACCCCACGTTCGACGAGGGCGACCACGGGTTCCGCGGTTTCGGGGAGCTGTTGCGGCACCTGGAGGGCGAGCGGGTCGTCGAGCTGCGGCAGGGGAGCGCACAGGGCGATCCGGAGGTGACGTTCCCGGAGGACGGCTCGGCCGACGACGACGCGTTCGCGCTGCTCGTCGACGTCGTGCGGGGCCTGGCGGGCCGCGACGGTGTCCAGCTGTCGGGGCTGAAGGACCAGATGCGCAAGCGGGTGCCCGACTTCAGCGAGAAGCGCTACGGCTTCAACAGCTTCCTGTCGTTCGCGAAGGCGGCGAGGGCGCGCGGGCTCGTCGCGATGGAGTGGGACGACGACCTCGCCGACCACCGCCTGACCCCGCGGTGAGCACGCCGGCGCCGATGCCCGAGGACTGGTCCCGGGCACTCGCGGTCGTCGCCCATCCCGACGACCTGGAGTGCGACGCGGCGACGGCCGTGACGTTCGAGACGATCGGTTTCTGACGTGACGCCCCTGACCTTCGACGACCTGGACCTCGACGCGGCCCCGGCGGTGCGGCCCCTCGCCGGGGCGCCTCGGGGTCGCCGACGGCGCGACCCTGCCCGATTCGCGGAATCTGTTGCGCGGCACCGGGAAGCGGCACCGCCACATCCGTGTCGACGACGTGGCGGTGCTCGCGGATCCGGGTGTCCGGGCGCCGCTGGAGGCGTCGGTCGCGGCGCATCCGCGACCGGCGCCCCCGCAGCTCTGAGCCCCCGGAGCAGGGGTCAGGCCGCCAGTGACCCGTGGGGGTCGATGACGTACTTGCGCGCCGCTCCCTTGTCGAACTCCTCGTAGCCGCGCGGGGCGTCGTCGAGGGAGATGACCGTGGCGTTGACGGCCTTCGCGATCTGCACCCGGTCGTGCAGGATCGCCTTCATCAGCCCGAGGTTGTAGCGCATCACGGGGCACTGGCCCGTCGTGAACGACAACGACTTGGCCCAGCCGGTGCCCAGCGACAGCGAGAGCGACCCGACCTTGGCCGCCTCGTCGATCCCGCCCGGGTCGCCGGTGACGTAGAGGCCCGGGATACCCATGGCGCCACCGGCGGCCGTGATCTCCATGAGCGAGTTGAGGACGGTCGCCGGGGCCTCGGACGACGAGCCGTCGCCGTGCCCGCGGGCCTCGAACCCGACGGCGTCGATGCCCGCGTCGACCTCGGGGACGCCGAGCAGCTGCTCGATCTGGTCCTTCGGGTCGCCCTTCGAGACGTCGACGGTCTCGCAGCCGAACGACCGCGCCTGCGCGAGCCGCTCCTCCTGGAGGTCCCCGACGATCACGACGGCCGCCCCCAGCAGCTGCGCCCCGGCCGCGGCGGCGAGCCCGACCGGCCCGGCGCCCGCGACGTAGACGGTCGACCCCGGTTTCACGCCCGCGGTGACCGCGCCGTGGAAGCCCGTCGGGAAGATGTCCGAGAGCATCGTCAGGTCGCGGACCTTGGCCATCGCCTGGTCGCGGTCGGGGAAGACGAGCAGGTTGAAGTCGGCGTACGGGACCATCACGTACTCGGCCTGGCCCCCGACCCAGCCCCCCATGTCGACGTAGCCGTAGGCCGACCCCGGCCGGTCGGGGTTGACGTTGAGGCAGATCCCGGTCTTGCCCTCCTTGCAGTTGCGGCAGCGTCCGCATGCGATGTTGAACGGCACCGACGCCAGGTCGCCGACCTTGGTGAACTCGACGTCCGACCCGGCCTCGATCACCTCGCCGAGGATCTCGTGGCCCAGGACCAGGCCCTGCGGCGCGGTCGTGCGGCCGCGGACCATGTGCTGGTCGCTGCCGCAGATGTTGGTGCTGACGACCTTGAGGATCACCCCGTGGTTGCACTTGCGGCCGACGTTGGCGGGGTTGACCCCGGGCCCGTCCTTGAGCTCGAGCGTCGGATAGGGGATGTCGTGCACCTCGACCTTCCCCGGTCCCACGTAGGCGACTGCCCTGTTCCCGGACATGCGTGCTCCCTCCCTCGTGTCGAACGGCCTCCTGTCCCGGCGTACCCCCATGTCACCGTGACGAGAACCGCTGAACGGCCCGCATCGCTGAACCGGAGGAGGTACTCACCACCCCCGGGTTGCCCACGACCGTCCGGTCGGTCGACGATGCCTGACGTGCCGACGACCGCCACCCGTGACATCTCGCCGTCCGATCGCGTCCTCGACTACAGGTCCCGCTTCCGGACGTTCCTCGACAGCGAGGTCGCACCGCTGGAGAGCGAGCTGGACGCCGCGGGCGCCGGGACGCCGTGGAACCCCCGTCTCGACGACAAGGGCCGCATGCACCCGCTGGTCTGGGAAGCGCGCCGCGAGGTGCAGCGCCGCTCGGCCAAGGCGGGGCTCTACAACCCGCACATCCAGGCGGACCTGGGCGGCGGTGGCTTCGGTCGCGTCGAGATGCACCACGTCGAGGAGTACGTCTACCGCGAGTCGGGGCTCGGCCTGGGGCTCGCCGCGCTGGCCTGGACCGAGGGCGCCAACCCCGCGATCACCCACGTCTCCGACGCCGCCCGCAGCCGCTACCTCGACCCGCTCCTCGCGGGCGAGGTGACGACGGCGTTCGCCAACACCGAACGCGACGTCGGCACCGACGTCCTCGCCATGGGCACCCGCGCCCGCCGCGACGGCTCCGACTGGATCCTCGACGGCACCAAGGCGTGGATCACCAACGCGCACTTCGCCGACTTCGTGCAGGTCGTGGCCGTCACCGAGGCCGGGGCGGGCACCCGGTCGCTGTCGATGTTCCTCGTGGACGCCGACGCCGAGGGTTTCCACCGCGGCCGCGACATCCCCACGATGCTCAACGACGGCCTGACCGGTGAGCTGCACCTCGACGGGGTGCGGGTGCCGGCGGAGAACGTCGTCGGCGAGATCGGCGACGGGTTCGCGCTCGCCATGTCGTGGATCAACTGGCGACGGATGTGCCGCGGTGGGATGTGCGCCGGCTGGGGTGAATGGCTGCTCGCCCGGGCGGCGGAGCGGGCCCGCACCCGGGAGTCGGGTGGCCGTCCGATCGGCGACCTCCAGGCGATCCAGCACCTGCTCGCCGACATGGACGCCGACGTCTACGCCGCCCGCTCGACCTCGCTCGTCGCGCAGGCCGACCTCGACGAGCTGGGCGCTTTCGACATCCCCGCCCACCGCGACGTCCCACGCCTCGTCTCCCTGATCAAGATCGTCAACGACGAGGCGTTCTTCCGGGTCGCCGACCGGGCCGTCCAGATCCACGGCGGCACCGGGCTGCTGCTCGGATCGGCCGAGGAGAAGCTGTTCCGGATCGCCCGCAACCTGCGGATCCCGGCCGGGACCGTCGAGATCCAGCGCAACGCCATCGCGCGCGGGCTGCTGCGTCCGTGAGGCTGCTCGGCTGCGTCACCGGCCGGTTCCAGCCCGTCCACGATCAGCACCTGGAACTGTTCGAGCTGGTCGCGGCGGAGTGCGAGCACCTGGTCGTCGCCGTGACCAACCCTGACAGCGGGGCCCGGCGTGAGGAGCCGACGTCGGCGCACCGGCACACACCCGAGGCCAACCCGTTCAGCTACTTCGAACGGGTCCGGCTGCTGACGGTCGCGCTGGAGGCCGCGGGCCTCGGTGGTCGAATGACGATCGTGCCCTTCGACCTGACGCGTCCCGAGGTGTGGACGCAGTACGTGCCGCAGCACGCCCACCAGTACGTCCGCGTCTACTCGTCGTGGGAGCGCGACAAGGCGGGCCGGCTGGCCGCCGCGGGCTACGAGGTGACGGTGATCGAGGGCGACCCGGCGACGAAACGGCACGCCGCCGACGTCCGCGCCGCCCTCCGAGCGGGCGGCGACTGGGCGTCGGCCGTCCCGGCCGCCACCGTCCCGGTGCTGAAGGCGCTGCAGACGTGAGGGCCCCCGGCTACGGCGAGGACCAGCCCCGCCTCGACGACGACCGGATGCCCGTCGTGCTCGTCGTCCTCGACGGGCTGGGCGACCGGCCCGTCCCCGAGCTGGGCGAGCGCACCCCGGCCGAGGCCGCCCACACCCCGGTCCTCGACGCGCTCGCCCGGCGCGGGGCATCGGGCTGGCACGTGCCGTTCGGCTGGGGCCGGGCACCCGCGTCGGAGCTGGCGCACTGGGCGATGTTCGGGTTCGCCGACATCCCGTTCCCCGGCCGCGCGGTCGTCGAGGCCCTCGGCGCGGGTCTCGCGGTGCCGTACGGTGTCGCCGCCACGCACGCCGCGCTGCGGACGTCGGTCGCCGACCGGGGCCTGGTGTGGCTGACCGGCCGCGCCGCCCGCTCCGACGCCGACGACGCCCTGGCCCTGCTGGAGAGCCTCGCCCCGGTCCTCGAGAACCATGGCGCGACGCTGCAGCCGATCGGCGCGCGCGGCGAGGCGTTGCTGCTCCTCGACGGCCACCCGGAGGGTGCGGTCACCGACTCCGACGCCTTCTTCGAGGACCGCCACCCGTGGCTGCGGCCGCTCCCGACCCGGCCCGTCGACACGCAGACCGCGCTCGTCCTCACCGACCTCCTCCTCGACGCCCGTGAGCTGCTCCTCACCCACCCCGTGAACGCCGTCCGCCGCGACCGCGGCCTGCCCGCCCTCGACGTACTCACGACGAAGTGGTCCGGCACCCGCGAGCTGATCCCGACCTTCACCGCCAACGCGGGCGTCGCCGGGGGCATGGTCACGAGCACCCGGCTCTACCGGGGCCTGGCGGCCGCCCTGGAGATGGTGGACCTGCACGTCCCGCCGGTCCCGGGCGTCGCGGCCGACCTCGCGGCCCGCGTCGACGCCGCCGGGACGTTGATCGCGGAGGGCGCGCGGTTCGTCCACGTCCACACCAAGGCCACCGACGAGGCCGGCCACACCAAGCAGCCCCTCGCGAAACGCGACGTGATCGAGGCCGCCGACGCCGGGCTCGCCGCCCTGCACGACCTCGCCGACCGGGCCGTGGTCTGCGTGACCGGCGACCACGCCACCCCGTCGACGGGCGGGGTCCTGCACACCGCCGACCCGACCCCGCTCGTCGTCACCGGCCCCGACGTCCGCCCCGACGCCGTCACCGCGTTCGGCGAGAGCCACGCCCACGGCGGCTGGTACGGCACGGTCCGAGCGGCGGAGCTGCTGCCGCTGCTGTTCGGGCACGCCAACCGGCCCGTGTTCCTGGGCCACCGCGCGACGCCGGCACCCACCCTCGCACTGCCCGACCACCCCGAGCCGATGCCCCCGCGCAGCGGGAGCAATCATGAAACATCAAGGGGCGCAGGCTGATTCACTCAGACGTGACGATCCGGGAGGAACCCATGGGGTACGACGCGGTGCTCGCCGAGACAATCGGGATCCAGGGCGCGAACGGCGACGAGATCGAGGCCTACAGTGCCCGCCCGCTCGACGGGTCGGCCCGTGGCGGCGTGGTGGTCATCCACCACATGCCCGGCTACGACCGCGAGTCCAAGGAGACGGTGCGGCGCTTCGCCACCGAGGGCTACAACGCCGTCTGTCCGAACCTGTACCACCGCGAAGCCCCCGGCGCGGCCCCCGACGACGCCGCCGCCACCGCGCGCGCCAACGGCGGGGTGCCCGACGACCGGCTCGTCGGCGACGTCGGCGGTGCCGCCGCGTGGCTGCGGCGGCTGCCCACCTCCAACGGCAAGGTCGGGACGATCGGCTTCTGCTCCGGCGGGCGCCAGGCCGTCCTGACCGCGCTGTCGCTCGACATCCAGGGCGCGGTCGACTGCTACGGCGCGTTCGTCGTCGGCGAGCCGCCGGAGGGGTTCCCGCTGCGCATCCGCCCCTTCGGCGACCGGATCGGCGAGCTGCGCGCCCCGCTGCTGGGCATGTTCGGCAACGACGACAAGCACCCCTCGCCCGCCGACGTCGACGAGCTGGAGAAGCTCCTGCAGGAGGCGGGCAAGGAGTACGAGTTCCACCGCTACGACGACACCGGCCACTCGTTCTTCTCCGTCGACCGGCCTGCCTACCGGCCGGCCTCGGCCGTCGACGGCTGGGAGAAGATCCTGGCGTTCTTCGGCGCGAAGCTCGGCGGGGCGTGACCGGGATGTGCACCTACAGCACCGAGAAGATCGACGTCGAGCGCAGCAGCGGCAAGGGTGCCGACGGCTGGTTCCCGCTGCGCACGGCGACCGTCTACTACGACCACCCCGTCCACGCACCGGACGACCACACCGTCAACATCGACTTCCTCGCCCCCGACCGCGGCCCCGGCGCCAGGGTGGCCGTCGAGCTGAGCCTCGACTCGGCGAAGGCGCTGCTGGAGGCGCTGCAGGTCACCGTGGAACGGGCCGCGCACCACTGACGGATTCCCCCGGCCGATCCCCCCGGCGCGGCTGACCGCGCCGGGGGCACTTCGGCAGCATTCCCGCTCGTGCGTGTCTATCTGGGTGCCGACCATGCCGGGTTCGACCTCAAGGCGGTGCTCCTGCAACACCTCTCCTCGGCCGGCCACGACGTCGTCGACGTCGGTGCCCTCACCTACGACGCCCAGGACGACTACCCGGCGTTCTGCTTGGAGACGGCCCGCCGGGTCGTCGCCGACGAGGGCTCGCTGGGCATCGTGCTGGGCGGCTCGGGCAACGGTGAGCAGATCTCGGCCAACAAGGTGCCGGGCTGCCGGGCGGCGCTGGCATGGAGCGTCGAGACCGCGTCGCTGGCCCGCGAGCACAACGGCGCCCAGGTCATCGGCCTCGGCGCTCGGATGCACACCGAGGACGAGGCGAAGGCGATCGTCGACGCCTTCCTGGCCACCCCGTTCTCCGACGAGCCCCGTCACCAGCGGCGCATCGACGTCCTGACCGCGTTCGAGGCCGACCACGAGTACCCGCTCTTGTCCTGAGAGGCGCGACACGGTTTCCGATAGTGGATGCCTGCACACTATGCGAAGTAGGATCCGTCCGGTGACACTTCCTGCATTCCTCGACCTTCCGCCGCGTTCCGTGAAGCCGCGGACGGTCGGAGTCACCCACGTCATCGACCAGGGGGCCGGTACCGCGGCCACGGCCGACCTCCTGGCGTCGGCGGCAGGGCACATCGACATCTGGAAGGTCGGCTGGGGCACCGCCTACGTCGACTCGGCGCTCCCGGCCAAGCTCGCGCTGCTCGAGGCGCACGACGTGGCGGCCTGCCTGGGCGGCACCATGCTGGAGATCGCGTGGGCCCAGGGTGCGGCCGAGGCCTGCCTGGAGTGGGCGGGCGAGGTCGGTTTCCGGCTGATCGAGGTCTCGCGCGGCACGGTCGCGATGTCGATGCAGGAGAAGCGGGAGCTGATCCGCCGCGCGTCGCGCGACTTCACGGTCCTCGCCGAGACGGGCGCCAAGTCCCCGGGCGAGCGCAACCCGGCGCGGCACTGGCCGGCCGAGTGCCTGTCCGACCTCGACGCGGGCGCGCGGTTCGTCGTCACCGAGGGCCGGCAGAGCGGGAACGTCGGCACGTTCGACGAGTCGGGCCGGGTCCGCCCCGACGTCGTGGAGGCCGTCGTGGCCGCCACCGGCGTCGAGCGCGTCATATTCGAGGCGCCGCGCGCGGCCCAGCAGGCGTGGTTCGTCCGCCGTTTCGGGCCCGACGTGAACCTGGGCAACGTCGCGCTCGCCGACGTGCTGTCGGTGGAGACGCTGCGGCTCGGGCTGCGGTCGGACACCGCCGCGGTCGTGCGCCGCGAGCACCAGGAGGCGGAGCTCGCCTGACGCGTCATCCGCGTGCACCACGGGGCCGGGCGTGCCGACCTGCCCGGGGTCGGCCGTCCGACCTCTTCCGTACCCGGGGCGCGCACTCCGCGGTGACTGGGGCACCATGGGGCGCAACGGTCCTTCGCGACAGCGCACGCCGGCCGCTGGTCACGGTCGCGCGTTGCTCCTGACCTGGAGTGACGGTGCCGCGCACCGGTATCCACCGTCGGGGGGCGTTGACACAGGACGGCCGTTGAGTATGGTAAAAATCCTGAATCGCATAGTGAATGACTGGCGAACCTCAGCGTAGACGGCGGAAGGCGGGCGCAACGTGCCGCGGAAGACAGTGATCATCGGTGGAGGTCCTGCCGGCACCGGCGCCGCGGGCGGCGTGAAGGCCGTGGACCCCTCCGCGGAGGTGGTCCTCTACACCCAGTTCGAGGACATCGCCTACAGCCCGTGCGGCATTCCGTACGTCCACGGTGGCGAGATCGACAGCTTCGACCGGCTGATCCTTGCCGGCAAGCAGGCGTACGTGGACGCGGGCATCGACGTCCACTACGAGACGACCGTGAAATCGATCAACACGGCGAAGAAGACCATCATGGTCGAGGGCGAGGGTGAGGTCTCGTACGACAGCCTCATCATCGGTACCGGCTTCGCGTACGCCGACCCGGGCGTCCCCGGCACCGAGCTCGGTGGTCTGTACTACGTCAAGAACATCCGGGCCGCCCAGGAGTGGGACAAGGTCATCGCCAACTCCAAGCGCGCGGTCGTCGTCGAGGCGTCCCCGCTGGCCATGGAGATGGTCTCGGCGCTGGCGCACCGCGGTATCGAGACGCACCTGGTCGACGCCAACCCGTACGCCCTGTCCAACATGGCGGACCCGGACATCATGGCGCCGGTCGAGGAGTCGTTCCGCGAGCTGGGCATCCACCTGCACTACAACACCACCCTTGAGGCCTTCCTGGGCGACTCCGAGGGCAAGCTGCGCGCGATCAAGACGTCGGCGGGCGAGATCCCGGTCGACCTCGCGGTCGTCGCGACGCACAAGACCCCGAACAACGCCCTCGCGGCGGCGGCGGGCATCAAGATCGGCTCGACCGGCGGCCTCATCGTCGACGAGAACATGAAGACGTCGGCCCCCGACGTGTGGGCCGCGGGCGACGCCTGCGAGATCCCGCACGGCCTCGCGGGTACGCCGCTGCAGGGCCTCACCGGCTCGCACGCCTACGCGCAGGGCAAGGCCGCCGGCCAGAACGCCGCCGGTGGCTCGAAGGCCTACCGCACCGTCTTCATCCCGTGGGGCACGCCGGCCGGCAAGTGGGTCATCGGTGGCGCCTCGTTCGGTGAGGCCACCGCCACCGCGCTGGGAATCCCCTACATCGTCGGTGTCGCGGAGGGTGTCTCGCGCTCGCGCTACTACTCGGGCGTGAAGAAGACCAAGCTGAAGATCCTGGCCGACCCCAAGACGCACAAGCTGCTCGGGGCCCAGATGGTCGGCGGCGGCGACGGCATCAAGGAGCGGGCCGACTTCCTGGCCCAGGCCATCCGCTTCGGCATGACCCTCGAGGACCTCGCCACGATGGACACGGTGTTCGCACCCGCGATCGGAGCGCTCACCGAGCCGATCGTCGCCGCGGCCAACAACGGCCTCGCCGCCGCGAAGAAGGGCTGATCGTGGCAGGCGGCTTCTCCGGCTGGCTCCGCCACAACGCCGAGCACTACCTCCTCGTCGACGCCCAGCGCAAGCTGTCGGTCAAGCTCGGGACGGCCGCCCCGCGGCCGCCCAAGGGCGCCAAGGAGATCTTCTGGCTGAAGATCTTCGCCCCGGTCTACAGCGTTCTGCCGTGGTCGCTGCGTCACTCGATCATGCGAGCCATGCCGGGAAGTCACCGGAAGACGTGGGCCTCGCCGCCGGCCCTGCAGGGGCCGGCGGTCTGACCCTCGAAGCACCACCCATCCAACAAGAAGGAGTGCACTGTGGCTCAGATCGTCGGTGAGCGGGCTCAGGCGGGCGACGCGATTGTCGACTACGACGAGAAGCTGTTCGACGACATCCAGGCCGAGGCGGGCGAGAAGGCTTACATCTTCATGCACACCGTGCCCTACGAGGGCTCGGTCGGTCTGGTCAACATGCTGACCTGTACCCGCATCAACCGTAAGGGCTTCGACACCTCCCTGGTGCTCTACGGTCCCGGCGTGCTGATGGCGTCGGCCACCCGTGGCTTCCCGACCGTCGGCTCGGAGGCC
>MEGH01000040.1 GCA_001725415.1 Pseudonocardia sp. SCN 73-27
CTCGCCGGGAATTGTACGGAGACTTTCAGCCGATTCTGAGGAAATTCGGGTCGGACGCCTTAAATCGATTCGCGAGCGTTTGCAGATGCCGAGTCCGGTTCTTGCGATGACGGTCCACCAGGCCAAAGGGAGAGAGTGGCAACGAGTCGGCGTCTTGTTACAAGACTCGCACCTCGTGGCACTAGAACGAGGCCTCCGCCTGACTAATGCAACCGACCGACTCCTATACGTTGCTCTCACCAGAGCACGATCAGAGACAACGCTACTCCGCGCCGGTTGACGTTCTCGACTCCAACGCGACGTCTCAGCGAGCCCAGCATGCGGGCGGGGGACCGGCCGTAGGCCGCAGCCCGCGCCCGGCGCCGGAGGCGCCCCTTGATCAGGTAGAGAAATTGTGAACCCCGCACGCCGCATGTACAGCTCGGCCGACTGCCGATGAATCGTGATGCATAGGTGTGGGCTGGTTCGGATCCGGCTGGTCGCCTAGTTGGACGCGTCTATGACATTGATGCCGTCGTGTGTGCGAACGCTGACGCCGTCGTGCAGAGCGTCTTCGATCCGGACAGCGAAGGCGGGCATCAGGCGCTTGCGGACCTCGGCGGCAGTGAGCCACTCGACCTGCTGCGATTCCTCGGTCTCGCGAAGCGTGCCGCCGATCGGCCGGCACCGGAACACGAGGGCGACGACGCCGCGCTTCATGTTCTTGTAGACGCCCGTTAGGCGCTGGACCTGGACGTCGACACCAGTCTCTTCCTCGACCTCTCGACGCACGCCTTGTTCGAATGTCTCGCCGAGTTCGAGTACGCCGCCCGGAGCCTCCCAACGCCCGTTGTCGCGGCGCTGGACCACCAGCACCCGTCCGGCATCGTCGACAACGACTCCCCCGACTGCGACGGAGTGCGTCGGGCCTTCACTCATGGATCGACCGACCTCCACACGACGACCGTCTTGTCATCATGGCGCTTGGATCGCGGCAGACGACGACCGTCAGGGTCGCTTTCCGTCTCCCAAGTTTGGGCGTCACGAAGGAGCGCACCGAGGTCCTCATCCCTGACCCTCGCAGCGGCGGACCAGGCGTCGAGCCTGTCCAGGTGTTTCTGCACGCCGTCGGTGGTCAGGACGGCCCATCGCACTGTCGGGCGGGGAAAAGTCCGGACCACAAGTTCGTCCGCCGCCGCTGGCTCGGCCTCTGCGATCCAATAGCCGCCGCTTCGGTTTCGCAACGGGCGTTCGCTGCGCTGCAGCTCACGCAGTCGGGTGCGGTGAGCTTCGCCGTAGCCTTCGCCCTGCTCCAGCGCCCGCCGGTACGCCTCACGCTGTCCGATTGCGACGTCGTCGAGCCGGTCATCGCTCACGCGTGCCGTCGTGCCGTCCTGCAGGCCGATGACCGCCGTACTGTCCCCCAGCGCGGCCACCTCCACGAGTTTCTCCCCCACTCGCAGGATCAACACAGTGGAGGACGGCGCTGCGCCGGGCGTGAGGCCGAGTCGCTTGACCGTCTCCTCCAAGGCTGCGCGGAGTTGCTCGCGGAGGTCACCCTCGTCTATCCGACGAAGGAGGGCTCCGAGCAGGACGTCCACGTATTCGTCGGCTGGTGGCGCCTCTGGGCTGTACGAAGTGGCGCCGTCGAGGACCACCACGGATCGCGACGTCGTCCCCCATCGGTCCTGCCCCGGCGGCTCACCACCGGGCAGTGATGCGGCCGAGACGATCAGGCCCATGCGCGCGGCGGCACGAGGACGTCGATGCTCTTCGGCGCCAGACCATCGAACTCAGCAGCCACAGCCATGCTGAACGACTCCTCGGGGTGAGCGGCGTACAGCTCGGCGAGGTGCTCGGTGAGGTAGTGCGCCGCGCCGATCGAGCCGAGGGCATGGATACCGGCGATGTGGGTGACGACCTGGCCGTCACGGACGTGCCTCGCGAGGTAGGCGACGCATGCCCGGCACGGCTCCGGGTCGTCCAGCGGGGAGCTGAACCGCTCCCCCGTCGTCTTGTCGACGATGTACCAACGGCCTCCGTCGGCGATCGTCATCCCGAGGACCTCGTCCTCGGACATGAGAGCGTTGCCGATGTGCGCCGACGCGGGACCGCACACCACCACCGCGTCACCGGACGGCTCCCACTCCTCGCGCGGGTCGATGACCAGTCGGTCGGCGGTGAACGCGAGCTGCTCGACCTCGTCGATCAGATGGCTGCCGACAGCATCGTCCTCGGCGGCGATGACCATGTCCTCGCGTTCGAGGATTCGCCGGCCCACGACTGCGACGTCGAGCGGACCCACACCGAAGAACGCGCGGTGGGCGGGCGGCGCGCTGTTGCGAATCTGGGTGATCCGGCCCTTCGTCAGCCCGAACGCCTTCGCGACCTCGGTATAGCTGCCGCCGAGCTTGTCCCGGGCCTCCTCGATCGCTGCCCGCCGCAGGCGTGCGAGTTCCACCGAGCGCTGCTGGTAGGTAGCCAGAAGCTCGGTCGCCCTACGCCCACGACGCACCGGGTCAGGCTCCCGGCGCAGGCGTTCGAACTCCTCGTCCACACTTCGAGTTTAGGCCCCTTGACAAGAGGATCATCGGCAGACACCATCTGTTTAGCCCCCTCAACGAGCGCCATCTTTGTTTAGGGGCCTACACATCACACGAAGGAGACAGACTGATGCGAGACATCCCGGTGAACCTCGGTGGCTACAAGCTCACGGTCGTCGAGCCGCCGACCCCGAAGATGCGTGAGGACGCGAAGGGCCAGCAGGTTCTGGTCACCGATCGAGACGGCGCAACCCAGTTCACGGTGTCGCTTTTCGCGAAGCTGCGCGTCAAGGCGGGCGAGCGCGCCCCCAAGGGCGAGGAGATCAAGGTGACCCTGGGTACCGACCCGGGTCCCGACTTCGGCGAGGACGTCCGTGTCGAGTTGCTCGACGCACGGGTCTCGCCGTACCAGGTCGAGTCGGCCGGCCGTGTCACCTCCGGCCTGGCCTGGCGCGCGATGGGCATCAAGCACGCAGCGCCCGCTCCGGCTCCGCGCAACAACGGCGACAAGTAGCCGTTCGGGCCACGAGGCCCAAACGTCCGGCGACCTGATCGGCCGCAACCGGGCACGGGGCAGCCGATCCCCTCGATTCGGCAAATCACGCAATTCCGCAGTGGCTGCCCCCTGCCCGAAACAGGCCATGACCGACTCGGAGGTCCTGATGCTCACCGCTCGACCACCACGGACTCGCTGCGCCGACTGCTCGGGCTCCGGCTCGTGCGACGTCTGCGACGGCTACGGCACGACGCCTGACAGCTACCCCGGCGCCGACGACGGTCGTGGCTGTCCCGCCTGCCTCGGTGACGGCGTCTGTCCCCGCTGCCACAGAGCTCAAAACCCCTGCACCGCTTCGACTCCTGAGGAGGAGCCATGTCGCTGACCATCCACTCCCCCGTCGCACACGGTCGGGTCCGCCGGCCCTCGAACGGCGTCGGCCGACTCGTCCGTCGCCTCGACCGCGAACGCCGCAAGTTCCTCACCGCCGCCACTCCGGAGGTCCCCACCGAGCAGGCCTGGCGAGCAGGCGTCGCCGAGGGGCTCCGCCTGGCTCAGCTCGCGATCCGCAAGGGAGTCTGATCATGGCCCGCCCGCACACCCGCCCGTCGATGCGTCACCTCGCCCACCGCGACGTCGTCCGGCACTCCTCGCGCCGTGTCGGCGGCGAGTTCCGCTGCCTTGCATGGCTCGCGCGTAACCCGCTGTTCCTCCTGGTGCCCAGCATCCTCATCTTGGCGGGGGTCTACGTCGGTCTCGTCCCGACGACCGTCGTCGTCCTCTCACTCGCCCTCGGTGTGACTCTCTGGGGCCGTCTGCACCCGCGCACCTTCGACCGCTGGGCCGCGCCGACCCTGCGTGCCGCGTGGCGACGCTGGACGTCCTATCGCGGACGACGTTGGGCTGCGGTCCTCGTCGACTGCGGGCTCGCTCGAGAGAACCACCACACGGGCCGCGTCGACGCACCTCGCGTCATCCGGGTCCGGTCGGCCACCCGCTCGATCGACACCCTCCATGTGCGCATCACACGCGGCCAGGACCTCACCCTGTGGACCGGCCGCACCGAAGCCCTCGCCGACGCGCTCGGCGCCCATCGCATCGCCGTCACGCGCCACCGCCCGGGCGTCCTTGCGGTCGTGGTCGAGCGTCGAATGCCCTTCGCCCTTCCGATCCCCGCTCCCGCGATCCCGACCGACTCCGAGACGGTCGATCTCACGGCCCTGGACGTGGGTGATGACGAGTACGGGCACCCGTTCACTCTCGCGCTGCCCGGTCGGCACGTGCTCGTCGCAGGCGCCACCGGCTCCGGCAAGGGGTCGCTGATCTGGGCGCCGTTGCGCGCCATGGGCCCGACTATCCGCGACGGCCTGGTCCGGCTGCACGTCATCGACCTCAAAGGCGGCGCCGAGACCCGGCGCGGGGCGCCGCTGTTCCACCGCCACGCCACTACTCCCGCCGACGCCATCGCCCTGCTGACGGCCGTGCGCGACGAGATGAAGGCCCGGCAGGCGCACATGGCAGAACACGGGCTCCGCCGGCTGGCCGTCTCCACCGACATGCCGTTGCACCTGGTCCTGATCGACGAGCTGGCCATGCTCACCGCCTACGGCGAGCGCGGCGACGTCCGCGACGCCCTGCGTCTGCTGGCGGAAATCCTCACCCAAGGACGCGCCTGCCTGACCTCGGTGATGGGCTACGTGCAAGAGCCTTCGAAGGACGTCGTCGACGTCCGTGAGCTGTTCCCGACCCGCATCTGCCTCGGCGTCACCGCCAGCTCGCACGTCGACATGGTTCTCGGGGACGGAGCCCGTGAGCGTGGGGCGCTCGCCGATGCCATCCCGGGCGACCTGGACCACGCCGGGATCGGCTACGTCATCGACCAGCGTTCTCGCCTCCCGATCCGCTTCCGCGCCGCGCTGGTCACCGACGACGAGATCGACGAGCTCGTCGCGGCCTGTGCCCCGCCTGCCGGTCAGGTGCTGCATGCGATCGCGACTCGTGGGGAGGGCTCGTGATGTGGGCCGTCACCGGATGGGCTGCCGCAACCTGGCTGCGCGTCACGCTCGCCCTCGCCGCTGTCGTCGGAGTGCTCTGGCTCGTGCTCGGCTCGTCGTCCGGCTGGTTCTGGGCCACCGTCGTCGCTGCGGTGTTCATCGAGTGGCAGACGACCCGCGCCCTCGCCGCCGAGTGGGGCGCTGAGGCCCGCCACTCCTGGTGGTGGACCCGATGACCCGCACCTCTCGTCTCGGCCGCGAGGCACCCGGTCAGGACATGCTGTTCGACGACGACCTCACCGATCGAGTGCTTCGCGATGCGCGAGACCCGGGCTACGCGCTGGTTGGAATCAACGAGTCGGTGCACACCCGCCACATCGGTACCCGCGCCGCCGAACACGCCCTTCCGGTCCGTTCGGACGTCGCCGCGACCGTGCATCAGCTGCTCACCGCCGGCCGACTCGTGCACGGTCCGCGCCTGACCGTCACTGTCGACGGACGAACCGAACCAGAATCCGCGACCGCGGTCGACGTCCCCGCCGTCGCGACCACCGGACCTCAGCCCGGCGACCGGCTCCTCGTTCACGTCGACGTCGTCCGCCCCGGCCTCGGCCTGGTCACCTGCAGTGTCGGTGACTTCTCCGGCTCGATCATCCGCGACAGCGGCACCTACCTCGTCGAGACCGAGACCGGCGACGTGATCGGGCGTGCCCGCTCCTACCGCGCCGGGGCCGAGCGCCTCGCCCGTCACCACGGATTCCGGGCCGACCCCGTCGAGATCGAGCACGAACACGAGGTCTTCGGATGAACGACCATGCCCTGACCGATCGACTCCGCGCCTTCGACTACACCTCGTGGCGAGCCCGGATGGAAGCCACCGGCGGATGCGCCCACCCGGTTCGGCTCCGAGGCTCCTCGACGATCACGACCCACGACGGCCGCGTCATCGCCCACCGCACCGGCGAGGTGTGGGGTCCGTGCGGGAATCGTCGCGAGACCGTCTGCCCGGCCTGTTCCGACCGCTACGCCGCCGACGCGTTCCACCTGATCCGCGCTGGACTCTCCGGGAACGAACGCGGGGTCCCCGCCACGGTCACGGAGCGGCCCCGGGTGCTTCTCACCCTCACCGCACCCTCGTTCGGGGCGGTGCACACCCGCCGCATCACCGCGCGCGGGCGGGTCATCCCGTGCAGTTGCGGGCGCCATCACCGGGCCAACGATCCCGACCTCGGCGGGGCTGTCGACCACGACACCTACGACTATCAGGCCGCGGTGCTCTGGCAGGCCCATGCCGGAAAGCTCTGGCACCGCTTCGCCATCGCGCTGCGTCGTGCTCTCGCCGCTCGACTGGGTGTCTCCGGACGCCGGTTCGGCCAGGTGGCGCGCCTGTCGTACGCAAAGGTCGCCGAGTACCAGCGCCGCGGGCTGGTCCACTTCCACGCGGCCATCCGCACCGACGGACCCGACGGTCCGTCCGACCCGCCACCGGCGGGGCTCACGACTGACGCCCTGCACGACGCGGTCCGCGAGGCGGCGGCCTCCACCAGCATCGACGTCGAGCGGCCGGACGGCACGGTCCTCACGCTGCGATGGGGCGCCCAGCTCGACCTGCGCGAGATCACGGCCTCCGCACACGACGCGGTCACCGACGAGACAGGCGAGATCACCGACGCCCGATTGGCCGGCTACATCGCGAAGTACGCCACCAAGGGCACCGGCAAGACCGACGGGCATCCCGACCGACCGATCCGGTCGCTGGCTCACCTCGAGCGGATGAACCTCGCCACGCACCACCGGCGCCTGATCGAGACCGCATGGGACCTGGGCGGCCTTGCTCGCTACGCGAACCTCAACCTGCGGAAATGGGCGCACATGCTCGGCTTCCGCGGCCACTTCCTCACCAAGAGCCGCGCCTACTCCACCACGTTCCGCGTCATCCGCGGGGAACGTCGCGCCTGGCGCCTCGCCGAGCAGCTCGACCAGCTCGGCCACCCCGCCGACGAGCCCGTGATCGTCGTCAACGACTGGCACCTCGTCGGTATCGGCCACCACACCCAGACAGACCGCGAACTCGCCATCGCCCACGCCGAACGCATCCGAGAACAGCGCACAACCACGAGGGAGACGACATGACCCGCCCGGACAGTCCCGCCATCGAGCGCGTCTTCCTGACCGTCGAGGAGGTCGCGGACGCGCTCCAGATCGGCCGGACCCGGGTGTTCACGCTGATCGCCGCACGAGAGATCACGTCGGTGAAGATCGGCAACCTGCGCCGCATCCCGGTCGACGCCGTCCGCGAGTACGCGACCCGGCTGGTCCAGCTCGAACGAGAGGCGAGCTGATGGCCGCCGGGCGGAAGCGCGCGAATGGCGAGGGATCGATCTACAAACGCACCGATGGCCGCTACGTCGGCTCGGCGTTCGTCCCGGTCCTCGGAGGCGGTCGGCAGCGACGCTACGTCTACGGGCGAACGCGGCAGGACGCGCGCGACGCCCTCGATGACCTGCTCCGCAAGGCAGCTGCCGGCGTCCGTCGTCCGCTCAAGCGGGCCACCGTCGCCGAGTACCTCGACTACTGGCTCGACGAGGTCGTGAAGCCCGAACTCCGCCCCACGACCTACGCGGGCTACGAGACGATGGTCCGCGTCCACATCAAGCCCGTCCTCGGCCGCAAGAAGCTCGACGAGCTGGGACCCGCCGACGTCCGTCACCTCCTGGCCGTCCTGCGCGAGAAGGAGACGACGGGGCACGGCGGTGGCCGTCGGACGCTCTCCAAGCGAATGGTCCAGTTCGCGCATGCGGTGCTGCGCAACGCCTTGTCGAACGCGGTCCGCGAGGAGCTGATCAGCCGCAACGCCGCGAAGTTGGTCAAGATGTCGAACCCCGAGTACGACGTCGGGACCGGCCTCGACCCCATCGCCGCGCGGGCTCTGCTCGCCAGCATCACCGAGGACCGCCTCTACGCCCTCTACGTCTGCGCGATCGTCCTCGGGATGCGACGCGGTGAGCTGCTCGGGCTCATGTGGGCCGCGGTCGACCTGGACGGGAACCGCCTCGTCGTCCGGCAGTCGTTGAGCTGGGTCAACGGGCGCGCCGTCCTGCAGCCACCCAAGACCAGGACCTCGCGGCGCGTGATCCCGCTCCCCGACGTCGTCGCGACCGCCCTGCGCGAGCACCGGAAGCGGCAGGACGCCGAGCGAGTGGACGCGGGCGACGGCTGGGAGGACAGCGGCTTCGTCTTCACCACCCGCCGAGGCGCGCCGATGTCGCCCTACACGCTGAGCAAGTACTGGCGCGATCTCCGCGAAAAGGCCGGCCTCGGGACGCTGCGCTTCCACGACCTCCGGCACACCGCCGTGTCGCTGCTGCTCGCCCTCGGCGTCCCGCCGCACGTCGTCCGTGAGATCGCCGGGCACAGCGACATCAAGGTCACGATGACCGTGTACGCGCACGGCAACCTCGCCGAGAAGGCTGCCGCGTTGTCCCAGCTCGGACAGGCACTTTCCGGCGGGTTGCTGTCACCGGTTGCTGTCAGCCCGCCCGAGCGGAAGGACCAAGACCAGTGAACGAGGCGCTGACCTGGCGGAAGCGGAGGGATTCGAACCCCCGGACCCTTTCGGGACTCTCGCTTTCAAGGCGAGTGCATTCGGCCTCTCTGCCACGCTTCCGCGTAGCAGCCTAGCTGGCGGCCGCGACCTCGCCGCCGCCGCTCAGGGTGCGGTGTATCCGCTCGAGCGCGTCGGCGAAGGACTTCTGCTCCACTCTGGTGACCTGCGAGATCACGAGCTCGCGGACGGCGGTGACGTGGGTCGGGGCGGCCCGCTCCAGCAGCTCCATGCCCGCGGGGAGCAGGGCGGCGAGGATGCCGCGGCCGTCGGAGTCGCACTCCTGGCGGGCGACGAGGCCGGCCTTCTCCATCCGCGCGATCTGGTGGGACAGCCTGGACTTGGAGGAGGCGATGAGCTCGGCCAGCACGCTCATGCGCAGCCGCCGGCCCGGCGCCTCGGAGAGGAACACCAGGATCGTGTAGTCGCTGTGCGTGATGCCGTGCGACTCGCTGAGGTTCTGGTTCAGACGGGACTCGAGCAGCGTGGCCGTGATGATGAAGGACCGCCAGAACCGCATCTCGTCGTCGTCGAGCCACTGTGTGGTCCCGCCATCCGACATGGACACAGCCTACGTGCCGACGTCCACGTCGACCGGACGTCCTACTTGTGGTGGGATCAGCGCGCTTGGCGGCACACGGTCGCGCGGGAGGCAGCAGGAATGCGGTTCGACGAGAACGCCGATCTCGACACGTCGACGATCGAGGACCGCCGCGGCGGTGGCGGTGGCGGCGGGGGTGTCGGCGGTCGGGTCGCTGTCGGCGGCGGTGGCCTCGGCATCGTCGGCCTCATCCTGTACTTCATCATCTCCGCGCTCGGCGGGGGCGGCGGCACGTCGGGCGGCGGGCTGCCGCTGCCGACGGGTCTGAACGGGTTGTCGAGCGGCCAGCAGGCCAGCGGGCAGGACATCGCGTCGAGCTGCCGCACCGGTGCCGACGCGAACACCAACCTCGACTGCGAGGTCGTCGCCGTCGTCAACTCGCTCAACGGGTACTGGTCGGACACGTTCGCCCGGTCGGGGCAGACGTACACGACGCCGAACCTCGTGTTCTTCAACGGCGGCGTGAACACGGGCGGGTGCGGGAGCGCGACGTCCGACGTCGGCCCCTTCTACTGTCCGGCGGACCAGAAGGTCTACATCGACCTGTCGTTCTTCAAGGAGCTGGAGACGCGGTTCGGCGCGCAGGGCGGCCCCTACGCGCGGGCGTACGTGATCGCCCACGAGTACGGCCACCACGTGCAGAACCTGCTGGGCACGAGCCGCCGCGTCCAGGCGGGCGACAGCGGCCCGACGTCGGGTTCGGTGCGCCTCGAGCTGCAGGCCGACTGCTACGCCGGTGCCTGGGGCAACCACGCCACGCAGGTGCCGACGTCGACGGGCAAGCCGTTGATCACCGACGTCACGCAGGCCGACGTGAACGCCGCGCTCGACACGGCGTCGCGGATCGGCGACGACTACATCCAGCAGAACCTGGGCGGCGGCCGGGTGAACGAGAGCCAGTTCACCCACGGCAGCTCGGCGCAGCGCGAGAAGTGGTACTCGACGGGCTACCAGTCGGGCAACCCGGCGCAGTGCGACACCTTTGCGCGCGGGGTGAACCTCGGCTGACGCGACGCCACCCGGCCGAGTGACGATGCGTCGTTCGGCGTAGCGCTCGTCATAACCTGACCTTCCGTTTCCGATCCTCGGGAGGTCGCGGTGCCGTTCGTCCGACGTGTTCTCGTCCCGCTCGCCGCGGCGGGAGGGCTGATCGTGGCCGGTGCCGGAGCCGCGCTCGCCGACGAGGCCCACTCCTCCGACGGCACGTGCGACGTCACGGGCAAGGCGACCTACACGCTCAACGGCGAGCAGCACACCTACGTCGCGGAGCCGGGGCCGTCGGGCTGCGTGTGGGTGGAGCAGCCTCCGGGTGCGCCGCAGCCGCCGGTGGACCCGCAGCAGGAGGCGGCGGCGCGGGCGTTCGCCGCGCAGATGGCGCAGCAGGCGCTCGGCTACGCCGGCGGTCTCGCCGCGAGCAGCCCCGCGCAGGCGGGGTAGCCCTCGACGGTCAGGGTCCAGTCGGGCCGGAGGAACTCGTCGGGCGTGATCGCGACCTGCACCTCCTCGGTGGGTTCGCCGCGCCGGACGACGGTGGCGGTGCCGGTGCGTCGGTAGCCGAGCTTGTCCGACACCCGCAGTGAGCGGGCGTTGTCGGCGAAGGCGGCCGAGGTGGCGCGGGTGGCGCCGAGGTGGTCGAAAGCGAAGGCGAGGACGGCGGCGCGCATCTCGGTGCCGATGCCGCGGCCCTGGACCTCCATGCCGATCCAGGAGCCGGAGTCGATGGTGCGCCGGCCGGCGAAGTCCTTGGCGCGCATGGTCTGCACACCGACGACGCGGCCCTCGAAGCGCACGAGGAAGTGCACCGCCCAGTTCTCGGGGGTGAGTGCGGACCGTTGCTGCCAGAAATGTTGCAGCATGCCGCGGCCCAGGTAGCGGGGGTCGGCATCGGTCCAGGGCACGTGGAAGGGCATCTGCTCGGGCGGGTGGACGCCGCGGTGGCCGACGGCGACGAGCTCGTCGAGGCCGGTGTCGTCGTCGGGCCGCAGTTCGAGGCGTGGGGTGCGCAGGACGAGGTGCCGCAGCGGCCACGGTTCGGGCACTGGATCCACCCCGACAGCGTGCCCCACGGGCGCAACCGCAATACCGTCGACGTCATGTACGCGATCACGTTGCGGGAGCCGGGCGCGCCGGACGTCATGGAGTGGACTGAGGTCCCGGATCCACAGGCCGGGCCGGGTGAGGTGCTGATCGACGTCGTCGCGGCAGGGGTCAACCGCGCGGACGTCATGCAGCGGCAGGGCAACTACCCGCCGCCGCCGGGGGCGTCGGACATCATCGGCCTGGAGTGTTCGGGACGGATCTCGGCGGTGGGCGAGGGCGTCGTCGGCCTGGGCGTCGGCGACGAGGTGTGCGCGCTGCTCGCGGGTGGCGGCTACGCCGAGAAGGTCGTCGTGCCGGCCGGGCAGGTGCTGCCGCTGCCCGACGGCGTCGACGTGGCGACGGCCGCCGCGCTGCCGGAGGTGGCGTGCACGGTGTGGTCGAACGTCGTCGACACCGGCGGACTGGCCTCGGGTGAGACGTTCCTGGTGCAGGGCGGCACCAGCGGGATCGGGACGCACGCAATCCAGGTCGCGAAGGCGCTGGGCGCCCGGGTCGCGGCGACGGCGTCGCCGCAGCGGCTGGACCGCTGCCGCGAGCTGGGGGCCGACATCGTCATCGACTACGACGAGGACGTCGCGAAGGCGCTGCTGGAGGCCACCGACGGGCACGGTGCCGACGTCATCCTCGACAACATGGGCGCCAAGGGCCTGCCCAACAACGTGAAGGCGCTCGCCACCGACGGCAGGCTGATGGTCATCGGATTCCAGGGCGGGGTGAAGGGGGAGCTCAACCTGGCCGCGTTGCTGGCGAAGCGGGCGAGCGTGACGTCGCTGGGGCTGCGCGGCCGGCCGGTGGACGGACCGAAGGGCAAGGCACGCATCGTCGACGGGGTGCGCGAGCAGGTGTGGCCGATGATCGCCGACGGTCGCGTGAAACCGATCGTGCACGCCACACTGCCGATGCGTGACGCCGCCGAGGCGCACCGGGTGCTGGAGGCCGGAGGCGTCGTCGGCAAGCTCGTGTTGACCGTCTGACGTGCAGGAGCCGGGCACCGACGACACTCAGGGCGTGGGCGCGCAATGATGGGCGCATGAGTCAGCCGTCTGAGGCCAACGAGCAGGACAGCCCGGAGCAGCAGGTCGTGGTGGTGGGCCCCGATGGGCGCCCGGTCGGCATGGCGCGTGTGCCGCAGGGTGACGACGAGACCGAGGAGCAGGGTCTCGCGTCGATGGTCGAGCAGCCCGCCAAGGTCATGCGCATCGGGACGATGATCAAGCAGCTGCTGGAGGAGGTGCGGGCCGCGCCGCTCGACGAGGCGTCGCGGACCCGGCTGAAGGAGATCCACGAGAACTCCATCAAGGAGCTCGAGGAGGGTCTCGCCCCGGAGCTGCGCGAGGAGCTGGAGCGTCTGACGCTGCCGTTCACCGACAACTCCGTCCCGTCCGAGGGTGAGCTGCGCATCGCGCAGGCACAGCTCGTCGGATGGCTGGAAGGCCTGTTCCACGGCATCCAGACGGCGCTGTTCGCCCAGCAGATGGCAGCCCGTGCGCAGCTGGAGCAGATGCGCCGCGGCCTGCCCCCCGGCGCGATGCCGCAGGGCCAGCAGATGCCGGAGGGCTTGGGTCGCGGGACCGGTCAGTACCTCTGACGGACGGTGCGGTGAACGGCGTTCCGGTCTGCTCGTCCGCAGGTCGGAGCCGTTCGTCGCGCCCTCGTCGGGCCTCGGCCCACCGCGCGTTCGGCCCTGGTCACCCGCAGGTACCCTCGGCGCGTGGCTGTGACCGTGAGCGCTGAGGGAGGCCCTGCCGAGCAGGCTCGCCCGCTCGACGACGAGCCCGGTCCCCGCAGTTGGGCCCGTGCCTTCAACGACCTCGCCCAGGGGTGGCGGCAGCGGTCGCTGTGGGGCTACCTGGGTTGGCAGGACATCAAGCAGCGCTACCGGCGCTCGATCCTCGGCCCGCTGTGGATCAGCATCAGCATGGCCGTCATCGCCACGGCGATGGGCATCCTCTACGGCGCGTTGTTCAACGAGGACATCAAGACGTTCCTCCCCTACGTCGCCACCGGGCTGCTGATCTGGAACTTCGTCCAGGGCTGCATCCTCGAGGGCAGCGAGGTCTTCATCGCCAACGAGGGCCTGATCCGGTTCCTCCCGGCGCCGTTGAGCCTGCACGTCTACCGGCTGGTGTGGCGGCAGACGTTGTTCTTCGCCCACAACGTGATCATCTGGGTCGTCCTGATGATCATCTTCCCGCACCCCCTGGGCTGGGCGTCGTTCATGGCGATCCCCGCGTTCGCGCTGCTGGTCCTCAACGGCGGCTGGATCACGATCCTGTCGGGCATCATCGCGACGCGGTTCCGCGACATCCCGCCGATCGTCGCCAGCCTCACCCAGCTCATCTTCTTCATGACGCCGATCGTCTGGTCGTACGACCGGCTGCGCGACAACCCCGCCGTCGCCGAGCGCGCCCAGATCGCCGAGCTCAACCCGGTGATGCACTTCGTCGAGATCCTGCGCCAGCCCATGCTGGGCGACACGATCGTCTGGCGGCACTGGCTCGTCGTCGGCGTGATCACGATCGTCGGCTGGGCCGCCGCGCTGGTCTGCATGCGAAACTACCGATCCCGCGTCGCGTACTGGGTGTGACGAGATGACCGAACCGAGCATCGACATCCGCGGCGCCGCGGTCGACTTCCCGATCTTCGACGCGAAGTCGCGGTCGCTGAAGAAGGCCGTGCTGGGCAAGGCCGGCGGCCGGATCGGCACCGACAGCAAGGTCCCGATCATCGAGGCGTTGCGCGACATCGACATCTCGCTGCGCAAGGGCGACCGCGTCGCGCTCGTCGGCCACAACGGCGCCGGCAAGTCGACGCTGCTGCGCCTCATGTCGGGCATCTACGAGCCCACCCGCGGCCGCGCCGCCGTCGTCGGCAAGGTTGCGCCGGTGTTCGACCTCGCCGTCGGCATGGACCCCGAGATCTCCGGGCTCGACAACATCCTCATCCGCGGCCTCTTCCTCGGGATGACGAAGAAGCAGATGGAGTCCCGCGTCGAGGACATCGCCGAGTTCACCGAGCTGGGCGAGTACCTCGAGATGCCGCTGCGCACCTACTCCACCGGTATGCGAGTGCGGCTCGCGCTCGGTGTCGTCACCAGCATCGACCCCGAGATCCTCCTGCTCGACGAAGGCATCGGCGCCGTCGACGCCGCCTTCCTCGCCAAGGCCCGCGACCGGCTCAACGAGCTGGTCGAACGCTCCGGCATCCTCGTGTTCGCCTCGCACTCCGACGAGTTCCTCGCCGACCTGTGCGACACCGCGATCTGGATGGAACACGGCCAGATCCGTGAGCACGGCCCCCTGCGCGACGTGCTGCACCACTACAAGGGTCACGACGTGCTCGCCGAGCTCGGCCGCACATGACCGAGCCCGCGAGGTCACCGTTCATCACAGCAGCGCCGGTCACGCAGTTGCCGAGCGGCAGTGAGGCTCCTGCGTGACGGCACTGCCCGCCGGGTCGGTCGTCGCGGTCGTCGTCACCCGGCACCGCGCCGGGATGCTCGTCGACTCCCTGACCGCCATGGCCACACAGACGCACCCCATCGCGCACCTCGTCGTCGTCGACAACGGGCCCGACCAGCCCGCACGTGACGTCGTCGAGGGCTGCGGCATCCCCGCCACCTACCTGCCGTCGCACCGCAACCTCGGCGGCGCAGGCGGGTTCGCGCTCGGCATCCTGCACGCCCTCGCGCTCGGCGCCGACTGGGTCTGGCTCGGCGACGACGACGGCGGCGCCGCCGACGACAAGGTCCTCGCCACCCTGATCGACCTCGCCACGCGCAGGGACCTCGCCGCCGTCTCCCCCACCGTCGCCGACCGCGACGACCCCGACCGCCTCGCCTTCCCCGTCCGCCGCGGCCTCACCTGGCACGCGACGCGGTCCGGCCTGCTGTCGGAGGACTCCGCCGACGCCGAGCTCCTGCCCGGCATCGCCGCCCTGTTCAACGGTGCCCTGTTCCGGGCCACCGCGCTCGAACGCGTCGGCGTGCCCGACCTGCGGCTGTTCGTCCGTGGCGACGAGGTCGACATGCACCGCCGCCTCGTCCGCTCCGGGCTGCCCTTCGGCACCGCCCTGCAGGCCGCCTACCTGCACCCCGCCGCCACCGGCGAGGACAAGCCCATGCTCGGCGGCCGGCTCCACGCCCGCGACCCCGACGACCCCGTCAAGCGCTTCTACACCTACCGCAACCGCGGCTACCTGATCGCGCAGCCCGGAATGCGCCGCGTGGGCATCCTCGACCTGCCGCGTTACGCCTGGTACTTCCTCGTCACCAAACGTGATCCGGCCGGCTTCCAGGAGTGGGTGCGGCTCGTGCGGGCCGGTGCGGCGGAGCGGTTCGACCGCCCCTGATATTCGGGCTCAGGCCTCGGGCGCGGTTTTCGGAGCGCGGAACACGACGGTCCGCAGCATCACGAAGTTGATCGCCGTCGCGCAGCCCTGCGCGATCACCCACGCCACCGACGTGCGCAGCGGCATCTGCGGCAGGAACGCCAGGGCCAGGGCGTTGACTCCGACGTTGATCGCGAACGTCGTCGCGTACAGGACGACGAAGCCCGCGAACCGGCCCTTGCCGCCGCCTGCCTCGGTGAACGTGAACCGCTTGTTCAGCAGGTACGCCGTCGTGGTGCCGAGGATGAACGAGATCCCCTTGGCGACGTGCGGGTCCATGCCGACGGCGAGCAGCAACAGCTGGTAGACGCCGTAATCGACAGCGGCCGAGGCGACGCCGACGGCGACGAAACGGGTGAGCTGTCCGACCAGGCTCATCCCGGCACGCTCCTGCGTCGCGGTCACGGGCCCAGGCTAGCGACCCACCCCGGCGGCTCCTCTTCCGGTGCCGGGCGCGCCGGGGCGATCCGCAGGAACGGCCCTTTCCTGCAAACTGGCAGCGGGCCCGAACTCGTCGAGCGATCCGCGAGGGCGGGACCGGGCGTCCGCTGCCCAGGTGCGGGTGCGACGCGACTCCGAACGTGTCGTGAGCGCCGGCCGGGCGCTCCGACGACACCCCCGCCGGCAGCCCCTTCCCGATCCGGCGCCGGAAGCGACGGATGCTCGCCCTAGGTCGGCGGGTTCTCCGGCTCGTTCGGCGCCATGTCGGAGCGGGCTCGTCGGACGCGCCCGCGACGGCGCCCGGTCCGAGGCCTGCGCGGGCCTCGGCTGTTCGCGACGAACCCGGTCGGCAGCCCGGTGCGGGCGGATCAACCCCGCCGGTCTTGGCGCCCGGCCGGTCGCCCTGGTGCGGAGCCTCCTCACCGGGCCGCAGTGGTGGCCCCGGCGGCCCGGAGCACATCCCTCTTGTGTCCGCCGCCAACTTTGCGCTACAAACTAGCCACCGCTTCAAACTGGTTTGGGGGTCATGATGTCGGAACGGCGGACGGACGAGCCACAGGTGCAGGAGGGCGGCGACGCCGCCCCCTCGGCGGCCGACGCGCTGGCGATCATCCAGCAGGCGCAGTCGCACGCCTCGTCACGGCTCTCGCCGAGCATCGGCGTGTTCTACCTGGTCTGGGGCGTCTCCTGGGTGCTCATCGGGCTGGGCTGGTTCCTCGCGGGAATCGACGTCGTCGACCCCGCCGTCGCGGGCTGGGCGACCGGTATCGCGGTGGTGGGGGCAGCGGTCGTGAGCGCGGTGGTCGGCATCCGGACGGGGCGCGGGGTGCGCGGGCCGTCGTCGCGGCAGGGGCTCTGGTACGGGCTGAGCTGGCCGATCTCGATGACATTGCTGGGCGTGCTGATCGGCATCCTGGGCTCGCGAAACCTGCCGGGCGACACGATGTCGGTGATCGCGCCCGCACTGTACGTCTTCCTGGCCGGCGCGCTGTACATGCTGTCGGGCGCGGTGTGGTCGAGCCGGGTCGACTACGTGCTGGGCATCTGGATCATGGTGGTCGCGGTGGTGTCGGCGGCGGTCGGGTTGCCGGCCAGCCCGTTGATCATCGGTCTCGGCGGCGGTGGCGGCCTGCTGTTCGCCGGTGTGCGGGCGCTGATCCGGCGGAGCGCGCGGTGACCGCGATGCCCGAGCTCGACCCGGTGATCCACGCGCAGGCCCGGCTGCGGGTGACGGCGAGCCTGGCGTCGCTCTGCGAGGGCGACAAGATCACGTTCCCGCGGCTGCAGGAACTGCTCGACATGACCGCCGGCAACCTCTCGACACACCTGCGCAAGCTGGAGGACGCGGGCTACGTCGAGATCACGAAGACCCACCAGCGGCGCACACCCGTCACGTACGTGGAGCTGACCCGGCAGGGGCGGCGCGCCTTCGAGGACTACACCGCGGCGTTGCAGGCGCTGCTGAACCCTGCGAACGGGGCCGCGGCACCCACCGACGACGACTCGGACAGGAGCCCGACACCATGAGCGGCGCCGACATCCATGTTCTTCCCGACCGCCACGTCGCCCGAACCCGCGGTGTGACCCGCCGGTTCGGCTCGACCATCGCCCTCGACGGGGTCGACCTCGACGTCGCCGCGGGCACGATCACGGGCCTGCTGGGCCCGAACGGCGCCGGCAAGTCGACGCTGCTGAGCCTGCTGACGGGCCTGCGCCGGCCGGACTCGGGGATCGTCGAGCTGTTCGGCGGCGACCCCACCGACCCGGCCCGGCGCCGCCGCCTCGGCGTCACCCCGCAGGAGACCGGTCTGCCCGACACCCTGCGCGTCGGCGAGGTCCTCGACTTCGTGTCCCGTCACTACCCGCAGCCGCGGCCGGCCGGCGAGGTGCTGGAGCGGTTCGGGCTGTCGGGGCTGCAGCGCCGGCAGTGCGGCGGGCTGTCGGGCGGGCAGAAGCGTCGGTTGGCGGTGGCCTTGGCGTTCGTCGGCGACCCGGCCGTGGTGGTGCTCGACGAGCCGACGACGGGCCTGGACGTCGAGGCGCGCCGGGCCCTGTGGGACGGGGTACGCGAGTTCCACCACCGCGGCGGAACCGTGTTGCTGACCAGCCACTACCTCGACGAGATCGAGGAGCTTGCGCAGCGGGTCGTCGTCATCGGTGGCGGGAAGGTCCTGACCGAGGGCGACACCGCGTCGATCCGCCGGGTCGTCGGGCTGTCGCTGGTCGAGCTGCGCGCGGCCGTGCTGCCGGAGCTGGCCGGCGTGGTGCGCGACGAGGTCGATGGCGACCGTCACCGGCTGCACACCCCGGACGCCGACCGGCTGGTCCGCGACCTCGTCCGCAGCGGCGTCCCGTTCCACGACCTGCAGGTACGCACCGCATCCCTGGAAGAAGCATTCCTCACCCTCACGGAAGGTAGGGCGGCATGAGCGCGCTCGCCCTGACCCGGACCCATTTCCGGTTCCTGCTGCTGGAGAACCTGCGGGTGCCGATCGCGGTCGGATCGGCCGCGATCTTCCCGGCACTGTCGCTGCTGTTCTTCGTGGTCCCGTTCGGCTTCGGCGACGACGTGGTCGCGGCGACGTCGGCAGTGATCCAGCTCGCGGTGTTCGGTGTGCTGTCGAGCTTCCTGTTCACGTTCGGCGTCGGGGTGGCCGACGATCGCGAGAAGGCCTGGGACCCCTACGTACGGACGTTGCCCGCAGCGGCGACACCACGGATCGTCGGCAGGTTGCTGACCGGTTTCGTGTTCGCGCTCATCGCGATCGTGCCGGTGACGATCGTCGGGGCCGCGCTGACGGCGGCGAGCGTGACGCCGCTGCGGTTCCTCGCCGGGCTGGTCGCGATGCTCGTCGCGGGGCTGCCGTTCCTGCTCGGCGGGCTGGCCGTCGGCTACTCGATGCCGGTCAAGGCTGCGCTGCCCGTCACGCAGCTGATCTTCTTCCCGCTGGCGTTCGGCGGCGGTCTGTTCCTGCCGCCGCAGCTGTTCCCCGGCTGGCTGCAGACCATCTCCGAGGTGCTGCCCTCGCGTGGCGCGCGTGACGTCGTCATCTGGGCGGTGCAGGGCATCGCGCCGAGCCTGCTGACGATCGTCTCGTTCGTGCTGTGGGTCGTCGCCACCGCGGCGCTGGCCGGCTGGGCGTACCGCCGCGACGAGGGCCGCCGCTTCCGCTGAACCGGTCGAGGTCGTGAGCGCCGGCTCAGAACCAGTGGCCCGCGAGGCGGTAGCGGCGGCGGACGGTGACCGAGCCCATCGTCGCCCGCCCGTAGATGCGGAAGTGGGTCGCACCGCGCGACGGGGCCGACGGGACCTTCGACTTCACGGTGCCCATGCCCGCGACGAGCCCGTCGATGTCGGCGGAGGCGTTGTCGGGCAGCAGAACCCGGGCCGACCCGGCGCCCAGCTCGAACTCGATCTCGACGACCGGGTGCACGATCTGGGCGTCGCAGAAGTCGAGCACCACCGAGCCCATGCCGGACTGCACCCGCAGCCGGGCCGGGACCTGCCAGTTCCCGCTGCGCCGCAACGACCCCATCCCCGTGCGCAGCACCACCGGCGGCCCGGCGGGCGTCGACGGCGGGGGCGCGGGCATGGTCACGTCGAGCGGGTTGCCGGGCAGGTCGGCCAGCGGCGGCATCAGCTCCGAGGCGTAGCGCGCCGCGTAGACGACCGCGATCCGCTCCTCCAGCTCCGCCACCGTGATCCGGCCCTCGGACAGCGCCTGGTGCAGACGTTGCGCGGCACGCTCGCGGTCGGCGTCGGAGATACGGATCCCCGGGGACTCGCCTGGCGACGGCTGCACGCTCACCGTCGCGAGCCTAGTCGTCGCAGGCCTGCACGTCAGAGGCGGAACGTCCAGACGTCCTCGACCCGTGACCCGGCGTCACCGGTGACCGTGGCCGTCCACGACAGGACCGCGTCGGTGTCGACGCCCGGCTCCGGCACCACCACGACCACCGTCACGCCGGACGCCCGCAGCGAGGCCGCGGCGTCGGCGGGGGCGACCGTCAACGGGTTGCCGGCGCCCACCTCGACGACGCCCTGCTGGTACGCCGACAACGGTGCCTCGATGAGCACGGGGTGCTGCGGGTCGGAGCCGATGAAGTAGCCACCGGGCATCTTGTAGCGCATGTCGGCCTGCGCCTGCCAGCGCATCGGCCGGGCGCCGCCGTCCCACACGCTCGTCACCGCCGGGACCGTCTCGACGACGTCGCCCTCCCGGAGATGCTGTGCCGCATCGGCGAAGAACGCGGGTGTCGACGCCTCCCGCGCCCCGTAGGCGTCGGCCGGGAGCCAGGTCAGCACGGCGAACGCGGTCGCCAGCGTCGCGAGGCCGACACCGGGCAGCCAGCGGACCGCCGGGATGCGGTCGATCCACACCGCCAGCACGAACGCCACGCACAGCGCCGTGACGACCTGCAGCCGCACCGGCTCCGCCTCACCCAGCAGGTGCACCTCGGTGAACAGCGCCCACGGCATCGGGACGCCGGTCTCGCGGTCGGCCACCACGATCTCCGGGCCCAGCGACAGCACCAGCGAGATCAGCCCGACCGCGGCCGCGAGCCGCAGCGGCGTCGACCGCACCGTCACCACGAGGATCAGGACCAGCAGCAGGATCGCCGGCCCCAGATAGCCGCCCTGCTCGCCGACGTTGGCGCGCATCGTGTCCGCGAACCCCGTCGGCACCAGGCGGGCCGCGGTGAGCGGCGTCGGCACCACGACGTTGGCCAGGTCGGTGACACCGTAGAGCGGATCGCGGATCGTCGACTTCGGGCGCTGCGGACCCGCCAGGATCAGCCACAACGGGTACCCGCACACCACCGCGAACACGCCGACGCACGCCGCCCCCGCCCGCACCAGGCCCGGCAGCCGCTCCCGCACCCGCGACGGGAACCGCACCGCCAGAACCGCCGCCGTCACGACGAGCATCAGCACGCCCAGCGCCAGCGTCTGCGTGTAGACGAACAGCTGCGCCGCGAACAGCAACCCCACCAGCGCACCCGTCCGGTAAGGCTTGTCGGTACCGCGCACGAACAACACGTGCACCAGGTACAGCAGCACCGGCGGCAGCACCGCCCACACAATGTTCAGATGCCCCGCCGACGCGTGCGCCACCTGGAACGGGCCGAACGCGTAGACCACCGCCGCGACCGTCCGCGCCGACCACCGCCGTACCCACGGCCCCAGCGCCGCCGCCATCGCCACCCCGGACGCGACCGGTCCGAGGATCATGCCGACGTTGTAGGCCGCCACCGGGCCCGCCGTCAGTGTGATCGGCGACAGTACGACCCCCAGCAGCGGGACGGTCGTGTTCCACATGGCGTTGACGCCCAGCGGATGATGCATCCAGTCCGTGACCAGCGGGTTCTGGCCGTGCAGGATCGCCCAGGGGGTCCAGGTGAGCCACCAGCCGAAGAGGTCCGGATCGCCGGTGACGTCCCCGATCGTCGAGGTCGTGAACGCGCCCAGGACGCGGTGCTGCAGCCCCAGTGAGATCGCCAGCAGGAGCAGCCCGACCAGCACGATCGACGGCGGCCTGCGCAGCCCCACCCGCCGCGCCCGGCCCTGGACCGGCGCGACGACCGCCGGCACGTCGAGCACGCGCCCACCCTGGCACACGGCGCCCCCGCACCCGCCCCGGTGCCCGCTGGGTTGCAGGAACGCGGGCGTCGACGCACACACCTCCGCCGCCTGTGAGTGGCGTTATTGGCTATAGCCAATAACGCCACTCACAGGCGGCGGACTCACAGGCGGCGGAAGCGGCCAGTCTCGACCCGCGTAGCCTGGCCCGCGATGTCGAGCCAGCCCAGCCCCGCCGACCAGCAGCGCCGCCTGCACGGATGGGGCCGCACCGCGCCCTCGGTCGCGGAGGTCGTCACCCCGCGCGACCCCGACGAGGTCGCCGCGGCGGTCCTGGGCGCCGGCCCGCGCGGCGTGATCGCCCGCGGTCTCGGCCGCTCCTACGGCGACCCGGCCCAGAACGGCGGGGGGCGCGTCGTCGACATGACGGGGTTGTCGCGCATCCACTCGATCGACGCCCCCTCCGGTCTCGTGGACGTCGACGCCGGGGTCAGCCTCGACACCCTGATGCGGGCGGCGCTGCCGTTCGGGTTGTGGCTGCCCGTCCTCCCGGGCACCCGGCAGGTGACGATCGGTGGCGCGATCGGCGCGGACATCCACGGCAAGGCGCACCACGTCGTCGGGAGCTTCGGCAACCACGTCGAGTCGATGGTGCTGGTCACGGCCGACGGCACTGTCCGCGAGCTCACGCCGGACGGCCCGGAGTCGGAGCTGTTCTGGGCGACCGTCGGCGGCATGGGGCTGACCGGGATCGTGGTGCGGGCGCGGCTGAAGCTGCACCACGTGGAGACGGCGTACTTCCTCGTCGACACCGACCAGATCGACAACCTCGACGACCTGATGGACCGCCAGACCCGCGACGACGACAAGTACGCGGAGTCGGTGTCCTGGTTCGACGCGGTGACGACGGGCCCGCACTTCGGCCGCGGCATCCTCACCCGCGCGAACCACGCGACGTTGGCCGATCTGCCGGAGAAACTGCGCGACAAGCCGCTGAAGTTCGACGCGCCGCAGCTGCTCACGGTCCCCGACGTCTTCCCGCCGGGGATGCTCAACAAGCTGACGGGCAAGATCTTCTCGGAGCTCTGGTACCGGAAGGCGCCGACGAAGCACGGCGTCGTCCAGAACATCACGCAGTTCCTGCACCCGCTCGACATCATCGGCGAGTGGAACCGCGGGTACGGGCCGAACGGGTTCCTGCAGTACCAGTTCGTGGTCCCGCCGGGCCGTGGCGACGTCGTTCGGACGGTGCTGGAGCGCGTCACGGCGGCGGGCAAGGTGTCGGCGCTCAACGTCCTCAAGCGGTTCGGCGAGGGCAACCGGGCGCCGCTGTCGTTCCCCAAGCCGGGCTGGACGCTGTGCCTCGACTTCCCCGTCGGCCCCGGCCTCGGCGAACTGTGCGACGAGCTCGACACGATCGTCCTCGACGCCGGCGGGCGGCACTACCTGGCCAAGGAGTCGCGCACGTCCGCCGAGGCGATCCGCCGCGGCTACCCACGTCTCGACGAGTGGCGCAAGGTCCGCGCCTCCGTCGACCCCGAGGGCGTCTTCGCGTCCGACATGTCACGACGACTGGAGCTCGTGTAACCGATGATCGACGCCGTGGGCAACCCGCAGAGCATCCTGCTGCTCGGTGGCACCTCCGAGATCGGCCTCGCCGTCGTCGAGGCGTTCGCCTCCGACCGCCCGATGCGGGTGGTGCTCGCCGCGCGCCCCTCCCCCCGTCTCGACGAGGCCCGCGCGCGGCTCGAGGGCCGGGGCTGCACCGTCGAGACGGTGGAGTTCGACGCGACCGAGCTGGCCTCGCACGCCGACGTGGTGCAGAAGTCGTTCGCGGGCGGTGACATCGACGTCGCCGTGGTCGCGTTCGGGCTGCTGGGCGACAACGAGCAGGCCTGGACCGACGTCGCGCACGCCGTCGAGCTCGCCCAGGTCAACTACACCGCGGCCGTGTCGGTCGGGGTGCTGGTCGCGGACCGGATGAAGGAGCAGGGCCACGGGTCCCTGGTGGCCCTGTCGTCCGTCGCCGGTGAGCGGGCCCGTCGGTCGAACTTCGTCTACGGCTCGACGAAGGCGGGTCTCGACGCCTTCTACTCCGGCCTGACCGAGGCCCTGCGCCCGCACGGCGTGGTGGTCACCGTCGTCCGTCCCGGGTTCGTGCACACGAAGATGACCGAGGGCATGAAGGCGGCCCCGCTGTCGACGACGCCCGAGGCCGTCGCGGAGGTCGTCGCCGACGCGGTGCGCACCCACAAGGAGCTGGTGTGGGCGCCGGCGCCGCTGCGGTTCGTGATGAGCGCGCTGCGCCACGTCCCGCGCCCGATCTTCCGCCGCCTGCCGATCTGACGGTCAGAGGTTCACGACCCGGCTACCCAGCCGGGTCGGCAGCAGCGCACGCAGTTGCGCCGCCTCCGCCGGCCGGACCGCGACGTGGACGTCGTCGCGGGTGCGCAGCAGCCGTTCGGCGACGCCGGCCCACGCCTCGGGCGAGCGACCGCGCAGCCGGACGTCGCCGGCCAGCGCATTGCCCTCGAGCGTCCAGCTGTCGGTGAGCGCGAAGAACCACTGGGCGGCCATCGTCGGGTCGACGGGGTAGCCGTCGGTGACGTCGAGGAACACCAGTACGCCGGGGACGTCGGGCACCCCTGCCGCCACGTACGTCGTGAGGTCCGCGGTGCTGGGCGGGCTCGCGATGAGCCGGTACTCGAGCTCGCGGCTCACGAGGCCGGCCGGTGCCGCCGTGGTGAGGCCCGCGGTCGGCCCCTGCGGGATCGTCGCGAAGGTCCAGCCGAACATCTGTGTGGCCGAGGCGGCGACGGCGAGTGAGAGGACGGCGGCGGGTGCGAGCAGCCAGCGACGGCGGGTGACGCGTCGCCCGAAGTGGGCCAGCGGCACCGCGACGACGCACAGCGCGACGATCTCGACGGCCGTCATGAACTTGTATCCGTAGTAGGTGACGGCGCCGCTGGTGGCGAGCTGCATGGCGATCAGGACGACGCTGCACACGACGCCCGCGATCGGCACCGCGACGAGCGCGACCAGCCGTGGTCGTTCGGGCCGCCGCGTCGCCCAGCGCGCAACGATCGGAACGATGATCGACGCGGCGGCGGCCCCGATCGTGAGCCCGTAGTCGGGTTCGCTCGCCCCGCCCGCGAGGACGAGGGGATTCTCCGCGGCGACCGCGGAGAGGACGACGACGGTCCGCACCAGGCAGGCGGCGGCCGCAGCGAGGACGAGCAGGGAGAGCAGCAGCGGGACCGGCCGGCTGCGGAACCGGCCGCGCCGCAGCGGGAGCAGCACCGCCAGTGCGGCGGGTGCGGCGAGCACCCCGAGCAGGGCCCAGCCCTGGGCGACGCCGACGACCGCGCCGGCGAGTGCCAGGAGGTGAAGGGGTGTGAAGACGCGGGCCATCGGGACGGCGACGAGCAGGACGGCGACGACCATCGCGCAGGCGAGCACGAAGTTGCCGAAACCGTCGTAGAAGGCGAGCGCGCCGGGCCCGAGCAGGAACACGGCGGCGACGAGGGTGGCGAGCGGGAGCGCGACCAGCGGCCTGCGCCGCAGCACCGGGAGCGCGCCGAGGCCTGCGACCAGCAGCGCGGTGGCGGCGATGATCAGCAGCGCGACACCGCGGGTGTAGCTGAGCAGCTCTCCGCCGACCGAGGCGACATGCGGCCCGTCGACGATCTCGACGATCGCGGCGACCAGCGTGTGGAAACCCTGTGGATAGCTGGCGAACTGCCACGTCCGCCGCCCGTGGGCGGGGGCAGGGCGTCGACCGTGACGCCGGTCGAGCGGATCATGTGGAACATGCTGAAGTGCGCGGAGTTGTCCCAGCTCAGCATCAGCATGCCGAGGGACTGCGTCGGCGTCTTGACCTGCAGCCAGGGCGCCAGGACGACGCAGCCGAGACCTGCGGCGAGGGCCGGGTAGGCATCGACGATCCGGAACCGCGGCAGCAGCGCGCGGACCCGTCGGCCGCTGTCCTGACCCGCGGCCACCCAGGCGGCGAGGACCGCGGCGGTCGCGGCGAGGGCGACGGTCATCCGGCCGAGGCCGTCGAACCTCAGGTCGATCCACCAGAGGGCGGGCAGCCAGCCGACGAGCACGCAGCCGACCAGCAGTATGCGCCGGGAGAACTCGCGCGACGTCGGGATCAGCAGGACCAGGACCATCGTGACGAGGAGGCCCGGCCCGCCGTTCAGCACCCCGGTGACTCGTCCGAGCAGCACGAGCCCACCTGCGGCCAGGCCGACGAGCGCGCCACGGACCCAGCGACGCCGGCGCGGCCGATTCCTCTCCGGCACCAGGACGCCAGGCCCGACGTCCACGCCCGCCCCGGTTACCGTCGCCACGGCGGGAGCTCCATCCGATCAGGACCCACGAGGTCCCCACCCGGACCCCGACTCCATGCTATTGGTGCCGGGGGTTGCCGGTGTGAGATTGCAGGAGCGTGTCACCAGCCGTCGACGTGGAGGACCGACTCGAGCGGTTCGCGGCGGGCGGGCTTGAAATCGGTTCCTTTCGTCCAGGCGACGGGCAGCAGGACGCCCTGGCGGACGTTCGGCGGGATGCCCAGGACCTCGGCGACCTCCTTCTCGTAGGTGAGGTGCAGCGTCGTCCAGGCGCTGCCGAGGCCGCGGGCGCGCAGGGCCAGCTGCAGGTTCCAGGCTGCGGGCAGCAGTGATCCCCAGAGACCGGCCTGGTTGCTCGCGGGGAGGTCCGCCCCGGCTCGGATCGCGCCGATGACCAGCACAGGGACCTCGGCCATGTGGTCGGCGAGGTAGTCGGCGCTGGTACCGACGCGGGCCTGCTGGGCCTGGCGCTGCGCGCTGTGCGAGGGGTCGTCGGAGCCGGCGTAGGTGGGGCTGTCGCGGTAGGCCCGGTAGGAGCGCGCGTACAGGTCCGCGACGGACTTCCGCAGTCCCGGGTCGGTGACGACGATCCAGTGCCAGCCCTGCTTGTTGCTGCCGGTAGGCGCCTGCAGCGCCACCTCCAGGCATTCCTTGACGACGTCCAGCGGCACGGGCCGTTCGAGGTCGAGCCGCTTGCGCACCGAGCGGGTCGTGGTGAGGAGCTGGTCGGGGTCGAGCGGGAGCAGTTCCGTCATGCCCCCGATCATCGCCCCGCGAACTCCAGGACGAACACCGAGGACTCGCCGTTCCCGGCAGGCAGGTACAGCCGCCCGGAGGCGTACTGAATCGCCGACGACACCGCGCGGAACTCCAGACCTGCGGGAACGCGGCCGTACGGCGGGCGGCTGAGGCCGTCGGTCCCCTCGTGCTCGACGCGCAGCCCGCCCTTGGTGAGGAGCTCGGTCCAGGCGGCGTGGTCACGATCACCGGGGGCGCGGCGCTGCTCGCGCAGGGCGGCGCCTCGGCCGCCGGCGTCGGGCACCTGAAGCAGGACGCGTCCGTCGGAGCGCAGCACCCGCCGCCACACGCCGACCGCGGCGAGGACGGCGGAGTCGTCGAGGGTGCCCATGTCGTCGACGGCGACGATGCCGTGGAAGGCATCGTCGGCGAGGTCGGCGGGATCGGTGACGACGGGGCAGCCGGGGGCCTCCTCGCGGGCGAGGCCGGCCACGGAGTCGTCGGGGGTGAACCCGGTGGCGGGCCCGTGCTGTGCGAGCCGCCGGAGCCTGCGCCCGCCGGCGCAGCGGAAGTCGAGGTACGGCCCGGCGCCGAGGTAGCGGCGCACGAGCTTGAGATGCCAGGCCAGTTCGGGGTCCTCGGACTGGACGGGCAGGTCGGGGGCGGGGGCGTCGTCGGTCATGGTTGCGCCCATCATCCCCGCGGGTGGGCGCCTCACGGAACCTGCCTCAGGACAGGGCGGCGCGCGGGTCGCGGCGGGCGTGCCGCGCCGTCCCGGACGGGACGAGGGCGGTTCGGCCGACGGTGCCCGCGGCGTGCCGGGGGGTGCGCTGCTGCGGCGGGCCGTAGGACACGGTCCGGGCCACGGGGACGGCGCCGAGCAGCGGCCCGCGGCCGCGCGACGGACCGCTGCTCGCCGGCCGTACCTGTGGTGTCTTCTGCCGCGGTTCGACCGCGGGACGCTCGTGCAGGAACGACGGCATGTGCGTGCGCATGACGCGGCTGCCCGGTGCCTCGACGAAGCGGTGGAGCAGGACGGCGGCGGGGAACGTCGCCAGCAGGACGAGCCCGCCGATGACGTGCGCGGTGACGGTCGGCCCGACGAGCACCGGGAAATGAGCCATGGCCAGCCAGTACACCTCGAAGATCGGGATGTGGACGAGGTAGAGGCTGTAGGAGGCGCGGCCGCCGTAGCAGAACGCGCGCGTCGACAGCAGGCGTGCGAGCCCGCCGTCGGCGATCGAGAGGGCTCCGACCAGGACCGGGAACAGCAGGATGACGGCGCCGCCGCGGCCCTCACCGGCGAGCTCGCCGGCGCACAGCCCGACGACGATGAGCACGGCCGTCGCGTCGGCGATCCGGGACGCGACCCGGCCGCCACGGGCGGTGACGCGGATGCGCCGGACCACGAGGAACACGAGGACCCCGGCGCCGAACCCGCACAGGATGCGGACGAGCCAGCTCCACGGGAAGTACGGGCTCCCGGTCACCAGGTAGGACACGGCGATGGGCGCCATGAGCAGCAGCGCGCCGATCGCGAGCAACGGGCGCGGCAGCCGCCGCACCCGGTACAGCACGACCGCGGCGACGGGGAACAGCAGGTAGGCGAGCCATTCGGCGCTGATCGACCAGGTGGGGCCGACCCAGGACGCGCCGTCGAAGTACGGCTTGTCCCACAGCTGGACGAGCAGCAGCTGACGGACGAACGCGCCGACGGTGACGTCGGGCTGCTCGGCCTGGAACACGACGGGCCCGCCGCCGCCGACGGCATGCCGGGCGACGACCCACGCGCCGAACAGGACCAGCACGACGACGTAGGCCGGCCACAGCCGCGCGGTGCGGGCCCAGACGAAGCGGCCGGCGGCGCGGGCGCGCAGCCGCGGGCCGAGGACGTCGAGGTAGGTGTAGGCGATCACGAAGCCGCTGAGTACGAAGAACATGTCGACGCCCAGGGCGCCCGCGGTGAGGACCGGGCCGGTCGCGGCGACGACGTCGGCGACGCCACCGAGCGCGGTGAAGTGGAAGTGGAACACGACGACCCAGACCGCTGCGACGATCCGCAGTCCGGTGAGCGCCCGCACCTCGGGCTGTCGGGTCTCGCGCGGCGCGGTGGTCGTCACACCCGACTGAACGAGCAACCGGATTACCCGTAACGGGCGTCCCCCGAGAGCGCCCGAACAGCCCAACCGACTACTCACTGTCGGTGAGCATCACCGATGTAACCCGGGTGATCGTCACGGTCCGTCACTCATCTCAGGGCACGTGTACGGAAAGTGATCGGCCGCGCCACCGGCCGCGTCGGCCTGACCCGGCACCCGTCGGCGCTAGCCTGAGGCTGTGCTCTCACCGGCCCACGCCCCCGAGGCCGACGGGACCACATCGGACCCGGGAACACCGGGCGGGCCCCGCCGCATCGGCCCTGCGCACTGGGCCCTCCTCCTCGGCCTCCTCACGGTCCTGTGCGCCGTCGCGTTCCCCCTCGCGCCGGTCACGCAGCTGCAGGCCACGTACGCATGGGACGCCGCCGACGGTCCCGCCGCCATCCCCCTCATGCCCTACCAGCCGACGTCTGCGCAGGTCACGGTCGGCTGCGAGGCGGTCCGCAGCGCCGCGCCGGGCACCACGCTGCTGCGGACGGTCCCGGCCCGCACCGACCCGGGCGCCGAACCACTCGCCGGCCTCGAGCTGACCGCCGGCCCCGGTCTGACCGTGCGGTCGGCGGGGGCGGACGTCGGCACCGTCGACGTGCCCGCGGGCGACTGCACCGTCACCGTCACCTCCGATGTCTCCACGACCCGGGTGCTCGTCGACGGCCGGCCGGTCCTGACCGCCGCGGGCGACCTCCGGCCCGCTGTGGCGGGAGCGTTCGCCGACGTCGACGTCGGACAGTCGTTCGGCCTGGTGGCCGACACCCGGTGGGAGACGACGATCTCCCCGCTCAAGGCCGCGATCGGCGTCGTCTGCCTGGCGGCGCTGCTCGGCACGCTCGTCGCGCTGGGCCGCTGCGACCGCGCCGCCCGGCCCCGGGTACGGCTGGTCGCCGAACCCGGGCGGCCGAGGGTCGTCGACGCGGCCGTGACCGTCGTGCTGCTCGGCTGGTGGTGGATCGGGCCCGTCACCGTCGACGACGGCTACATCGCCGGGATCGTCCGTGCCCGGGGAGCCGACGGGTTCATCGGCAACGGCTACCGCTGGCTCAACGCCCCCGAGGCGCCGTTCAGCTGGTTCTACGAGCTGTACGCGCCGTGGTCGGACGTGTCGGCGTCCACGCTGTGGATGCGGCTGCCGTCGACGCTGCTGGGCCTGGGCTGCTGGCTGCTGCTGTCACGGGCCGTGCTGCCCCGGCTGGGCGTCGCGTTCCGGCTGCGCGGCGTGCCGTGGATCGCGGCCGCGGCCTTCGCGTCGTGGTGGCTGCCGTTCGACCTGGGGATGCGGCCGGAGCCGTGGGTCGCCGTAGGCACCCTGGCGGTGCTCGTCGCGGTCGAGCGGGCGGTCGCCCGGCGGGCCGTGCTGCCGCTCGCCGTCGCGCTGCTGCTCGCGGGCGTGACGACGGCCGTCACCCCCGGCGGGCTCATCGCGTTCGCGCCGATCGTGGCCGCGGTGCTGCCGCTGGTGCGGCTGCTGCGCGCGCGTCGTGACCTGCACGTGCTGCCGCTGGTCGCCGGGCTGCTCGGGGCCGCCGCCGCGCCGGTGCTGCTGATGTTCTCCGACCAGAGCCTCGCCGCCGTGCTCGAGTCGGTGCGGGTGCGGCGCGAGATCGGCGGCGGCGTCCCGTGGTCGCAGGAGTACGAGCGCTACGCGCTGCTGCTGAACGCCGACGACTTCCAGGGCGCCCTCGGCAAGCGCGCCCCCGTCCTGCTGACGCTGGTCGCCGTGGCCGGCGCGGTGTGGTCGGTGGCCGGCCGCGACCGGGCCGGGCTCGCCGCGGGCCCGGTGCGCAGGCTCGTCGTGGCGTTCGTGCTCAGCGTCGTGTGCCTGACAGCGACTCCGACGAAGTGGACCCAGCAGTTCGGGGTGCTCGCCGGGCTCGGCGCCGCGGTGCTGACGGTGGCCGTCGTCGGCTGGACGACGTCGGCGCTACGGGTGCGCACCCGGGGCCGGTCGCTGCTCCCGGTGCTCGCCGGGACCGCCGCGCTCACCGCGGCGGGCTCGCTCGTGCTGGCCGGTCGTGACCTGTGGCCCTACGTCTCCGGCTGGTACCCGACCGAATGGGGCCTGCACCCGCCCGGCCTGGCGGGCCGGGCGCTGTCGTCGTTGTGGCTGGTCCTCGGGGTGCTGGCGATCGTCGTCGTCGGCGGGATCGCCGTGTGGCGGGCCGCTTCCCCGTCGGGGACGGCGGTGACGCGCGCCGCCGCGCCCCGCCGCTTCCCCGCGCCCGGCTGGGTCGCGCTCGGGCTGGCCGTCGCGGTGCTGCTCGTGCAGGTCGCGGGCTTCGCCCGGTCCGCCGCCGAACACCCCGGCGCCTACACCCTGGCGGGCGACGCCGCCGCCACGCTCGCCGGCGACCCGTGCGGGCTGCAGTCGCACCTGCTCGTCGAGACCGACCCCGGCGCCGGCCAGCTGCCCTCGGTCGGGCCGCTCACCACGACCGCCCCCACCGCCGCCGCCGACGTCGGTGGGCGGCTCGTGCCCGGCATCGCCGTCGCCGGCGGCGGCGTCACCCCCTGGTTCGCCCTCGACCCGGCCCAGCGCTCCGGCGACCTCCCCGTCGTCACCACCCTCAGCGGCATCCCCGGCGACACGACGCTCGTCGCCGAGTTCGCCGCAGGCCCCGGCCAGCCCCCGCTCGCCCGCCAGGACGTCACCACCGACGCCGCCCGCCCCGCCGACGTCCGCCTCGTCGCCCCGGCGGGCTCCGCGGTCGTGCGGCTCGTCGTCGAGTCCGGCGACGGGTCCGGGGGCACCGAGGTCGCCTCGCTCCCCCGCGTCCCCCGCCTGACCCCGATGACGACGCTGCTGCCCCGCGGCACGTCGGCGATCCTCGACTGGCCCGTCGCCTTCACCTTCGGCTGCCTGCAGCCCGCGCCGTTGCGTGACGGCTCCGCCGGCCTGCCCGAGTGGCGTGTCGCACCCCCCGGCACCGACCCGTCGGCCGGGATCACCTACTCGCCCACCTTCGGCGGGCCGTTCGCCGCGCCCCGCCTGCTGGTCGCCGAGGAACGCCTCCCCGTCTACCTCGCCGGCGATCCCGTCTCCGAACCCGTCCGGCTCTACCGATGGGTTGCGGCACAGGACTTCACGACACTCGCACCGGTGGTCACCGACCGTGATGCCTGGGGATGGGAATCCGACGGCAGGGTCCGGGCGAGCTCGGCGCGAACGACAGGCTGATCCTCCTACCGGTCGAGCCAGGTGGTGGCGTAGAACATGTCGCGTGTGAGGTAGCGGTCCATGCCGCGCACGTCGTTGCGCGTGATCGTCGACAGGTAGCTGCGGCTGAACCACATGTGCGAGACGTCCTTCGCCGCGAGCAGCTCGACCTCCTGATAGGCGCGGTTGCGGGAGGCCTCGTCGGTGGTGCTCTCGGCGAGGTCGAGCAGCTCGTCGACCTTCGGGTTGGCGTAGTTGCCGTAGTTGGTGGTGCCGTCGCTGCGCAGCAACGTCTGCACCGAGGGGTACGGGTTCTCGAAGGTCGTGAGCCACTGGGCCAGCTGGAAGTCACGGCTCTGCCCGACGGCCGAGGAGAACTGGGCCAGGTCGTAGAACTGCAGCTTCATGTCGACCCCGACCGCGGCCAGCTGGGCCTGCAGGAACTCGGCGAACTGCACCCGGTTCTGGGTGGTGACGAACAGGAAGCCGGGATCGCCGCCGCCCGCCCGGTAGTCGTCGACCAGCGCCCGCGCACGGGCCTGGTCGAAGGTGGGCCAGGCGGCCTCGGCACCGGGGTCGGAGTACGCCGCGCCAGGGGTGAACATCGTGACCGCCTTGGCGAGGCTCCCCCGGTACTCCGCGAGCGCCAGCGCGTTCATGTCTATCGCGCGGACGAACGCCTCACGCATGCGCGGGTCGTCGAACGGGGCGCGGGTGTGGTTGAAGTAGAGGAACTCGCCGCCGTTGGCGGCGCCGTAGTAGACGCGCAGGTTCGGGTTCTCCGCGCCGCGCACGAGCTCCTGGTTGTAGGCACCGAAGGAGACGTCGACGTCGCCGTTCTCGACGGACGCGAAGCGCGACTCGGTGTCGGTCAGCGGGCGGAACTCCATGCGGTCGAGGTGGGGCAGGCCCGGCTGCCAGTAGTCGGCGTTGCGCTCCACCACCACGCGGCTGCCGGGCTGCCATTCCACGAACCGGAACGGCCCGGCGCCGACCGGGCGGCGCGCGACGTCGGCTCCGGGACGGGCCAGCTCCGTCGGGGAGATGATCATGCCGAGGCTGCCGGTGTTGAGCGGCTGGGCGAAGGCGACCGGGAAGTCGCCGAGCGGCCTGGAGAGGGTGAACTCGACGGTGCGCGGGTCGACCGCGCGCATCGCCGCGATCAGGCGGGCGAACCGGTTCGCCGGTGACGACCTGGTGTCGATGTGGCGCTGGACGTTGGCCACGACCGCTGACGCGTCGAGCGGTGTGCCGTCGTGGAACCGGACACCGTCGCGGAGCCGGAGGGTCCAGGTCACGCCGCCGTCCGTACTGGTCAGACCCTCGGCGAGGTAGGGCACGACCTCGCCGCGGTCGTTGAAGCGCATCAGCGAGTCGTAGATCGCGGTGGCGACGGCGTTCGAGTTCTGGACGGTCGGGTCGAAGCTGACCACGTCGCGGTCCATCGCCAGCACCAGCGAGCCGCCGTCCTTCGGCGTTCCCTCCGAGCCCGCTGCCGCGCCGTAGGGGTCGCGCGGCGCCACCGGCGACGACGAGCCCGACCCCACGGTCTGGCCGCAGGCCGCGAGCGCGGCGACGAGGAGCAACGCGATCGCTGCTCTCCTGAACGGAACGCGCACGGGCCGCATGGATCACCTCGATGTGGTCGACGGCTGTTGACCGGAACCTTAGGTTTGATTGACCATCTGGGCAACCAGATTGTTAACAATGTTGCGGACACCGGATCGACAGGAGAGCCCATGGCGCTGCTCGACGGGTACCGAGTGCTGGACCTGACCGACGAACGCGGCCTGGTCACCGGACGGATGCTCGCCGACCTCGGCGCGGACGTGGTCCTCCTCGAACCACCGGACGGCTCACCGGCCCGGCGGACACCCCCCCTGGTCGCGGGCTCGGGGTCGGCGCACTGGGAAGCGTTCGCCGCTGGACGCCGGGGCGTCGCCCTCGACCTGGAGTCCGCCGAGGGGCGCGCCACCGCCCGCGACCTCGCCGCCCGCAGCGACTTCGTGCTGACGTCGTCGCCGAACGACACACTGCGTCGATGGGGCCTCGACGCCGACACCCTCCTGGCTCGTGACCCCGGCCTGGTCCACGTGCACGTCAGCGCGTTCGGCGCGGACGGCCCCAAGGCGCACTACCGCGACAGCGACCTCATCGTCTGTGCGGCGAGCGGCCCGCTCGACCCGCACCGCGACGAGGACCGCCCACCCGTGCGAATCAGCTCCGCCCAGGCATTCCTGCACGCGGGCGCGGACGCCGCGGGCGGCGCCCTGCTCGCGCACCTGCACCGGGTGCGCACCGGTCGGGGCCAGGCGGTGCAGGTCTCGGCGCAGGTCTCGCTGGGCCTGGCCACCATCGGCGTCGCGATCGCGCACGCCGCCGGCGACGACTCCGTGTCCATGTGGCAGTCCGCGTCGAAACGCCGGATCGACCTCAGCGGCAGCGGCTCGGCCACGTCCCCCCGCCGCAAGAAGTGGATCTGCCGCGACGGGCTCGTCGAGATGCACCTCGGCGTGGGGCCCGGACCCGGCCGGGCCGCCAACGCGCTGGTGAGATGGCTGCACGGCGAAGGGGTGGTCGACGACGACCTGCTGCAGCTCGACTGGCGGGAGGTCCCGCGGCTGCTGGCCGACGGAACGCTCGACGACGCCGATGTCGAGGCGGCCCGCGCCGCCGTCGCCGCCGGCCTCGCCACCCGCACCAAGGCCCAGATCGCCGAGGCCGCCGTCACCCACCGGGTGCTCGCCGCCGCGATCCACGACGTCACCGACATCGTCGCGTCGCCGCAGCTGGCGGCCCGTGGGCTGTGGGTCGAGCTCGGGGAAGGAGACCGTGCGGTTCGATTGCCCGGCCCGTTCGCGGCGATGGGCGAGGACGCGTTCCGGCACGACCGGCCCGCACCGCTTCCCGGTGAGCACACGGCAGAGGTGCTGGCCGAGTGGCTGGCCGAGGAGCCGCGCTCACACCGCACACCCACGGCGCCGGGGTGGGGTCCGATGGATGCGAACGGCCCGGACCCGTGGCAGGCGATCGCGCCGCCGGGCGCCCCCGCCGTCGACGGTGCGCTCGCCGGCCTGCGGGTACTGGACCTGTCCTGGGTCGTCGCCGGGCCGATGATCGGGCGCGCGCTCGCCGACTGCGGAGCCACCGTCGTGCGAGTCGAGTCCGGGGGACGGATCGAGACCGCACGCGCGATGGGGCCCTACTACGGCGGGGTGGAGGGCGTGGAGCGCGGGGTCGTCTACGCCAACGCCAACGCCGGCAAACTCGGCGTGTCCCTCGACCTCGGCCACCCCGACGCCCGGGACGTGGTGCGCGACCTCGCCGCCCAGGCCGACGTGGTCGTCGAGTCCTTCTCGCCCGGGACGATGACGAAGTGGGGACTCGGCTACGAGTCCCTGCGGACCGCCAACCCGAGGCTGATCATGCTGAGCACGTCGATCGCGGGCCAGACCGGGCCGTTGTCGCGGACTGTCGGCTACGGCAACATCGGCGCGTCGCTGGCCGGGTACATGCACCTCACAGGCTGGCCGGAACTGCCCCCGCTGGGCCCCTTCGGCCCCTATACCGACTTCGTCGGTCCCCGGATGTCGCTCGTCGCCCTGCTCGCCGCACTCGACGACCGGCGCAGGACCGGTCGGGGCCGCTACGTCGACGTCAGCCAGGTCGAGTGCGGGGTCTGGTTCCTCTCCGCCGAACTCGTCGCCCACCACCGCAACGGGCTCGTGCCCGGCCGCCGCGGTAACCGCGACCCCGGCATGGCCCCGCACGGGGTGTACCCGTGCGTACCCGAGCACGGCGAGGACCGCTACGTCGCCGTCGCCGTCCGCGACGACGACGAGTGGGCGGCGCTCGTCCGGCTGCTCGATCGTCCCGACCTGGCCGTCCCGCACCTGGCCGACCTCGACGGCCGGCTCGCCCACCAGGACGAGCTGGACGCCGCCGTCGAGGCCTGGACGGCGGAACGTACCGCGGCCGAGGCCGAACAGGCGCTGCAGGAGGCCGGGGTGGCGGCGCACACGTCCGCGTCGAGCCGGGACCTCGCCCACGACCCCCAGCTGGCCCACCTCGGACACCACGTCCGGCTGCCCCACCCCGAACTGGGCGAGGTCGTCGTGGAGGGCCCTCGCTGGCGGTTCTCCGACAGCGCCGCGGGCGTGCGGCGTGCAGCACCCCTCCTGGGGCGGGACACCGACACCGTGCTCGAGACACTGCTCGGCTACGCCCCCGACAGGATCGCCGCGCTCCGCGACGCCGGGTCGCTGCGATGACCCCCCGACCGCCCGTGTCGATGGCGGCCCTGTGCGCCGACCTCGCCGCCGAGACCGCTGAGCTGCGGGCCCTCGTCGCCCCCCTCACCGAGACGGAGTGGCGCCTGCCCACCCCCGCACCGGGGTGGACGATCGCCGACCAGCTCGTGCATCTCGCCGACGTCGACGCCGCCGCCGTGCAGGCCGCCACCCGACCCGACGACTTCCGTGCCGCGCTGGAAGAACCGCGCCGCACCGTCGACGACCGGGTCGCCCGGCACCGCGACCTGACCGGCGAACAGGTGCTGACCTGGTTCGACGCCTCCCGCTCCCGCTTGCTGGAGACGTTCGCCGCGCTCGACCCCCGCGCCCGTGCACCGTGGTACGGCCCGCCGATGAGCACCGCCTCCTCGCTCACCGCCCGGATCATGGAGACCTGGGCGCACGGCCGCGACGTCGCCGACACCCTCGGCGTCGCGCCCGAGGCGACGCCCCGTCTGCGACACGTCGCGCACCTGGGCGTCCTCGCCCGCCCGTTCAGCCTCCGGGACGCCCCGGACGCCGCCGTCGACATCCGCGTCGAGCTCGCCGCGCCCGGTGGCGAGACCTGGACGTGGGGCGAACCCGACGCCCCCGACCGCGTACGTGCCCCGGCCCTGGACTTCTGTCTGCTCGTCACCCGGCGCCGCCACCCCGCCGACCTCGCCCTCGACGTCGACGGGCCCGTCGCGCACCGGTGGATCGGGGTGGCACAGGCGTACGCGGGTCCGCCCGGACCCGGTCGGGAGCCGACGACCACGAGACCCTGATCGGCCGGCGCGCCCGTCGTGTGCAGCGCCGGCTTCCTGCAACCCGCGCCGCTGCGTGACGGCTCGGCCTGCCCCCGAGTGGCGCATCGCGCCCCGCCGCCGACCTCGGCGGGCCGTTCGCCGCGCCCCGGCTGCTGGTCACCGAGGAATGCCTCCCCTTTCACCTGGTGGCGACGCCGCTCGGCAAACCCGTTCGGCTCTTCCATTGGGTTGTGCCGCAGTCACTCACGACACTCGCACCCACGGTCACCCACCGTGACGTGCCGGGATGGCATTCTGAGGGTAGGACGCAGGTGCCGAACATCGCATCGGTCGGTTGACCGGACACCGGAGAGGCCCTTCGACCCCGCGACGACGCGACCCCCACAATGGGCCGCGCGACAGTTGACCGGAGCAGATCCCGCGAGCCGAAGGACGACCGCCCGTAATGCCAGCCTCAGCCGGCACCGCCGAGACGGCAGCCCCCGTCGACGCGCCGCAGTCCGACGCCGACCAGTCCCACGCCGAGCTCGGACCGGAGACTCCCGGCCGGCTCGTGATCCAGCGGGTCCTCTTCCACGGACCGACCCCGCTCGTCCCCGCCGACCTGTACGCCCAGGTCACCCGCGGCTCCGCTCGGCGTGATCGTCTCCGCGTCGCCGTCGCGCCCGGTTCGCACGTCACCACGAACACCTACTTCGGGCGCATTCACGCCACGTATTGGCAGCGCTGGACCGACGTCACCGAGATGGAGGTCTCGCTGCTGGTGAGCGGGTCCGGCTCGATCCGTCTCCACGCGTCCGACACGAACAAGATCGACCGCGTCGTCGATGCGCAGGCGGTCCGGGGGGTCGACGGGGCCGTCGTCGTCCTTCGCGCCGCGGTGGACAGGTTCGTCGACGGCGGTGGCCTCTGGCTCGAGTTCGCCACCGACGACTCCGCGCTCGAGGTCTCCGACGTCCGGTGGACCGTCGACTCCGCGCGTCCGACGCGCAGCGCCTCGATGGTGATCTGCACCTACAACCGCGTCGACGACTGCCTCAACACGCTCGAGGCACTGGCGAACGACACCGAGCCGCTGGAATGCCTGCGCCGGGTGCACGTCGTCGACCAGGGCAGCGATCCGCTCGAGTCGCGGGAGCGCTTCGCCGAGATCGCAGGCCGCTTCGGCGACAAGCTGGACTACATCCGGCAGCCCAACCTCGGCGGCGCGGGCGGGTTCACCCGTGGGATCTACGAGGTCGTCGGCGAGCAGGCCACGGACGCCGACGTGCTCCTCATGGACGACGACGTACAGCTCGAGCCGGAGATCGTGATCCGTCTGACGGCGTTCGCCAACCGGACGACGACGCCGACCATCGTCGGCGGACAGATGCTCAACCTGCTGCACCCGACGCACCTGCACATCGGCGCCGAGTGGGCCGACATCGAGGACCTCACCGTCGGCAAGCCGATGCCGGGGACCTACCGCGACAAGGACCTCCTCGCGCTCGACGAGGAGGGCCTGCCGACGGTGCAGGACCGCCGCGTCGACACCGAGTACAACGGCTGGTGGTCGTGCCTGATCCCGGCCGAGATCGTCGGGGCGATCGGCTACCCGCTGCCGCTGTTCTTCCAGTGGGACGACATCGAGTTCGGGTACCGGGCCCGTCAGCAGGGCTTCCCCACGGTCGCGCTCCCCGGCGCCGGTGTCTGGCACGCCGACTTCGGCTGGAAGGACTGGGACGAGTGGCACCGGTTCTTCAACATCCGCAACGGCCTCATCACCGCGGCCCTGCGCACCGACTTCAGCGTCAAGCGGATCGGCTCCCGGCTGGCGACGTCGTTGGCGCACTACACGATCGCGATGCAGTACGGGCTCGCCACGACGCTGCTCGAGGCGGTCGAGGAGTTCCTCAACGGCCCGGAGATCCTGCAGGACGGATCGGCAGCCGCCGCCGCCCGCATCCGTGAGATCCGCTCGGCGTTCCCCGAGACCAAGATGCACCAGGTCAAGGACATCGACGTCGACTTCCGGGACATGACTGTCGTCCGCTCGCCGGGCGAGCCGGGCATGCCGCGGATGACGTGGCTGAAGCGCGCGGTGTACCAGGCCCTCGACCGCCCCATGCATCGCACGGGCCTCGTCCCGGCCGGCGACGCCCACTGGTGGCACGTCTCACTCTTCGAGCGTGCGGTCGTCACCGACATGTCCGAGTTGGGTGTGCGCATCCGTACCCGCGACCGCGCGCTCGCGCTGGAGATCGCGAAGCGGGGCGCCCGCGCGCTGCGTCGGCTCCAGAAGGAGGCGCCCGAGCTCGTCGAGCGCTACCGTGCCGCCCAGCCCGAGCTCACGAGCCGCGAGAACTGGGCCCGGCTCTACGGACTCGACGACAAGGCCTGACGCTTCTCACGACGAACGCCCCGGGACCCATCCGGTCGCGGGGCGTTCGTCGTCTCGAGCTCAGTCTTCGAAGATCTGCTTCCAGCCCTCGCGGCTGGTCAGCGTCGGCTGCGCCTCCCGGTAGCGACGCTGCAGCTCCGGCCACCGCTTGCCGATCTCACGCAGCTGCAGGCCCGACTTCTTCAGCTGGGCGGAGAACAGGGCGCGGTCGCGGCGGCGGAACGTGACGCCGCGGCCGTCGGGCGTCGACACCGTCGCCGAGTCGAGCTGCGCGAGCACGTACCAGTGCGCCTTGCGCGACGGCACGTTGCGCTGCGGCACGTCGTGGTGCGCCGGGTTGGTCGGGCGCAGGTTGGCCACGACGGCCCGGCCCAGCATCTTCACGGCGCCCTTCGCGCTGCGCGGCGGGTCCGGGAACACCTGTGCGGCCAGCTCGTCGAGATCCGAGAGCGGGACCTGGGACGCCGAGTCGAGCGGGCGGCCGTCGTCGAACTCCGCGCGCTTGGCCCGGATCTCCGGCAGCACCGTCGGCAGCGTGGGGAACAGCGCCTCCGGGCCGGCGAGGAAGTCGCGCAACGCCATGTCCTGCAGCGCCATCGCCGAGTACTCCATGAGCAGCAGGTGGCGCAGGCTGCGCTTGAAGGTGTCGATGAGCAGGGCCCGCGGGTTGGCCGGGCCGTGCAACGCCGCCGCGACGAAGCGGTTGCGGTAGTGGAAGTAGGCCTGCCAGTCGCTGGTGTCGTCCTTCTCCAGGAACGACATGTGCCAGATCGCGATGCCCGGGACCGTCGCCGTGCGGTAGCCGCGGGAGCGGGCGCGCAGGCCGTACTCCGCGTCGTCCCACTTGATGAACAGCGGCAGCGGCAGGCCCAGCTCCTCGGCGACCGAGCGCGGGATCAGGCACATCCACCACGCGTTGTAGTCGACGTCGGTGCGCGAGTGCAGCCACGGCGTGCTGCGCAGCGGCTGGTCGGCGAGGTCGTGGTGCGGCTGGGTACCGGGGGCGTTGCGCCACAGGAAGGCGTTGCGGTCGACGACCTCGCCCATCGTCGACAGCTGCGACCGCGCCTGCAGCGACAGCATCTGCCCGCCGACGAGCATCGGGGTCCGCGCGAACCGCGAGAACGCGACGGCCCGCAGCACCGAGTCGGGCTCGAGCAGGATGTCGTCGTCCATGAACAGGATCTGCTCGCAGTCGGTCGACCCGAGCGCCTCGTACATGACGCGCGCGTAGCCGCCCGAGCCGCCGAGGTTGGGCTGGTCGATGATCCGCAGCCGGTCGCCCAGACGCGCCGCGGCGGTCTCGAAGCCGTCGGCGTCGCGGACCTTCTGCGTGCCCTGGTCGGGCAGGATCACGGCCGTGACCTCGGCGAGCACCGCCGGGTCCTCACCGATCGCGGTCAGCGTGGCGACGCAGTCGGCGGGCCTGTTGAACGTCGGCATCCCGACGGTGACGGCCGCGCGACCAGGTACAGGCCGGTCGGCGAACCAGCCGCCCTCCAGCAGCGTCAGCTCGGCGTCGTCGGTGACCAGGTCGAACCAGTACCAGCCGCCGTCCTCGAACGGCTTGAGGTCGAGCGCGATGTCGACCTGGCGCCGTCCGTCGACGACCTCCCCGCCGACGTAGATGTGTGTGCCGTCGGCCTTCGTCCGGTAGATCTCGACGCGGCCGGCGCCCTCCAGCGTCAGCCGCAGGTGCACCTCGGTGAGGATCGACCAGCGCCGCCAGTAGCCGGCCGCGAACGCGTTGAAGTACGCGCCGAAGGACACCTCTGAACGCGCCGGCACCGCCGCCGACGTCCGCGACAGCACCCGCAGCCGCCGACGGCCCCGCTGACCCAGTGTGAGCGACACCGGCAGCACGGTCTCACCCGGATTGGGCTCCTCCGTCGCGAGCTTCGCGCCGGAGCCCTCGTCGACGTACAGCGCGCGCACGCGCGTCGGGTCGGCCGCCCGCGGCAGGATCACCCTCTGGAGCAGGCCGGGCGCGCTGTCGGCGGGCTCGTCGGAGACGGGGCGCGTGGTCGGGTCGGTGGCGAGCTCGGTCATCAGGGGTGAGCCTCGGGTCCTTCGCTGGTCGGCGGCACACCCGCCCGGAGTGGCAGGCGCGCCACCGAGGGTAGCGACGCGACCGGCATCACGGCGGCACGCCCCCGGCGCGTCGCAGGTCGGCTCAGTCCTCGGACTCGGTCCCGGACAGCGGCTTGCCGTCGACCAGGAACGGGCGCAAGCGGTTGTCGAACATCGTCAGCGCCGAGCCGATGGCCATGTGCATGTCGAGGTACTTGTAGGTGCCGAGGCGGCCGCCGAAGAGCACGTTGTGCTCGGCGGTCTCCTTGCGCGCCCGCTCCCGGTAGCGCTCGAGCTTCGCCCGGTCGTCGGGGGTGTTGATCGGGTAGTAGGGCTCGTCGCCCTCCTCCGCGAACCGGGAGAACTCCCGGACGATGACGGTCTTGTCGGTCGGGTAGTCGCGCTCCGGGTGGAAGTGCCGGAACTCGTGGATGCGGGTGTAGGGGACCTCGGCGTCGTTGTAGTTCATGACCGACGTGCCCTGGAAGTCGCCGGTGTCGTGCAGGACCTCCTGCTCGAAGTCCAGCGTCCGCCAGCCCAGGTCGCCCTCGGCGGAGTCGAAGTAGCGGTCGATCGGGCCGGTGTAGACGATCGGCACCCCGGCGGGCAGCTCGTCGCGGACGTCGAAGAAGTCGGTGTCGAGGCGGACCGTGATGTCGGGGTGGTCGGCCATCTTCTCGAGCCATGCCGTGTACCCGTCGACGGGCAGGCCCTCGTAGGTGTCGTTGAAGTAGCGGTTCTCGAAGGTGTACCGGACCGGGAGCCGCGTGATGATCGCCGCGGAGAGCTCCTGCGGGTCGGTCTGCCACTGCTTCGCCGTGTAGCCCTTGACGAAGGCCTCGTAGAGGGGGCGCCCGATCAGGGAGATCGCCTTGTCCTCGAGGTTCTGCACGTCGGCGGAGTCGATCTCCGACGACTGCTCCTTGATGAGCGCGCGCGCCTCGTCGGGGGTGTGGGACCTGCCGAAGAACTGGTTGATCAGCGCCAGGTTCAGCGGGAACGCGTAGACCTGCCCCTGGTACTTGGCGAAGACGCGGTGCCGGTAGCCGGTGAAGTCGGTGAACCGGTTGACGTAGTCCCACACCCGCTTGTTGGAGGTGTGGAACAGGTGGGCGCCGTAGCGGTGGATCTCGATCCCGGTCTCGGGTTCGCTCTCCGAGTAGGCGTTGCCGCCGATGTGGGAACGCCGCTCGAGCACCAGGACCTTCTTGCCCAGCTCGGCGGCCGCTCGTTCGGCGATGGTCAGCCCGAAGAACCCGGAACCGACGACGACCAGATCGAAGCCCGTGTCATCCACGGCGACCGAGAGTAGTGGTGGCCGGTCATCCTCCCGAGACGGCCCCTGCCGGACGAATCCCGAGCACGCTCGGCACGTGCCACGGCGTCCCGATCGGCACGCCCTGCACGGCCGGGTCCACGACGAACTGGTACGCCTGCCGGAGCGGCGCTTCCGTTCGCAGCCGCGCATAGTTGGCTTCGAGGAGCGCGCGGAACACCGGGCCCGCCTCGGCGGTGCGATCGTGGATGAGGTTGTCGATCCGGCCTCTGTCGGAGAACTGGTCGACGACCGTGCAGTCGCAGTAGTACGCGAGGGTGCCGATCTCGCCCGGGGAGGCGACCACCGCCCCTGGCGGCGCGAGGGCGGCCGCGGCGCGGTACTGGTCGGGCGTCGCCCAGTTCGTCGTGATCGGGGCGGTGGCCCAGTCGTGTCGGCCCAGGAAGATCCCGGCGACGACGACCAGCGCACCCGAGCCGACGAGCCCGACGCCCCTCACCAGCCGGGGCAGCTCGGCGAGGCCGAGGACCCCGAGCAGTGACGCTGCTCCGAGGGCCGGCCCGTAGTACCAGTGGTACGGCGCCGTGTGGAGCAACGTGAACGCGATGGCGTGCAGCGCGGCGCCACCGCCGAGAATCGCGACGACGCCGCCCAGCCTGCCCGACCGTCGGGCCACGGACCGGCCGAGCAGGAACAGCCCCACGACGATTCCGAGCCCCGCCGGGACGACCGAGAGGTACGTCGCCTCCGGGTAGACGCGCGAGTAGAGCAGCAGCCCGTTGAGATACGTCCACGGCCCCCACTGGTCGCCTGCCTTCAACAGAAGGGTGTCGGGAACAGCGGACCCCAGGAACCACCAGCTGACGAGGAACCACGGGAGTGCGACGACGATCCCCGTCAGCAGGAAGCGGGGGGCGCGCCGCAGGAGCGTGGGCGCCGCCAGCGCGGCGATCACGAACATGACGAGATCGAGCCGGACCAGGACGAGGACACCCGCAGCGATGCCGGCGAGGCCGGGCCGCTCCGCAGTCGCGGCCCGGACGAGCGCTGCCACGATCGCGACGACCAGGTACGTCTCGAGCCCGATCGTCGACACCAGCAGAGGGCTCGTTCCGAGGACCAGGACAGCCGCCACCGCGAACCAGCGACTCCACCCCAGGCAGTCGCAGGCACCCCCCACCGAAGCGCCCAACAGCGCGAACGAGAGCGCCAGGACCACTCCGACCGCCACGAGCGGTGATCCGGTCACGAAGGTCACGATCGACAGGAGGACGACGTTGAGCGGTGACGTCGCGGTGTTGGACACGAGCCCCGGCTCGAGGCCCCACACCCCGTGCTCGGCGAAGGTCCGGGCGTAGTCCATCGTGATGTAGGCGTCGTCGATCAGGGAGCGACGTGTCAGCGCGCTCAGCAGTACGCCGACGCAGACGCCCAGCGCGACCAGCGACCAGCGCGGCGGCGAGAAGCCGCGCGCCCCCGTCGCCGAGAGGACGTCCGGCCCGCCGTACGCGTCCTGTTCGACAACCACGTCCCGCAGTATGCCCACGACGGCAGCCCGCCCGACCCGGCCGCCGCAACACAGGATTCACACGGCGCATCTCGTCCGCATCCGGTCACCGACCGTCGATGCCGCGCGTCGCGCGAACGGGCCGGAGCGTGCGTTGATACCGTCGGTCGCGGCCCGTCCGAGGGGGCCTGGAGGTGTGTTGTGCCGCCGCCGGAGGTCGGGTTCGCCGACGTCGCGCTGATCGGCTTCTACCTGGCGACGCTCGCGATCCCCGGAGGGCTCGCCGGGTTCGCCGCCGGGCTGCGCGGGTGGACGCTCGCAGCGGCCGCCCCGCTGCTCACGTACGCGATCGCCGGTCTCGCCGGCCCGTGGACGACCGCACTCGGAATCGGGTGGTCGCCGCTGGTCTTCGGCATCGCCACCCTGGTGTTCGCCGCCGTGCTGTTCGCGGTGCGCGGCGTCCGGCGTGCCGAGCCGCGCGACCCGGTCGCGCCCTGGTCCGCCGGAGCACACGCCGGGGTGGCGGTCGTGGTCGCCTTCGCCGCAGCTGTCGGCGCGTACGCGATCCTCCGCGGCTTCCACCGGATCACGACGATCCCGCAGGACTGGGATGCCGTCTTCCATGCCGACGGCATCAGATGGATCGCCCAGACCGGCGACGCCGGCCTCTTCGGCATGAGTCAGATCAACTGGTACGAGGGCGGGGCGATCTTCTACCCGAACGCCTACCACCTGGTCGGTTCCGTCGTCTTCTCGATCACGCGGTACGACACCCCCGCCATCCTCAATGCGCAGACCGTGCTGCTACCGGGTCTGGCGGCGCTCACCCTCGCGGCCCTCGTCCGGCGGATGGGGGGTGCTTCGATCCACGCCGCAGCGACGGCGGCCGTCGCCGTCGCGGGCAGTGCGCTGTACGACATGCTGTGGCGGGGCCCCCTGCTCCCCTACGCCACCGGCGTCGTTCTCACCCCGGCGTTCGTCCTCCTGCTGGCCCACTTCCTCGACGCCAAGAAGATTCGAGCCCGGCTCGGCGGTCTGTTCGCGCTCGCGCTCGGCGCAGCGGGCCTGCTGTGCATCCATCCGGCCATGTTGTTCGGGGCGGTCGTGTTCGGCCTGCCCTACGTCGTCTGGCGATGGGTCCGCAGACCTCGGCGGCTGCGCAGCGAGCCGGCGCTCCTGATCGGAGCCGGCATCCTCGGGCTCGCCTTCTCGTTCCTGCAGATCCGGGGGTCCCTGTACAGCGCGGCGAGTTTCCCCGAGGTCGACTGGCCCGCCGTGTCGGGGTGGCGCCGTGCGGTGTTCGAGCTGGCGACCTTCGGGCACGCCGCCTCGACCGTTCAGGTCTGGCTGACGATCCTCGCGGTCGTCGGCGTCGTGATGTACTGGCGGCTCGGCGACCTGCGCTGGATCGCCGCCCCCATCGTCGTCTTCGGATTCCTCTTCGTCGTCACGGCGAGTTCGGATGCGGCCTGGGTCCAAGCCGTGACACGGCCCTGGTGGAACGACCGGTTCCGGCTCGCCGGACTGTTCGTCGTAGCGGCGGCCCCGGTCGTCGGACACGGTCTGGCGCAGCTCGCCGAGGCCGCAGGCTGGCTGCAGCGCCGGCTGGTTCGCAGGCTCGGGGACCGTCCCCGGTCGCGGGTCCTGCAGGTCGTACCTGCTGTCGTCGCCCTGGTCGTGTTCGTCGCCGTCACCCACGTTCTCTACGTGGGGCGCAACGCGGAGAAGATGGCCCTCAACACCGGAGACGGGCCCGCGGTGTCAGGGGGCGAGGTCGCCGCCATGGCCGAACTCGGCAGGATCGTCCCACCGGGCTCGAAGGTGATGAACGACCGCTACGACGGATCCGTCTGGATGTACGCCCTGGACGGGGTACGGCCCGTGGCCGGTCACTACGACGCGACCAACCTCGGAGACACCGACATCGGGCTGCTCGAGCGCTCGTTCAACCGCTACGCCGTGGACCCCGCGGTCAGGGACGCGGTTCGCCGGCTCGACGTCCAGTACGCCGTCGTCGGCCAGGGCTTCCTTCGCGGGGACAGCACGCGCGCCGCCGGGCTCGTCGGGCTCGACGACCAGCCGTGGCTGGAAGTCGTCTATCGCAGCCCGCAGGCCGTCATTTATCGGGTGTTGCCGCTTCCGCCGGGCTGACTGCGCCGTGGCCTGCGGCCTTCTCCTGGTCGACCTCTGCCAGCGGCGGCAGGAGCGGGATCTCGCGCTTACCGCTCCGCGTCTGACGTGAGGGAGGTGCGGTCGGGCGGTCCGGACTCTCCTGGATGTCGAGCATCAGGGCGTACATCAGCATCTGCATGCCCAACAGCCACGGTGCGACCGCCAGGACGACCGACCCCGCGGTCGCAGCCGGGGGGCCGAGTGTCTCGATGATCGTCCAGATGCCGACGGCTGTGCCGAAGAGCGTCAGGAACAAGCCACCGAGGACGAACAACGCCACCGGCGAGAACGAGTGCACGACGTACTTCCACAGGAAGCGCCGCCACAGTCCGCGGACCAGCAGGTTGCTGATCTCCGGACCGACCCTGCTCAGCTTGATCGACGAGACCTCGTTGCCGTAGACGGCCGGGATCGGCACATCCGTGGCGGGCACACGCAGGATGTTGAGATTGATCAAGACGTCGTTCTCGTAGGAGTACCGCTGCGCCAGCTGCTCCAGCGGCATTCGCTGCAACACGTCCCGACGGGTGGCCGTGTAGCCATTCTGCGGGTCGAAGATGTGCCAGTAGCCGGAGGCGAACTTCGTCAGGAACGACAGGACGATGTTGCCGAAGATCCGGTACTTCGGCATGCCGTGATAGGAACCCGTCGAGAAGAACCTATTGGCCTTCGCGAAGCCGTACCCGTCGTGGACGATCGGATCGAGCAGCGCCGGAAGGTACGTCGGGTCCATCTGCGCATCGCCGGCCATGACGACGTTGATGTCGGAGCCGAGGTCGAGCGCGGCCCGGTGGCCGGTCACGATCGCACCGCCGACGCCCGTGTTCTTCTCGTGACGGATCACCGTCACCCGAGGGTCTCCGACAGCCTTCGCCACCTCGGACGTCCGGTCCGGGCTGTGGTCGTCCACGATGACGATGAGGTCGACAAAGTCGGGCATGGTCGTGATGACCTGCCCGATCAGCTTCTCCTCCTTGAACGCCGGCACCACCGCGGCGATCCGGTGACCCTCGTACACGAGCGAGTCCCTCCTCAGAGTCCGGCGGCGACGCGGACCTGCATGGCCAGCTCGAGCGCCCGCAGCCCGTCGATTCCGCTGACCCGCGGGGTCGTTCCATTCTGGACCGACTGTACGAAGTGGGACAGCTCGAGGTAGAGCGGCTCGCCGCGGTGCTCGAGGAACGGCACCTCGACCACACCCGTCTGGCGGTAACGAGTTCCCTCGTCGGAAAGGTACTCGGAGTGGTCGACGCGGTTGATCGTCACGTCCTGGCGCAGCAGGTCTACGCTGACGAAGTCGGTCTCCCTGGTGAGCGAGAGCGTCCGGATCTTGTTCTGGCCGATCCGGCTCGCCGTCAACGCCGCGCTGACGCCGTTGTCGAACTCGATCAGCGCGCTGACCAGGTCCTCGGTCGCGGACCGGGTCCGTCGCGCGGTGGCGTGGACGCCGGTCGGCTTCCCTCCGGCCAACGACGCGACGATGTCGAGGTCGTGGATCATCAGGTCGAGAACCACCCCGACCTCGACCCGGCTGCTGTAGGGGCTGATCCGTGCAGCTTCGAGGTGCACGATGCCCTCGGAGAGCCGGTCGAGTTCGAGGATCGCCGGGTTGAAGCGCTCGACGTGCCCCACCTGCAGCAGCACTCCGGCCGCGTCCGCCGCGTCGACCAGCCGGATCGCGTCGTCGACAGATGTGGCGATCGGCTTCTCGACGAGCAGGTGGATCCCGCGAGCGACGAGCTCCAGCGCATGTTCGACGTGCTGCGAGCTCGGGGAGGCGATGACCGCACAGTCCGCGACGACGTCACCGAGCTCGGTCGTCGCCTTCGCACCGCACGTCGCCGCGAGCCGCTCGGCCCGCTCGATGTCGGTGTCCACGACGAAGGTGACGTCCACGTCGGGGAGGGACCGCGCGATACGGGCATGGTTCGTGCCCATGATCCCGGCGCCGACGATCGCGAACTTCAGCTGGCTCATTCTTTCCCTACGGTCGGGCTACCGGGTGTCGGCTTGTCGGCCTCACGGAACACCCAGAGCTGATACACGAAGTAGTTCCACACCGTCGTCATCCCGACGGCCACGATCTTGCCGATCTGGTAGCCGAGGCCAAGATGGTCGGCCAGCGCGATGACCCCGAGCGTCGCGAGGTAGTTGACGCCGAGCAGCACGAAGTACCGGACGATCTGGCGGTGCGCCATTCCACGCGCACCGAAGGTCACGTACTTGTTGGTCAGGAAGACGACGGCGAGGCTGGCCCAGAACGCGATCGTCGTCGCGACCCAGACCGGCGTGCCGACGACCTCTCGGAAGAAGACCAGCATTCCGAAGTCGACAGCGAAGCCGACGAGGCCGACGGCGACGTAGATCGCGAAGCGACGGAGGCTCACCGATGCGATGAGCTTCCTCAGCTTCGACGGCGCCGCCGCGGCCGAGTCCGTCACGACACGACGTCCCGAACGGCGTCGGCGATGCGCTCCAGGTCGTCCTCGCTGAGGTGTGCGTGCACAGGAAGCGACACGCAGCGGGCCGCGACCTGAGCCGCGACCGGGGTGTCCTCGACGACGACGCGAGGGTGGCCGCTGTAGCAGGCGTAGTCGCCTGCGAGCTTCGGGTAGTAGATGCCGCTTCCGACGCCCCGCTCCGCAAGTCCTGCCACGAACGCGTCCCGGTCCCGGCCTTCGTCGAGCAGGACGGTGTACTGGTGCCACACGTGCTCGCGTCCGGGCAGCACAGCCGGCAGCGACAGACCGTCCACGTCCGCGAGGCGTTCGGACAGCGTCGCGGCGTTGTGCCTGCGACGGGCCACCTGCTCCTCGTAGCGCGCGATCTGCGGCAGTCCGACGGCGGCGGCGAGATCGGTCATCCGGTAGTTGTGACCGACCATCTCGTACTCGTAGCGGGCCCGCATGCCCTGGTTGCGCATGATGCGGAGCCGGTCGGCGACATCGTCGTCCGACGTCGTGATCATGCCGCCCTCGCCGGTCGTGAGGTTCTTGGTGGCATAGAACGAGAAGCAGCCGACACCGAAGGACCCGGCGGCGCGGCCCTTGTAGCGCGCGCCGTGCGCCTGGGCCGCGTCCTCGACGATGCGGAGGTCGTTCGCGGCGGCGATCTCGGAGAGCGGGTCCATGTCCGCGGTCTGCCCGAACAGGTGCACGGGCATCAGCACGCTCGTCGAACCGGTCACGGCCTTCTGCACCGAGACGGGGTCGAGGGCGAAGTCGTCGGTCGCGATGTCGGCGAAGCGGACGGTGGCGCCCGTCGCGAGCACGGCGTTCACGGTGGCGATGAAGGTGAACGGCGAGGTGAGCACCTCGTCGCCCTCGCCGACGCCGATCCCGAGAAGCGCGGCGGTCAGCGCGGTGCTGCCGTTGTTGACCGCGACGGCGTGCGGTACGCCGGTCAACTCCGCGAAGGCCTGCTCGAACTCGGCCACCTTGCGACCCTGCGCAATCTGGCCGGAGCGGAGGACTTCGACGACCGAGCGTTCGACCTCGTCGTCCAGGACGACGGTCGAGACATGGATCGGACGACTCTCGGTACCGCTGCTGGTCACGAAACGTCAGGGTAACGGGACCGCTTCCGGATGCATCGACCGGCGCCTCTACCGTGTGTCGCCGTGACGGTCCATTCCAGCGTCGTCCTGTCGAAGGGCGTCGAGCTCGGCGAACGTGTCGTGATCGGCCCGAACACGGTCCTCCTGGGCCCGTGCACGATCGGCGACGACGTGTGGATCGGCCCCGGCTGTGTCATCGGCACCCCGCCCGAGCTCACGAGCGCCCGGCAGAACGCGGCGTGGGACGACGACCTCGACCATCACGGCGTCGAGATCGGTGCGGGAAGTGTCATACGTGAGATGTCCTCCATCCAGCAGGGCAGCCGACGGCCGACTCATCTCGGTGCGGGCTGCTGGCTGCTCAGCCGCAGCTACGTGGCGCACGACTGCATCCTCGAGGACGGCGTCACGACCTCGGCCGGCGTGACGCTCGGTGGTCATTCCCAGGTCGGTGCCGGCGCCACGATCGGGATGAACGCCACAGTGCACCAGCGCAGGATCGTCGGCCCGGGCTCGATGGTCGGGATGTCTGCGGCGGTGACCCGCGACCTGCCCCCTTTCGCCAAGGCGTACGGGACTCCTGCGAGGACCCGCGGGGCGAACACCATCGGGATGTCACGCCAGGGCATCGACGCCGCCGAGACCGACGCGCTCGACGCCGCGTACCGGGAGGGGCGGGCGCCGGACGCGACGTTCGACGATCCGCGTCTCCGCGCTGCCTTCGAGTGGGTGGCGGACGCGGTCGCCCGCGTCTGACGCAGGTCAGCTGTAGACGGCGAGGACGAGCGTGGCGATCCACGCCAGCCCGAGCACCTGCAGGACGTGGTCCTTGATCGCGATCTCGTCGGGCGCCCCGCCGTTGCCGCTGTCGACGTCGACCGAGTAGCGCAGCACGGCGACGACGAAGGGCACGATCGAGATGATCGACCACACCGAGTTGTGGTGCGCCTCGCGGATCTCGAAGGCCCACAGGCAGTAGGTCATGATCAGCACTGTGGCCGACAACGCCCACACGAACCGCAGGTACGACGACGAGTAGCTCTCCAGCGACTTGCGGATCTTCGCGCCGGTGCGCTCGGCCAGCATCATCTCGGCGTAGCGCTTGCCCGCCACCATGAACAGCGAGCCGAACCCGGCGGCCAGCAGGAACCACTGCGACAGCGGAATGCTCGCCGCGGCACCACCGGCGATGGCGCGGAGCAGGAAGCCGGAGGCGACGATGCAGATGTCGAGCACCGGCTGGTGCTTGAACCAGAAGCAGTAGCCCAGCTGCACCGCGATGTAGACGCCCAGCACGATGAGCAGCTGCAGCGACGCCAGGATGCTCAGCGCGAGCGAGCCGAGGATGAGGACGACGGCGAGGGCGTAGGCCAGCCGGACCGGGACGATGCCGGCGGCGATGGGCCGGCTGCGCTTCTTGGGGTGGGCGCGGTCGGCCTCGACGTCGTTGGCGTCGTTGACCAGGTAGATCGCGGAGGCGGCGAGCGAGAAGGCCACGAACGCGATGGCGAGGTGGTAGGCCGAGCGACCGTCGAACAGCTCGCCGGCCGCGAAGGGCGCGGCCAGCACGAGGATGTTCTTGATCCACTGCTTGGGCCGCATGGTGCGCAGCAGGCCCAGGCCGATCCCGACCGGGGTGCGCACCACGGGCGCGGCGGTGGGCGGGGTGTCGGTGCTGGTCATCGCTCGCCCGCCCGTCGCGCCGCCGATCGACGCAGCCACGCCCGGACGCCGCCGGCGACGCCCGCGCCGAGCGCGGAGCCGACGAGCACGTCGGACGGGTAGTGCACGCCCAGGACCAGCCGCGACAGCGCCATCGGCGGCACGATCACCGGCACCAGCGGCTTCTTCAGCATGCCCCCGTAGAGGACGGCGGCGGCCGTGGTCGAGGTGGCGTGGGCCGACGGGAAGCTCAGCCGGCTCGGCGTCGTGACCAGCACGCGGACCGAGGGGTCGTCGGGGCGGCGGCGGCGCACGACGCGCTTCACCGCGATCGAGGCGCCGTGCGCGGCGGCGACACCGGCGACGGCGCCGAGCCAGTCCCGGCGGCGCTCGCGGTCGACGGCGGCACCGACGAGCCCGAGGGCCAGCCAGCCGGCGGCGTGCTCACCGAACAGCGACATCCGGCGGGCGACCGTCACGACCGGCGGCTTCGCGGCGACGGCCTGGACCGCGTTGAGCATCCGGACCTCCGGGGCCCGGTCGGCTGCGTCGGGGACGACCGTGAGAACGGGCGGCGGGGCGGGTTCGGTCTCGCCCGGACGGACGACGGGCTCGGCCACGGTGGTGGGCCTCCTGTGCGCCGGACCTGGGGTGGTGGCGCTGCTCGGCGGTTGTTCCGGCGCACGATGCTACGCGCGGCGGGTTTCCGCGGCGGTGTCGGGGAGGCCGGACGACGCCCACCGCTCCAGGACGCGGGCCACCCCGTCGTCGGTGTTGGGGGCGGTCACCTCGTCGGCGACGGCGATCAGCGCCGGGTGCGCGTTGCCCATCGCGACACCGTGCCCGGCCCAGCGCAGCATCTCGATGTCGTTGGGCATGTCACCGAAGGCGATGACGTCGGTCGCGTCGATCCCGGCGGCACCTGCGACCTCGGCGAGCCCGGTGGCCTTCGTGATCCCCGGCGACGAGGCCTCGACGAGCCCGCCGGAGTGGGAGAACGTGAGGTCCACGGCGTCGCCGACCGCGGGGCCGAGCGCGGCCACCATCTCCTCCGACGTCATGCCGGGCATCCGGACCAGCAGCTTCACCGCCGGGCTGGACAGCAGGTCGGCGCGGTCCGTGCGGCCGCTGTCGTCGTCCTCCCAGGCGTGGCTGTAGCCCGGTTCGGCGAGGAACTGGCCGTCGACGTCGTCGAACGCGCCGGTGGCGACCCGTTCGACGGCGATGCCGCAGCCGGGCAGGGCGCGGTGGGCGGCGTCGGCGAGGAAGGCGAGGGTGTCGCGGTCGATCTCGCGGGCCCACAGCACCCGGTCGGCGACGGCGTCGTAGAGGACGGCGCCGGTGGCGCACAACGCGAGCCGCACCGAGCCGAGCTGGGCGGCGACCGGCGGGATCCAGCGCGGGGGCCTCCCGGTGACCAGCACGAACCGGCCGCCGTCCGCGACGTAGTCGTCGACGGCGCGGGCGGTCCGCTCGGTCACCTGCAGCTGGGGGTCGAGCAGCGTCCCGTCGACGTCGGTCGCGACCAGCCGGGGTGCCTGCACGCGCCCCAGCCTACGAGGCGCCGGTCGTCAGAGGATCGCGACCGCGACGACCAGGCCCAGCGCGACGTGCGCGGCGGCGACGACCCAGGCCTGCGGCTTCAGGTCGGGCGCGGCGAGGACGTGGCCGATGTCGATGCCCGTCACCCACTCCAGCAGTCGCACGGCCAGCACCTGCGCGACGATCCCGACGAGGCCGAAGATCAGCGACGCCAGCAGGCCCTCGGCGAGCGCCCCGGACACGCTGTAGATCGCGGTGACGACGATGAGCGCCATGCTCACCATGCCCGCGGACGTGACGACGACGGCGTTGGGCAGCCCCTCGCGGACCATCCGGTTGAGCTTGCCGGGCGTCGTCAGGTCGATGGCCCAGAATCCGAGCAGCATCAGCAGCAGGCCGATCAGCGCGTACAGCAGGATCGCGCCGATGCCGCGGCCGACGGTCCCGAAGAATCCAGGCTCGAGGGCCAGCAGGGCGGTCATGGGGGTGTTCCTTCCGGGGAGCGGGATCGGACTCGGGGATCGGGGACCGGACTCGAACTCAGGACTCGGGGATCTCGGACTCAGGACTCGGGGATGCGGTGCGGGACGAACGCGGCACCGTCGTCGGTGACCAGCCCGACGGTCTCGCGGATGCCGAGCCCGGCGGCGGAGTCGCCGACCACCCACGCGCCCAGTGCCGGACGGAACCCGTCGAACTCCGGCAGCGGGTCGAACAGCTGGTAGACGTATCCTTCCTCGCCGTACACGCCGCCGGTGGACACCTCGCTGCCCGGTGACACGATCGAGACGTTCGCCCCTTCTCGTCCGAGAAGCGGCTTCTTCACGTAGTCGGTGAGCAGCCCGGGGTGCTGCAGGTAGGCGGGCAGCAGGTTGGGGTGCCCGGGGTACATCTCCCAGAGCACGGCCAGCAGTGCCTTGTTGGACAGCAGCGACTTCCACAACGGCTCGAGCCACAGCGTGTCGGGCAGGCTGCGGGCGACGTGCTTGCCGAAGTCGTCGGAGAGCACCCACTCCCACGGGTAGAGCTTGAACACGGCGGCCATCGGCGCCTCGGCGAGGTCGACGAAGCGGTCGAGCGCCGCCTCCCAGCCGATGTCCTCGATGGCCAGGCCGACGGTGTCGATCCCCGCCTCGGCCGCCGTCTCCTGCAGGTAGCCGACGGTGACGTGGTCCTCGCCGGTGGTCTCCGAGCCCGACCAGGTGAAGTGCACCTCGGAGCCGGGCAGCCCCGCCTTGATCTCCGTCCAGCGCTCGACGAGCTTCTCGTGCAGGGAGTTCCACTGGTCGTCGGCGGGGTGGACGTCCTTGAGCCAGTACCACTGCAGCAGCGACGCCTCGAGCAGCGTCGTCGGGGTGTCGGCGTTGTACTCCAGCAGCTTCGCCGGGCCGGAGCCGTCGTAGCGCAGGTCGAAGCGGCCGTAGACGTGCGGGTCGTGGCGCCGCCACGACGCCGCGACCGACTCCCACGACCATTCGGGCAGCGCGAAGTCACGGAACCGCTCCGTGGTGACGACGTGGTCGACCGCGTCGAGGCACATCGAGTGCAGGAGCTCGACGTCGGCCTCGAGGGAGAGGATCTCGTCCATCTCGAAGACGTAGTGGACCGACTCGTCCCAGTACGGGCGCGCGGCGCCGCCCGCGCCGCGGCCCGGAGTGCCGTACACCATCCCCTGCTCGCTGACGATCTTCTCCCAGCCGGGCCGAGGAGTGCCCTTCTCCCTGCGCATCTACGACCCGCTGCTGCTGGAACCGCCGCCGCTGCTCGACCCCTTGCTGGAGACGCCGAGCCCGCCGCGGGAGATCGTCTTGCCGGACGTACCGCTCTTGACGGTGGCCGAGTCCTTGGGCGTGACGGTCGAGCCGCCGGACGCGACCTGCCCGATGCTGCCCGAGCCGCCGTAGTTGTAGTGGTACTGCCGGCCGCCGCCGCCGATGAAGATCGGGTAGAAGCCGGCGCCGCCGTAGTAGGTGCCGCCGGAGGAGTTGCTCGCAGGGGTGACGCAGTTGCTGTCGTCGACGACGACGTTGTTCTCGTCGACGCAGCGCGCCTCGACCTCGTCGTTCGCGTTGGCGATGGCGTAGCCGATGGCGATGACCGCGACGACGCCGACCGTGACCCCGGTGCCGATCAGGATCCGCTTGCGCTTCTTGCTCTTCGCCTGCTCCTCGAGCACGCGGGCCGACGCCTCCTCGCGCGCACGGCGCTCGGCCTGCTGGCGGGCGCGACGCTCGGCGAGGGTGGGCTCCCGGGGCGTGGTGTTCTCGTCCTGGAAGCTCATCCGGCCCCGCTGAACCGGCTGCCCCTGGGTGGGCTGCTCGGGCTGGTCGTCGCTCGCGTCCGGCCGCTCACCGCCGGGTGTTCCCTCCGACATCACTCACCCCCGCGCGCACCCTATAGGCCTGCCGATCACAGCGTAACGCCGCACGTCCGCCGCACCCCGGCGACCGATGACCGCCCGATCGTGACACCCGCTCACTCACCCGATCCGGGTAACGGCATGATTGCGACCGACATGGCCACGCCCCTCACGGCGCCGGAGCGGCGGTCCCCCACCGCAGCCCGTCGTCGCCCCCCAGGTGCTCCCCGGCCGTCGGCGTCCCGCCCCCCGCGGGAACCCGACCGGGCACCCAAGCGCGCGCTGCACCCGGTGCGGCGCATCGTGATCGGAGTCCTCATCGGCGCGGTGACCATGCTGGCCGTGACCCTGCTCGACCGGTTCGCCGACACGTCGGTACCCGTGTTGAGCACGCTCGCGACACTGCCCGACCCGGCCGCGGCCGAGGCCCGCAGGCTGGCCGACCTGCCGCCGCCGCCCGCCGAGGCCGGCACCTGCCTGAACTGGACCCGTGCCGACGCGGCCGACACCGTCGCCGTCCCGTGCGGGCAGCCGCACCGGTTCGAGCAGGCCGGCTCGGTGCAGGTCACCGACCAGGCCGCGCTGCCCGACGACCGCATGTGGCGCCAGCTCGTCGGCGACCGCTGCACCCCGATGGTGGCCGCCTACCTGGGCGACAAGTTCGACCAGGACGGCAGGTTCCGGGTCGGCGCGCTGAAGCCGTCGCAGGCCAAGTGGGCCGAGGGCGAGCGGTCGATGCGCTGCGGCCTGCAGACCAACACCAAGAGCGGCAGCTTCCTGCCCATCACCGGCAAGGTCGCCGACCAGGACCAGTCCAAGGTCGAGGCCGCCGGCACCTGCCTCGCGATCGACGGCCGCACCGTCGGCGACCCCGTGTCCTGCGCCGGGCCGCACGCCGTCGAGACCGTCGGCGTCGTCGATCTCACCGAGCAGTTCAAGGACGGCAAATACCCCTCGGTCGACGACCAGGACAAGTACCTGCAGACGAAGTGCGGCGAGATCGCCGCCCAGTACGCGGGCAGCGCCGACGCCATCGCGCAGAAGAAGCTCACCGTCTACTGGGACAACGTGGCCGAGCAGTCGTGGCAGGTCGGGTCGCACAAGGTCAACTGCAACCTGGCCGCGCTGCTGCCCGACCGCAGCGGCTTCGCGCCCGTCACCGGCTCGGCCAAGGGCCCGGTCACCGTTGCCGGTACCCCGGCGCCGCCCACCCAGCCGGGCACCCCGTCGTCGCCCGGCGCCCCGGCCGACGGCTCCAGCGCACCCACCAGCCCGGTCGACGCGCCGCCCGGCGGCACCACCGCCGAGCCCCCGGTGCCGATCCCCACGCAGGTGCTTCCGCTGCCCGGTAGCGGCGGCGGGGGCGGCAACACCTGATCGACGCCTCATGACCGTCGGGATGAGCCGCCGTCGCTTCGAGGAGCTGGTCGGCGACGCGCTCGACGCCGTTCCCCGGGAGCTGGCGTCGGCGATGGACAACGTGGTCGTGCTCGTCGAGGACCGACACCCCGACGACGAGACGCTGCTCGGGCTGTACGAGGGCGTCGCGCTCACCGAACGCACCACCGAGTACGCGGGCGTCCTGCCCGACCGGATCACCCTGTTCCAGGACGCGATCCTCGACATCTGCGACGACGAGGACGACGTCGTCCACGAGGTCGCCGTGACCGTGGTGCACGAGATCGCACACCACTTCGGCATCGACGAGGACACCCTGCACCGCCTCGGCTGGGGCTGAGCTCCCTGTTCCGAGAGGGGCCGGCCGTGGGTCAGCCGGTGGCGCCCGCCGTCACGTCGCCCGCGAGGGTCGGTCCGCTGTCCCACAGCTGCAGCGTCCAGCCCGTGTCGGACCCCGGGTCGCGCACCAGCACGACCCGGCCCGTGTTGGGCACGTAGGCGGTCTCGACGGTGTCGCCCAGCAGCGCGCCCGCCAGGATCCGGATCGTCGCACCGTGGCTGACCAGCACGATCGCCGACCCGGGCGGCAGGTCGTCGGCCGCCGCGGCCAGCTCGTCGACCACCGGGAGCGTCCGCTCCCGGACGTCCGACGCCGACTCGCCACCCGGCATGGCCCGTCCCAGGTCACCGCCCCACCAGGCGTCGTAGACGTCCTCGAAGATGCGGCGCGAATGGGCGTCGGCGGCACCCTCGAGGTCGCCCACGGAGATCTCGTGCACGCCCTCCAGGACCGTCACCGGCAGACCGTGGGCCGCGGCGACGGGCGCCGCCGTCTCCTGCGCGCGGGTCGCCTTCGACGCGAACACCGCACGGACGGGCCACTCGGACAGCACCCCGGCCACGGAACGGGCCTGCGCGTGCCCCAGGTCGTTCAAGGGGAAGCCGGGCAGCGCCGTGTCGAGGATGTGGCCCGCGTTGGCGTCGGTCTGGCCGTGGCGCACCAGGACGAGCCGCAGCCCGTCGACGGGAACCTCCGGCGGGTCCTCGTCGACAACAGTGTCGACGTCGACGCCGGCCTCGGCGTCCGTCCCGATCGTGCCCGTCATCCGTGTCCTCCAGACCGCAACGCTGCCAGCCAATCCTGGGCCGCGGCGAACTCCGCATCACCCGCCGTGCTCATCGGCACGGCCGGGGCACCCGGGCCACGGTGCGACCCGTTGCCCTCGACCCCCGCAGCCCGAGGGTACGAGCCCAGGTAGCGGACCTCGTCGCATCGGCGGTGGAGTGCGGCCAACGCCTCACCCATCGCGGACTCGGCGACGTGGCCGGTGCAGTCGAGGTGGAACCAGTACTCGGCGTGACGGTGCTTGATCGGGCGCGACTCGATGCGCGTCAGGTCGATCCCGCGGACGGCCAGCTCCGTGAGCAGCCCCAGCAGCGACCCGGGGCGGTTCTCCGTGGTCGCGGCCAGGGTCGTGCGGTCGTTGCCCGACGGCGCGGGCGGCGCCGACGGCGGCGCCACCAGCACGAACCGGGTCACCGCTCCGGGGTTGTCGGCGATGTCGCTCACCAGTGCCTCGAGGCCGTGCCCGGTCGCCGCGATCGGGGCGCACGCCGCCGCGTCGATCTCACCGCGGGCCACCTGGGCCGCGGCCTCCGCCGTCGACGTCGAGGTGCGGACGTCGGCGCCGGGGAGGTTCGCCGCGATCCAGCCCCGCGTCTGCGCGATGCCGTGCGAGTGCGACGAGACCGTGCGGATGTCGGCGGCCCGGGTGCCCGGCCTCACCGCCAGCACGAAACCCACCGGGATCACGACCTCCCGCACGATCACCAACGGCGGGTCCTCCACCAGCCCGTCGAGCACCGGCGGCACCGCGCCCTCGACGGAGTTCTCGATCGGGACGCAACCGGCGTCGGCACGGCCCTCACGGACGGCGGCCAGCACCGCCGGGTTGCCGGGGCAGGGCAGCAGCTCCGCCCCGACGGACTCGGGGAGGGTACGCAGCGCCTGCTCGGTGAAGGTTCCGGCCGGGCCCAGGAACGCGAGTCGGGGCACGTCCCGACCCTATCCACGGGCCACCGACCGTCCGCAGGCGGTCTCGGCCACCGTTCGGCGACACCGGCTGGTCCGTTCGACGCAACTTGCGAACCGCAGGCCGCGCCCGCTCGTAATTCTGAACGAGGCGGCGTCGCCGCGACGGAGGAAGGGGGTCCGTCGAGGCGGGGCCGCCTCACCTCGTTTCCGTCTGTCGGCTCAGGCAGCCAGCGCGCCCAGGGCGGCGACCTCGTCGCGGCCCGCGCCACAGCGCGCCAGCACCCGGCGCACCGTCTCGTTCTCCGCGCCACCCAGCTCGCGGGTCGCGGCCACGAGCTCGTCGGCGTCGGTCGACGTCAACGCCGCGGCGACGTCGCCGCCGTCGACCGCCCGGGCCGCCGCCACCAGCAGGTTCAGAATGCCGTGCTGCATGGTGCCCGACTCGTCGGCGGAACGGACCAGCCGGCTCAGCCCGACGACCGCGACCGCCCGCCCCGTCTCGGCGGCGATGGCGAGGAACCGCTGCACCTCGTCGACCGCGGGTACGTCGGACGCACGGGGGCCGCCGCAGCGCAGCTTGGGCTCGCAGCGGTTCTCCGCGACCCGGCGCACGGCGTCGAGCCAGGCCGCGACGTCGTCGGCGTCCCCGGTGATGGGACGGCGGGGCTCCACGACGGCCGTCACGTCGTCGGGCACGAACTCCGCGACGCGCTCCAGCCAGACCGGGTCGAGGTCGACCGGCGCCGACGTCTCCACCGTGCGCGGGGTGAGCAGCGTGGCGCGCGAGAACACCGTCGACAACGCCTTCGGGACCGACCCCAGACCGCTGTCGACGACCAGGGCCAGCTCGACCGGCGCGGCCGGCGCCGACCGCGCGAGCTCGGTCACCAGCGGCGAGAGCCGGGACACGGGACATACGAGGCGGCCCAGCAGACCGCCGTGGTCACCGTCGCGGGTGTCGAGGTAGCCCTCGACCACGGTGTCGACCCCGAGTCCGCCGTCCGGCCGGAGCAGGCTCGCGTCGTCGACGAACGAGGCGAACAGCGGTGGGACCGACCCCGGAGCGGCAGAGCTGCCCGATGGCACGGTCGTCACGGGTCCACACGCTAACCGGCGCCCCGCACGCGCCGGACAAGGGGGCAGGCGCTACCGGAGGCCTGGACACCCGCCGATCGTCAAGATAACTTAGCCTCACCTAACACAGAGGAGATCGACGTGGGGACGACCAGGCTCCGGCGACCGCCGACGCCCACGGACGCCGAGCGCGCCCGCAGCCTCACCACGCGTGGTGGACGCGCGGCACTCGTCGGCACCGGCGGGCCCGAACCCGTCGTCCCCGTCTACCACCACGTGCACGCCGACGGCTCGGCGATCCTGCTCCTCGACGAGGACTCCGCCATCGTCGAACAGGCCCGCCTCGACCCCCGCGGCGAAATCCCCGTGATGCTCGAACTGGCCGACTACGCCGCCGTCGACCTGCGCGAACCCGTCCGCGCCCTGCTGTGGATCACCGGCTGGCTGCGTGTCCCCGCCGACGAGGAGGCCCGACACGCGGCACTCCACGCCGCCGACGCCCGCCCGAATCACCGGCTCCTCGACCTCGGCCACGGCGCCACCCTCGTCCGCATCGAGCCCGGCTCCGCCGTCCTCGCCGACGCCGAAGGCACCGCCTCACTCGCCCCCGTCGAGCTCGCCGCCGCCCACCCGGACCCGTACTGCATGCTCGAGGAACGCTGGCTCGGCCACCTCGAAGAGGTACACCCGGAGGTCTTCGTCTCGCTCGCCCGGCACCTGCCCGCGCCGCTGCGCGCGACCCCCGGCGCCCGCATCCGCCCCCTCGGCGTCGACCGCTGCGGCATCCGCCTGCGCATCGAGACACCCACCGGCGACCACGACGTCCGCCTCGCCTGGCCCCAGGAGGCCACCACCGTCCAGGAGCTGCGCACCCAGCTCACCGCGCTCGTCGGCTGCGGCTACGGCAGACAAGCCGCCCCCGCCGAGGAGCTCGACGCCAGCTACGCAGGCGAAGAACAGCAGGGCTGAACCCGCCTCACGGCACCAACCACCGGCCAGGGGGTCGGACGCGGCAGGCCGCCGCCGGGAACGTCAGCCGGCGGCGGCCTGACGTCCTTCGATCTCCTTCGTGACCTTGCGCTCGGCCACGAACGACGCGATCGGGATCGTCCCCGCCAGCAGGATCAGCAACGCCGTCACCGGCCGCCACCGCACCCGCTCCGCCAGCACCAGCGTGCACACGATGTAGATCATGTACAGCCACCCGTGGACGATGCCGATGACCGTCGTCGGGCCCGGGATGTCCCAGATGTACTTGAGCGGCAACGCCACGAACGTCAGCAACAACAGGCCGACACCCGTCACCCACGCAGCGATCCGGTAGATCAGCAGCCGCGGGCCGACCGGCCGCATCGGCGCCTGCTTGCTGGTGTCGGCGGGCACGCTCACACCACCGAGTGTACGGACGGGGCCGTCACGGCTCCGGCCCGGTCAGCGGCCCCGGTCGTGCTCGGCGAGCTTCGCCAACATCCGGTTGTACGCAGCCAGCTGCGGGTCCTCGTCGTCCTCCACCGGCTGCGCGGCCTTCCGACGCACCCCGAACGGGCCCTCGCCGTCCTCCGGCTCCTCGTCTACCGCCACCGGGGTTGTGGCGGCCGGCGCCGGCTCGTGGACCTCCTGCACCGGCTCCGCCTCCACCGGTGGCGGCACCGGCGCCGGCTCGTGGACCTCCTGCACCGGCTCCGCCTCCACCGGCGGCGGCACCTGCTCGTCGGCATCCTTGCCGGCGATCCGCCGCGCCTCCAACCGCAGGAAACGCCACCACATCACGCCGAAGAAGATTGCGAACAACGGCCACTGCAGCCCGTAACCGACGTTCAGGGCCGAGCCCATCGCCGACCCCGCACGACCCCACTGCCACGCGGCGAGGAACGCACACGTGGCCATCGCGCCGAGGGTCAGGATGTGCCAGACCCACCAGCGGGGGGACAAGGCGAGGCGGAGCACGAGGCCAGGATACGTGTCCCGGTAGCGTCGGCTCCCGTGCCCGACGGCCTCCGCAGCTGGCTCGCCCCGCCCACCCCCACCGGCCCCGACTCCGGGGTGATCGAGGACCCCGCCCGCCGCAGACTCGTCGTCACCGAGATCCTCGTCGTCCTCACCGTGACGCTCGGCCTCTCCGCCCTGCGCTCCGCGCTGTCGCTCATCGACTCCCTGCTCGCCACCACCCCCCTCTCCGAGCAACAGGTCGCCCTCAACGCCCCCGCCGCCGCGGCCACCCTCGTCGACCTCGCCCTGCAGCTCACCCGCGTCCTCCAGCTCGTCGGCTGGGGCGCCCTCGGCGCCTACCTCCTCCTGCGTGCCGGTTTCGCCATGCGCGACGTCGGCCTCGACGCCCGCCGCCCCGGCCGCGACGCCGCCGCCACCGCCGGCCTCGCCGCGATCATCGGCATCCCCGGCCTGGGCCTCTACCTCGTCGCCCACGCCATCGGCATCAGCCTCACCATCGCCCCGACGACGCTCACCGACACCTGGTGGCGCATCCCCGCCCTCGTCGCCTCGGCTCTCGCGAACTCCTGGGCCGAGGAGATCGTCATGATCGGTTACCTGCTGACGCGGCTGCGACAGCTGGGCTGGTCACCCAACCGCTCCCTGCTCGCCGCCGCGGTCCTGCGCGGGGCCTACCACCTCTACCAGGGCTTCGGCGGGTTCATCGGCAACCTGATCATGGGGCTGATCTTCGGCCGCTACTGGCAACGCACCGGCCGCCTCTTGCCCCTCGTCGCCGCCCACGCCCTCATCGACATCGTCGCCTTCGTCGGGTACGGGTTACTGAAGGGCCACGTGTCCTGGTTGCCGTGAGCCGTTGCGCAGCAACGGCTCCGCGACTGCCCTTCCGTGAGCCGCTCACCCGGCGGAGCGGGGACCACCGAAGGGGGTGCGGTGCGCTCGGCCGGGCGCGCGCGTCAGACAGCCCCCGCGTGCCTTCTTCGGCCGACGCGCACCCCGCAGCCGGGGCGGCGACCGGGAAGCCCACACGTCGACGACAGGAACCGCGTCCTCGACAGGTCACTCCACCCCGTGCAACGGGTGCGACGCAGCTGCAAGGAGTGCGGCAGCCGAGCCCGGGCGGGCCCAGCCGCCCGCGCTGAGCGGCGTCAGCTGGGCGGCGTCAGAGGTCCAGGATCTGGTAGCGCATGCGCGCCATCATGTTCTCCGCGCCGGCCTGGACACCGGTGCCGGTGAAGAGCTCGTCGATGCGGCCGGGGAGGTCCTCGGGGTCCCAGCGCTTGCCGTCGTTCTTGATCTCCGCGACCGATGTGTAGGGCTGGAAGATCTCGACGCTGTCGCCCTGCACCCCGAAGACCTTGCCGCTGATGTGGTTGGAGGCGTCCGAGCACAGGAACGCGACGAGGGGGGCGATGTTCTCGGGGGCGAAGAAGTCGAACTCGCCGCGGGCGAGGGCTTCGTCGCGCTGGTCGCGGAACTCCTGCGGCATGAGGTCGAGGGTCATGCGGGTGAGCGCGGTGGGGGCGATGGCGTTGCTGGTGATGCCGGCGCGGGCACCTTCCTGGGCGACGATCGTCGAGAAGGCGGCGATGCCCGCCTTCGCGGCACCGTAGTTGCCCTGGCCGAAGTTGCCGAGCAGCCCGGAGGTGGAGGCGGTGTGGACGAGGTGGCCGCCGCGCTTGTTCTCGCGCCAGTACTGCATCGCGGCGCGGGTCGGGAGGAAGTGGCCGCGCAGGTGGACGCGGATGACGGCGTCCCAGTCGTCGTCGGAGAGCTTGGCGGTGGTGCGGTCGCGCAGGATGCCCGCGTTGTTGACGACGGCGTCGAGCTGGCCGAACTCCTCGACGGCGGTGCGGACCAGCGAGTCGGCGACCGCGGAGTCGGCGACGTCCCCGCTGACGGCGACGGCGCGCCCGCCGGCGGCCTCGATCTCCTTGGCGACGGCCTCGCCGGCCTCGGGGTCGAACTCGGCGACGACGACGGCTGCGCCCTGTGCGGCGCACTCCAGCGCCTCACCGCGGCCGATCCCCCGACCCGCTCCGGTGACGATGACGACCTTGGCATCGAGAAGTCCCATGGTCGGGATACTAAGCGGAACGGTCAGCGCTGACCGGGTGCGGATGCTCACACACTTTTGCCTGGTAGAACCATGATCGACGACGATCAGGGTACCCTTACCCCGTGGTCGACGAGTCGAAGTTCCAGGTCCTGCTCCGCGACCAGATCCGCAACGAGTTCACCGCGAGCCAGCAGTACACGGCGGTCGCGGTGTTCCTCGACGACGAGGACCTGCCGCAGCTCGCCGCGCACTTCTACGCGCAGGCGCTGGAGGAGCGCAACCACGCGATGGCGATCGTGCAGTACCTGCTCGACTCGGGTCATCGGGTCGCGATCCCGGGGATCGGGGAGGTGCGCAACGACTTCGCGACGGTGGAGGACGTCGTCGAGCTGGCGTTGGCGCAGGAGAAGGAGGTGACCGCGCAGGTCACCACGCTGGCCCGGACGGCGCGCGACGAGGGCGACTACCTCGGCGAGCAGTTCATGCAGTGGTTCCTGAAGGAGCAGGTGGAGGAGGTGGCGTCGATGACACCTCCGCACCGCCTGTGGCGGGCGGACGGATCTGAGCCGCGCGCCTGCGGCAGGGGGGCAGCCCACCACCTGCGGCGGGCGGCCCGATCTCGAGGCGCGCCGCCGCCGGCGGGCGGACAACCGACGGCCAGGCGCCTCAGCGCAGAGTGACCTGCTTACCGGCGAGGGCGTCGCGGGCGCGGCGCTCGGCGTCGGTGGGCGGGGTGTCGTCGAGGCCGGCGAGGGCCTCGTCGAGCCGGGCGGCGAAGGCGGCGACGGGCGCCGTCCACTCCTTGGGGTGGAGGTCACGGTCGAGGTCCCACACGGGGACGAGCAGGCCGTGCGCCCGGAACGAGCCGAGGTAGCGGGCGTCGTCGGAGAGGGCGAGGCCGTCGCCCGCCTGGAGCCGGGCCATGGCGGCGAGGAGTCGGTCCTCGGGCTCGGGACGCACCCAGCGGATGTGGGCCTTGGAGCCGGTGTCGACCCAGTAGGCGGCGCGGACACCGTCGGCGACGACGGGCTCCGTCGGCATGATCACCGAGTTGGCCCGCTCGAGCATCGCGGCGAGCTCGGGGGCGAGGTCGCCGTCCTGCTCGGGCACCCACCAGCCGAAGTCCTGGTGCATGGTGAGGTCGAGGGTGGCGTCGGGGTCGAGGAGGTCCTGGAGGCGGACGGGGTCGCCGCCGAGGCCGGGACCGACGACGGGCAGCGACTCCCCCGCCTCGGCCTGCTGGGCCCAGCGGACGGCGCGGGCGACGTCGGCGGAGAGGTCGCCCGACCGCGTCTGCACCTGCATGCCGATCATGATCGAGCCGTCGGCGCGGACGAGCGCGGCCGAGGCTCCCGGCAGCACCGATGTGACCGTGACGGGGCGCTCGTCCTTGTCCCGCAACGGGAACGGGGCGGTGGCCGAGGGCAGGAACTCTCGCATGGCAACGAGGTCGGGTTCCGCGGCCAGGCCGTCGAACGGACGGATGACGATGACGTCGTCGCCGGCTCCGTGGCAGACCTTGTAGCGCTTGCCCGACCCGCAGGGGCAGGGGCGGCGGGGGTTCTCGCCGGGGGCGCTCGCGGCGGCGGCCCGGTTGCGTGTCTTCTTGGCCATCAGGGGTCAGACCGTAGCGAACGGCACCCGGCGCAGGTCAGTCGCCCGCCCGCACGGTCACGAGGGTCTCGCGGACGGGCGCGCGGACCGGCCCGAGCAGCAGCGACAGCGCGGCGATCAGCTTGGCGGTGAGCACGGCGACCGCGGCGGCGACGAGGTCGACGAGCGCGTGGAGGACGACGCCGTCGGCGCGGGCCTGCACGCCGGTGCGGAACGACAGCGCGAACACGACCATCGCGAGGACGATGCCGACCGCCCAGACCGCCCACCACACGAGCAGCTGTCGGGAGGGGCGTGGTCGTTCGTCGGCGGGGCGGTCGAGGGCGCCGTGCTCGATCTCGGCCAGCACCGACCCGGGCACCGACAGGTTCACGACCGGCACGACCCAGCCGACGACGATCTCGCGCGCCGACCGGGACGGCACCCTGTCGGCGCGTTCGGCGGCCGCGCAGGACGCTCTGATCGACCAGCCGACGACGAGCAGCCCGGTGAGCAGCCCGAGGACGGTGACGAGCCAGCCGGCCCCGGCGACGAGCATGTCCGACGCCGACACCACGCCTGCCGAGAGCGCACCGGATCTGCTCATGACGAGCAGGACGTACCGCCAGATCTCGGCGCCGGCGGCGAGGAGGGCGACGGCAGCGGTGGCCCACAGTGCGGGGACGAGGGTCTGGGCGAGTGCGCGGGCGCGCACCCAGTCGGCGACGGGTTCGGGCCCGGTCTCGCGCAGGTACGGCAGCGCCGGGAACCCCCAGCGCGGGACGCCGCGGTAGGACGGCGGTCCGGTGTAGGGGCGACGCGGCCTGTCGGCGGGCGGGGGGCCGGCGCCGGGCGGCGGCGTCGCGACCCAGCGCAGCGATGCACGTTGCCGCGCGCAGTAGGGGCAGGGGCCCCAGCCGGGGGCGACGGGCCGTCCGCACGACGGGCAGGCGACGGGCCCGGGCGGCAGGCTGCGCGGCGGCACGGGGGGTGGCAGCGGCGGCGGCACCGGATAGGCCTGTGCCGGGTGGCCCGGCGCCGGGTAGGGCGGGCGGGCCACCGGCACGCGCCCGTAGAACGGCTGCGCCCACGGCGGCGCGGCCTGCGGCGACGCGGGGGGCGGCGTCGGCACGTGCTGCGGCCAC
>MEGH01000041.1 GCA_001725415.1 Pseudonocardia sp. SCN 73-27
GCGGACTTGAGGGTCTGGCAGGCCTCGACGACGCGGTCGGTCATCGACTGCTCGGCCTTCTTCAGGTACGAGCGCGGGTCGTACTGCTTCTTGTTGCCGACCTCGCCGTCGATCTTCAGGACGCCGTCGTAGTTCTGGAACATGTGCGTCGCGATCGGGCGGGTGAAGGCGTACTGGGTGTCGGTGTCGACGTTCATCTTCACGACGCCGTACGAGATCGCCTCGTGGATCTCCTCGAGGGCCGAGCCCGAGCCGCCGTGGAAGACGAGGTCGAGCGGCTTGGCGTCGGCAGGCAGCCCGAGCTTGGCGCGCGCGACCTCCTGGCCCTCCTTCAGGATCTCCGGCCGCAGCTTGACGTTGCCCGGCTTGTAGACGCCGTGCACGTTGCCGAACGTCGCGGCCAGCAGGTAGCGGCCCTTCTCGCCGCCACCGAGGACCTCGACGGTGCGCTCGTAGTCGCCCGGCGCCGTGTAGAGCTTCTCGTTGACCTCGTTGTGGACGCCGTCCTCCTCGCCGCCGACGACGCCGATCTCGACCTCGAGGACGATCTTCGCCTTGGCGGCGGCGTCGAGCAGCTCGGCCGCGATCTGCAGGTTCTCCTCGAGCTCGACCGCGGACCCGTCCCACATGTGCGACTGGAACAGCGGCTCCTCGCCGCGGGCGACGCGCTCGGCGCTGATCGCCATCAGCGGGCGTACGAAGCCGTCGAGCTTGTCCTTGGGGCAGTGGTCGGTGTGCAGCACCACGTTGACCGGGTACTGCTTCGCGACGACGTGTGCGAACTCGGCCATCGCGACGGAGCCGACGACCATGTCCTTCACACCGAGGCCGGACGCGAACTCGGAGCCACCCGTCGACAGCTGGACGATGCCGTCGCTCTCGGCCTCCGCGAAGGCCCGGATGGCCGCGTTGAGGGTTTCGCTGCTGGTCACGTTGATCGCCGGGAAGGCGTACTCCCCCTTCTTGGCACCGTCGAGCATCGCGTTGTAGACCTCGGGAGTGGCGATCGGCATGGGGCGGCGCTCGTCACGGGCGATTATCGCGTACCCGGGGGCGGGCTCCGCCAATGCCGGATCCGGCCGCCGATAGACTCCGGCGAGTGAACGGGGAGGGGAGTACGGCGAGCCAGCACGCTTTCGAGCCCCACGACCGCTACGGCGTCGGGGGACCGTTCCCGGGATCCGCCACCGGCCGGCATGCGCCGACCGAGGGTGAGCGGGCCGTCGAGCAGACCCTCAGCAGGCTGCGCCGCATCGACGCGGGCCCGGATCCTGTCGCCGCTCCGCCGCCGCCCCCGCCGGGTGCGCCCCCGCGGACGCTGGCCGATCTGTACAACGACCACCGGCTCCGGCTGGTCCGGCTCGCCGTCCTGCTGGTCGACGACCCGACCACCGCCGAGGACGTCGTCCAGGAGGCGTTCACGGGCCTGCACCGCAACTGGGGCGGGCTGCGCGACGAGGCTGCCGCGGTCGCGTACCTGCGCACGGCCGTCGTCAACGGGTCGCGGTCGGTGCTGCGCCGCCGCCGCACGGCGCGCGACTACGTGCCCCCGCACAGCGTGAACGCCCGTTCGGCGGAGTCGCTGGCGATGCTGTCGGCCGAGCACCAGGCGGTCGTCGACGCGCTGGCGACGCTTCCGCCGCGGCAGCGCGAGGTCCTCGTCCTCCGTTATTACGGGGGGATGTCGGAAGCCGAGATCGCGGAGGCGACGGGCATCAGCCGCGGTACGGTCAAGTCGACGGCGAGCCGGGGGCTCGACACCGTCGCGAAGGTGATGGCGGCCCGCGCGTCGGGCCGATGAGGCCCAGACCCCCCGTGAACAGGGAGAACGGCACCGTGACGGCGATGGACGACCCGGGTCGGAAGTTGTCCGAAGCGCTGCGCGCCCGTGCCGGGCAGACCAGTGGGAACCCGTTCGCGGCCGCGCCGCCGCAGCCCGATCCGCTGCGCCGTCCCCCGGCGCCGCTCGCGCCGGCACCGGGCCCGCAGGCCTCGGCGAGGCTCGCGCCGGTGCACCAGTCCATGCAGCAGCCGTCGCACTCCCCGCACGAGGCGTCCGGCATGTGGTCGCAGCAGGCCGTCACCGCGACCGGGGCGAGCCGGGGCCGGCGGTCCGCGCCGCGCAGCCCGATGAACCAGGTCGGATGGGCGCTGACGGTCGCGTTGCTGGGCGGCGCCGTGCTCGGGTGCGCGTTGGCGCTGCTGTCGGTGCTCGTCCCGGGGCTGCTACCGCCGCTCGGGTGAGTCGCGGGGCCGGGTACCGTCGTGAACCGTGACGAATCTCCTCGGCATCGCGCCGTCGACCGCCACGCTGGCCCTGGGCCCGGAGTGGCTCCAGCCCGACACGATCATCGAGTGGCTGGGTCCGTGGGCGCTGGTCGGGCTCGCGTTGATCGTGTTCGCCGAGTGCGGTCTGCTGCTGGGGTTCTTCCTGCCGGGTGACTCGTTGCTGTTCACCGCGGGGTTGTTCGTCGCGCAGGGCTCGATCAAGACGCCGCTGTGGCTGACGTGCCTGATCCTGGTGGTCGCCGCGTTCGTGGGAAACGCGTGCGGGTACTGGATCGGCCGGGCAGCGGGCCCGGCGATCTTCGACAAGCCGAAGTCGAAGCTGTTCAAGCCCGAGCACGTCGTGAAGACGCAGGGCTTCTTCGACAAGTACGGCAACCGCGCGATCGTCATGGCGCGTTTCGTGCCGATCGTCCGCACGTTCATCACCGTGATGGCGGGCGTCGCGAAGATGGACCCGCGCCGGTACTTCACGTACTCGCTGATCGGTGGAGTGGCGTGGGCCGCGGGCGTGACGGTGCTGGGCTACTTCCTCGGGCAGTTCGACATCGTCAAGAACAACATCGAGGTCATGCTGATCCTGATCGTGCTGATCTCGATCATCCCGATCATCATCGAGGTCGTCCGGGCGCGGCGTGCCCGCCCGGGCCCCGCCCACCGCGCCCGCCGCTGATCATCTTTGCGACGACCGGGCCCGGCGACAATGCTGGAGACCAGTGACCACCACGACCGCCCTCACGACGACCCTGGCCTGGGGACCGCTCGACTCAGCGGGCCCCGCCACGGTCTGGGCCGTCGTGCTCACGTTCATCTTCCTCGAGTGCGCGTTCATCGTCGGGCTGTTCCTGCCGGGTGACTCGCTGCTCGTCGCGGCGGGCGTCGTCCTGGCGCAGCACGGGCACGAGCGCGGCGCATGGATGCTGGCGTTCGTGGCGGTGGTGCTTGCCGTGGCCGGTAACCAGGCCGGCTACCTCGTCGGCCGCTACACCGGCACGCGCATCCTCGCCCGCAAGGACGGGAAGATGCTCAACAAGGCCAACCTCGAGCGGGCGGGGCGCTTCCTCGACCGGTGGGGGTTCTGGTCGATCGTCGTGGCCCGCTGGATCCCGTGGATCCGGACGTTGGCGCCGATGATCGCGGGCGCCGTCCGCATGGACAACCGCAAGTTCCTGCTGGCCAACACCGTCGGCGCGGTCCTCTGGGTGCCGACGCTGCTGATGCTCGGCTACTACGGCGCCGGCCTGCTCGACTCGATCCCGTGGCTCAAGACCGTCGCGGTCGTCGTGTCGATCGCGTTCTTCGTCGTCGGCACCGGGTTCGGGGTGTGGCGCTACCGCCAGGAGATGCGCCGCCCGATCGACGACACCGCGGAGCTGCCGGAGAACCGCGTGGCCGCGGGCGTCGTCGTCGACGAGCAGGCCGCGAGGGAGCCCGCGGACGACGCGGACGCAGGCCCTCGACCGGGCGACGAGTCCGACGACAGCGCCCGTCGTCGCTGAGTCCCGACGTCCGGCCGTCCGGTCCTCAGGCCAGGGTCGCGGCCGCCTCCAGCAGCATCCAGCCCGACAGCTGCACCGACAGGTCGGCCTCCGGCGTTCCGGGGGCCGGGACGCGGGCCGGCTTGCGCCAGTCGTGGGCGAACACCGGCCCGGTCGCGACCTCGGCGCGGTTGTCCCACACCGACTCCGCGCTGGTCAGCACGAGCCGTCGGGCGGTGTCGGCGAGCTCCGGGCGTCGGCGGGCGGCGTCGGCGAGGTAGCGGGCGAGGATGCCGTTGAACAGGCCGCCGTCGCCGCCGTCGTCGTAGCCGGGGATGACGCCGTCGGCGCCGGCCATCCGGTCGGCGACCGCGCCGAGGACGGCCGAGGCGCGTTCGGCCCACCGGGGGTCGCCGTCGCGTTCGGCGAGCTCGACGCAGGCTCCCAGGTAGACGCCCTGGCAGTAGGTGTAGGTGGTGGCGGCGATCTCGCGGACGGTGCCGTCGGGGGCGAGCCGGATGCCGTCGCGGACCAGCCCGGTGTCGGTGTCGACGAGCGCGGCGGCCATCCAGTCGACGATCGACGCCGCCAGCGGCACGCGGCCGCTGCGGGCCAGCAGGATCGCGGCGGGGCCGTTGGCGGGGGCGTTCTTGAAGTCGTCGGCGCGGCGCCACCAGATGCCGCCGCCGCCGTCGGGGGTCCAGCCGGCGCGCAGCCGCGTCGTCACCGCGGAGACCGCCGCCGGGCCGGAGCGCCGCGCGAGCGTGCCCGCCCGGTCGACGGCCAGCCCGAACCAGGCGACGTCGTCGTAGTAGTCATTGACCCAGCGGCCGAGGTTCATGAGCCGCACCCCGCGGGCGGTGCCGGCGATCGCGGCCGCGCGGCGTCGGTCGGGGGCGCGCAGTTCGGCGTCGACGAGGCAGTCGAGCAGGTGGGCCTGCCACCAGTAGTGCCACGGCCAGGGCCGGTCGAACCGGGGCCGTGGCCAGCGGATGCGTCCGATGCGGGTCCCCGGCGTCACACCGACGACGCGGCGCAGGTGCCGGGCCCGGACCGCCGCCTCGGCCTCGGCGGCACGCGACGCCCACACGGTCACGCGCTGCCCCCCGGGACCTCCAGCGGCGCATGGGAGCTCTCCTCACGCAGGAACACGTAGGTGGCGACGAGGTCCCCCGATACGTCGGCCCGGCCGGTCTCGCCGCCGGTCACGGACGCCGTGCGCATCGCGAAGACCGTCGAGAAGGAGTGCAGGTCCCAGCCCTCGCGGACGACGGCGTCGAGGACGTCGGAGATGTCGGCCGCCAGGTGCACCTCGCCGGAGGCGGACCGGGCGACGGGTACCGACGTCACCTCGTCGAGTGGCAGCGAGAACTGGAAGATCTCCAGGCCGTCGTCGTAGGCGGCGCGGGCGCGGCCGGTGGGCGACTCGTCGAACTCCTGGTCGACACGTTTGCGCTCGGTGGCCTCGTCGGCGAGGAGCTGCCGGTTCCACTCCTCGACGGCGCGGGTCCCGCGTTCCTCGCTCCTCCAGAACGGCACGCCGCAACGATAGGACGCGCGCCCGCGCGGGGCGCGCGCCTCGCCGGACGGGCGGCGGACCGGGGCGGTCCGCGGCGGTCAGTCCGTCAGCGGCGGGTTCATCGGGTAGGGGCCGACCCCGTCGGCGCCCACGGGCAGCCGCACCCCGCTGACGACGCGCTCGATCGTGAACCGGACGCGGCGGCCGGTGTCGCCGTCGTCGCCGGCGCCGTCGGTCCACTGCAGCTCGGCGGTGCCGGACAGGTGCACCGTCTCGCCGGTGGCGAAGTCGATGAACACGAGGGCGGCCGTAGGGTCGACCTGCAGGTTGCCGAAGCTGTTGAACATGTTGTTGCCCTGGTAGTCGGGCCACCACAGGTGGGTCGCGTCCTCGACGCGCACGAACCCGACAGGGCCGCCGCGATGGGATGCGTCGTTGCCGCGCTCGGGGTGCGTGGTGCCGAGGAACAGTGTGTCGGAGCGGCGGATCAGCGCGACGTCGGCGTCGTCGAGGACGGTGTCGTGGCGGACGGCGCCGGCGTCGCTGGAGCCGGACGCGCGGGGCGCGAGGGCACGCTGCTGGATGTACTGCGGGCAGTTGCCGTAAGCCTGGTCGATCTCCAGGGTGAGCCCGGCCCCGTCGATGGCGGCGATGTCGCCGTTGATGCGCAGCCGGCGGCGCCGCATCAGGTCGATCGACAGCATCCCGAAGGGCTGGCCTGCGGCGAGCTCGCCGAGGGGGCCGTCGGCCTCGGGGCCGCCCTCCACCTTCAGGGTCGTGAGGCCGGCGACCTCGACGAACCCGGCGGGGCCGGTCAGGCCGGTGACCCAGAGCCTGCCGTCGGCGTCGCGCGCGGAGAAGGCGACGAAGGTCTGCGCGGAGAGGAACCGCTGGATGCCCGCGCTGAGCACGGCGGGGGCGAGCATCCCGAGCAGGCGGTCGGCCTCCGCGCGCAGGCCCGCCCGCGCCTGGACGGCGAGCTCACCTTCGTGGAATCCGGTGTGCGCCGCGTGCAGCGTGGTGGCCACGGCCCCTCCCCATGTTCGCCTAACGCTTTTCGGAGAGTGTAACCATTAGATGTGACGTCCGGCTTCCCGCCGTCGTGTACGTCTCAGCGCGAATCCGTCCACGCCGCCCACAAACCGTGATACCGACCGCGCTCGGCCAGCAGCTCGTCGTGCGTCCCCTTCTCGACGACCCGCCCCGCCTCCAGCACCACGACCAGGTCGGCCCCCGCGGCCTGCGTCAGCCGGTGCGCGACCAGCAGCCCCGTCCGCCCGGCCAACGCCCGCTCCGCCGCCTCCTCCAACGACCGCGCCCCCGCGCTGCCCGCCTCCGCGGTCGCCTCGTCGAGCACCGCCACCAGCGGGTCGGCCAGCACCAACCGGGCCAGCGCCAGGTGCTGGGCCTGCACCACCGTCAACGTGTGGCCGCCGCCGCCGACCTCCGTCGCCAGCCCCTCGGGCAGCGCGTACACCCAGCCCGTCGCACCGACCGCATCGAGCGCGGCCCGCAGCTCGGTGTCCGTCGCGTCGGCGCGGGCCAGGCGCAGGTCGTCGGCCAGCGGACCGGCGAAGACGTGCACCTCCTGCGTCACCAGCGCCACCGACGCGCGGAGCCGTTCCGGGTCGTGCGCGTCCAGCGGCACGCCGCCGATCTCGATCGCACCCCGCACCGGCCGGTGCACCCCGGCGACGAGCGTCGCCAGCGTCGTCTTCCCCGCGCCGCTCGCCCCCACCAGCGCGACCCGCGTCCCCGGCTCCACGTCGAGGTCGACGCCGTCGAGCACGTCGTGACCCTCGACGTAGGCGTGGCCCAGGCCCTTCACCCGCACCGAGCCGTCCGACGCCGTGCGCGGCTCGTCGACCGTCCCGGCCGCCGGCAGGTTCACGACGCCGACGATGCGCCCCAGGCTCGCCGCCGCCGACTGCGCCGTGTCGAGCAGGAACAGCACCGCGTTGATCGGACCGAACAGGTTGATGAAGTACAGCGCCGCCGCGCTCGCCGTGCCGATCGACGCCGTCCCCGACCGGACCAGCAGAAACCCTGCCGTCAGGACCCCCGCGACCCCGATGAACTCGGCGACGTTGAGCCGGCCGAAGAACCCCGTCTGCAGCCGCACGACGCGGCGCTCCGTCGCCACGACGTCCTCGGTGCGGGTGCGGACGCGGCGCGCGTGGTCGTCGGCCAGGCCGAGCGCGCGGACCGTCCGCACCCCGCCGACGGTGTCGAGCAGCTGCTGTTGCTGCGCGGCGGCGTAGCGGCGCTGCAACGCGTACATCGGCGACGACCGGCGCAGGTACCAGCGTGCCGTCACCACCTGGACGGGGACGGCGAGCAGCGCGGCGACCATGAAACGCCAGTCGAGGACGGCCAGGCCGACGAGCGTCAGCCCGATCGTCAGGGCGGCGCGGGCGAAGTCGGGGACGGCCTCGCGGACGGCCTCGCCGACCAGCGCGACGTCCTCACCGGCCCGTGACGTCAGGTCGCCCGCCCCCGCGGACTCGATGCGCTGCAACGGGAGTCCGAGCGCGCGTTCGACGAACCGCTCGCGCAGGTCGGCCAGCATGTTCTCGCCGACGCGGGCCACCAGCGCCACGCCGAGCACCGCCAGCAGGCCTTGCGCGATCGCGACGACGACGAGCAGCAGCACCGGCGTCGTCACCGCGTCGGGGCCCTGGCCGTCGACGACGAGGTCGACGATCCGCCCGAGCAGCGGCGCCGTCACAAGGCTGACGGCGGCCCCGGCGACGAGCGCAAGCAGGGCAGCGATCGCCCGCACGCGGAAGGGTCGTACCAGCCCCTTGAGCGCGGCCCGGATCTCGGCTCCGGAGGCGACGGGGAGCAGCGCACGATCCTTGCTCATCCGAGCACCAGCTCCCGGTAGCGGGCATCGTCGCCCAGCAGGTCGGCATGGGTGCCGTCGGCCCGCACCCGGCCCGACTCGACGAGCACCACCCGGTCGGCGACGGCAAGCAGCGCCGGGCTCGCGGTGACGACGACCGTCGTGCGACCCCGGCGCGCCGCCCGCAGCCCCTCGGCGATCCGGGCTTCGGTGACGGCGTCGACCGCGGTCGTGGGGTCGTGCAGGACGAGGACGGCCGGGTCGGCGGCGACCGCACGCGCGAGGGCGACGCGCTGCCGTTGCCCGCCCGAGAGCGCGGTCCCGCGGTCGCCGACCTCGGTCGACGCGCCCGCCGGGAGCCCGGCGACGACCTCGTCGGCCTGCGCCGCCCGCATCGCCGGCCCGGGATCGACGCCCGCCGGGGCGGCCGCCAGCACGTTCTCCTGCACCGACCCGGTGAACAGCAACGCGTCGTGCCCGGCAACCAGCACCGCCCGGCGTGCCGCGGCGGGGGCACGCGCGTCGAGGCCGACGCCGTCGACCTCGACCGTGCCCTCCGCCGGGTCGACCTCACGGCCCAGGCAGTCGAGCAGCGCGACCGCCTCGTCGGCGGTCGCGACGACACCCACGAACGCGCCCGCGGCGACATCGAGATCGAGGCCGTCACGCAGGACACCGTGCCGCAGGCCCCGGACCGTCACCGCGCCGCCGGTGGGAACGACGTCGCCCTCGCCACCGACGGCCGGTGGCGCCGACAGCACCGCCGCGATCCGGGCCGCCGACGCCCGCGCCTGCGCCAACCGCCCGTTGACCCAACCGAACACCTCCAACGGCCCGATCAGGAACTGCGCCAGGCCCACCGCCGACACCAGCTGCCCCACGCTCATCGCACCGTCCGCGGCGAGGCGTCCACCCACCAGCGCGACCAGCGCAAGGAACAGCCCGTTCAACGCCAGGACCGTGCCCGAGTACCAGGCCTGGGCGCCGGTGGCGCGCAACGTCGCACCGAGGGCGTCGCGACTGGTCAACCGGTAGCGGTCGACGGCCGCGCGCTCCGCCCCGATGCCCTTGAGCACCCGGACGCCGGTGACGAGGTCGGCGGCCACCCCGGCCGCGCGCGCCGCGCGTTCCTGCTCCGGCCCGCTGCGTCGCTCCAACGGCTTGCCCAACAGGTGCACCAGGAACAGCAGCGGCGGCGTGCCCAGCAGGATCAGCAGCCCGAGCGGCACCGAGATGTTCAGCAGCGCCACAGCCGCGACCACCAGCGCCGCGACCGCCGACAACGCCGCCGGCAGCGCGAACCCCAGCGCCCCGACCCGCTGCGCGTCGGCGACCGCGATCCCCGCCAGCGCCCCCGGCAGCCGGCCCGCCTCCGCACCCCCGCGCGGATCGAGCACCCGGTCGGCGATCCGCAGCCGCAGCCGCTGGTCCGTCCGTACCGACGCCATGGCCGCCACCCGTGCCCCGTACCGGTACGACAGCGAGAGCACCGCGAAGTCGACGGCCAGCACCGCCAGCCAGAACAGCAGGCTCCCGACGCCACCGCCGTCGACCGCCCGGTCGATCACGACGCCCACCAGAACCGGCACCATCGCCTCGCCCGCCTGGTGGCCGACCAGTAGCACCCCGGCCCCGGACAGGCCCCGGCGAGCCTCGCCGACGGCGCCACGCAGCACCTGCGCGCCCGTCACCGCCACCACGCGGGTGAGGCTACCCTCACCAAGGGACGAACCGGACGCAGGTCACCACGCCGAGTCGAGGTCGGCGTGCCGGGACACCCACGCGTGCATCACGATCCCGGCTGCGACGCCCGCGTTGATGGAGCGGGTCGAGCCGAACTGGGCGATCGACACCAGCGTCGACGCCGCCTCCCGCGCCACCTCGGTCAGGCCGGGCCCCTCCTGCCCGAACAGCAGCACGCACTCGCGCGGCAACGTCGTCTCCTCCAACCGCACCGCACCCGCCGTGTTGTCGACGGCCACGATCGGCAGCCCGTGCTCCTCCGCCCAGTCGCGCAGCGCCGCGGCGTCCTCGTGGTGGTGCAGCGACTGGTAGCGGTCGGTGACCATGGCGCCCCGGCGGTTCCAGCGCCGACGTCCGACGATGTGCACGCCCGCCGCGGCGAACGCGTTGGCGGTGCGGACGACCGTGCCGATGTTGTGGTCGTGGCCGAAGTTCTCGATCGCGACGTGGAAGGGGTGCGCCCGTCCGGCGAGATCGGCGACGACGGCGTCCCGGCGCCAGTACCGGTAGGCGTCGACGACGTTTCGCCGGTCGCCCTCGGCCAGCAGCTCGGGATCGAGGCGGGGGTCGTCGGGCGGCGGTCCCTCCCAGGGCCCGACGCCCACCTGCCCGGGGACGGCCCACTCGGTCGCACCCGCCTCGACCTCCGTCACGCCCTTGCCCCCTGTGAGTGGCGAGAGCCGCCCGCTACCGCCTCGCGGAACGCGACGCGGCACTGCTCGTAGACGACCAGCGGATCGGCCGGGTCGCCGGCCTCGACCGAGCGCACCCACTCCTCCAGGGTCAGCCGGACCATCGTCGAGAAGGCGTCGATGACCGCGCGCGCCCGCAACGGGGTCGTCCCCGTGCTCGCGACCAGCGCCGACACCCGGAGCTCCGTCCGTTCGGCGTCGAGGCGCAGGCTGGTGGCCAGCACCGTCGGCTCGTGGAGCGCCAGGCGGCGGACCCGCAGGAACCGGTCGCCCGACGTCGGGTCGGTGCCCAGCCGGATCAACGCGTCGTGCCAGTAGGCCTCGAGCGCGGCGTAGGCGTCGTCGCCGGCGCGCAGCGTGCCGAGCTCCGCGAGCAGGTCTGCCTCCAGCTCGCTGTCGCCCAGCATGACGGCCTGCTCCTTGGTGGCGCAGAACCGGAAGAACGTGCGCGGCGAGATGCCGACCGCGCGCGCGATGTCCTCGGCCGTCGTCGCGGCGACGCCCTGGCGTTCGAAGAGGTCCAGGGCGGCGATGCCGATCTCGTCCTCGGTCTGGCGACGACGACGCTCACGCAGGCTCGGCTGCCGCTCGTCGCGGTCCATGTCGTCGCGGCCCATGGAAGAAGTCTAGCGAGCTGTGCCAAGATGGCAGTCAGTGCCAAATGAGCGCACACTGTCGGACGTGGGGGAACAGCCGTGAGCACGTCACGGCGATCAGCGCCCAAGTGGCTGACCACCGGAACCCGCCCCGGAAACGGCTCCCGCCGCGCATTGACCCCTTCCCCGGCGCCCCGGCGGCCGGCCCCGAATTGCCCGGCCGCGCACGACGACGGCACGCCTCCGGCGCTCGTGAGTGGCGTTATTGGCTATAGCCAATAACGCCACTCACAGGCCGTCGGGCCTAGGGGTGGCGGCGGCGTTGGTCGGGTGCTCGTCCTGCGGGCGCACGACGGGCAGTGCCAGCTGCACCGCCGTGTGTCCGACGTGCGCCCCCACCGCGGCGGCGTGGTACTCCTCCAGCCGCCCGAGGAAGTCGCCGTCGGCGTAGATCCGCCCGTCGACGGACGGTCCGACGGTCCCGTTCATGACTGCCTCGACGTCCTCACCGGAGAGGGTCTTGTGCGTCTCCAGCGCGTGGGCCAGCGCGAGGACGGCGGACCGGTTGTCCTGCAGGATCTGTTCGGCGCGGTCGAGGAGCCGCCCGAGGTGGTCCTCGATGCGGTCGGCGAGGGCGCGGCGCAGGACGGCCTCCGTCGGCTCGTTCTTCCCGGGGGCGCCCTTGCCGCCGCCGGGGCTGCCGACCTCCAGCCGCCGCGCCGTCGAGTACGACGACACCGTCGATCCCATGCCCCAGAAGCCCTCCATGAAGGAGGCGAGGGTCGTCGCCGACTCGAGATCGCCCGAGACGCCGGACGAGCTGTCGCCGTCGAAGAACATCCGCTCCCCGGCCAGCGAGGCGAGGGAGACGAGGATGTCGGCCTCGTACTCGGAGCGCCAGCGGGTGAACTGGTCCTCGGGCGGGATGCTGGCGACCATGCCGAGGTAGTCGGAGCCCTTCTCGATGGTGGCGAGGTCGATCTCCATGTGCTCGCGCACCCGGAAGGCGACGACGGCGTGGCAGCCCTCGTGTACGGCGACGGCGTGGCGTTCACGCTCGATGTACTCGACGTCCTCGGGCGGTCCGAGGTCCTTCAGCTGCTTGGCGCGCAACACGTCGCGCCAGCCGATGACCTCACGGCCGTCGCGAATGGCGGTGATCAGGGCTTCGTTGACGAGGTCCTTGATCGTGGCGCCGGTGGCGTAGGGGGTGATGGTGGCGAGCTTGTCGAGCTGCTCGTCGGTGATGTCGTGGGGGACCTTGTCGAAGTAGCCCTGGTACGTGCGGATGCGGCCGGCCTTGCTGGGGTAGCCGACCTTGTAGATGCGGTCGATGCGGCCGGGCCGGAGCAGGGCCTCGTCGAGGGCCTCGGGCATGTTCGTGGCCATCATGACGAGGATGCGGTACTTGGGCGGGGGCTTGGGCCGCATGCCGAGTGCGCGCCGGCCCCAGCGGTTGAGCAGGCCGCGGGGCTTCTTGAGCCCGGACAGCTCGGTGAGCAGGGCCTGCAGCGTGCCCATGCCTCCGCCGCCGCCGTTCATCCCGCCACCCATGACGAACCTGCTGCGCCGCTCCGGTTCCGGCGCGGGCGTCGACGCCATGGCCTCGCGGGTGAGCAGCGAGCGCGTGTTGTCGGACAGGTAGGAGAAGCCGTGGCAGCCGGCGGCGTGGAAGGGCGGGGGCGCCATGCCGCGGGGTCCGCCGCCGGGGCCGACCTGGGCGAGCGAGCCGCGGTTGCCGAGCGCGTCGGCCTCGTCGAAGAACACGATGACGCCGCCGTAGCGCAGGGACAGCTTGCGCAGCTTCCGGAACAGCGACTTGACCTTGAGGATGCCGACGCCCATGAACATGTTGATGAACGCGCCGGGGTCGACGAACACGTAGGGGCGGCCGGTCTCGCCGGCGACGGCCTCGGCCATCAGCGTCTTGCCGGTGCCGGGCGGCCCCCAGAGCAGGATGCCGCCGGGCACGTAGCCGCCCTTGGCCTCGATCTCCTCGGGCCGTTCCAGGTACATGATGTTCTCGCGGATGCGGTCGAGGACGTGGTCCTGACCCCACACGTCGGTGAACCGGGTCTTGATGTCATCGGGGTAGTAGGTGTCGACGCCGCCGCGCGACAGCAGCCAGAACAACCCGATGAACTGGAACGCGATGAAGAAGAAGGCGAAGAGCAGCTGCAGGATCAGCGGCATCGCCTGCCAGATCAGCGCGGGCAGCTGGAACACCGCGAGGACCGGCGACGTCTCCAGGATCGCGGCGGCGACGAACGCGAACAGAACCAGCAGCGCGACGACCTTGATCAGCCTGCTCAGCCGGAACCGGGTCCAGTCGGAGAACCGCTTCTTCACGGCGCGGTCGAACCCGCCGAACACCTTCTCCGACCAGAACCGGTGGTAGCCGACGGACCGCTCGGAGACGAGGTAGTGCAGCTGGCGCAGAACCTCGAGGCCGGCCAGCCAGATCAGCCACTGCGACTCGTAGAGCTGGATCTTCAGCGAGTCGGTGAACGAGATGAGCGGGTTGTCGGCCATCGCCGCCCAGACGATGACGAAGAACGCCACGACGAACAGCAGCAGCAACCGGATGCGGTTCCACATCGGCATGGGCTTGCGCGTGGTCGGCCGTTCCGGCGGCGGGACGTGGTGGTGCTCCTCCTGCCCGTCGGCGGGTTTCGTCAGGTCGGGGGCCGTCATGGGGTGTCCTCCCGCACGGTGAACGAGTTGACGACGCCTTCGATCTCGGACTGCCGCGCCTGGAAGCAGTCGGCGGAGCACCGCGCGATCGCGACGTAGACCTTGCTGGCGTCGTCGTTGACGTAGCCGATCTGGTCGAAGATCTGGGGCGGCCCGCCGTCGACGCGGTAGGCGAATACGGTGTGCACGCCGCGTACGCCGTGGCCGGGGGTGAGGACCTGGTCGGCCAGGAGCTGGAAGTCGGTGAGCCGGGATGCGCCGCCGCCGAGCTCGAGCTGCTGGCGGGCCGAGGCGGACACGGGGAAGCGGAAGTCCCGGATGATGTCGAGGCTGATCTGCCCGCGGGACTTCTCGGGGACGCCGTCGACGCTCACGAGGACGACGGGTGCGGTGACGTGCGCGTCGAACATGTGCTCGAGCTGGGGGCTGGTGTCGGCGTCGTAGCCGACGATCCAGGTGCCGTCGGCGCTGCTGGCGGCGGGTGGGCTGCCGAGCGCTTCCGTGAACTGTGCCGGATCGATCTGACGCCAGGTGTTCGGCACTTTCAGATATGTCTTGTCGGCCGAGTTGGTGACGTATTGCGTGCTGGGTCCGCCGCAGGCCGCGAGGAGGGCGACCAGGGCTACCACCAGGCCGAAGAACGGTGAAACGGACGTTCCGGGCTTTCCACGCAATCGCGATCGCAGACGTGGGAAAATCATTGCACTCCCCCCCTGCGTGACCACCTCGTGACCGAATCCGAGTATGCGGCACGAACGTGACGGTTGCCTGGGCCGAACAGGTTGCGCGATTGTTTCGGCTCAGCTCCGGGAGGTTGCCATCACCCGATCGGCGGGTCCGGCGGGAGCATCCGCCGGACCCGAGCGGCGTACTACAGGCCGAGGTCGGCCAGGCTCAGCAGCGCGCGGTAGTTCAGGCCCTCGGCCTCGATGGCCTCCTTGGCGCCCGTGTCGCGGTCGACGACCGTCGCGACACCTACGATCTCCGCGCCCGTCTCACGCACCGCGCGCACCGCCGTGAGCACCGAACCACCGGTCGTCGACGTGTCCTCGACGACCAGCACACGCCGGCCCGCGATGTCCGGGCCCTCGACGAGCCGCTGCATGCCGTGCTCCTTCGTCGCCTTGCGGACGACGTAGGCATCGAGCGCGACGCCGTCGGCCGCGGCGGAGTGCAGCATCGCGTCGGCGACCGGGTCGGCGCCCAGGGTCAGCCCGCCGACGGCCTGGTAGTCCCAGTCGGCCGTCAGCACCCGCAGCAGCCTGCCGACCAGCGGCGCGGCCTCGTGCTGCAACGTGACCCGGCGCAGGTCGACGTAGTAGTCGGCCTCGGCGCCGGACGCCAGCGTGACCTTGCCGTGCACCACACCCAGCTCGCGGACGAGCGTCGCGAGACGGTCGCGGTCGGTGTCGGAACTCATCGGGATGAACCTTCCTGCAGAGAGCTCAGCGGCGGCGGGACATGCGCGCGGCGAGGCGGCGGACCACCCCGCGCGGCAGCACGTCCGCGACGCCGACGATCGTCTTGTACTGGCGGCTGGGCACGGACACGACCCGGCCGCGGGCGAGGTCGGCCAGGCAGTCGTCGACGACGCGCTCGGCGTCGAGCCACAGCGGTCCGCTGCGGTCGCCGACGTTCATGCCCGCCCGCTCGTGGAACTCGGTGCGCACGAACCCGGGGCACAGCACCATCGCGCGCACCCCGGTCCCCGCCGACGACGCCGCGATCGCCTCGGTGAACGAGGTGACCCACGCCTTGTCGGCGCTGTAGATGGACCCCTGGCCCGGGACGAGACCCAGCACGCTGGAGACGTTGACGACCGCGCCCCGGCCCCTGCTGATCATCCCGGGCAGCACCGCCCGGGTCAGCGCCATGACGGCGGTGACGTTGACGTCGTGCTGGTGCTGCAGGTCCCCGGGACTGGTGTCGACGAACCGCTCCTTGTGCGACATGCCCGCGTTGTTGACGAGCAGGTCGACGGGGGAACGGTCCGGGTCGGCCAGCCGCGAGGCGACACGGGCCCGGCCCGCGGCGTCGGCGAGGTCGGCGCCCAGCACCTCGACCGTGGAACCGCGGCCACGCAGCCGGTGCGCCGTCGACTCCAGACGCTCGACGTCACGAGCGACGAGGACGAGGTCGTGTCCGTCGGAGGCGAGGCGCGCGGCGAAGGCGGCACCGATGCCCGCCGTCGCTCCGGTGATCAGGGCGGTCGGCACACCACGACCCTAACCAGCGGGCCGCTCCCGTGTGCCGGAGCGGGTCAGTTCTTGCTGAGGCGGTGGCGGGCCGCGCCCTGGCCCTCCTCGAGGGCGTGGGCGACCTCGGCCATGTCGGCGAGCAGGTCCTGCAGGCGCTCGGTCGTGGCGTCGACCGGTGCGGCCGCGAGCACCCACGCGTCCTCGGCCCACAGCAGCTCGATGTCGTTGCCGACCGCGTTGCCGGCGTCGGCCAGCTCCGGGGTGAGCAGCGGCTTCACCGCCTCGGCGTCGGAGACGAAGGCGTAGCGCTCACCGACGGGGGCGAGCAGGTCGAGGCCGGCATCGTCGGGCAGCGGCGCCGACGGCAGCCGAAGCTCGACGGCGGCGGGCAGCTGGGACTGCACCTGCACCGCGGCCAGCACCGAACTGATCCGGCCGTGCTGCTCGTGGTCGAAGACGTAGGCCTGACGGGGCCCCTGGTGCGTGGGGACGTTGCCGCTCACCAGGTTCCGGGCGATGCCCGGTCCGCCCTGGTGGATCGTCCCGTAGCGCCAGCGACTGGGCAGCACGGGATCGCTCTCGACGAACTCCCACTCCCGCAGTGCCGCCCAGCGCCTGCGGTCCCGGGTGCCTCCGTCGCCGCGGGTGCGGTCGGCGATCAGGAGGCCGATCCCGGCCAGGAGCGCGACCACGGCGATGACGAACCAGACCGACGCGTTGCCCACGGCGGGGAGCCTAGCCGCGCAGGCCCGCGACGTCCGGTAACGCGCCGGTCACTCGCCCGTTCGGCGCGTCGGAACCATCCGGTCAGACCGTCGCGTCCTTCCGCGCCTCCTTCTCGGCGCCGCGTGTCTGCACCGCCTCGTCGACGGCCGTGACCGCCGTGCCGGTGAACGGGTTGCCGACCTTGCCCTCGACCATCACGACGGACGCGGGCATCTTCAGCGGGTTGGCGCCCATCCACCTGGCGAAGCCGGCGGTCGTCGCGACGTGCAGCCCGCCGGCGAGGACGATGTCGGCCTTCTGCTCGAGCGTGGCGAGACGCGCGATCAGGTCCGCGAGCCGCTGGGACGCGAGACCGAGCGCGTTCGCCAGCTTCTGGATCATGTGCGCGAATCTGCGCGCCAACGAGATCGCCGTCGACACGACCCCGGCGATGAACGCCACGAGCGACGCTCCGGCTGTCACCGTCGCGGTCGTGACGGCCGCGACCAGCGGCCCGATCAGCTTGGCGACGAAGTCGGCGATGAGGTCGCGGATCGTCGAGCGGACGAACGCGGTCAGTGCGGCGGACCCGACCGTCTCGTCGACGAGCCGGTCGGCCTCGTCGGCGGCGGCCGCAACCGTGCCCGTCCACTCCCGGGCACGGACGCGGTAGGCGTCGGCCGCAGCGCCGTCCCAGCCGGTGAGCCGGTCGAGCGCGGCGGTGTCGTCGGCGGCGACCGCCTTCAGGTGCTTCGAGACGTTCGACCAGGTCCTGGCGTGCGCCTTGATCTCGGCGGGGTCGCCGAGGAGCGCGTCGAACGGCTCGCGCAGGAAGCCGATGTGCTCGATGGCCCAGCCGACGCCCGCGGCGGCGAGACTGCCGAACGGATCGGTGAGGACGCCGAGGGCGTCGATGCCGGTGGAGACGCCCTTGACCGCCATCGACCCGATGTCGCCGGAGCCGGCCGCCTCACCGAACTCCATGACGCTCTCCGCGACGCCCGCACCGGCGTACCACGTCGTGGCCTCCGGCTTCGCGACGAGCTCGTCGGTCATCGCGGGCCGCCGAACCCGGCGGCGATGCGCCGCTCGACCTCCCGATAGAGGGCGGCGGTGTCGCGCAACGACCGTCCGTGCCGTTCACCGGTGCGCGCCGCGGCGCCCAACGTCGTGGTGAGGTCGTGGGAAGCAGTGATGACGCCCGCGGAAATTCCCTGACCGATGAGGCCGAACGCACCGGGGCCGACCGTCTTTCCAGCATTCGCCCCCGCCCTGACCCGGCCGGCGCGCTCCTCGACCGTGCCCGCGTGCGCGTCGACCGCGTCCACGTCGACCGAGAACCCGGCGGAGCTCACTGCGCCGGCCCGGTCAGGGACGCCCGCAGCAGGCTCATGGTCGCGGAGTCGGCACCCCACAGGCGTTCCGCGGCCTCGACCGCTTCGGCGGCGGCCTGCCTCCTCGCTTCCGCGGCCGTTCCGAGGAGCTGCTCGGCGAGCCGCTCCCGGGTGATCGACGCGGCGGCCGGGGAGAAGACGACGTCGAGCAGCGCGCCGGAGGGCTCGACGGTGACGGTGACCGACCCGTCGCGACTGCGCGCGGTGCCGGTGACGGCCGCCATCTCGGTGCCCGCCTGCTCGGCGCGGGCGGCGACGTCGTCGAGACGGGCGGCGTAGTCGTCGAGCCAGTCGCGGGCGCGGTCCTGTGTGGTCATGGCCGCGGACGGTAGGACGCGAGCCGCGGACGGCGCGGGCGAACGGAGGGGATCGGTTCCGCTCGTGAATGTCGCGACGTCCTGCGACGGCCGACTCGCGCGCAACCTCACGGTTGGTCCCGCCACGGAGAACAGCACCGAGGTTGCGCGCCGTTCGACGCGTCCGCCCGCCGCCGGCCTCGTGAGCGGCAATGGTCGCCACAGCGACCATTGCCGCTCACAGGCTCACACGGTCAGCGGTGACGAGGCCCGGCCGACGACCAGCCCGCCGGTACCGCCGGAGGCCGAGGGGTCGAGGTCGACCCGCACGGTGTCGCCCTCGCGGACGGACCCCGAGAGCAGCTCCTTGGCCAGCTGGTCGCCGATCGACGACTGCACCAGCCGCCGCAGCGGCCGCGCACCGTAGACCGGGTCGAACCCGTTCATGGCCAGCCACTCGCGGGCAGCGTCGGACACGTCGAGCGTGAGCCGGCGCCGGGCCAGCCGGTTGCCCAGGACGTCGAGCTGGATGTCGACGATGTGGGTCAGCTCCTCGGTCGACAGCGCGTGGAAGACCACGACGTCGTCGAGCCGGTTGAGGAACTCCGGCTTGAAGTGGTGCTGCACGACCGACATGACCGCGTCCTTGCGGGCGGCGTCGTCGAGCGCGGGGTCGGCGATGGCCTGGGAGCCGAGGTTCGACGTCAGCACCAGGATGGTGTTGCGGAAGTCGACCGTGCGGCCCTGGCCGTCGGTGAGGCGGCCGTCGTCGAGCACCTGCAGGAGCGTGTCGAAGACGTCCGGGTGGGCCTTCTCGACCTCGTCGAGCAGCACCACGGTGTAGGGGCGGCGCCGCACCGCCTCGGTGAGCTGGCCGCCCTGGTCGTAGCCGACGTAGCCGGGAGGGGCGCCGACGAGGCGGGCCACCGAGTGCTTCTCGGAGTACTCGCTCATGTCGATGCGCACCATGGCGCGCTCGTCGTCGAACAGGAACTCGGCCAGCGCCTTGGCCAGTTCCGTCTTGCCGACGCCGGTGGGGCCGAGGAACAGGAACGACCCGGTGGGGCGGTTCTCGTCGGCGATCCCGGCGCGGGCGCGGCGGACGGCGTCGGACACGGCGCGGACGGCCTCGGCCTGGCCGACGACGCGGCGGCCCAGCTCGTCCTCCATGCGCAGGAGCTTGGCGGTCTCGCCCTCGAGCATGCGACCGGCGGGGATGCCGGTCCACGCGCTGACGACCTCGGCGACGTCGTCGGGGCCGACCTCCTCCTTGAGCATAACCTCCTCGTGCTCCTGCACGACCTCGGTCTTGGCGGCGAGCTCCTTCTCCAGCTGCGGGATGCGGCCGTAGAGCAGCTCGGACGCGCGCCCGAGGTCGCCGTCGCGGTCGGCCCGCTCGTACTCGCCGCGGAGCTGCTCGAGCTGTGCGGCGAGCTCGCGGGTCGCCTCGATGGCGCCCTTCTCGTTCTGCCAGCGCGCGGTCAGGGCGTTCAACGACTCGCGCTTCTCGGCCAGCTCCTCGCGCAGCGCGGCGAGCCGGTCCTTCGACGCGTCGTCGGACTCCTTCTCCAGCGCCATCTCCTCGATCTCCAGCCGGCGCACGGCGCGCTCGACGATGTCGATCTCGACGGGGCGGGAGTCGATCTCCATGCGCAGCCGGGACGCGGCCTCGTCGACGAGGTCGATCGCCTTGTCGGGCAGGAAGCGCGCAGTGATGTAGCGGTCGGAGAGCGTGGCGGCGGCGACGAGCGCGGCGTCGGTGATGCGGACGCCGTGGTGCACCTCGTAGCGCTCCTTGAGGCCACGCAGGATGCCGACGGTGTCCTCCACCGACGGCTCGCCGACCAGCACCTGCTGGAACCGCCGCTCGAGGGCGGGGTCCTTCTCGATGTGCTGGCGGTACTCGTCGAGCGTGGTGGCGCCGACCATCCGCAGCTCGCCGCGGGCGAGCATCGGCTTGATCATGTTGCCGGCGTCCATCGCGCCCTCACCGGTCGCGCCGGCACCGACGATGGTGTGCAGCTCGTCGATGAAGGTGATGACCTCACCGGCGGAGTCGGTGATCTCCTTCAGGACGGCCTTGAGCCGCTCCTCGAACTCCCCGCGGTACTTGGCGCCGGCCACCATCGACCCGAGGTCGAGGGCGATGACGCGCTTGCCGCGCAACGACTCCGGCACGTCGCCGGCCACGATGCGCTGGGCGAGGCCCTCGACGATCGCGGTCTTGCCGACGCCGGGCTCGCCGATCAGCACGGGGTTGTTCTTGGTGCGCCGCGACAGCACCTGCACGACACGGCGGATCTCGGTGTCGCGCCCGATGACGGGGTCGAGGTCGCCCTCGCGCGCCCGGGCGGTGAGGTCCTGGCCGTACTTCTCCAAGGCTTGGTAGCTGCCCTCGGGGTCGGGGCTGGTGACCCGCGCGGAGCCGCGGACCTTGGTGAAGGCCTCGCGCAGCGCGTCGGGCGTGGCGCCGTGCCGCTGCAGCAGCTGCGCGACGGGGCCGCCCTTGTCGGCCAACCCGACGAGCAGGTGCTCGGTGGAGACGTACTCGTCGCCCATCTCGGTGGCGAGCTGCTGGGCGGCGGTGATGGCCGCGAGCGCGTCGCGGGAGAGCTGCGGCGCGCTGACGGTCGAGCCGGCGGCCGACGGCAGTCGGTTGCCGAGCTGGGTGAGCTCGCCGCGCACCGCGGCGGTGTCGGCGCCGACGGCCTCGAGCAGGGGCGCGGCGATCCCGTCACCCTGGGCCAGCAGGGCGCCGAGCAGGTGTGTGGGACCGACGTCCGGGTTGCCGGCGAGGGTGGCCGCCTGGGCGGCTGCCGAGATCGCCTGCTGGGTCTTGGTGGTGGGGTTGAAGGCGTCCACCGCGTTCCTCCTGGGTCCTTCCGTGTCCGCATGGGCAGCACGGCCGGGTGCCAGTGTGCCCTGTCTTGAGAGCCAACGTCAGGAAACTTGAGTCTGTTCCGCTCAACTGCGTCGAATCGGGTGACAGGGATACTGGAGCACGATGACCGACGACGCGCTGCTCACCAGCCTGCTCGCCGCCGTGGCCGGCGCACCCGACGACGTGCCCCTGCGGCTGCACGTCGCGGAGCTGCTGGCCTCGGCCCATCGCCCCGCCGACGCGTTGGCCCACTGCAGCCACGTGCTCATCGTCGAACCGGGTAATCCCGCAGCGTTGGCGCTGCTGCAACGCATCACCGGCGCGCTGACGGGCGGCGCCCCCGCGGCACCCCGCCCGCAGCCCGCGCACGAGCCGCCCACCGGGCCGCTGCCCGCGCCGGGGTTCGACTGGGACAAGGCCGAGCAGCAGGTCGCCGACATCCGCTTCACCGAGCCTGCCCCGGGCGAGGACGTCGGAGGGCCGCCGACCGAGGACTTCCGCGCACCCGAGCGACCCACCGTCCGGCTGTCCGACGTCGGCGGCATGGACGACGTGAAACAGCGACTGGAGCTGGCGTTCCTCGGGCCCGTCCGCAACCCCGACATGGCGCGGCGCTTCGGCGCGACGGCCCGCGGCGGGCTGCTGCTCTACGGCCCGCCGGGCTGCGGAAAGACGTTCATCGCCCGCGCGGTCGCCGGCGAGCTGGGGGCGAGGTTCGTCGAGATCGGGATCGCCGACGTCCTCGACATGTGGGTGGGGCGCAGCGAGCGCAACCTCGCCGAGATCTTCCGCACGGCCCGTCGCAACGCGCCCTGCGTGCTTTTCCTCGACGAGGTCGATGCCCTCGGCCAGAAGCGCTCCCACCTGACGCACTCGGGCAGCCTGCGCAACACCGTCAACCAGCTGCTGTCGGAGATGGACTCCGCGACCGGCGCCAACGACGGCGTCTTCGTCCTCGGCGCCACCAACCACCCCTGGGACCTCGACAGCGCGCTGCGGCGGCCGGGCCGCTTCGACCGGATGCTGCTGGTCCTGCCGCCCGACGCGCAGGCCCGCGCCGCGATCCTGCGTCACCACCTGCGCGACCGACCCGTCGCGGAGCTCGACGTCGCGAAGGTGGTGAAGGCGACCGAGCACTACTCCGGCGCCGACATCGCCCACGTCTGCGACACCGCGGCCGAGCGGGCGCTCGCCGCGTCGATGCGGTCGGGCAACGTCCAGGCGCTGACGACGCGCGACATGCTCGCCGCCGCGCGCGAGGTCACGCCCAGCACCGGGCCGTGGTTCGCCGCCGCGCGCAACGTCGCCCTGTTCGGCAACACCGACGGGAGCTACGACGACCTCGCCGCCTACCTGAAGCGCAACCGCAGCCTGTGAGTGCGCCCGGCGCCGATGCACTCGCCGACGCGCGGGTCCGTGTCGCCCACCTGCGCCAGGTCCGCCGCCTCGACGACGCCGAACGGGCTGCCCGCGACGCGCTCGCGTCCTGGCCGACCGACGCCGGGCTGCTGTGCGAGCTGGCGGCAGTGCTGTTGGCGGAGGAGCGGTACGCCGAGGCACTTCCGGCCGCCGACGCCGCGGTCGCCGCCGACCCCGAGGACGAGCGCGGGCACCGGCTGCGCGGGCTGCTGCTGTCGATGCTCGACCGGCACGCCGAGGCGCTGTCCGCGGCGTGGACGGCGGTGTCGATCGCGCCGCACGAGCCCGTCGCCGGCATCGCCTACACGCGGGTGCTGCAGCGCGCCGGCCGGTTGCACGACGCCGCCCGGGCCGCGGGCCGCGTCGTGACCCTGGCACCGTCGTCGCCCGACGCGCACTTCCTGCTCGCCGACGTGGCCGGCGACCTCGGCGACGTCGCGACCGCGCGGCGCGCCTACGAGGAGACGCTGCGGCTCGACCCGGAGCACGCCGCGGCCCGTCATGACCTCGCGGTCCTCGACGCCCGCGCCCGCAGGCCCGGCCGGGCGCTGCGCGGGCTCATCGACGCCGGCCGCCTCGCCCCGGCGATGACGCAGGTCCGGTCGACGGTCGTCGCCGTGCTCTGGCAGCTGTCCGGACGCATGCGACTGTGGCTCGTCGTCGCGACGATCGCCGTCCTCGCGACCGCCGACAACCCCCTCGCCGCGCGGATCGTCGGCGGCGTCGTCCTGCTGCTCACCGCGGCCCTGGGCTGGTGGTCGCTGCGTGAGCTGCCCCGCGGGTCGTGGCCCGTCCTGGTCGCGACGCTGCGCACCGACCGACCGTTGACGCTGGTCTACGCCGTGCTGGCGGTGTGCCTGCTCGTGCTTGTCGCGGTCGTCGCCACCGGGCTCGGGGCGCTCGCGGTCCTCGTGTGGTTCGCGCTGATCGCGCTCGGGGTGCTGACGGTCCTCGTCGGCCTGGTGCGCAGACGTCGGCAGCGCACGTCGGGTCGCCGACCCGTCAGCGCTGCTTGCGGAGCGCCCGGGAGACGCCGCCGGTGAGGTGGGTCGTGCTGGGGAACCGGGGGCGGGCGGGGCGGGCCACGGCGTGCGGTTCCCGCGGCACGCTCGGCTCGGTGTCCTTCGCGTGGAAGTAGTCGCCGCCCTTGCGGGCCGGGTCGTCGGTGCCCCAGGCGCGCCGCTGTGACACCCGCTCCATGCGCGGGATGTGCTTGCGGCAGTGGATGTAGGCCTCCTCGACGTCGACCACGACCCAGCGCTCGGCGCGTCGGCCGCGGCCGTGATCGACGCCGACGCCGCCGTGGAGGTCGCGGAAGTCGGCGTCCTCGACGATCCGCGCCGTCCCGTTGACGTGCAGCCCGATGAGATCGTCGACGAAGTCGACCATCAGGAGCCCGACGTGGGCGTTCTCGCTGATGTTGCCGAGGCTGGCGTGCACCCCGTTCCCCCGGTACTCCGGGTAGGCGAGGGTGTACTCGTCGAGGACGACGACGAAGCCCGGAGGCCCCGCCCGGAGTGACGCATCGCACTCCCCGTGGGCGTCGGACGTGGAGACGAACAGCATCTCCATCCGGCCGACGAACTCGATCATCCGGGGCAGGAGGCGGTCGCGCATCTGGTCCGCGTAGAACCTGTCGGCGCGTTCGCGAGTCCCGTGGGCCTCCTGCAGGACGTGTTCGCCGACCGATCCGGGGCGCCGCGGAGCCACCGGAATCTCGGCATCCGGCCTGGTGGGGACCACCGGAGGCAGGGCGTCGGGCACCACGACGGGTACCGTGACGGACGGGCCTGACGATCTGCGGAGGGCGGACCGGCGGCGACCGGTGACACCGGGAACACGGAGAGCCACGTCTACACGGTGCCACTTCGTACCCGGGTGGTCACGCTTTGCTCCGTCGGACGCTACGCTGGCCAACCGGCGCCGACGGCGCCACTGTGTGTGATCACCGTCCCCGAACGGATGAAGATGTGCTGCGAAGATCGACGCGCGATTAGGGTCGGAGACCCGCTCGCCGTCGCGCGGCGCCACATGTTCAGCCCCCGCACGACCGAGGAGAGTGTCGGCCCCCGATGACCGCCGATCAGCTGCTCAGTGCCGACCTCCCCGCGGCCCCTGTGCGCCCCGCCCCCCTGCCCGACGCCGCCGGCATGGTCGACACCATCCGCCGCAGCTGGGCCCTCATCGAGGACCGCGCCGACGAGCTGGGCCGCCACTTCTACGCGACGTTGTTCCACAACGCCCCCGAGACCCGCGACCTGTTCCCCGTGAACATGGAGGTCCAGCGCAGCAGGCTGCTCCGCGCGCTGGTCCACGTCGTGCAGATGGTCGACCAGCTCGACGAGCTGGTCCCGTTCCTGCAGCAGCTCGGCCGCGACCACCGCAAGTTCGGCGTCCTCACCGAGCACTACGACGCCGTCGGCAACGCGCTGCTCTCGGCCATCTCCACCTACTCCGGCGCCGGCTGGACCCCCGACGTCGAGAAGGCCTGGACCGACGCATACGCAGTGGCGGGCAAGGCCATGAGCGAGGCCGCCGCTGCCGAGCGCGGCCGCGCCTCCTGGATCGGCCGCCTCCTCGACCACAAGCGCATCGGCTGGGACCTCGCGGTCATCACGGTGCAGACCGACGAGCCCATCCCCTACCAGCCGGGGCAGTACGTCAGCGTCGAGACGCCGCAGCGGCCGCGGCTGTGGCGCTACCTCTCGCCCGCCAACGCGCCCCGCCCCGACGGCACCGTGGAGTTCCACGTCCGGGCCGTCACCAACGGCTGGGTCAGCCGCGCGATCGTCGCCCACTCCCGGGTGGGCGACACCTGGCGCATCGGCCCGCCGATGGGCCGCATGGGCCTGCAGCAGCACGAAGGCCGCGAGCTCCTGATGGTCGCCGGCGGCACCGGTATGGCGCCGATGAAGGCCGTCCTCGACGACCTCACCCGCCGCCCCGAGCCGCCGCGCACCCAGGTGTTCATCGGCGGTCGCACCTGGGACGACCTCTACGACTTCGACGCGCTGCGCCGCATGTCCTACGCCCACCCGTGGCTCGACGTGGTGCCCGTCCTGGAGCGGGACGAGGACGCCGCCGGCGCCGAGCGCGGCACGCTGGCCGACGTCGTCACCCGCTACGGCTCCTGGTCCGACCACGACGTGCTGGTGTGCGGCTCGCCCGGGATGATTCGCGCGACGGTGTCGCGGATGTTGGTGGCGGGCACGCCGCTCGACCGCATCCGCTACGACCCGTTCACGATGGACTGACCCCGCACACGTGAAACGCCGAGTTCGACGGATCGAACTCGGCGTTCTCGTACGGGTTCTCAGCCCCCGCTACGCGGCTTCGGCCGCCACACCACCAGCGCCTGACGCCGGTCGACCGGAACGAGATCGCGCCGGTACGACTGGTGCACGACCGCGGCCGCCTGCTCGGCCGCCGCGTGCGCGGCCGACAGCTCGGCGGTGAGCTCCTCGACGCGGGCGCGCAGCTCGTCGACGAGCTGTTCCAGCTCGATGATCCGCTTCACGCCGGCGAGGTTCACCCCGTCGACCTGGGACAGCCGCTGCACCTCGCGCAGCAGCGCGATGTCGCGCGCCGAGTACCGGCGCCCGCCGCCGGACGACCGGCCGGGACTCACGAGCCCCAGCCGGTCGTAGCTGCGCAGGGTCTGCGCGTGCATCCCCGCCAGCTCGGCAGCGATGGAGATGACGAAGACCGGGCTGTCCGAGCTCGCACCCGGAGGCAGAACCGCGTCCACGACGGGTTCCCCGCCGTCGGACGAGCCCTCGGCCGACCTCATCCTCGTCACCTCCCGTCGAGCAGACCCGCGCGCGGGTCGAAGTCCTTCGTCGACTCCGCGTAGGCCTGCAGGGCCTCGGTGGCCGCGTCGTCGAGCTTCGTCGGAACCGCCACCTCGACGGTGACCAGCAGGTCACCGGTCTTGCCGTTCTTGCGCCGCACCCCACGGTCGCGCACCCGGAAGGTCCGGCCGGCGGCCGTGCCCGCCGGGATCTTCAACGAGACGGTCCCGTCGAGCGTCGGCACCGTCAGCGTCGCGCCGAGCGTCAGCTCGGGGAAGGTGACGGGCACCTTCAGGGTGAGGTCGTCGGCGTTCTTCGCCGAGCGACCGAACACCTTGTCGGGGCTGACGTGCACCTTGACGAACAGGTCGCCCGCCGGCGCGCCACCGCGCCCCGGCTCGCCCTGCCCGGCCAGTCGCACCTTCTGCCCGTCGTCGACGCCCGCGGGGATGCGGACGGTCAACGTGCGGGTCCGGGTGCTCACGCCGTTGCCGTGGCACTCGGGGCACGGGTCGTCGACGATCCGCCCCGTTCCGCGGCAGTCGGTGCAGGGCTCGGAGAAGCCGAACGCACCCTGGTTGCGGGTGACCAGGCCGAGGCCGTCGCACGTGGGGCAGGTGTGCGGCGTGGTGCCAGGCCGGGCACCCGACCCGCCACACGTCTCGCAGCGGCCCGGCGCGCTGAGCCGCAGCGCCACCTCGGCACCGCGGACCGCGTCGTCGAACGCGATGCGGACCTCGGTCTCGACGTCGGCGCCCCGCTGCGCACCCGTGCGGGTGCCACGCGTCGCGCCGCCGCGACCACCTCCGCCGAACAGTCCGCCGAAGAGGTCGCCCAGGCCACCGGCACCCCCGCCGCCGGCACCCGACCGGGCGAACAGGTCCTCGAAGGACTGTCCGCCCGCGCCGGTGCCGAAGCCGCCGGGGAAGCCACCCGCGCCGCCCCCGAAGCCACCGCCGCCGCCCGCGAAGAGCGCACGGGTCTCGTCGTACTCCTTGCGCTTCTTGTCGTCGGACAGGACGCCGTAGGCCTCGGACACGGCCTTGAACCGCGCCTCGGCCTTGGCGTCGCCGGGGTTGGCGTCGGGGTGCAGCTCGCGGGCGAGCTTGCGGTACGCCTTCTTGATCTCGTCCGCGGACGCGCCGGAGGCGACGCCCAGCTCGCGGTAGAAGTCCTTCTCGATCCAGTCCCGCTGGGTCATTCCGCCTCCTCTCCGCCGATCAGTGCTGCTGCTCGGGGTTCTGCTGCTGTTCGGGGTCCTGCTGCCCGGCGCCGGGGGCCGGGTGCTCGGCGGCCGGGACGTCGGCCGCAGCGCGGTCGACGACGGTCACCATCGCCGGCCGCAGCACACGGTCGCCCAGGCGGTAGCCGCGGCGCAGCACCGTGGACACCACGGTGACCGTCGCCCCGACCGCGTCGGACTCCTCGTGCTGCACGGCCTCGTGCACCGTCGGCTCGAACGGCTCCCCGCCGACACCGAAGGGCTCCAGGCCCAGCTTCGTCAGCGTGTCGACGACCTTGTCGGCCACCGACTTGAACGGGCCGTTGAGGTCGCCGTGCTGCTCGGCACGCTCGATGTCGTCGATCACCGTGAGCATCTCGGACGCGAACTGCGCCCGCGCCGCCGCCAGCTGCGCCTGCCGGTCGCGGTCGACGCGGCGCCGGTAGTTGGCGTACTCGGCGCTCACGCGCTGCAGGTCGGACGTGCGCTCGGCGACCTCCGCCTCCAGCTCCTGGATCCGCGGGTCCGTCGCGGGAGCGGGCGGTCCGGCGGCCGGGGCCCCGGCCGGCTCCTCGCCGGCCGGGGTCCTGACCTCACCGGTCTGCGGGTCGATGCGTCGACGATCGCGCACCACGACCCGCTCGCCCTCGTGCTCTCCGTCCGGGCCCCTGCGTGCGTCGGGTCCGTTCGGGTTGCTCACTTCTTGTCCTTGTCCTCGTCCACGATCTCGGCGTCGACGACGTCGTCGGCCTGCTCGCCGGCGGCCGTCGAGTCGGCACCCGGGGCACCCGCGGCAGCGCCGTCGGCACCCTGCTGCTGGTAGAGGGCCGCGCCCATCTTCTGCGACTCCTGGCCCAGCTTCTCCACCGCGGCCTTGAGGGCCTCGGTGTCGGTGCCCTTCAGCGCCTCCTGCGCCTCGCCCAGTGCGGCGTTCACGCCGTCCTTGACGTCGGACGGGAGCTTCTCGTCGTTCTCCTTGACGAACTTCTCCGTCTGGTAGACGAGCGTCTCCGCCTGGTTGCGGACCTCGGCGTCCTCACGACGCTTCTTGTCCTCCTCGGCGTGCTGCTCGGCCTCGCGCATCATCCGGTCGATCTCGTCCTTGCCCAGGGCGGACCCGCCGGTGATCGTCATGGCCTGGCTCTTGCCGGTGCCCAGGTCCTTCGCCGAGACGTTCACGATGCCGTTGGCGTCGATGTCGAAGGAGACCTCGATCTGCGGCACACCACGCGGGGCGGGCGGCAGACCCGTCAGCTCGAACATGCCGAGCTTCTTGTTGTACGACGCGATCTCGCGCTCGCCCTGGAACACCTGGATCTGCACGGACGGCTGGTTGTCGTCGGCCGTCGTGAAGATCTCCGACCGCTTGGTGGGGATCGTGGTGTTGCGCTCGATGAGCTTGGTCATCACGCCGCCCTTGGTCTCGATGCCCAGGGACAGCGGGGTGACGTCGAGCAGCAGGACGTCCTTGACCTCACCGCGCAGCACACCGGCCTGCAGGGCGGCGCCGACGGCGACGACCTCGTCCGGGTTGACGCCCTTGTTGGGCTCCTTGCCGCCGGTCAGCTCCTTGACGAGCTCGGTGACGGCGGGCATCCGGGTGGAGCCACCGACGAGCACGACGTGGTCGATCTGGCCGACGGAGATGCCGGCGTCCTTCACGACCTGGTTGAACGGGGCGCGGGTGCGGTCGAGCAGGTCCGAGGTGATCTTCTGGAACTCGGCGCGCGACAGCGTCTCGTCGAGGAACAGCGGGTTCTTGTCCGCGTCGACCGTGATGTACGGCAGGTTGATGGTGGCGCTGGACGAGCTGGACAGCTCGATCTTCGCCTTCTCCGCGGCCTCACGCAGCCGCTGCATCGCCATCTTGTCCTTGGTCAGGTCGATGCCCTGCGAGTTCTTGAACTTGTCGACGAGCCATGCGATGACCCGCTCGTCCCAGTCGTCGCCACCGAGGTGGTTGTCGCCGTTGGTCGCCTTGACCTCGACGACGCCCTCACCGATCTCCAGCAGCGAGACGTCGAACGTGCCACCACCGAGGTCGAAGACCAGGATGGTCTGCTCCTTGTCGCCCTTGTCGAGGCCGTAGGCCAGCGCGGCCGCGGTGGGCTCGTTGACGATGCGCAGGACGTTGAGGCCCGCGATCTGGCCGGCCTCCTTCGTGGCCTGGCGCTGCGCGTCCTCGAAGTAGGCGGGGACGGTGATCACCGCGTCGGTGATCTCCTCTCCCAGGTACGCCTCCGCGTCGCGCTTGAGCTTCTGCAGCACGCGGGCGCTGATCTCCTGGGCGGAGTACTTCTTGCCGTCGATGTCCTCGGTGGACCAGCTCGACCCGACGTGGCGCTTGACCGAGCGGATCGTGCGGTCGACGTTGGTGACCGCCTGGTTCTTCGCCGACTGTCCGACGAGCACCTCGCCGTTGCGCGCGAACGCGACGACGGAGGGCGTGGTGCGCGAACCCTCTGAGTTCGCGATGACCGTCGGCTCGCCACCCTCGAGGACGGCGACGACGGAGTTGGTGGTTCCGAGGTCGATACCGACCGCACGAGCCATGGTTGTTGCCTCCGTGATACCTGTTGGCCTTGCTTGAGCTTGTCCGACTCAAGTCTTCCCGTGACTCCTCGACGCCGTCAAGTCCGGCTTGAGTCCGTCACGCTCAACTTGCTTCACCCCGCCCAACGACGGGCATCGGCGCGATGTTCCCGGGACCGCGACAATCTTTCCCGGGCACTTCTCGACCGTCCGGCGAGAACGTCCGATCGGTCCTAGGGTGGGCGTTATGACCGCGCACCGGCCCCGCAGAACGCCGACGCGGCGCCGGACCACGGTCGTGCTCCCCGTCCTCGCCGCCCTCACCGTGCTGCTCGCCGGCTGCACCAGCGTCGTCGCGGGCGAGGCCGCGCCCGTCGCCGGTGGACGCGAGACCGTCGACGAGATCCGTCAACGGGTCGACCTCGGCTCGCTCGACCCCTGCGACATGGTCAGCCCTGCCCAACGCGCCGCCCGCAACCTCGGCGACGCCGAACCGCTCAAGGACGACGCCTCGTTGCCCGCCTGCCAGTGGCTGGGCAGGGGCCGCTCCGCCAACAGCGACCGGATCACGTTCCGGCTCGACGACTCCGTCCGCGACCGCTCCTCCGACACGGGCGCCCGCGTCACCGACGTCCTCGGCTTCTACGCCGTCGAGCTGCCGTCGACGACGTACCACGCGTGCAACATCCTGGTCGACGTCGCCGAGAAGCAGACGCTGCAGATCACCCACCTCGCCGACGCCGACCCGAGCGGCGACGCCTGCTCCTCCGGCCGGGACTTCACCGAGTCGGCGCTGCGCACCCTCACCCGCATCAGCCGCCGCTGACCCGTTCGCACCCGAACACGGATCCGGCCGACCGGCCACACCGGGCCCGCCGGCGCGCCACGATCCGCGCATGCTCGGGATCAACCACCACCGGTACGAAGGCTTCTCCCTGGCCCAGAAGCTGAAGTGGCTCGGCGAAGGGTCCGGCAGCTCCGCGATCGCGATCCTCCACCAGGGAATGACGAACATCGGCGGGAAGTTCGCCGACTCCGACCAGGAGCTGCGACGACAGCTCGAACCGCTGGGCATCGCCTGGCAGGGTCGCGCCGCCTCCGAGGCCGGGGCCGCGGTGACCGCCTCGGCCGTCCGTGCGGAAGCGCACTCCGACGCCGGCCGGGCGGCAGGAGCGTCGGTCGACGGGTACGGGATGTCGTTCGGCGAGATGAGCCGACACGTCGGCGCGTCGGGGCGGGATCTGGTCGTCATGGACGTCGAGCGGGCGATGTCGCTGCCCGCGGGTGCCCCGTTCGTGCTCCTCGGCCCGGTCGGCGGGCCGTTCGCGTTGATGGCCGCCGAGGCCGACCACCGCGAAGCCGTCGAGCAGGTCCGGACGATCGACGCGAAGGCCAACGCCGCGCTGTACGTCCACGAGGACACCTCGCGGCAGGCACTCGGCCGGTTCCCTGTCGCCGAGACCGCACCGGCCGCCGACACGCAGACCGGGGCAGCCGCGGGCGGCGGTCTCGGAGGTGCGCTCGGCGCCGGGCTCGGCGGTGCCGGGTCGGTCGGCGGTGTCGGGACGCCGCCGGTGGACTCCCTCGGTGGCCTCAGCACGCCGCGGCCGCCCGGAACGCCTCCTCCGCCCGATCACACCGTCCGCCCTCCCGACCCCGCGGTGCCGCCGCCGGGCCTCCCGGGCGGGCCCCGTGTCGACGGCTCATCGGTACCGAAGATCCCGAGCGGTCCGCCGATCCGGCGGGTCCCCGATCCGCCGCCGGGCACCGTTCGGCCGGACCCACCCGGCCTCACGACCCCGGGCCTGCCCCGCGGCACCGGCACGCCGACGGGGCGCGGGTTCGCCGACAAGCTGTTCCGCGCCGGTGGTGGTCAGGGCGTCGCGGAGCCGACGACGCGCGCCCCGGCCGGCGCCCGGGACGCCGCCCGCGCGATGACCGCGTCGGGTCGTCCGGGCGGGTCGGGCCTGCCCGGTGGCATGTACCCGCCGATGGCCGGGGCCGCGGGCAGCCGCAGCGGCAACGACCGGCACACCCCGCGCTACGTGGTGCCCAGCTCGGCAGCGTTCGACGTCGACACCCCGTACGTCGCGCCGGTGATCGGCGGGGAGGAGCAGCGATGACCGTGGACTGGGACGCGGCGACCGTGCTGACGCTGACGGAGTTCGAGGTGGCCTGGGAGGCTGCGGGACTCGACGAGACGCCGTGGGAACTCGACCCGCCGCGGCACGGCCGGACGTGGGAGGAGCGGCGCGAGATCGTCGACGGGGCGCTGGCGTCGCTGGCGGCGCGCGGCCTGGTCGACGACCGCAGGCCGGTGCCCCGGCTGGCTGCGGCGCTGGCGGTACTGGACCGTCGTGAGCTGTCGGTGGACGTGCGCGTCCACGGGACGACGGTGGTCGGCGCGGTCGCGGCCCGCCACCGCGGCCGGGCGGTGCTGGCGGTGCGTCACGAGGGCGAGATCGCGCTGGCCGACCTCGCACCGACGCGGCTGTCGCGGGCGGCCGTGGAGGTGGTCGGGCCGGTGTCGGCGGCCCGCGGGCGGACGGTGAACGTGCGGGCGGCCGACGTCGAGGCGGCGGTCGGCGCGGCGGGTGAGAACCCGGGCGCGCTGGTCGACGAGCTGGTCCGCCGCGGCGTGCGGGAGGGTGACGCGGCGACCTACGTCGCGATGCACCGCGACGTCGATCGCCACGGCATGGTCGGGGTGTGCGTGGGCCGGCGGCGGGCGCCGTGGCTGATCGGGGTGCACCGCACGGCGTCGGGGCACGTGGTCCGGGTGCGCAGGCCGGCAGGCGACGGGCGCGACGTCCTCACCGTGGCGCCGGTCGACGCGGCGGGGCTGGCCCGCCGGATCGACGACCTGATCGCGGCAGCCTGAGCTGAGGCGGTCTCAGAGGGTCGGCGCCGGTCGCGGTTCGACGCGGCCCGCCGACGGCGGCGGGAGCGGGTCGGCGATCGGGGCGAGGACGCGGTGGGTCTCGGGGTCGTCGACGACACCGTCCTCGGCGTCGCGGTACACGAGCTCGCCGTCGGGGCCGAGGTCGGCGAGGTAGCCGGCGAGGGCGAGCTGGTCCTCGTCGAGGTCGGTGAGGGCCTCGTATCGGCAGGGGGCGACGCGGTACTCGGGCCATTCGAGGTTGCCGTAGGCGTCGTGCAGGTCGGCGATCAGGCCGGTGAACACCTGCTGCCAGCGCAGCGGCATCGACTGGGCCAGGGAGCGGGGCACCACGAGGTAGTCCTCACTCGCGCCCCGCGCCGGCCGGTCGAGGTAGTCGCGCAGCGGCGTCGTCGACGCCGGGCTGTGGGGTTCGTCGCGTGCCATCGAGCCTGCTTCCGGTCGTGCGCGCCGGCGGTGACCTGCCGTCCTGCACCAGATGTTGGGGATGAGGCCCGGACGCGTCGCGAGCGGGACCGGTTCCGATGCTTCCACGATCCCCGATCGGGCGCGGATCGCGGTGGCGGCGCCGGTGCTCCGCCGTCCTCAGTAGGCCGATTCGAGGATCTCCGCGATGTCCTGTCGCCCGACCGGCCGCGGATTGGCGATCGGGAGGCGCTCCGCGACGAGGTCGACGGCCCGGTCGAGTTGCTCGTGCGTCAGACCGAGGCTCCGGAGACCGCGGGGCGCCCCGATGTCGCGATACAGCGCGGCCAGCGCGGGCACGGCCGCCGGTGCCGCGAGCGCGCCCGCGATCTGCGCCTCCGCTGCGGGCGCTGCCTCGGCGTTGAACGTGAGGACGCTCGGCAGCAGGACGGCGTGGGTCTCGGCATGCGGCAGGTCGAAGGCGCCACCCAGCACGTGGCAGATCGTGTGGTGCAGCGCCGAGCCCGCGACCGCGAACGCGGCGCCCGCCAGGTAGGAGCCGTAGAGCAGCCGTTCCCGGTCGACGGCGCCGGGACCCCGCAGGCCGACGGCGAGCACCCGGATCCCTTCGGTCGCGGCCAGCGAGGTCACGGGGTTGGCGCCGGGTGCCCAGTACGCCTCGACGCAGTGCGCCATCGCGTTGAGTGCCGACGCGACGGTGATCGACCGGGGCAGGCCCGCGGTGAGGTCGGCGTCGTAGACGACGCTACGGGGCAGGACCCGCGGGTCGCGGCCGGTCTCCTTGCGTCCGGCCGTCGTGATCCCCCAGACCGGGGTGACCTCCGAGCCCGCGTAGGTGGTCGGCACACAGATCAACGGTAGTCCGGTGGTCAGCGCGACGATCTTGCCCGTGCCGGTCGTCGATCCGCCGCCGATCGTCACCAGCCCGTCGACGGACGACTCGGCGGCGAGCCGGCGTGCGGCGTCGGCGACATCGGCGGGGACGTGCGGCCGGACCTCGTCGAACCGCGCCGCGACGAGCCCGACGATGCCGCGTACGACGTCGTCGGCGAGCCCGGTCTCGGCACCACCGGCGATCACCATGATGCGGCGCAGTCCCAGGGCCGCGACCTCCGCGGCCAGCCGGTCGGCGGCACCGCCGGGGGCGAAGCACACCCGCCCCGGGAGGGGCTCGTACACGAAGGCTCGCATCGAGGCGTCCTCTCCTCCGACGGCGCGCGGCACGCTGCGGCCGCGGGACGGGCCGGGATCGTTGCCGCGACGCTACGGTCGCGCGGAGGTTGCGGTCCAACGGTTGCCCCGGATGCAAGACATCGGCGTCAACGATGTGTCCGGCGGCGGTCAGCCGGCCTGCCCGACATCGAGCGCCGCCGCCGTCGCCGCGACCCGCGACCGCAGCCAGCGATGGCCGGCGTCGTCGGTGTTGCGCGGGTTCCAGTACATCGCCTCGTTGATGTCCGGCACCGGAATGGGGGGGTCGACCAGCCGCAGACCGGTCAGCGGCAGCAACTGCGTGGAGCGCTCCAGCACGAGGCTCACCAGGGTCGTGCCACGGATCAGGAGCGGAACCATCAGGAAGCTCTCGATCGTGAGCTCCACCCGGCGTTGCACGCCCAGGTCGGCGAGGTGCCGGTCGGCCAGGTTGAGCTGGAGGTCCTGGCCGATCGAGTACACGAGGTGGGGCAGCGCCAGGTAGCGCTCCGGGTCGAGCACGGTCCCCTGGTGCACGGAGGCGTCGAGCATGCAGAGCCAGCGGTCACGGAACAGGGACGTGCTCGGCAGCGGTGACGGGCCCATCGTCTCGCGCGGCTCGATGACCAGGTCGACCCGTTCCTGGCGCAGCAGCGACGGCACGTCGGCCGCGCGCGGGCGGACGTTGATCGTCACGTCGGGCGCCTCGGCCGACAGCGTCCTGATCAACGGGGCCACGACGACCGCGGTGGCGTAGTCCGATGCGCTGATCGAGAACGAGCGGGTTGCCGTCGCCGGTACGAACTCGTCCTTGTCGCCCAGCACGACCTCGGTCAGCCGGAGGATCTCCGCGACCGGCTCGATGAGTGCCTCCGCACGGCTCGTCAGCGTCAGCGCGCGGCCGGTGCGGACCATCAGGGGGTCGTCGAACAGCCGGCGGAGACGGGCCAGCGATCCGCTCATCGCCGACTGGCTCAGGTTCAGCCGGCGCGCCGCCTCGGTGACGCTGCGGGTCGCGAGCAGCGCGTCGAGGTCGACGAGCAGGTTGAGGTCGACTGTCCGGAGATCGATCACGCCACCGACAATATCGGCGCGGTCAATATCTCGTATCCATGACATCTGTTGGACCGGACGATCGAACGCTTCTAGCGTTCCTCGCACGCACCGAAACGGCATGACGGCTGCGGGAGGAAACATGAAGCACGACGCCGTGTCAGAACTCGACGGGCCCGCATTCCGGAACGTCGTCGGGCATTTCACGAGTGGCGTCACCATCGTGACGGCCGAGCACGACGACACGTTGTTCGGCGCGACCGTGAGCGCCGTGTCGTCACTGTCGGCGGACCCCCCGATGATGTTGGTCTGTCTGCACCAGCGACTCGGCGCCCACGCGGCGATCCTGGGCGCCGGCCGGTTCACCGTCAACATCCTCGGCGAGGGCCAGGACGCCCTGGCCCTCACGTTCGCCACCCGGGGCGCCGACAAGTTCGCGGACGTCCACGTGACCCACACCCCCTACGGCCCCCGGCTGGACACCGCCCTGGCACATCTCGCGTGCCGGGTCGTCGACCACGTCGAGGGCGGTACGCATCGCATCTTCATCGCCGAGGTCGACCACGCGTCGGTCGTCGCCGATGCGGGCCCGCTCTCCTATTTCCGCGGCCGCTTCGGCCGATTCGTGCCACACGACGAAGCGTCCTGATCATCCATTCCGGAAACCACAGACGGAGGCTCTCCATGAGGACGGGAAAGCAGTACCTGGAGTCGTTGCGCGACGGCCGGCAGGTGTATGTCGGCGGTGAGCTCATCGACGACGTGACGACGCATCCGAAGACGAAGGGATACGCGGCCGCCATCGCGGAGTACTACGACCTGCACCACGCACCCGAGAACCAGGACGTGCTCACGTTCGTCGATTCCGACGGGGAACGCCGCAGCATGCACTGGTTCCTGCCGCGCTCCAAGGAGGACGCCGTCCGCCGGCGTGCGTTCCACGAGTTCTGGTTCCGGCACTTCAAGGGCGGGATCTTCACCCGACCGCCGGCGGGCATGCATGTCGTGATGTACGCGCAGGTCGACGACCCGCAGCCGTGGGAGGACAACGCGATCCTCGCCGACGGCCGGCACGTCCCGTTCGCCCAGAACATCCGCGACCAATGGGCCCGCGTCACCCGCGACGACATCGCGCTCTCACCGATGTTCGTCGACGTCCAGTTCGACCGCGGGCGCGACGACGCTCTCGCCGAGACGCCCATGCTCAGCGTCGTCGAGCAGAACGACGAGGGGATCGTCGTGCGCGGCTGGAAGGCGATCGGCACCTCGATCGCCTTCGTCAACGAACTGCTGGTCGGCAACCTCTGGCGGCCGGGACAGACCGCCGAGCAGACCGTCTACGCCCTGGTGCCGGTGAACACGCCGGGTCTCTCGCTGGTCTGCCGCGACTCCAACGCAACCCCCGACGCCGACCCCTACGACCACCCGCTGTCGACGATCGGCGACGAGCTCGACGGCATGGCGTACTTCGACGACGTGCTCATCCCGTGGGACCGGGTGCAGCACATCGGGAACCCCGACCACGCCAAGTGGTACCCGCAGCGCCAGTTCGACTGGGTGCACATCGAGACCCAGATCCGGCACGCGATCCACGCCGAGCTGATCGTCGGCCTCGGGCTGCTGCTGACCAACGCGCTGGGCACCAACACCAACCCGGTCGTCCAGTCGCAGATGGCCGACATCGTCCGGTTCCGTGAGACGTGCAAGGCCTTCGCGATCGCCGCCGAGGAGACGGGGTTCCTGACGGCGGGCGGGTTGTACAAGCCGAACAACATCTACGTCGATCTCGGCCGCGCGCACTATCTCGAGAACATTCACGACATCGTCAACACGCTGATCGACTTCTGCGGCCGCGGCGTCGTGATGGCACCCACGAAGGCCGACTTCGACCACCCCTACATCGGCCCGAAGCTGGAGGAGGCGCTGCGCGGCTCGGGGATCAGTGCCCGCGACCGGGTCAGCATCTTCCGCCAGATCAGCGAGCGGTACCTCACCCAGTGGGGCGCGCGGCACGAGATGTTCGAGAAGTTCAACGGCACTCCGCTGTACCTGGTGAAGCTGCTGACCATGCAGCGCACCGAGTACCAGATCGACGGGCCGCTGACCGACCTCGCCCGGGAGGTCCTCGGGTTCGGTGACACCGAGGCGCTCGCCGCACGCGCCGCGGAGGCCGAGCAGCGCTCGCACTACGCGTCGGTGCGCTACCAACCCGAATACGCCCGCGAGCAGGACGTGCGCGACGGCTACTACAAGGACGCGCCGACACGGGTCTGATCCCCACCCGCCGGGGTGGACTTCACCGAGAACGAGTCGGCGCAGGTCGTCGCGAAGAGCTTCGAGACGACCGACGACCCGCGGCTGCGCGAGCTGCTGCAGGGACTGGTGCAGCACCTGCACACGTACGTGCGTGAATTGCGGCCGACCGCGGCCGAGTGGGAGCGCGCCATCGCGTTCCTCACCGCCACCGGGCAGGCGTGCACCGACACCCGGCAGGAGTTCATCCTGCTCTCCGACGTCCTGGGCATCTCGATGCTCGTCGAGACGATCAACGGAACCGACGCCCACGGGGACACGACCGCCTCGACGGTCCTGGGCCCGTTCCACATGACCGGCAGCCCGCGCCGCGAGCTGGGCGACAGCATCGACGACACCGGCACCGGGCCGGTCTGCGTCGTCGAGGGCCGCGTCGTCGACACCGCCGGCCGGCCCGTGCCCGGTGCGACGCTCGACGTGTGGCAGGCCGACCACCACGGCTTCTACGACGTCCAGCAGCCCGGCCTGCAGCCCGCCGGCAACGGCCGGGGCCTGTTCACCGCCGACGCCGAGGGGCGCTTCCGGTTCCGGACGGTCACCCCGTCGCACTACCCGATCCCCACGGACGGGCCCGTCGGCGAGCTGCTCCTGGCCACCGGCCGGCACCCGTACCGGCCCGCGCACATCCACTTCCTCGTCGACGCAGCCGGGTACGAGCGGCTCGTCACCCACGTGTTCATCGCCGACAGCGCCTACATCGACGCCGACGCCGTCTTCGCCGTCAAGCAGAGCCTGGTGCGCGAGTTCGCCACGGTCGACGACGCGGCAGCCGCTGCCGCACACGGGGTCAGCGCGCCCTTCACGCTGGCCCGGTTCGACATCGTGCTGGCGGCGCAGTCGTGACGGCGGCGATCGCGGCGCCCGGCCGCCGGCTCCACCGCGGCCTGGACGGCCTGGTCCCGGTGGGCCCGTCGGTGGTCGCCATCGGCCAGTTCGACGGCGTGCACCTGGGCCATCGCCGGCTCGTCGCCGAGGCCGTCCGGCGCGCCGACCGGCTCGGGGTTCCCGCCGGGGCCCTCACCTTCGACCGGCACCCCGCCGCAGTGCTCGCCCCCGACCGCGAACCGCCCACCCTGACCGGTCTCGACGAGAAGGCAGCCCTGCTCACCTCGTGCGGGGTCGACTTCGTGCTGGCCCTGCCCGTCTCGGCCGAGCTGCTGCGCACGAGTTCCGCCGACTTCGTGACGGGTCTCCTGGCCGGCACGCTCGGCTGCCGGGCTGTCGTCGTCGGCACCAACTTCCGGTTCGGCCATCGAGCTGCGGGCGACCCGGCACTGCTGCGCGACCTCGGCCGCAGCCACGGGATCGAGGTGGCCGTCAGCGATCTGCTCGGTGTCGCCGGGCAGCCGGTGTCGTCGACGAGGATCCGGGCCGAACTCAGCGCGGGCCGGGTCGGCGCAGCGGCCCGGTTGCTCGACAGGCCGCACCGGGTCCGGGCCGTCGTCACCGGTTCCGGCAGCGGGACGGTCCGGCCCGTGCCCGGGGCGCTGTGGCCCGGCCGCGGCCGGTACCGGGTGTCGGTCGGGGCCGGTGAGCGGACGTTCGACGGTCGGCTCGACACCACCGACCCCACGGCGGTCAGGCTCGAGCCGTCCGACGGGCGGGTCCCGGCCCCGGGGACGCGGCTGTGGCTCGACCTGCTCGGCTGACCCGACGTCAGGCGTCGTTGCGGGTGGTGCCGGGGCGGGTGGCGAAGGGGACGAGCTCGCGGTAGTTCCACGACACGGGCTGCACCCGCACCGACGCCCCGGTGTAGGGGGCCTCGACCATCTTGTCGTCGCCCATGTAGAGCATGACGTGGTGGATCGTCGAGGGGTCGCCAGGATCCGTCGCGTAGAACAGCAGGTCACCGGGCTGCGCCTCGCGGACGGGGACGTGTCCGCCCGCCCGGTACTGGTCGCGGGAGACGCGGGGCAGCTCGATGCCGGCGGCCTGGAAGGCACGCAGCATCAGCCCTGAGCAGTCGTAGGTGTTCGGGCCGGTGGCGCCCCACACGTAGGGCTTGCCGAGCTCCTTGAGCGCGAACCCGATCGCCGTCCCGGCGGCGCCGGCGGGCAGGCTCGCGGTCCGGGTGGTGCAGCGGGCGGGCAGGACGGAGACGTCGGCCAGCTGCCCGACGAGCGCGGCGGCGAGGCCCTCCCATTTGGCGTAGGCGTTGGGGAACGCGGAGCGCTGCACGGTCTGGGCGGCGACGGTGACGGGCAGGGCCTCCCAGCCCGGCACCTTCAGCAGCCGGTCGATGAAGATGCGGGTGCTGTAGACGGGGTCGGTGACCTGCGCGGGGGTGCCCCAGCCCTGCGAGGGGCGTTGCTGGAAGAGGCCGAGCGAGTCGCGGTCGCCGTAGTTGATGTTGCGCAGGGTGGACTCCTGCATGGCGGTCGCGAGGGCGACCAGCCAGGCCCGCGGGGGTGCGCCCATGTCGCGGGCGACGGCGATGATCGTCTGGGCGTTGCCGCGCTGTTCGTCGGAGAGGTCGGCGAAGGTGGAGCCGGAGCGGCCGGCGCCGTCGGAGACGCCGACGCCGGTGTCGCACCCCCCGGACGACGAGGTGCCGGTCCCGCCGCCGCCCCCGCCGATGGTGAAGGCGATGAAGCCGACGCCCATGAAGAGGGCCAGGGCGGCCGCGATCGCCACGACGGGCACGAGCAGCCGGAACGGCCGCAGCGGGGTGACCACGACGGGGTCAGCCCTCGTCGGAGTCGGCGACCCGCCAGCCGGACCCGTCGTCGACCACGAGCAGGACGAGCGTGATCGTGTCGGTAGGGACCTTCACCTGCACGGAGGCGGGGGAGACGCGGGTGGCCTCGGGCGGGCCGGTGACCTTGCTCGCGGGGACGTTGCCGGGGTCGACGGAGCCGAGGACACCGAGGTACTCGTCGGTGGTCCAGGGGCGCAGCCGGGCGAGCCACTGTTCGGTGGTGGTGCCGGCGGGGTGGTCGACCCATGCCGACGCCCACGACGCCGCGGCCGCCAGCGCCGCCTGCGGGGCCGACGTGAGCGGCAGCGTCGTGGGGCTGAGGGGTACGACGGGGGGCAACACCGACGGTGACCCGGCGGTGGCGGGCCTGCCGTCCGATGTGGACGGACCGGCGGTGTTCTGGCCGGGTGCCGACGAGGTGGAGGTGCGGCCGCTGGTCGCGGCCCAGCTGATGGCCGTGGCCAGCGCGAGCACGACGACGACCGTCCCCACCAGGCGCAACGGCGAGTGCAACGGCCACTGCCACAAGGAGCGGTATGCGGCGGCGCGACCGCGGGGGGATCGGATCGGCACGGGTCAGCGGTCCTCGGTGCGGCGGTACGACGTGCGTGTGGAGGTGCGTGTGCCACCGGTTCGTGCCGGCCGGTAGATGCGGTACACCGACACGCCGTCGACGACCTCGGGGTCGAGCGCGGGGGTGCGAGGCCGCGGCGGGGTGGCGTCGGGTCGCCGGTAGATGACGCGTTCGTCGACCTCACCGGGGTCGGAGCGGCCGGGGACGCCACCGGCGCGGGCCGGGGTACCGCTCGCACCGGCGGGCAGGGCGCGCCGTCCGGAGGCGCCGATCGCGGCCGCGCCGCCCGGGGTGACCTCGCTGCGGCGCCGCGGCTGGCGGGCCGCCGACGCACCGCCGACGACCGTCGCCGTGGCCATGACGGTCTCGGGCCGGCCGCCGTCGGGGTCTCCACCGGCCCCGTGGGCCTGCCGGTCGGTCCACCAGCGGGCCTGCCGGTCGTCGGCGGGGGCACCGCGGACGCGCCGCCACACCCCCGACATCGGCCCGGCGCCGACGCCGGGCACGATCCCGCCGAACTGCTCGCGGGTGAGCGACACCATCGACACGAGCCGCCGGAACGGCCGCGCGACGGCCCACATCACGACGGTCACGACGCCGGTGACCAGCAGCGCGAGCCACAGGTCGATGCCGGAGTCGGGCCGGAACAGCGACACGACGAGCAGCGCGTGCAGCCCGGCGAGCGCGCCGACGATGAGGGTGTTGACGATCGCCGCACCCGCCACCCGCAGCAGCGCAGGCAGCAGGTCGGGCTTCAGAATCGCGAGCACTGCGATCGCGGGGGCGCACATCACCATGAGCCGCAGCAGCAGCATCGCGACCAGCACCAGCACCTTGGACAGCAGCTGGAACAGCGCGATGCAGAGAGCCTGCACGACGGCCAACAGCCCGGTGCCGATCCGGCTGCCCGACTTGCCCTGGAAGTATGTGTAGCGGTCGCCCAGCTGGCCGGCGATCGTCGTGAACTGGTTCTTCTTCTCCTGCGCGAGCTGGCCGGTGTCCTTGCCGTCGAGGACCTCGTCGATGGTGAACGTCTGCGCGCGCAGCAGGTCGCGGCCGAACTGCTGGGCCTGCGGCACGTCGGGCGAGCCGAACTCGCCGCGCTCCCAGTTGCGGTAGATGACCTGGTCGACGAGCACCGTCGGCAGGGTGTCCCGGTTGCCGAGGCCGATCTGGGAGAGGAAGCCCTCCTGCATCTGCGTGACGCCGTCGAGCAGGAGGCCGTCGGCGGCCTTCGACCAGTCGACCGGGGCCAGGTAGGCGGCGGACCCGATGAGCAGTGCCAGCGCCGCGAACCCGGCGCGCTGGGCCTGTCTGGCGAGGTCACCGCGCATCGCGAGGACGATCAGGATGACCGCGAGGATGAGCAGGGCGATGCCGACGAACGACGTGAACACCGCGTCGTACATCGCCTTCGTCGCGGTGGTGATGATGTCGTCGAGCGGCGTGAGAAGCGCCCCGCCCGTCGCGATCAGGTAGTGCGCCCAGTTCACACCGGCGACCGTCAGCTTCGCGATGTTGAACGTCTGGTTGCCGAGCCACGTGTCGGTGGTCGTCGACGGGTTGAGCACGGCCTGGCCCGCGCAGCCGAGGTCGTAGTTGTGCCACACCATGCCCGCGTAACCGACCTCGCGGTACACGCTGCCGGGTTCGCCGGCGTCGGGGCGCAGGGCGTCGAGCGAGCCGACGAGGCCGGTGCCGGGCCGGTCGGGCTCCGGCGCCTCCTTGCAGTCGAGCGACTGCGCCATCGCCGGCGTCCCGATCAGCGACGTTCCCGCCATGATCGCGACGACGACCAGCAGCGCCGACGTCCGGACGGTCCGCGGCGGACGCACCCCGTCGACCTGCGGGTCGGGCAGGAACGTCGACGCGTCGCCGACGTCGAGCACCGCGGTGCGCCGGGCCCGGACCCGCCGGCGGTGCGCGGCCACGATCGCCGCGAGCACGACGAACAGCACCACCCACGGCCCGGTACCCGCGAGTCCGTCCGGCGGGGTCACCGCCCCGCCTCGCGCGAGGCCCCGACCCCTGGCCCTCCGCCGTTCACCGGCTGGTCGTCGGGGGTGCAGCCGTCGTCGAGGTCCAGGTCGTCGAGCAGGTCGAGGTCCTCGTCGGCGAGCAGATCGGCGTCACCGGAGACGATCATGCCCCGCTCGGTGACGACGTCGTCGGTGCCGACCGGGCCCAGGACGACGCGTTGCCCGTTGCGCAGCGCACCGAGCTCCTCGGGGTCGATGTCGTCGCCGTCGAGGTCGAGCCGGCCAGGCGGGAGCCGCTGCGGGGGTGGACGGTCGGCGGGCTCGTCGGGGGCCCGGACCTCCAGCGGCCGGACCTCCACGGGTGCGCCGGGCGCGGCGATACGGCTCGCGTCCGGGTTGGTGTCGAGCGCCTCGCGGACGTGCTCCAGGTGCGGGGCCTCGAGGTCGATGCGGATCTTCTCGACGCCACCGTGCCCGTCGGCGAACACGAACTGGCGGGGCGTGTCGTCGGGGCGGTCGTCGTGGCGCGGCCGCGGCGACAGCGTCCCCAGCATCTCCTCGTAGCCGACGCCCGTGGGCACCCGCAGCAGCCGCAGCGCGTCGCCCTGAGCCTCCTCGTCGTCGGTGCGGCCGACGAACACGGCGTTGACCAGCGACGCGAAGCCCGACACCCGCAGCAGGTCGCCCGCGAGCTGGGACGCGAACAGGGCGCGGACGTTGAACTTCCGGGAGTCGCGAGCGAGCCGATCGATGAGGACCTTGCCGGTGGGCACCTGCGAGAGGAAGTGCGTCTCGTCGAGGGCGACGCCCTTGCGCATGTTGCGGTCGGCGTCGTAGATCGTGCGCTGCGTCAGCCACGACGCCAGGTTGAGCAGCTCGACCGCCAGCGACTCCGAGTCCGTCCACTCCTCGCGGGGACTGCCCGGCCGGGGCAGCGTCATCCCCTGCATGGTGAGGACGGTCAGGCGGAAGTCCTGGTCGGCGGCCCAGGGGTCGTCGCGGGAGGTGTCCGGGAACAACAGCGCGGCCTGCGGCAGCTCGCGACGCTCCTCCAGGAAGTCGGCGACCACACCCGCGTGCTCCTCGCCCTCGCGGGCGTGCCGGCGCAGCGCGTCGATGACCAGCCCGGGGTGCCGGTCGGGGGCGCCGCCCACCTCGCGGACCGCGCGCAGCAGCACGATCCGGGTGTGCGGCATGCGCGCCACGTCGAAGGGCAGCAGGCCGGTGAGGACGTCGAGCACCAGCCGCCGCCGTGTCGCCGCCGCCAGCGACTTCTCGCGACGCCACGCGCGCTCGGGGTCCTCGTCGTCGACGAAGTGCTCGAACCGCGGCTCCGCGACGACCCGGTACGGGTTGAGGATGCCGGGGTCGGCGCGCAGCAGGTTGATGTGCCGGGAGAACGGGGCGAGCTCGGGCAGCCGCGTCAGCTCCGCCAACGGGCCCGACGGGTCGAGCACCGTCCAGCGCGCCCCGGCCCGCAACGTCTTGTAGACGACCAGGCCCGTCAGGAACGACTTGCCGGAACCCAGACCGCCGACGATCGCCGTCAGGCCCGACGCCCGCCGCACCTCCTGCGCCAGCCACGGGTCCCACGCCACCGGACGCCGTGTGGCCGTGCAGGTCTCGCCGATCATGATGCCGCGCCGGTCGCCCACGCTCGCCGTCGCCGCCGGGACCGCCGCGGCCGCCCACGTCACCGACCCGCGACGCCGGTACGCCGTCGACGCCAACGGCTCGCCCGGCACGAACTCGCGCGCGTACCGGTACTGCGCCTCCGGGTGCTCGACCTGCACCTTCGGCCGGTAGATCTCCAGGACCTGTTGCGCGCGTTGGACCGCCTCGGCCTCGTCGCGGCCCGCGACCGCGACCCGCCACCACCCGTACAGCCGCGTGTTCAGCTGGGTGAGGCCGCTCGTGACCTCGTCCTCCACCTCCAGGACCCGGTCGGCCTGCCGCGCCAACGACATCGGGGGCTCGAGGTCGTGGTCGTGTGTGTAGTGCCGGATCTGGCTGCGCACCTTGCCCATCTGGCGCTGCAGCTCACCCGTCACGTCCTCGGGACGACGGATGTACATGCGCGCCGACCACTCGACGGGAAACGGAAGCCGATCGGAGTGCTGCATCCACGGGTCGTCGACCTCCGGGATGCGCAGGCCTTCCATCAGCCCCAGCGACAGCACGGCGACGTTGCGCTGCACCGTCTGCGACCGCAGCCGGCCGATCACCTTCACCGTCGGCGCGTACGGCTCCTGCGAGATCGAGACGCCGTCGGTGAACGCCGCGAGATCCTCTGTCTCCCAACGCCCCGTGCCCTCCGGCACTGCCGCCAGCGTCCGCGGCGCGGGCAGGCCCAGCGCAACCGAACGGTGCATCAGCCACGCGATGTCCTCCGCCGTGGCAGGCACCGCGTCGAGCCCCGCCCCGGCGACGAGCACGTCGAGGTGGTTGACCTCCGACTCCAGCGCCGCCAGCTCCGCACGCGCCGCGGCCGGCAGGAACCGGTCGAGCACCGGCGCGGCGATGTCGGCCCAGCGGTCGAGCATGCCGCGACCCGACACCTCGATGCCGAGGAAGACTTCCTTGTCGCTCATCGACAGGCCCATGAGGTGGCGCTGCTCGCCCTCCAGGAACCCGTCCCAGCCCAGCGCACCCGCGACGTCGGGCATACGCCCCAACGCGTTGTGGTCGAACGACTCCGCCCACATGTGCACCGGATACGGCCGCGTCGTGACCCGCAGGTGCAGCCAGCGGCCCTGCAGCTCACCCAGCTGCGCCGCGATCTGGCGGATCAGGATCTCGCGCTGCACGTCGCTGCGGAAGCTCCACGCCTGCGCCGCCAGCCGGTACCACGCCATGACCTGCGTGCCCGTGCGCGTCAGATGCCCGTCGATCGACCGCAGCGCGATGTCGGGGGTGAACCCGTCCGACTTCAGCTCGCCCGCCAGCGAACGCCCGCGCCGACGCTTCGGCGAGGAGGTGGCGCGGGAGTCGCGCTCGCGCGGGTCGTCGGCACGCTTACGCCGGGCCACCACGGCTCCCGTTCACCCTCTGGCTGCCGTTGACCCGCCGGCTCCCGTTGACCGTCCGACTCCCGTTGACATGGTCCGCGACCGTGCGCACCGTCGTCGCCTGCGGGGCCCGGGCGGCGAGAACCTGCTTGCGCGACTTGCCCTTCGGCGCCTTCCGCGACGCCTTCGTCATCGCCACGGCCTGGCGCTTCGACCGCGGCAACGAACTGCGCACCCGCACCCGGCCCGCCCGCACCTGACCGCCCCGCGTCGCCGTCTCCGGCCGCGGCCCCGTCACCTCGTGGCGGAAGAGGGCCACGATCTGGCCCAGCGGGCGGTCGTAGTTGACGCGCTTGCCCAGGAACCGGGTGATGACGATCGTCAACAGCAACGACCAGGCCACCGAGAAGAAGTCGAGCGAGATGCCCAGCCGGCGCTGGACGAACATGATCACGATCATCACCGCGAGGCCGAGACCGTAGCTCACATAGCGAGCACGCCACGGGAACGTCGCCCGCGGCGGACCGAGCCACACGGCGTCGACGCGGTACACCTCGTCGTCAGTGCGGACGAGCACCCCGTCACCTGGCGTTGGTGATCAGCGACGCCAGGAACGACCCCACGGCGGGGCCGGTGCCGGACACCGCGATGCCGAGGGCCACCAGGCCGACGATCAGACCGATGCTGCGGCGCGCGACGCCTGCGTTGTCACCGCGACCGCCGATCCACAGCAGGATGATCGCGATGCCGAGCAGGATCAGGGGAACGATGTTGTTCTGGATCCAGCCCTGGAGACCCCCCGTCGACACCTGCGCAACCCAGAAGGTCACCCCTTCCGTGCCGCTCATGTCGACCCCTCCCATGACGTCCAGCCCGCGACGAACCAGCGCACGCTACCGTGCCCGGCCGCGGGCCGGGGTTCCGAGGCAAGCATGCTCAGGCGAGGAGAAATAAGCGTCAAGCGGCGACAACGTCCGGTTGTCGGAATCGGTCATGAGCGCACTGCAACGGTGTCGTAGCGCCCTTCGACCGATCGTGTGAAGACACGAAGAGCGACAACGGTGTTACGGACTGCATTCGGCCGTTCGGTTGTGTCGTGACTCGCTGTCGAAGAGCGCGACCGTCTCGGCGAGGTTCAGCGTCACCGAGCCGCTGCCCACGCCGGAGCAGGACCCGTCGACGGTGCCGGTGACCTACGTCCACGCGGCGGCGGCCGACTTCTTCACCGAGACCGTGCAGAAGGCGGCTACAACCGGGGCCGACATCGTGACCTGGCCCGACGCCGCGCGCTGCCCGCACGTGCAGCACCCGCGCCGCGTCGCCGGCGTCCTGCTGAACCTTCCGCGCTGACGACGACGGCGGCGGACGGGATACCCGTCCGCCGCCGGTCTGCCCGTCAGGAGGTGGCGTCCTCCGTCGCATCCGCCGTCGTGGCGGCCACGGCTGCTCCGTTGGTGGCCGGGTCACCGCGCTTGACCGCTGCGAGCAGCATCTGCGAGACGTCCTGGATCTGGACGCCCGCGCCCCCGCCCTCGGACTGCTTCTCGGTCAGACCGTCCGACAGCATCGTCTTGCAGAAGGGGCAGCCGACGGCGATGGTGCCGCCGTCGCCACCCACGCCCGAGAGGGTGTCGAGAGCCTCGGTCGTGCGCGTGACGTTGACCCGCTGACCGATCCGCTCCTCCATCCACATCCGGGCGCCACCCGCGCCGCAGCACATCGAGCGGTCGGCGTGGCGGGGCATCTCCGTGAGCGTGGCCCCCGCGGCCGCGACGAGCTCGCGCGGCTCGGCGTAGACCTCGTTGTGCCGGCCCAGATAGCAGGGGTCGTGGTAGGTGACGGGGGCGGCCTTGTCGGCGGCCGGCTCCGCGACCGGGACGAGCTTGCCCTCTCGCACCAGCTTGTTGAGCAGCTGCGTGTGGTGCACGACCTCGTAGTGCCCGTCGAGCTGCGGGTACTCGCGGCCCAGGGTGTTGAGGCAGTGCGGGCACGTCGTCACGATCTTGCGGGTGCCGGGCTCGCGGCCCTCGAACACCGCGTTGAGCACCTCGACGTTCTGCATCGCGAGCATCTGGAACAGGAACTCGTTGCCGGAGCGGCGGGCCGGGTCGCCCGTGCAGGACTCCTCCGGGCCGAGCACCGTGTATCCGACGCCCGCGCGGTGCAGCAGCTCGGCCGTCGCCCGGATCGTCTTCTTCTGGTTGTCGTCGAACGCGCCGGCGCACCCGACCCAGAACAGGTACTCGGTCTCCGCCGTCAGCTCGCCGTCGAACACCGGGACCTCGAAGTCGAGGCCCTTGGTCCACTCCAGGCGGTCCTTGGCGTTCTGACCCCAGGGGTTGCCCTTGTTCTCCAGGTTCTTGAACAGCACGCCGAGCTCGGAGGGGAACTCCGACTCGATCATGACCTGGTGGCGACGCATGTCGATGATGTGGTCGACGTGCTCGATGTCGACGGGGCACTGCTCGACGCACGCGCCGCACGAGGTGCAGGACCAGAGCACGTCGGGGTCGATGACGCCGTACTGCTCCGCGGTGCCGACGAGCGGGCGCGCCGCCTGCTGCGGGCCCGAGCCCAGGACGCGGCCGAAGCCCGACTCCGGGACGCCGTGGCCGTGGCCGTTGGTGGCGGCCTCCAGGACGTCGAAGTCGACCGACTCGACCTCGGGCAGGTCCTTGCCGCCGATGATGTAGGGCGCCTTCGCGAACAGGTGGTCGCGCAGGTCCATGATCACGAGCTTCGGCGACAGCGGCTTGCCGGTGTTCCAGGCCGGGCACTGGCTCTGGCAGCGACCGCACTCGGTGCAGGTCGCGAAGTCGAGCATGCCCTTCCAGGTGAAGTCCTCGATCTTGCCGCGGCCGAAGATCGCGTCCTCGTCGGGATCCTCGAAGTCGATCTTCTTGCCGTCGGACATCATCGGCAGCAGCGGGCCCAGCGCCTTGGGCAGGCGCTTGGCCGAGACGTTGATCGGCGCCGTGAAGATGTGCAGGTGCTTGCTGTAGGCGACGATCACCAGGAAAACCAGCATGACGCCGATGTGCAGCAGCAGACCCACGGACTCGACGACCTCGAGCGTCGGCTCGGAGAGTCCGGTGAAGAGCTTCCCCAGCCCGATCGACGCCCAGGCCCCCGACTTGTAGGGGAAGGTGCCCAACGCCGACGACGCGGCGCGGAAGAAGAACAGCGTCCAGAGGACGTTGAAGATCATGAACAGGATCAGCCACGCCGGGCCGGTGTGGCTGCCGTAGAACCGGGACGCGCGGGCCTCGCGTGCCGGGGCGTTACGGATGCGGATGACGGCGAAGACGCCCAGCGACAGCAGACACAACACCGCGATGGTGTCCTGCAGGAAGCCCAGCACCGCCCAGCGCCCGACCCACGGGATGTGGAAGTCGTGGTCGAACAGCGCGCCGTACGCCTCGAGGTAGACCGTGGCCAGGATGACGAACGCCCAGAACGTGAAGAAGTGCGCCAGGCCCGGGACCGACCACTTCAGCAGCTTCCGCTGACCGAACACCTCGACGAACTGCGCCCGCACCCGCGCGCCGAGACCGTCGCGACGCGCGTCGTCGGGCTGACCCGACTCGACCAGCTTGTACACCTGCGCGGCGCGGCGTCCGGCGATCGCGACGGCGGCGACGGTGATCACCAGGCCGATGATCAGTCGGACCAACACGGTTCCTCCTTGAACTGCCGGGATTCCGCGTGTGGTGGGACGCGGCCCGTTGCGGCGGGAGGGTAGCCCTCCGTGCCACCGGGCGCCGACCAGCACCCGGACAATTGTTTAACTAGTTACTGGAGAGTAACCCAGCAGAGGTGAAGAACGTAACGCACGTCCCGATCAGGCGCCCGCCTCAGCAGGGCCCGAAGGCGGTGACCGAGTAGCGCCGCGCGTCGTCGGTCGTCCACGCCACCGTGACCCGCCCCAGCTGCGGCCCAGCGGCCGCCTCCCAGGCGGAACCGCAGGTCGAGAGCGTGTACGTCCGCTCCGACGTCATCGGCGCCGCATCACTGCGCACACTCGTCACCGGCGTCGGCCCACCCGCCGACTCCCGCTTCTGCCACACCGCCGCCACCGCCGCCGCACAGTCCGGCGTCCCCGTCGCGGTCGTGAGCTGCGTCTCCGCAGCCGGCGCGACGATGCGGCACAACGGCTGCGGGTCCGCCACCCGTCCCGAGATCACCCGGTCGAGCAACGGCGGCACCTCCTGCGCGTTCGGCACCCCGCCGACCGTCGCGCGCACCTCGTTGCCCGCCTGGATCTCCTTCTGCGCCTCCACCGCCGTGATCCGCGACGCCGTGATCGCGAACCCCACGATCGACACCGCGCACAGCACCGAACCCACCACCAGCAACTGCCAGCGCGGCAACCTGAGCAACCCCGCCAGCAGCAGCCCCAGGCTCAACGCCAACGCCCACGCCCACGGATTGTCCTTCGTCCACACCACCAGGGCGCCGACGAACACGATCCCCGCGACGTGCCACGTCCAGCCCTTGAGCAGCCGGTCCAGCCGCAACAGCGACAGCAGCACCAGCGTCCCGAGGCCGATCGCGAACGGCGGCCACCACTGGTCGACGGGCTTGTCCGGGTCGAGGGTCGGGAAGAGGAAGAACGGGATGAGGAGCAGCGCCGCGCCCGCGATGCCCACGCCGATCGCCAGCCGCCAACCCCGCGCCCACAACCACGCCCACGCGCCGCTGCCCGGCGAGGGCTGCTGCTGCGGGGGCTCGTGAGGCGGCGAGCCCCATCCGGGAGGCGGCGGCGGACAGCCCTGCTGCTGCCCGGGATGCCCTGGCGCCGCCGGGTGATACCAGACACCGTGCGGGACGGGGGCGCGCTCGTCGTCGTACACAGGGCTGTCACCCTGCTTCGTCATGTCGACGGGTGTGTTCGATCGCGACGCCTCCGGCTGCTCCGGCGGCTGGGGCGTGCGCGGCTCTCCCATCGGCGGCAAGCCTACTGGCCGGTGGCACCGCCGTCCGTGTCCTCGCGGGCGCGGACGGTCACGATCGGAGCACCCTCCGCGCGCAACCTCATGGTTGTCCGACCCCGCTCTGGTTCAAGGGGTCGGCGCAACACCGGTGGTCACTGGCCGCGACAGTAGCCGGGCCATCCACTCCCCGGGGGTGTCCCAGCCCAACGTCTTGCG
>MEGH01000042.1 GCA_001725415.1 Pseudonocardia sp. SCN 73-27
GGCCAACCGCCACGCCCGACCCAAGAAGCGCTTCGCTCCCGAGTCCAGGATCCGCAGGCCCGATTACCTACCGAACGTTGCCTGACGAGGCACTAGTCGCGGTCACCCGCACCACCCGGATCTGAGCGTCCGGGTCGGGATGGCGGCGGTCACGTCGTGACGTCGATCACGAGGGACCGCGACGACACCGACGACGTCGACGACCCGCAGGGGCGGCCCGTCGCGGGCCGGTACCCGCACTCGCCGTGGCCGCGCGATGCGCCGCCCGGCGCTCACCTCGCGGACAGCTGTGGGGGCGCGGTCGTGGCGTGCGCGATCAGGTCGCGCAACGACGTCGTGCTGCCTGAGCTCGCCGAGGAGGTCTGCGCGCACGTCGACGAGAAGGCGTTCACCGCGGCGAGGTCGGCGGTGTCGATCATGGCGATACCGACGCGCTCGCCGTCTGAACGCCCTCGATCTCACCGCCGGCGCGGAACTGCTCGATGACACGGCGGTTGATCGTGGCGAGTCGATCAGGCGTCGTCCTCGGTGTCGACGACCACGGGGACCGTGACCAGCAATGAGTGCCCCTGGTGCGGCTCGAGGTCGATCGTGAAGCCGAGCAGGTCGTCGACGATCCCGACCTCGCGGTCGGTGAACATGTCGGTGACGACGGAGCCGGGGACGAGCTGCTCGGACCGCACGGTCGCCGACACGTGCTCGTTGGCGAAGTTGAGCACGCTGACGTGCAGGCCGGCGTCGTCGACGAGCCGGTGCACCATCACCAGCGTCCCGCGGTGGGACACGTCGGGGACGTCGATCTGCTCGCTCGTCGCGATGCCGTAGCGGTTGCGGACGGCGAGGATGGCCTGCAGCTGGCGGGCGAAGCTGGTCTCGTCGGCGAGCTGCTCGGGCAGCGTGCCGTAGAGCGAGCGGCCGCGGGGCATGCCCGCGGTGCTCCGCGTGGCGGCCGGGTCGGCGCCCATGAGGTCGTGCGCGCCGCGGTTGATCCAGCGGGTGTCGCCGTGGTCGAGCAGCGTCGACACCTGCGACGGCGGCAGCGTGAGGATGCCGCACAGGTCCCAGCCGGAGAGCGCGAAGACGCCGGGCTGCAGCGCGTTGAACATCGCGAGCAGCAGGTGGGCCCGCATGACCCGGGCGCGGACCGCGTCGTCGATGCCGTCGAGCTCGGGCACGCCGAGGATCGCCGCGATCGCGGACGTCGTCGTGCAGGCGATGCCGTTCGTCGTGAAGATCAGGTTGTAGGGGTGGTCGGGGCCGGTGAGGGCGGCGACGAGGTCGGCGCGGACGGCCTCGGCGATGTCCTCGCCCCGGGTGGGGGCGCCGCGGAACGGGTAGAGGTCGTCGCGGTGCCCGGTCGACCAGTGCAGCAGCTCGTAGGTGAGCTCGTCGTGGTTCTGCATGGCGTGCACGAGCCCGGCCGGGTCGACTCCCAGCGCCAGCGAGGTGCGCAGCGTCAGCCGCAGGAACTCGCTGTCCCCGGTGGCCAGGGCGTGGTGGTAGGCGGGCCGGTTGACGAAGTCGTAGGACAGGTCGGCGCCGGCCTCCGACGTCTGCTTGATGTCGTCGATCGTGAGGTTGAGCTCCTGGAACGTGAACCCACCCAGCTTGCGGACCATGCTGCCGATCAGGTGGTTCGCCGCTTGCGACAGCGGGTGCCCCTCCGACCAGGCGGGCGAGCCCTCGGTCGACTTCTCGACGCCCAGGAAACCGTTGGCGTCCAGGCGGAGCGCTCCGGAGCCGAGGTCGGCCAGCGAGTGCAGCGCGTCGCCGATGACCAGCCGCATCCCGGCGAACGACGGGTCGAGCCAGTTGATCGACGGCTGCCCGTCCTTGAAGTAGTGCAGGTAGACCCAGCGCCGCGGGGTGCCGTCGACACCGACGACGGGCGCGGTCACGCTCCAGTTGGTCTCCTTGACGCCCTCGGCGAAGAAGATGACGCGCTGCAGCCGGCCGATGATGTAGCCGGCCTTCTCCAGCTGTTCCTCGGTGGCGACGTCGAGGTTCGCCGAGTCGCGGCCCGCGGGCACGTCGGGCAGCAGGTTCCAGTCCTCGGGCTCGATCTCCACCATGTGGTAGATGCCCGGGTAGTCGCCGTACTTCATCTCGGCGAGCCGGAAGTCGGCACCCTTGCCGGTGTGGCCGGGGACGATGTCGTCGATGATCGTGCCGCCGTGCCAGGTGGCCATGCCGCACATGGCGCGGAACTCGGCCTCGGTGCCGAAGGCGGGGTCGATCTCGGTGGCCATCCGGTCGAAGTGGCCGTCGACGCTGGGGGTGGTGCGCCAGCCGCTGATGCCGCCCGCGCGCTTCACCGGCCCGGTGTGGACGCCCTCGATCCCGATGTCGGAGAACGCCTTCCACAGGTCTTCGTCGGCCAGCGCAGCGAGGAACGACTCGTCGGGCCGGGTGATCAGCGACAGCGGGTAGGCGGTGAACCACACCGACGCCGTCTCGACCGCCTGGCGGGGGCCGGGGTTGGCGAACGGGTTCTGCCACATGGTCCCCGACCCGGAGAACTGGCGGGAGATCTCGTTGGCGTCGGCCAGCATCGACTGCGACAGCAGCCATGACACGTAGGCCGGGTTGGTGCCGGTGGGCTCGCCGTCCTGGACGACGGAGCGGCGGGGGACCGGGCTCTTGACGCGGGCCCGGTGGCGCAGGCTGCGCGGGCGGGCCGGATGGTAGTGCTCGGCGTAGGTGATCTCGCTGCGCTCGTGCTCGTGGGACTGCTCGTCTGACATCAGGGGGACTCCGAAGATCGCCTCGCCCGGCGGGCCGCCGCACCGGGCCCGTCGCAGGGGTGAAAGGTACCGGTGCGGCTTCGGATCCGCGGGGTGGGCGGGCCCGCGTTTCGCCGTCGCCGAGCGGTCGTGTGAGACGCGCCGCGATGGCGGTGCGACGACCGTCAGGCGACGGGTTCGACGTCGCTGCGGACGAGCTGGCGGTTGCGCCCGGCGAGCCACCCGGCGATGCCCTGCGGGACGTAGAGGACGAGCAGCACGATCAGGGGCACGGTCCAGCCGTCGGTGAGGTCGTGCAGGGCGCCGACGACGAACGGGCCCATCGCGGCGACCGCGTACCCGATGCACTGCGCCATTCCTGACAGCTGCGCGGCGTGGGCGGCGTCCGGACTGCGCAGCCCCATGTAGATCAGGGCCAGGCCGAGCGCTGCGCCGAAGCTGACGCCGGCGAGGACGCACGCGACGATCTCCAGCCCGGGCACCAGCACCAGGCCGATTCCGGCGGCTCCGAGCAGTGTGATGGCCAGTGACAGCCGGCGCTGGTCGCGGGAGCGCGCCCCGAGCAGCGGTGCCCCGATGCCGCCGAGCAGGCCCGTGACGCTCACGACGGACACGAGCGCGCCTGCCGCGGTCGGGGACCAGCCACGGTCGATGAAGATCGACGCGAACCAGGCCGACGCCGAGTAGAAGCCGAGCGACTGCAGCCCCATGTAGGCGGTGACCTGCCAGGCGAGGGCCTGCCGGGCGACGCCGCGGACCTTGGTCCCGGGGACCGCCGGCCGGGCCACCCGACGCAGCTGCGGGAGCCAGCACAGCACACCGAGGACGGCCCACAGGGCCCAGGCGCCGAGGGCGAGGCGCCACCCCAGGCCGGCCGCATCGGCGAGCGGCACCGTGACAGCGGCGCCCAGGGCGCCCGAGAACGAGATCGCCGACGAGTACACGGCCGTCATCAGGCCGGTGCGGTGGGCGTAGTCGCGCTTGATCAGTGCCGGCAGCAGGACGTTTCCCGAGGCGATGGCCGTGCCGATCATCACGGTGCCCAGGTACAGGCACGGCACCGTCGGGACCATGCGGACCAGGCAGCCTGCGGTGAGCAGGACGAGGACGGCGAGCAGTGCGCGTTCGATGCCGATGCGCCGGGCCATCCGCGGCGCGATCGGTGCGAGCAGGCCGAAACAGAGCACCGGCAGCGCCGTGAGGATGCCGCCGGCGGTCGCCGACAGCGACTGGTCGGCACGGATCTCGGTGAGCAGCGGCCCGACGCCGACGACGGAGGCGCGCAGGTTGAGCGCCACGACGACGATCGCCGCGGCGGTCCACGCCATCGTGCGGGGTGAGGGTCGCCGGCCGTCGGCCGCGGCGACGTCGGCTGTGGGGTCGACGGCGGTCACGGCTGTCGTTCGACGATCGTGCGGGCGACGTCGAGGTAGGTGTTCGCGGCGGCCAGCGCGGCCCGCGGGTCGCCCGCGAGGATCGCGGCGGCGAGCTCGTCGTGGCCGGGGAAGTCCGCACGGTCGCCGTAGAGGCGATCGATCTCGGTGACGGACCGCTCGACGGCCTCGGTCAGCCCGTCGTAGAGGTCGGCGAGGACGGGGTTGCCGGTGGCGGCGACGACCGCGCGGTGGAACGCGAGGTCGGCGGCGACGAAGGCCTCGGTGTCGCCGACGTCGCACGCCGCGCGACGGACGCGGGCGGCCTCCGTGACGCGCTCGGCGTCGGCGACGCTGCGGTTGCGGGCGGCGGCCTCGGCGGCGGAGCGTTCGAGGCTGGCCCGGACCTCGAGGACGTGGAGCACGTCGGTCTGGCGGGCGCGCCGGTAGACGGCGGCGCCGAGTGCGCTGGTGGCGCGGACGTAGGTGCCGTCGCCACGGCGGGGTTCGAGCAGACCGGCGTGCTCGAGGGCGCGGACGGCCTCGCGCACGGTGTTGCGGCCGACGCCGAGGGCGGCGGTGAGTTCCGGCTCGGTCGGGATGCGGCTGTGGAGCGGCCACGTCCCGTCGAGAATGCGTTCTTCGAGCTGGGCGATCACCGCGTCACAGGCCCGGCCGGTCCGGACCGTGGTCAGCCCCGCGTCCACCGTCATGGCGAAAAACCTAACATCCCATGTTTGGCGATCCCGACCGTTCGTGACGCATCTCCCGCCGCCTGCTCAGCGGTACGCGGCGGCCTGCAGCTCGTACAGCTCGGCGTAGCGGCCACCGGCGTCGACGAGCTGCTCGTGGGTGCCGAGCTCGCGGATCCGCCCGTCCTCCAGCACCACGACGAGATCGGCCATCCGCACCGTCGAGAAGCGGTGTGAGACCAGCACCGTCACCGCACCCGTCAGCGAGGCGCCACGACGGGCCGCGGTCGCGTAACGCTCGAACAGGGCATGCTCGGTGGGGGCGTCGAGGTTCGCCGTCGGCTCGTCGAGGACGACGAGCAGCGGGTCGTCGCGCATCATCGCCCGCCCCAGCGCGAGCTTCTGCCACTGCCCGCCCGACAGCCCGTGCCCACCGGTCCAGCTGGACCCGACGAGGGTGTCCAGCCCGTCGGGCAGCTGCTCGGGGACAGCGGCCGCGCCCGCCCGGTCCAGCGCGCCGGTGACGGCGGCGGTGTCGTGCAGCCGCGGGAGGTCGCCGACGCCGACGGTCTCGCGGACGGGCAGGTGCAGCCGCGCGAAGTCCTGGAACGCGGCCGTCGACCGGCTCCGCCACGCGGCGGGGTCGATGTCGCGCAACGGCTTTCCGTCGACCTCCACGCTGCCGGAGTCCGGGGTGTACATCCCGAGCAGCAGCTTGACCAGCGTCGTCTTGCCCGCGCCGTTCTCGCCGACGATCGCGACGGTCGACCCGGCGGGCAGCGTGAGGTCGACGCCGTCGAGCACTGGAGCGTCGGCGCCGGGATAGGTGAACGACACGTCGCGCAGCCGGACCCCGTCGCACAGCGCCGCCGGGGCGGGGTCGCTGCCGCGGACCGCGGCGTCGGCGGCGGCGTGGTCCTCCAGCCAGAACATCCGGTCGGCGATGGTCAGGGTGGTGAGCAGCGCGCCGGAGCGGACGGCGGCCGTCGCGAGCTGGGCGCGGGAGCGGCGGATCAGTGTCACCGCCATCAGCAGGGCGCCGGCGGACAGGACCCCGTGCGTGGTCTCGACGACCACGAACGCGATCGCGGCCATCAGCCCGGCCGCGTAGATCGTCCAGCCGGTGCCCTGGATCGCGAGCACCTTGAGCGCCTCGCCGCCGGTGCGCCGGTCGACCGCCGCAGACAGCCGCGCGTGCTCGGCCGCGACGTGGTCGGCCAGCCCGTAGGAGCGGAGCTCGGCCGCGGACCCTGTCGTCGTCGCCAGGGAGAACAGCAGTGCGGCGCGACGCTGGTCGTGCGCGACCTCGTCCTCGTTGCGCCGGATGATCTTCTTGGCCCACCGGTCGGCCAGCAATGGCGGGATCGCCGCGACGGGGAGCAGCAGCAGCCACGGCGACACCGACGCGAGCAGCACCAGCAGCGCCACGATCCGCGCCGCCGACGCGATGTTGCCCATCAGCTGGCGCGGCGCCCCCGCGAGCAGCCGCCGTCGCGTGCTGATCTGCTCGATCTCCGACAGGTACTCCGGACGTTCCAGGTGCCCGACCCCGGCCGTGCCGCTGACCAGCCGCACCAGCCGGGCGGTGTGGAAGATGCTGACCCGGTCGGTCAGCGCCATCGCCTCCGTCGCGCCGATCGCCTGCAGCACCCACGACAGCGCGATCAGCCCGCCGACGAACACCGCGCCCCACACCAGCTCGCCCGTGTCCTGGGCGAGCGCGCCGTCGAGCAGGATGCGGAAGCCCAGCGGGTAGCAGGTGGCCGCGACGCCGCCGAGGATCAGCAGGGCGGTCACCGCCGTCATCAGGCCGGGTGCGGCGCGGAACCCGTCGAGCAGCATCAGCCGGAGCAGGCGGATCGCGCGCCGTGGGATGCGGTCGCCGGGCTCGGGGAGAGCCGTCACCGGGCCCGCCTCTCACGGAACCGCGCCGCCTGCACCTCGTACATCTGCGCGTAGGTGCCGCCGAGGGCCACGAGCTCGTCGTGGGTGCCCTGCTCGGAGATCCGGCCGCCGTCGAGGACGCAGATCGTGTCGGCCCGGCGGACCGTCGAGAACCGGTGGGAGATGACGACGGTCGTCAGCCCGGCCGTGATGTCCAGGAACCTGGCGTAGAACTCGGCCTCGCCGCGGACGTCCAGGGCCGCGGTCGGCTCGTCGAGGACGAGCACCCGGGCGCCGTGGCGCGTCGCGAACAGCGCCCTGGCCAGCGCGAGCCGCTGCCACTGCCCGCCCGAGAGGTCGACGCCGCCGGGCAGCTCCGGGGTCAGGACCGTGTCCCAGCCGTCGGGCAGGGTGTCGACGACCGCGCCGAACCCGGCCTGGACTGCCGCGGCGTGCACGCCGTCGACGTCGTCGCGGTGCTCCCACGCGCCGTAGGCGACGTTGTCGAACGCCGACGCCGGGTAGTGGACGGGTTCCTGCGGCACCACCGCGACCTGCCGCTGCCAGCGGGCCGGGTCGAGCTCGCGGGCGTCGGTCCCGTCGACGAGCACCCGCCCCGACACGGGGTCGCGCAGCCGCGACAGCAGCCCGACCAGCGTCGTCTTGCCCGCACCGTTGACGCCGACCACCGCCGTCGACGTTCCCGCCACCAGTTCCAGGTCGACGCCGGCGAGGACGTCGTCGGGCCGTCCGGGGTAGCGGAAGGACACGTCGTCGAAGCGGATCGCGTCCCGGGGCAGGCCTGCCGCGTCCCGCGCCCCGCCCGGTGGCGCGGCCTCGCGGCCGAGGTCGCGTTCCAGGCCCTCGACGTCGGGCAGCCCCGACATCGTCCAGGCCACCGTCATGTCGTCGAACGTCACCGAGCCCGCCGACATCGTGACCGCGAGCATCGGCAGCAGCGTCGCGATCGCGGCCAGCCCGATCCCGCGGTCGTGCGCGTCGGCCCCGATCACCAGCAACGCCCCGACCAGCGCGGCGGCGACCAGGACCAGGCAGCCGAGCGCGCGGCGGTGCAGCCGGCGCATCTCGCCCAGCGCCGAGTCGATCGCCGTCCCGTACTCGCTCGCATAGCGGTCGGCGACGAACCCGTCGAGACCGAAGACGCGGATCTCCTTGGCCGCCTGCGCCCGCGTACCGAGCGCGGCGAAGTACCCGGCGCGGCGCATCGCCGTCGTCTGCCCCCGGTGCTCGGTGGCCAGCACGATCACTTGCCGCAGCATCAGCCGCCGCACCACCACCCACGTCACCAGCAGCGCGAGCCCGACCCACCACTCGTAGACGGCGACGACCCCGCACGCCAGCCAGCCCGACGCCTGCGTCGCGACCGACCCCGCCCAGGTCACGGGCGCGTCGCCGGGGAACATGCCGGTGAGCCGGCCCTCGGCGCGGGCCAGCCGGTCGAGCACCTCGCCGTCCTCGAGATGGGCGACGCCGACGGGCTGCGACACCGCGTGCAGGAGCCTGCCCTGCAACGCCCCCGTGATCCGGGTGCGCACGGCGATGCCGATCGCGCTGCCGGCGGGGTCGAGCACCAGCGAGAACGCGTACAGCGCCGCGGCGACGACCAGCGCGACGACGAGCCGCTGTCCGTCGGGCGAGCCGAGCCCGTTCCGCGCGGCCGCCGGGACCTCGCCGACCACCACGCCGAGCGCGACCACGACCGCCGCCGGTGCCACCGCCGTGGCGGCCGCCCACGCGCCCGTCGCCCACGCCAGCGGCCGGCTCGTCGCGGCCAGCAGCCGCAGCACCTCGCGTCCCGACGCGCGCCGCCCGGGCTCGGCGTGGTGGCTGCCGACGACCGTGCGCGTGCCCCCCAATGTCGTCACAGGCCGCAGGCTAGGACGGCTTCCGCCGTGCGGCGAGCCGGTTGATCAGGCAGGAACGGGAGGCTCAGGACACCGTCGACCCGCCGTCGATCACCCACGACGCCCCGTTGACGTGCGCCGCGGCGTCGGAGGCGAGGTAGGCGACGACGCCCGCGACCTCTTCCGGCTCCGCCTCCCGGGTGGGGACGGCACGGGCCACACCTCCGCGGTCGGCGGCCATCGCGTTGATCGACGCGATCATCCGCGTCCGCACCGGCCCGGGCAGCACGGCGTTGACCCGCACCCCGGTCCCGGCGACCTCCGCCGCTGCGACGCGGGTCAGTCCGAGCACGGCGTGCTTGCTCGCGACGTACCCGCCCAGGTTCGCCCGCCCGCGGATCGACGACGTCGACGCCGTGTTGACGATCGCCCCCGACCCCGCGGCGAGCATCCCGGGCAGCACGTGGCGCAGCCCCAGGAACACCCCGCGCACGTTGACGCCCATGACGGCGTCGAACGTCTCCAGCGGGTAGTCGGCCAGCGGTGCGACGACGCCCTCGATGCCGGCGTTGTTGGCCAGGACGTGAATGCGCCCGGTGTGGCGCAGCGCCACCTCCACGTAGCGCTGCACGTCGGCCGGATCGGAGACGTCGGCGACCACGACCTCACCGGCGCCGCCGGCCTCCTCGACCTCTGCGACCGTCTGCGCCGCAAGGGATTCGTCCCGGTCGACGACGACCACCGCCGTCCCGGGAGCCGCGAGGGCGCGGGCGATGGCCCGCCCGATCCCGCCACCGCCGCCGGTCACGACGGCGACCCTGGCGACCGCCATCAGTCCTCGGTCCCGTCGAAGTACAGCCACACCCCGTCCTCGCGGACGAACCGGCTGTGCTCGTGCAGCACCCCGGGCCGGCCACGGTGGGTGTAGTGCGCGCTGAACTCGACGATCCCGTGCGTGGTGAACAGGACGCCCCCGCTGCGGGTGTGGATCTCCAGCCGCGTCCACACCTGGTCGGGCTCGAGCGTCAACCTTCGCGGCCGCGTCCGCGGATGCCACGTGCGGCACAGGTAGTCGACGTCGCCCACTGCGAAGGCGGAGTAGCGGGAACGCATCAGCAGTTCCGCGGTCGACGGCGACGCCACCCCGGTGTGGAAGCGTCCGCAGCAGTCGTCGTAGGGCTCCGGGAGGCCGCACGGACACGTCCCCCCGACTTCTCTCGGCGGCGTCGACGCTCCACTCACCCGATCATCGTGGCAGGTCCGGACCGGGCATGGACAGTCTCAGCCCCGGGGCATCGACGGGCTGTCCTCACCGACCCAGATCGGCTCCCACTCGGAGACCTCGTGGTAGCGCCGCAGCTCCGGCAGGCCCGACAGCCAGCCCAGCCAGGCGTCGTGGGGCGGCCGGTCCTCGTCGAACCCGCTCTGGACCAGCGTCAGCCGGGTGTGGCCCGCCGACCCCTCCAACTCCCATCGCACGACCATGCCGCCCAGGTCGATCCCCAGCGCACGCCCGGGCTCGAACTCCGTGATCCTGCCCGGGTTCGGGTTGGTGTCCAGGTCGCCCATGGCCCAGCGCCCGCCGACCCGCGGTTCGATCCCCATTCCGGCGCCGAACCAGCTCTCGAAGACATCCGGTTCGACGAGCGAGGCGAAGACGGCACCGGGGTCGGCAGCGATGTCGAGACCGACCTCCATCCGTGTCGACGTCAGATCGGGCCGGGCGATCAGGGGACGACCGGCGATGTGGTCGTCGAGGGTCGCGATCGCCAGCGCCCACCACGTCGGCAGGAGCGACAGCGGGCCAGTTCCCTCCATCACCGCGGGCCAGCCGGGGAAGTGGGTCTGCGACAGCGTGACCAGCGTCGACCGGTCGTCGTCGTGCGGTTCGAGGGCGAACTCGGCGGTCGTGTCGGTGTCCTCGAGCCGCCAGGTGAACCGGAGGTTGTCACCGTCGACGTGCACCGGCGTCTGGTGCGGTGCGTGGCCGTCGGGGACGTCGCGGCCCCAGAACTCCCACGTGCCGGGCAAGTCGACGGTGGCGTGTTCGGCGAGCCACGCGGTGAGCTCGGCCGGCTCGGTGAGGGCCTGGTGGACACGGGCGGGTGCCGCCGCGATGCGGGCGCGGGTGACGGCGACGTCGTCAGCGGGTGGGATCGTCGGTCCGGGCATGGTTCTCTCCCTCGTCGAAGGAATGCGGGTAGCAGGCCACGGCCAGCCGGAAGGTGTCGCCCTCGCGGCCGCCGTGGCGCGTGAACAGGTCCTGCAAGGTCGATTCGAGATCGGCCAGGAACGCCTGCCGACGCTCGGGCGGGACGCGGATCTCCCCGCTCACCCCCACCGACGGCAGATCGGCCGCGCTGCCGTCGGTCCTGGTGCGGTCGAGTGCCGCGACGTCGCGCTGCACCTGCTCGGCCAGGTCGACCAGATGACCCAGGCTCAGCTCGGACGCGGCGTCATGACCCAGCCGGCCCACGACCCGCGGGGACACCCAGTACGCCCGCGCGGACGCCCGGTAGATCCCCTCGGTGATGCCGCGGACGCGGCGCTCGGCGACCTGTTCGACGAGCTCGGCGTCGACCAGGCGTTTCACGTGGTAGTAGACGCGCTGCGGCGTCTGCGACAACACGGCTGCGACCTCGGTGCACGACCGCGGCACGGGCAGCTGCCGCAGCACCTCGATCCGCTGCGGCTTGAGCAGCGCCTCGGCCTGCTCCACGCGTTCCACATACAGGACGTCTCTCATGACGAAATCGATCCTGTACGTAAAAAAATTTCTTGTCAACGGCCGACGAGCTGCTCCGCGCCGGTTCGCAACCGCGTCAGCTCCGCGACGAGCTCCTCCGAGCCCTCCACCAGCTCCGCCTCCGCGTCGAGCCGGACCAGGCTCAGCGCGAGCCACTCCAGGTTGTCCGCACCCGCCCTCAGCAGGCACGTCCCGTCGGCGTCCGGCGTCAGCTCACCCATCCAGCGCGGAATGCGGTCCCGCAGCTCGTCGACCGACCCCCGCACCCGCAGCAGCGCCGTGAACGGCTGCGGCCGCGACCGCAGCGCCGCGTTCACGAAGCTCACCGCGTCCTCGGCCGGCAGCTCCCGTGGCGGCACCCGCACCCCGTTGGCGAACGGGCGGGTCACGCGGTCGGCGCGGAACGTCCGCCAGTCGCCCCGGTCGACGTCCCACGCCACGAAGTACCAGCGCCGGTACCGAGACACCAGCCGGTGCGGCTCCACCAGCCGCGACGTCTCCGACCCGTCGTTCGCGGTGTAGTGGAAGCGCAGCTGCTCCGACCCGCGGCAAGCCTGTGCGATCGTCAGCAGGGTGTCCGGGTCGACCGACTCGCTGTAGCCCGACGCCGCCTCCGTCGCCACGGCGAGCGCTTCGACCCTGAGCCGCAACCGGTTCGGCAGCACCTGCTGCAGCTTGGCCAGCGCCCGCACCGACGTCTCCTCGATGCCCGACACCGCCCCGTTCGCCGCGGTCCGCAACCCCACCGCGATCGCGACGGCCTCCTCGTCGTCGAGCAGCAGCGGGGGGATGCGGGTGCCCGCCGCCAGCTGGTATCCGCCGTAGGTGCCCCGGCTCGTCTCGACGGGATAGCCCAGCTCCCGCAGACGTTCCACGTCCCGACGCAGCGTCCGCGGGCTGACCTCCAGGCGGCCGGAGAGCTCGTCGCCGGACCAGTGCCGGTAGGTCTGCAGCAGCGAGAGCAGACGCAGGATTCGGGCCGTCGGGTCCATGCCTGCGAGCCTGCCAGACCTTGTGGCCGGATCCTGGCCTGAAGTGCCGGGCGCAACCTCACTGTCGTCGGCGCGCGTCCGGAGAGCAGTGAGGTTGCGGCCGATCTGTTGCGCGCGGTCAGTGGGGTGTCGGCGCAGGGAAATCCGCCGGGTCGGGGACGGCACCCAGGTCGACGGCCAGCCCGACGACGGCCTGGTCGATCCGCCGCAGGTAGCGCACCGCGGCCAGCAGCTCGACGCGGCGACGATGGTCCGGGCAGCGGGCGGCGTGGCCCTCGGCGGCGTCGACCAGATCCTCGGCCGACACGATCTCCGCGGGCGGCCCGACGGTGTCGACACGCGGGATGCTCCCGGTCTCGCTGCCCAGGACGGGCGCGATGGCGGCGCCCCGGCCCGAGTTCGTGATCCCCGCGACGAGATGGTCGCGCAGCCCGTCGAGGTTGGCGCGGACCCGGTCGGCCGCCGGGCGCAACGTCGGCTCCCAGTCCGGGTCGACCACGGAGTCCGACGTCCGGGCGAGATCGCGCACATAGTGGTCGACCGCCGTCAGCACCCGCAGCGCCCGCTCGTAGCTGGAGCGGCCCCGCCTGCGCGGCAACGGGTTCCCCAACGGCTTGACCCGCGCCCGCAACGTCGCGAGCGACTCGTCGAGGTCGCGGGCCAGCTCGACCGGGGTCGTCGACGGGTCGCGCCCCGTGAGCCGGGCGACGGCCGCGTCGAGGGCCGCATCGGAGGCGTCGACCGCCGCATCCAGGGCCTCGCCGAACGCCTCCCGGGTGCGTTTGGGCAGCACCAGGTAACCCGCGAGCATGCCCAGCGCGGCACCGACCGCGGTCTCCTCGATCCGCACCAGCAGCGTCCCGGCGGAGAACTGCCCGATCAGCCCGTAGAGCAGCGCGAGGACCGTCGTGATCCAGAACGCCATGAGCGCCTGCGAGATCCGCACCAGGTACAGGGCGAGGAACACGCACGCGAACAGCAGGACGATCGCGACGAGCCGCTGGTCACCCACGAGCGCCGCGAGCCCCATCCCCGCGATCACCCCGCCGATCGTGCCGACGACACGCTGCGCCCCCCGGTTCAGGACGTCGCCGCGGCTCGCGGTCCCGGCGAACACGATGAACGCCGCGATGACCGCCCAGTACCAGCGCGACGGCGAGATCAGCTCGCCGCCGACGATCGCCAGGCTGGTGGCGACGAGCACCTGCACGGCCTGACGCGTCGTCAGCTCGAGCCCGCCGCCGGCGCCGTCGTCCTTCACCTCGTCCTCGTCGGCGGGTTCGTCCGCGTCGGCAGGTCCGGCATCGGCCGCCTCGCGGGAGTCGCGGGCCTCGCCGAGCGCATCGGCGAGGCGGGTGATCGCGAACGCCACACGCTGCGCCCGCTCCGAGGCGCCGTCGGTGTCGGCCGCGAGCGTGTCGACGCTGCGCCGGGCCCCGTCGAGCAGCGCCGGGACCCGCTCGGCCGGGGTCGGCGTGGCCGTCGCCCGGCTCAGCCCGCGCATCCCCGCCGCGAGGGAACGCAGCACGAGCCGGTCGGGCGGCGGGTCCTCCTGCAGCAGCCGCCGCGTCGCGATCGCCAGCCGCTCCGTCGCCAGCTCGGTGTCGACGACACGCAACGGCAGATCGCCGGGGGAGGGGGAGTCGCGGTCGAGATGTTCGAGCTGGTCGACGACCTGCAACGCCGTGTCGTTGAGCCGCACCCGGGCCCGGCGCACCGCCGCCAGATCCGACTCCGACGGCCCCGGCCCCTCGGCCAGCACGTCCCCGACCGCCTCCACGACCGCGTGCACCCGGGCCCGGAACGCCCGCACCAGACGCTCCAGCACACGTTCGGGCTTCTCGGCCAGCAGCCACCCGCGCAGCAGCAGTGTCGACCCGATCCCGACGACCGCGGCCAGCAGCAGCCACGGCAGCTCCGCGGCGCTCGCCTGCAGGAACTGCGTGAAGAAGTACGGCATGAACGCGGCCATGCCGAGCGCGAACCCGCGCGGCCCGAACCGGCGCACCCACACAGCACCCGCCATCACCAGCACGAACACGATGTCGGCGAGCACCGGTGTCGGTGCGAGCAACGTCCCCGCCGTGATGGCCGCCGCGGCGGGCAGCAGCATCAGCGCCGTCGTCAGCCGGCGCGCCGGCAGCTCGGGCTCGTTGACCGACAGGTTGGCGATCATCGCGACGACCGCCGCGAACAGCAGCACCGTGACCGGCTGACCGGTGAGGGCGCGCACCCCGGCCATGACCAGGGCGGCGAGCACCATCGCGGCCGTCGCCGTCGCGGCCATCCGCAGCCTGCCAAGGCCCGGGTCGACACCGGTCAGCGTGGTCCGCACCTCCGTGCGGAGCTCCCGCAACCACGCCCCCGGCGGCACAGCCGCGAGTCTCGCACGCGTCGCGCCTGCCCGCCGCCACGGCTCGCGCGGTCGGCACCGCGCGAGTCTCGCACGCAGCGGGCCGACCCGCCGTCGAGACACCGCGCGCCGTCGTGATCCTTCAGGCATAGGCTGCGGCGCCATGGCACGGTACTTCGACGTCCACCCCGTCGACCCGCAGCGACGCGCGATCGGGCAGATCGTCGACCTGGTCCGCGACGACGGGCTGATCGCCTACCCCACCGACTCGCTGTTCGCGCTCGGCTGCCGGCTCGGCAACGCCGAGGGGATCGCCCGCATCCGCGAGATCCGCCACCTCGACGACAAGCACCACTTCACGCTGGTGTGCCGCGACTTCGCCCAGCTCGGGCACTTCGTCACCGTGTCGAACAGTCTTTTCCGGACGCTCAAGGCCGCGACCCCGGGCAGCTACACGTTCATCCTCCCCGCGACCCGAGAGGTGCCCCGGCGGCTGCTGCAGGCCAAGAAGAAGACGGTCGGCGTGCGCATCCCGGAGCACACGGTCGTCCGCGCGCTGCTCGACGAGCTCGGTGAGCCGCTGCTCAGCTCCTCATTGCTGCTGCCCGACGAACCGGAGCCGCTCACCCAGGGCTGGGAGATCAAGGAACGCCTCGACCACCAGGTCGACGCCGTGGTCGACTCGGGGGACTGCGGCACCGAACCGACGACCGTCATCGACTTCTCCGGTCCCGAGCCGGAGATCGTGCGGCGCGGGGCGGGCGACGTGTCACTGTTCGAACAGTGAGATCGCGCTCTCGCGGAAGTCGCCCATGAGCCGCATCAGCGGCTCGCAGAACATGCGTTGGGTCATCAGGACAGCGACGCCGCCCGTTGCCGGGTCGGTGAACCAGCTGGTGCCGAAACCGCCGTCCCAGCCGTAGCGGCCCGCCGGGTCGACAGCCACGCCGAGGCCCCAGCCGCGATCGCCGAGCAGCATCGACCCGTGCTGCGGGCCGGCCAGCCGGTCGACGCGCATGCGAGCCACGGTCGTCGGCGCCAGCAGGTCGCCCGCGGCGAGGGCCGTTGCGAAGCGGGCGTAGTCCCCGGCCGTCGACAGGAGACCGCAGCTGCCCGCGGGGAACGCGGGCGGCCGGGTCCACCGGCCGCCGTCGTCGACGCGCTCGGGGCCACCGGCCGGGGCGTCGGCATAGCAGGCCGCGAGCCGCCCGGAGTCGGGACCGGACACGTGGAAGGCAGTGTCGCGCATGCCGAGCGGACGAAACACGTGGTGTGCGAGCACGTCGGGCAACGATGCGCCGGCGGCCCGGGCGACCAGCACGCCGAGGACGTCGGCGGAGGTGTCGTAGAGCCAGCGCGCACCCGGCTGTGCGAGCAGCGGCAGCGTGCCCAGCCGGCGCAGCCACTCGTCGGGGGCGTGCGGCGACCCGGGCACCGGCGGGCCGACCGCCAGCCCCAGCTCCGCCGCCGCAGCGAAGTACGGGCTGGTGGGGAAGCCGAGGTCGAGGTCGAAGCCGAACCCCGCCCGGTAGCTGAGCAGGTCCTCGACGGTGATCGGCCGAGCCGCGGGAACGGTGTCGTCGAGGGCACCGGTGGGGTCGCTGAGGACACGACGGTCGGCGAGCTCGGGGAGAAGGTCGTCGACGGCCTCGTCGAGGTGCAACGTCCCGTCCTCGACGAGCAGCAGCGTGGCCACCGCCACGACCGGCTTGGTCATCGACGTGATCCGGAACAGCGTGTCCGCGCCCATCGGGCGGCTGTCGGGCTCGGCGTCGAACGCGGTGCGCCCGATCGCATCCACCTCGACCCGCCCGCCCCGGGCGATCGCGGTGACCAGGCCAGGCGCCACACCGGCGGAGACGTGCGCGGCCATCCGGGTGTGCAGGGCGTTCGTGGTGGTGGCCTGGGTCATGGCTCCTCCTCGGGCGGGCGACACCATGTACGACGTCGCCGGGGGCCGCGACTCATCGGTCCGCCACGGATCCACCGGCCACGTCGACACCGCGCCGGTCACCGCCCTCGCCGACGCGGTGGCCGACGCCGTCGACGGCGCCGGACCGCTCGCCTGCACCCTCGGCCCGTGCACCGAGCGCCTGGACGGGCAGTGGGTCGGCGTCCCCGCCCACGGGCTCGACGACATCGCCGCCGACGTGTTCGGTGCCACCTCCGCGATCGTGCCCGTCACCCACCCGCAGCCGTTCCGCCCCGACCTCGTCCTCGCGCGCGGCCGTGCCCCCGCCGACCTCGCCGGGACGGTCGTCGACATCCGGTGGGCGGTCGAGCAGGTCGTTCTCGTCGCCGACCGGTCATCCCCGCACGGGCCCCGGCTCGTGGATCTCGTCGGCGTGCCGTTGGCAAGCACTCCGTCGGCGTGTCGCCGCGCGGACCCTTGATTTCGCGCCGAAGGCCCCGTCACGCGTTGCGCGGCGGGGTAGCCTTCACCCTTCACGACGCCGGATCGCAGCTCCCCCGTCGGCACCAGCGTCCCGGTTCCCACATGGGCCGGGTCGGGGCGGCGATCGCAAGCCGTTCGGAGGGATCGCGGTGCGAGACTCGGGGCAGGGTGAGCCGCTGGGCGGCTCCACCGATCTCTGGGGTGACGTGGCCGCCCGGTCCGGGCAGGCCCGCGGGACCGCCGCATGGCCGAGCCGGCCCGCCGGTCACGACGACGACCTCGCAGCCGCACCCGAGCACTCCGGCGGCTGGGAGCCCGGGGCCGACGCGTCGTCCGACCCGTTCCCACAGGACAGGACGTACGGAGACTCCGGATCCTTCGCGGACCCGTTCGCAGGCCGCGCCCCCCGGCCCACGCCGCCCGCCGGCTACCCGTACCCGCCGGACGCCCCGTCGGCCACCGGTGGCTGGGCCGCCGCAGGGGAGCCCCGGTCCGCGCCGATGCCTGTCGTGCCCCCCGGGGTCGCGGTCGACGGCGTGCTGCTCGGCGTCATCCGTCGGCTGCGCGCCCAGGCGGCACGCCAGGCCGCCCTCGCCGAACGCCTGCGCGCCAACGAGAACCGCCCCGGCCCCCTGGCCGACCTCGCGGAGCTCGCCGCTGTCGCCCGGCGCACCCGCCGCGACAGCGACACCGTCCTCACCCTCGCCGGAGCCGAACCCGTCCGCCGCGCCGGTGGACCCGTCCCGCTCGCCGCGCTCGTCGAGGAGGTGCTGTCCGGGGTCGAGGACGCGCCGCGCGTCGTCGTCTCCCCGCCCGCCGCCGCGCTCCTCGCCCCCGCCCCCGCCGACGGACTCGGCGCCGTCCTCTCCGAGCTGCTCGCCCACACCGGCGCCACCACCGCGCCCGGTGCCCGGATCGACCTCGTCAGCCATTGGACGCACGACGGCGGCCTGGCCGTCGAGGTCCTCGTCGCCGGCGTCGCGCTGCGCGGCGAGGAGTCCGACGACCTGCAGTACCGTCTCGACGACCCCGCTCCCGGGGGCATGATCGCGGCCGACCGGGTCGGGCTCTTCGCGGCCGCCCGGCTCGCCCGCCGCGCGGGGCTCCGTGTCGACGTCCGGGTCGATCCCGAACACCCGCCCGCGCCCGGGCTCGCGCTCGTGGCCGGAGTGCTGTGCCCGCCCGCCGTGCTCGTCGCCCCCGCGGAACAGTCCCCGCACGACGCCTTCGGCACCGGCGCGTTCGGCGCCGTCGCCCAGGCGCCGTCGTCCGGCTCCTTCGCCGCCGTCGCACCCGACGAGCACGGTGTCGACGACCCTTCCGGCCCCATCTCCTTCGAGAAGGCCTCGTTCGACCAGGTGCCGAGCGGCGACCTCCCGGAGTCCCCGACCACCACAGTCGATGTGGGACAACGGTTCCCCGACTCGGCGACGCGGACGATCTCCGCACACGATTCCTTCGGCGCCCGTAACGGCACCGCATCCGGCGCCACCCCCGGCGACCAGGAGGTGCCTCCGATCCGGATCGAGGAGACGCCGCTGTTCGCCGCAGCCAGCGCGGCGGTCGCCACCCCGACCGAGGGGGACGCCGCCCTGTTCGGGCCGCTCGACCCGAGGTCGCTGCCCGCCGACGCCTGGAGCCCCATCTACGAGGAGATGGCCTCGGCCTGGTTCCGCACCGACGAGGACGGCGGCGCACACCGCAGCCCCTCCGACGCCGACTGGGGCGACGACGGGGGGTGGGGCGCCGCCGCGCGGCTCGCCACCGAGCCCGAGGACCTGCCCACCACCGCCAGCGGCCTCCCGCAGCGCCGCCCCGGCCGCCAGATGGTGCCGCCGCCGCGCAACGAGACCGTCGAGGGCGGGGTCGGTGTGGGGGCCCGCGTCGAGCGCGTCCCCGACCGCGTCCGCAGCCGGCTGAGCAGCTACCAGCGCGGCCTGCAGGAGGGCCGCCACCGCGCCGGCGGCGAGGACGACTCCGAGGACTGACCCGGCCGGTCTCCGCGGGACTCCGCCGAGTTCGCCGTCGGACTGCTTCGGTCATGGTCGGGAGCAGCTCCTGTCGAGCTCGGCGGTGGGCGCGTGCCCGGATGCTGTGGCCTGTCCGGTCGTAGGGGACCTGCCCGTCCGACCGGGTCGGCCCACATCCGCGACTTTCGGCACCCAGTGCCGAAATGCTAGGTTGCCGGGGACGGGACAGCCTGGCGAGGGAGCGGGGATGGCGAGCACGAGCGAGTGGTTCGAGACGGTCGCCGAGGCGCAGCGGCGGGCACGCAAGCGGCTGCCGAAGTCCGTGTACATGGCGCTGGTCGCGGGCAGCGAGCGTGGCGTTACCACCGAGGACAACGTCGACGCGTTCGCGGAGCTGGGTTTCCGCCCGCGCATCGCGGACCTTCCGCAGGTGCGCGACCAGTCGACGTCGGTGATGGGCCAGGACATCGCGTTCCCGGTCGTCATCTCGCCGACGGGTGTGCAGGCTGTCGACCCCGAGGGTGAGGTCGCGGTCGCGCGGGCGGCAGCGGGCATGGGCACGGCGATGGGACTGTCGTCGTTCGCGAGCCGCGCGGTGGAGGACGTCGCCGCGGCGAACGACAAGTTGTTCTTCCAGATGTACTGGGTCGGCTCGAAGGAGCGGATCCTCGCGCGTGCCGAGCGGGCGCGGGCGGCGGGCGCGAAGGGTCTGATCATGACCCTGGACTGGTCGTTCTCCAACGGCCGGGACTGGGGCAGCCCGATGATCCCGGAGAAGCTGGACCTGAAGGCGATGCTGCGGTTCGCACCGGAGGGCGCGCTGCGGCCGCGTTACCTGGTGAACTGGCTCAAGCACGGCAAGCTGCCGGACCTGACGACGCCGAACCTCGCGCTGGGCGACGAGGAGGCCCCGACGTTCTTCGGCGCGTACGGCGAGTGGATGGGCACCCCGCTGCCGACGTGGGAGGACATCGCCTGGCTGCGGGAGAAGTGGGGCGGCCCGTTCGCGATCAAGGGCATCACGCATCCCGACGACGCGCGCCGCGCGGTCGACGCGGGCGCGACGGCGATCTCGGTGTCGAACCACGGCGGCAACAACCTCGACGGCACGCCGGGCGCGATCCGGTTGCTGCCCGCGGTGGTGGACGCGGTGGGCGACCAGGTCGAGGTGCTGATGGACGGCGGTGTCCGCCGCGGCAGCGACGTCGTGAAGGCGTTGGCGCTGGGTGCGCGGGCGGTGCTGATCGGACGCGCCTACCTGTGGGGCCTGGCCGCCAACGGCGAGGCCGGTGTGGCGAACGTGCTGCAGCTGCTGCGCCAGGGCATCGACTCGGCGTTGCTGGGGCTGGGCAAGTCGTCGATCCACGAGCTGAGCCGCGACGACCTGATCATCCCGGCCGACTTCAGCCGGACAGGCAAGCTGTAAGCCCGAGCACGCCGCCCACCCTCACCGATCGGCGGCCGGCCCGTCGACGGATTTCGGGGGTCGCCCGGCCACCCACCCCGCGTGGTCGTCCCATGCCTGCAGGGCCAGCGCGCTGGTGAAGGCCCGGTCCTCACCGGTCACGGGGTCGGTGAAGGCGAGCGTGCGGGCACACAGCTGCAGGGGGCGGGTCCAGTCGTCGAGCGCGGTGTCGTGCAGCTCGGGGTAGAAGCGGTCGCCGAGAATCGGGACGTCGAGCCCGGCCATGTGCAGGCGCAGCTGGTGGGTGCGGCCGCTGTGCGGGGTGAGCCGGTAACGGCCGATCCCGTCGCGGTGCTCCAGCAGCTCGACGAGGGTCTCGGCGTTGGGCGGGCCGTCGACCTCCTGGGCGAGGATCACGCCCCGTTCCTTCACGATCCGGCTGGTCACGGTGCGCGGCAGGATCAGCGTGGGGTCGTGCGGGGCGAGGGCCTCGTAGGTCTTGGCGACGCGGCGGTCGCGGAACATCGTCTGGTAGGCGCCGCGGTCCTCGCGCCGGACGACGAACATCAGCAGCCCCGCGGTGACCCGGTCGAGCCGGTGGGCGGGGGAGAGGTCGGGCAGGTCGAGGTCGCGCCGCAGCCGCACGAGCGCGGTCTCGACGACGTGGCGCCCGCGCGGGATCGTCGACAGGAAGTGTGGTTTGTCGACGACGAGCAGGTGCTCGTCGCGGTGCACGATGCCGATCGGGAAGGGGACGGGCACCTCGTCGGGCAGGTCGCGGTGCAGCCACACGAACGTGCCGGGGACGAACGGGGAGTCGGGACGCAGCGGCCCGTCGACGCCGGCGATCTCGGCGTCGGCGAGCATCTCGTCGATGCGTTCGGGCTCCACGCGCGGCAGGCGCTCGACCAGGTGGTCGCGCATGAGCGTCCAGGGGCCGTCGTCGGGGGTCCGCAACCGGACCGCGTCGAGCCCGTGCCGCGGGGGCAGCGGCGAGCGCAGCGTTCGCCTCATCAGTGCGCGAGCCTAACCGGCCCGACCGGCACACTCGTCGCATGTCCCGATCATTCGGCGTCACCGTCCGTGGCCACCGCACCCGGATCGTCGACGCGGGGCGCGGCGAGCCGGTGGTGCTCGTCCACGGGACGCCGCTGGATCTGACGTCGTGGGACGGTGTCGTCGCCGCGGTGCCGGGGCGCCGGACGGTGCGCTACGACGTCCGTGGTCACGGCGCCGCGGCGGGTACCCCCGTGCCGGGCCCGCAGGAGCTGGCCGCCGACCTCGTCGCCGTCCTCGACGAGGTGAATGTCGAGGCCGCGCACCTGGTCGGGCACTCGTGGGGCGGCGAGATCGTTCTGCAGACGGCGCTGGACCATCCGCAGCGGGTGTCGCGGCTGTCGGTGGTGTGCTCGCGGGCGGCACCGTTCCCGGCGTTCCTCGACGTCGCCGCCGGGTTGCGGGCGGGGACGGCGGACCGGACGGTGTCGCTGGCCCGCTGGTTCACCGCCGACGAGCTGGCCGCGGACGGGCCGGTCGTCGCGGCGGTGCGGACCCGGCTGGAAACGGCGGACGCGCAGGCGTGGGCGGGTGCGCTCGACATGATCGCCGGTTTCGACGTCATGGCCGCACTGCCCGCGATCACGGTGCCGGTCGACGTCGTCGCCGCCGAGTTCGACGGCGTCGCGGTGCCCGGTCACATGGCCGCGATCGCGGCGGCGCTGCCGCGCTCCCGGTACCTGATGGTCACGGGTGCGCACCATCTGCTGCCGATGCAGGAGCCCGGTCTGGTCGGCGGCGTGCTGACCGCCGGCGACTGAGCCGCCGACGACTGAGGGTCACACGCCGACGACCTGCGGTGTTCACTCGTTCGTGGACCCCGGTCGTCAACGGTCGTGACCTGTTTGAGACCTTGGAGGAGCCCCCGACAGCTCCCCGAAATTCCTGGAGGTAGGCATGCGCAAGTTTCGTCGTCGCGTCGGACGCACCCTGAACGGCCTGGTGGAAGGCCTGTCCGTCGTCGCAGGGTGGAACCGCGGGAAGGGTCGCAAGCGCTGACCGCGCCCGTAGTGTCGCCCGCCCCAGCAGGGGCACCGTCCGCCGCACGAGCTCCCCACGGTCGCGGCGGGCGCTGAGGAAACGGACTGATCGCATTACTCTCGAGGGTCACGGCCCGGTGCAGGAGATGTACCCCGGGTGGTGCACAGGACCGCACGGTCCCGTGCCGACGAGACGGAAGTTGTGATCCGCGGGTGATCAGCCGCAGCAAGGACGCCGACATGGACCGCGCCGCCACCGGCCTCGGTGGTGGCGCGGTCGACGGTGCCCTGCCCACGCGGTACGCCGCGACCGTGCCGGTACCCGCGACCCGGGCCGCGGCCCCGGCCGCCGCGCCCGAACCCAGCCTCGCCGAGCGCCTGCTGGACGGGATCGCCGAAGGCGTCGTGGCGTGCGACGAGCGCGGGGTCGTCCGCTCGGCCAACGAGGTCGCCGTCCGGATGCTGCCCGGCCTGCGGGTCGGTGAGCTGGCCACGGTCGCGATGACGCGGGTCGTCGGCGGGTACACCGACGCCGCGACCCGGCCCGGGCCGGGGCAGGACGTCGAGCTGGTCCTCGCCGATCGTGCCGTCGCCGTGCGGCGTCGCGCGCTGTCCGGCGGCTGGACCGCCTGGCACCTGCGCGACGTCACCGAGGAACGCGCCCGCCTCGACAGCCTGCTGGCCGAGCGCGCCCGGTCGCGGTTCCTCGCCGCGGCCAGCCGCCGCCTCGGCCTGTCGCTGCACCCCGGCCGCACCGCGCGGGCCGTCGCCGAGCTGGCGGCCGACGAGCTGGCCGAGGCCGCCGTCGTCGTGCTGCCCGTGCACGGCGGCACCGTCGACTGGTACCGCTGCGAGCACGACGGCCCGTCGAGCGCGGGCCAGACCACCGCGCGCACGCTGCCCGAACCGGTGGCCCGCGCGCTCGCCGGGCTCGACACCGGCCCGCAGCTGCTGCTGGCAGGCGAGCTCGACGTCGAGCCGTGGCGGCACACCGCAGCCGCGAGCGGTGCCGCGCTGATGGCGCTGCCCGGCAACGGGAAACCGGCCGGTGCGCTCGTGCTGCTGCGCTCCGACGCCGGCGACCCGTCCGCACCCGCGTCGGGGGCCACCGACGTGGCGCTCGTCGAGGAGTTCGCGCAGCGCGCCGGGATCGCGCTGGCCGCCGCCTCGCTGTACGCGGGGCAGGCGCGCACGGCCGCCGTCCTCAAGCGCAGCCTGCTGCAGCCCGAGCTGCCGGTCGTCGACGGTGTGACCGTCGGCGCGGCCTACCGGCCCGCCGAGCAGGGCATGCTCATCGGTGGCGACTTCTACGACGTGCACCCCGACCCGTCGGGGCGCGGCGCCACGTTCATGCTCGGCGACGTGTGCGGCAAGGGTGTCGACGCCGCCGTCAGCACCGGGCAGCTGCGGCACTCGGTACAGGCCCTGCGCCGGCTGGAGACCGACCCGGTCCGCCTGCTCGGCCTGCTCAACGACACGATGCTCGAGTCCACCGCCGACGATGACGATCCCGGCTTCGCGACGGTCGTCATCGGCTCGGCGGTCCCGCTCGAGTCCGGCGGGTTGCGGCTGCGCCTGGCCGGTGGCGGGCACCCGCCGCCCGTGCTCGTCCGCCGGGACGGCGTCGAGACCGTCGAGATCGGCGGCACGCTGGTCGGCGCGATCCCGTCGGCCCGGTTCCGGGCGCGCACCGTCGACCTCGCCCCGGGGGAGTCGTGCGTCCTCTACACCGACGGCGTCACCGAGGCGCGCGGCGGCGTCGACGGACGGGAGGAGTACGGCGAGTCCCGACTGGTCGACCTGCTGGCCGGCTGCCACGTGATGCCCGCGGCGGCGATCGCCGAACGGGTCACGCTGCACGCGTCGCGCTGGAACGCGAACGGAAGCCGCGACGACATCGCGGTCCTGGTCGTCCAGGCCCCGCTGCACGCGACGCCGCCGGGTGCGTCGCGCCGACATCTGCACTCGGTGCGCGTCTCGGAGCCGCCGCGAGGCGAGGAGGGCACCGCGTGACCGCATCCCCGACGCTCCCCACCCGGTTCGGTTCCGTCGCGCCCGAGTTCCTCGAGGCGCTCGGCCGTGCCGACGAATGGCGGGCCTGCGAGCTCGCCCTCGGTCTGCTCGACGACGGTGTGCCCGCGGCCGACGTGCTGGTCGGCCTCGTCGGCCCCGCCGCGCGGCGGATCGGTGCGCTGTGGGAGTCGGGCGACTGGAGTGTGGCCCAGGAGCACGCGGCGACGTGTGTGAACGAACGGGTCGTCGCCGCGATCGGCGCTCGCATCCCCGCCGGGGGTGCGCGCGGCTCGATCGTCGTCGGCTGCCTCGACGGGGAGTGGCACGCCCTGCCGGCGCGGATCGTCGCGGAGGTGTTGCGCGCCAAGGGGTGGGCGGTCACGTTCCTCGGCGCGAGCGTGCCGGCCGAGCACCTGGCGTCGTACCTGCACCAGTTCGGTCCCGACGTCGTCGCGCTCAGCTGCGCGCTGCCGATCCACCTGCCCGCCGCGCACCGGACCATCGTCGCCGCGCAGCGCACCGGCACCCCGGTGCTCGCGGGCGGGCCGGGTTTCGGTGCCGACGGCCGCTGGGCCCGCAGCCTGGGCGTCGACGCCTGGGCCCCCGGGCCGGTCGAGGCCGCGGCGCTGCTGGAGCAGGAGCCGTGGCGCGGTGCCGCCCCGCCGGCATCGACGATCACCGGTGCGAGCGCGGAGTACGTGGGCCTGCAGGAACGTCGTGGCGCACTCGTCGCTGCGGTGGTCGACGCGCTGGAGGGGCTCTCCCCGTTCGCGGGCGCACCGGGCAACCCGCTGGCGACCGACCCGGTCCAGGACGCCGAGCAGGTCGTCGACTTCCTGGCCGCCGCCACCTATCTGTCCGACGACGAGCTGTTCGCCGACTATCTGCGGTGGCTCGCGTCGGCCCTGAGCTCCCGCGGTATCTCGACCGCCGCCCTGCACACGGTGCTGGGTGAGCTGGCAGCGGGCCTGCACGACTTCCCTTTCGCGCTCGGCTGCCTGCGGCAGGGTCGCGAGCAGCTGCGACGGGGTCACACGAACGGAGGGGACGAGCGTTGAGCGGCCATCCGGAGCCACTCCATCTCGACGTCGGGACCGATGTGGACGGCAGGCCGTGCGTCACGGTGCGCGGCGAGCTGAGCTACACCACCGCACCCGCCCTCGACGAGCAGCTGCGCGCCCTGCCGGGCCCTGGCGACGGGGTCGTGGACGTCGTGCTCGACCTCGCCGGGGTGTCCTTCTGCGACTCGTCCGGGCTCGCCGCCCTGATCTCCGCGCACCGTCGCACCCGCCGCCGCGGCGGGACGGTGACGTTGCGCGGCCCGCACGGCCCGATGCGCCGCATCCTGCGGCTGACCGGTGTCGAGGTGCTCTTCGAGATCGAGGAGACGGGCACCGGCGAGGACTCCCGCGTCGAGGCCGCCGGAGGTCAGGCCTGAGCACGCTCGACCGGCCCGTCCCGACCTTCGCCGACGTCGAGGCAGCCGCCCGCGGGCTGGCCGGGGTCGCGCACCGCACGCCCGTGGTGACGTCGCGGACGCTCGACGGCATGGTCGGCGCGGCGGTGTTCCTCAAGTGCGAGAACCTGCAGCGCGGCGGTGCCTTCAAGTTCCGGGGTGCCTACACGGCGCTGTCGCGGCTCTCCCCGGAGCAGCGGGCGGCGGGGGTGCTGGCGTACTCGTCCGGCAACCACGCGCAGGCCGTCGCGCTGGCCGCCCGCGAGCTGGGGATGTCGGCGACGATCGTGATGCCGCTCGACGCGCCGGCGTCGAAGGTGGCCGCGACCCGGGGGTACGGCGCGGAGGTCGTCACCTACGACCGCTACAGCGTCGACCGTGAGGAACTGGCCGCGCGACTCGCCGCCGAGCGCGGTCTCGCCCTGATCCCGCCCTACGACCATCCCGACGTCCTCGCCGGCCAGGGTACCGCGACGATGGAGCTGATCGAGGACGCCGGCCCGCTCGACGCGCTGTTCGTGTGCCTCGGCGGGGGCGGCCTGCTGTCGGGGGCGATCCTGGCGGCGCGGGCGCTCTCGCCGGGGGTGCGCATCCACGGCGTCGAGCCGGAGGCGGGCGACGACGGCATGCGGTCGTGGCAGGCGGGGGAGATCGTCCACATCGACGTGCCCCGCACCATCGCCGACGGCGCCCAGACCCAGCACCTGGGCCGCTACCCGTTCGCGATCATCCGCGAGGGTGTCGACGAGATCCTGACGGTGCCCGACGACGCGCTCGTCGACGGCATGCGGTTCATGGCGAGCAGGTGCAAGCTCGTCGTGGAGCCGACGGGCTGCCTCGCGCTGGCCGGAGTGCTCGCCCGGCGCGACGAGCTGGCAGGGAAGCGGGTCGGTGTGATCGTGAGCGGCGGCAACGTCGACCTCGACCGGTTCGCGGCCCTCGTCACGGCATAGGGACACGGGCTGTGTCAGCCCGGGCCCGCACGGGCTGCGTCAGCCGGAGGACGGCGAACCCGCGCCCGGGGCCCGGGTGACCGGCTTGCGCACGCCGAGCGGCGACACGACGTCCTCCAGCGCCTTGCCCTCGGCGTCGACACCCAGGAACCAGGCCACCAACCCGCCGATGGCCATGATCACCGCGCCCATCAGATAGCCGATGAACAGCAGGACGGGACGGGAGCCGTCGTCGGGGAGGGTGCGGCCGGTCTTGCGGACCTCGTCCTCGATGTAGGTGATGGACCCCTCGGCGGCCTCCCGCTTGCCGTTCATGATCTGCCAGCGCGGGCTCTCCGGCAGGTTGCGACGCACGACGACGATGATCAGTCCGAGTACCGGGCCGAGCAGGAACCCGAGCCGCCAGCCCAGCGACGGGTGCACGGCGTCGAGCAGGATGAACGTGCCGAGGGTGCCGAGGATCGCGCCGAACCAGTAGGTCCCGTTGACCGCGATGTCGACGCGGCCGCGGGAGCGGGCGGTTTTGTGATCTCGGGACTGCGGCCCCCCGGGCCGGGGGAGAAACGCGGCTACGGTCGCACCGAGCACCCGTGAGGACCTCATGATCGCCGTCGTCGGCAGCGTCAACCGCGACCTCGCCCTGTCCGTCGACGCGTTGCGGCCGCGGGGTCGACCGTCGCCGCCGGCCCCGTGCACCGCGGGCTGGGCGGGAAGGGCGCGAACCGGGCCGTCGCGCCGGCCCGGCTGGGCCGGCCCGTCGCGATGGTCGGCGCGGTGGGCGACGATCTCGACGGTGACCTGCTCCGCGATGCGCTCGTCGCCGAGGGGATCGACGTCGGCGCCAGTCGTCGTCGACGACGGTGTGGTGCAACGGGTCCCGGTCGTGCCGGGCGAGCTGGTCGACGCCACGAGCGCGGGTGACTCGTTCGTCGCGGCCCTCACCGACGCCCTCCTCGACGGGGCCGGTCTCGTCGGCGCCGCGGGCTGGGCGGCCCGGGTGGCGTCGGTGACCGTGTCGCGTGCCGGGGCGTCGGAGTCGCTGCCCTTCCGTGAGGAGCTGCCCGTCCGCGAGGAGGTTCCGGACCTTCCGGGCAGGCGCGCAGCCTGGGATCGGCGGGGCCAGGCAGCGGCGCCCTGGCGGCACTAACGTCGGAGGGGAGGAGACCCCTTTCCGACAGGAGAAGACCACAGCATGAAGATCGGCCTGCACATCGCTGACTTCACCTGGCCGGGCGGCCCGCAGAACCTGGCCGCCGACCTCGCCCGCGTGGCGACGACCGCCGAGGACGTCGGCGTCACGAAGATCAGCGTCATGGACCACGTCTGGCAGATCCGCGGCGTCGGTCCCGAGGAGAACGACATGCTCGAGGCCTACACGGCCCTTGGCTTCCTCGCGGCGCACACCAAGAAGGCGGAGCTGCTCGCCTGGGTCACCGCTGTGACCTACCGTGAGCCCGGCATGCTCGCCAAGATCATCTCGACGCTGGACGTCCTGTCCGGCGGCCGTGCCTGGCTGGGCATCGGCGCCGCCTGGAACGACGAGGAGTCCCGCGGCCTCGGCCTGCACTTCCCGCCGACGGCCGAGCGGTTCGAACGCCTGGAGGAGACGCTGCGCATCTGCCTGCAGATGTGGAGTGACGACGACGGCCCGTTCGAGGGCACCCACTACACGCTGGGCCGCACGCTCGACTCGCCGCACCCGCTGCGCCGCCCGCACCCGCCGATCCTGATCGGTGGCGGCGGGGAGAAGAAGACGCTGCGGCTCGTCGCCCAGTACGCCCAGGCGTGCAACCTGTTCGGCGGTCCCGAGGTCGCGCACAAGCTCGACGTGTTGCGCGGGCACTGCGAGGCCGTCGGCCGGGACTACGAGGAGATCGAGAAGACCGTCATGTTCCCGCTCGACCCGGGGACCGACGGCGAGAACGTCGACACGATCCTGGAGCAGATGGCGGGCCTGGCGAAGCTGGGCGTCACCCACGTGCACGGCTGGGTGCCGGGCGTCTCGGCGATCACGCCACTGGAGATCCTGGGCGAGAAGGTGATCCCGGAGGCCGACAAGCTCTGACCCTGCTCAGGCGAGGTCGAGCAGGATCGACGCCAGCTCGGACGGCCGGTTCTCCGGGACCATGTGGCCGGTGTCGATCTCGTGGTAGCGCCACGCGGGCGAGGCTTTCGCCCGCGCGGCGGCCGCCTCGAACGCCACGCTCGGCTCGGCCGTCGCGCGGACGTAGGTCAGGCCGAAGGGGCCCTCCTCCAGCGGCGTGCCGAGCCGGACCGGCTCGCTGAAGGTCCGCGCGGGCTGCGGGGTGCGGCGCGGGATCGAGAACGCCGCGATCTCCGGCGACTCGTACTCGCGCTCGCTCGGCGGGATCAGCCACGGCGCGCCGAGCCCTTGCGGCACATCACGTGCCGGAGCCAGCGACACGACGCTCTGGCCGTCGGCGGGGACGAACGCGTCGAGGTAGACCAGCTCGCGCACCCGGTCGCCGATGGCGTCGAGCGCGCCTGTCACGACCATGCCGCCGTAGGAGAACCCGAGCAGCACCATGTCGTCGAGGTCCTCGTAGCGGACCGTGTTGACGACGTCGAGGACATGCGTCGTGAGCGAGACCAGCGGACCGGTGAGATGGGAGCGTTCGCCGATGCCGGTCAGGCTCGGCGTGAACACCTCGTGGCCCTGCGCGCGCAGCAGCGGCCGGACCTTGCGGAAGCCGTAGGACCCGCCCCACGCGCCGTGCACCAGAACGAACGTCGTCATGACGACCAGTCCTACCCGAGTGTGCCGGTGCGGTGGAACTCGTCGAGCCGCCGGAGGTAGGGCGTGATGTCGAGGCCCGCCGACTCCAGCCACGTGTCGGAGTAGTAGGTCTCGGTGTAGCGCTCGCCGGAGTCGCACAGCAGGGTGACGACGCTGCCCCCGCGCCCGGCCGCGACCATCTCCGAGACGATCCGGTAGGCCGCCCACAGGCCCGTTCCCGTCGACGCGCCCGCCTTCCAGCCCGCTTTGGCCGCCAGGTCACGCACGGCGGCGATCGCGGCGGCGTCGGGCACCCGGACCATCCGGTCGATCGCCGTGCCGACGAAGCTCGGCTCCACCCGCTGGCGTCCGATGCCCTCGATGCGCGACGACACCGGGGTGGTGACGCTCGCGTCGCCCTCGCGCCAGCCCGGCATGAACGCCGAGTTCTCCGGGTCGGCGACGCAGATGCCGGTTGCGCGTCCGGTGTAGACGACGTAGCGCGCGATCGTCGCCGACGTACCGCCGGTGCCCGCGGTCGCGACGACCCACGCCGGCTCGGGATGGCGCTCCTGCGCCATCTGCGCGAACAGGGACTCGGCGATGTTGTTGTTGCCGCGCCAGTCGGTGGCGCGCTCGGCGTAGGTGAACTGGTCCATGTAGTGCCCGCCGGTCTCGCGGGCGAGCCGGGTGGCCGTCTCGTAGACCTCCGACGCGTGGTCGACGAGGTGGCAGCGGCCGCCGTGCAGCTCGATCAGCTCGATCTTCTGCCGGCTGGTCGAGCGGGCGACGACGGCGATGAACGGGACGCCGATGAGCCGCGCGAAGTACGCCTCGGACACGGCGGTGGAGCCGCTGGAGGCCTCGATGACCGGCCGGTCGCGGCGGACCCAGCCGTTGCACAGCGCGTGCAGGAACAGCGAGCGGGCGAGGCGGTGCTTGAGCGAGCCCGTCGGGTGCGTCGACTCGTCCTTGAGGTAGAGGTCGACGTCCCACTCCGGGGGCAGCGGCACCGTGAGCAGGTGGGTGTCCGACGACCGGTTCGTCTCGGCCTGGATGCGCGCCACCGCCTGCACGACCCACGCCCGGTGGTCGGGGTCGTAGCGGTCGACGTCCTCGCCGAGCCGGACCTCGGGGCACGCGCTGCTGTCGACGCTGGTCATGGTTCTCCTCATCGGTGACTGACGTGGAGCGCCGCTGCCCGCGATCACCCTAGCGCCCCGCTCGTCCCGCGCACCGGGATCGAGGCTCCGAATGTCCGGTCATCAGAGCCGGTGAGTGGCGATGGTCGCCATGGCGACCATCGCCACTCACGACCTCTGGCCGGGACCGTCGGACCCGGTGGCTACCCTCCGTTCGGGCCCTGCAGGACGAAACGCTGCAGGACGGACAGCCGGCGAGGGACATGACGGGTGCGTACGGGGGCGTGATCTCGCCCGCCGCCGACGCGTCCGCGCGCGACCGCTGGCGGGCCCTCGCGTTGACCGACCCGGTGTCGCGGCTGGTGCGCAACGCCGCCCACGCCGGAATCGACGACGCCGACTACGACCTGCGGCTGCTCGCCCTCGCGGCGGTCGACGTCGTCGTCGGCTCCATGGGGTTCGCCCGCGAGGCCACCCTCGACGACGTCGTCGACGAGCTCACCGGCCTCGCGTCGCGGATGTGCCCAGGACGGCCCGACCAGGCCCGCGACGCCGCGCAGACCGTCGTGCGCGGCCTGCTCAACGACGCCCACGACCAGCGCCGCTTCAGCTACCGCTTCGCCGACCTCGGCGCGCCCGGTGAGACCGTGCGCTGGGAGTCCTACAGCTTCCGGCTGCTGTCGCTGCGCGAGGCCGAGTACGGGCCCGTCGTCGTCGCGAGCGACCAGGCGGTGACGCTGTTCCTCAACGGCCTCGACGTCGACCTCGAGGACGCCGACCGCGCACTGGCCCACGTCCTGCAGCGCCAGCTCGACGACCGCCGGTTCGACGCCGCCGCCCGTACCGCGGCGCAGGCCGAGCGCACGAGCGTCGGCATGTCCGCGACGCTGGCCGAGCTGCTCGACGCCACTCGCCGCGACGTCGGCTCGCACGACTGGGAGCAGGAGGTCCCCGAGCGGCTGGTGCGGGCGCGCCGCCACGTCGAGGCCCGCATCGGCGAGGACGACCGGCTGCTGGAGCACGTGCAGAGCGGTCTCGACGCGGAGACGTCGCCGGAGGTGCGGGCGGTGTCGGGGCGCATCGTCGACCTGATCGGTCGGGCCCGGCGCGTGCACCTCGACCTGGAGCGCCGCCTCGTCGGCGCCCGCGAGGTGTTCCTCACCGCGCAGGTGCGCCAGCGGCTCGCGCGGCGGCGCCGGCTGCGGATGCTCGCGCTGCGCGACGAGGTGCTGGTCCCGGTGCTGGCGCTGCCCCGGCCCGTCGCGGTCGCGGTCACGACGGCGTTCGCCGACCGGGCGCTGGGCGTGTCCGTTCCGCGGCTGGTTCGTTTCGACGACATGGTCGACATGCTGTGGGCGCCGCCGCGGGCGCGGGAGTCGGCCGAGCCGGACGTCGAGATCGTCCCCGACGTCGACGAGGCGCACGACGTGCAGCGCTACCCCGAGCCGGTCGTCGGTGCGGCCCGGGAGGTGCTGTCCGCGGTGACCGGTGGCGAAGAGATCAGGCTCTCCGCGCTGCTGGACGCCGTGCCGGACGCCGCGTCCGTGGACGCGGAGATCGACGAGGGCGAGGTCGCCGAGCTGGTGCTGCTGTCGGCGCTGTGGGCGTTCGCCCCGGACGTGGTGGCCGAGGCCGAGGGTGACGTGGCGGGGGAGATCGACGTGCTGGCGGGTGGGATCGAGGCGCGTCGCGACGACCGGTTGCTCGCGCGGTCGGGGGTCGGGGGACCGGACCTGCTGGTGCGGCTGCGCGGCGGCCGGGTCGTCGAGGCCGCCGATCCGCTCGACGACGAGAGCGAGCCCGTCGCATGAGCAGCGTCGCCGCCGACCTCACGCAGGTCCGGGCCGCCGCCGAGCTGCTCGGTTTCGCCCTGGCCCGCCGCGCGCGTCCCGTCGAGGGCGGGCAGTACCGCGCGCTGCTCGACCGATACCGCAGCGAGCTGGGGTTCAAGGACGTCGTCGACACCATGGCCGAAGGCCTCGGGCTCGAGGTGCTGGGCGTCCCGCGGTCGGGGATGGTGCTCGCCCCCGAGCCGGGCGGGGCGTTCGCGACGCGGCTCGCCGACCTGCGCACCACCATGGACGCCGACGACCGGCTCGTGTTCGGCCTGGTCCTCATCGGTGTCGCCGCGTTCGCCTACCCGACCGACGCCGACTTCGACGACCCCGAAACGCGGCTGGTGGAGATCGTGCGGGTCGACGAGTTCATCCGCGGCTCCCTCGACGCCCTCGGCGGGCTCGGCGGGGTCGAGGGCAGCCCCGAGGAACGCGCCCGCGCCGCCGCCCAGGTCTATGCGGACCTGCCGCAGCTGATCACCACCCAGACCGGGCGGCGGGCCCGGGGCTGCACGCTCAAGGCGGTCGAGGAGGTGTTCGGCTGGCTCGTCGAGCAGGGCGCCGCCCGCGAGGCCGGCACGCTCGGGCCCGACACCTTCCACCTCACCGACCGGTTCCGGCTGCTGGTCGCCGACAGTGCGGGCGGGGCGGCACTCGACGCGCTGCGCGACGTGCGCAGCGCGGAGGTCGCGTCCTCGTGAGTGCCACCGTTCCGGTGATGTGGACGATGCGCCGCGTCCGGCTGCACCGCATCGGCCCGGCCGCGGCCCGGTTCGTCGACGTCACCCTGGAGCTGACCGGCGAGGACGGGCAGCCGCTGCACTCGATCCTGTGGCTGCGCAACGGCGGCGGCAAGTCGACGGTGCTGTCGCTGATCTGCGCGGTCGTCCGCCCGCACCGCCGCGACTTCCTCGCCACGTCGACGACCGGCAAGCACCTCGAGGACTACGTCCTGGGCTCGGACACGGCGCACGTCGTCGTCGAGTGGTCGGGGCCCGGGGGCGCCACACTCGTCACCGGCGCCGTCTACGAATGGGCCGACCGCGTCCAGCCCGCCGACCCCAACCGCGACCACGACCGCCTCGGCGCCCGCTGGTACGTGTTCCGTTCGCCGGCCGGGTCCGAGGCGACGTTGGACGCGCTGCCGTTCGACTCCGTCGACACCCTCGAGCCGGCGCCGACCTCGTTGCGGGACTTCGTGTCCGCGGTGAAACGGTGGGGCGCGATCCCCGACTGCGGCGCCGCCGTCACCGACTCCCAGGACCGCTGGGCGCAGCTGCTCGACGACCACGGTCTCGACCCGTCGATCTTCACCGCGATCCTGCAGATGAACGCCACCGAGGGCGGCATCGAGGGGCAGTTCCAGTTCCGTGGGCCCGACCAGTTCGTCCGCTACCTGCTGGAACTGATCGTCGACCCCGAGGTGCCGGCGGCGGTCTCCCAGATCCTGGAGAAGGTCCGCGAGGGGCTTGCCGCACGGCCGGAGATCCTCGCCGACCTCGCGTTCGCCGACGAGGCGGCGCCGCTGCTCGGCGAGCTGGCCGCCGCCCGCGCCGCGCACGACCACGCCGGCGTGGCCGTCGGCGCCGCCGAGTCCGCCGCGCGCGACCTGGCCACGGCGCTCGCCGCCGCCACCCGGCGGGCGGAGGCCGACGCGGACGGCCACGCCGAACGCGTCGCGTCCCTCGCCGACGTCGCCGCGCGCCACGAGGCCGACGCCGCCGGCGACCGGCGCGCCGAGGCCTCGGCCCGGCACCGCGCGGCCGCCGCCCGGGTCGCCGCCGCGAAGGTGCGTGCCGCGAGCCTGGCCGACGAGCAGGCGGCCGCGTCCGCACTGGTCGCGGGCTGGAACGCCGTCGCCTCCGTCGACGCCGCCCGGCAGGCCCGGCGCCGCGTCGTGTCGCTGGAGGAGCAGCTCGCCGCGGCGACTGCCGAGGCGGCGCCGCTGCGCGCCCGCCTCGACGAGACCGCCGCCGGCTACGCGCGGGCCCTCGACACGAGCATCGCCGGGCTCGACGCCCGCGCCGCGGCCCTCGACGACGAGGTCACGCAGGCCCGCGACGCCGAGCGGGCGGCACGCGCCGCGTCGCAGGCCGCGTCGGAACAGCGCGGCGCGCTCGCCGGTGAGCTGACCGCGGTGACCCACGCCCTCGCCGACCTGGAGGCCGACCTCGCCGCCGCGTCCGCCCACCTCGACCACGCCCCCGCGGTGAGCGTCGACGCCGCGACCGTCGAGGACGCGATCGCCCGCAACGAGCAGGTCGACGCCGACGCCACCGACGAGCTCGACCGGCTCGCCACCGAACGGGCCAAGCTGCGCGAACGCCGCCAGGAGCTGACCGCGTCGGCCGACAGCGTCGCCGCCGCCCGCCGCGCCGCCGAGCGCACCGCCGAGTCCACCGCCGCGCGGGCCGCGGAGCTGCGCGAACGCGTCGCCGAGCTGGCCGCCGACGAGCGGCTGCGCACCCTCGCGGGCGGCACCGACATCGACCCCGTCGCCGAGGCAGCCGACCTCGCCGCGCTGCTCACCGCCGCCGTCGCCCGTGCCGAGCGGGGCCGCGTCGAGCTGGCCGTCGCCGACGCCGAGGACGAACGCGCCCTCGCGACCCTGGGCGCCGACCGGCTGCTGCCGCCGACGCTCGACGTCGTCCGCGCCGCCGACGTCCTCGACCGCGCCGGCATCCCGGTCACGACGGGCTGGCGCTATCTCGCCGACTCCGTGCCGCCCGAGCGGCGCGCCGACCTGATGGCGGCCGCGCCCGCGCTCGCCGGTGGCCTGCTCGTCCACGAGGAACGCGACCTGCCCGCGGCCCGCACGGCGCTCACCGGGGCGGGGCAGCGGCCGACGTCGCCGGTTGTGCTGGCGACGACCCGTGATCTGGAGAACGCCCTCGGCGCCGGCGTGACGGGCTGGCTGCTGCCGCCCGCCGCCGCGCTGACCGACCGGGCCGCGGCCGGCGCGGAGATCGACCGCCGGGAGGCCGCCCGCGCCCACCGCGCGGATGCCGACGCCGAGCTCGTAGCCCGCCGCGACGCCGACGCCGACCGGCGCCGCCGCCTCGACCGGCTGCGCGCCGACTGCCCGCCCGGCACCCTCGACGCGCTCGACGCCGCCGCCGCGGAGGCCGCCCAGGCCGTCGCCACCGCCGACGCCGACCTGGTCCGGATCGGCGCCGAGGTCGCAGCCGTCGGCGAGCGGGAAGCCGACGCCGATACCCGTCGCGGCGAGCTGGAACGCGCCCGCCGGGCCGCCGCTGCGGCGATCGCGACGCTGTCGGCGCTGCTCCCGCGCGTCCGTGACGCGGCGGAGCGCCGGGCCCGCGCGGCCGAGCTGCCCGCGCTCATCGCCGAGCGCGGTGCCGAGATGGACCGCGCGACCGCCGACGAGGCCGACGCTCGCGACGCTGCCGCGGCCGCATCCGAGCAGGTCACCGCGGTGCGGCGGGTGCTGGCGGAGCAGCGTGACGTCCGCGGCTCGCTGCCCGACCCCGGCCCTCCAGCAGCGTCAGCAGAGGCCCCGGACTCCCTCGACGACGCCCGTCGCGCCTGGGAGAGCGCCGACCAGGCCTACCGGCGCGAGGTGTCGGAGTCCTCGCTCGCCGTCGCGCTGGAAGAGGCCCGTCGAGCGGAGCGCTCGCCGCGCCCGCCGCCCGGGTGTCCGACCTGCGGGCCGAGGTCCGGGAGCGCGCCGAGGCGCTGCTCGACGGGCCCGACGGCGCCGACGCCGCCACCCGCGACGCCGCCGCCGCACGGGCGCAGTCCGCGGCCGAGCGGCTGACGTCGGCGGGCGGGGAGCTGCGCGCCGAACAGCGCGACGCCGACGCGGAACTGGCTGCCCACCCGGCTGCGGACTTCCCGCAGGACGACCTGCCCGACGAGCCCGGCGAACTCGACGCCGCGCGCACCCGCGCCCTCGACTCGGCCGCCGAGGCTGCCGCTCGCGTCGCCACGCACATCGCCGCCAAGGCCGCCGCCGAGGACAGCGCCCGCGACGCGGAGACGTTGCGCGGCAGCGCCCGCGAACGCGCGACGGGCCTCGCGCACCTGCTGGAGCTGCTGCGGGTCGACCATGCTCCGGACGGCTCGGACGCCTCCGACGTGGGGTCCCTCGACGACGCCCACACCGCCGTCACCGGCGCCCGCGCCGCCGTCGACGCCGCCCTCGCCGAAGCCCGCAAGGCGTCACGCACCGTCGAGGACGTCGCGCGCCGCATCGTCGTCTGGGCCGCGTCCGACCGGTTCGCCGCCGTCAAACCCGATGTGCGCGACCGGTTCCGCGTCGCCGACGTCGCCGGCGAGCTCGCCCCCGTCGCCGACACCCTCGCCGCCGACCTCGCCGTCTACGCCACCAACCTGCGCGAGCGCCTCACCGACCTGGAGGAGGACAAGGCCGTCGTCGTCACCGCGATGACCGGCATGGTCCGCCAGGCGCTGCGGTCGCTCGCCCGCGCGCAGTCGCTGTCGGAGCTGCCGCCGACGCTGGGGGAGTGGGCCGGGCAGCGGTTCCTCGAGGTCGGCCCGAGGGCGAGCGTGGAGACCGCCGACGCCGTCGTCCGCGACCGGTGCGCCCGGCTCGTCGACGCCCTCACCGCCCGCGGCGCCGAGGTCCCCCGCGGGCTGGAGCTGCTGTGGCAGGCCACCGACGCCGTCGTCGGGGACGGCAACTGGAGGGCCCGCGTCCTCAAACCGTCGACGACGTTCGCCGTCGAACGGGTGTCGGTCGAGCGGATGCGGAAGTGGTCGGGCGGGGAGAAGGTGACGATCTCGCTGCTGCTGTTCTGCATGGTCGCCAAGCTGCGCGCCACCAGCCGCGGCCGCGACGTCCCGGGCCTGGGCGCGCTCCCGCTCGACAACCCGCTGGGCAAGGCCAACTACGTCGTGTTCCTCGACCTGCAGCGCAAGGTCGCCGCCGCCAACGGCGTCCAGCTGATCTTCCTCACCGGCGTCGGCGACCTGAAAGCCGTCGGCCGCTTCCCCAACATCATCCGGATGCGCAACGTCGCGGGCCGGGGACGCCGGTACGTCCGCCAGGAGGAACGCATCCTGGCCGGTACGGACCCGTCCGACGCCGTCGACACGACCCGGGTCTGGCGCGCGGACCCCGTCATGACCCTGATGTGAGGTGACCGTGACCGCCCCCGCAACCGAGACGCTCTCGCCGCTGGCCACCCGCCTGGCCGACGTGATCGGCGGCGCCCGCACCGGCCGCATCCCCCTCGACGTCCTGTATGCCGCCGCGCATCGCGCCGACACGAGCCTCGCCGGTGCCGACGACGCCCGCGCCCGACTGCGCGCGGTGTGCGACGAGCTGGCCGCGGCCGGGATCGTGCGGCTGCCCCGCGTCGGCGGCACCGGCTGGGAGACGCTTCCGCGCCCCGCCCTGCCGCGGTTCGTGACGCGCGTCGGCCGTCCCGGGCTCGTCGCCGACCCGCCCGACGTCCGCCCCGCCACCGCGACCGCCTGGCACGCCGACCTGCGCTGGGTGCCCGCCTTCCTGCGCGACGAGTACCCCACCCCCGGCGAACGTGCCCTGCTCGACGGGGTCCAGGAGCTCCTGGCCTCCGGCGGTGCCGACGACGTCGTCCCCGTCCAGGAACGTTCGGTGCGGCTCACCGGCGACGAGAAGGCGCTGGGCCGGCTGCTGCGCGGACGGCTGTTCCGCGAGGGCCGGCTCACCCGGGAGCTGCTCGGTGTCCGCCGCGCCCGCTGGCAGCCGACGTCGCGCCACGTCGGCGACGGCCCCATCACGCTGGTCGTCGAGAACGTCGCCACCTGGGAGTCGCTGGCCGACGCGCTGCCCGACGACGGCACCGTCGGCCAGGTGGTGTGGGGGATGGGCAACCAGCTCGGCGTCGTGCTGGAGGCGCTGGCCGAGGAGGAGCCGGAGGAGCTGTCGTACTTCGGCGACCTCGACGTGGGCGGCCTCGAGATCGCCCGCCGCGGCGAGATGACCGCCGAGGCGCTCGGGCTGCCGGCGCTGCGCCCGTCGACGCTCTACGCGTGGCTGCTCGACGAGGGCGACCCCCAGCCCGCGAGCCCGTTCGCCGGCGACATCACCGAGCTGATCGCGTGGCTGCCCGACGGGCTGCGCGGCGCCGTCGCCGACCTGCTGCGCAGCGACACCCGGCTGGCGCAGGAGTGGATCGGCCGCGAGCAGCTCGTCGAGACCGACCTGCGCGACCTGCGCTGACTATCCGACGGCGGCCCGGAAGGCGTCCATGACGTCCTCGGAGAACAGCACGAACCGCGCCTCACGCACCCGGGACCCGGTGGCGTGCACCGTCTCCACCGCGGTCAGGGCGGCGTCGGCGAGCGGCCAGCCGTAGATGCCCGCCGACACCGCCGGGAACGCGACCGTCGCCGCGCCCAGCTCGTCGGCCACCCGCAGCGACTCCCGATAGCACGACTCGAGCAGGTGCCGACGGTTCTCCGTCGTCGCGTACACCGGCCCGACGGTGTGGATCACCCACCGCGCCGGCAGCGTCCCGGCGGTGGTGGCAACGGCCTGGCCGGTCGGCAACCCGTCGCGATACCGGGTGGCCCGCAGCTCCTGGCACTCGCGCAGGATCGCGGGCCCGCCGCGGCGATGGATGGCGCCGTCGACACCTCCGCCGCCGAGCAGCGACGAGTTCGCCGCGTTGACGACGGCGTCGACCTCCACCTCGGTGATGTCCCCACGTACGAGCACGATCTCGGTCATGTCCACCTCCTGTGAGCGGCAATGGTCGCTACAGCGGCCTGTTCTGTCTCAGCACATGTGCGACAGGTTTGTCTCAACACATGTGAGACAGGTGGTCATGGCCTGATGATCCGCTGGTAGCGGATCGTCGGGTCGA
>MEGH01000043.1 GCA_001725415.1 Pseudonocardia sp. SCN 73-27
CCACCCACAACCCCTACCAGCCCGACCGACACCGAGCCCTTCAACGCGTCCTCAACCAAGATCAACCGACGGCGGCTTGACACAGGGCAACTCATCGCGTCACCGCCACAGGACCGCCGTCGGCGACCTCGGCCGCCTGCTGGGTGGTGTTGTCGACGCCGATGTGGCTGATCCGCGACCAGAACGTGTTGACAACCCGATCCGCCTCCCGCGCCCGGACCGCCAGCTCGTGCATGTCCGCCGCTGCGGCGTACAGGAGCTCGTGCGGGTCGACGACCCGGGAGTCGTCGTAGACCGGCCGGCCCTCGCCGTACTGCTCGACCTGGCGGGCCAGGACCTCGGCCAGCGCCGCGACCGCGGCCAGGGTGTCGACCAACTCCCCCGCGATCGCATAGAAGTCGGCGTGCTCCGGGTCAGCGCTGCCCTGGGCGTGCACGACCGCGCGCCACGCCTGCGCGCCGGCCTCAGCCTGACGCACCGCCGGGCGCTCGTCGACGTCCCGGCCGTCCGCGTCGTTGTCGTCGTGCTCGTAGTACCTGCTGGTGGTGCTCATCTACCCTCGGTGTCCTTCCAGTGACTTGGTGCCTGCCAGGGCCTCACGTGCTGCGAAGATCCGGAGGGGAGTCGCGGTTGCCGCCGGGCTCCCCTCCCCCACACCCACCAGCGCTGCGCCCGCGGGCTCGTCGCGGACTGTTCGGCGGCGCAGCTTCGCTCGTTCCTCGGGGGTCGTGCCGCCCGCGATCCCGTCCGGCAGCGCCGTCAGGGCGTAGTCCAGGCATCGGGCCCGGACCGGGCAGCCCGCGCACACCCGCTTCGCCGCGGCGACCTGCGCCTCGTAGAGCGGGCCGTCTTCGGCCGTTGGGAAGAACAGCTCCGGGTCGACTCGGCCGCAGAGCGCATCTGCTCGCCAGTCGCGGGTGATGTAGTAGGCGGCGGTCATCCGACAGCCCCCGACCCCGCCGACGCCTCGCGCTCGTGGTTGAGCGCCGGGGTCGTCGAGTGATCCACCGTCGACAGGAACGACGACACCGCATCGGGCAGCCCCTGCCCCGCCGGTGTGGCCACGAACAGCACCAGGGCGACGAGGGAGAACACCACGGCCCCGGCGGCGACGCGTGCCTTCGCGCAGATCACCGCGCCGACGACCGCGAACAGGATCAGCACCCCGACGCTCATGCCGTCACCTCGTGGTCCGCGGCCCAGCTACCGGCGTCGACGACCGTCTGACCCGTCATCGCCGCGTCGGCCATCGCCTCGACCGCCTTGGCGGGGACGATCAGCCGGCCGCGGATGCGGACCGCCGGGAACTCGCCCGCCGCGATGGCCCGATACACCGTCATCGGCGACATCCCGAAGATCTCGGCGACCTCCGCAACGCTGTAGAACCTCGGCGCGCCGACCGGCTGGCGAGCCGTCTTAAGACCCCTCATCATCGCTCCGTTCCTATACATGTTGGGAACATGTACTGCACATCGTAGGTACGAGTCGGGGTTTCCGTCAACGTCCGCGATCTCGTGTGCCTCAAGGTTGCTAGCGAGGCAGGGGGCGGCGGCAGATGACGCGGGGTGACGCGAGATGACGCGGTCGACGCATCAGGGTTGATTCCCGCAGCTCAAGGCGGCATCGTGATCATGAGGCCGAACGGGGGGACGATGCTCAACCGTCTGGCGGAAGCTCGCTCCGACCGCGGCTGGAAGAAGACGCGGCTCCTGCACGAACTCCGCAGCGCGGCCTCACGACGCGGCGAGACGCTGCCGAAGGACGAGAGCCTCGCCCGCCGGGTCGCCGTCTGGGAGAACCAGGGCGGAGCGGTGAGCGACTTCTACAGCGAGCTTCTGTGCGAGGTCTACGGACTCTCCGCCGCCGAGCTCGGACTCGTCGAGCCGCCTCCGGACACCCCCGCCGCGCCCGTTGTGACGACGATTCCCCAGTTCACGAGGGTCGACGCCGGACTCGTCGCGCTCCTGCGCGGGCAGACTCAGAGCATCCGATTGCTCGATCGCCGACTTGGCGGCGTAGCGATCTTCCGGCAGGCCAGAGCCCACGTCGACGGCATCGAGCAACTCATCCGGTATGCGCTTCCCGGCGACGACCGCGATGCCGGTGCGGGCGAGCTGAGCCAGGCGGCAGCGCTCGCGGGGTGGCAGGCGCTCGACCTCGGCAATCTCGACGAGGCGTGGCAGCTCCACGAGGTGGCCACGGCCGCAGCCCGGGAGAGCGGCGACGCCGCGGCGCTGTCCTACGCCCGTGCACAGCAGGCGTACGTGCTTCTGGACAGCGATCGCCCGACCGACGCGCTCGCCCTGATCACAGCAGCGCGTGAGCGCGCGGACGCAATGGTGCCGAATATCCTGCGCGCGTGGCTGCATGCTGCAGAGGGCGAGGCTTTCGCGGCGCTCGGGCAACGCGACGCAGCGCTGCGCACACTCGACCTGGCCGACGCCGCGCTTCCCGGCGAGCCCGACGACGCACTGCCGTACCTGATGCTTGACGCCGCGCACCTCGGCCGGTGGCGCGGGCACTGCCTCGCTCGCCTCGGCGAGACGTCGGCCATCGACGACCTGACCTCGGCACTTGGGGCGATGGGTGAGGGCACGTACGGTCGCGCCGAGGTCAGCCTGCGCGTCGACCTCGCTCTCGCCCACGCCGCCCGGGGCGACGCCGACGAGTCTCGCCACCACGCTCAGCGTGCTGCGGACCTCGCGGGTCGAACCGGTTCGACTCGCCAGCGTCGACGGATCGAGGAGCTACTGAGCGCGTGACGGCGCGGTCGACCCGCTGAGCGCCAGGACATGGAGCAGCCCGACCAGGGAACCGGAATTCACGATGCGGCCCTCGGCGATCAGCTCGGGCACGTCTGCGAGCGCGAGCCATTCGAACCGACCCTCATTGACCTCCACCGCGTCGCCGACTCGCTCGGCTCCGCGGGCGAGGAACACGTGGTGCGCGTTGCGGACCATCCCGATCATGGGCTCGAACGTCACAAGGTGTTCGACCGATCGGGGTCGGTAGCCGGTCTCCTCCTCGACCTCGCGCGCCGCCGTCTCGGCCGGCGTCTCGCCTACGTCGAGCAGCCCGCCCGGCAGCTCCCAGTTCCACACGTCGGGGACGAATCGATGCCGCCACGCCATCAGCACGTGCTCGCCGGCGTCATCGAGGACGACCGTCATCGCCGCGGCGGGCAGGACCACGGTGTGGTGCTCGAACCGCTCGCCCGAGGGCATGGAGATGTCGGCCAGGCCGACCGTCACCCACTCGTTCTCATAGACTGGTCGCTCACCGTGCACGATCCATCGCTCTGCCTCGTCGTTCGGCCGCGTCATAGCTCAAACCGTAGCCGCCGACGACGTCGCGCCGGGCGTCTCACCGAGGCGTCGCGAACGCGCCGGAGCCCTGTCGGATGGCTACTGCTCCCGCCTCGACCAGACGTTGATAGGCCCGTCGGACGGTGTTGCGGGAAACGCTGTGCTCAGCCATCAGGTCCGCCTCGCTCGGTAGCGCGTCGCTCGGCCCGAACTCGCCGTCCTCGATCCGCCGCAACAGGTCGGCCGCGATGCGCTCGTAGGCCGTCGTCGGAACGGGCGCCGCCGCGCCGACCACCCGACGTCCCTGTCCCGCAACGACTTCGATCAGTCCCTCGTCGACGAGTAGCGCCAACGCCGAGCGGACCGTTCCCCGGGCTACCTGATGCTGCTCGGACAGAGCCAGCTCCGACGGCACCATCTCGCCGGGCGCCAACTCGCCCCGCTCGATCAAACGGCGCAGTTCGTCGGCGATCGTCCGGTAGGTGCCGCGGGGTGCCACGTAGAACGCGCTCCTATCTGGACTCGGTGCGTTGCAAAAGGCTAGCGCCCGATCTAGCCAGAGGTCACAGCATGGCAATTGACACCGCCGCGTCAAAGTTCAGTCCAAGCGAAGGATCGTCACGACCTCGTCATTGCCGGGGCGGCAGACCTCCAGCTCGTATCCGTAACCGCCGTGGTCGATGTGGCCCGAGCCAAACTCGATCTCCGCGATCCCCTCGGCATGTGGCGCAAAGGAATCCGGGTCATCGAGCGAGGCCCGGACTAGCCGCGGACGGCTTCTGACCCCGGAACCGCTCACCAACGTCACCGACCAGTACCCACCACCGGAGGACTTGGCAGGCACGGGCGGCGCGACCTGCTCCGGCGCGGCCTCCGAGCGTTCAGGCGACGAGGCGATGCGCAGCCGCCGTCGCCCGTCGCTCACGATCAGCCCCCAGGACTTCGACAGCGCGACGGCGCGACGAGCGGTGGAGAGCGAGACGCCGTGCCGGTCGGCGATCTCGTGCGCCGTCGGAGCGACGTCCCCAACCTGCAACTCGCCGGCTCGGACGCTCTCGGCCAGCGACGCCGCCACCGTCTCGTACGGATGGCTCGGGTTCGTCCTCGCCCGCTCCGCGTCGTCGACGACCGTCGGCCGCTGCGGCATGCGAGCCGTCAAGCTGGCAGCCGCGCGCTGATCGGCTTCGGACACCCACGCGGTGTAGGTCCGCAACGTCGTCGTACCGCCACCGCCGTGGCCGAGTCGGCCAGCGACTGTTCGGACGTCGACACCGGCGGCGATCAGCTCGGTAGCCGAGTAGTGGCGGAGCTTGTGCAGCGTCGTCACGATGCCGAGCCGATTGGCAAGGCGCTCGTAGCGCTGGGTGACGCTGTCCGGGATCGGGAAGGCTGCCCCGTCCGGCGCGCCGGAGAAGACGAACGCCTCGCTGCTCAGGTCGATGCCGAGCGCGCTCGCGCGATCCGCGCATCGCTGGCGGTGCTCACGTAGGACCGCGACCGACTCGGGGTCGAGGGCAACCCGTCGCTGCTGGTGGGTCTTCAACTCCGCCTCGACCAGCATGCCGTCTTCCTTGCGGATCGCCCGCCGTAGCCACAGCGTCTCGCGGCCGGCCTCCAGGTCGACCGACGACCACCGGACGGCGCACAGTTCTCCGCGGCGCGCGCCCGTCGTCATCGCCACCCACAGCAGCGCACCCCAGTCGGGGTCGCGCCACGCCTCGTTGAGGATCAGCGCCGCCTGTTCCGGCGTCGGCGGCTGAGGATTGGCCTTTGGGGCTGCGGGCGGTTCACCGTCGCCGACCGGGCTAATCGCAACCCACTTCCACCGAACGGCCTTGCGGTAAGCGCCGGAGAGGATGAAGTGCATGTGCCGGACCGTCGAGGCGGCGAGGGGACGGCAGCTGTGCGGCCGGCACCGCTCGTTGCAGTCGTGGTCACCGTCCACGCGATGATCCACCCCGGGGCGACCGTCGCAGTGCTTCCGACAGCGCCGGAGCTCGGCATAGAACGAGTCGAGGACGTCCGCTTCGAGTGTGCCGACCTTCACTCGCCCGATCAGCGGCGAGATGTGGTTGTTCACGTACCCGCGATAAAGCGTCAGCGTGTTGGGCGCGCCATCGAACTGGTCGAGGTACTTCTCGAGGAGCTGGTCGATCGTCGCGCTCGTTCGCGGGTTGCGGCGCTCGGCCACAGACGCGACGAGGCGGGCCCGGGTCGCCTCCGCTCGCTCGTACGCTTTCGGCCCGGGCGGGACGACCTCGATCAGGTCGTGGCGGCGCTTCGTGACGGGGTCGACGCCGGCGTAGACGCGGACACGGAGCGCCCCGCTCGGCAGCTCGTCGATGCTGCCCTTCTGGCGCCCTGACCTGGTCGTTCGCGGCTTGGCCACGGGCGGACCATACCGCGTTCGCGTCACGAACCGTGTCACATTGATCGAATTCGAGGGGCCCGGATCCGCAAAACCCCTGGTCAGAAGTGGAGCCGGAGGTCGGGATCGAACCGACGACCTACCGCTTACAAGGCGGTTGCTCTACCACTGAGCTACACCGGCGGGTGCTGGAAGCCTTCGGATCGTCGTGGCCGCCCGTGGCGTCCCGCGCGGCGCTACCCCCGCCGCTCGATGGTGACGGCTACGCCGTCGAGGAAGCACTCGAGGCCGAAGTCGAAGTCGGCGGCGACGTCGGCGCCGAAGTCGGTGGCGGCCTCGTCGAAGACACCCGCTGCGACGACGGCGGCGAGGGCGGGGAGGGTGCGGGGGTCGACGACGCGGGCGAGGGCGGCGCCGTAGCGGGCGCCGAAGGCCTCGGGGTTGTCGGTGAAGGCGGCGGCGAGCTCGGCGGTCAGCCGGATCTCGCCCTGCACGTAGGTGATCAGCCCCATGACGACGCCGACCTTGAGGGCGGGGGCGAGGCCGGTGTCGTCGAGCGCGGCGAGAGCGGCGTCGAACCAGGCGAGGTTGCGGGGGCCGACGGGTGGGCCGGTGAGGGGCAGCGTTGCGGCCCAGGGGTGGGCGCGGAACATCGTGATGATGCCGCGGGCCCAGGCGGTGAGGGCGGGGCGCCAGCCGGTGCCGTCGGCGGGCGGGGGTGGGGTGTCCATGGCGGCGTCGGCCATGAGGGTCAGCAGTTCGGACTTGCTGCGGACGTGGCGGTAGAGGGCCATGGGGGCGTTGCCGAGGCGTTCGGCGACGCGGGCCATGGAGACGGCGGCGAGTCCGTCGGTGTCGGCGATGTCGACGGCGGCGCGGACGATCTCGTCGACGGTGAGAGTGGGGCGGGGGCCGCGGCGGGGGGTGTCGCGCAGGCCCCAGAGCAGCTCGACGTCCTCTTCGAAGCTGCGTCCGTCGGCCACGGGAGGCAGTCTAGAAATGCCAACTGCGTATTCGCTACGCTGATTCGCGTACGTGATACGCAGAGAGGGGACGGCGATGATCCTGGAGGCGACGGGCCTGCGGAAGCGCTACGGCGACACGACGGTGCTCGACGGCATCGACCTCGCCGTCGCGGAGGGCTCGGTGCTGGCGCTGCTCGGACCGAACGGCGCCGGCAAGACGACGACGGTCCGCATCCTCGGCACGCTGACGCGCCCGGACGGTGGGTCGGCGCGGATCGCGGGTTTCGACGTCTCGACACAGCCACGGCGGGTGCGTGAGGCGATCGCGCTGACCGGCCAGTACGCGGCCGTCGACGCGCAGCAGACCGGCCGGGAGAACCTCACCATGATCGGGAGGCTGCTGCGCCTTGGCAGGCGGGGCGCGACGACCCGGGCGGACGAGCTGCTCGAGCGGTTCGAGCTCACCGAGGCCGCGGATCGGCGCGTCGTCACCTACTCCGGCGGGATGCGGCGGCGTCTCGACCTGGCGATGAGCCTGGTCGCGGCGCCACGGCTGCTGTTCCTCGACGAGCCGACCACGGGCCTCGACCCCGCGAGCCGGGCGACGATGTGGGGCGCGGTCGGCGAGCTGGTGCGCGGCGGCACGACGGTGCTGCTGACGACCCAGTACCTCGAGGAGGCCGACCGGTTGGCGGACCGCATCGTGCTGATCGACGACGGCCGGGTCGCCGCGGAGGGATCGGCCGACGAGCTGAAGGCCCGCGTCGGCGGCGACCGTCTCGATCTCTGGTTCGCCGACCGGGAGCGCCTCGAGAGAGCGGCGGTGATCCTCGACGCGGCAGCCGACCTGCACGAAACCAGGATCGGACTACCGACCGACGGGTCCGCCGGCCAGCTCCACCACGTCCTCGACGTCCTGCGCGCCGCGGGTGCCGGGCCCGACCGCGTCACCAGCCACCGCCCGACGCTCGACGACGTCTTCCTGGGCGTCACGAAGCGCACCCTCGTCACCGGAGCGGACCGATGAGCGCAACCCTGACGATGGTCGACCGCAGCGTGCGGCTGACCAGGCGCAACGTCGACACGATGATCATGTCGGTGGTGCTGCCGCTGCTGATGATGGCGTTGTACGTCTACGTGTTCGGCGGCGCGATCGACACGGGTACGGCCTACGTCACCTACGTGGTGCCGGGGACGATCCTGCTGTGCGCGGGGTACGGCGCGGCGTCGACGGCGATGGCGGTGGCCGACGACATGAACAGCGGCATGATCGACCGGCTGCGGTCGATGCCGGTGCGGGCGTCGGCAGTGCTCACAGGACACGTCGCGGCGAGCGTGGCGCGCAATGCGGTGGCGACGACCGTCGTCGTGGGCGCGGCGGTGGCGATGGGGTTCCGGCCGACCGCGACGCTGCTCGACTGGCTGCTCGCGGCCGGACTGGTGCTACTGTACGTGCTGGCGCTGTCGTGGTTGGCGGCGGGGCTGGGGGCGTTGGCGCGCAGCGTCGAGTCGGCGAGCGCGTTGAGCTTCGTGATGCTGTTCCTGCCGTACCTGAGCAGCGCGTTCGTGCCGACGGAGACGATGCCGGCGGTGCTGCGCGCGATCGGCGACAACCAGCCGGTGACGCCGATCATCGAGACGGTCCGCGGGCTGCTGACGGGCACGCCGATCGGGTCGGCGGGCTGGATCGGGCCTGCGTGGGCGGTGGGGCTGCTCGTGGTGTCGTTCGTGTTCGCGACGACCTGCTACCGCCGGCGCACCACCCGCTGAGAAGATCGCCGGCGGCCCCTACCCTGGCGGGCGTGCCCGTGACCGTCGCTCCTCAGCGCTGACCGTGGTCGACTCGCACGACGGCGCCGCCGACCGGCTCACCCGCAGACTGCGAGGTGCGCTGCGGCGTGACGCCCGCCGGCTGCTCTCGGCGGGGCCTCCGACCCTGCCGATGCTCGAGGTCGGCCCCAAGGTCCCCGACGACGCCCGCGTGCAGGAGGTCCTCGACCTCTGCATGCGGGTGGGGGAGGTGCTGCTGTCGAGCGGGGAGAGCGTCGACGAGGTCACCGAGACGATGCTGCGGCTGGCCCGGGTGGGTGGGCTGTCGGCGGTCGAGGTGGACATCACGTTCACGTCGGTGACGATGTCCTGCCATCGGGGCAAGGTGGCGCCCCCGGTCACGACGATGCGGCTGGTGCGTTACCGCTCCCTCGACCTCACCCGGCTCGCGGCGGTGCGTGAGCTGGTCTCGGCGGCGGAGTCGGGCAACGTGGACGTGCGGAGCGCGGCGTCGGCGCTCTCGGCGCTGACGGCGGCCCCGCACCCCTACCCGCGCTGGGTGGCGACGGCAGGCTGGGCGCTCCTGGCGGGCACGATCGCGATCCTGCTGGGCGGGGCGCCGGTGACGGCGGGGCTGGCGTTCGTCGTGACGGCGTTGATCGATCGGACGGGCCGGCTGTTGTCCCGCTTCGGGTTGCCGACGTTCTTCCTGCAGGTGGTCGGCGGTCTGTTCGCGACGTTGTCGACGGTGGGTCTGCTCGCGGCCGGGGTGTTCCCCGACGGGGCGCGGCCGTCGCTGGTGGTCGCGGCCGGCATCACGGTGCTGCTGTCGGGGTTGTCGGTGGTCAGCACGGTGCAGGACGCCATCACCGGCTACTACGTGACGGCGGCAGGCCGGGGCGTGGAGATCGCGCTGCTGTCGGCGGGGCTGCTGACGGGCGTCGTCATCGGGCTGAAGCTGGGCTTCGCGGTGGGCGTCGCGCTGGAGGTGTCGGGCGACGTGTCGGTGTCGGCGGGCCGGTTCGGGCTGTCGGTGGCCCTGGGTGCCGTGGCCGCGGCGGCGTACGCGCTGGCGGGGTACGCGCCGTTGAAGACGTTGCCGTTGGCGGGCATCGCGGGCGCGGCAGGCTGGGGCACGTACTCGCTGCTCTCCCAGTTCGCCGATGCCGGCCCGATCGCCTCGACGGGCATCGCGGCCGTCGTCATCGGGGTGTTCTCCGGGGTCCTGCGGCGGACGACGACGGTCCCGACGCTCGTCGTCACCCTCGCCGGCATCACCCCGCTGCTGCCCGGTCTGACGGCGTACCGCGGCTTCTACCAGCTCGCGGTGCAGGGCGTCGCCGAAGGACTGGTGACGGTCACGCTCGCCCTCGCCATCGGTCTGGCGCTGGCGGCCGGAGTGGCGCTGGGCGAGTTCGTCGTGCGGCCCCGCAGGATCGCGCCGGTGCCGGCTGTCACGAACGAGGCACCGGAGGCCGAGCGCCAGTAATCTCCCGTACCGGGTCCGCGGCACCCCCGGCCGCGCCCGACCTGGAGGGTGCATTGGCCGCCGAGACCGCCGAGGGCACGGAGCTTCCCGGTGCCGAGTTCGTCGTCGTGGCGAACCGGCTGCCCGTGGACCTGGAGAAGCTGCCCGACGGCAGCACCCGCTGGAAGCGCAGCCCCGGCGGCCTGGTCACCGCGCTGGAACCGATGCTGCGCAGTCGCGAGGGCGCCTGGGTCGGCTGGCCAGGGCTGGCCGATGCCGAGGTGGAGCCACTCGTCGAGGACGGCCTGCAGCTGCACCCCGTGATGCTCACGGCCGACGAGGTCGAGAACTATTACGAGGGCTTCTCCAACGGCACCCTGTGGCCGCTTTACCACGACGTCGTCGCCCCCCCAGCGTTCCACCGGCACTGGTGGCGCGCCTACGTGCGCGTCAACGAGCGCTTCGCCGAAGCCGTCGCCGAGGTGGCGGCGCAGGGCGCGACGATCTGGATCCAGGACTATCAGCTGCAGCTGCTGCCCGCCGCGCTGCGCGCGCTGCGTCCCGACCTGCGCATCGGTTTCTTCCTGCACATCCCGTTCCCGCCCACCGAGCTGTTCCTGCAGCTGCCGTGGCGCCGCGAGATCGTCGAAGGGCTGTTGGGGGCCGATCTCGTCGGCTTCCACACCGCCGGCGGCGCCCGGAACTTCCGGTCGCTCGCGCTGCGGCTCGGTGACGCGCAGGCCGGGTCCGGGCGCAGCGAGGTCGTCGTCGGCGACCGGAAGGTGAGGATCGGGGCGTTCCCGATCTCGATCGACTCCGCGGCGCTCGACGAACTGGCCCACGACGAGGACGTCCGGAAGCGGGCCGCGGAGATCCGCGCCGACCTGGGCGAGCCGCGACGGGTGCTGCTCGGCGTCGACCGGCTCGACTACACCAAGGGCATCGACGTCCGGCTCAAGGCGTTCCACGAGCTCCTCGCCGAGGGCACGCTCGCCGCCGACGACACCGTCATGATCCAGCTGGCGACGCCCAGCCGCGAGCGCGTCGAGCACTACCAGCAGATGCGCGACGACATCGAGCTGACGGTCGGGCGTATCAACGGCGAGTTCGCCCGCGTCGGCCACCCGGCCGTGCACTACCTGCATCAGGCGTTGCCGCGCAGGGAGCTGGCGGCGTTCTTCCTGGCCGCCGACGTCATGCTGGTGACGCCGCTGCGCGACGGGATGAACCTCGTCGCCAAGGAGTACGTGGCCTGCCGCTACGACCTCGGCGGCGCGCTGGTGCTGTCGGAGTTCGCGGGCGCGGCCGTCGAGATGACGCAGGCGTACCTGGTCAACCCGCACGACACCGACGGCATCAAGGCGACGATCGCCGAGGCCGTCAACGCGCCGGACGACGTCAACCGCAAACGGATGAAGGCGTTGCGCCGTCAGGTGATGACGCACGACGTCGACCGCTGGGCGCGGTCGTTCCTCGACACCCTCGGCCTGCCGGCCCCCACAGATGACTGACCGCGTCCTGGACATCGGTCTGGAGGAGGCGCTGCGCCGGGTCGCGTCGGTGCCGCGGCTGCTCGTGGCGCTCGACTTCGACGGCGTGCTCGCCCCCATCGTCCCCGTGCCGTCCGACGCCCGGCCGCTGCCGGCGTCGGCGCGTGCGATCGAGGGCCTCGCGGGCCTAGCGGACACGACGGTCGCCCTGGTGTCGGGCCGTGGCCTCGACGACCTGCGCGCCGTGTCGGGGTTCGGGTCGCCGCTGGTGCTGGTCGGCAGCCACGGTGGGGAGTTCTCCGACGCCGGCGCCGACCTCCTCGACGACACGCAACAGACCCGCCGCTCCGACCTGCTCGCCGAGCTGGAGAAACTGATCGACGGCGAACCCGGGGTGGGCCTGGAGCGCAAACCGGCCGGGGCCGCGGTGCACGTGCGCAACGCGACGCCCGACGTCGCCGAACGGGTGCTGGCCGCTGTGCGGACGGGCCCCGCCGCCGCGTCGGACATCGACGCGATCGAGGGCAAGGCCGTCATCGACCTCGCGGTGGTGGAGGTGAGCAAGGGCGGCGCCATCGACGTCCTGCGCGCCCGCACCGGCGCCGACGCCGTCCTCTTCGCGGGCGACGACGTCACCGACGAGACGGGGTTCGCCCGGCTCGGGGACGGCGACGTCGGCATCAAGGTGGGGGAGGGCCCGACCGCCGCCGCGCACCGGGTGACAGACCCGGAGGCGATGTCGCACGTGCTGGGCGTGCTGCGCGACGCCCGGTCGGCCACTCGATAGGTCGAGGAGATCGCGCGACGCGTGGTCCGCGAGGCCTCCTGACGCTCACCAGCCGGAGAAGAACCTCGACTCGCGCGGGCCCTTGCTGGTTGTGCCCACGACGAGCTCGGTGGGCAGCACGACCTGGCGGGGGCGGTTGCGTTCGCCGCGTTCGAGCAGCAGCTCGCCCGCGACCTGGCCCTTCTCCCGCACCGGCTGCCGGACGGTGGTGAGCCCGGCCCGTTCAGCCTCGGGGACGCCGTCGAAGCCGGTGATCGTGAGGTCCTCGGGGACGGCGAGGCCGCGCGCGGTCGCGTGGCGCAGGGCGCCGAGGGCGAGGATGTCGGAGGTGCACACCAGCGCGGTGATGCCCGGGTGCGCGGCGAGGATCTCGGCGGCAGCGGCCTCACCTGCGTCGACGGAGTGGTCGAAGCGCTCGTGGACCGGCACGTCGGCCCAGTCGACGCCGACCTCGGCGAACCCCTCCCGCAGGCCGCCGAGCCGGGCCCGCTGCACCGGGTAGGACGTCTGCTCCTGGCGGAGGACGTCGGCGCGGCCGTCCTGCTGGTCGGGGCCCAGCCGCATGCAGAGGACCCCGATGCGCCGGTGGCCGAGCCCGGTGAGGTGGCGGGCCATGCCGAGCATGGCGGCGCGGTCGTCGATCCCGACGCGGTCGACGCCGTCGATGCCGATGGGCTGGTCGCAGACGACGGTCGGCACCGGGCGTTCGAGGACGGCGAGGAAGTGCGGGTCGTCCTCGCGCACCGAGTAGACGACGAACCCGTCGACGCCCGCCTGGTGCACCGTGGTGACGTCGGGCTGCGACGGGCTGACGGGGATGAGCAGGAGCCCCTGGCCGGCCTGCTCGCACGCGAGTGCGAGGCCTTCGAGGAAGCCGGTGGCCACGGGGTCGCGGAAGGCGTAGGACAGCGCCTCGGTGAGCAGGAGCCCGACAGCGCCTGCGCGGCGGGTGCGCAGCGACCGGGCGACGGGGTCGGGTCCCGGGTAGCCCAGACGGCGGGCGGCTTCGAGGACCCGTGCACGCAGCGTCGCCGACAGTTGGTCGGGCCGGTTGTAGGCGTTGGACACGGTGGTCCTCGACACTCCCAGCTCGGCGGCGAGGGATGCCAGCGTGGCAGGCCTGCGCGCGTTGGGCTGGGACATCCCCCGAACCTAGCCAGGCAGGTGGCGCAGCACAAAGTCTGAGGGGCAGTGGGCGTCATCGCATTCGGGGCCGGACGATCATTGCATTTCCGCCCGAGTGCCACTGTAGAGTGAATTGACAACGGTTTTCAATACAGATATGCGCACTCGTTGATACGGAGCCCCGACATGACCCTGCGCCGCGTCGCCACCACCCTCGGTGGCGCACTCCTCGCCGCGGCCGTGCTCGCCGCCTGTGGCGGCGGCAGCAACACCCCCACATCCCCCGCGACCACCGCAGGGGCCGACGGCAAGGTCGCGGTCGTCGCCTCGACCGACGTGTACGGCGCCGTCGTCCGCGCCGTCGGCGGTGACCGCGTCGACGTCACCTCGATCATCGACGACCCCGCCAAGGACCCCCACGAGTACGAGACCACCCCCGCCGACGCGCTGGCCGTCGGCAAGGCGGCGATCGTCGTCCTCAACGGCGGGCACTACGACGACTTCGCGACGAAGCTCGTCGACTCCGCGAAGACCAAGCCCCGGACCATCGACGTCTCCGCCCTGTCCGGGCTCGAGGCGCAGGCTCCCGCGGGCGAGGAGTTCAACGAGCACGTCTGGTACAGCCTGCCGACGATGAAGAAGCTCGCCGACACCCTGGCCGCCGACCTCGGCGAGGTCGACGCCGCCGGCGCCGCGACCTACACCGCCAACGCCGCCGCGTTCGGCACGAAGATCGACGGGCTGACCGCGAAGCTCGACGCGATCAAGGCCAGACACGACGGGACGGCCGTCGCCATCACCGAGCCGGTCCCGCTGTACATGGTCGAGGCAGCCGGCCTGAAGAACGTCACCCCCGAGGCGTTCTCCGAGGCCGTCGAGGAGGGCAACGACCCGCCCGCCGCCGTCCTGCAGGAGACCCTCGCGGTGTTCGGCGGCGGCATCGCGAAGGCCCTCGTCTCCAACGCCCAGACCGAGAGCCCGGCCACCCAGCAGGTCGAGCAGGCCGCCGGCGCGGCGGGTGTGCCCGTCGTCAAGGTGACCGAGACGCTGCCCGCAGGAGTGACCGACTACGTTTCGTGGCAGTCCCAGCAGATCGACGCGCTCACCACGGCGCTCGGATGACCCTTCTCCGGGAAGGTGCGATGACCCGCCCGCACACCGCCGACGGCCGCGAACCGGCTGCCGTCGAACTGCGGGGCGCCACCGTGCGGTTCGGGACACGCACCCTCTGGGAGGGGCTCGACCTCGAGATACCCGGCGGCGAGTTCGTCGCGGTCCTGGGCCCCAACGGATCCGGCAAGACGACGCTGCTGCGCGTCCTGCTCGGGCTACAGCCGGTGCAGGCGGGCGAGGTGCTCGTCGACGGGCACCACGTCCGCCGCGGGGGCGAGGGCATCGGGTACATCCCGCAGCAGAAAGCGATCCCCGAGGACGTCCCGCTGCGGGCCCGCGACCTCGTCGGCCTGGGGCTCGACGGGCACCACCTGGGCCTCGGACTGCGCGGGCGCCGCGACCGGGCCCGCCGGGTCGACGAGGCGCTGGCCGCCGTCGGCGCCACCGGCTACGCCGGCGCGCCCGTCGGACGGCTCTCCGGCGGTGAGCAGCAGCGACTGCGGGTGGCACAGGCGCTCGTCGGCGACCCGCGGGTCCTGCTGTGCGACGAGCCGCTCCTCTCGCTCGACCTCGCCCACCAGCGCACGGTCAGCAGGCTCATCGACGAGCGCCGCCGCACCGCGGGCACGGCCGTCCTGTTCGTGACGCACGAGATCAACCCGATCCTGCCGCTCGTCGACCGCGTGCTCTACCTGGTCGACGGCAGGTTCCGGTTCGGCACGCCCGACGAGGTGATGACGTCGGAGACGCTCTCGGAGCTCTACCGCACCGACGTCGAGGTGCTTCGGGTGCGGGAACGCCTCGTGGTCGTCGGCGTCGAGGCGTCGGGGCACTGCCACGGCGCCGACGGGGCCGTCCTCCCCGCCGAGGAGTCGGTCACGCCGTGAACGAGATCCTCGACAAGCTCTTCACCTTCGACGGGACGGCCGAGCTGCTGGGCCAGCCATTCGTGCGCAACGCCCTGCTCGCCGCGGCCCTGCTCGGGCTCGTGGCGGGCGTGCTCGCGCCGCTGATCGTGGCGCGCGGCATGGGCTTCGCCGTGCACGGGACGTCGGAGCTGGCGTTCACCGGAGGCGCCGCGGCGCTGCTGCTCGGGGTGAGCGTCAGCATCGGCGCGGTCGCGGGCTCGGTGCTGGCCGGGCTGGTGTTCGGGCTGCTCGGTCTGAGACAGCGCGAGCGCGACTCCGTGATCGGCGTGGTCCTGGCGTTCGGCCTGGGCCTCGGGGTGTTGCTGCTCGCCCTCTACCCTGGGCGTGCCTCGAACAAGTTCGGGCTGCTCACGGGCTCGATCGTCTCGGTCGACTCCACGAACCTCTGGGTTCTCGTCATCGTGACGCTGTTGGTGCTGGCGACGATGGCCGTCGTCTACCGGCCGCTGCTGTTCGCCAGCACCGACGCCGAGGTCGCCGTCGCCCGCGGGGTGCCCGTGCGGCTGCTCTCGCCGCTGTTCGCAGTGCTCATCGCGCTCGTCACCGCACTCGCCGTGCCCATCGTCGGCGCGATCCTCGTCCTGTCGGTGACGATCATCCCCGGCGCCGCCGCAGCCCGCATCACTGCCAGCCCCCTGGTCGCAACGATCCTCGCCGTCGTCATCGCCGAGGTCGCCCTCGTCGGCGGCACGATCCTGTCGCTGGCCCCCGGCCTGCCCATCTCCGGATACGTCGCGACGATCGCGTTCCTCGGCTACCTCGCCTGCCGTCTCGTCGGCCGGGCCCGAGGCCAGGTCCGCACCGGCTGACGGACCGACCCGAGACCTACCGGCGTCAGCCGATGCGGCGGCGGCGTGCGACCTCGGCCAGCACGACACCGGCGGCGACCGACGCGTTCAGCGACTCCACCTCGCGCGCCAGCGGGATCGAGACCGTGACGTCGCAGGTCTCGCGGACCAGCCGTGACAGGCCCTTGCCCTCCGAGCCCACGACCAGCACCAGCGGGTCGGTGGCCATGTCGAAGTCGTCGATCGACACGTCGCCGTCGGCGGCGAGGCCCGCGATCATCAGGCCGGTGTTGGCGTACTCCTGCAGCGTGCGGGTCAGGTTGGTCGCACGGGCCACGGGCAGCCGCGCCGCCGTCCCCGCCGACGTCCGCCACGCCACCGCCGTCATGCCCGCGGCACGACGCTGCGGCACGACGACACCGTGCCCGCCGAACGCGCTCACCGACCGGACGACCGCACCCAGGTTTCGCGGGTCGGTCACGCCGTCGAGCGCCGCGATCAGCGCGGGCGCGCCGGACTCGCTCGCCAGTTCCAGCAGCTCGTCGGGGTGCGCGTACTCGTAGGGCGGCACGACGAGCGCGACGCCCTGGTGCAGCGCGCCACCGGCCATCCGGTCGAGGTCGTTGCGGGGTACCTCGAGGATCGAGATGCCGGCGTCGGCCGCCAGGTGCACGGCCTCCTTGACCCGCTCGTCGGACGTCGCGCCCACGGCGACGTGCAGCGCCGTCGCCGGCGCACCCGCGCGCAGGCACTCGACGACCGGGTTGCGCCCCAGCACCGTCTCCGGGGTCTCGCCGTCGCCCGCGCGGCGGCTGCGGTTGCCCGCGCCGCCGCTCTGCCGGCCGGCGACCTTGGCCTGGGCCTTCGCGTCGCGCGCGGCCTTGCGCGCCGCCGGATGCCCGGGACGCATCGACGCCGGCGGCGTCGGGCCCTTGCCCGTCAGGCCGCGACGACGTTGACCGCCCGAACCGACGACGGCACCCTTCTTGGTGCCGTCCTTGCGGGTCGCACCGCGTCGCCTGGAATTGCCCGCCATCTACCCGATACCTCGCTGAACCGTCACTGAACGTCCTTGAGCGACCAGGTCGGCCCGTCGGGGCCGTCCTCGACCGCGATTCCCGCGCTGGTCAGCCGGTCGCGCACCTCGTCGGCCGCCGCGAAGTCGCGGCTCGCGCGGGCCTCCTGCCGCTTGACCAGGAGATCGTCGACCAGGGCACCGAGCGCCGCGATGGCCGCCGTGTCGGACCCGCCTGCGGCCCACTTCTCGTCGAGCGGGTCGAGCCCGAGCACGCCGGTCATGGCGCGCACCGACTCCGCCGCCGCGCGGGCGGCGTCACGGTCCCCGGCGTCGAGCGCGGAGTTGCCTTCGCGCACCGTGTTGTGGACGACCGCCAGCGCTCCCGGCGTGCCGAGATCGTCGTCGAGGGCTGCCGCGAACTCGGCGGGCACCTCGGCTGCGACGTCGGGCGTGCCGATGCGCTCGGCGACCCGGCCGACGAACGACTCGATCCGCCGGTACGCCGACACCGACTCGGCCAGTGCCGCGTCGGAGTACTCGATCGCCGACCGGTAGTGCGGCCCGACCAGGTAGTAGCGCAGCTCGACGCCGCGGACCCGCTGCAGCATCGCCGGGATCGACAGCGTGTTGCCCAACGACTTGGACATCTTCTCGCCGCCCATGGTGACCCAGGCGTTGTGCAGCCAGTAGCGGGCGAACCCGTCGCCCGCCGCGTGCGACTGGGCCTGCTCGTTCTCGTGGTGCGGGAACACCAGGTCGAGCCCGCCGCCGTGGATGTCGAACTCGGCGCCCAGGTAGGCCGTGGCCATCGCCGAGCACTCCAGGTGCCAGCCCGGACGCCCTGCGCCCCACGGGGTCGGCCACGACGGCTCGCCCGGCTTGGCGCCTTTCCAGAGCGTGAAGTCGAGCGGGTCGCGCTTGTCGCCGCAGTCGCCCTCGCCCTGGGCGACGTCGTCGACCTTCTGGCCCGACAGCGCCCCGTACTCCGGGAACGACCGCACGGAGAAGTAGACGTCGCCACCTGCGGCGTAGGCGTGGCCGCGCTCGATCAGGCGCTCCATCAGCTCGACCATCTGTGTGATGTGGCCGGTGGCGCGCGGCTCGACCGACGCGGGCAGGCAGCCCAGCGCGTCGTACGCCGCGGAGAAGGCGCGCTCGTGGGTGGCGGCCCACTCCCACCACGGGCGTCCGGCGTCGGCAGCCTTGCGGAGGATCTTGTCGTCGATGTCGGTCACGTTGCGCACCAACAGGACGTCGTTCCCGGCGTGGGTCAGCCACCGGCGCAGGACGTCGTAGTTGAGGCTGCTGCGGACATGACCGATGTGCGGCACACCCTGCACCGTGGCCCCACAGACATACATCGACACGGTCCCGGCCCGCAGCGGCACGAAGTCACGCTGCTCCCTGGTCGCGGTGTCGTGCAGTCGCAGGCTCACCTCACACAGACTACGGGTGACCAGGTCGGCGTCGATCAGCGGGAGCCCCGGATCCCCGTCCTGGACCACCCGAATCGTCGGCCCGGGTCCCATTCGTCCAAGACGACGACGTCGCGACCCGGCACGCTCGTGTCATGGCCGACATCTTCCAGATCACCCCGAAGCTCGTCGTCGGTGACGGCGCCGCCGCCCTCGCCTTCTACACCGCGGCGCTCGGCGCGACCGTCGAGGAGAGCTACACCGTGGACGGGCGCATCGTGCACGCCACGGTGACCGTCGGCGAGCTGCGGTTCGAGCTCAAGGACGCGGGCGACGGCGATCCCGCACCGACGCCGGGGCAGCACCCGCCGGTGCTCATGTCGCTGGGCGTGACCGACGCCGACGGCGTCACCGAGCGGCTGCTCGCGGCGGGCGCGAGCGTCGTGTACCCGGTGGCCGACCGGGAGTACGGCTCGCGCGGCGGCCGGGTCGCCGACCCGTTCGGACACCACTGGATGGTGTCGGCACCGCTCGAGACGCTGACCCCGGACGAGGTCCAGGCGCGCCTCGACGCGATGTCATGAGCCCGTGACCCGTTGCGCCCCGACACCATTGCCGGTTTCGACGTGAGGCCGGCCCGATCATGGTCGGCAGCAGCGTGAGGTCGGGCTCGGCGTTGCGGTGAGGCGTCAGGAGGCCGGGACGATCAGGGCCGTCGCGATCGCCGCGACGCCCTCGCCCCGGCCGGTGAAGCCGAGGCCGTCGGTGGTCGTGCCCGACACCGCGACGGGACCGCCGACGGCGTCGGACAGCACGCGCTGCGCCTCGTCGCGACGCGTCCCGATCTTCGGGGCGTTGCCGATCACCTGCACCGCAGCGTTTCCGACGACCCAGCCGTCGCGCTCCAGCAGCCGGCGCACCTCGGCGAGCAGCTGCACGCCGCCGGCACCCGCCCACTCCGGGCGGCCGGTGCCGAACACCGCGCCGAGATCACCCAGGCCGGCGGCCGAGAGCAGCGCGTCGCACAGCGCGTGGGAGGCGACGTCGCCGTCGGAGTGCCCGGCGCAGCCGTCGACACCCTCCCACCACAGCCCCGCCATCCAGCACGGGCGGCCGGGGTCGACGGGGTGCACGTCGGTACCGACGCCGACGCGGGGGATCGCAGCGATCATCGCGCGACCGTACCCGCCGCCTCCCCCGCAACCGCGTCCATCACCAGGTGGTCGGCGAGCCGGTGGTCCCACGGCGTCGTCACCTTCATCGCCGCGGGATCGCCCGGCACGGTGTGGACCGGCTCACCCAGCGCCTCGACGAGTCCGGCGTCGTCGGTGGCCGCGGCACCGGCGGCAGCGGCCGTGCGGTGCGCGCGCAGCAGCAGATCGGGCGCGAAGCCCTGCGGTGTCTGGACAGCGCGCAGGACCGACCGATCGACCGTGGCGACGACATCACCCGCCGCGTCGACCTGCTTGATCGTGTCGGCGACGGGCAGCACCGGGATCACGGCCCGATGCCCGGCGCGCACCTCCTCGACGACGGCCGTGACCAGCGCCGGGGGCGTGAGTGGTCGCGCCGCGTCGTGGACGAGCACGACCTCGACCGCGTCGTCCACGATCGCGCGGGGGGACCCGTCACCAACGGGTGGTCCCGGTCGTTCATCTCCAGTGTGGACGCCGTTCGGATCACCGACGCCGTGCAGCGCGCCGAGAGCGCACAGCACGGACGCCGTCCTGTCGGCACCACCTGCGAGCACGGTGACGGGACGACCGTGGAGCAGCTCGCCCGCACGGTCGACGAGCTCCGCCGGCGCGGCGACCACGACATGATCGACCACACCGGACGCGAGCAGTCCGTCGACCGCACGGACCAGCATCGGAACGCCGCCGACCGGCACGAACGCCTTCGGTTCACCGGCACCGAGTCGCTGACCCGAGCCCGCTGCGGGGACCACCGCGACGACGCTCACGACGTGTGCCGGAAGGGGAAGTACGTTCGAACCGGCCGGAAGAGTCAGGCCGTCGCGGCCGTCGCCAGCACCTCGTCGAGCAGGACCTCGGCCCGCTCCTCGTCGGTGCCCTCGGCGAGCGCCAGCTCGCTCACGAGGATCTGGCGGGCCTTGGCCAACATGCGCTTCTCGCCCGCGGACAGGCCGCGGTCCTTCTCACGCCGCCACAGGTCACGCACCACTTCGGCCACCTTGTTCACATCGCCGGAGGCGAGCTTCTCGAGGTTGGCCTTGTACCGCCGGGACCAGTTGGTCGGCTCCTCGGTGTGCGGCGCGCGGAGCACCTCGAACACCTTGTCGAGGCCCTCCTGGCCCACGACATCGCGGACGCCGACGACCTCGGCGTTCTCCGCAGGAACACGCACCGTGAGATCACCCTGGGCAACCTTGAGGACGAGGTACTTGCGCTCCTCGCCCTTTATCGTCCGGGTCTCGATGGCCTCGATGAGAGCGGCACCGTGGTGCGGGTAGACGACGGTCTCTCCGACCTTGAAAACCATGTGTCCTCTGCCCCTTTCGCTGAACCCAGGTTAACACGGTCGGACCCACCCCTGCCCGGCGGGATGCACCGTCGTCGCAGGTCACGGGCTTGACAACGCGGAGCAAACGTGCCTCCACCACCTCAGGTGCGAAGTTCGTGACGGACTTCGCACAGGGTGTGACCGTCGATACGCCCGCGAGCACACACCGCCACGGCGGACGGACGACCTGACGTGTGACCGGAGGCGCGTTGCCGGTGCCCGCACCCTCGCGACTACGCTTCCGGCTGGTCACCCCGACCTCGGGGTCGGCCCACCGCCACGAAAGGACCTGGAGACCCGTGAGCCGCAGCGAGCGCATCCGTCCGACGCGCGCAGCCCTGGTCGCCGGCGCCCTGATCGGCGCGCTCGCCCTCGCAGGGTGCGGTGCGGGCCAGATCTCGCAAACCGCCGACCAGCAGGCCGCCGTCTCCGGGGCCAACCTGACGACGCAGCACATCGAGATCCGCAACGCCGAGATCGAGTTCCCGGTCGGCGGCTCCCAGCGCCTCGCCGCCTACACCGCCGGCTCGTCCGCGCCGGTCACGATGTCGATCGCCAACGACGACGACCTGCCCGACCGACTGCTCTCGGCGAGCAGCCCGGTCGCCGGCAACGTCCGCATCACCGGCGACACGCAGATCCCCGCCCACGGCGCCCTCACCGCGGGCACCACCCCCGGCGGCGCCGTCGGCAACGTGGGCACGCCGATCGAGGTCAGCCTCGACGGCCTGCGCCAGGACATCGGCCCCGGCCTCAGCTACCCGGTCACGTTCGTCTTCGAGCGCGCGGGCAGCGTCACCGTCGACATGCCGATGGGCAATGCCGACAACCGCGTCCCCGAGCAGGGTGCCTCGAACACCTCCGGCGGTTCGGGCGGCTCCGGCGGGAACGGCGGCCACTGACCGGCCGGTCCCGCGCCGCACGCGCGGGGTTCGTCTGCTCCGAGTGCGGCCACCAGGCCGCGCAGTGGGTGGGCCGCTGCCCGTCGTGCCAGGCGTGGGGAACCCTTGCGCAGCAGTCGGTTCCGACGGCTCGCACACAGCGCGTCGCGGCCGGGGCACCGTCGGCACCGGCACGCCGGATCGCCGACGTCGAGCTCGACACCGCCCGCGCCCGCCCCACCGGGGTCGAGGAGCTCGACCGCGTCCTCGGGGGTGGGCTCGTGCCCGGCGCGGTGGTGCTGCTCGCCGGGGAGCCGGGCGTCGGCAAGTCGACGCTGCTGCTCGAGGTCGCCGCGAAGGCCGCCCAGCGTGGCCGCGTCCTCTACGTCACCGGTGAGGAGTCCGCCGGGCAGGTCCGGCTGCGCGCCGAGCGCACCGGCGGGGTGCACGACGAGCTCTACCTCGCCGCCGAGTCCGACCTCGGCGCGATCCTCGGCCACCTCGACGCCCTGAAGCCGGGGCTGCTGATCGTCGACTCGATCCAGACGATGTCCACATCGGACGTCGAGGGCAACGTCGGCGGCGTGACCCAGGTCCGGGCCGTCACCGTCGGTCTCACCGCCACCGCCAAGGAGCGCGGGCTGCCCGTCGTGCTCGTCGGGCACGTCACCAAGGACGGCTCGATCGCCGGTCCCCGCGTGCTCGAACACCTCGTCGACGTGGTGCTCGCGTTCGAGGGCGACAAGCAGTCGACGCTGCGCATGGTCCGCGGTGTGAAGAACCGCTTCGGCCCCGCCGACGAGGTCGGCTGCTTCGAGCTGCGCGACGAGGGCATCGTCGGCCTGCCCGACCCGTCGGGGCTGTTCCTGGCCCGGTTCGGCGCCACCCGCGACTCCGTCGTCCCCGGCACCGCCGTCACCGTCGTCATGGACGGCCGCAGGCCCATGCTGGCGGAGGTCCAGGCACTGGTTGCCGGGTCGAACATCCCCAGCCCGCGACGGGCCGTCTCTGGGCTCGACAGCGCCCGTGTCGCGATGCTGCTGGCGGTGCTGGAGCGCCGGGTGGGCGTCAAGCTGGCCGACTCCGAGGTCTACACGGCGACCGTCGGCGGGATGAAGGTCCTCGAACCGGCCGCCGACCTCGCGCTCGCCCTCGCCGTCGTCTCCGCCAAGCGCGACCTCGCCCTGCCGCCCGACATGATCCTGCTGGGCGAGATCGGGCTGGCCGGCGAGGTGCGACGGGTCAGCGGCGTCGGCAGGCGCCTCGCCGAGGCCGCCCGGCTGGGCTTCACCCAGGCGCTGGTGCCGCCCGACAGCGACGCGAAGTCCGTCGGCATGAAGGTCCAGGAGGTCGCCGACCTGGGCCAGGTCGTGCGCCGCCTGCGCCGCGACTGAGACTCGCGCACACTCCGCGCGGTTCTCCGGCCGACCGGGGGCCGCCCGGGGTCAGGGCGTCAGCAGGAACGGCGTCGGCGGGCTGATGAGGTCGTCGATTCGCGTCAACAGGCGGTAGGCGCCGGCCGGGACGACCGTCCGCGCCGTCGCACACCCCGGCGTCGAGGTGCGGCCCTGCCACGTCACCTGGAACGACACCGGCTGACCGGGGACCAGCGTGCGCAGGTCCGGCTTGGCCGGGTTGGTGCAGTCGTTGCTCGACCACAGCCTGTTCACGCCGTCGCCGCTCCACACGACGATCTCCAGCCGGCTGCCGTCGAGGTCACGCACGCACGGCTGACCGCTCGTGTTGGTGACGACGACCCCGACGACCGGCTTGTCGCCGACCTTGTGGTCGGTCCGGTCGATCGTGGCGCCGACGCTGAGCATGTCGTTGGTGCACGGGACCGGGCCTGTCGGCGGGACCGTCGGCGGCGGGAGCGCACCCACCGTCGGGTCCGGGCTGCCCTCGACACGGGCCTCGTCGGTGGCCGGGGCGGTCGTCGGGGCGCCGGTCGAGGGGACGATCTGGGTGCCGGGGCCCGTCGTCATTCCGGGGAGGCCGGACGCGAGCGGGGCCGACGGGTCGATCGGAGCGGTCGAGGGAGGGCCGAACGCGGTCGGGTCGCCGGGCGGCGGGGGCGGCGCCTCGCTGGACAGGGCGGCCTGGTTGGCCGCGAGCGTCGTCTTCTCGTCGCTCGTCGCCTCCGTGCGCCCGTGCACCAGCGCGGCGATCGTCAGCCCCAGCAGCGCGAACAGGACCACGACGGATGCGAGAGCCACCCAGCGACGTCGCCAGTAGACGGTCGCGGGCAGCGGTCCGGACGGCTCCCACATGTGACGGAGGGTAGATCGACGATTACCAGCAGGAGCCGACGTCGGCCCGGCGTGGCGCGGCACCACCCCCGGAAACCACTCGGGCGAATGACGTGGTTGCGCCCTCATCCGCGTCGCGCTTGACTCATGGGGTGATGCGCGTGCGGCTGCAGTTCGTCTGGCCCAGCCGCCGCGTCGTGCACTTCGACGAGTTCTGTCGGTCGGCCGCGTAGCCGCCGCCCCGCGGGGAGGCCGCTCGTGGCCTGCGCGCGCCCCGACCGATCGCGGGCGTCCGGCCCGCACCCGCCCTCAACAGGGAGAACCCGTCATGTCCGTCACGGACGACCTGCTCACGAACAACTCCGCCTACGCCGAGAGCTTCACCGGCCCGCTGCCCCTACCGCCCGCGAAGGGCGTCGCCGTCGTCGCCTGCATGGACGCCCGCCTCGACGTCTACCGCGTCCTCGGCCTGGCCGAGGGCGAGGCGCACGTCATCCGCAACGCGGGCGGCGTCGTCACCGATGACGAGATCCGGTCGCTCGCGATCAGCCAGCGGCTGCTCGGCACCACCGAGATCATCCTGATCCACCACACCGACTGCGGCATGCTCACCTTCACCGACGACGAATTCAAGCGGTCCATCCAGGAGGACACCGGCATCAAGCCGGCCTGGGCCGCCGAGGCGTTCGGCGACCTCGAGGAGGACGTCCGCCAGTCGGTCGCCCGCATCACCGCGAGCCCGTTCGTCCCGCGCAAGGACTCCGTGCGCGGCTTCGTCTTCGACGTCTCGACCGGGAAGCTGGACGAGGTCGCCTGACCCGTTGCTCCGTGGGCGGCGGACGGTGGCACGATGCGGTCGTGTCGCTGTCCGCCGCCCTGGTCCCCTGGTATGCCGCGGTCGCCCGCGACCTGCCCTGGCGCCGGCCCGGGACCACGCCGTGGGGCGTCATGGTCAGCGAGTTCATGCTGCAGCAGACGCCGGTCGCCCGTGTCGAGCCCGTGTGGCTGCGCTGGATGACCGACTGGCCGACCCCGTCCGCGCTCGCCGCCGCACCCCGCGCCGACGTGCTGCGCGCCTGGGGCAAGCTCGGCTACCCCCGCCGCGCGCTGCGCTTGCACGAGGCCGCCGCCGTCATCGCCGATGTCCACGGCGACGTCGTCCCGGCCGACGTGGACGCTTTGGAGGCGCTGCCGGGCGTCGGCTCCTACACTGCGCGCGCGATCGCGGCGTTCGGCTACGGAAGGCGCTGCGCGGTCGTCGACACCAACGTCCGACGCGTGGTCGCCCGCGCCGTCCACGGCAACGGCGACGCCGGGCCCGCCCGCGTCAGGGCCGACATGGCCGACGTGGCGGCGCTCCTCCCCGCCGAGGACACCGAGGCCGCGACCTTCTCCATCGCGATGATGGAGCTCGGCGCCCTCGTCTGCACCGCCCGCACCCCGCAGTGCGCCGCCTGCCCCATCCGCGACCGCTGCGCCTGGCTCGCGGCCGGCGCCCCCGCCTACGACGGCCCCCGCCGCGCGCCGCAGGCGTTCGCCGGCACCGACCGGCAGGTCCGCGGCCGGCTCCTCGACGTCCTGCGCGACGCCGCCGGTCCCGTCGACCGCGCCGCCCTCGACCTCGCCTGGAACGACGCCGGTCAACGCGACCGCTGCCTCGACTCCCTGCTCGTCGACGGCCTCGCCGAACAGCTCTCCGACGGCCGTTTCGCCCTCCCGGCCTGACGGTGCACGTCGTCCGCTTCCGGCTCGCCGACGACGCCGCCGACGAGATCACCGGCCTCCGCGCACGGCTCGTCGTCGCCGGGCTACCGGTCCCGGTCGGGCGGCCCGCGGTGACCGTCGCCGCCGCCCAGACGATCCCCGTCGCCACCCGCACCGCGCTCGCCACCGCCGTCCGCGTCCTCGCGCTGCCGACGCTGTGGCTCACCGACCTCGCCGCCGTCGCCGGGCGTGACGAGGAGCTGGTGCTGGGCGCCGTCGTCGACACCGAGCTGTTGGCCGTCCACGACGCCGTGCACGACGTGCTGGCCGGCAGGGTGCGCGGGCCGGTCGCGACCTACCTGCCCGGCTCCTGGGTGCCCCACTGCGTGCTGGCCACCCGCGACCCCGCCGCCGCCTTCACCGCTCTGCACCCGTTGCGGCCGCTCCGCGCCGCGGTCACCGCGCTGGAGGTCGCCGACACCCGCACCGGCGAGACCATCGCGCTCTGAGGCGCCGCTCCCCCGGATTGCAGGCGCGTCAGGCCGGGTCGCGGAGCGGAGCCGTCGTCGCCAGGAAACCTTCGATCGCGATACGGAAGGCTTCCTCGGAGGCGTGCACCAGATGGCCGGTCCCGGGCAGGGTGACGAGCCGGGCGTAGGGCCCGTACCTGTTGCGGCGCAACGCGTCGATCATCCGCTCGGGCTGGCCGCGGGGGACGATGCCGTCGGCGGCGCAGACCATGAGCACCGGCGCGCGGACGCCGGCGAGGACGTCCCAGTAGGAGCGGCGGGCCCATTCCGCCGCGATCTCCACGGCGTTGTCGACGCGGCAGAGCAGGTGGTAGCCGTCGGCGCGTTCCTCGACGCACTCGGCCATGTAGTCGCCGAACTCCGGCCGCGGGTGCCCGAAGGTGGCGCGGACCTCGGCGAGTGAGCTGAAGGGCTGTGGGATGGCGCCGAACCAGGCGCGGGCGTCGGCGACGGCGGTCTCGGGGACGCCGGTGAGGTCGACGGCCATGTCCTCGACGACGAGGGCCTGCACCAGGTCGGGGCGGCTCGCGGCGAGGGCGAGGGCCTGCAGGCCGCCCATCGAGTGGCCGACGACGATGGCGGGTCCGGCACCGAGCTGGTCGAGGAGTTCGGCGGCGTCGGCGGCGAAGCGTTCGGTGGTCCAGGGGCCTGCGGCCTGGGAGCGGCCGTGACCACGGGCGTCGAGCCCGATGACGCGGCCGCGGCTGGTGAGCCTGCGCGCGACCGGCCACCACGTCGTCGCCCGGCCCATGAGGCCGTGCAGCAGCAGGATCGGCGTGCCACGCCCACCGAACTCGACGACGGCGAGGTACACGCCGTCGGAGGTCCGCACCGAACGACGCACCCGCGCAAACTAACCTGAAGTGCATGACCGTCGTGAAGATCAACGCGATCGAGGTACCCGAGGGATCCGGCCCGGAACTGGAGAAGCGGTTCGCGCAGCGCAAGCACGCGGTCGACAACCAGCCGGGGTTCGTGTCCTTCGAGCTGATGCGGCCGGTGTCGGGCGACAACCGCTACTTCGTGGTGACGAAGTGGGAGTCCGACGAGGCGTTCCAGGCGTGGCGCAACGGCCCGGCGATGCAGGCGCACGGTGGTAACGCGCAGGCGCCGACGGCGTCGGGGCAGCCGGTGTCGACGGGGGCGTCGCTGCTGGAGTTCGAAATCGTCGACCTGGACGCGGGCTGAGTCCCGAACTCGAGGAGGCCGCCGGCCTCCTGGAGAAGGCCGAGGCGGTGCTCGTCTGCGCCGGTGCCGGGATGGGTGTCGACTCGGGGCTCCCGGACTTCCGGGGACCCGAGGGTTTCTGGCGCGCCTACCCGCCGTACCGGGCGCTCGGGCTGAGCTTCGAGGAGCTGGCCGACCCGGTCCACTTCGCCGACGACCCGGCGCTCGCGTGGGGTTTCTACGGCCACCGGCTGTCCCTCTACCGGGCGACGACGCCGCACGCGGGTTTCGCCGTGCTGCGGCGCTGGGCGGACCGGGTGCCGACGCGGGTGTTCACGTCGAACGTCGACGGCCAGTTCCAGAAGGCCGGGTTCGACCAGTCGTCGGTGGCAGAGGTCCACGGGTCGATCCACCACCTGCAGTGCCTGGCGGGGTGCGGGCAGCCGGTGTGGCCGGCCGACGACGTCGACGTGGAGATCGACCCGGCGACGATGCGCGCGGTCGGCCATCTGCCCCCGTGCCCGGGCTGCGGCGGCCTGGCGCGTCCGAACATCCTGATGTTCGGCGACTGGTCGTGGGATCCGTCGTTCGCGCGGCCGAGGCTGACGGCGCACGCGGCGTGGTCGCGGGAGCACCGCGGCCGGCTGGTCGTGGTGGAGATCGGCGCGGGCAACGCGATACCGACGGTGCGCAGGCAGGCGGAACTGGCGTCGGCGGTGACGGGTGCGCTGATCAGGATCAACGTGCGCGAGCCGGAGGTCCGTCACGGACGCGGCGTCGGTCTTGCGCTACCGGCGGCGGAGGCGCTGCAGGCACTCGACCAGGGTCGTGAGTGGCAATGGTCGCTATAGCGACCATTGCCACTCACAGGCTCAGTCGGGGATCGCCTTCGTGTCCGGGACGACGACCCCGAACAGGTCGGCGATCGCGGCCAGGCTCGCCGCCTGAAGGGCCGACGCCGCGACCGCGCCGTCCGGGCCCGGCAGCGAACGGGTCGCCGTCGCACCCCCGACGACAGTCGGGTTGAAGCCCAGGCTGAACGCACCGCGGGCGGTGGAGTTGATGCACATGTGCGTCATGAACCCGGCCAGCACCAGGTCGTGGGCGCCCGCCGCGGCGAGACGTTCCTGCAGGTCGGTGCCGACGAACGCGTTCGGGGCACCCTTCACGACGACCGGCTCGTCGCCGCGCGGGGCGACCCGGTCGACGATGGCGCCGATCTCCGCGCGGACGTCGTAGGGCGACCCCTCGCCCGCGTCGTGCTGGATGTGGATGACGGGCGTGCCGGCGGACCGGGCGCGGTCGAGCAGCTCCTCCGCCTCGTCGAGGGCGGCCTGGACGCCTTCGAGCTCCATGACGCCGCGGGTGTAGGTGTTCTGGCAGTCGACCATGATCAGCGTCGAGCCTGCGAGGCTCGGCGCGGTGGCGGGCATTCCGGTGAGTTCGCGCAAGGTCGTCGAGGGCACGGGCCCACACTCCTTCGAATGGGAACGACACACAGAGGGCCGGGCCATCGTGCGACGGCCCGACCCTCCGTGTCACGGCTCGGATTCTGTCGAGGGCTGTCGACTCGTCGTCGGGTGAAGAGCCGGGAGCGGATCAGGAACCGGACGCCCTCCGGCGCCTCGACCGAGAACCCGCTGCCCCGCCCCTTCACGACGTCGACCGTGAGGTGCGTGGGCTTCCAGTACTCGAACTGCGACTCCGACACGTGGATCCCGATCGGCTTCTCCAGTCCGTCGACGACGAGGTCGCCGAGACGGACGTCGGCGGCCCCGAGCTTGAAGTCCCCGTCCGGTCAACGGGCCGTGGACGTCGGTGGGCCTGACGAGGAGCTCCGCCGCGGCGGGCGTCAACGCCACGCGCTCCACGTCCATCACAGGAAGCCCTGGGCGTTCCCGGAGCTGACCAGCATGTTCTTCGTGTTCTCGTCGTGGTCGAGCATCATCTTGTGGTTCTCGCGGCCGACGCCGGACTGCTTGTAGCCGCCGAACGCCGCGTGCGCCGGGTAGGCGTGGTAGTCGTTCACCCACACCCGGCCCGCCTGGATGTCACGGTCCTTCAGGATGTCGGCGCGCTCGGTGACCGAGGTCTTGCCCCATCCAGGGGCGACTGCGGGGGCAGGGTTGCCTGCGCGTGCACCGCAGTCGCGGGCCTGACCGTTCGGTCAGTCTCGCAGTTGCGGATCACGATCAGGGTTGCCTGACCTGTTTCGACGGACGACGATGACAGTGGCGTCCACCACCGCCGACCATTCCGCGGGGAGCCACCGACGAGATGACGACAGACCCGGTCGAGCGAGCCAGGATCCTGGCCCGGACGTACGACGCCGTCATGAGCGCGGAGCGCACGTCGGTCGCGCCGCGCAGCCTCGTGTCGGAGTCGTGGGCGCGCTCGCTGGACGCACACGTCGACCCGGACCGCGGCGCCGCCACACACGTCCTGGCACCGGCCGAGATCGTCGACATGCGGGGCGCGCACCCTCTCGCGCCGGCCATGGCGTTGCTCCGTGAGACGCTGCTGGAGATCGCCGACGAGGCCCGGAACATGATGATCGTGACCGACGAGCACGGGCACATCCTGTGGCGCGACGGCAACCGTGACGTGCTGCGACGTGGCGACCGAGCCGGTCTGGTCGAGGGCACGCGATGGAGCGAGGACACCGTCGGCACCAACGCCATGGGCACCGCGCCGGCCGCCGACTCCGCAGTCACGATCCACTCGGCCGAGCACCTCGTCCGCGGCTTCCACTGCTGGACCTGCGCCGCCGCGCCCATCCACGACCCGGAGGACGGAAGGCTCATCGGGGTCGTCGACGTCACCGGCCCGCTCACGTCGTTCCACCCGGCGACGCTCGCGCTCGTCGTGGCCGCCGCCCGGCTGGCGGAGAACCACCTGGCGACGCTCGTGGCCGCCCGCGACGAGCGGATGCGCGCCCACAACCTCGGGCACCTGACCCGGCTGCGCGACGACGAGCCCGGCGCCCTGCTCACCCTCCGGGGGAGGGTGCTCGCGGCCCATCCCGCCGGATGGCTACCCGACAGGGTGGACCTCCCCGACCTTCCGGGTGGGTCGCTGTCGCTGGGCGAACACGGCGAGGCCGTCCTCGAACCGCTGACCGAGTGCTGGCTGCTGCGGCTGCGCCGCCCCGGCCGCCGGATGCCGCCCACGCTCGGGCTGCCGTTCCTGGGCGCCGACCGGCTCTACCCGGGGCCGCTGCTGCCGTCGTCGGAGGCCCCGGGGGTGCTCGACGAACGCGACCAGCTCGCCGCCGCCCTCCGGCACGCCGTGCTCAACGGTGGCGACGTCGAGGCGCTCTGGACGTTCTCGACGACCGAGGAGGGCGCGGCCGACCCCGAGGTCGCCCGGCGGCTGCTGGCCGACCTCCCCGCGGGCGACGCGCGCCGGGCCGTGGTCGGGGCGCGAATGAACCCGCGACGCTGAGCCCACGCAGGACGAAGGGCCGGTCCTGACGGACCGGCCCTTCGTCCTGCGAACTACCTGTCAGTCGTCCGTCTTCGCCATGTCGACGGGCGGGGCGTCGGGAACGAGCGCCGCCGGACGCGCCTCACCGCGGAAGGTGAAATGCGCCTTGTCGTCGGCCGCGCGCGAGCCCTCGGGGGCGTCGGGGTCGAGACCCTCGACGTCCACGACCACGATCTGGCCCGGCTCGACCTCGCCGAACAGGATCTTCTCCGACAGCTGGTCCTCGATCTCGCGCTGGATGGTCCGGCGCAGCGGCCGGGCGCCCAGCACGGGGTCGAAACCACGACGGGCGAGGAGCGACTTGGCGGCGGGCGTGAGCTCGATGCCCATGTCCTTGTTCGCCAGCTGCGCCTCGACGCGCGTGATCATGAGGTCGACCATCGTGATGATCTGCTCTTCGGTGAGCTGGTGGAAGACGATGATGTCGTCGATACGGTTGAGGAACTCCGGCCTGAAGTGCTTCTTCAGCTCGTCGTGGACCTTCGTCTTCATCCGCTCGTAGTTCGACGCCTCGTCGTTGCTCTGCGCGAAGCCGAGCCCGACCGCCTTCGAGATGTCCTGGGTGCCCAGGTTCGAGGTGAAGATGATGACGGTGTTCTTGAAGTCCACCGTCCGGCCCTGGCCATCGGTCAGGCGGCCGTCCTCGAGCACCTGCAGGAGGGTGTTGTAGACCTCCTGGTGCGCCTTCTCGATCTCGTCGAACAGCACGACCGAGAACGGCTTGCGCCGCACCTTCTCGGTGAGCTGGCCGCCCTCCTCGTAGCCCACGTACCCGGGAGGGGCACCGAAGAGCCGCGAGGCGGTGTACCGGTCGTGGAACTCACCCATGTCGATCTGGATGAGCGCGTCGTCCTCGCCGAACAGGAAGTTGGCCAGCGCCTTCGACAGCTCCGTCTTACCGACGCCGGACGGGCCGGCGAAGATGAACGAGCCCGAGGGGCGCTTCGGGTCCTTCAGGCCGGCCCGCGTACGGCGGATGGCCTGCGAGACCGACTTGACGGCCTCCTCCTGGCCGATGATCCGCTTGTGCAGCTCGTCCTCCATGCGGAGCAGACGGGTCGTCTCCTCCTCGGTGAGCTTGAACACGGGGATACCGGTCCAGTTGGCGAGAACCTCGGCGATCTGCTCGTCGTCGACCTCCGCGACGACGTCGAGGTCGCCCGACTTCCACTGCTTCTCCCGCTCGCCCTTCTGGCCGAGCAGCTGCTTCTCGGTGTCGCGCAGCGACGCGGCACGCTCGAAGTCCTGCGCGTCGATCGCGGACTCCTTGTCGCGACGCACGCCGGCGATCTTCTCGTCGAACTCGCGGAGGTCCGGCGGCGCCGTCATCCGACGGATGCGCATCCGGGCCCCGGCCTCGTCGATCAGGTCGATCGCCTTGTCCGGGAGGTAGCGGTCAGAGATGTAGCGGTCGGCCAGCGTGGCCGCGGCGACGAGCGCCGGGTCGGTGATGGTGACCCGGTGGTGCGACTCGTAGCGGTCGCGCAGACCCTTGAGGATCTCGATGGTGTGCGTGACGCTCGGCTCGCCCACCTGGATCGGCTGGAAACGACGCTCCAGCGCGGGGTCCTTCTCGACGTACTTGCGGTACTCGTCCAGCGTGGTGGCACCGATCGTCTGCAGCTCGCCACGGGCCAGCATCGGCTTGAGGATGCTCGCCGCGTCGATCGCGCCCTCGGCGGCGCCCGCCCCGACGAGGGTGTGGATCTCGTCGATGAACAGGATGATGTCGCCGCGCGTGCGGATCTCCTTGAGGACCTTCTTCAGGCGCTCCTCGAAGTCACCGCGGTACCGGGAGCCCGCGACCAGCGAGCCCAGGTCGAGCGTGTAGAGCTGCTTGTCCTTGAGCGTCTCGGGCACCTCGCCCTTGACGATGCCCTGGGCCAGGCCCTCGACGACGGCGGTCTTGCCGACGCCGGGCTCGCCGATCAGGACGGGGTTGTTCTTGGTCCTCCGGGAGAGGACCTGCATGACCCGCTCGATCTCCTTCTCCCGGCCGATGACCGGGTCCAGCTTGCCCTCACGGGCCTGCTGGGTGAGGTTGCGACCGAACTGGTCGAGGACGAGGGAGGACGACGGGGTGCCCTCGCCGCGGCCCGCGGAGGCCTCGGCGGGCTCCTTGCCCTGGTAGCCGCTCAGCAGCTGGAGGACCTGCTGGCGGACCCGGTTGAGGTCGGCGCCCAGCTTGACCAGCACCTGCGCCGCGACGCCCTCGCCCTCGCGGATCAGGCCGAGCAGGATGTGCTCGGTGCCGATGTAGTTGTGGCCGAGCTGCAGCGCCTCGCGGAGCGACAGCTCCAGGACCTTCTTCGCCCGAGGCGTGAACGGAATGTGTCCCGACGGTGCCTGCTGCCCCTGGCCGATGATCTCCTCGACCTGCTGGCGGACACCCTCCAGGGCGATCCCGAGCGACTCGAGCGCCTTCGCGGCGACACCCTCACCCTCGTGGATCAGGCCAAGGAGGATGTGCTCGGTCCCGATGTAGTTGTGGTTGAGCATCCTGGCCTCTTCCTGCGCCAGGACGACAACACGCCTTGCTCGGTCGGTGAACCTCTCGAACATTCGCACTCCTTGCCTGCTGCGTCCACACATGCGGCGCGCCCAGCATCCCTGTGACACTGCGCCGCGGACGCCCCATACCACTGTATCGGTCGTACCGGCCCCACCGCCTCCGTCCGCCGCGATGTGGGTCCGGTGGGGACAACATCCGCCGCCGGTGTCCGGATTCCCGCCGACGGGATGAACCCTGTGGTCAGCGCCCCTGCGCCGCGGCCTCCTCGGCGGCCCGCTCCTCCGCCTTGTAGACGCGGAATCCCTCTTCGTCACGACCACGTCGCCAGTAGCCGGAGACGGAGAGGGCGTCGCGGGCCACGGAGCGCTCGTCGAGCAGGTGCCTGCGGATGCCCTTGACGGCGCCGGCCTCGCCGTGGACGAAGGCGTGGACGTCACCGTCGGGGAACGGGAGGGCGGCGACGGCGGCGAGGAGCTGGGCCGCCGCGGCCTCGCCCGGGTCGCCGCCGGTGGCCAGGTCGGTGCGGTGCAGCCAGGTGACGGTGAGATCGGCGTCGGTGCGCAGGTCCTGGTGGTCGTCGTCCGAGTCGACCTGGAGGACGGCCAGTGCCGTGACCCCGCGCGGGAGCCGCTCCACGGCCGCACCGATGGCGGGCAGGGCGGCGTCGTCACCGACGAACAGGTGCCAGCCGGCAGCCGGGTTCGGCGCGTACGCGCCGCCGGGGCCGAGCAGCCGCAGCGTGTCGCCGGGGCGGGCGGCGGCCGCCCAGGGCCCGGCCAGGCCGGTGTCGCCGTGGTGGACGAAGTCGATCGTCATCTCACCTGCCGCGAGGTCGAGGGCACGGACGGTGTAGGTCCGGGTACGCGGCCACTGGTCACGCGGGAGGTCGCGGCGGATGGTCTCCATGTCGAACGGCTCGGGGTAGTCGACACCCGGCGCGGGGAACAGGATCTTGACGTATCGGTCGGTGTGGTCGGTGTCGGGGAACCCGGTGAGTCCCGGGCCGCCCGCGACCACGCGGATCATGTGCGGGCCGATCCTCTCGGTCCGCAGTACCTCGAGGCTCGTGGCCGAGCGTGGCATCGGTCCTCCCAGGGGGCCGTCGGGGCGCCGTGACGGTGGATGCACCGACCCCGGCAGCTACGAAGGCCACCCTAACCCCGCGCGCCGGATGCGGCCCGCCGCGCCGGGGACGCCACTTCTCCGGAACGGATTTGGAGCTGTTCCGGAGAACGCGAGCGGGGCCGATCGAATTCGATCGATCGGCCCCGCTCGTTCCGGCACATTCGCCCGCTTCAGTTCTCCTGGTGATAAGCCTCGAGCACCTCGGCCGGGATGCGGCCGCGGTCCGAGACCTTCATCCCGCGCTTCCGGGCCCAATCCCGAATTGCCTGGTTCTGCTCGCGGTCGACGGACTGACGGCGATTCGACGGCGCCGAGCCGGCGGAGGCACGACGCCGGCCACCGGCACGCCGGGCGGCGGCGACATAGGACGCGAGCGCGTCCCGCAGCTTTCCGGCATTCGACTCGGACAAGTCGATCTCGTACGTCTTGCCGTCGATCCCGAACTCGACGGTCTCGTCCGCCGCCTTACCGTCCAGGTCGTCGATCAGTCTGATCTCACGGATCTGCGCCACCGCCGCAGCCTCCATTCTCGCAACACATGAGTTCCTGCAACTGTGGCGTCGCCACGAATGCGGACTCTATCCGTATTGCAACTGCGGTGTCGAGCCGAGTCACCCGCCGCCGGAACGAAATGACGCTTCCGGCGACGAACGTCACTCCGACCGAACGAGCGGGAAGAGAATTGTCTCCCGAATGCCGAGACCGGTGAGCGTCATCAGGAGCCTGTCGACGCCCATCCCCATGCCTCCGGTCGGCGGCATGCCGTACTCCATGGCCCGCAAGAAGTCCTCGTCGAGCTGCATGGCCTCGGGGTCGCCGGCCGCGGCCAGCAACGACTGCCTGTACAGCCTTTCCCGCTGTTCCACGGGATCGACGAGTTCGGAGTAGGCCGTGGCGAGCTCGGTCCCGAAAACGATGAGGTCCCACGCCTCCGCGAGTCGCGGATCGTCGCGATGCTGCCGGGTGAGTGGTCTGACCTCCACCGGGTAGTCGCGGACGAACGTCGGCTCCACGAGGGTGTGCTCGACGAGCTTCTCGAACAGTTCCAGAACGATCTCGCCGGCCGACCAGGAATCCTTCAGCTCGACATCGTGATCGGCTGCGATCTTACGCAGCGTTTCGGCTGAGGTGTCGATCGTCACCTCTTGGTCCACGGCCTCCGCCACGGAGGCGTGAAGGGTGACGTTGCGCCACGGCTTGCCCAGATCGTGTTCGGTTCCGTCGGCGTGCGTGACGGTCGTGGAACCGAAGACGGCGCGCGCACTTTCGAGGATGAGGTCCCGAACGAGATCCGCCATGTCGTCATAGGTCGCATACGCCTGGTAGGCCTCGAGCATCGCGAACTCCGGGGAGTGCGTGGAGTCGATCCCCTCGTTGCGGAAAACGCGATTCAGCTCGAAGACGCGCTCGATCCCGCCGACGACGGCGCGCTTCAGGAACAGCTCCGGCGCGATCCGCAGGTACAGATCCTGGCTCAGCGCATTCGAGCGCGTGACGAACGGCCGGGCCGTGGCGCCGCCGTGCAGCACCTGCAGCATCGGCGTCTCGACCTCGATGTAGTCGCGCTCCTCGAACACGCGCCGCAGGGTGCGCAGGACCGTCGAGCGCGCCCGTACCATCTCGCGGGCCTTGGGCCGCACGATGAGGTCGACGTAGCGCTGCCGGACCCGCGTCTCCTCCGACAGCTCGCGGTGCGCCACCGGGAGCGGCCGGACGGCCTTGGCCAGCATCCGCCACGACGTGGCCGACACCGACAGCTCGCCGCGGCGGCTGGTGATGACCTCACCCTCGACGAGGACGACGTCGCCCAGGTCGACCACGGCCTTCCAGCTCGCGAGCGCCTCCTCGCCGACGTTGGCCAGGCTGAGCATGGCCTGCAGCTCGGTACCGTCGCCCTCGCGCAGCGTCGCGAAGCACAGCTTGCCGGTGTTGCGCTGGAACATGACCCGCCCGGCGACGGCGACCTGGTCGCCTGTCGACGTGTCCGGCTCGAGGTCGGGGTGGGCGTCGCGGACCTCACGCAGCGTGTGGGTGCGGCCTGCCTCGACGGGATAGGGGTCGATGCCCTGCTCGAGCAGCTCCGCCCGCTTGGCCCGGCGCACCCGGAGCTGCTCGGGGAGGTCTGCGTCGGGGGGCGTGGAGTGCTCGTCGGTCACGCCGAGCAAGGTTAGTTGCGTGCCCGCGGCGTCCCGTCATCGGTGCACGTACAACCGGGTCGACGACAAAGTCCGCGCGCAACCTCATTGCCGTCCTTCGCTCTCCTCGGAACAGCAATGAGGTTGCGGGCCGTTGTCAGCGCACGGCCGATCGCGCGCTCGTGTCAGCGTCTCCGGGTCAGCGCCCCTGTGTCAGCGCGCGGCAGCGCCGGCCGCCGCGTGCACGTTGCGCAGGTAGGTCAGGCGCAGGCCCAGCAGCGTGAGGTCGGGGACGAACTCGGTGATCGTGCGCGACACCCCGTCCATGAGTGGGGCGAGCCCACCGGTCGCGAGGACGGTCACCGGGCCGGCCTTGGGGCCCATCTCGGCGACGATCGCGTCGACCAGCCCGTCGACCTGCCCCGCGAACCCGAAGATCACCCCGGACTGCAGGCACTCGACGGTGTTCTTGCCGATCACCGAGCGCGGCCGCACCAGCTCGACGGTCCGCAGCGCCGCGGCCCGCGTCGCGAGGGCCTCCATGGAGATCTCGATCCCGGGCGCCAGCGCGCCACCGAGGAACTCCCCGCGCGCGGAGACGACGTCGATGTTGGTCGACGTCCCGAAGTCCACGACGACGCACGCCGTACCGAAGATGCGGTGCGCCGCGAGGGTGTTGACGACGCGGTCGGCGCCCACCTCGCGTGGGTTGTCGACGAGCAGCGGCACCCCGGTGCGGACGCCCGGCCCGACGACGACCGTCGGCATCTGTTCGGCACGGCGGTCGAGCATGAGGCGTAGCTCGCGCAGCAGCGACGGAACCGTCGACAGGGCGGCGATCCCGGTGACGTCGGCGGCCCGCGCGCCGAGCAGGCCGTTGATCGCGACCTCCAGCTCGTCGGCGGTCATCCGGGCGTCGGTGCGCATCCGCCAGTCACGGACGAGCGTCGGCCGTGGGTCGGGCTCGGCGCCGTCGTCGGCGGGTGAGGGGGTGTCGCGGTAGAGGCCCAGTGCGATCTGGGTGTTGCCGACGTCGATGCAGAGCAGCACCGGCGTCAGGCCGACCGCATGCGTGTGACCGAGCCCGATGTCAGACCCGATCCGGCCGGGGCGTGCCCGGGGTCGTCGCCGACCTCGACGACCCGGTTGTCGGCGTCGACGAACACGACGCGCGGGTCGTAGGCGGCGATCTCGACCTCGTCGAACTGGCCGTACGAGATGAGGATGACGAGGTCGCCGGGGTGGACGAGGTGGGCGGCGGCGCCGTTGATGCCGATGACGCCGGAGCCGCGCTCGCCGGGAATGACGTAGGTCTCGAGGCGGGCGCCGTTGGTGATGTCGACGATCGCGACCTGCTCGCCCTCGAGCAGGTCGGCGGCCTCCATGAGGTCGAGGTCGACGGTGACCGAGCCGACGTAGTGCAGGTCGGCCTGGGTGACCGTCGCACGGTGGATCTTGGACTTCATCATCGTGCGGAACACGGTGGCCTCCGGCTCAGAGCTGGACGGGGACGTTGTCGATGAGGCGGGTGGTGCCGATGCGGGCGGCGACGAGCAGCCGCGCACGGCCGGCCGCCGGGGTGGGGCCGAGCTCGGGGTCGCGCAGCTCCAGGTACTCGACGTCGAACTGCGGTTCGGCGGCGAGGACCTCGCGGGCGCGGGTGAGGACGGCCTCGGCGCCGCGGGCCGACACCGACGCGCCCTCCTTCAGCGCGCGTTGCAGGGTGGGGGCGGCGGCGCGCTGCTCGTCGGACAGGTAGACGTTGCGCGACGACAGGGCGAGCCCGTCGGCCTCGCGGACCGTCGGGACGCCGACGATGGAGAGCGGGAAGTTGAGATCGCGCACCATCTTCTGCAGCAGCACGAGCTGCTGGTAGTCCTTCTCGCCGAACAGCGCGACCTCGGGCGCGACGATCTGGAACAGCTTGCCGACGACGGTCAGCACGCCCTCGAAGTGGCCCGGACGGACCGCGCCCTCGAGCTCGCCGGCGAGCGGGCCCGGCACGATCCGGGTCTGCGCGCCGGGCGGGTACATGTCGTCCACCGACGGGACGAACGCCAGCTCGACGCCCTCCTCGCGCAGCACCTCGAGGTCGGCCTCCAACGGCCGCGGGTAGCGCGACAGGTCCTCGGTGGGCCCGAACTGCAGCGGGTTCACGAAGATCGACACGGCGGTGACGGTCGAGCCCGGGAGCAGCCGGGCGTGCCGGATCAGCTCCCGGTGGCCCTCGTGGAGGGCGCCCATCGTCGGTACCAGTGCGACCTTCCGGCCGGCACCGCGCAGCGCGCGGCTGACGGCATTCACGTCGGCGGGGACGCGGTGCACGGTGAGCTCACCGGCCCGGTACCCGCCCGCGGTCCGGGCGGCAGCGGCGGTCATGAGTCCTCCCGGAGGGTGGTGAGCACGTCGGCGGCGGCCTGTTCGGGCAGGAGCCCGGCGGCCAGGGCCCGGCGGGCGGTGCGCCCGGCGAAAGTGCGGTAGGTGCGCGCGATGTCGGGGTCGGCGGCCTCGAGCACACGCAGGTGGGTGGCAACGGTGCCGGCGTCGCCGCGCGCGACGGGGCCGGTGAGGGCGCGGTCGCCGTGGCGCAGCGCGTTGTCCAGCGCCGCCGACAGCAGCGGGCCGAGCAGCCGTTCCGCGGGCTCGATGCCCGCCTTGGCGAGCAGGTCGGCGGCGTCGCGCACGAGCGTGACCAGGTGGTTCGCGCCGTGGGCGAGCGCTGCGTGGTAGAGCGGGCGGATCGCCTCCGGCACCCGGACCGGTTCGGCCGTCATCTCCACGACCAGCGCCTCGCCGACGCTCCAGGCTGCCTCGTCGGGCTCGGGGGCGGTGACGCCGAAGCAGCACGACGTCAGGCGCTGCACGTCCTCGGCGCGGCCGGTGAACGTCATGGCCGGGTGCAGCGCGAGCGGCAGCACCCCGTACTCGACGGCCGGGTCGAGAACCGCGACACCGTGCGCACCCGAGGTGTGGACGACGATCTGGCCCGCCCGGAACGACCCTGCGACGGCGAGGCCGCGGACCAGTCCCGGCAGGACGTCGTCGGGGACGGCGAGCAGGGCCAGGTCGGCACCGGCGACCACCTCGTCGGGCGGCAGCAACGGCACGCCGGGCAGCAGCATCTCGGCGCGCTGGACCGACGCGCGGGAGACCCCGGACGTGGCGGCGACGTGGTGTCCCGCGGCTGCCAGGGCAGCACCGATCACGGAACCCACCCGGCCCGCGGAGACCACTCCGACGGCGAGCCGCGCAGGCCTGCCTGCACTCATCACCTGCTCCTTGCCCGTTCCAGTCCCGTGTCGGGTACCGGACGAGGTGTCGGCCACTGCTGACGACGAGCACAGGTTAGACGGACGGATTCTCCGCGGGTGGGGCCGCGTGAGCTGCTTCACCAGCGGCGTACGCCACGTCCGTCGATCACCGGCACGTCAGGGGTCGTGAGTGGCAATAGTCGCTATAGCCACTATTGCCACTCACAGGGTCTAGGGACGGCGCGGGGGCGGCGGGGGGCGATGGCCGGGCGGAGGCGGGCCGTACCCCGGGGGTGGGCCGTAGCCGGGCGGCGGGGGGCCGGGGCGCGGGGCCGGCGGCACGTTCATCGGGCGCGGCCGGGGCGGGCCGACCGGTCCCGGGGCGTGCGGGGCCGTCGGCGGGCGGGGCACCACGAGCCTGCCCGCGGGCCCCGGCGGCGCGGACATGACCGTCGGCGGCTCCCAGCCGGGCGGGGGCTGCTGCTTCCAGGCCGCACTCAGCGCGTCGGGCATGCCGAGGGCCTTGGCGCGGGACTTCTTGAGCAGGAGCAGCATCTCGTCGTGTCGCTGCTGGGCGCTGTCGCGCACCGCGCCGCGGGCGATGCGGGCGCGCATGAACGCCATCTCCGTGACGGCCGCCTGGTACTCGGCGACAGCCTTGGCGGCCTGCGGGCCGGAGCGGCTGCGCACCGCGCGCCGCCAGCCGCGGCGGCCGGCGAGGCTTGCCAGCAGCTCGACCTCGCTCTGCGCGATCCAGCCCGCCGCGGCGAACCCGGGCAGCTGCTCGGCGACCGTGCGCTGCTCGCGGCGTCGCTGCCAGACGACGAGGACGACCATCCCGATGAACAGCGGCACCATGACGGCGACGTAGATCGTGATGAACGTGGAGCTGCCGCCCAGGGTGGCCGAGCCGTTCCACAGGGCGTGCAGCGCGACCGCGCACAGGTAGCCGCACAGCACCCAGCCGATGCGGGCCGCGACCGACCGCGACGCCGCAGCCAGCCCGACCCCGATACCGATCATGGCCGTGAAGAGCGGATGCGCGAACGGGGAGAACACGCCGCGCAGCACGAGCACGGTGAGCACGCTGCTCTGGGTGCCCATCCCCTCGGCGAAGGCCCGTCCGATGTAGAGGATGTTCTCGGTGAACGCGAACCCGGCGGCGACGAGCCCGGCGTAGACGATCCCGTCGACGATGCCGTCGATCTCGCGGCGCATGAACACCAGCAGCCCGACGAGGAACAGGCCCTTCATGGCCTCCTCGACGAACGGCGCGATCATGGTGGCGCCCAACAGGTCGCCGCTGCCCTTGCCGAGCAGCCCGTCGGCGGCGACGGCCGCACTGCTGTTGATCAGCAGCGCCGACAGGGCCGCGAAGCCTGCGCCCCACAGGAACGCGAGCAGCAGCAGCCGCGGCGGTTCGGGCTCCCAGCGGTCGATCCACAGGAACGTCGCGACGACCGGGCCGACCGGCAGCAGCGCGCAGACGGCGCCCAGGATCACCGGGCCGACACCGATCGTCGATCCCAGGATGCCGATGACGACGAGCCCGCAGATCGCGAGGACGACGAGGCCGATGATCGGCGCGAGGACCACCCGGCGGTGCCGGGTCCGGGTCGGGATCGCGACAGTGTGGGCCTGCGTCATGGGCCCTCAGCCTACGGGGCGCCGCCGTGCGGAGGATCAGGTGTCAGCGACCGGGGTACGCGCCACCCGATCCGGTGGGGCCCCGGTCGGGCCCGTCGGCGCCGGGGTCGTCGGGGGTGCGGCAACAGCGTTCGAGCCACAGCCCGCCACCCAGCAGTACGAGGGCCGAGACGATGCCGACGGCGGCGGCGCGGGCGTCGGATCCCGCGGCGTCGACGTCGCCCACGTCGGGCAGCACGAACACGAGCAGGCCGAGCCACAGGCCGGCGACGACCGCGCCTCCCATCGCCGACGCCTGCGCGACGACGACGGCGCGGGCCGCGACCAGCGGCTCCACCGGCTTCGTGCCGGGGCGGCGCTGGATGCGGGCGCGCAGCATCGTCCCGGCGATGATCTCCGCGGCGCCGAGGACGGCGAGGGTGATGCCGGCGAGCAGCGGGAACGTCGGCAGCGAGCCGTAGGTGAGCCGGACGATCAGGTGGGCGACGATCGCCGCGACCGACCCGGCAACGACGAGGTCGCGCACGCGGACCGGTTTCACGGGGTCGCCCCGACCGTCAGCGGCAGGTCGTCACGGCGGCGCATCGCGGCCGCGTCGTCGGGCGGCAGGGCGGCGAGCAGCTCCCGGACGGGGCCGCGCCCGGCGAGGACCGCGTCGGGGTCGACGTCGAGCCACGGGACCAGCACCGTCGCCCGCTCCGGAGTGCCGGGGTGGGGCAGCAACAGCTCGGGGTCGTCGCTGCGGACGTCGCGGCCGTCGTCGAACACCGCGACCACGTCGACGTCGAGCGTCCGCGGCCCCCAGTGCTCCTCGCGGACGCGGTGGGCGGCCTGCTCCAGGCGCTGCCCGCGGCGCAGCCACGCCCACGCGTCGGCGGCCGGGTCGTCGACGACGATCACCGCGTTGAGGAAGTCGGGCTGCTCCACCCCTCCCCAGGGCTCCGTCTCGTAGACGGGCGAGGCGGCGACGAGCACGTCGGCCATGTCGGCGACGACCGCGCGCAGGTGCGCGATCCGGTCCCCGAGGTTGGACCCGAGGCTCAGCACGGCACGGGTCATGCCGGGACGATCCGGCCGCGGGCGTTGTGTGCCTTGCGCGAGCGCCGCGCCACGACCGCGACGTCGGCGAACTCCAACGGGATGGGTGCCTGCGGCTTGTGGATGGTCACCTCGACGGCCTGCAGCCGGGCGTCGAAGTCCATGAGGTCGTCGGCGACCCGGGCGGAGACGGTCTCGATGAGGTCGCAGGCCTCGCCGCCGACGATCGCCGCGGCCCGCTGCGCGAGCGCGCCGTAGTCGAGGGTGTCGGTCAGGTCGTCGGACGCGGCAGCCGGCGCCAGGTCGATCCAGGCGGTCACGTCGACGACGAAGTCCTGGCCGTCGCGGCGTTCGTGGTCGAACACGCCGTGGTTGCCGCGGACCCGCAGGCCGCGCAGCTCGATACGGTCAGTCACCGGTTCGTCCTTCCCGCGCGGTCGGGTGCCGCGCCGAGCCGCCACGCGCACGCGACGGCGATCGCGTCGGCCGACGACGCGACGTCGTGAACCCGCACGCCCCATGCCCCGGCCTGTGCCGCGAGCGCGGTGACGGCGGCACCGGCCGTCTCGCGGCCGTCGGGCGGGCGGACGCCGGCGTCGTCGGCCAGCAGCGATCCCAGGAACCGCTTGCGTGAGGCCCCGACCAGGACCGGGAAGCCCAGGTCGACGAACACGTCGAGGCGGCGCAGCAGCGCCCAGTTGTGGTCGGCGGTCTTGGCGAACCCCAGGCCGGGGTCGAGCACGATCCGCGACGGGTCGACCCCGGCGAGCACGGCGGCGTCGACGCGGGCGACCAGCTCGTCGCGCACCTCGGTGACGACGTCGGCGTAGGACGCGAGATCGGCCATCCGGTCGCTGTGGCCGCGCCAGTGCATGAGGATCCACGGCACCCGGGCCTGCGCGACGACGGCGGCCATCCGCGGGTCGGCCAGCCCACCGGAGACGTCGTTGACGACGACCGCGCCCGACTCCAGTGCCGCCTCGGCGACGTCGGCGCGGGTGGTGTCGATGCTGACGGGCACTCCCGCGGCGGTGAGGGCGCGGATCGCGGGCAGCACCCGGGCGCGTTCCTCGTCGGCGTCGACCCGGTGCGCGCCGGGCCGCGTGGACTCCCCGCCGATGTCGACGAGGTCGGCGCCCGCCTCGCGCAGCGCCACCCCGTGGGCGACGGCGGCGTCGGAGTCGAGGAAGCGGCCGCCGTCCGAGAACGAGTCCGGGGTGACGTTGAGGATGCCCAGGACCGCGCACCGGCCGGGCCGCGGCAGGTCGCGCGCCACGGGTCAGCCTTCCCGGATCAGCGACAGCGCTTCGGCCCGGGACGTCGACGACGTCGCGAAGATCCCACGGACGGCCGACGTCGTCGTCCGCGCCCCGGGCTTGCGGACACCCCGCATCGCCATGCACAGGTGCTCGGCGTCCATCACGACGATCACGCCGCGCGGCTCGAGCTTGCGCACGAGCGCGTCGGCGACCTGCCCGGTGAGCCGCTCCTGCACCTGCGGGCGACGCGCGTAGTTGTCGACGACCCGGGCGATCTTGGACAGGCCGGTGACGCGGCCGGTGACGTTCGGGATGTACCCGACGTGCGCGACACCGTGGAACGGCACCAGGTGGTGCTCGCAGGTCGAGAACAGCGGGATGTCACGGACCAGGATGAGCTCCTGGTGCTGCTCGTCGAACGTCTTGTCCAGCACCGAGTCCGGATCGGTGTAGAGGCCCGCGAACAGCTCGCCGTAGGCGCGCGCGACCCGGGCGGGGGTCTCGCGCAGCCCCTCGCGCTCCGGGTCCTCGCCGACGGCGATCAGCAGCTCGCGGACCGCCGCCTCGGCACGGGCGTGGTCGATGCCGCGGTGCCCGTTGGTGCTCGCCTGGGCATTCGCGGAGGTGGAGGTCACGGTCAGGCTCCCTGCCCCGGTCGCTCCTCGGTCCCGTCGACCGGCCGGGTCCCGTTGGTGGGTCCGGTCGTGCCCTCGGGCGGGGTGAGGCTCTCGGTGTCGGGACCGTGCGCCTGGTGGCCGTTGCCGGCGTGCGCGGCGGGGCCGGTCACGTCGGTGGGCTGCTGCCACTGCGGCGGCGGCCAGGTCTGGCCGTCCGGGGTGGTGGCGGGCCGCCAGTCGGCCGGGGCGCCGTAGTTGGGCGGCACGGCGTTGGGCGGCTGGCCCGGGCTCGGCGGCGGGTCCTGCCGCGGCGGGTGGTGCCCCCGGCGGGCAGCAGCCCTACCCGGGCGGC
>MEGH01000044.1 GCA_001725415.1 Pseudonocardia sp. SCN 73-27
GTGGCCGCTGTACTTGGAACCGGAGTGGCAGTGGGACTTGAACATCGGGGGCCTCATTCGGTGTGGGGGTCGTCGTTCCGTCGAGGAGAACTCTGCCGTCCACGAGGCCCCGAGGCGATCGAGTGCGCCCCCGTTCCCGAGGGGGCGAACCCGACTCCTGCGCCACGGGACCTTGGTCCCGGGCGGACGGGACCTCGGCACCCCGTTGCCGGGGCCGGAGGGGCGCTACCGTCGGCAGTGGACGCCACGGACAGGGAGGCGCCACGGACAGGGAGGCTCGGTGACCATCTCGGTGTTCCTGCTCGACGATCACGAGATCGTCCGGCGCGGCATCGCCCAGCTCCTCGAGACCGAGGACGACATCGAGATCGTCGGTGAGGCCGCCACCGCGGCGCAGGCGCTGGCCCGCATCCCCGCGACGCGCCCGGACGTCGCGATCCTCGACGTCCGGCTGCCCGACGGCGAGGGCGTCTCGGTGTGCCGGGACGTGCGGTCGTCGACGACCCCTCCCCCGGCCTGCCTGATGCTGACGTCGTACTCCGACGACGAGGCGCTCTTCGGCGCGATCATGGCCGGGGCGTCGGGGTACCTGCTCAAGCAGGTCGCGGGCACCGACCTGGTCGGGGCGGTCCGGACCCTGGCGGCGGGCGGTTCGCTGCTCGACCCGAAGGCGACGTCGCTGGTCCTGGAGCGGCTGCGCCGTGGCGAGGAGGCCGAGGACCCGCGGTACGCCGGGCTGTCGCCGCAGGAGCGGCGCATCCTCGACCTGATCGCCGACGGCATGACCAACCGGCAGATCGGCGCGGAGATGTACCTGGCCGAGAAGACCGTCAAGAACTACGTGTCGTCACTGCTGCACAAGCTGGGTTTCTCGCGGCGCACCGAGGCGGCCGTCTACGCGGAGCGCCGCCGCGCGTCCCAGTGACGCGGGACCTCCGCCGTCCCCGATCCGTGCCGTTCGGCCGCAGCGCCGGGCACCGCGCGGCGCCGACGATCGACGTGTGGTCACACGCGACCACGTCTCGACCCCTGGGAGGCAGTCGACATGGCCCGGACCGAGCGCCCCGCCCGCCCCGAGGCTGCCGACGAGGATCCGGCCGTCCGGTCGGTGATGTCGACGCACCTCGTCGGGATCGTGCCGGGCGCCTCGTTGCAGGTCGCGTTGCAGCTCATGGTCGCCCGCCACGTCCGGCACCTGCCGGTGGTCGACGGGCCGACCGATCGGCGCTGCCACCGGATGGTCGCCGAGACCGACGTGCTGCGCGGGCTCGTCGCGTCCCGCGGCCCGTTCGGGACGGCGTCGCTGCACGTCGACGACGTGGCGCGCACCGCGGGTGTGGTCCGGCCCGCCGACCGGCTCTCCGACGCCGCGCGCGTCATGCACGAGACGAGTGCCGACGCGGTGCTCGTCGAGGACCGCGGTGAGCTGACCGGGATCGTGACGGCCGGTGACGTCGTCGCGGCCGCGGCGCGGATGCCCCCTACGCACCGCTGACGCGCGGGACCCCGACCGGGCGAGCCCGGTCGGCGAGCACCTCCAGGACGTGGACGTAGTCGTGCCCGGTGGCGCGGCTCATCCCGAGCTCGCAGGTGCGGTTGCAGGAGGCGTAGGCGTCGGCGTCGACACCCGCGAGCTCCCGGGCCTGCGGCGCGGTCGCGGCGGCGGTCAGCTCGGGGTGCAGCAGACCGCGGTCGCCCGCGAAGCCGCAGCAGTTCCACGAGTCGGGGACGACGACCTCGGCGGCGACGGCCTCCGCGAGCCGGCGCAGGGGGTCGACGATCCCGAGCTGTGTGGCCGAGCAGGTGGGGTGCAACACCATGCGCGGCAACGGTTGCGCGACGGTCAGCCCGGGCAGCAGCCGGTCGGCGGTGTACACGACGACGTCGACGACCTCGATGCCGCGGTACTGCTCGGGCCCGCCGGCGATCATCATCGCGAGACCCTCGGTGCACGACGACGCGTCCGACACGACGGGGATCTCCCCGCCGCGGGTGGCCGTCCACAGTGCGGGCAGGACGGCGGCGGCCATCGCGGCCGCGCCGTCGGGCAGGCCCTTGGACTTCCAGGGGGTGCCGCAGCAGAGCTTCGGCAGGTCGGCGGGGGCGGTGACGCGGATGCCGGCGCCGTGGCAGAGCCGGACGAACGCGGCCGCCGCGCCTTCGCCGGTGGGTCCGAACATCGCCCCGGTGCACGACGGGAACAACACCACGTCGGCGTCGCCCGAGGCGAGCCCGCCGGGGGTCCGCTTCCCACCGCCGGGCAGGTCGCGTGTCCACAGTGGAACCTCGCCGACCTTGCGCATCGCTGCTGACACCGGGCCGGCCGCCGCGGGCACGGCCTTCGCGACCGAGAGCGCCAGCCCCAGCGTACGAGTCGTCGCACCCCAGTGCTTCGCAGCGAACGCCCAGCCGCGTCCCGTTGCCGCGGCGGTCTTCTCGGCCCGCAGCCTGCGGACCAGGTCGCCGGTGTTGATCGTGACGGGGCAGGCGGTGGAGCACATGCCGTCGACGGCGCAGGTGTCGACGCCGTCGTAGTCGTAGTCCTCCTCCAAGGCGGCGACGAGCACGGCGTCGCCCGCGGCCCGGGCGCGCTCCAGCTCGCGGCGCAGCACGATCCGCTGGCGCGGGGTCGTCGTCAGGTCGCGGCTGGGGCACACGGGCTCGCAGAACCCGCACTCCACGCAGCGGTCGACCTCCTCCTCCACGGGCAGCGCCGACTTGAGGTCACGCAGGTGCGCGGTCGGGTCGTCGTCGAGGACGACGCCGGGTGAGAGCAGCCCCCGCGGGTCGCACAGCCGCTTGACCTCATGCATGACCCCGTAGAGGTCGTCACCGTACTGGCGGCGCACGAACGGCGTCATCATCCGGCCGGTGCCGTGCTCCGCCTTCAGCGTGCCGCCGTGGGCGAGGACGAGGTCCACCATGTCGTCGGTGAAGCGCCCGAACCGGTCGCGGCCCGACCCGGCGCCGAGCTCCTCGGTGAGCATGAAGTGGACGTTGCCGTCCTTGGCGTGGCCGAAGATCACCGCGTGGTCGTAGCCGTGCTTGCCGAACAGCCCGATCAGGCCCTCGCACGTGGGCAGCAGGTCGGGGACGGGCACGGCGATGTCCTCGAGCAGCGCCGCGGTGCCCGACGGCCGCGCCTCCGCGACCTTGGCGTAGAGACCCTTGCGCAGCTTCCACAGCCCGGCCTTCGAGACCGGGTCGCCGGACAGCTCGCGTGGCCCGTGCAGCGGCAGCCGGGCCAGCAGGGGTGCTGCTGCGGCACCGAGCTCGTCGGCCTCCGACGCGGTGTGCGCGCGGTACTCGACGAGCAGCGCGGCGTGCCGGTCGACGGTCAGGGCGCGCAGCCGGGGATCGGCGTCGGCGTCGGACTGCCCGACCCGCAATGACGTGGCGTCGAGGAGCTCGATCGTCGCCGGCCCGGAGGCCACCAGGTCGGGCAGCGCGCGGTTGGCGTCGGCCAGGTTGTCGAAGACGAGCAGCCCGGTGCGGGTGTGCGCGAGCACCGGGACCGTGCGCATCGTGATCGACGCGATGAACGCGAGCGTCCCCTCCGAGCCGACGATCAGGTGTGCGAGCACGTCGACGGGCCGGTCGTGGTCGAGGAACGAGTTGAGCCCGTAGCCCATGGTGTTCTTGAGCGAGAACAACGTCTCGATCGTCCGGCGGGCGTCGGCGTCGCCGCGGAGCCGGTCGCGCAGCCGGGAGAGCCCCGCCCACAGGTCGGGCTCGCGGGCGCGCAGCTCCTCGTCGGCGTCCGGGCCGCCGGTGTCGAGGACCGTGCCCGACGGCAGGACCAGCTCCAGCGAGTCCAGCAGGGCGTAGCTGTTGGCGACGGTCCCGCACGCCATCCCGGAGGAGTTGTTGGCGACGACCCCGCCGAGCGTGCAGGCCACCTCGCTGGCCGGGTCCGGCCCGAGCATCCGGCCGTGCCGGGCCAGCCGGGTGTTGACCGCCCGCACCGTGGCGCCGGGGCCGACCCGCACGCGGGCGCCGTCGTCGAGGACCTCGATGTCGCGGAAGTGCCGCCGGGTGTCGACGAGGACCCCGTCGGTCACCGCCTGCCCCGACAGGCTCGTGCCCCCGGACCGGAACGTCAGCGCGACCCCGGTGGCGGCGGCCGCGGTGAACAGCCGCGCGACGTCGGCCGCCGACGCCGCGGTGACGACGGCCTGCGGGGTGCGTGCGAAGTGGGACGCGTCGTGGGCCATGCCGAGCCGGTCGATCGCCCGCGCGCGCACGGCGTCCGGGCCGACGGCCGCGGCCAGGGCCCCGGTGAGGGCCGCCTCGGTGGTCACATGGTCTCCCGTGGTGGTGGGTCCGGAGAAACTGTGGCACACACGCGGCGGCCCTCGCCCGGTGTCTCAACCTGAGACGCGCCCGCTCACGCCGCGGCGCGGAACTCGCCGGCGATGTACTCCGCCTGCCGGATCGCCAACGCGACGATCGTCAGCGTCGGGTTGGCCGCGGCGCCCGTGGTGAAGACGCTGCCGTCGGAGACGAACAGGTTCGGCACGTCGTGCGCGCGGCCGAACCGGTCGACCACCCCGTCACCGGGGCGCCGGCTCATCCGGCAGGTGCCCAGGTTGTGCGTCGACGGGTACGGCGGGGTCTCGATGACGCGGTTCGCCCCGACGGCCTTGTAGACGGCCGCACCCTGCCGGCGGGCGTGGTCGCGCATGGCCTCGTCGTTGGGGTGGTCGTCGAAGTGGACGTTCGCAACGGGCAACCCGTGCGCGTCGACGGTGTCGCGGGAGAGCGTGATGCGGTTGCTCTCCTGGGGCATGTCCTCGCCGACGATCCACATCCCCGCGGTGTTGAGGTACCCGTCGACGATGCTGGTCAGCGACGGCCCCCAGCTACCGGGCGCGACGAACTTGGCGAAGAACGCCGGGCCGAGCGCAATCGTCTCCATGTAGTAGCCGCCGACGAAACCACGGTCGATGTCGAGCCGCGACTCGTCCCCGATCACGCCGGCCATCGTCTCGCCGCGGTACATCCGCACCGGCCGGTCGAACTGACCCCACACCGTGGCGGTGGTGTGGCGCATGTAGTTCCGTCCGACCTGGCCCGACGAGTTGGCCAACCCGTCGGGGAACTGCGTCGAGGCCGAGAGCAGCAGCAGCCGCGCCGACTCGATCGAGTTGCCCGCGACGCAGACGACGGCCGCGCGCTGGCGGCGCAGGGTGCCGGTGCCGTCGACGTAGAGCACGCCGGTGGCCCGTCCGCGCGCGTCGTGCAGGATCTGCGCGACGTGGCTGTCGGGGCGCAGGTCGAGCAGACCGGTCTTCTCCGCCTTGGGCAGCTCGGCGACCAGCGTCGACCACTTCGACCCGTGTTTGTCGCCCTGGAAGTTGAACCCGTCCTGCACCGACGCGGGCCGGCCGTCGTAGGGCTCGGCGTTGGTGGCGTACGGGCCGGTCGCGTAGTCGCGGTACCCGACCTTCTCCGCACCGTTGGCGAACACCTTGTAGTTGTTGTTCGCCGGCAGTGGTGGGCGACCGTGCCGGTGCGTGACGCCCATCTTGATCTCGGCGCGGTCGTAGTACGGGTTCAGCTCCGAGAGCGTGACCGGCCAGTCGAGCAAGCTGGCGCCGTCGAGGTCACCGTAGGTCGAGCGCGCGGCCAGTTCGTGCGGCTTGAACCGCGGACACGCCCCCGCCCAGTGCGTCGACGTCCCGCCGACCGCCTTGACGATCCACGCCGGCAGGTTCGGGAAGTCCTTCGCGATGCCCCAGCTGCCCGACGCGGTGCGCGGGTCGGTCCAGGCCATCTGGTCGAAGGCCTTCCACTCGTCGTTGTGGTAGTCGGCGCCGGTCAGGTGCGGACCGGCTTCCAGCACCACGGTCTTCAACCCGCGCCGGCACAGCTCGTTGGCGAGCGTCCCACCGCCGGCACCGGAGCCGACGACCACCACCACGTCGGTGTCGTCGTGGTCGAAGCGGGTCATACCGAGGCCTCCCGTCGACTCACGATGCGCGGGTCCGGCAACCAGTCCAGGTCGTCGAACCCCCGGTTCACGTACCCGCCCTGGTCGTATGACGGACCCTCGTAGCCGAGCAGGTCCCACACCTCGTGGTCGTCGTAGAGCGCCACGATCGCGACGTTCAGGATCGCGGCGAGGAACGGGGTGTCGGCCACCCCACGCAGCACGAGTGCGGCGGTCTCCTCGTCGAGGGCGGAGAACGCGACCTCGCGCTGCTCGTCGAGATCGGCCAGGCCCTGCACGAGCAGGGCGTGCAGCCGGAGGTCGGCGGCGGCCGCGGCGAGCACCGCGTCGGCGGTGCGTTCGTACGGGCCTGCAGGGAACGTGGCGTGCGGGAATGCCGCCCGCAGCACGTCGACCAGCGTCGTGCGCTGGTCGTCGGACAGAAGCGTGCTCACGATCAACTCCTTTGTGGACGAATGCGTGTGGCGAGGTCCCGCCCGGATGTCCGGGCGGGGTGTCGTCATGGGGTGCGGCTACGGCGAGGCGGGGTCCCGGATGCCGTAGACCTCGATGCGGCGGTAGAGCGTGGCCCGGCTGATCCCCAGCCGGACGGCCGCCTCGGTCATCGTGATCCCCGGCTCGGCGAGGCAGCGCACGATCTCGTCGCGCTCGACGGTCTCGATGCGCGACAAGGATCGTCGCGGCGCTCCACCGGCCAGCTCCGCGGGCAGGTGCTCGACGTCGACGACGTCGGTGCGCGCCACGGCGGCCTCGACGACCCCGCGCAGCTGCTCGACGTTGCCGGGCCAGCGGAAGGCCAGCAGGCTGCGCTGCGCGGCGTCGGTGAACCGGACCTCGCGGCGGCGCTGTCTCGTCGCGAACGCCCTGGCCAGCGGGACGACGTCCTCGCGACGTTCGCGCAGCGGCGGCAGCTCCACACAGGTGTCGACGAGCGGGCGCAGCGCCTCGGGCAGCTCGCTCACGCTTCGGGCGGTGAACGCGATCCCCGGCCTGCCGCCGTCGGGTCCCCCGGCCGGCACGGTGCTGCGCAGCGTGCCGCCGAGCTTCGTCGCCACCCACGACGGGAGCTCGTCGACCTGGCTCACCACGATGCTCGTCGCGGCCTTGCCCAGCTCCGGCCCCCACAGGTCGAGCCACGCCGCCGTGTCCTGCACCGCGGGCGGGCGCGCCACCAGCACCCGGCCGTACGGGTGGGTCCGCGACAGCGCGTCGGTCAGCAACGACCGTCGCCCGACGCCGTCCTCCCCGACGACGGCGACCACCCGCCCCGCCGCCAGCGCGGCCTCCACCTCCGCCGACGCCGTGCGCCAGCCACGCGACCGCGGCGACACCGACGTGCCCGGCGGGCGCAGGAACACCCGGAACACCTGGCCGTGCGACGCCGCGCGCGGCACCCGGCCCCGATGGCGGGCCAGCATCATCGCCGCGGTGCTGCTCGCCGCGCTCTGGGCCAGCGCCAGCAGCAGCTTGTCCGACTGCTGCGCCCACGTCGTCAGGTTGATCGTGCCCGCCAGGTCACCGGACACCGGATCGAGCACCGGGGCGGCCGCGCACGTGTAGCCCCACAGCTCGCTGCAGAAGTGCTGGTCGGCGCGCACCAGCGCCGGGGCGCGGTCGGCCAGCGCGAGACCCAGCCCCGTCGTGCCCGCCTCGCGCTCTCCGTAGTCGAAACCCGGCGCGAGGTACACCGAGTCCAGGGCCGACAGCAGCGACCGCTCCCGGCACATTCTGTTGAGCACCACACCGTCGCCGTCGGTGAGCATCAGGCTGATCGGCTCGTTCGCGAGCGTCGACTGCAGGCCCTCGATGACGTCCAGGCCGCACCGGAAGAACAGCGACTCCTCGTCGACCGCGCCGCTGAACACGGGCGCGACCTCGTCGAGCGACGCACCGAACTCCGTGCTCCGCCGCCACGACGCGGCGATCCGGTCCGACACCACCGAACCGGCCGCGGCCGTGACAGGACGCGCGATCTGCTCTCGTTCCGAGAGCGGCGCCGACCCGTTCATCCTTCGTCACCTCCGAGGCCTCGGTGCGCTCATCAGCCCGTCGACTGTGACACACGTGACCAGGCTGTCGCGCCGGCCGCGCGTCTCAGCCTGAGACAAGATCAACTCTCGTCCGAGGGGGGCCCTTCGGCCCACGATGCCCGGCCCTCGGTCTCTCGTGCCACACCCCTCCCCCGACGACCCTGGAGGTCGGAGAGAGGAGCCGACGATGGGGGCCACGAGCAGCGGTGTCGACGTCCACACCCTGGAGGAGGCGGTCCGGCGCGCGACGCGCGCCCCGTCGATCCACAACACCCAGCCCTGGCGGTGGCACGTGACGCCGGGCCGCATCGAGCTGCACGCCGATGCCGACCGCCGGCTCGTCGCCACCGACCCCGACGGCCGCGACATGCTGGTCAGCTGCGGCGCGGCGCTGGAGTACCTGCGCGTCGCGCTCGCCGGCGTCGGCGCGGGCACCACCACGTTGCGCTTCCCCGATCCCGAACGCCGCGACCACCTCGCGACCGTCGAGGTCGTCGACCGGCACCCCGTGCTCGACGACGCGAGCCTCTACGCCCAGATCGACCGTCGTCGCTCCGACCGCAGGCCCTACGACGGCGGCGCGCCCCCGCAGCTCGTCCGGTCGCTCGCCCGGCGGGCCCGCACGCTCGGGGCCGACCTGGTCGCCGTCGAGGGACAGGCCCGGGACCGGCTGATCCAGGCCCTCGACGACGCCGCGACGGGCCAGCCGCACCGTCCCGGCTACCTGGCCGAGCTGCTGGCCTGGACGCACCGCTACGCCGGCGCCCGCGACGGCGTGCCGTCCACCGCCGTCCCCAAGGCGGGTCCCGACGGCGACGCCCGGCACCTGCACCGGTTCCCGACGGGCAGCCTGCCGCACCGCACGGCGCTGGGGCCCGACGCGGGCACCCTCTGCGTCGTCACCACCGCCGGCGACGACCGGCTCGACCGGCTGCGCGCGGGCGAGGCCGTCGCCGCCGTGCTGCTGGCGGCCACCGCCGCCGGGTACGCGACCTGTCCGCTCAGCCAGGCCCTGGAGCTGGCGTCGACCCGCACCCGCGTGCGGTACACCGCCGGTGCGATCGGGTACCCGCAGCTGCTGATCCGCATCGGGCGGCCCGCCGAGAACTGCGGCCCGGTCCCCGAGACGCCGCGGCGCGCCACGTCGAACGTGCTGTTCTGAAAGCGCCGCTCTCTCCTGTACGGCTCTCTCCTGTACGCGGTTCAGGTCCCGCGCACCACCGCCACCGGGCACGGCGCATGGTGCAACAGCCCCTGGCTCACCGAGCCCACCAGCAGACCCCGGGCCGTGCCGTAGCCGCGTGAGCCCACGACGACCAACGCCGCGCCCGCAGCCGCACCGACCAGTGCCCGGACCGCGCCGTCACGCACGACCGACTCGCGGACCTCGACATCGGGGTACTTCGCCGTCCACGGGGTCACCGCGTCGGCGAGCACGCGCCGCTCCTCGGCGGCCACCGCGTCCCAGTCGACGTACGCACACAGCAGCGGGTCGATACCCGTCTCGATCCAGGCGTGCACGGCGACCAGCGGGGCGCCGTGACGCGCGGCCTCCTCGAACGCGAACCCGACGGCCGCCTCCTCGCCGGCCGACTCACCCACCCCCACCACCACGGGCGCGCCCGGCCTCACCGCCCGCCCGTCACCACGAACGACGACGACCGGGCAGCGGGCGTGCGCCGCGACCGACACCCCGACCGACCCGACGAGCAGACCGGTGAACCCGCCGTTGCCCCGGTTCCCGACGACGAGCGCCGCGGCACCCGCCGCCTCGTCGAGGAGGACCGTCGCGGGCGCGCCGCTGCGCACACGGACGTCGACGTCCACGCCGGGGGCGGCGGCGACCGCGGCCGCCGCGGCGTCGTCGACGGTGTCGCGGGCGGCGCGCAGCAGGGCACCGCGGGCGAGGTCGGCGTCGAACTCAGGGATGGCGCTCGTCGCGTAGCCCTCCCAGCCGACGGCCGTGACCACCCGCAGCGCGACGTCGCGGCGCCGGGCCTCACCGGCCGCCCAGCGCACCGCCGCCAGCGCAGGACCCGATCCGTCGACGCCCACGACGACGGCGCCGTTCGCGGTGACAGCGTCCATGGTTCCTCCGGCATCCCGCATCAGCAGGGGTGGACCGCGAGCCCGGTCACGCGTGCCGGGCGCAGCGCGATCGCCGCCGCCGTCGGGCCGCCGGTCCAGGGGCCGTGCAGCCGCGGGCGCAGCCGTACCGCCTCGGCCGGGGCCAGCTCGAACGTCTGCCCCACGGCCAGGACCGTCCACGCGCGGGCGGACACGTCGTCGAACCCGTCGGTCTCGAACGCCGCCACCGCATTACCGACGATCGCCCGCGCGACGGCCGCGTCGTCGACGGCGAACACGATCCCCCCGCGGTCCCACACGTAGCCGACGGGCCTGCTATCCGGCAGCGCTCTGCGGGTGAAGACGATGCGCCCGACCTGGCCCGTCGCGAGCAACGCGCGGCAGTCGACGGCGTCGATGTCGGCGAGGTAGCGGGTCGGTGCGCTCATCCCGCCAGCGTCACCGCCGGGGGTGGGGGGTGCGCAGGGCCGAAGGTCCGCATCCGGACCGGCGAGGGTCCCGTCGTCAATCGATCCGGGCCGACCAGGTGAGCCTGCTTCCGCCGGCCGCGGCAGGTGCGAGGGTGGAGGTGCCGCCGCGGCGTTCGGCCCGGCGTCGCAGGTTGGCCAGCCCGCTGCGCCGTCCGCCCTCGCCGGGGCCGCGTCCGTCGTCGGAGACGACGAGCTCGACGTGTCCGGCTGCCGGGTCGACGACGAGGTCCACCTCGACATGGGCGGCCCCGGCATGCTTGGCGACGTTGGTGAGCGCCTCGCGCAGCACCGCGACCAGGTCGTCGACGAGCTCGTCGTCGCCGGAGAGGGTGTCGGCGGGGCCGGTGAACCGCAGCGCGGGCCCGAACCCGAGCACCTCGGCGGCCTCGTCGACGACCCGCAGGACCGCGACCCGCAGCCCCTGCGCGTCGTCGGGCTGCTGCAGGGCGAAGATCGTCGTGCGGATCCGGGCGATGGTGTCGTCGAGGTCCCCGACGACGCCGCGCACCCGCTCGGCCTGCCTGTCGGCGACCGGGTCGCCGCCGAGGCGGGCGGCGACGGCCTGCAGCGACAGGCCCGCGCCGAAGAGCCGCTGGATGACGTGGTCGTGCAGGTCGGCGGCGATTCGTTCGCGCTCGTCGAGCATCCGCAGCCGCTCCCGCTCGGCCCGGCCCTCGGCCAGCTCGAGCGCGATGGCGGCCTGGTTGGCGAACCCGGCGACGAGCAGCAGGTCGTCCTCGCGGAACACCGGCCGTCCCCGGCCGCGGACGACCGTCAGGACGCCCTCGGTGCGTGACGGCCCGGCCAGTGGGACGACCAGCATCGGGCCCGCCTCGAACCGGCTCACCGTCAACGCGGGGGTGAGGTCGGGCCGCTCGTCGGGCCCGGTGAGCCGCAATGCCGTCGCCGACGTGAACACCTCCCCGGTCACCGAGCCCTGCATCGGGTACGTCCGGCCCTGCAGCTCGTCGACGACGTCGTCGAGACCAGCGGCGCCGTCAGCGATGTCGACGCCCAACGTGCCCGGGCGGTCCGGGTCGGGACGCACCAGGACGGCGAGGTCGGCGCCGGCCAGCCCCCGGCTGCGTTCGACGATCAGCCGCAGCGGGCGCCGCTCCCCCGGTGCGTCGAGCATCTCGCGGGTCACGGCCGCGGTAGCGGCCATCCACTCGCCGCGGACGGTCGTCGCGTGGAACAGCCGCGCGTTGTCGATCGCGACGGCCGCCGTGGCCGCCAGGGCTCGGGCCAGCTCCTCGTCCTCCGCGCTGAACTCGCCGTGCTCGCTCTCGGTCAGGTAGAGGTTGCCGAACACCTCCTCGCGGATGCGGATCGGTACCCCGAGGAAGCTCCTCATCGCCGGGTGACCGGGCGGGAAACCCGACGAGCGCGGGTCGTCGGCGATGCGGCGCAGGCGGATCGGCGCGCCCTCGGTGATGACCGCGCCGAGCAGTCCGCGGCCGGCGGGGAGATCGCCGATGCGCGCCACCGTCTCGTCGTCGAGTCCGGTGTGGACGAACTCGGCGAGCCCGCCGCCGTCGGCCAGGACACCCAGGGCGGCGTAGCGGGCGCCGAGCAGCGTGCGCGCCGACTCGACGATGCGGCGCAGCACGACGGGCAGCTCCAGGTCACCGACGATCGCCTGGTTGGCCTGCAGCAACCCGCGCAGCCTGCCCTGGGCGGCCATGACCTCGCCCGCCCTGTCGACCAGCTGGCCGAGCAGCTGGTCGAGCTCCAGGCGCGGGAGGTCCGGAAAGGTCAGAGCCGGCTCGGCGTCCTCGTCCGGGGACATGCCCCGCGACGCTACCGAGCACCCCGCCCCGCAGCCATCCCCCCGGTCCGCGCGGGACCTTGGTCCCGGGCCGGTCGTGACGTCCGGCGCCGCCCCCGGGCCGTTGCGCCGCAGCGACACCACCCCCGCGCGACGGACTCTTCTCGTGCACGACAGAGATCGAGGAGGGGTCACGATGACCGTCACCCAGGGCCACCCGCTTCCGACGCGGGGCCACGCCGACACCCACACCACACCCGACCCGGCCGTACCGCCGCAGCAGGGCCGGATCGCTCTGACGGCGCTGCGGATCGGGATGGGCGTCGTGTTCCTGTGGGCGTTCCTGGACAAGACGTTCGGGCTCGGCTACGCCACCGGCACCGCGAAGGCGTGGATCCACGGCGGGTCGCCCACCAAGGGGTTCCTCGGCGCCGTCGACGTCGGACCGCTGCAGACGCCGTTCCACACCATGGCGGGCGCCTGGTGGGCGGACTGGCTGTTCATGCTCGGCCTGGCCGGCGTCGGTGTCGCGGTCCTCGTCGGGGTGGCGCTGCGGCCGGCCGCGGTCGCGGGCACGGTGATGCTGGCGCTGATGTGGCTGGCCGAGTTCCCGCTCGCCCAGCTCGCCGCCGACGGGACGCCCGCCGGGTCGACCAACCCGATCGTGGACTACCACGTGATCTACGCCCTCGCGCTGATCGTCCTCGCTGCCACGAACGCCGGCCGCTTCTGGGGCCTCGGCGCCTGGTGGGCGCGGCTTCCGATCGTCCGCGACCACGCCTGGGCGCGGTGACGCCCTGCCCGGTGCGGCCCGGACCGGGACCCCCGGTGCCGGGCCGCACGACTGCCCGCCGACTTCGACAGCGGACTGGTCCGATCATGGTCGGAACCAGTCTCCGGTCGAGCTCGGCGCTGTTCCGCGTCGGTCAGGGCCGGTCCGCGACGTACCCCGGGACCTGGACCCCCGCCGCCAACTGTGGGCACGGCTGCGGTTCGCCCCAGGCCGTCGTCACCGGGAGCACACCCGCCCAGCACGTCGCGCCGGCGATGTCGTCGTCCTCGTCCCCGGGTGGGCCCGTCCGCACCTTGACGCTCGCCTCCGTCGTGTCGACGGCGAGGAGCAACGTGGCCGCGAGTTCCCTGCGCGTCGGCTCACGGGCGTGGTCCCACGATCCCGGGGCCATGTGCTCTGCCAGCGCGCGCAGCCCGGCCAGCTTCTCCGTGTCGTCGTCGACCCGCCGGGCGCGACCGTGAACCACCGCGCACCGGTAGTTGACGGAGTGGCTGAACACGGAGCGCGCGTAGACGATCCCGTCGACGAGGGTGACGGTCACGCACACCGGCTCCGCATCGGCGGCACGCAGGCTGGTGGCCGCTGACGAGCCGTGCAGGTAGAGGACGTCGCCGATCCGGCCGTAGCCGGTGGGCAGGACGAGCGGCGCACCGTCGACGACGACGCCGAGGTGGCACACGATCCCCGCGTCGAGGACGGCATGGAGGTCGCTGCGGTCGACCCGTGCCCGGTCCGGGTACCGACCGAGCCGGGCCCGCGGTGTCGACGACAGCGGAGTCGAATCGATTCGCGTCATGTCCGGCAGCGTGCCTGTTTCATACCGTCGAGGGAAGTACTGCAAAGACCTGGAACACGTTGACCCGACTCCCGGACGCTCACTATGGTCTACCGGAAACGTTTATATCGCCCGACGGCCTTCCGCCTGCGGCGAACCCGCGAATCGAGGAGCCAGGATGCCGAACGCCGACCGCTTCTACATCGGAGGCGAGTGGGTGGCCCCCACGACGTCCGCCACGACCGGGATCGTCGACCCGTCGACCGAGCAGGAGATCGGCCGCGTCGCCCTCGGCGGCACCGATGACGTGGATCGTGCCGTCGCTGCCGCGCGCGCCGCCTTCACGACCTTCTCCGAGTCCACCGTGGACGAGCGGGCCGCCCTCCTGGAACGGGTGGTCGAGGTCTACCGGTCCCGCGCCGACGACATCGCCGACGTCCTCATGACCGAGATGGGCGCCCCCGCGGGACTCGCGCACACCGCCCAGGTGGGCGCCGGCCTCGGCCAGTTCGCCACGGCGCTCGACACCCTTCGGAAGTTCGCCTTCGAGGAGACCCGCGGCACCACCCGCATCCGCCACGAACCGATCGGGGTGTGCGGTCTGATCACGCCGTGGAACTGGCCGCCCCTGCTGATCGCGGCCAAGGTCGGACCGGCGCTGGCCGCCGGCTGCACGATGGTGCTCAAACCGTCGGAGCTCGCGCCGCTCAACGCGGTCGTCATCGCCGAGGTCCTGCACGAGGCCGGGGTGCCTGCCGGGGTGTTCAACCTCGTCCACGGCGACGGCCCGACCGTCGGCTCCGCCCTCGCGGCACACCCGGACGTCGACATGATCTCGTTCACCGGCTCCACCCGGGCCGGTGTCGAGGTCGCCCGCAACGCCGCTCCGACGGTCAAGCGTGTGGCCCAGGAGCTGGGCGGCAAGTCCGCCAACATCATCCTCGACGATGCCGACCTCGCGACCGTCGTGCCCCGTGACATGGGCGACGTCGTCGCCAACTCCGGTCAGTCCTGCAACGCGGGCAGCCGGTGGCTCGTGCCGGAGTCGAGGCTGCCCGAGGTCGTCGCGCTGGCCAAGGCCGCTGCCGAGGCGATCGTGGTCGGACCGCCCGCCCACGACGGTGTGACCATCGGCCCGGTCGTCTCGCAGGCCGCCTACGACAAGGTGCAGCGGCTGATCACCGGCGCGGTCGACGACGGCGCCACTGTCGTCGCCGGTGGCCTCGGCCGTCCCGACGGGCTCGACACCGGGTACTACGTCCGACCCACCGTCCTCTCCGGGGTCACCAACGACATGCAGATCGCTCGCGAGGAGATCTTCGGGCCGGTGATCACCATCCTGACCTACCGCGACGAGGACGAGGCCGTCCAGCTGGCCAACGACACCGAGTACGGACTGGCCGGGTTCGTGTCCTCGGCCGATCCCGAGCGTGCCCGGGCCATCGCCCGGCGGATGCGGACCGGGATGGTGCACGTCAACGGTGCAGGTCTCGACTTCGCCGGGGCGTTCGGCGGATACAAGCAGTCGGGCAACGGTCGCGAGTACGCGGACTTCGGGCTGCGCGAGTTCCTGGAGGTCAAGTCGGTGTTCGGCTACTCGGCCTGACCCGGCGACCGCGGCGGTGTCCACGGACGTGGTGTCCGAACCCGGCCGCGCAACCTCGTGGCTGTCCCGACCCTCGGGACGACCATGAGGTTGCGCCCGGTCGAGAGGCCGCGGCTGATCGAGGTCAGCCGGGCAGGGGCGGCGGGGCCGAGACGTAGCGGGCGGGTGTCGCCGACAGGCGGATGGGGTTGCGGGTCAGGTCGACCGTCGTTCCGTCGGGGCGGGGAACAGCGACGAGCGGGTCGAGGCCGAGGGACGCGGCCAGGCGGAAGGCTCCGGCGACGTCGTTGACCACACCGGCGGGCACCCCGGCGCCCGTCAGCCGCTCCGCCCACTTCGCGGCAGGTTCCTGCCGCAGCCGCTCCCCCAGCGCGACGGCGAGCTCGTCGCGATGAGCGACGCGGTCGGTGTTGGTGGCGAACCGGGGGTCGTCGGCCAGCAGGTCGAGCCCGAGCGTCGCGCAGAGCGACCGGAACTGCCGGTCGTTGCCGACGGCGACCGCGAGATCCCGGTCGGCGCAGCGCAGCAGCTCGTAGGGCGCGATGCTGGGATGCCGATTGCCCAGCCGGCCCGGAACCATCCCGGCGACCGTGTAGGCCGATCCCTGGTTGACCAGCGCGGCGAGCAGGCTCGAGAGCAGGTCGACCTCGACGTGCTGGCCTTCACCCGCGATGTCGCGGTGGCGTAGCGCGGCGAGGATTCCGACGGTTGCGAACAGCCCGGCGAGGACGTCGACGAGCGCGACACCGACCTTCTGCGGCTCACCATCGGGTTCGCCGGTGATGCTCATCAGCCCGCCGACGGCCTGCACGAGCAGGTCGTAGCCGGGCAGCGTGGCACCGGCACCGGCGCCGAAGCCGGTGATCGAGCAGTACACGAGCCGGGGGTTCGCGGCGCGCACCGCCCCGGGGCCGAGACCCAGGCGGTCCATGACGCCGGGCCGGAAGTTCTCGACGAGGACGTCGGCGTCGAGCGCCGCCGCGCGGGCGGCGGCGACGTCGGCGGGATCGGCCAGATCCCAGACGACGGCGGTCTTGTTGCGGTTGACGGACTGGAAGTAGGTGGCGGATCCGCGGTCGTCGTGCGGTGGACCCCAGGCACGGGTGTCGTCGCCCGTGCCCGGACGTTCGACCTTCACGACGGTGGCGCCGAGGTCGGCGAGCATCATCGTGGCGAAGGGCCCGGCGAGGACACGTGAGAAGTCCAGGACGGTGAGGGAGCCCAAGGCGGCGGGCGGGGTCGACATCGCACCTCCGATGGAATGGTTTCCAGAAGGTAGGTGCGACAGACCGACGTCGTCAAGGACGACCGCCGGCTCGGGCCACGAAGCCCCTCTGACCAGCACAGCGAGGGGACAAGGGACCGGAACACCGCGGTCCGACCGCGCGAAACGCGCTGAACTGGGGCTTGACCGCATGGTGCGACAGCTGCAAACTAGAAACGACTCAACCGCCTGCCGTTCCGCAGCGAGACCTCACCGGCACCGGCCGAGCATAAACCTTTCTCGGAATCCGGCCGGCGAGGTTGCGACCTCAGAGAGGAGACGCGTCGTGACGGACTACGACCCCGCCGCCCCCAACGCGCGTCGGTTCCCGCGGGTGATCGTGCCCGACGAGATCGACAAGATGCCCGTGCTGACGTTCAACACCGGCATCACGACGAACATCTTCCTGTCGCGCGAGCGCGACGACGCCCGCTTCTTCCGGCACGGCTACTGCTACGGCGAGCCCGACCACCTGCCCTACCAGTGGGAGCAGCGCGACTTCGACGAGACGCACTACGTCCTCGACGGACACATCCACCTCGTGGTCGAGGACGCAGCGGGCCGCACGATCGTGCTGGAGGCGGGCGTCGGGGAGCACATCTACCTGCCCGCGGGCTACACCTACCGGCTCGAGTGCAGCGGGGTGTCCTACAAGTTCTTCTGGACGTCCGGGCCCTCACCGAAGGTCGGCGTCGCGGACGCACCCGACTACAGCCGCGAGCTCACGGCGCTGCGCACCTCCGAGGGGAGCTGATCATGGCCGTGACCGCCAGCACCTGGCAGCCGCTGCGGGGCGACAAGCGTTGGGCCTACCTGTCGCGCGCGAAAACCATCCGGATCGCCACGGCGAACCAGGACGGCAGCATCTACCTGTCGCCGCTGTGGCTCGTCGTCCACGAGCAGCGGATCTTCATCCCGATCGACGCCGCGTCACGGCACGGCGTGAACGTCACCGCCGGACGTCCGCTGTCGGCCCTGGTCGACCAGGGCGAGGAGTACGCGACGGTCAGCGGGGTCCGGATCACCGGGACGATGCAGCCGATCGACGACGGCGCGCTCGCGAAGACGTTGGCGCAGCTGGTGTTCGACAAGTACTTCCACGTCGGCCACCCCTACGCCGAGCAGTACCTGGAGTTCGGTGAGGTCGCAGGCCGGACGTACTACGAACTGGTACCCGACCGGATGATCGGCTGGGACATGCGGGAGATCAACGTCATCGCGATGCCGGAGGCCCGGGTGCTCCCGGACCACGTCGGGGACCGGCTCCTGTGAGCGCCGCGTCCGGCCCGCTGCGGGTGCTGTTCGCGGGCGAGTCGTGGATCAAGCACACGATCCACATGAAGGGCTTCGACCAGTTCCACAACACCGAGTACGAGGAGGGCGCGGGCGACTTCCTCGCAGCGCTCGACCGTGAGGGCTTCCGGGTCACCTACGTCCGCGGGCACGAGATCTCGGCCCGGTTCCCGCGCTCGGCCGTCGAGCTCGACGAGTTCGACGTCGTCGTCCTCTCCGACATCGGGTCCAACTCGTTCCTCCTGCCCGACGAGACGTTCCTGCGCTCGGAGCGCAGCGCGAACCGGCTCGCCGTGCTCCGCGACTGGACGCGTGCGGGCGGCGGACTCGTGATGATCGGCGGATACATGTCGTTCACGGGGATCGAGGGCAAGGCGCGGTTCGGGATGACGCCGCTGGCCGACGTCCTGCCGGTGCGGATGCTCGACCACGACGACCGGATCGAGGAGTCCGCGGGCGTCAAGGCCGACTTCGACGAGCCCGCGCACCCGGTCCTGGGAGGGACCCCCGCGGAGTGGCCGCCGCTGCTCGGGTACAACCGTCTGATCGCGAAGCCGGAGGCGACGACCGTGGCACGTGCAGGGGACGATCCCCTGTTGGTCGTCGGGCCGGCGGGCGAGGGCCGTTCCGTCGCGTTCGCCTCGGACCTGGCGCCGCACTGGGCGCCACCGGAGTTCGTCGGATGGCCGCACTACCAGAGACTGTGGGCGTCCATCCTCGGCTGGGCGGCCGGCGCCTGAGGAGGTCTGCCGTGGTGTCACGCCGTCGGCCCACGATGAAGGACGTCGCGGAGCACGCGAACGTCTCGATCAGCACGGTCAGCTATGTACTGAACGACAGCGGGCCCGTCGCCCCCGAGCGTCGCAACCGGGTGCTCGACGCGATCCGCCTGCTCGACTACTCCCCCAACGAGTCCGCACGCAGCCTCAAGCGGCGCTCGGCGTCGACCATCGCGATGGTCGTGCCCGACCTGACCAACCAGTTCTTCGCGATGGTCGCCGAGGGGGTGCACCGCGCCGCGTCGGCCGTCGACGTGCTCGTCGTCCTCGTGTTGCCCGATGCCACGGAGCTGCCCGAGGAGAGCCAGGCGAAGCTGCTGCGCAGCCAGCGTGTCGACGGCGTGATCTACCTGTCGGGCACGGGGTCCATGCCCGCGGCCATCTACGACCTTGCCCGGTCCGGCCCTGTCGTCCTGGTCGACGAGCAGATCCCGGGTCGCGACCTGCCCGCCGTGGTGTGCGACTCGCGCCGCGGCGGCCGTGAGGTCGCGGCGCACGTGCTCGGCCAGGACCACCACCGGCTCGCCGTGATCGGCGGCCCGCCTGCGCTGTGGACGGCGCAGCAACGTCTCGCCGGCTACCGCGAGGCGTTCGCGGGCGCGGGGATCGACCCCGACTCGGTCCCCGTCCTCGCCGGCGACTACCGGCAGGAGTCCGGGTACGCCGCAGCCGCGGAGATCCTCGCGTGGCCGGAGTCGGAGCGGCCGACGGCGCTGTTGTGCGCCAACGACCTCATGGCCATCGGCGCGATGCAGTGCCTGCGCGACAACGGGCTCGACCTTCCCGGCGACATGAGCGTCGTCGGCTTCGACGACCAGCCGATCTCCAGCATGCTGACACCGGCGCTGACCAGCGTGCGCCAGCCGGCGTACGACATGGGCCACCGGGCCGCGCGGGTGCTGTTCGACCTGCTCGAGGGCAGGGAGCCCGACACCACCGGCCCGTTGCCCGCCGAGGTTCGCATCCGCGACAGCGTCGGCCCACCGAAGGAGCGGTGATGACTGCCGACGACATCGTGGTCGTCGGCGCGGTCAACGTCGACATGGTGGTGACCGCGCCGCAGCTGCCCGGCCCCGGCGAGACCGTCGTGGGCCCCGGGATGCGCCGGCACGGCGGCGGCAAGGGCGCGAACGCGGCCGTCGCCGCGGCACGGGTGGGCGGACGCGTGCACTACGTCGGGGCGGTCGGCGACGACGACCTCGGCGCGACGGCCCTGAGAGAGCTCGCGGCCGACGGCGTCCGCACCGGCGACGTGTCCGTGGTCGCACAGGAGGCCACCGGAGTCGCCCTGATCGTCGTCGACGAGGCCGGCGAGAACCAGATCGCGGTCGGTGCGGGGGCCAACGGACGGCTCGGCGCCGACGCGGTGGAGGCGGCCCTGCGGCGTCGACTGCCCACCGCCGGATGTGTGCTCGTCAGCACCGAGGTACCCGGCGACGCGGTCGCCACGGCGGTGCGTGCCGCGACCGCGGCCCGGGTGCGGTGCGTACTCAACCCCGCGCCGGTGATCCCGGCTGTCGTCGAGCTGCTCGACCTCGGCCCGGTGCTCACGCCGAACACCGGCGAACTGTTCGCACTGGCGGCCGCTGCGGGCGGCGGTACGCCGCCCTCGCGCGCCTCGCCGAGCTGCAAGGAGATCCTGACGTGCGCACAGGCCCTCGTCGGCAGGACTCGCGCGCCCGTGCTCGTGACACTCGGTGGCGACGGCGTACTCGTCGTCGGCAGTGACGGGACGTCGCGGCACGTCGCTCCGCTGCCGGTCGAGGTCCGTGACACGACCGGAGCCGGCGACACCTTCAACGGTGTCCTCGCCGCGGAGCTGGCCGTGGGCCGAGGGCTCGACGCGGCAGCACGGGCCGCAACCGTGGCCGCGGGGCTGTCCGTGAGGGCCATCGGCGCCAGGAACGGAATGCCGACGGCCGCCGCACTCGCTGCAGCGCTCGTGGACGCGTAGCGAACACCGGACAGCGGGAAGGAGGCGACAACAGGTGGTCTTGTTAGAAACGGTTCTGCCCAGCCTGCACTCCCGACGACGCAGCGCCGACCCCTGTCATCGACGCGACCCCGCACCGGTTTGGGCATCGTCGCCCCGCATCGCACTGATCTGCAGGTTCCTACCGCGTACGAGGGCGGCGCCGCCGAGCGTCGCACCGGTGCTCGGCGCACGCTCCCCGAAATTCACGAAGGAGGTGAGTTGACGGTCACACTAGAAACGTTAACATCGTGTTGCTGTACGCCTCGATGCCTGGTGGTCCGTCAGACGAATACGCAAGGCTGCTCGTCCGCGTAGAACCCCGGTTCCACGCAGCCAGGTCCACACCTGTTCCATCCACGCCGTGCCATCCCGGATCGGTACGGCAGGTCGGTAGAAACGACTCTCGCGGAAGGTGAAGTGCCGATGGGCTACCTCGACAACCTGATCATCAACACCGACAACTACAAGCACTGCCACTACCCGCTGTACCCGCCCGGCACCGAGTACGTCTCGAGTTACATCGAGTCCCGGGGCGGCGAATGGCCGGTCACGCAGTTCGTCGGTCTGCAGGCGTACCTGCGCGAGTACCTCATGCGGCCCATCACCCTCGAGGACATCGACGAGGCCGAGTTCGTCGTCCGCGAGCAGGGCATGCACTTCAACCGGGACAACTGGCTGGGCATCCTCAACGACTACGACGGGTTCCTGCCCGTCGAGATCGAGGCCGTGCCCGAGGGCACCGTGCTCCCGGCACGCAACGTGCTGGTCCAGGTCATCAACACCGACCCGAAGTACTTCTGGGCCACCAGCTTCTTCGAGACCGCCCTGCTGCGTGCGGTCTGGTACCCGACGACGATCGGCACCGTCAGCTGGCTGTCGAAGATGGTGATCAAGGAGGCGCTGGCCCGCACGTCCGACAACCCGCACCTCATCCGCAACACGCTGCACGACTACGGCGCCCGTGGCGTCAGCTCGCAGCAGTCGGCCGCGCTGGGCGGTCTCGCGCACCTCGTCAACTTCGACCAGTCCGACACCGTCCCCGGCATCCTCGCCGCGAAGCATTTCTACAACGCGGGCAAGGTCTCCAACTCGGGCCCGAACTCCGAGCACGCCGGGTTCTGTGCGTGGGGCCAGGAGCACGAGGTCGACGCCCTGCGCAACATGCTCGACGTCTACGCCCCCGAGGGCTGCGCCCTGCTGCTGTCGGACACCTACGACCACGAGAACTGCGTCAAGAAGATCATCGGCGGCGAGCTGCGCGAGCAGATCCGCAACTTCCCCGGCCTCGTCGGGGTCCGGCCCGACTCCGGCGACATCGTCCAGGTCACCGCCGACACCACCGAGTGGCTGATGGACGCCTTCGGCTACGAGGTGAACTCGAAGGGCTTCAAGATCCTGCCGCCGTTCATCCGCGTGGTGCAGGGCGACGGCGTCAACTTCTACAGCCTCCCGCAGGTCTACATGGAGCTGGAGCGACGTGGCCTCGCCGCCGACAACGCCGTGTTCGGCATGGGCGGTGGCCTGCTGCAGCACTGGAACCGCGACACCATGAACTTCGGGCAGAAGGCCTCCGCGGTGTGCGTGGACGGGGAGTGGCGCGACATCGCCAAGAACCCGACCGGCGCGGCGTTCAAGGTCTCGAAGAAGGGCCGGCTCGCACTCAAGTACGAGAACGGCACCTACACGACGGTTCCGAAGGGCTCGATCCCCGAGTCCGAGAACGTTCTCAAGCCGGTGTTCCGCAACGGCAAGCTGCTCAAGAAGTGGGACTTCACCGAGCTCATCGCCAACGCCGAGCGCGAGGTCCCGGAGTCGTACTACATCGACCACATCGGCCAGATGCGGACGGTGCAGAACGAGACCGCGGTCACGGCACCGGCCTGAGGCCGGCACCGACCGAGGATCCTCGAGGCTCCACCCTGCGACGCCGTCGCGGCACGAACCCCCTCCCGTGCCGCGACGGCGTCCGTCCGACCACCGGGAGACCGCCGCCGATGACCCACCTGCACGTCTTCGACATGGACGGAACCCTCCTACGCGGCGCAGGCTCCGTGGAGCTCGCCCGGCACCTGGGCACGTTCGAGGCCGCCGACCGGATCGAGCGGGCCTGGGGCCGCGGCGAGATCACCGACGTCCAGTTCTGGGAGCAGATGCTGCCGCTCTGGGCCGACGTCACCGACGAGGAGATCGACGCGGCGTTCGCCGCGTCGGCGTGGATCGACGGCGTGCGGGAGGTGTTCGCCGACATCACCGCGCGGGGCGAGCACGTCGCGGTGATCTCGCAGTCACCGCACTTCTTCGTCCGCCGGCTCGAGGCATGGGGTGCCCACCGCACGTTCGGCTCCGACGTCGTGCCACGTCGGCAGGCCCGCAAGGAGCACCTGCTCACGCTGCAGCACAAGGTCGACATCACGCTGCGGCTGCTCGACGAGCTCGGCCTCGACGAGACCGACGCCGTCGCCTACGGCGACTCGACGTCGGACACCCTGCTGTTCGCGCACCTCACCCACACCGTCGGGGTCAACTGCTCGGAGGTGCTGCGCGCCAGCGCAGCCGTCTGCTTCGACGGCGACGACATCCGCGGTGCCTACGCCCTGGGCCGCCGGCTGCTGGATCGGGAGCGTGTGACATGAGCACCGTCATCGGTGCCCCGGAAGGCACGTGCATGCACCTCGGCTACCGCAAGCGGCTCATGCTCTTCTCCGGTCGCGCCAACCCCGCGCTGGCCGACGCCATCGGCCACGAGCTCGGCGTCGGACTCGGCTCGGTGACGCTCAAGACCTTCTCCAACGACGAGGTGTACTGCCGCTTCACCGAATCCATCCGTGGCGCCGACGTCTTCATCGTGCAGCCGATGTGCGGGAACCCGGCGACGGGCGTCAACACCAACGACGCCCTGCTCGAACTGCTCGTCATGATCGATGCCGCGGTCGGCGCCAGCGCCCACCGCGTCATCGCCGTCACCCCCTGGTACGGCTACTCGCGCCAGGACAAGAAGTCCGAGGCGCGTGAGCCGATCTCGGCGCGGCTGGTCGCCCGGATGCTCGAGTCGGCCGGAGTGGACCGGGTGCTGACGATGGACCTGCACGCCGGCCAGCTGCAAGGCTTCTTCTCCCGCCCGGTCGACCACATGACGTCGCTGATGATGCTGGCCGACCATTTCGCCGGCCTGGACGACGACCTCGTCGTGGTGGCGCCGGACGCCGGCCGGGTCAAGCTCAACAAGCAGTTCGCGACCCGCATGGGTGCCGGCCTCGCGATCCTCGACAAGGAACGCCCCGCCCAGCAGGTCGCCGAGATCGGGCACGTCATCGGCGACGTCCGAGGGAAGACCGCGATCATCGTCGACGACATCATCGACACCGCCGGCACCCTGCGGGCCGCAGGCGAGGCCGTCGTCGCGGCCGGTGCCCGACGGGTGTTCGCCGCCGCGACCCACGCCGTGCTGTCGGGCCGGGCGAACGAGAACCTCGCCGCCGCACCGTTCGAACGGATCGTCGTCACCGACACGATCCCGTTGCGCCCCGGCGCACCCGACAACGTCCACGTCGTGTCCTGCGCGCCGCTGCTCGCCGCGACGATCCGCCGCATCTTCACCGACGAGTCGGTCAGCGAGGTCTTCGGCGGCAAGAACCACCTCTTCTGATTCCGCAGCTCTGCGTCCGTTCACCCCTCTGGAAGGACCCGCACCATGCCCTCGTCCGATCCGGTCGCCACCGGCGACGTCCGAATCGGCTACAAGGCCTCCGCCGAGCAGTTCGGTCCGCGCGAGCTGATCGAGTTCTCGGTCGAGGCCGAGGACCGCGGCCTCGACATCGTCGCGGTGTCCGACCACTTCCAACCGTGGCGACACCGCGGCGGTCACGCCCCCAACGCCCTGACCTGGCTCGGCGCCGCCGGGGCCTCGACCTCGCGTGCGGTGCTGGCCACGAGCGTCCTCACCCCGACGCTGCGCTACCACCCGTCGATCGTCGCGCAGTCCTTCGGCACCCTGGCGGTGCTCAACCCGGGTCGCGTGGTTCTCGGGATCGGGTCGGGCGAGGCGATGAACGAGACCCCGGCCACCGGCGTGGAGTTCCCCGGGCCGAAGGAGCGCCGGATGCGGATGGCCGAGGCGATCACCCTGATGCGCCGGCTGTGGACCGAGGACCGTGTCGACTTCGAGGGCACCTGGTACCGCACCGAGAAGGCGACGATCTACGACCGGCCCGAACGACCCGTCCCCATCTACGTGGCCGCCTCGGGCCCGCTCGCGGCCAAGCTCGCCGGCAGGGTCGGCGACGGGTTCATCTGCACCTCGGGCAAGGACCCCGAGCTGTACCGGACCCTGCTGGCCAACGTCGCCGACGGCGCCACCCAGGCCGGCCGCTCGCACGGCGACCTGCGTCGGATGATCGAGATCAAGGTGTCCTACGACCGTGACCTCGACACCGCGTACGACAACTGCCGCTGGTGGGCGGCGCTCGCGCTGAGCTCGGAGCAGAAGACCGGCGTCGAGGACGCCGTCGAGATGGAACGGCTCGCCGACGCGAACGCCGACAAGGCCCACTCCCGGTTCATCGTGTCCGACGACCCGGAGGACGTCGTCGAGCGCATCGGGACCTACCTCGACCTCGGCTTCACCGACGTGGTGCTGCACGGACCTGGCGGGGACCAGCACCGGTTCCTCGAACAGTTCGCCGTCGACGTGCTGCCCGGGCTGCGCGAACGGGCGAAGATCGGGACGACCTCGTGACCGGCCCCGTCGCCCTGCGCAGCCTCGTCGGTGGGAAATGGGTCGACCCGGTCGGTCCCGATCTCGTCGACGTCGACCCCGCCCGGCCGGGCACCGTCGTGGCCCGTGGCCGGCTCGCGGGTCGGCCCGAGATCGACGACGCCGTACGCGCCGCCGTCGATGCCGCCGCGCCGTGGGCCGCGACGCCCTTCCCGGTGCGTGGGGAGATCCTCGCCCGGGCCGCGGCGGTCCTCGACGCCCACTCCGAGACGTGGGGCACCGAGCTGTGCCGGGAGGAGGGCAAGACCCGCGCGGAGGGCATCGGTGAGGTGCGCCGGGCCGCGGAGATCCTGCGGTTCCACGGATCGGCCGGCCTGCGCCCGGTCGGCGAGGTCTACGCCTCCCCCCGCCCGGACGAACAGATCCAGGTCGTGCACCGCCCGGTCGGCCCCGTCGCCGTCGTGACGCCGTTCAACTTCCCCATCGCCATCCCCGCCTGGAAGATCGCGCCGGCGCTGGCCTACGGCAACCCTGTCGTCTGGAAGCCGGCGAGCGCGGTGCCGCTGCTCGCGATGCGGCTCGCGGAGGCCCTCGTCGAGGGCGGGCTACCGCCCGGGGTGCTGTCGCTGCTGCTGATCGGCAACACCGACGCGCCCGCGCTGCTGGAGCATCCCGGAATCCGGCGGGTCACGTTCACCGGGTCGACGGCGGTCGGGCGGCGGATCATCGCCCGCTGCGGCGAGCTCGCCCGGCCGGTGCAGACCGAGATGGGCGGCAAGAACGCCGCCGCCGTTCTCGCCGACGCCGACCTCGACCTGGCCGTCGACCAGATCGTCGCCGGGGCGTTCCGCTCGACCGGGCAGAAGTGCACTGCCACCTCACGGGTCGCTGTCACGGATTCTGTCGCCGAGGAGTTCCTCGACCGGCTGCTCCGGCGGGTCGCGGCGATCCGCGTCGGCGACCCGGGCCTCGACGGCACCGACATGGGTCCGCTCGTCTCCACGAGTGCGCGCGACGACGTGCACGCAGCCGTCGAGGCCGCGACCGGTCGCGCCGGGGTACGGGTGCACTGCGGCGGCGACCGCTACACCGACGCGCGTGCCGACGGCGCGTTCCTGCCCCCGACGGTCGTCGAGCTCGACGGCGACGACGCCCTCTGGCGCGACGAGCTGTTCGGCCCGGTGCTCGCCGTCCGGCGGGCCGCCACGGACCGCGAGGCGCTGCAGCTGGTGAACGACAGCGTGTTCGGCCTCTCCGCGGCCGTGTTCACCAACGGTCTCGACGCCGTCGCCACCGCGATCGCGACGCTCGACGTCGGCGTCCTGCACGTCAACTCCGAGACTGCGGGCGCGGACCCGCACGTCCCCTTCGGCGGGGCCAAGGACAGCGGGTTCGGGCCGAAGGAGCAGGGCGCCGCCGCCCGCGAGTTCTTCACGACGACGACCACCGTCTACCTCCGGCCCGCCCGGCCGCTCGCCCCGTGACCGCCACCCGTACTGGAGGCCATCGATGCCCGTCATGACCGACCCGCTGGACCTGCTGTCGGTGGCCTCGCTGCTCACCGACGAGGAGCGCGACATCCAGCGCACGGTCCGCGCCTTCCTCGACGACCACGCCCGCCCGCACGTCGCCAGCTGGTTCGACGCCGCGACGTTCCCCAGGGAGCTCGTTCCCGAACTGGGCAAACTCGGCCTGCTCGGCATGCACCTCGAGGGCTACGGCTGCGCCGGCACCGACGCCGTCGGCTACGGGCTGGCATGTCTCGAGCTGGAGGCCGTGGACTCAGGCCTACGCAGCTTCGTCTCCGTGCAGGGCTCCCTGTCGATGTACTCGATCCACCGCTGGGGCTCGGAGGAACAGAAGCAGGAGTGGCTGCCCCGGCTCGCCGCGGGCGAGGCGATCGGCTGCTTCGGGCTGACCGAGCCCGACGCCGGGTCCGATCCCGGGTCGATGCGCACCCACGCGGTGCGCGACGGGGGCGACTGGGTGCTCAACGGGTCCAAGATGTGGATCACCAATGGCGGTCTCGCCGACGTCGCGACCGTCTGGGCACGCACCGACGAGGGGGTCCGCGGCTTCCTCGTTCCCCGCGGCACCCCCGGGTTCTCCACGACCGACGTCGGCCGCAAGCTGTCCCTGCGTGCGTCGGTGACCTCCGCGCTGAGCCTCGACGACGTCCGGCTCCCTGCATCGGCGATGCTGCCGGAGGCACGCGGACTGCGCGGCCCGCTGTCCTGCCTGAACGAGGCCCGGTTCGGCATCCTCTTCGGTGCTGTCGGCGCCGCCCGCGACTGTCTCGCCACAGCCCTCGGCTACGCCGACACCCGGGTCCAGTTCGGACGACCGATCAGCGCGTTCCAGCTGACCCAGAAGAAGCTCGCCGACATGGCCGTCGCGCTCAACGCGGCGATGCTGCTGGCCCTGCACCTGGGTCGGCTCAAGGACCGCCACCAGCTGCGTCCCGAGCAGGTCAGCGTCGGCAAGCTCAACAACGTGCGCGAGGCGATCGCGATCGCCCACGAGTGCCGCACGATCCTGGGCGGCAACGGGATCTCCGGGGAGTACCCGCCGCTGCGGCACGCGGCGAACCTGGAGTCCGTGCGCACCTACGAGGGCACCGACGAGGTGCACACCCTCGTCATCGGCGAGACCCTGACCGGCCGGGCCGCGTACCGGTGACCGACCCCGAGCGGAGGAGACCGCGATGACCGAGATCGGGAGCCTGTGCGTGTTCTGCGGCTCCAACACCGGGCGCGACCCGGCGTTCCTCGCCGGCGCCCAGCGCCTCGGCACGTTGCTGGGCAGCCAGGGCATCACCGTCGTGTACGGCGGCGCGAGCGTCGGCACGATGGGGGCGCTGGCCGATGCCACGCTGGCCGCAGGTGGGCAGGTGCACGGCGTCATCCCCCGTCAGCAGCTCGGCGACGAGATCGCCCACGAGGGCCTGACGCAACTGCACGTCGTCGAGTCGATGCACGAGCGCAAGGCGCTCATGGGTGAGCTCGCCGACGGGTTCGTCGCCCTGCCCGGCGGGCTCGGGACGCTGGAGGAGTTCGCCGAGGTGCTGACGTGGTCGCAGCTCGGCCTGCACGCCAAGCCGACAGGCCTGCTCGACACCGCCGGCTACTACGACCACTTCCTGCGGTTCCTCGACCACGCCGTCGACGAGGGTTTCGTGCGCCCCGCCGACCGCGGGATCGTGCTGTCGGGGACGGATCCGGCGACACTGCTGACACGGATGCGGGCGTGGGAGCCGGCGCAGGACCAGCGCTGGGAACCCGTCGAGAGCCCGTGACCGGACCGGACACACCACGAGGAGGCCGCCCGTTGCCCGCCCCGATGATCATCGACACCGACCCCGGGGTGGACGATGCGTTCGCGATCGTCCTCGCCCTCTGCAGCCCCGAGGTCGACGTCCGTGCCGTCGTCGCGACGTACGGCAACGTCGGCCGGGAACAGACGTTCGTGAACCTGCGACGCATCCTCGCGCTCGCCGGGCGCACCGACGTCCCGGCCGCCGCGGGGTCGATCCGCCCACTCGTGCACCCGCAGGCCGAGACGGCGCCCGACTGGCACGGCGTCGACGGCCTCGGGTTGCGCGGGGACGAACTGCCCGCGCCCGGTCCCGGCGATCCGCGCCAGGGCGTCGAGCTGATGGCCGACGTGCTGCGCGCGGCCGACGAGCCAGTCACGCTGGTGTGTCTGGGGCCCTTCACCGACGCAGCGCTGCTGCTCGCGACCAGGCCGGACCTCGTGCCACGGCTGGGTCGGATCGTCGCCATGGGCGGCTCGTTCGGTGCCGGCAACACCCGGGGCGCGGGCGAGTTCAACGTCTACGCCGACCCGGAGGCCGCCCACCGCGTCCTGACCCAGCACGACGTGCCCGTCACGCTCGTCCCGCTCGACCTGACGATGGCCGCCCGGGTCACCGGGGCATGGCTCGACGACCTCGCCCTCGCCGGGCCGCGCACCGAGTTGCTGGTGCGCACCGCGCGCCTGTATCGCGACACCTTCATCCAGCGGCACGGCAACGACTCGGTCGCGCTGCACGACACCCTCGCGGTGCTGGAGGCCGTGGTGCCCGGCAGCCTGCGCACCACGCCGTTCCCGCTCGCCGTCGCCTGTTCGCACGGCGCCGAACGCGGCGTGACGGTGATCGACCGCCGCGTCGAGGCGGGCGGCCCACCGGTGGCGGTCGCGTTGGACGCCGACGTCGCAGCTGCGACCGTCGAGGTGGGTCGCCGGATCCGCACCCTGGGCTGAGCCCCGTCGGGGCGACATGTTCATCAGGGCGAGCGCCGGCTGATCCGCGCCCGCGCCGCCGACGAGCTGGGCAACCTCGTCCACGCGACGACCGTACGGAACTTCGACCCCGACATGGCGACCGCGGCCGACCTCGTGATCGCCGAGGTCGACGAGATCGTGACCACACACCTGTTCGTCGACGCCCTCGTCCTCGGCGCGGCAGCCCGAAGATCGTCGACGCACGACCGCGCCGTTCACCGTGGCGCTTCCGGCCGTCTGCGCCCGACCCCGGCGCCGACCTGGTCGAGCAGCAGTGCCGTCACGGCGTCGGCGGACTCGAGGTTGGGCAGGTGCGCACCGGGCAGCACCCGCAAGCGCGCCCCCGGGATGCGGGTGGCGATGTCGGCGACGTGGTCGGGTGGCGTGGCGGGGTCGTCGGCTCCGGCGACGACGGTCGTCGGCACGGTCACCGCGGCGAGTGCGTCGCGCATGTCGAAGGTGCCGACGGCCTCGCAGCAGGCGGCGTAGCCCTCGGCGGAGGTCGCGCGGAGCATGTCGAGCAGCGCGGCGACGCGTCCCGGACGGTTGCGCGCGAGATCGTCGGTGTACCAGACGCCGGCGCGGGAACCGACCATCGTCGACGTCCCGCCGGCGCGCACGGCCTCGGCACGGGCGTGCCACGACGGCGGGTCCGGGAACCGGCACGACGTCGCGACGGCGATCAGCGACAGGATGCGTCCGCTGTGGACGGCGAGGTGTTGGCCGATCGCCCCACCGAGGGAGACGCCCGCGTAATGGAACCGGTCGACGCCCAGGTCGTCGAGCGCGGCGAGGACGCCGTCGGCGAGGTCGGCGACGGTGAGCGGGCCGCCGGGGTCGGGTGAGCCGCCGTGGCCGGGCAGGTCGAACCGCACGGTCCTGACCTGCGCCGCGAGCACGGGCAGCTGGTCGTCCCACACTCCGGTGTCGGTGCCGAGCGACGGGCCGAGGACCAGCACACCGTCGGCGGGGCCGTCGACGACGGTGTGCAGCCGCAGCGTCATGGCATCACCGGAACAGCGCGGTCGAGGAACGCGACCTCGATCCGCGCGTCCGGCTGCGGCATGTGCAGGACCACGCCGCAGTCGGCGCGCACGTCGGCAACCGTCGCGTGCCCGCGGACGCGGACCCGGTAGCGGCCGGGCGCGGGCAGCAGCGTCGAGCTGCGGAAGAGGCCGTCGACGCACCGCCCGACGACGGTGTGCGGACGCCCGAGCACGGTGGCCGCCGAGGCAGGGTCACCGGCCCGCAGCAGCTCCCGCACGCGCGTCGACGAGCAGCCCGCGAGGAGCGCGACGCTGTGGACGGCGTACTCGTGGCGCGGCCCGAGCCGGCCCAGCAACCTGACGTCGCCGGCGCCGCGATGGCCGAAGCGGAAGTCCTCACCGACGACGACGTCGGTGGCGCGCAACGCGTTCACCAGCACGTCGCGCACGAAGTCGACGGCGGGTGTGCGGGCCATGGCCTCGCAGAACGGCAGGACGAGCACCGCGTCGGCGCCGTGCTCGTGGGCGAGTGCCACGCGCCGATCGAGGTCGGCCAGGGGCGCGGTGTCGCGTCGCGGGCCGGCGACCGTCGCGGGGTGCGGGTCGAACGTCGCGAGCACGACGGGCCGCCGGCGCTCACGCCCGATCTCGACGGCGTGCGCGATGAGCCGCGCGTGTCCACGATGGACACCGTCGAACACCCCGAGCGCGACCACGGACCGTCCCCGGTGCCAGGGGATCGCTGCGGTCCCGTCCCAGCGGACGGGTGCCGGCGGCGCGGCCGCGGCGGCGGTCACCGGATCGCCGACGGGTGCGGGCACAGCGGCGTGACCCGGACCGTCATGTAAGGGAACAGCGGCAGGCCCCAGAGGAGGTCGTGCAGCTCGTCGGTCGAGCCGACGTCGAAGACGCTGACGTTGGAGTACTGCCCGACGACCCGCCACAGGTGCTTCCACTTGCCCTGTTCCTGCAGGTCCTGGGAGTACGCCTTCTCCTCGGCGACGATCGCGGTGCGCTCGGCCGGGTCGAGGTCGCGCGGGATGTCGACGTCCATCGTGACGTGGAACAGCATTCTCGTCAGTCCCTCCGGAAGGCCCGGACCTTGTCCGGGTCGAGCTCGACGCCGAGCCCCGGACCGGCGGGCAGGTGCAGGTGGCCGTCGGCGTAGCGCAGGGGTTCGACGGCCATCTCCTCGGCCATCAGCAACGGCCCGAACAGCTCGCTGCCCCACGTCGCACCCGGTGCGGCACAGGCGAAATGCAACGACGCCGCAGTACCGACGGGCGACTCGATCGACGTCGCACCGTGCGTCGGGACACCAGCCGCGGCGCCGACGGCGGCGATCTCCAGGCTGGCCCGCAGCCCGCCGCACTTGGTGGTCTTGACGGCGAAGACGTCGGCGGCGCCGAGGCGGGCCAGCCGCAGCGCGTCGGTGGGGGTGCGCAGCGACTCGTCGGCCATGACCGGGATGGGCAGCCGAGCGTTGATCTCGGCCAGCGCCTCGATCTCGTTGCCCGGCACCGGCTGTTCCACCATCTCGACGCCGGCCTCGGCCAGCCGCGGGAGGTGGGTGAGCGCGGTGAGCCGGTCCCAGCGCGCGTTGAGGTCGACGCGCACGCCCGCGACCCCGGCCAGCTTGTCCGCGACGGCCTCGACCCGCGCGACATCGACGGCCGGGTCGAGCGCACCCATCTTGAGCTTGAAGGTGCCGTGCAGCCCGGCATCGAGCTTGGCCAGTGCCTCCTCGACGACGACGGGTGCGGGCTCGGTGCCGAGCGCCCACGTCACCGGCACCGACGTGCGGACGGCACCGCCGAGCAGCGCGTGCACCGGCACACCGAGGGCGCGCGCCCAGGCGTCGTGCAGCGCGACCTCGACGGCGGCCTTGGCGAACAGGTTGGCGGCGACGACGTCGGTGACGTCGCGCATCAGGGGGCCGACCTCGTCGACACGCCTGCCGAGCAGCACCGGCGCGACGTATCGCTCGACGATCACCTGCATGGTCTCGACGGACTCGCCGCCCCACCACGGCCCGGCCGGCACGACACCCTCACCGGTGCCGGTGACGCCGCCCGAGGTCCGGACGAACACGTACAGCACGGGCTGGGCGTCCATGGCAGCGCGGGCGAACCGGTGTGGCCTGCGCAGCGGGACGTCCACCACGACGGTCTCGACGCGGTCGATCCGCAGGTCGTCGTTCACTTCGGAGCCTCTCGGGGGTGGGCCGGTCCCCGCAGCCGCGCGGACCGGCCCGGATGAACGGGGAGGTCAGGCGCGCTCGAGCACGAAGTCGTACTCGACGCGCAGCCGGCCGTCGGAGCCCGGCGCCGGGTCGAGGACGAGGTCGTCCTTCACGGCGTTGGCGACGTCGTCGTCGAGGTACTCCCCGCCGGTGAAGTACAGCTGGGTGGTCACCGTGCGGTGGCCCTCGGCGCGCACCATGAGGTGCAGGTGGGCGGGCCGCCACGGGTGCCAGTCGGCGTTCTCGATGAGCGTGCCGGTCGGCCCGTCGGTCGGGATCTGGTAGGGCGCGGGCAGGATCGTCGTGACCTCGAAACGGCCGTCGCCGTCGGTGGTGACGACGCCGCGCAGCAGCCCGTCGGGCAGGTGCGGCGCGAAGCCGGAGTAGAAGCCGTCGGCGGCGTTCTGCCAGATGTCGATCTCGGCGTCGGCGAGCGGCGTGCCGTCCAGCGCCCGGACCTGGCCGGCGAAGACGAGTGGGGTGCCGGGCTCGTCGTCGCGCATCGGCAGGGTGCACACGGCCGGGAGCCGCGCCTGGCCGGGCAGGAAGTACGGGCCCTCGATCGAGCCCACGGTGCCCTGCTGCGACTCCGCCGCGACCTGCTCCACGACGTGCTCGACGAAGACGTCGAGGAACAGTGGCCATTCACCGCTCTCGCCGAGCGCCATCAGCCAGCGCTTCGCGGCCTGGAACTCGGGGTAGGTGACCTGATGCTCGCGGATGACGTCGTGGACGGCGCCGAGCACGGCGCGGGCGACGGTGTCGAGCCGCTCCTGTGACGTGGCGGCCTGGCCGTGGCGGGCCGTCGCGTCGCGGACGGCCCGGCTGGCGCTCGCGCCGGACGCGGCTGCGGTGGGGCTCTCGATGGTGGTCATCGCTTCTCCTCGGTGGGTGCGCGTCAGCGGCGGTTGCTCAGGAACGAGACGTCGTCGTTGCCGATGAGGTCGGGCACGGTCCACCCGTCCAGGTCGTACTCGGCCAGGCACTGCTCGGCCAGCCCGGTCATCGCGGCGGTGTGGCCCTGGGCCTCGGCGGCGAAGAGCAGCTCTGCCTTCACGTTCTCGTGGTTGCCGGAGTAGTTGCGCTCGTAGAGCTCGTGGCGGCCACCGAACTCCGAGCCGACGGCGTCCCAGAGCGCCTTCATCACCTTCACACGGTCGACGGCCTCGTAACCGTTGGACCCGCGGACGTACTTGTCGAGGTAGGGCCGGACCTCGGGCGTCTTGAAGTCGACGGAGTGGGAGTTGAGGTAGATGAGCCCGGACGCGACGTCGGACTCGATGATCTCCTTGATCCGGGGGTAGGCCTGGATCATCAGCATCCGGTAGGTGAGCCCGTAGTCGAGCTTGGGCAGCAGCGCCCCGTTGGTCCAGCCGTCGGGGTTGCGGGCCATGGCGTCGGCGAGGGCATAGAAGGTGTTGCGCCAGCCGATGACCTCACCGACGCGGGTCTGCACGCCGCGGAAGTCCTTGCTGCCGGTGATCTCCAAGGCCTTGAGCAGCAGCCCGGCGATGAAGTCGATCTTCGTCGCGAGCCGGATGCAGCCGTGGAAGGTGAAGCGCGGGATGAAGCCCGAGACGGGGAAGAACCCGTTGATCTTCTCGATGTCCCCGTAGAGGAAGACGTTCTCCCACGGCACGAGGACCTTGTCGAAGACGAAGACGGTGTCGTTCTCGTCGAACCGTGACGACAGCGGGTAGTCGAACGGGCTGCCCATCACCGCAGCCTGCTGCGAGTAGGAGGTGCGGCAGATCAGCT
>MEGH01000045.1:0-24965 GCA_001725415.1 Pseudonocardia sp. SCN 73-27
CGAGGCCGCCCAGGTCGCCGCCCGCACCAGGTCCGACCTGGTCATCGGGCAGCTGGGTACGCCGGCGCAGCGCGGGGCGGCGCTGGCCCGGATCGCGGAATCGTTGCCCGTGGAGCTGCGGGAGACGTTCGGCCGCTCGGGCCGCCTGGTGATCGAGCGCCCGCGCACGTCCTGACACGAGAAACGCCGAGTGCGACGACGTCGGACTGGTTCGATCATGGTCGGGACCAGTCTGTTGGCAGTGTCAGGCGTGGGGTGAGCCGGGGATCACGAGGCGACGCGGGCGGCCTGCAGGTCGATGTCCATCAACAGGTGCGGCTGCCCGACGTAGATCTCCGGGTCGCCGAGGCGGCTCCAGCCCAGCCGGCGGAAGAACACCTCGTTGGGCATCTGGACGTGGGCGATCATCCGTGTTCCACCCAGCTCGCCGGCGGTGGCCACGGCGAAGCGGACCAACGGCGCACCCAGGCCCGAGGACCGGTACCCGGGCAGGACTGCGAGCCGGTCGCCCTGCCAGTCGCCCTCGGGGTGGCCGGGCTCGAGCGGGTACAGCCGCACGGTGCCCGCGGGGACGCCGCCGACGGTACCCACGACGTGGATCGTCGACGGGTCGTCGTCGCGGTCGTCGAGGTCGGAACCGGCGAACAGCGCCTGCTCCTCGACGAAGACCGCCCGGCGGATCGCGAAGACCTCGTCGAGGTCGGCCACGGTCAGCGCCGTCCGGCAGCCGGTGGGCGCCAGGTCGGGCGCGGCGCTCACGTGCCGACCGTCCCGGCCTCGACCGCCGCGCGCTGGCGAGCGATCTCGGCGAGCCACTCGTCGCGGTCGGTGAAGGAGCCGGTGATCAGCAGCGTGCCGGTCTCACCCGCGGTGACCTGCAGCTGGAAGGGGTCCTCGCCGGACCACGGGTCGACGGCGATCTCGACGATGGTGCCCGTGGGCAGGTGCAGCTCGGGGCGGCGGCCGTCGGTGAGCTCCTCGGCCGTCTCCGGCCCGCTGACGACGACCCAGGCGCGGCCCTCGGCGCGGGCGGCCTCGATGGCGGCCTCGCGGCGGCGGCGCTCGACGTCGGAGCTGATCTCGCGGTCGGCCATGCCGCAGGCGACGCCGAGCAGCAGGTCGGTGGGGATGGCGCTGCCGCCGGGCAGGGCTGCGGCGATGATCTCCTCGGGGGCGGCCTCGACCGCGATGATGTCCTCGACGCCGGTGCAGCGCTTGCGCAGCTCGGCGACGACAGCCTGGATCGCGTTGATCGACCGCTGGTAGGAGCCGGGATCGGCGATCAGGGTGGGGTAGAGCCTGTCCTCGGCCGCGCGCCACCGGTTGCGGGCCATCGCGACGTTGGGCGAGAACGTGCCGGCGTCCGGCATCGGGAACTCCCGTGGTGCTGCTCGGAGGAATGACGTCGGCCCGGCGGATCGGCTGACCGGGGCCGACCGGAGGTCGGGAACGGCAACGGGCGGGCCGGGTCCGAAGTGGACCCGGCCCGCCCGTCACCTGGGGGCTGAGACGATGTCAGAGGGTCCAGGTCTGCATGACCAGCGCGCCCTCGCGGCGGGCGGTCAGGGTGCAGTCGAGGATGTCGAGCGGGTGGATCGGCTGCACGCCCTCGATGAGGTCGGTCTCGCGCATGCCGTACAGGGCCGCCATGGCGAAGCGGCAGGCCAGGACCTTGCCGCCCTCCTTCATGAACGTCTGCAGCTGGTTGTTGTAGGCGAGGTGGCCGGGGAAGGCCTCCGAGCCGACGGTCGGGAAGCCACGGGTGGCCGACGCCATCAGCACGCCGGGACCGTAGAGCACCAGGGAGGTGTCGAAGCCCTTACGGTTGATCAGGGAGGTGTCGAAGCCCTTACGGTTGATACGGGTACAGGTCAGCATGTTGACCAGACCGACCGAGCCCTCGTAGGGCACGGTGTGCATGAAGATGTAGGCCTTCTCGCCGGCCTCGGCCTGGATGTCGTCGAACAGCTTCTGGTCGTAGTCGACGATCGCGTCGCCGGCCTGGGCGCGGGTACCGACAATCTGAGCCACAGTGCTCTCCTTCTTCTCGGGAGGGTTTCCGTTCGCCTTCGAGACGCTCACGGTGGGAGTCACGAACTCGAACTGGTCGAGGGCCGACGACGCACCCTGCGGTGTCGCCGGGCTGGCCCACGTCTTGCGGTGGCTGCCCGGCATCGACTTCATGATCGTCGACCGCAGGGACCACGGCAGTACTGCGTAGATCGGGGCGAAGATCTTCATCCAGAAGAAGTCCTTCGCGCCCTTGGGGGAGCGGGGGGCAACCGTGCCGTGACGCTCGGCCATCTGCTTCTGCGAGTCGACGAGCAGATAGTGCTCCGCGTTGTGGCGCAGCCACCCGAAGAAACCACCCGAAGCCATATCAGGTCAGCCCTTCTGAGCGTTCGCGACACCATTGGTGGCGGCGACGACGATCGGCTCGTTGAGGGCCCCGATCGCCGGCGAGTAGACGTTCTCCATGGTGGAGAGGTCCGTGAGGGTCAGCCCGGTCTTGACGGCCTGGGCCAGGAAGTTCGCACGCTCCTTGATGCCCTCGCCGCCACCGAGCAGCTGGGCACCGATGAGGCGCAAGGTGCCGGTCTCCGCGAGGAGCTTCACCTTGACCATGTTCACGCCGGGGTAGTACCGGGCGCGAGAGATGCCCTGCGCCTCGCCCTTGACGTAGGCGATGCCCGCGGCAGCGGCGGACGTCTCGTTGAACGCGGTGCCACCGACGACCGACGAACCGGCCTGGGTGCTCCACGGGATGCGGACGGCCTTGTAGACGCGGTCGCCGCCTGCGGCGTTGGTGCCGGCGGCGCGACCCTCGGCGAAGGCGTGCGAGGTGGTGAGGCCCAGCAGCGGGGTGGCCCCGCCGCCGTGCGCGACCTCGGCGACGTCGCCCGCGGCCCAGACGTCGGCGGCGGAGGTCTTCATGTGGTCGTCGACGACGATGCCGCCGCCGGGGCCCACCGTGATGCCGGCGGCCGCGGCGACCGCGGTGTCGGCCGCGCGGTTGGTGGCGACGACGACCAGGTCGGCGACGATCTCGCCCTCGGAGGTGCGGACGGCGCGGACGGCGCCCTCGCCGACGAACTCCTCGACGGAGGTGTTGAGGTGCAGGTGCACGCCGAGCTCGGTCCAGCCGTCCTGGACGATCGCGGCGAAGTCGGGGTCGAGCAGGGTGGGGAGCACCTGCCCGGAGGCCTCGACGAGGTGGGTCTCGACACCGCGCTTGGCCAGCGCTGTCACGATCTCGAGACCGACACCGCCCGCGTTGACGACGACGGCGCTCTTGGTGCCGGAGATGACGTCGTTCCACTCGGAGACGCTGCGGCCGCCGTTGACGTGGAAGACACCGGTGAGGTCGCTGCCGGGGACCGTGTCGCCCGTGCCGGAACCGGCGGCGATCACGAGGCTGTCGTAGGCGACCGAGGCGCCGCCGACGGTGATCGTCTTGGCGGCGGTGTCGATCGCGGTGACCTCGGCGCCGAAGGTCACGGAGACCCCGGCGTCGGTGTAGGCCTGCTTGTCGGCGACGAGCAGCTTCTCGAAGTCCTCGACGTCGGCGGGGTCGGCCGGGGTGCCGGCGGAGCCGTACACCGAGTCGGCCGCCTGGGTGTACACGGCGACGTCAGCGGACGGGTCCGCGGTCTTCGCGCCGGTCGCGGCGCCGAGACCGGCCGCTCCTCCACCGATGATGACTGTCTTGCGCGGCACTCGGACCTCTTTCACCGTGTTGTTCGAAGTCTCCGAAATCGCCGGGTGGCATTCACTATCGGAGACGAAAAGCACCATACTCAACGGGTGCGTGATGTCAATCACCGGGTAGTGGGGCGCCTACCTGCGGCGACGCGCTCCCCGGGCATCCGCTCACTCACCGTGACAATGACCCGCCACCCCTCACCCGACGACCTGACGCGCCGTGGCGAGCAACTGCTCCTCGGCCCGGTCGAAACCGGCGGTGCGCGAGGCCGCGTCCTCCGCGAGCTCGTCCAGGTCGACGCGCAGCCGCGACACCATGTCGGCCACCGCAGCTTGGGCCGCACCGCCTTCGGCGCGTCGCGACGCAACGATACTGACCGGGTCGAGCACCCCGGAGAGGTCCTCCACCGCAAGTCCCCAGCTGCGGCCGGTGTGCGCCACGGCCGCCTCGTCGATCATCGCGCCGGTGATCTGACCGCCCGGGATCCCGGCCCGGCTGGCCGCCCGCACGGTGTTGCCGACGACGACGTACGCCGTCCGGTAGTCGACGCCGAGGCGCTGGACGAGGTGCTCGGCCAGGTCGGTCGCCTGGGTGTAGCCGCGGTCGAGCTCCTCGCGCATCCGCGTCGGGTTGACCTTCAGAGTGCGGACGACACCGCTGGTCAGACGGGTGATGCGCAGGCTCAGGTCGAGCGCGCGCGGCACCTCGCCGTAGGCGAAGATCAGGTTGTCGCTGCGCGCAGACGGGCTCTTGGTGACCGCGAGGAAGCCCGTCAGCCGGCCGATGACCACGCCGTTGGCGCCGCGGATGATCGACAGCGCGTAGGGGTTGCGCTTCTGCGGCATCAGGATGCTCGAACGCGTGTAGGCGTCGGCCAGGTCGACGAAGTCGAACTCGCTGGAGGAGAAGATCTCCAGGTCCTCGGCGAGCTTCGAGAAGTTCGACAGCAGGCTCGCCGCCGTCGCCAGGATGTGCACCAGGCCGTCGACCTGCCACATGGCGTCGCGGGTGTGCGGGATGACGCCGCGGAAGCCGAGCGCCTCCGCGACGGGACCGCGGTCGTCGAGCAGCCGGGTACCGTTGACGCAGCCCGCGCCGCCCGGGGACGAGTCGACCCAGTCGAGCTCGTCGAGCAGCCGTCGCGCGTCGCGCACGGCCGGGTAGACGAACGACAACAGGTAGTGACCGAACGTCGACGGCTGCGCCTGTTGCAGGTACGTCTGGTCGGGCAGGAAGGTCGACGCGTGGTTCTCCGCCGTCGTGACCGCGCCGCGAGCGAACTCGACCGACTCCTCGACCAGCTCCGTCAGCTGGCGGCGCAGGTGCAGCCGCAGCGCCACGCGGGCCGCCTCACGGCGCGGCCTGCCGGCGTGCAGCCAGCCCGCGACGTCGCCGATGCGCGAGACGAAGTAGTGCTCGCGGGAGTTGTACGGCTCGCCGTGCGACGGGTCGTACGGGAAGTCGTCGGCGTCGACGTCGGTGACCTCGAGCAGCAGCGCGAGCAGCTCGCGGGCCGCCGCCTCCGGGACGATCTCGCGACGGCGCAGGTCGAGCACGTGCGCGATGTCGGCGAGGTTCAGCCCGCGGTGCAGGAAGCTCGCGTCCGCGTTCTCCAGGGCGAACCCCGACTCGATCAGTTCGGGGGCGGGACCGGTCTGCGGGAAGCCGAGAGCGCGTCCCGCGGGCCGGGTCGGGGTGGTCATGCTGGTCCCTTCAGGATGGAGCCGAACGCGGGCAGCAGCCCGCCGGTGTGCCACCACAGGACCGGGCCCGCCGGGCGGTCGACCAGGTCGACCACCGCGGAGAAGGCCTCGGCCCCGTACGTCTCGTCGAGCAGCAGGCCCTCGGCCCACAGCGCCTCACGGGCGTGCATCCGCTCCCGGTCGGTCGCGGACCCGAAACCAGGGCCACGGGCGTCGACCATCGTGAGCTGCGCCGGATCGGGTGCGGGGGTGCCCAGCAGCGCGGCACATCCGGCGGCGAGGTCGTCGACCTTGGCGCGGATCTCCTCGAGCGGCCGGCTCACCGAGACGCCGAGGACCGGGATGTCGAGGCCCACGGCGGCGAGCCCGGCCATCAGCCCGGCGACGCTGCCGCCGGACCCGACGGGCAGCACGATGAGCCCGGGGCGCTCCTCGAGCGCGTCGAGCTGGGCCGCGAGCTCGGCGGCACCGGCCGCGAACCCCACCGCGCCCAGCGGCGTCGACCCGCCGCGGGGAACACCGTAGGCGCCGTCGCCGAGCTGTGTCACCCGGGTCGCGATCTGCTCGTCGACCTGCTCGCGGACCGTCCCGCCCGTGGGCACCAGGGTCGCGCCCGCGGCCGTGGCCAGCGCCAGGTTGGCCGAGCGCGGGTCGCCCCACACGTGCAGCTCGCAGGCCAGCCCGGCGGCGCGGGCGGCCATCGCCGCGGCCGCGCAGAAGTTGGAGCCCGGCCCGCCGCCGGTGACGAACACGCGCGCACCCTGCGCGACGGCCGCGCCGATCAGGAACTCCAGCGGCCGGGTCTTGTTGCCGGCGACACCGAAGCCGAGCAGGTCGTCGCGTTTGACCAGCGTCGGGCCCAGACCGAGCGCGGCCTCCAGCCGCGGGGCGCGCACGAGCGGCGTCGGGCCGACGGCGAGCGGGAACCGCGCGAGCCCCGCCCACGGGGCGGCGGCCACGTCCTGGACCACGCCGGTCACGCCCACTCCTCGGGCTCCGCGGCGCGGGCAGCGGCAGCCCGCTCCAGCACGACGTCGACCATGCGGGCGGCGGCGTCGACGGCGGGGCCGTGGCCCCACGCGTGCACCTGCTCCGCGGTGGCCAGCCCGCGCGCGACGAGGCCCTCGGTCAGCCCGGCGCCCTCCTCGCGCAGCAGCTCGTGCAGGACCTGCTGCGCCTTGTGCTTGCCGATCTCGGCCGACAACCCCGCGAGCACGCGCTCGGACTCCAGCCCGCCGCCGTAGCGGGTGACGTTGGCGGCCATGGCGTCCGTGTGCACCTCGAGCCCGTCGAGCAGGCCGCGGCCGAGCCGCAGCGCCGTCGCCGTGAGCTGGGAGACCTCGGGCAGCGCGATCCACTCGGCCTTCCAGGACCTCCCGTCGCGCTCGTGGCCCCCGACCATGCCCTCGATCAGCACGGCCGACGACGAGCGGGCCAGCCGGGCAAGGGTGTCGAGGTGCTCGGAGCCCTCGGGGTTGCGCTTGTGCGGCATGGTGATCGAGCTGACCGCACCCGACGGCGCGGCCTCGGCCAGCTCGCCGATCTCGGGGCGGGCCAGCTCGTAGACCTCGGTGCCGATGCGCGAGAGCGTCCCGCAGATCATCGCGAGCACGGTGCCGAACTCGGCGACGCGGTCGCGCGAGGTGAGCCAGGAGATGCCCGGGTCGCCCAGGCCCAGCTCGGCGCAGAACCGCGCACGCAGCTCGGGCCCGTCGGCACCGAAGAAGGCCAGCGCGCCGACGGCCCCACCGAGCTGTCCGACGACCCAGCGCGGCCGGCCCTCGCGCAGCCGGTCGAGGTGGCGGCGCACCTCGTCGGCCCACGAGGCGACCTTCCACCCGAACGTGATCGGAGCACCCGGCTGGCCGTGCGTGCGGCCCGCCATGACGTCGTCGCGGTGCCGACGGGCCAGCTCCAGCAGCGACGCCTCGATGGCCCGCAGGTCGCGCCACGCGATGGCCCCGACCTCGCGCATGACCAGCCCGAACCACGTGTCGGACACGTCCTGGACGGTCGCGCCCATGTAGACGTGCTCGCGGACCTCCTCGGGCAGCACCCGCAGCAGGCCACGGATCAGGCCCAGCGTGGAGTGCGAGGTGGCGCGGGTCTGCTCGGCGACGAAGTCGAGGTCGAGCGACTCCACCTTGGCCGCGGCCGTGATCTCCCGCGCCGACGCCTCGGGCACGATCCCCAGCGACGCCTGCGCCCGGGCGAGGGCGCCGAGCTCGTCGAGCCACGTCTGCAACATGGCCTTCTCGTCGAAGATCGCCGCCGTCTCCTGCGTCCCCCACAGGTGCGCGTAGAGGGTGGACGAGCTCAGACGGGTGCCCACGGTGGATCCTCCTGTGCGGCGAGCAGGGCGAGTGCCTCTCGGATGTGTTCCAGCGACGCGCCCCACGGCACGCTCACCCAGCCCGGGCCGGACTCGACGTGCTCCTCCTGCAGGCAGCACTTGGTGAGCACCATGCCGTCGGTGGGCGGGTTCGCCTCGAGGGTGCGCTTGGGGCAGAAATCGACCCGCGGCGGGTCCTCGCCGTAGAACCAGTGGTGGATCTGGCGGGACCGCTCGCAGCCGAGGAGCGTCCAGTCGGCCTTGTCGGGGTGCTCGTCGAGGTACGACACCGTCGCACCCGGCACCTCTCCCCCGGACCCCCGGCACGGCAACAGGTAGTGCGCGTCGGGCAGCCGCGTGGCGAGGTCGGCCAGGTCGGTCAGCTCGCCGACGAGGTCCATGGGCGGCAGGTTCTCGGTGACCGCGAGGATGCGCCGGGCCTGGTCGAGCAGCTTGGCCGGCTCCGGCGGCACGACCTCCCGGACGCCGACGTACAGCATCCGCGGTTCGAGCACGAAGCTGATGTGCGCGTAGCGGCCCTGGATCACCGCGACCCGTGCCCCGGGGGCCTTCTCGCGGGCGCAGCGCACGAGATCCGACGGGATGCCCGTGTCGACCGACTCGTCGACGACGAACGTGCACTCGCCGGGCCGCGCCAGCATGGTGACGGCCGTGACCGGGGAGAACAGTTCGCCCTGCGTGTCGTGCTCGACGTGCAGCAGCGCGACCTGCGAGAAGTCGCCGTGCTTGCGCGCGATGACGAACCTGGTGCGGCGGTAGGCGTCCCGGCCGATCAGATAGGCGCGCAACGCCTCCTCGGTGAGCGGCACGTCGTCGGGGATCGGGGTGACCGACACCCCGCGGTAGCGGTTCGGGATCAGGTTCGGGCCATTGAAGCCCGCGGCAGGAGCCGTCGGTGCCCCGGTGTCGGGGTTGTCGTGCGTGGTGGCGCGCGGCAGCGGGACCCTCCTGGTGTCTGCCGACGTCACGCGGTGTCCGATCCGGCCTCGTCCCGGCGGACGACGGCGGCGGTGTCCGAGCGCAGTCCCAGCCTCAGCGTCTCCGCGGACAGGACGTCGCCCAGCGCCACGTTACCCAGGTTCACGTCGGGTCCGAAGCGACGCACGAACCACGCCTGCTGCGACGCCTTGGGCGCCTCGAACACGATGCGCTCCACGCCGACCGCGGCCGCCACGGCCTCGACGACGTCGGGCCGGACCCGTCCCGCGGCGTCGAAGGTACCGACGGTGCCGCTCTGTCGGCCCTCCGTCACGACGAGGGAGGCGCCGGCGTCGAGGTCGGACCCGGCCTCGTGCGGCCACGTGCGCGCGGCCAGCACCTCACCGGGCGCCTTGTCGCCGACCTCGGCGAGGACCGTGAAGTCGCGCGTCGCGCGGCGGACGAGCGCCGCCTTCTCGCGCAGTGTCATGTCGACGGTGCCCCGGGAGACCTCGACGCGGGTGAAGCCCGTGTCCCGTGCCCAGTCCAGGCACTCCTCGGCACGGCCCTGCGCCCAGGCGATCTCGAGCAGCGTGCCGCCGAGGCAGACCGCGACGTCGTGCTCGGCGAGCAGCGCGATCTTCTCCACGAGCGTGGAGTCGACGTAGGCGGTGCCCCAGCCGACCTTCCAGATGTCGATGTGGGCCGCCGCGGACGCCAGCAGGTCCCGCGTGGCGAGGACACCCGCTCCGGGGTCGATGACGTGCGTCAGCCCGACCGCCCTCGGCTTGACCGAGCGGGGCGGGAGATCGAGGAAGTGCGGTGGTGGGAGCACGTTCGGGGTACCGCGTTCCGTTGTCAGTTGCGGACGAGCTCGATCACCGTCGCGAGGCTCGAGGCCACGTCGGCGGCGGCACCCTGGCCCGCGATGCGTCGGCCGACGATGTCGACGGCGAGGCTGAACGCCCGCTCGGCACGGTCGGGGAACACCCACTGATGGGTGGCGGCGAAGTCGAGCCACTCGGCGGGGCCGACGACGGCCTCGTCGGTGTAGTCGAGCTCGTGCCAGGTCACGGCGAGCTCGAGGAGGGCGAGCATGGCCTCGGGGTCGGTGTCGACGCCGAGGAGCAGCTCGTGATGATCGGGGTAACGTGCGGCGGCCGGGCACTCGCCCCGGCACGTCATCACCTGGACGGGCGCGTGAGCGACGGTTGTCATCGACAGCTCCCCCTGTTCGTTTCCGGCGTGTGACGGCGGCCACCATGCACCACGCCGGTTGCACCGGTGTTGCAGCAGTTCCGAGGAGGTAAGACGTGGGAGTCACCGAGCGTACCGTCCACGCCAGATGGGCAGGTGGGCTGCGGTCCGTCGTCGATGCGGGCGGCTTCGAGGTCGTGTCCGACGAGCCCGCCTCCGTGCCCGGCGGGACCGACACCGGGCCGCAGCCGACCGAGCTGTTCCTGGCGTCGGTCGCGTCGTGTTTCACGACCGCGATGGCCTACAGCGCGAGCAAGCGCAACATCGGTCTGTCGGGGCTGCGCATCGACGTCACGGGGCACTACAACGGCCCGAGCTTCGACGCGCTGCGCATCGACGTGCACGCCGACGCGCCCGAGGGCGCCGAGCTCGACAAGCTCGTCGAGGCCGCGAAGCGGGTCTGCTACGTCACCCGCACGCTGACCCAGCCGCCGGAGATGACCTACCTGGTCAACCCTTCCGACTCCGGCAGCGCCGCGGCCGTCTCCTCCGCGGAGGAGTCCGCCACCGGCTGAGCCGACGCGAGCGCGCGTGCCGCCACGGCGCGCAGCGGCAGCCCCAGCGCCGTGGCCGCCGCCGCCACGTCGTCGTGCTCGGGCTTGACGCCCCACGGCCCCCGCTTCACCCGCACCGGATGCCCGCCGACGTCGACGACCGACGTCGATCGCGGCAACGCGACCCGCTCGACGAGCGTGCGCCGCACCCCGAGGGTCCCGGTCTCGGCGAACACGATCCGCTCGCAGTCCCCCGCCACCGCCCGCGCGGCCAGCACGTGCACGGAGTGGGCGGGTCGCGACTTCTTCATGACGACGGGCGCGACCCACGCGTCGGCCGCCCCGGCCGCCAGCAGCCGCTCCAGCAGGTGTCCGAGCACCTCGCCGGTCACGTCGTCCACATTGGTCTCGAGGTGGACCATGCGTTCGACGTCGCGGCCCTCTTCCGTGTTGTCGCTGCGCCGCACCGGGACCCGGTCGCGCGACACCGCGATCCGGAACGCCGCCATCGCCGCCGAGAATCCCGAGTCGATGTTGACGACCGTCATCCCGGCCGCGCACGACGACATCATCGCCAGGAGCGCGGTCACGCCCTGCATCGTGGCGCCGTAGCCGACCGACGTCGGCACCGCGATCACCGGCGACCCGACCAGCCCGCCGACGACGCTCGGCAGCGCACCCTCCATGCCCGCGACGCACACGACGGCGTCGGCGGCGGCGATGTCGTCGGCGACCGCGAGCAGCCGGTGCAGGCCTGCGACGCCGACGTCGGCGATGCGGCGCACCGTGAGCCCGGCGGCGTCGGCCACCGCGGCGGCCTCGGCGGCGACGGGCCCGTCGGACGTCCCGGCCGACACGACGGCCACGACGAACCCGCGCGGCGCGGCGGGCCGCCACACCAGCAGCCTGCCGTCGGACACGTACGTCCCGGCGTTGCCGACCTGCGCGAGCACCGCGGCGGCGACCTCGGGCTCGACCCGGGTCACCAGTACCGGGCCCTCGTTGGCGGCGAGCAGGCTGGTGACGACGGCCGCGATCTCCGCGACCGTCTTGCCCGGCCCGAACACGACCTCGGGCAGGCCCTGGCGCGCCTCGCGGTCGGTGTCGGGGCGGGAGTGGCCCAGGTCGTCGAACCCGGTCATGGTTGTCCCGCCACCGCGGGCAAGCCCAGCAGCACGTTCATCCGGCCGCTGCGGAACGGCTGCAGGTCGAGCGCGCAGAAGGCGAACCCGGCGCCGCGCACGGCCGCGTCGATCTCGGCACGCACCGCCGACACCCGCTCGTGGTCCCCCGCCGGGACCTCCAGGCGCGCGACGGTCCCGTCGGCGTGGGCGCGGACCCGGCACGTCGGGAAACCCATGTCACGCAACGCCTCCTCCGCTGTCTCGATCCGGGCCAGCACCTCAGCGGTCACCGCGTCCCCGTAGGCGACCCGCGACGACAGGCACGCCGCCGCCGGCTTGTCGGCCGTCTCCAGCCCCAGCAGCTCACTGGCCGCGCGGACGTCGGCCTTGGTGAGCCCGGCGTCGACGAGCGGTGCGATCGCCCCGCGCACCGCGGCCGCGCGCTGGCCGGGGCGGTGATCGCCGAGGTCGTCGAGGTTGGTGCCCAGCGCGATGGCCGCGCCCGACAGCCCCGCCAACGGCACCAGCGCGTCGAGGAGCGCGGACTTGCAGTGGAAGCACCGGTCGCCGGAGTTGGCGACGTACTCGGGGCGGTCGAGCTCGTCGGTCGCCACCTCGACGTGGGTGATCCCGTGCGCACGGGCGAAGGCGCGGGCGGCGCGGCGTTCGCGGGCGGCCAGGCTCGCCGACACCGCGGTGACGGCCACCGCCGCCTCCCCCAGCTCGGCCGCGGCGACGGCGGCGACGAGCGCGGAATCGGCCCCGCCGGAGTAGGCGACGAGCACCTTCGGCTCGGCGCGCAGCCGCGCGCGGAGAGCCTCGAGCCGGGCCTCGGCACCGCCCGTGGATGGCACCTCGGACATGGTCACACCTCCGGCCGCCACTGTAGTTCCCGGCGATCACCCGGCACGGTCCCCGCAGGCCATGGCGTCACACCCCCGTCGCGCAGAGTGGTCAGTGTCACTGCAAGTAGGCTCCCCCGGACCTGAGGTGCCGCACGCCGGGCGTACCCCTCGTCCCGGCAGCCCCGCCGGGCGTGGCCGACTCGCAGGTAACCTCGAACGGACGAGGGGGGTGACCTGCGGTTGGACGATCTGGACCCACGTGACCGCGTGCATCCTCCGGACGAACCTCGCGCTCGGGCCGTCCCGTCCCCGTGGCCCCGTCGCGCCGAGCGCGACGAGGCCCGTCAGAGCCAGCTGTGGGCCCGGTCCGACGGCCCCCGCAACGCCGGTTCCGGTGACGCTCCGCGACCGACCGGACGCGGCCCCCGGCCACCGGGTCCCGCCCGTCCCGAGGGCCCCGGCCGGCCGCAGCGCCCGGCACCCGAGGGCCCCCGCCCGAACGGCGACGGGCCCCGGCCGCCCGGCACGCCGCGGCCTTCCTCCGACGGACCCCGCCCCGGTGGTCGCGAGCGGCCGGCCGAGCGCCGCCCGGACCCGTCGATGCGTCCCTCCGACGGCCGGCCGGCCCACGACGGTCAGCGGCCGATCGGCGCCTCCGAGCGCCGCGGACGGCGCCCCGGGCCCGAGCGCCCACCCGGCCCCGACGCGCGTCCCACCGTCGCGATCCCCCGCTCCCCGGCACGCCGGGTCGAGCAGACCGCCGCGACCGAGGAGATCACGCGGACGTCCTCGGCCGCGGCCGGCACCGACGCCGTCGAGGAACCCACGACCGCGCGGCCTCAGCGCGTCGCCGGGACCGACGCCGGCCGCCGCCCGCCGCCGGGCGGACGTGGCGGCGGATCGCGTCCGAGCGGCCCCCAGCCCCGGCGCCGCAGCCTCGGCGCGGCGCTGGGCATCACCGCGGCGTCGACGATCGCGCCCGGCTCCGGCCACCTCGTCCTCGGCAGACGCCGCACCGGCCTGCCCATCCTGATCACCTACGTGCTGGCGATCGTCGCCATCGTCCTGCTGGTGTTCCTCGGCCGGTCGGCGCTCATCGAGTCGGCCCTGTCGGCACACGTCCTGGCCGCCGTCGCGGTCGTCGTGCTGGCCGCGGCGCTCGGCTGGATCGTCGTCATCGTGCGGACGTGGACCCTGGCCCGCCCACCGGGGCTGGGGACGGGGAGCAAGCTGCTCGGCACGTTCGTCGTCATCGTGTTGTGCCTGGTCGTGGCGGCGCCGTTCGGGTTCGCGGCGAACCTGGCGAACTCGCAGCGCAACCTGCTCAACGAGCTCTTCAAGGGCGGCGGCACCAGCGCCGCGGAGGCGTTCAACAAGCCGCGGATCAACGTCCTGATGATCGGCAGCGACGCCGGCCCCGACCGCACCGGCACCCGGACCGACACGATGATGGTCGCGAGCATCGACACGCGGACGGCCCAGACCATCCTGTTCGGCCTTCCCCGCAACATCCAGCGCGCCCAGTTCCCGCCCGGCTCGCCGATGGCCGAGAAGTTCCCGACGGGCTTCCGCGACCCGCGTGAGCCGCTGTCGGGGAACTACCTGCTCAACGCCGTCTACGCCTACGCCCACGAGACCCCGGGGGTCGCGCCACCGGGCCCGACCGACGACCCCGGCATCAACCTGCTGATGCAGACGGTCACGTACATGCTCGGGCTGCCGCTGGACTACTTCCTCGAGGTCGACATGGAGGGCTTCTCGGCGCTCATCGACGCCCTGGGCGGCGTCACGATCGACGTCGGGCCCGTCCCCCTGCCGATCGGCGGCGTGCTCCCCAACGGCGCCCACGTGCGCCCGGACGGCTACATCCCGCCGGGCGTGCAGCAGCTCAGCGGTGAGCAGGCGCTGTGGTTCGCGCGGTCGCGCCGCGACTCGAGCGACTACGACCGGATGGGCCGCCAGCGCTGCCTGATCCAGGCGGTGCTCGACCAGAAGAGCCCGGCCTCGCTGCTGTCGAACTTCCAGTCGGTCGCCCGGGTGGCCACGGAGAACATCCACACGAACATGCCGCAGGACCTGCTGCCGCCGCTCGTCGAGCTGCTCACCGACAACGGCGTGAACCTCAGCAGCGTCACGTTCGACCCGTCACTGCCCGACCCGAGTGAACGCGACGGCCGGTTCGACCCGGGCGATCCGGACGTCCGGTACATGCAGCAGGTCGTGAGGTCGTCGATCGAGGGCAGGCCCCTGGCGACGCCGAGCACCACGGCCTCCCGCAGCCGCACCGGGACACCCACCGCGACACCGACGACTACCCCGCCGCCCAACTCCCCCGTCTCGCTGGCGTCGTCCTGCTCGGCGAGCGACAGCCCGGTGTCGTCCGGCGCTGCGCCCACGACGACACGCTGACCTGCGGCTTCCGTTCACCCGGCCGATCACCCGCAGGTGAGGGCCCGACAGGTGCCCGACACCCGTCGCCGGTGCGCCCGCACGGCGTCCGACACACCCCCCGGAGGCCCGCTGGGCGCACCCGGAGGCCCGCGTATCGCTGCTGAGCAGGGGGTTCTCGGAGAGTCGTTCCCGGCTTCTGCCAGTCTGTGCGGCGAAGATGGGCCCGTTCGACCGGGACGGGCGCTTCACCGAGAAGAGGAGTTCGACACATGGCACTGCCCACGCTGACTCCCGAACAGCGCGCCGAGGCGCTGAAGAAGGCCGCCGCCGCGCGTACGGCCCGCAAGGAGCTGCGCGACGCGATCGCCCGGGGCGACGAGACGATCCCCGCCGTCCTCGACCGCGCGAAGTCGGACGCGATCGTCGGCAAGACGAAGGTCGCGGACCTGCTCAAGAGCCTCCCGGGCTACGGCCCCGCGAAGGTCACCGCGCTGCTGGAGAAGACCGGCATCGACGCCTCCCGCCGTGCCGCCGGCCTCGGCGACCGCCAGCGCCAGGCCCTGCTCGACGCGCTCAAGTGAGCGAGCGTTAGCGAGCGAACCATCGGCACAGCGCCTGCGCGAAGCGCCGACCGAGCGTCAGCGAGGGCGGGCGGTGAGCGAGCGTCAGCGAGGGCGGGCGGTGAGCGAGCGTCAGCGAGCGAATCATCGGCACAGCGCCTGCGCGAAGCGCCGACCGAGCGTCAGCGAGGGCGGGCGATGAGCTCCGGCCCGGCCCGGCACGGCGGCCGCGACCGCCGCGCCGGGCCGCTCGCACGGCCGCCCGCATCGGCACGCCCCGGATCCCGGTGACGGGGTCCCCGCGCGCAGCCGTGCGGACCGACGTTGGCAGGCTTGGCCCGTGGACGCCGTAGCCGACCCGTTCGTCGAGGACCGCTTCATCGAGGTGGAACCCGACGTGCACCTGTGGTCGCAATGGCTCGACGGGCCTGCCGACGCCGACCCGATCCTGCTCGTGATGGGCGCGAACGCCTCCGGCATCGTCTGGCCCGAGGAGCTGCTCGCCCGCCTGACCACCCGGCACCCGGTGATCCGTTACGACCACCGCGACACGGGACGGTCCACCTGGGCCTTCGACGAGATCCCCTACGCCGTCGCCGACCTCGCCGCCGACGCCGTCGCCGTCCTCGACGCCTGGGGTGTCGAGCGGGCGCACGTCGTCGGGATGTCGCTGGGGGGCACGCTGGTGCAACTCCTGCTGCTCGACCACCCCGACCGGCTGCTGTCGGCCGCGGTGTTCTGCACGGCTGCCCTGAGCGCCTGGGAGGTCCCGGACATGCCGGGGCCGGGCACGGCGCTGCTGCGGATGTGGGGCGAGTTCGACGACCCCCGCGACGACGCCGGCGAGCTCGCCTGGCGCGTCGAGCACTGGCGGCTGCTCAACGGCACCGCGATCCCCTTCGACGCCGACGAGTTCCGCGACCTCGAACGCCGCGTCATCGCGCACACCGGGCGCCCGGAGAGCCCCACCGCGCACGCCAGGGCCGACCAGGACGGCCTGGACCGCGGTCCCGAGCTGGCCGGGGTGACGGTGCCGGTGCTGGTCGTCGAGACGCCGGAGGACCCGGTGAACCCGCCGCCCCATGGCGAGCACCTGGCGGCCGCGATCGGGGGCGCCACGCTCGTCACCATGCCCGGGATGGGCCACGCCCTGCCCACCGTCCTCGTGCCCGCGCTGGCCGAGGTGCTGTTGGCGCACACGGGCGCCGCCGAGCACTGAGGTGCGGGCACTGCTCAGCTTCGACGACGCCCTTCCCTCCCGGCCGTCGCGCGTCGTCGTCGCCGGCACGTCCGGCTCGGGCAAGACGACCCTGTCGGCCCGGATCGGTCGTGTCCTGGGGGTCGAGCACGTCGAGATCGACGCGCTTTTCCACGGGCCGGGCTGGACTCCGCGCCCGACGTTCCTGGCCGACGTGGAGGAGTTCACCACCCGCCCGGGCTGGGTCACGGAGTGGCAGTACTCGTCCGCGCGGGACCTGCTGGCCGACCGCTGCGACCTGATGGTGTGGCTCGACCCGCCGCACACGACGGCGATGCGCCAGGTCACCGCCCGCACGCTGCGCAGGCGGGCGCGCCGCGAGGTGCTGTGGAACGGCAACGTGGAGCCGCCGCTGCGGGCCTTCGTGACCGACCGCGACCACGTGGTGCGGTGGGCATGGCGGACCCGCCACGCGACGGCCGAGCGGCTCGCGAGGCTGCGGGTACTGCGCCCCGCGCTGCCGGTGGTTCGGCTGCGCTCGCGCGCGGAGGCCGACCGGTGGCTCTCGGGACCGCTGACACGGACGGGTGACGCCGGGACCTGAGGACCCCGGCGTCACCGGAGACTGTCGGAGCCCGCCGCTAGTCTCGAACACATGTTCGAGTCGACGGCCTCCCGGTCAGTCCTGCAGCAGCTCCTCCGGCACGTCCACCAGGCGGCTGCGCACGTACTCGCCCAGACCCTTCGCCTGCGGGTCCGGTCGCGCCGTGGAGGCCACGCCCTCGCCCAGCAGCCCGTGCACCACGAAGTTCAGGGCGCGCAGGTTGGGCAGCTCGAACCGGTCGATCCGCAGGTCCGCAGCCTCCGGCCCGAGCAGCGCCCGGAGGGTGTCGGTGTCGAGGGTCGCGGCCATCCAGGCGTACCCGGCGTCGTCGCGCGTCCACAGCCCGATGTTGGCGTTGCCCCCCTTGTCGCCGGAGCGGGCCGCGCACACCTTCCCGAGCGGCGCGCGGCGGGTCGGCCCGGCGGGCGCGGCGGTGGCGCCGGCAGCGGCGGGCGTGGTCCCGGCGGGCGCCGCGACGTCCGCGGGCCCGGTCGGCGGATCGGCCACGACCTGGCGCGTCCCGTCGGGCAGCACCACGGTCTGGGTCACGGCGGTGCGCGGTACCGCGGCGGGCCGGTAGATGCCGAAGGCCGACTCGCTCGAGGGCGGGGTCGTGGTGTGGAAGCCGGGGTAGCCGGCCAGCGCGAGCTCCATCGTCGCGTTGGAGAAGGCACGGCCGACCAGCTTCGGGTCCTGCGCCTTGACGGTGACCTTCAGGTGCGCCGTCGCCTGCTCGTTCGCACCGGCGTCGGGCCGGTCGAAGCGCAGCAGCCTGACGTCCACCTCGTCGAAGCGGTCGCGCCCGCCCAGGATGTCGAACAGCATCTCCTCGGCGAAGGCGGCCTTCTCCTCGATGTCGAGCCCGGTGAGGACCATGGTCATCGAGTTGCGGTAGCCGCCGTTGTCGTTGAGGGCGACCTTGAGGGTGTCGGGCGGGGCGCTGCCACGCACTCCGGAGATCCGGGTGCGGTGCTCCCCCTCCTGGTCCAGGGCGATCGTGTCGAAGTGGGTCGTGACGTCGGGACCGAGGTAGGCGGGGCTCTGGATCTCGTAGAGCAGCTGCGCGGTCACGGTCCCGGTCGACACGAGGCCGCCGGTGTCGGGGTGCTTGGTGATCACGGTCGAGCCGTCGGCGGCCACCTCGGCGATCGGGAAGCCCGGGTATCGGCGGTCCTTGACCTCGGAGAAGAAGGCGTAGTTGCCGCCGGTGGCCTGCGGGCCGCACTCGATCACGTGCCCGGCCACGACGGCGCCGGCGAGCGCATCCCAGTCGGTGGGGGTCCAGCCGTGCCACCAGGCCGCGGGCCCGACCACCAGGGAGGCGTCGGTGACCCGGCCGGTGACGACGATGTCGGCACCCGCGCCGAGCGCCTGGGCGATGCCCCAGCCGCCCAGGTAGGCATTGGCCGACACGGGCGTGCCCTCGACGGCGGGGACGATCGCGGCGAGGTCGCCGCGCAGGTCGTCACCCTCGACGTGGGCCACCGAGGCCTGCAGGCCGAGCTTCTCCGCGACGGCGCGGATCGCGTCGGCGAGGCCGGCGGGGTTGAGCCCGCCCGCGTTCGACACGATCTTGATGCCGCGCTCGAGGCACGTCCCGAGCACCTGCTCGACCTGGGCGAGGAAGGTCTTCGCGTACCCGGTCGACGGGTCCTTGGCCTGCGCCTTCGCCAGGATCAGCATCGTGAGCTCGGCCAGGTAGTCGCCGCACATCACGTCGATCGGGCCGCCGTCGACGATCTCCCGGGCGGCACCGATGCGGTCGCCGTAGAAGCCCGAGCAGTTGCCGATGATCACCGGCCGCCGTGCGGTGTCGACGAGATCGGTCACGAGAACTGTCCTGCCTTCCTGCCCGGACCGGCCGGGCCTGCGAACGCCTGCGCGAACGACATCCATTCGTTCGCGACCGGTCCGGTGATCTGCAGTGCGGTGTCGTCGCGGTGGCGTCGTTGCGTCACGGCGAGACAGAAGTCGAGGGCCGGCCCCGTCACGCGGTCGGCCGCGCCTTCGGGGCCCCACGTCCAGGTCGAGCCGTCGGGCGCGGCGAGCTCGACGCGGATGGGCGCCTCGGGCTGGGCGATGCCGTTGACCGCGTAGCTGTAGATCCGGGCGCCGATGCCGATGTGCGCGACGTGGCGCAGCCGGCTGCTCGGCTCACGGGTGACACCGACGGTGTCGGCAATGTCCTGGGTGTGCGCCCACGTCTCCATGAGCCGCGCGGTCAGCGACGACGCCGCGCTCATCGGCGGCCCGTACCAGGGCACCCGCATGCCGGGGTCGAGCCCGCGGAAGGTCTCCAGCAGCCGCTCCCGCTCGCCGTCGAACCAGCGCAGCATCTCCGCGCCGGTGAGGTCGCGGTACTGCAGGGCGACGGCGTCGGGGTCGATCGGCGGCGAGTTGTCGACGTCGGCGCGGAAGCCGTCCGGGTCGACGGCCGACTTCACCGCGGTCGCGTCGAAGTGCGCGAGGTGGCTGACCTGGTCGGCGATCGTCCAGCCGGCGGCCGGGGTGTCACGACGCCAGTCGTCCTCCGACAGGCCCACGAGGATCTCGCGGAGCACGGCTGTCTCGGCGGCCACGTCGTCGGCGAGCGCATCCATCGAAACGGGCATGGCTACCGTCCCTTCCACTCGGGGGTGCGCTTCTCACGGAACGCGGCCGGGCCCTCTTGGGCGTCGGCTGACATGTACACGGGCTCCCAGATCTCCTCGGCCTTCTCGTAGGCCTGCGCGATTGGGAACTGGGCGGAGAGGTAGGCGGTGCGCTTGCTCGCGAGCACCGACAGCGGGGCGTTGGCCGCGATGCGCCGGGCGAGGTTGCGGGCGTGGTCGCGCAGGTCGGCGGCGTCGACGACGTGGTTGACCAGGCCGAGGTCGCGGGCCCGGTCGGCGTCGATGGGGTCGCCGGTCAACAGGATCTCCATCGCGAGCCGCGGCGGCACCAGCCACGACAGCGGCGCCGCCCACGGCGAGCCGCGGCCGACCTTGACCTCGCTCACCGCGAACGAGGCGTGTGCGGCGGCGACGACGAGGTCGCACTGCTGGGCCAGCAGGAACCCGCCTGCGAACGCGACACCGTTCACGGCGGCGATCGTCGGCTTGGGCACGTCGATGTTGCGGCCGAACTGCGGTAGGAAGTCCGGCGGCGGAACCTGCAGGGAGGTCTCGGCCATCTCCTTGAGGTCACCGCCAGCGCAGAAGGCCCGCTCGCCGGTGGCGGTGAGGATCAGGACCTTCGCGGCGTCGTCGTCGTTGAAGGTGCGGATGCCGTCCCACAGCCCGTCGCGCACGGCCTTCGACAGGGCGTTGCGGGCCTCGGGGCGGTCGATCGTCAGCCAGGCGATGCCGTCTTCGACCTCGTAGCGGACCGGTCCGGTCACGGGTACTCCTTGCGCAGTTCGGGGCGGTTCAACTTGCCGGAGCCGGTGCGCGGCAGGGCCTCGACGATCTCGATGCGCCGGGGCCGGGAGATGCCGCGCAGGTCGGGGTGGGTGGAGGCCCACTCGGCGATCGACTCCGCGGTCACGCCCTCCTTGGCGGGCACGACGATCGCCGTGACCTGCTCGACCCAGCGTTCGTGGGCGGTGCCGATGACGGCGACCTCCGCGATGTCGGGGCACTCGGCGAGGTGCTCCTCGACCATCTGCGGGAAGACGTTCTCCCCGCCGGAAACGATCATGTCGTCGATCCGGTCGACGTAGAACAGGTAGCCGTCGGCGTCACACGACATGAGGTCGCCGGTGCGGAACCAGCCGTCGTCCGACCACTTCTCCGAGCCGGCGCCCGGTTCGAGGTCGGGCCGGTTCCAGTAGCCGGGGGTCACGGCGTCGCCGCGCACCCACAGCTCGCCGACGCCGTCGGAGCCGGGCTCGACGTCGGGACCGCCGGTGGGCGGCACGAGCCGGGTCTCGACGACCTGCGACAGCGGCCGGCCCATCGACCCGGTGCGCCGCGGCTCGCCGGGCCGGTAGCTGATGGCGAGCCCGTTCTGTTCGGTCTGGCCGTAGATCTCCACGCCCTGGATGCCGGTGCCGGCGGCGAGCCGCTCGATCGGCGTGTTGGGGGTGCGGGAGCCGCCGAACATGCAGATGCGGAAGGAGTCGAGCACGACGGGCGAGCCGGCGGTGCGGTTGCCGACGTCGATGAGCATCGTCGAGATCAGGCCGCCGTAGGTGGGGCGCAGCGTGGTGGCGAGATCGAGCCACACCAGCGGGTCCCACTTGCCCATGAAGGTGATCCGCCCGCCGCGCAGCAGCGTCGGCAGGCTGACCAGGTGCAGGCCACCGACGTGGAACAGCGGCATGCAGTTCAGGGCGTGGTCGTCGCCGGTGATGCCGTACCAGTCGATGACGGCTTCGACCTGCGCGGTGACGTTGCGGTGGGTCTGCCGCACGCCCTTGGGCACGCCGGTCGAGCCGGAGGTGTACATGATCAGGGCGTTGTCGGCGTCGTGGCGCGGGACGACGGTGTCGGTGGGCTCGCCGGCGGCGACGGCCTCGGTGAACCCGCCGCCGGGGCCGGTGGTGAGCAGCCGGACGGGTGCGTCGCCGAGGAGCCGCTGCAGCCGTTCGACGTCGTCGGGCTGGCAGACGACGGCCGTGGCGCCGGAGTCGAGGATCGCGTGGCGCAGCGGGGCGTCGGGGAACAGCACGTTGAGCGGGACGCCGACGCCGCCCGCCTGCCACACGCCGAGCAGGCCGGGCAGGTAGTCGAGAGTGTTGGGCAGGAAGAACCCGACCCGCTCCCCCGGCGCGAGCCCGTGGGCGAGCAGGTGGGCGGCGAACCGGGCGCCGGTGTCGGCGAACTCGGCGTAGGTGACCAGGGCGTCGTCTCGGCCGAGCGCGACCCGATCCGCGTGATCGGAGGCGCTGCGGCGCAACAACATCGCAATGTTCATCGACGACCCTTCCCTCGACTTTGACGGAATGCCTCGAACCCTTCGACCGCGGCCTTGGACCGCAGCGCGGCGGCCTGCGTGACCGCCTCCAGCTCCAAGGATCCCCGCAGGTCGGCATCGAGGCTGCGGTTCACCAGCTTCTTCGTCAGGGCGACGGTGTAGTCGGGCATCGCCGCCAGCTCGTGGGCCTTCGCGACGGCCGTGGCGAGCGCGGCGTCGGCGTCGGGCTCGACGACGTTGGCGATCCCCAGCTCCAGTGCCCGCTCGGCGCCGATCTCCGGGGCCAGCAACATCAGCTCGCGCGCCCGGTGCATCCCGACGATCCGCGGCAGCAGGTACGCCCCCGCGACGTCGGGCACGATGCCGCGCTTGACGAACACCTCGCAGATGCGGGCGTCGGCGGACATGACGACGAGGTCGCACACCAGCGCCAGGTTGATCCCGCCGCCGTAGGCGATGCCCGACACCGCCGCCACCACGGGCAGCCGCGACTCCCAGATCTCGACGACCACCCGGTGGAACGCGCGCATCATTGTGAGCAGGCCGGCGTCGTCGTCGCCACCCGCGGCGTCGAGGATGTGGTCGACGTCCCCGCCCGCGGAGAAGTGCCCGCCGGAGCCGGTGAGCACGACCGCACCGATGTCGCTGCCGTCGGCGGCCTCGCGCAGCGCGGCCTCCATCTCGGCGACGGTCACCGGGGTCAGGGCGTTGCGCCGGTCGGGCCGGTCGATCGTGATGATCCGGACCCGGCCGTCGTCCTTCACCAGGATGTGCGGGGCACTCACACGCGCTCCTTCTCGTCGGCGCCCCGCTCGGCGAGCAGGTGGCGCTGCAGCTTTCCGGTGGTGCTGCGCGGCAGCTCCGAGGCGTCGACGAACTCCACGAAGTGCGGCCGTTTGAACGCCGCGAGCCGCTCGCGGCACCATGCGACCACCTCGTCGCCGGTCACGGAACCGCCGGGCGCGCGGACGACGACGACCTTGACCGTCTCGCCCCAGCGCGGGTCGGGCACGCCGTAGGCGCACACCTCCTGCACGCCCGGGTGCGCGGCGATGGCCTGCTCGACCTCGGCCGGGTAGACGTTCTCGCCGCCCGTCTTGATCAGGTACTTCGCCCGGTCCACGTAGGACAGCGAGCCGTCGTCGTGACGGACCAGCACGTCACCGGTGTGCAGCCAGCCGCCGGCGAACGCCTCGGCCGTGGCCCGGGGGTCGTCGAGGTAGCCGGCCATCATGCTGGGCCCCCGCACGACGCACTCGCCGGGGACGCCGACCGGCGTCTCGTTCATCTGCGCGTCGACGATCCGGACCTCCATCAGCGGGGTCGGCATCTTGCGCATGTGCGGGTCCTCGCCGGGCCCGCTCCAGCCGTGTGCCAGGACGTAGCTGGTCTCGGTCTGGCCGAACGCGTCGTTGAAGTCGACGTCGAGCGCCGCGGTGATCTCCCGGACGACGGTCGGCATCATGTTGGCGTAGCCGATCACGAAGCGGAGCGTCGAGAGGTCGTAGTCGGTGCGGCGCTCGTGGTGCAGGACGTCGGTGATGACGCCGGGCAGCAGCAGCGTCCACGTCAACTCGTGGCGCTGGATAGCGGCGAACATCGTCTCGGTGTGGGCGGTCGCGAGCGCGCAGAAGTTGCCGCCGGTGAGCAGCGTGGCGTTGAGCGACTCGTCGCCGCCCGTGTGGAACAGCGGCAGCCAGCCGACGAACCCGTCGTCGGGGGTGAGCGTGTACCACTGCGCGAGCCGCAGTGCCCGGACCGCGGCGGCCTCCTGCGTGATCATGGCGCCCTTGGCCCGGCCGGTGGTGCCCGACGTGTAGAGCACGTTGTGGACGTCGGTGGGCCGGGCGGCGTCGGTGGGGACGACGCCGTCGGCGGGCAGGTCCATGTAGGACTCGAACCCGGCGGTGCCGTCGATGCAGTACCAGTGCGTCACGGACGGGCACCGGTCGCGGACCGCGGCGGCGCGGTCGGCACCCAGCGCCGTGGTCACGAAACCGACGGGCTTCGCGACGCCCACCGCGTACGCGATCTCCTCGGCGTGCCAGCGGATGTTCAGCGTGATCGCCGTGACGCCCAGCCGGGCCAGCGCCACGTAGATCTCGACGAACTCGGCCCGGGTCTCCGACAGCACCGCGACCCGGTCGCCGTGCCGGATCCCGGTCGCGGCGAGCCCGGCGGCGAGCCGCTCGGCCCGCTCACCCAGCTCGCGGTAGGTCCACACCGGACCTTCGGGATCACCGGTGGTCACCGCGACCCGGTCGGCGAACACCCGGAACGACCGTCGGTACAGCGCGTCGAGCGTGATCCCCGACGCGGCGGCGACAACCCCCTGTGAGTGGCGATGGTCGCCATGGCGACCATCGCCACTCACGACCTCGGTCACCGGCCGCTGCTCCGTCATCCCGCTGCCGCCTCCTCGGCCACCTCGTCGACCACCGCGAGAACCTGCCCGGTGTCTACCTGGTCGCCTTGCGCCACATGGATCTCGGACACGATCCCGTCGACGGGGGCGGCGACGGTGTGCTCCATCTTCATCGCCTCCAGCACGACGAGCGGCTGCCCCGCGGTCACCGACGCACCGGCCTCGGCGAGCACCCGGACGACCCCGCCGGGCATCGGCGCCAGCAGCGAGCCGGCGGCGGCCGCGGCGTTGGGGTCGGCGAAGCGCGGGACCTCCACGAGTGCGACCGATCCGTCGGGTCCGTCCACGTAGGACACGCCGTCGGCGCGGGTGACGGTGTAGCGGCGGCGCACCCCGTCGACCTCCAGGACGACCAGGTCCGGGGTGGCCGAGGCGACGACGACCTCGCCCAGCGCGGCGTCGTCGACGCGGACGTCGAGCACCCCTCGCCGGTACCGGTAGGCGACGGCGACCTCGGTGTCGCCGACCGTGTACGCGGCGCGCTGCGGCTCCCC
>MEGH01000045.1:24975-85280 GCA_001725415.1 Pseudonocardia sp. SCN 73-27
CGCCGCCGACGTTGCGCCACCCCGACGGGAAGGTCGCGAGCACCCGGGCGCCGGCCCGGTTCGTGGCCTGCGCGGCGAGCGCCGCCGCGGAGGCGTGCCGCGCGACCCCACCGGCCGGGGCGCCGAGCGCCGCCGGGTCGTGGCGGGTCAGGTAGCCGGTGTCGGTGCCGCCGGCGAGGAACTCCTCCTCGCGCAGGATGCCGACGAGCAGGTCGCGGTTCGTGGTCACGCCGTGAATCCGAGCGCCGGCCAGCGCACGGGCGAGCGCGCGGGCGGCGTCGGTCCGGGTGGGGCCGTGAGCGATGACCTTGGCGAGCATCGGGTCGTAGTGCGGCGAGACGACCGAGCCGTCGACGAACCCGGTGTCGACGCGGATCCCGTCGCCCGACGGGATGGTGAAGGAGTGCAGCGTGCCGGTCGCGGGCAGGAACCCGGCGGCGACGTCCTCGGCGTAGAGCCGGACCTCGATGGCGTGCCCGTGGATCGACGCGCTCGTGACAGCCTCCGGGAGCGGGTCGCCCTCGGCCACGCGCAGCTGCTGCTCGACCAGGTCGAGCCCGGTGACCAGCTCGGTGACGGGGTGCTCGACCTGCAGCCGGGTGTTGACCTCGAGGAAGAAGAACTTCCCCTGCTGGTCCATCACGAACTCGACGGTCCCCGCACCGGTGTAGCCGATGGCCTTGCCCGCGGCGACGGCGGCGGCCCCGAGCTCGGCGCGCAGCGCGTCGTCGACGGCCGGGGACGGCGACTCCTCCACGATCTTCTGGTAGCGCCGCTGGATCGAGCACTCGCGCTCGAACAGGCTGACGACCTCGCCGTGGGTGTCGCCGAGGATCTGCACCTCGACGTGGCGGGGGTCGACGACGTAGCGCTCCAGGAACACCGTCCCGTCACCGAACGCCGACGCCGCCTCACGCCGAGCACCGTCGACCGCCTCTTCCAGCGAAGCGGTGTCGTGGACGATGCGCATGCCGCGTCCGCCGCCACCGAACGCGGCCTTGACCAGGACCGGGAACCCGATCCGGTCGGCCTCCGCGGACAGGTCGGTGGTGTCGGTGACCGTGGCGCCCGGCAGCACCGGGACCCCGGCGTTCTCCATGAGCGCCTTGGCCTCCAGCTTCGAGCCCATCGACGCGATGGCCTCGGGTGTCGGCCCGACGAAGGTCAGCCCGGCCGTCGCGCAGTCGCGGGCGAACCCGGCGTTCTCCGACAGGAACCCGTAGCCGGGGTGTACGGCGTCGGCACCCGTGGCGCGGGCGGCGGCGATGACCAGGTCGGCGCGCAGGTAGGTCTCCGACGGGGCGGCCCCGGGGAGCCGGACCGCCTCGTCGGCGAGGTGGACGTGCGGGGCGTCGGCGTCGGGGTCGGAGAACACGGCGACCGTCGAGATGCCGAGACGGTGCGCGGTGCGCATGACCCGCGCGGCGATCTCCCCGCGGTTGGCGACGAGCAGCTTCTGAATTGTCATCTGCTCACATCCGGAAGACGCCGAAGCCACGACGGCCGGCGATCGTGTTGGAGTGCACGGCCGACAGCGACATCCCGAGCACCGTGCGGGTGTCGCGCGGGTCGACGATGCCGTCGTCGTAGAGCCGGGCGGTGACGTAGAAGGAGTGCGACTCGGCCTCGATCTGAGCCTCGATCTGCGCGGTCCGCTTCGCGTCGGCCTCCTCGTCGAAGGGCTTGCCCTGCGAGGCCGCCGAGGCGCGTCCGACGATCGACATCACCCCGGCGAGCTGCGCGGCACCCATGACGGCGAGCTTCGAGCCGGGCCAGGCGAACATCAGCCGCGGGTCGTAGGCGCGCCCGGACATGCCGTAGTTCCCGGCACCGAACGACGAGTTCATGTTGATCGTCAGGTGCGGCACGGCGCTGTTGGTGACCGAGTTGATCATCTTGGCGCCGTCCTTGATGATCCCGCCCTGCTCGTAGTCGGTGCCGACCATGTAGCCGGTGGTGTTCTGCAGGAAGACCAGCGGGGTGTCGGTCTGGTTGGCCAGCAGGATGAACTCGCTGGCCTTCTTGGCCTCCTCGCTGAACAGCACACCGCGGTGGTTGGCCAGCACACCGACGGGATAGCCGTGGATCTGCGCCCACCCCGTGACCAGCGACGTCCCGTAGAGCGGCTTGTACTCGTCGAAGTCGGAGTCGTCGACGGTGCGCGCCAGGATCTCGCGCGGGTCGAACGGGACCTTGATGTCGGAGGAGACGATCCCGAGGATCTCCTCCGGGTCGTACCGCGGCGGCGCCGGGTCGAGCGCCGGGGCCGGGCCGAGCTTGCGCCAGTTGATCCGGGAGACGATCTCGCGGCCCAGCCGGATCGCGTCGAGCTCGTCGACGGCGAAATAGTCCGACAGCCCCGACACGCGGCTGTGCATGTCCGCACCACCGAGGGCCTCGTCGTCGGCGTCCTCACCGGTGGCCATCTTCACCAGCGGCGGACCACCCAGGAACACCTTCGCCCGGTTGTCGACGAGCACCGCGTAGTCACACATGCCCGGCACGTACGCCCCACCCGCGGTGGAGTTGCCGAACACCAGCGCAACCGTCGGGATCGCCATCGACGACAGCTCGGTCAGCTCGTGGAAGATGCGTCCCGCCGGGACGAACAGGTCGGCCTGCGTGGGCAGGTCCGCCCCACCGGACTCGACCAGGTTGATCACCGGGAGCCGGTTGAGCCGGGCGATCTCCAGCGCCCGCAGCGTCTTGCGCAACGAGTACGGGTTCATCGCGCCGCCACGCACGGTCGGATCGTGCCCGATCACCATGCACTCGACGCCCTCGATCACGCCGATACCGGTGAGCACCGAGGCGCCGACGGTGAAGCCCGTCCCCCACGCCGCCAGCGGGGCCAGCTCCAGGAACGGGCTGTCCGGATCGAGCAGCAGCTCCAGACGCTCGCGCAACGGCAGCTTCCCGCGGTCGCGGTGACGCTGCATGTAGCGCTCACCACCACCGGCGATCACCAGATCCAGCTGCTCGTTCAGCTGGTCGATCACCTCGAGCTGGAACTTCCGGTTGCTCTGGAAGGCCTCCGAGGCGGTGTCGACCGCCGACCTCAGAACCGGCATCAGCCACACCTCGCAGCCGGCCCGGCGATTCTCACGACGACGTCCACGGCGACTCCCGGAGTAACTAGCCATTCACTACTGGCGGACTCTACCGACGGACCCCGGCCATGCCTAGGGCTGACCTCCGACGGTTCCACCTCGGCCGACCGTAGCGGTCCTGACGCACTGTGGCAGCCCTCGCGGCGGACCCGTCCGGGTCGCCGTTGACACCAGGACTTCTGGTACATCATGGTTCACTACGACGGCTCCACGGGCCGGTCGCGACCCCGGCCTGCAACGGCCGACACCCCCACGCAGAGAGGCGAGCGGTGTTCAACGCGATGTCCCCCGCGCAGCTCACCGCGGTGCTCTCCGGCGTCCTGCGCGAGGGTGCCGACTGGGCCCGCCCGCTCGACGGGTTCCAGCGCGGCCAGCTCAAGTCGGCGAGCAGCATCGGCCGTCATCTCGCGTCCGAGCTGGCGGGCGGCCCGGCCGTCGCGGCCCGGTTCCGCGCCGACCTGCGCGCACTGCTCGTGGACGGGCCGGCCGATACCGCGAACGACACACAAGGCGCGCAACCTCACGGTCGTTCCGGGGCCGAGAAACAGCAAAGAGGTTGCGCGCGGTCGTTCGCCGAGCCCGCGGAAGCGGTCGCCGACGCGGCACGCCACGTCGTCGCCGCGATCGACGACGACCCGTCCGGCGACGTCGCCGCGCTGGGCGCCCCGATCGGCGACCTGCTCGCCGCCGCCCGCGCTGCCGGCGCCGTGGAACTGGCGACCGGCGTCCGCAATCTCCTACGCGACCTCGTCGACGCCGAGATCGACCTGCTCTCCACCCCCGTCACGGCAACGCTTCCCACCGGAGGAACCCGATGACCCGCACCGTCACCGCCTACTCACCGGCGGACCTGCCCGCCGACGTCGCCCAGCACGACCTCGTCCACCCCGCGGGCGACGACCGCCGATGGCGCGAGAGCTACTACTTCTCCTTCTACGACACCCGCCACGGCATCGGCGGCTTCTCCTCGATCGGCCGCCGGGTCGCGACGGGCCACTCCGGCTCGGTCAACGTCCTGTGGGGCCCGGACCGGCACAGCCTCGTGGCGTCGGAGTGGGACTCGTTCGACAAGCTCGAGAACCACACCCACGTCGCGGGGATGACGTACTCGTCGCAGCAGCCGTTCGGCGACTGGCGCCTGGAGTTCGACGGCAAGCTCAACGACGGCGGCGACGGCGTCGAGTGCGACCACGCCGCGCTGGGTCCCGTCGCGAAGAGCGCGGCCGACTCCGTCGACGTCTCCTACGACCTCACCTTCACCCCGACGCATCCTCCGTACGTCTACAGGGAGGACTCGCGCTGGTCGGAGCTGTTCACCGGGCACGTCGACGAGGTCGGCCTGGTGACGGGGACGATCACGATCGACGGCACGACGATCGAGATCGACGGCCGCGGGGGCAAGGACCACTCGTGGGGTGTGCGCAACTGGTTCGCCCCCGACGACTGGCGCTGGATCGACCTCGTCTCCGACACGGGCCCGGAGGTCGCGATGTGGCGGGCCGACCTGGGCGGCTGGATCGGCGACGGCGCCGTGTTCACCGACCCGGCGGCCGGTGACGAGCGCGCGATCGTCGGCTACACCGAGACGGTGCGGACGGCCCCGCGTCCCGACGTGCCGGGCAAGCCGATCCCGACCGGGCTGAGCGCGGAGATCACCACGGGGTCGGGCGTCCACCAGCTGGAGGGCACCGTCGTGCGGGTGTTGCCGGTGCTGTTCGACCGCCGTTCCGACGGCACGCTGCAGCGCTCGTGGAACGACCGGTCGCTGCTGTCGACGAAGGTCGACGGGCACCCGGGCTGGGCGAACGTCGAGTTCGCGGGACGCGTCGAGAACCCGTGACCTCGCCCGACACCGTCCTCGACGTCCTGGTCGAGGCCGGCCGGCTCGACGACGCGGAGCGCGCGAAGCCGTGGGAGCTGCGCCAGCTCGCCGGCGGCTGGTCACGGCACACGTGGCTGCTCTCCGCCGGCGACCCCACCCGGAACCACGCGTTCGTCGTCCGGGTCAAGCCGCCGGCGTCGCTGCTCGACTCCGATCTCGACCTCGAATATCGCCTCTACAAGACGGTCGCGGCAGCAGGCGTCACCGTGCCGACGCCCTACGGGATCGAGCACGCGACCGACACCCCGCTGGGCGGGTCGTGGTTCGTCATGGACTGGGTGCCCGGCGCCGCGCCGGTGACGTGGCTGCGCCGCGACCGCGAGGCGCTGGAGGCCGACTGGGCGAACGGCGGCCGGCTGGGCCGCGACCTCGTCGAGACCCTCGCGGCGATCCACGCGATCCCGGCCGACCAGCTGGACTTCCTCGGCCCACCCCGCAGCTACGCCGACGCGATCGACGTGTGGGCGCGCACGTACGAGCAGGACCGGCTGGTGCGCGACCCCGTCGTCGAGGACGCCTTCGCATGGCTGCGCGAACGCGAGCCCGACCCGGTCCCGCCCGCGCTGGTGCACGGCGACTACCGCATCGGCAACACGATGATCCACGACGGGCGGATCGCCGCCGTCGTCGACTGGGAACTCGCCTACCTGGGCGATCCCCGCTACGACCTGGGCTACGTCGCGCTGGACTACCTGGGCGGCAAGTTCATCGAGCCGGGGTCACCGTTGCTGGAGGCGGTGTGCGACCGCGACTGGTTCTTCCGCGCCTACGAGGAGCTGCGCACGACGACCGTCGACCCGGAGGTCGTGCGCAGCTACTCGGTGCTCGGGGCGCTGGCGCTGATCTGCATCCTGCTGACGGGCATCCGCACCTACGCCGACGGGCGCACCACCGACGTGCGGATGGCCTGGAACCGCTACGCGGTCCCGGGCCTGCGCCAGGACATCGTCCGGCTGATGGGCTGGTGAGGGGCCGAGAACCTCACGAGTAGTGGTCCTGCAGCCCGTCGCGGACGACGTTCTTCTGGATCTTGCCCGTGGACGTCTTGGGCAGCTCGTCGACGACGATGATCGCCTTGGGGATCTTGTAGCCGTCGAGGTGCGCCCGCATGGCCTCCTTGAGCTCGTCGGGGTCGATGCTCTCCCCCGGCTTCGGGACGACGACCGCGGTGATGGCCTCGGTCCAGCGCTCGTGGGGCAGCCCGATGACGACGGCCTCGCCGACGCGCGGGTCGGCTGCGTAGACGGCCCGCTCCACCTCGAGCGAGGCGACGTTCTCGCCGCCCGTCTTGATGACGTCCTTGTAGCGGTCGGCGAACCAGAGGACGCCGTCGTCGCCGAACCAGCCGACGTCGCCGGAGTGGAACCAGCCGAACTTGAAGGCCTCGTCGGTGGCCTCGTGGTTGTCGAGGTAGCCGTTCATGGTCGACGGGCCGCGGTAGACGATCTCGCCCTTCTCCCCGGCGGGGAGCAGCTCGCCCGCCGGGCCCATGATCGCCACCTGCACGCCGGTGATCGGGGTGCCGACGGCGCCGATGTGGGTGAGCTGGTGCTCGGGACGGAACAGCGTCGTCACCGGGCTCATCTCGGTCTGCCCGAACAGCAGTGCGAACTCGCAGCCGAAGCCGTCGAGGCACGCCTTGATCAGCGGTTCGGGCATGGGCGCCATGGCGTAGACGGCGCGGCGCAGGCTCGTGAGGTCGCGCCCGGAGAAGGACGCGTGCTCCAGCGCCGCCCGGTACATCATCGGCAGCCCGAAGACCTGGGTGATCGAGTCGCGCTCGATCGCGGACAGGAAGTTCTCGGGGTCGAAGCCGCGCTGCACGTGGATGGTGGCGCCGACCATCAGCGCGGGCGTGCAGAAGGCGTTGAGCTGCGCGGTGTGGAAGAACGGCATGAGGCACAGGAAGCGGTCGTCGGCGCGCCAGCCGGAGTCGAGCGCGCCCGACATCGACTCCATGTAGATCGCCAGGTGCGACCCGACGACGCCCTTGGGGAACGACGTCGTGCCCGAGGTGTAGAGGTAGCTGAGGCCGTCGCGGTCCTCGACGTGGTACTCCGCCGGCGACTCGTCGGCCACCTCCACGTCGGCCAGCGTCGCCCAGTTCCGGTCGGCAACAGCCGGTTCCCACGATGCGCCGAGGCCGGGGGCGACGAACACGTCGGCGACGTCGGAGACCTTCTCGATCGCCTCGGCCACGCCCGCGACCAGCTGGGACTCGACGACGAGCCCGCGCGCACCGGAGTGCCCGAGGACGTAGGCGACCTCGCCCGCCTTCCAGCCCAGGTTGATCGGGACGCAGACGACGCCGAGCTTGGCGCACGCGTAGTAGACGGCGAGGAACTCCGCGCTGTTGCCCGAGGCGAGGCCGAGCGCGTCGCCGCGGGTCCAGCCGCGGGCGGCGAGGCCGTGGGTGAGCCGGTTGACCCAGGCGTCGAGCTCAGCGTAGGTCCAGCGCCGGTCGCCGTCGACGACCGCGAGCTGCGCGGGCCGGGCGGCGGCCGAACGGGTCAGCGAGTCGCCCACGTTGACGCGCTGGATCAGGTTGGTCGACACCGTTGTCACTCCTCAGTAGGACTTCGGGAGCCCGAGCGTGTGCTGGGCGACGAAGTTCAGGATCATCTCCCGGTTGACCGGGGCGATCCGGAGCAACCTCGCCATGCCCCAGTAGGGCAGCAGGCCGTACTCACGCGCAAGGCCGTTGCCGCCGTGGGTCTGGATCGCGGCGTCCAGCGCGTTCAGCGCGGCCTCGGCGGCGGCGTACTTCGCCATGTTCGAGGCCTCGCCCGCCGGCAGCCCGTGGTCGTGACACCAGGCGGCCTTGCGGGTCATGAGCGCGGCCAGCTCGGTCTCGATCGCGGCCTTGGCCAGCGGGTGCGAGACGCCCTGGTGGGCACCGATCGGCGTCTCCCAGACCGTGCGGTCGTTCGCGTAGCGGGCGGCCTGGGCGAGGGCGTACCGCGCGATGCCGACGCACACCGCCGCCCCGGTGATGCGTTCCGGGTTGAGGCCGTGGAACACCTGCCGGAACCCCGCGCCCTCCTCGCCGATCAGGTTCGCGGCAGGGACGCGCACGTCGTCGAAGTGCAGGACGAACTGCTTCTCCGGCACCTGGATGTCGACGGGCAGGGGCGTGCGGTGCAGGCCGGGCGCGTCGGCGTCGACGACGAACAGCGACAGCCGGGCGTTGCCGGCGTCGTCGCGGCCGCTGCGGGCGACGACGACGATCGCCTCCGCCTCGTCGACACCCGAGATGTAGTGCTTGGTGCCGTTCAGGACCCAGTGGTCGCCGTCGCGGACCGCGGTCGTCGACAGGTTGTGGGTGTTGGAGCCGGCGTCGGGCTCGGTGATCGCGAAGACGACCTTGCCCGACCCGTCGGCCAGGCCGGGCAGCCAGCGCTGCTTGAGCTCGTCGGACCCGAACTCCTCGATGACCTCCGCGGAGATCGCCGACGAGACCAGGAGCAGCAGCAACGGCGCGCCCTGCGCCGCGGACTCCTCGCAGACCAGCGCGAGCTCGACCAGGCCGCCGCCCCCGCCGCCGTACTGCTCACCGATGTTGACGCCGACGAACCCCGCCTTGCCGAGCGCGTTCCACAGCTCCTGGGTGGGCTCACCGGCCCGTGCGCGTTCGACGAAGTAGCTGCCGCCGAAGTCGGCGGTGACGGCGGCGACGGCGGCGCGCAGGTCGCGGTGCTCGTCGCTCTCGGCGAAGTCCACGCGGTACCTCCGGCGTGTTCGAGGGAAATTCAGCGGAAGTGATCAGCAGTTCACTGGTGACGACCGTACCGACCGGCTGTCATGATGACCAGATGGCCGCCCCACGCACGCGCAGTCAGCGCGATCCCGACCGCCGGGAGCGGATCCTCGTCGCCGCGGCACAGCTCGTCGCCCGCCGCGGTTTCCACACCGTCGGGATGGCCGACATCGGTGCCGAGGCCGGCATCGTCGGCTCCGGGATCTACCGTCACTTCGACAGCAAGAACGCGATCCTCATCGCCCTGCTCGACCAGGTGATGGACCGGCTGCAGTCCGGGGCCGCACGGATCGTGGGCGCCGCCCCCGACGACCGGACGGCGCTGTCCGCGCTGGTCCGCGACCACGTCCGGGTGGCGATCCAGGACCGCAGCGTGCTGGCCGTCTACCACCGCGAGGTCCACAACCTCCCGGAGGACGAGCGCAGGCGGCTCCGTCACCGCCAGCGGCACTACCTCGAGGACTGGGTGCACGTGCTCGCACCGCTGCGCCGCGACCTCGCCGACGGCGAGCAGCGCCTCGCCGTGCACGCCGCGATCGGGGCGATCCAGTCGACGCTGTTCTTCCACAGCGGGCTGGCCGAGACCCGGCTCGCCGAGCTGCTCGACGAGATGGCCCACGCATGCCTCGGCGTGACCCCCGCTCCCCGCGAGCGGAGTGAACTGCTGATGACTAAGTACTGAGATGACCGACTGAGGTTCTCCACCCCGCGCGAAGGAGCCCGGACGTGAACGAGCAGCCCCACATCGACGTGACGACCCTGCGCGGCCGACGGGCCGTGAACCGCTGGGAACGCACCTCGGTCGGCGACGTCTTCGAGCGTCTGACCTGGAGCTATCCCGACGAGGTGGCCATCTCCGCGCGGCCGGGCGCCTACGGGGACGAGCAGTTCCGCACGGCCACCTATCGGCAGGCCGACGCCGTCGCGAGCCGGGTCGCGCACGCCCTCGCCGACGCCGGGCTCGAACCCGGCGACCGCGTCCTCATGGTCTGCGAGAACTCAGTCGAGGCGTTCCTCGCCAAGGTCGGCATCGCCAAGGCGGGCATGGTCGCCGCGCCCATCAACCCCAACCTGGCCACGGACGTCGTCACACACCTCGTCGGGGTGCTGGAGCCGCGGTTCACCATCGTCGACGCCGAGGTCTGGCCGAAGGTCGAGGCCGCCTTCACGGCGAGCGGTCTCTCGGTCGGGGCGACGATCACCGTCGGCGGCGACCCCGTCGCGGGCAGCCCGTCGTTCACCGACTTCATCGCGGGCAAGCCCGAGACCGAGCCCGACGTCGAGATCCACGGCGACGACATCTGGCAGCTGCTGTTCACCTCGGGCACCACGTCGATGCCCAAGGGCGCCATGCTCTCGCACACCATGACGCACCTGGCGGCGCTGAACTTCTCGGTGTCGCTCTCCCGGAGCCTGCGTCACGAGAGCGACCTCAAGCTCGTCGTCTTCCTGCCGATCATCTACCACATCGGCGACCAGATCTTCCCGTTCGGTGCCTTCCTCGCGGGCGGCTCGATGGTGCTGGGCCGCCGCCCCACCCCCGACGCCACCGCCGACGCGATCGCCGAGGAACGCGCCACCGCGGTGTGGAACGGCTCCCCGCAGTTCGCCGCCAACCTCGCCGCCGAGCTCAACGCCCGCCCGGAGCTCGACGTCTCCACCCTGACGACGCTCGTCTACGGCTGGGGCGCGCTGGAACCGCAGGTCGTCGCCGACCTGGAGAAGCGCTGCGCCGAGGGCTTCGTGACGCTGGGCATCTTCGGCCAGACCGAGGCCATCGCCTGCCACCGCTTCTGGCCGACGAAGTGGCCCGAGGTCTACGCGCGCAGCGCCCCCGCGGTGAACTACGTCGGCGTGCCCAGCCCGATCCTGGCCTCCGACGTCGTCGACGAGACCGGGACGCCGGTACGTGGCCAGCCCGGTGAGGCCGTCTACCGGTCACCCGTCGTCATGGCCGGGTACTACCGCAACGAGGAGGCGACGCGCGAGGCGTTCCGCGGTGGCTGGTTCCACTCCGGCGACAGCGCGCAGATCGACGACGACGGCCTGCGGATCATGGTCGACCGCTACAAGGACATCGTGAAGTCCGGCGGCGAGAACGTGTCGAGCATGCGCGTCGAGTCGGTGCTCTACGGCCACCCCGACGTCGAGCGGGCCGCGGTGATCGGGCTCGACCACCCGCGCTGGGGCGAGGCCGTGACCGCGGTCGTCGTCCCCCGTGCGGGCTCCACGCCCGACGCGGAGTCGATCATCGCGCACTGCCGCGAACGGCTCGCCGGCTTCGAGACGCCCAAGGCGATCGTCTTCGCCGACACGCTGCCCGACACCGTCGGCGGCAAGGTGCTCAAGTACAAGCTGCGGGCCGAGCACGCGCACCTCTACGACTCGTGAGTGGCGTTGTCGGCCATGGCCGACAACGCCACTCACAGGGTCACGCGGGGGTCTTCTCGCCCGCCTCGACCGGCACCGTGACGACGTTCCCGGAGGGCGGGAGCGGGCAGGTCGCGTAGGCGGTGAAGGCACACGGCAGGTTCGACGCCCGGTTGAGGTCGACGATCACGGTGCCGTCGGCCGCCGGGTCGGCGATCTGCAGGTTGCGGCCGCCGCCGTAGGTGCTCGCGCCCGACGAGCCGTCGCGGAAGTGCACCGCCAGCCCGCCGGTGTGCCCGGGCATCGCGACGAGCCGCTGCTCCACCCCGTCGACGTCGAACACGACCTCGCCGAGCGCCTCGAACCGGTGCGTCAGGCCCTCGACGACCGCGCCGACGACGAGCGGCCGCGGCTCGTCGTAGGCCTCGAACCGGCCCGGGCGCACCCAGCGCTGCTCGACCGGGAAGTGCGGGACGCCGCCGAAACCGGTGCGGGCCGGCGCCTGCGGGTCGCGCACCCGCAGCCCGTAGGAGTCGGTGCGGCGGATGACCTCGATGCGCCGCTCGCCCGTCCCGACGAGGACGCCGGGCTGCCCGTCGACCGGGTCGAGCCGGACCTTGCCGCTGACGGGCGCGCCGTCGACGGTCATCTCCTCGCCCTCGGGGACGACGAGCTCGACGCCGCCGTCGCCGGTGGTGCGCCACGTGCCCGGGAGGTCACCGTGCGTGCGGGCGGTGTCGTCGAGCCAGTGCAGGCCCGTCAGCGAGAGCCAGCCGTGCGGGGTCGCGAGCCAGCGCTCGCGGACGGCGTGCCACTCGTCCCACTCGGTGACGAGGGTCTTCTCGGTCATGGTCGTCCTCCGGCTCGTTGCGGCGCCGTGCACCGCGCACGAGCCACAACGCCACCACGGGGTGCGGCGCTTCCCCGCCGGGGTCGTGAGTGGTGATGGTCGCTACGTCGGCGAGGCCGTCGGTCGCGATCGGCAGGACACGACGGAGCAGCCGGACGACGACCGTCCGGCTGCTCGGATCGTCCGGTTCGCGCGACGCGCCGGGGATCAGCCGACGCGAACGCGGTCGCGCAGGCCCGGGGCCTCCGCGGGCCGCAGCCGGGGCAGGAACCGACCGGACCGCAGCACGTACCCCGCATAGGCCGCGCCGTACGCCGCCGCCAGCCGCGGCTCCCGGACCGCCCGCGCCTGGATCTGCACGGCGACGACGATCAGCACCATCGCCAGCACGCCCATCACCGTGGGCACCATCAGCAGCAGGCCCGCCGTCGCGACGACCACGCCGGTCAGACCGGGGTTGCGGGTCCGGGCGTGCAGGCCCATCGTGGCGAAGCCGGGACGCCCCTCGGTCGCTCGCCCCGACGCCACCAGGGACGCCATCGCTGCCCGCCACAGCGCGAACCCGCCGAGGAACACGCCCGCGCCGGCGACCGCGATGCCCGGGTCGCTGAACAACGAAAGGGGCTGGATGACGTCGACGGCGACGAGCAGCGGCGCCGCGAGGCCGACCACCGCGGCGACGGCGGACAGCGCCCGCACCCACCACGACGGTGACCCGAACCGCCACGGCGCACCCAGCATCGGCCGCGACGACGCCGCGCGCCGCCGGTACCGGATGCCCAGCACGATCCCGACGACGGCGAGCACCAGCGCGATCCAGCCTGCCGCGTGGTGGTCGAAGAACGCACCGACCGGCTCACCGGTGAGCCGCTCGACCGCGTCGGCGACGAGCCACAGGCCGAACACCACGAACAGACCGGCCGCGCCGTAGCGGATCGTGCGCTCCGGCAGCCGCTTGCCCAGCTGGCGGCCGATGACGATCGCCAGCGCGTCCGCGACGACCATGCCCAGCGTCGAGCCGAGCCACACCCCGAACCAGCCGTGCTGCGTGGCGAGCGTGATCGTCGCCAGCATGGTCTTGTCGCCCAGCTCGGCGAGGAAGAACGCGGCGGTGACCGCCATGACGGCCGACCGCGCGACCCGCGAGGCCTTGCCCTCCTCCTCCGCGGTCAGCGAGTCGCCGCGCAGTGTCCAGGCGCCGAACCCGAGGAACGCGACCGCCGCGACGAGCGCGATCCAACCGGTGGGCACGGCCGCACCGAGGCCGTGGCCGACGGCCACCGACACCAGGTGCACGACGGACGTGGCGATCGTGATGCCGACGAGAACCGGCACCATCGTGAAGCGGGTGGCGAACGTGAGGGCCATGAGCTGGGACTTGTCACCGAGTTCGGCCACGAAGATCACGCCGAAACTGACCGCGGTCGCGACCAGGACGTCGTACATCGAGAACTCCTCGATCTCGTGCCGGATCGAGGAAAAGCAACTCTTCGACCCGACAGCTCTCTCGGATCGAAGGTCTCGCTCGCCTGCCGACGCAGGCCGTGCGGCCGGATCACCACAACGTGATCAGTATGTCGACCGCGACGTTGGGAGCTACTCCCCTTCGCGGCGGGAACGATACAGCCCGCCCGTGCCGAAGATCTCGGTCAGTGTCGTTCGCCACGCTCACGCGTTGCCGTAGACCCTCGTCGGGGTGAGGAGCACGGCGGCGCGACGCTCGGCGCGCATCGTCTCGTCGTAGGCGTCCCAGTCGTCGTGGGAGCCGCCGGCGCCGGTGAACACCTCGCGCAGCAGCAGCCGCAGCCGCTCGGCGTCGACACCCTCGGCCGGGTCGTCCGGGCCGACGATCCGGCAGGTGCCCTCGATCGTCGCGTAGCGCCAGCCGGAGCGGAACGTCAGCGCCGACGCGGGGCGGGCGCGCAGGTTCGCGAGCTTCACCGGGCCGTAGGTGACGTACCCGACGACGGGCCCACCCGTCGTCGGGTCGGCGACCGGACCGGCGTTGACCAGCGAGGACGCAACCGTCCCGTCGGCGCGCGTGACCGACACGACGGCCAGGTACGACTCGGTCGAAGCCAGTGCCCACACAGCGTCCAGCGTCGTCATGGGTGGAAAGTAGCCCGCCTCAGCGAACCCGGGGCGATTCACCCGTCATTTCCCAGCGGCAGCACAGGGAGGTCTCAGCTTGGACGGCCACAGTTGTCACCATGACCGACGAGCAGCGGGGGTACGGCCGTCCCGACGGAGACGCCGATCCGGCCGGTCGACCCCCGACCGAGCACACCTCCGCGCCGCCCACGGGCGAGCCGGCCACCCCCGACCACACCGACACCCCGGCCGGTCCCTCGGACGCGTCCGCGTCCGACCGGCCCGCCGGCGACCCGCCGACGACCCGGTTCCCGGCGACGCCCGCGACACCGTGGGCGGCGAACCCGCAGCAGGGCCCCCAGAGCGGTCCGCAGCCCGGGCCCGCCTACGGGCCCGGCCACGACCAGAGCGCCTGGAACCGCCACGCCTGGGGCTCGCACCACACCCCACCGCAGGGCGCGCAGCCCTACGGCGCGCATGCCCAGCACGGCGGCGGCCCCGGCACGACGACGCTCGCAGCGCCCGCGCCGCACCAGGAACCGCGCAAGCGGTCCCGGCCGATGGTCGGGATCGTCGCGCTCGCCCTGGCCGCCGGACTCGTGGGCGGTGGCGCCGGGTTCGGTGCCGCCTACGCCGTCCTCGACCACGGTGGCAGCAACGTCACGCTGAGCAGCAGCCCCGCGAGCGCGTCCAACGCCGCCGCCACCAACGGCACCGTCGCGGCCGCGGCCGCCAAGGCCACGCCGTCGACCGTCGACATCCGCGTGACCCTCGCGCAGGGCACCGCGGAGGGCAGCGGCGTCATCCTCACCGCCGACGGCAACGTCCTCACCAACAACCACGTCGTCGCGGGCTCCAACGGCCAGATCACGGTCACCCTCGCCGACGGGTCGCAGCACACCGCGAAGGTGGTCGGCACGTCGCCGAGCTACGACCTCGCCGTCATCAAGCTGGACGGCGTCTCCGGGCTCACCCCGGCGACGCTCGGCCAGACCAAGGACGTGCAGGTCGGCCAGCAGGTCGTCGCGATCGGCTCGCCGCAGGGCCTCACCGGCACCGTCACCACCGGCATCGTGAGCGCGCTCAACCGGACCGTCGCGGTCCAGGGCGAGGACGGCACCGGTGTCGTCTACAACGGGCTGCAGACCGACGCGCCCATCAACCAGGGCAACTCGGGTGGCCCGCTGGTCAACCTCGACGGGCAGGTCGTCGGCATCAACTCCGCGATCGCGACGGCGCAGGGCTCGACGGGCAGCGTCGGCCTCGGCTTCGCCATCCCCGTCGACCAGGCCAAGCGTGTCGCCCAGGAGATCATCAACACCGGGCACGCGACGAAGCCGGTGCTGGGTGTGCAGGGCTCGACCGGCGGCAACGGCAACGGCAGCGACTCGTCCGGCGCGCAGATCGCCGCCGTGCAGGACGGTTCGCCCGCCGCCGCGGCCGGCCTGAAGGCGGGCGACGTCGTCACCAAGGTGGGCGACGCGACGGTCGGCGACTTCTCCGACCTCGTCGCCCGCATCGGCTCCTACGCCCCCGGCGACAAGGTCACCCTGACCATCGGCACGGGCGGCTCGGCGCGCACCGTCGACGTCACGCTCGGCAGCCAGCAGGACCAGGCCGCGACGACGAGCACCGGCGGGTCCGACTCGGGCGGCTCGGGCGGCAACGGCTCGGGTGGCAACGGGTCCGGCGGCAACGGCTCCGGCGACGGCAGCAGCCCGTTCGGCGGCCAGAACCCGTTCGGCAGCAACCCCTTCGGCCGCGGAGGCAACTGAGCACTCCGACCATGACGGCGGCGGTCGCGGGGACGACCGCCGCCGTCCTTCACACCTTCAGAGACCGTCCAGCCACGCCCGCACCTCCGCCGAGTCGGCGCCGAGGGCGGGCGGGCTGCGTCGGTAGGTGGGTGGGGTCGCCGAGTAGCCGACGGGGTTGCGGATCGACGGCACCGCCGTCGCCGGGTCGCCCGGCCACACCACCGGGTCGAGCCCGAGATCCTCGGCGAGCGCGACGCCCTGCGCGACGTCGTTGATCGGGCCGCACGGCACCCCGACGCCGGTGATCAGGTCGAACCACTCCGCCGCGCTGCGCGCCGCCAGCTTCGCGATCATCAACGGCCGCAACGCCTCCCGATTCGCGCTGCGCAGGGCCGGGGTGGCGAAGCGCTCGTCGTCGGGAAGCTCCGGGGCGCCGATGACCTCGCACAGCTTGCGGAACTGGCCGTTGTTCGCGGCGATGACGATCAGGTCGCCGTCGCCGGTCGGCATCGGCTCGTAGGGGTAGACGCTGGGGTGCTCGTTGCCCATCCGGGTCGGCACGACTCCGCCGGCGACGACGGCCGAGGTCTGGTTGACCAGGCACGACATCGCCACCGACAGCAGGTTCGTCTCCACGTGCTGGCCCTCACCCGTCGCGTCGCGGTGGCGCAGCGCGGCCAGGATCGCGACGCCCGCGTGCAGGCCCGTCATCACGTCGAACACCGCGGTGCCCGCCCGCAGCGGCGTCCCGCCGGGCTCCCCGGTGACGCTCATCAGCCCCGATGTGGCCTGCACCAGCAGGTCGTAGCCCGGCAGGTGGGCGCCGCCGGTCGCGCCGAAACCCGTGATCGAGCAGTAGACGACGTCCGGGTTCGCGGCGCGCACCGTGTCGTGGTCGAGGCCGAAACGGACCAGCCCGCCGGGTTTGAAGTTCTCCACCACGACATCGGCGCGGGCCGCGAGGCGCTGCGCCACATCGAGATCCGCCGGGTCGGTGAAATCCAGCACCACCGAGCGCTTGTTGCGGTTCGTCGACAGGTAGTAGGTGGCGACTCCGTCGCGGGTCGGGGGCTGCCAGGTGCGGGTGTCGTCGCCACCCGGGCTCTCGACCTTGACGACGGTCGCGCCCAGGTCGCCCAGGATCATCGTCGCGTAGGGGCCGGCGAGGACCCGGGAGAAGTCGGCGACGAGGACCCCGTCGAGCGGGCCTCCCGTCGGTCCGTCGAGATCGTCGGGGGTGACCACGTCCATAGCCAATAACGCCACTCACGGGTCAGAGCACCAGCGCCGCCTCCGTGCTCGTCGACATCACGAAGGGCTGCTCGGTGTCCTCGGGCGGGGCGATGATCAGCGGCCCGACCGCGTCGTGCACCTCGCCCAGCACGTACATCGGCGTCCCCGGCCGCAGCACCCACTCCGTGTACTGGAAGCCGATCGTCTCGTCGCGGTCCCCACCGACGAGCGCCCCCACCACGTGCGCCCACCCGTTCGACGGCTCCCGCGACTCCTCGGAGCGGTCCGTGACCTGCTCGACGCCGTCGGGACGCCGGCCCGCGTGGTCGACCCCGATCGTCAGGCCGTCGCGGATCAGCGCGAACCCGTGCCCCGACGTCTGCTCGGCGACGGTCTCGGTGCGCGTGGAGACGCGGGTGTTGCCGTCGTTGTCCCGGTCGTAGTGCTTGTAGCGACGCTGCACCCGGTGGCTGTGCCACACGCACTCGGTGCCGGTCAGCTCCGCGTGCAGCACCCCCTGGGGGCTCGGTACGCCGCGCCGACGACCTCGCACACCTTGCGGAAGCCGCCCTGTGCACCGAGCTCGTCGGAGGTCCGGCGCAGGTCCTCCAGCTCCGGGACCGACAGCGTGTCGGCAGCCAGCATCGCGTGCACCGAGCGTTGCGCCTTCACGGCCGACCACAGGAACCCGGCGCCGACCAGCACCACCACGACCCCGATGACCCACATGTCCCGTTCCTCCGCATCCTTCCGGTCTGCGGGGAACCCTACGGAGAACGACGGGCCGGGCCGGGACGGCCAGCACCACTCACTGCCGGGGATGCTGGCCCCACCCCTGCGCTCAGAGCAGGCCGTGGCGGCGGAGGAACGCGGCGGCGACGTCGAAACCCTCGTCGTGCGCCGGCAACGACGGGAGCTGCAGGAACGCGTGCGGCACCCCCTGGGCGACGTGCAGCTCGTGCGGCACCCCCGCGACCGCGAGGCGCGCCGCCATCGACTCCGACTCAGGCCGCAACGGGTCGAGCCCGCCCACCGAGAGCAGCGTCGGCGGGAAACCCTGCACCTGCCGCTCCGGGGCACAGCGCGGGTCGCCGCGCAGCAGCTCGAACTCGTCGGGCGGCAGGTACAGCTGTGACGCCGCGTCCTCCCCGCCCAGCAGGCCCGACAGCGTCGGCAGCGCCCGGTGGTAGTCGTAGATCCCGTAGAAAAGCAGCGCCGCGCGGACCCCGTCGCCCGCCCCCGTGGCCAGCGCGACCGCGGCCAGGTTCGCCCCCGCCGAGTCGCCCGACACGATCAGCCGGTCCGGGTCACCGCCCAGCTCCGCGGCGTGCCCGCGGGCCCAGTCGAGCGCGGCCGCGACGTCGTCGACCGCGCCGGGAAAACGGTGCTTCGGGGCGCGCCGGTAGTCGATCGACGCCACGAGCAGCCCGCGCGACGCCAGCTCCGCCGACACCCGCCGGTGCGTCCACGGCGACCCCATCACCCAGCCGCCGCCGTGCAGGTGCACCACCGTCGGGAACGGCGGCTCGCCGAACGGGACGTGCACGTCGGCGCCCAGGCGCCAGCCGCCCGACTGCCGGATCGCCACCCCCTCGACCACCCGCGCGACCTCCGGCGCGCCGCCGTTGATGTAGTCGTCGAACGAGCGGAACAACGCCACCGGGGACTCGTCGCCCTCCGGGACCCGCAGGGTCGTCTGGAACTCGAGGAGGGCGGGCGGCACCGGCGCGGGCGCGGTCATGTGTGGACTCCTGTGTCGCACGGGGAACGTATTGCGGAGAACGACGCGGGGAACGACGCGGGGAACGACGTCGATCACGACGCTAGGTCGGGTTCGTCCGGCCCGTCAACGCGTGCCGGGACAGGGCTACCGGCAGTAGGTTCTCCCGGCAACATGCCTTCGCGCCGACCTCGGGAGCCGACGATGACGAACCTGGCCGAGAACCTGGTGGCCACCGCCGCCGCCCACCCGGACCGCACCGCGATCCGCCTCGACGACGTCGAGCTGAGCTACGCCGACCTGCACGCCGCCTCCGCTCGCGTCGCCGGAATGCTTGCCGCGCGGGGCATCTCGCCCGGCGACCGGGTCGGCATCGTCCTGCCCAACCTGCCCGCCTTCCCCATCCTGTTCCACGGCGCCCTGCTCGCCGGCGCGACCGTCGTCCCCATGAACCCGCTGCTCAAGGAGCGCGAGGTCGAGTACTACCTGCGCGACTCCGGCATGTCGCTCGTGTTCGGCTGGGACTCCGGTGGCGACGCCGTCACCGCGGCCGCCGGGACCGTCGGCATCCCGGCCGTGCTCGTCGGCCCCATGGGCCCCGACACCGGCGACGCCACCCCCGCACCCGACGCCGTCGCGCGCGACGACTCCGACACCGCCGTCATCCTCTACACCTCCGGGACGACCGGGCAGCCCAAGGGCGCCGAGCTCACCCACGCCAACCTGCGCACCAACACCGCGACCACCGCGTCGTCGGTCCTGAGCCTCGGCACCGACGACGTGATCATGGGCTGCCTGCCGCTGTTCCACGTCTTCGGGCTCACCTGCGGGCTCAACGCCGCGGTCAGCGTCGGCGCCACCCTCACCCTCATCCCGCGGTTCGACCCCGCCAAGGCCCTCGCTGTCATCGCCCGCGACAAGGTCACCGTCTTCGAGGGCGTCCCCACCATGTACGCGGCGATGCTGCACCACCCCGACGCCGACACCGCCGACATGTCCACCCTGCGCACCTGTGCCTCGGGCGGCTCCGCCATGCCCGTGGAGATCATGCGAGCCTTCGAGGAGAAGTTCGGCTGCATGGTCCTCGAGGGCTACGGCCTGTCCGAGACCTCGCCCGTCGCCTCCTTCAACCAGCCACACCGCGAACGCAAGCCCGGCTCCATCGGCTTCGAGATCCCCGGCTGCGAGATGCGGGTCGTCGACGACAGCGGCACCGACGTCGGCACCGACACCCCCGGCGAGATCGCGATCCGCGGCGACAACGTCATGAAGGGCTACTGGGGCCGCCCCGACGCCACCGCCGAGGCCATCCCCGACGGCTGGTTCCGCACCGGCGACATCGCCACCAAGGACACCGACGGCTACTACTTCATCGTCGACCGCAAGAAGGACCTGATCATCCGCGGCGGCTACAACGTCTACCCGCGCGAGGTCGAGGAAGCCCTCTACGAACACCCCGCCGTCGCCGAGGCCGCCGTCGTCGGCATCCCGCACCCGGAGTGGGGCGAGGAGATCGGCGCCGCCGTCGCGTTGAAGGCCGGGGAGAAGGCCGACCCCGACGAGCTGCGCGACTTCGTCAAGGAGCGCGTCGCCGCCTACAAGTACCCGCGCCAGGTGTGGCTCGTCGACGAGCTCCCCAAGGGCCCGACGGGCAAGATCCTCCGCCGCGAGGTGACCGCCCCGTCGTAGACCCTGTGCGCGGTGACGGACGCTGCAGCGACTGTGACCGCGAAGGGCCGCGCAGATGGTCGCCGTGCAGCTGCGAGAGCAGGACCAGGTCGACGTCGGCGTGGTCGGCCGGATCGGGAAGGTCGACGACGCGCGCCGGCGGGCATGCCGCGAGACCATGCCTCGCCCGCGGTCACGAACGGATCAACGCATCCCGAGGAGCCGGTCGATCGTGATCTCGACGACCACCCGGCGCGGGTTCTCCCGCGGCACCCGGTAGCGCGCGGCATACCGGGTCTCGGCGTCGGCGACCGACGCTGCGTCGGTCCGCAGCACCGCCACACCCTCCAGGCTCGACCAGCGCCGCCCGTCCACCTGCGACACCACGGCCCGCACCCCCGCCGGACCGCCCGCCTCGACGTTGCGCGCCTTCTGCGACGTCCCCGAACAGATCACCCGCGCGATCCCCTGCTCGACGTCGATCGTCACGCCCACCGGGACGACGTGCGGCGACCCGTCACGACGCGGGGTGACCAGGAAACACAGGTGGCGCTCGGTCCAGAACTGCAGGAACTCCGGCGACGGGTCGACGATCACCCGACCAGCGTCGCCCACCCCCGACTCCGGGGCGCACCCGGGGCCTCCGTGCTCGCTCAGCGTGGCCACCGCATCGAGGGATTCCCCAACGGGTGACGTCTTCGCAGGTCAACGACCTGCCGCGTTAACGTTCCGCTACCGCACCGGCTCACCGATCACCCCGAACGACCGTCGAGAAGGGGTCTCCTCGTGCTGCCCACGCTCCGCCAGGTCGCCACACTCGCCGTGCTCGTCGGCGCCACCCTCCCCCTGACTGCGGCCGCCTCCCCCCGGGCGGCCGCTCCCCCTCCCCTGCTGCACCCCGGCCCCGTCGACGCCTGGACCGGCGCCACCTTCGACCGCGTCGGCGGGGCGGCGCTGGTGTGCGGCCTCGCGATGGTCGCGTTCCTGCTCGTCGCCGGGGTGGCCGCGCTCATCGTCTCGGTCCGGATGCTGCTGGCCTCCCGCCCCGCGACTCCGCCGAGTTCGACCTCGGGCTGGTTCGATCATGGTCGGGAGCAGTCCGAGGTCGAACTCGGCGGGATTCCGGGTCCTCGCCGGGCATCGGGGTCCGAGTCCTGGATGCGCCCGACCCCCAGCCGGTGATCGTCGTCCGGAGGGAGGCGGCCCGGCTGCCGTAGCGAGCGGCGGCCGGCCCGCTGCGGACCGGTGGGCGGAGCGCAGCGAGCCGACCCCGCGGTGATCACTGTTCGAGGGACGTGGGCGTCGTCGGTGGTCGGCGCGGCGACCTGGCATCCCAGGTGGCGACCCGCCCCACGCCCAGCGAGGGGCGCCGTCCACCCTGCGTGAGCTTGTTCGCAGGGTGGACGACCCGGCTTGTGCAGGATGCGAGGCACGTGCTCTCTTATGGGTGAACTCGTGTTCACCCGAAATGGAGTGCCTGTGGCGACAGCCGCCCCCACCCGGTCACGGCCCGCGCTCGTGATCGGCCTGTTGTGCGCGAGCGGCCTCGCCGTGTCGCTGGTCCAGACGATCGTCGTGCCCCTGCTGCCCCAGTTCCCGCACCTGCTCGACACCACCCCGTCGACGGTGTCGTGGCTGATCACGGCCACGCTGGTGGCCGGCGCGGTGTCGGCGCCGGTGTTCGGACGCCTCGGTGACATGTACGGCAAGCGGAAGATCCTGTTGTTCTCGCTGGCGCTGGTGGCGGTGGGGTCGGTGCTGGGCGCGGCGGCGCCGGACATCAGCGTGATGCTGGTCGGCCGGGTCCTGCAGGGCGCGGCGTTCGGCGTGATCGCGCTGGGGATCAGCATCATCCGCGACGAGCTGCCCGAGGAGAAGGTGGGCGCCGGGATCGCGTTGATGAGCTCGTCGCTGGGCATCGGGGCGGCGGTGGGCCTGCCACTGGCGGGCGTGGTCGCGCAGGTCGTGTCGTGGCGCTGGCTGTTCCTGGGCGTCGGCCTGATCGGGTTCCTGCTGGTCGCAGGGGTGAAGGCGTACGTGCCGGAGTCGTCGCTCCGCACGGGCGGGCGGTTCGACTTCACGGGCGCGTTCGGCATCACGATCGGCCTGGTGTGTGTGCTGCTGGCGGTGTCGAAGGGCTCGGACTGGGGCTGGCACAGCCCTGTGGTGCTGTGCCTGATCGGCGGCGCGATCGTCGTGTTCCCGCTGTGGGGCTGGTACCAGCTGCGCACGTCGGGGCCGCTGGTCGACCTGCGGATCACGGCCCGCCCGGCGGTGCTGCTCACGAACGTGACGACGGTGCTGATCGGGTTCGCGATGTTCGCGTCGTTCGTGATGACGACGCAGATCATGCAGGCGGCGCCGAGCTCCGGGTACGGGTTCGGGTTGTCGCTGGTCGGTGCGGGGATCGCGATGCTGCCGATGGGTGCGGCGATGGCGGTGCTGTCGCCGGTGTCGGCGCGCATCTCGGCGTGGCGCGGGCCGCGGACGACGCTGGTGTTCGGCGGGCTGATGCTGCTGCTCGGCAACATGATGGCGGCGTTCCTGCCGAGCTCGCTGGGGATGCTGATCCTGGCGACGACGGTCATCTCGGTCGGCAGCGCGATGGCGTACTCGGCGATGCCGCTGCTGGTGATCCGGGCGGTGCCGCAGAGCGAGACGGCCGCGGCGAACAGCCTGAACACGTTGATGCGCCAGCTCGGTACGGCGACGTGCACCGCGGTGATCGCGGCGATCACGTCGGCGATGACGGTGCACGCGGGCGGGACGGTGGTGCCGCCGCAGACCTACACGATCGTCTTCGTCGTCGCGGCGGCCGCGGCGTTGATCGGGACGATCATCGCGGCGCTCACCCCGTCGCCGGAGGCGGCGCCGGGTGCGGCCGGTGAGGCGGCGCCCGCCGTGGCGGAGCTGAAGGCGGCGTGACCACTCCGACGGTCACCGAGCGCCGCTGCGCCGCCGACACCCGCGACGCCCTGCTCCGCGCCGCGCGCCGGCACTTCTCGATGCACGGCTACGCCGGGGCGACGTTGCGCGGCATCGCGGCGGAGGCGCAGGTCAGTGCGGCGTTGCTGGTGAAGTACTTCGGCAGCAAGGAGGGCCTGCTCGCGGCGGCGTCCGACCTCGAGGCCGAGACGGCGGCCCTGCTCGACGCGCCGAACGCGACGCTGGGCCGTCACCTCGTCGCCGCGCTGCTCGACCTGCACGACCGCGCCGAGGCCGACCCGTTGCTGCGGGTGGTGCTGACGGGCCCGCGGCCGGGCGGGGAGCGCATCGTCGAGGAGCTGGACCGTCGGCTCATCATGCGGCTCGCGGACCGGCTCGACGGCCCGGACGCACGGCTGCGTGCCGAGATGGTGTGCGCCCAGCTGATCGGGCTGGGCGCGGTGCGGCTGCTGCTGATGTCGCCGGCCACGGTGGCGGAGCCGCCCGCGGCGCTGGTCGAGCGGCTGGGCCCGATCCTGCAGGCATGGATCGACGCACCGGCGGTTCGCTGAGCACGAGCCGGGTACGCGCCGCGGCGGCATGGGCGACCACGAGCACTCCACCACCGTCGCGGCCGACCCCGACGAGCTGTTGGACTACCTGTCCGACGTGCACAACCTCCCCGACCACTTCGCCGCCGTGCGCGAGGCCGAGCCGACGGGCGAGGCGTCGCACGGCGGTGAGGAGGTGCACGTCGTCGCCGAGGTCGAGGGGACGCGCCGCGAGGGCGAGGCGTGGATCGACGCCGACAAGGAGAAGCGGACGTTGCGGGTGGGGCTCGGAGGGGCCGAACGGCTGCTCACAGGGTCATCGGATGTCGCGGCGGATCGGGTGCTCCGGCGGGACCTCGACGACGACGATCCGGGTGCCGTCGGGGTCGGCGATCCACATCTCGTCGAGACCCCAGGCTTCGCGGCGGGGTTCGCGCAGCACGCGGGCACTCTTGGCGAGGAGTTCGGCGTGGGTGGCGGCGAGGTCGCGCACCTGCAGCCACAGCCGCAGTCCCGCGCCGTCCGGGGCCGGGGAGTCGGCGTGCGCGGACACCTCGAGCAACCCGTTGCCCAGGAAGAAGACCGTGCCGCCGGGGAATTCGCGATACACCGCCAGCCCGAGGACGTCGCGGTAGAAGCGCAGCGCGGCGTCGGGATCGGCGGGCCGCAGGATCGCACGGCTGCTCAGGATCTCCACGCCGCCCGAGGGTAGGGGGCTCAGTACGACCGCGGCAGCCCCAGCACGTGCTCGGCGACGTAGTTGAGCACCATCTCCTGGGAGATCGGGGCGATCTTCATCAGCCGCGACTCGGTGAACCAGCGGCTGACGTCGTACTCGGAGGCGTAGCCGAAGCCGCCGTGGGTCTGCATGGCGCGGTCGGCGGCGAAGTGCCCGGCCTCGGCCGCCAGGTACTTGGCGGTGTTGGCCTGCTCGCCGCACGGCATGCCGTTGTCGTAGCGCCACGACGCCTCGCGGACGGCCAGCTCGGCGGCACGCAGCTTCATGTGCGCCTCGGCGAGTGGGAAGGCGATGCCCTGGTTCTTGCCGATGGGACGGCCGAACACCTGGCGGCCGTTCGCGTACTCGACGGCACGGCGCACGGACACGCGTCCGATCCCGAGGGCCTCGGCGGCGATGAGGATGCGCTCGGGGTTGAGGCCGTCGAGCAGGTAGCGGAAGCCCTTGCCCTCCTCGCCGACGCGGTCGGTGACGGGGACGCGCAGGTCGTCGTAACGGGTCTCGTTGGAGGCGACGGCGTTGCGGCCCAGCTTGGGGATGGGCTTGATGTCGACCTCGGGCACCTGCAGGTCGGCCAGCAGCAGCGTCATGCCGTCGGTGCGCTTGGCGCACTCCTCGATGGGCGTGGTGCGCACCAGCAGCAGGACCTTCTCGCAGTCGCCCGCCTTGGACGTCCACACCTTCTGGCCGCGCACGACGTAGTGGTCGCCGTCGAGGCGGGCCCGGGTCGTGATCGACGACGTGTCGGTCCCCGAGTCGGGCTCGGTGACGCCGAACGCGACATGGAGGTCGCCGGACGCGACGCGCGGCAGGTACGTCTCGCGCATCTCCTGGCTGCCGTACTTGACGACGGGGTTCATCCCGAACACCGACAGGTGGATCGCGCTGGCGCCGTTCATGCCGGCGCCGGAGGCGGCTACCTCCTCCAGCACGATCGACGCCTCGGTGATGCCGCGCCCTCCCCCGCCGTACTCCTCGGGGATCGCGATGCCGATCCAGCCGCCCTCGGCCATGGCGTCGTAGAAGTCCCACGGGAAGCGGTGCTCGGCGTCGGCGGCGCGCCAGTACTCGTCGGGGAAGCCCTTGCAGACCGTGCGCACCCCCTCGCGGATGGCGCGGTGATCGTCGTCCTCGGCGAAGTCCACGCCGCCGATGATGCACTCCCGGCGGCCTCTGCGCAGCCTCCCGACCGACCGGACGGTCCGGGTTCGCCGGGACGTGCACGAGATCGGCGCCGACATAGGGTGGGCTCATGACGGTCAGGGCGGAGAAGACCGGTTTCTGGCGGTCGCGCTACGAGATCAGCGTCGACGACCGGCCGGTCGCCACGTTCGACGGCACGACCTGGAAGGGCGGCGGCACCTTCACCGTTCGCGACCAGCAGACCTACCGGGTGGTCGCCCGCAAGTTCGGCAGCCGCTACGAGCTGTGCCGGATGCTCGACGCCGACGGCACGCTGTCGGAGCCGCTTGCCGTCGCCGAGCGCGTCGGGCGCAAGGAGTGGTCGATCACCGAGGCCGACGGCACCGACTATCGCTTCCGCCGACGCTCCTTCTGGGGAAGCGAGCAGGACCTGCTCGGCCCCGACGGCACCAGCGCCGGCGAGGTCAGGCGGCTCAGCGCGTGGCGCGGCGGGGCGCTCGCCGAGCTGCCCCGCATGCACGAGGCGCTGCAGGTGTTCGTCGTCGCCGTCGTGATCTGCATGTGGGACTCGCAGACCGCGGCCGCGGCGAGCGGCGGCGGCGGGTGACTCGGGTGCCGGCCCGTCGCCAGGTGCCGGCCCGTCGTCAGGTGGTGGCGCGGATCGCGCCGACCGCGGCGGCGTCGTCGGGGTCGATGCGCAGTGCCGTCATCATCCGGGCCAGGCCCAGGTAGTGCCCCGCGAGCACCATGACCTCGACGACCTGCCGGTCGTCGAGGTGCTCGGCCAGCGCGGCGTGCCGCTCGTCGGGCACCTCGCCGTCACGAACGACGTCGGCGACCACCGCGAGCGTCGCCCGCTGGACGTCGTCGAAGCAGGCGGCTGCGTCGTCGCCGCGGTCGAGCGCCGCGATCTGCTCGTCGGTCGCCCCGGCCGCCCGCGCGATCTCGACGTGCTGGTCCCACTCGTAGCGCGCCGCGAGCCGCCCGACCTGCATGATCACCAGCTCGCGCAGCAGCGGGTCGATCGCGAGGTCGTTGAGCAGCGCGCCGCCCAGGCGCAGCCACGGCCGCAGCAGCGTCGGCGCGTTGGCGACCATCGCGAACACGTGCAGATCGGGGAGCTTCGCCAGGACCGGTGCCGTCTCGGGCGGGGCGTCGGCGGCGGTCACGTACTGAACTCGGGCCACGTCCGGAGCGTAGGGCGCGCCGTCGTCCCCCACACGGACGGTTGCGAGAGCCGGGTCACATCGGATTGGGTCGGCGACGCCCCCGAACGGGGATACCCGTCGGTAGCGACGTGAGGTGGGTGGGCCGGGGTGCCGTACCGCGACGATCCATAGCAGAGTCACGGTCGACGACGACCGACGACGACGTCCGAACGACGACGTCCGGACGGTGTCGGGGGTAGCCGGTCGCGCCGACCGCGACGACCACCACGAGGACGAGCCCGAGGATGATCGCTGCATGAACCCAGGGACCAGACCCTTCACGCGCCTGGCCGTCGTGAACCGCGGAGAACCCGCGATGCGACTGATCAACGCGGTCCGCGAGTGGAATGCCGAGGGCCGCACGCCACTGACGACGATCGCCGTCCACACGGCGGTCGACGCGCGCGCGATGTTCGTCCGGGAGTCCGACGAGTCCGTCCTGATCGGGCCCGACGACCCCGACCACATGGGTCCCAGCCCGTACCTGGACCACGCCGAGCTGGAGCGCGCGCTGCGCGCCTGCGGCGCCGACGCCGTGTGGCCGGGGTGGGGGTTCGTCTCCGAGAAGTCCGACTTCGTCGCCATGTGCGAGCGGCTGGGGATCACGTTCGTGGGCCCGGCGTCGGAGGTCATGCACCGGCTCGGCGACAAGATCGAGTCGAAGCTGCTGGCCGCGCAGGTCGGTGTCCCGATGGCGGCGTGGAGTGGCGGCCCGGTGGCCGACGTGGCCGAGGCCCGGCGGCACGCCGAGACGATCGGGTTCCCGCTGATGGTCAAGGCCACCGCGGGTGGCGGTGGGCGCGGCATCCGGTACGTGCCGTCGGCCGACGAGCTCGACGAGGCGTTCACCCGCGCGTCGTCGGAGGCGTCGAGGACCGCCGGTGACGCGACGGTGTTCCTGGAGCGCGCGATCCGTGGCGGGCGCCATGTCGAGGTGCAGGTCGTCGCCGACGCGACGGGCGACGTCTGGACGCTCGGGGTGCGCGACTGCTCGGTGCAGCGGCGCAACCAGAAGGTCATCGAGGAGTCGGCGTCGACGGCGCTGGACGCCGAGCAGGAGGCGCTGCTGCGCTCCTCGGCGGCCGAGCTGGTGCGCGCGGCGGGTTACGTCAACGCGGGCACCGTCGAGTTCCTGTACGAACCCAAGGAGCGGCTGCTGTCGTTCCTCGAGGTCAACACGCGCCTGCAGGTCGAGCACTGCGTCACCGAGGCGACCACCGGCGTCGACATCGTGAAGCTGCAGCTGCACGTCGCCGCGGGTGGCACGCTCGCCGAGATCGCCCCGGAGGCGCCGGCGCCGCGCGGGCACGCCATCGAGGCGCGGCTGACGGCCGAGGACCCCGACCGCGGCTTCGCCCCCGCCCCCGGGCGCATCGAGCACCTGGCGCTGCCGAGTGGGCCGGGCGTGCGCGTCGACACCGGTGTCGCGACCGGCGACGTCATCCCCTCGCAGTTCGACTCGATGATCGCCAAGGTCATCGCGTGGGGCCGTGACCGCGGCGAGGCCCGCGCCCGGCTCTCCCGTGCGCTGCGCCAGACCGCCGCGGTGATCGACGGCGGCACCACCAACAAGGCGTTCCTGCTCGACCTGCTCGACCGCCCCGAGGTGGCATCCGGCGAGCTCGACACGACGTGGCTCGACACGATGATGGCCGACGGCTACACCCCGCCGCGCCGCCTCGACGTCGCGCTGCTCGCCACCGCGGTCGAAGCCCACGACGCGCACGTCGCACGTCAGCAGCAGCGGCTGTTCCTGTCGGCCGAGCGCGGGCGCCCCGAGGTCGGGCACGAGACCTGGTACCAGGTCGACGTCCGCGCAGGCGGCGAGGCCTACCGGCTGCGGGTGGCCCGGTCGCGGCCGCGCCGCTACCGCGTCGAGCTCGACCTACCCGCCGCGCCGGGCATGACCAACCGCCAGTCCGTCGACGTCGACGTCGAACGCTCCGGCCGGTTCGAGCGGCGTCTCACCGTGGCCGGGCGCACCTACTCGGTGCTGTCGGTCGCGCAGGGCCCCGACTACCTCGTCGAGGTCGACGGTGCCGTGCACCGCATCTCCGGCGGCGAGGCCGGCATGGTCCGGGCGCCCGCACCGGCGATGGTCGTCGCCATCCCGGTGGCCCAGGGCGACGTCGTCGCCGAGGGCGACGTGCTCGCGGTCGTCGAGTCGATGAAGCTGGAGACGGCGCTGCGCGCGCCCGTGTCCGGCACCGTCGCCGAGATCCTGGTCGCGGCGAACACGCAGGTCGAGGGCGGGACGAAGCTGATCCGGCTGGAGCCCGACGAGTCGGGTGAGGGCGGAGGGGAGGCGGGCGACCGCGTCGACTTCTCCGCGTTCGGCGACCCCACGGCCACCGCCGATGCGACGACCCGTTCCTCCGACGCGCTCGCCGCGCTGCGCGCGCTGGTGCTGGGCTTCGACGTCGACGAGAGCGAGGCCCGGCCGCTGCTGGCCCGGCTCGCCGCGGCCCGCGAGGAGCTGCCCGACGACGACCCGCGCACCCTCGCCGCCGAGATCGGCGTCCTGCAGATCTTCGCCGACCTGTCGGCGTTGTCGCGCAACAAGCGCGTCCCCGACGGCCAGGCCCCCGACGGCTCCACCGTCGACGCCGAGGCCGCCCGCAACCCACAGGAGTTCCTCTACGCCTACCTGCGCTCCCGCGACGCCGACGCCGAGGGCCTGCCCGAGTCGTTCCGGGTCCGGCTGCGCCGCGCGCTGGCGCACTACGGCGTCACCGACCTCGAGCCGTCGGCCGACCTCGGCCCGGCCCTGTACCGGATCTTCCTGGCGCACCGCCGGGCGTCGGCACAGGCCTCGGTGCTCTCGGAGCTGCTGCGCTGGCGGCTGCAGCACGCCACGCTGCCGCACTCGACACTGCCCGACGACGCCCGCGACGCCTACCGGCAGATGCTCGACAACCTCGTCACCGCCACCCAGCTGCGGTTCCCGCTGATCGGCGACGTGGCCCGGCAGGTCCGGCACCGGCTCTTCGACGCCCCGCGCATCACCGCGACCCGTCACGAGGTGCAGGCCGAGGTCGCGCGGCGGCTCGGGGCGCTGCCGGCCGACGGGCCCGAGCGGGCGCCCCGGATCGACAGCATCGTCGCCGCGGGCGAGCCGATCCTCGAGGTGTTCACCGAGGACCAGCACGCCGCGATGCTCGAGGTGATGACCCGTCGCTACTACCGGATCCGGCAGACGGGCCCGGTGCAGATCGTCGACCACGGCGGCCGTCCCGTCCTCACCGCCACCTACACGGCCGACGGGCACGACTACCTGATCCTCGCGACGGTCGCCAGCGGCCGGGCGAGCACCGACGACCCGGGTGCCGACGCGCCCGCCGCCGTGTCCACCGACCTCAACCGCATGGTCGCGACGCTGCCGCCCGGCCGCACCGCGCTCATCGACCTCTACGTCACCTCCGACGACTCCGCCGGCGTCGACCCCGACGCCCGGGCCCGCCGGATCGCCGACAAGGTCGGCACCATCCCGGCGTCCGTCGGCCGGGTCGCCGTCGCGGTCCGCCGCGCCGACGGCGACGGCAACGGCACCACCATGTGGTTCACCTTCCGCGCCGGCCCCGACGGCGCCCCCGTCGAGGACCGCACCCTGCGCGGGCTGCACCCCATGGTCGCCGAACGGCTGGGGCTGTGGCGTCTGTCCGGGTTCGAGCTGACCCGGCTCCCGTCGGCCGTCGACGTGCACCTTTTCCGCGCCCAGGGCCGCACCATGCCCGAGGACCAGCGGCTCATCGCGCTCGCCGACGTCCGCGCCCTCACCCTCGTGCGCGACGACGCCGGGCGCATCACCGGCCTGCCCGAGCTCGAACGGACCCTCGACGCCTGCCTCGACAGCATGCGCGCCGCCCGCTCGTCCGACCCGCGCGCGGCCAAGCTCGACTGGAACCGGCTCCTGCTCTACGTGTGGCCACCCGTCGACGTCCCCTTCGAGGACCTCGACGCCGTCGTCCGCACCCTGGCACCCCGTACCGACGGCCTCGGCCTCGAACAGGTGCTCGTCCAGTTCCGGACCAGCCTGCCCGACGGCGGCACCCGCGAGCTCATGCTGCGCATGTCCCGGCCGCCGGGCGCGGGCCTCACGCTGCGCGTCACCGAGCCGCCGACGCTGCCGCTGCGCGAGCTCGACGCCTACACCCAGAAGGTCATCCGGGCCCGCCGCCGCGGTGCGGTCTACCCCTACGAGCTCGTCCCGCTCGTGACCCGCAACCCCGACGCCGCAGGCACCCCCGGCCGCTTCGTCGAGTACGACCTCGACGACACCGGAACGGCCGTGCCCGTCGACCGCGCACCCGGCGGCAACACCGCCAACCTGGTGCTCGGCGTCGTCACCACCGCGACCGGGCGCTACCCCGAGGGCATGACCCGCGTCGTCCTCATCGGCGACCCGACCAAGGCCCTCGGCGCGCTGGCCGAACCCGAGTGCGCGCGCGTCGTCGCCGCCATCGAGCTCGCCCGGCGCCTCGACGCACCCGTCGAGTGGTTCGCCGTGTCAGCGGGCGCGAAGATCGCCATGGACTCGGGCGTCGAGAACATGGACTGGATCTCCCGCGCCCTGCGCTCGATCGTCGAGTTCACCCAGGACGGCGGGGAGATCAACGTCGTCGTCACCGGCATCAACGTCGGCGCCCAGCCGTACTGGAACGCCGAGGCCACGATGCTCATGCACACCAAGGGCATCCTGGTCATGACGCCGGACTCCGCCATGGTGCTCACCGGCAAGCAGTCGCTCGACTACTCCGGTGGCGTCTCGGCCGAGGACAACTTCGGCATCGGCGGCTACGACCGGATCATGGGCCCCAACGGCCAGGCGCAGTACTGGGCGCCCGACCTCTCCGGCGCCGTCGACGTCCTGCTCGCCCACTACGCGCACACCTACACCGCGCCCGGCGAGCGCTTCCCCCGGCCGGCCCCCTCGACCGACCCCGTCGAGCGCGACATCAGCGACTCCCCCCACACCGGGGCCGGCTGCGACTTCACCACCCTCGGCGAGGTCTTCGCGCCCGGGACCAACAAGGAGCGCAAGAAGCCCTTCGACATCCGCTCGCTGCTGCGGGGCGTCGCCGACAGCGACCACCCCACGCTCGAACGGTGGGCGGACATGCACGACGCCGAGTCCGTCGTCACCCTCGACGCGCATCTCGGCGGCCAGCCCGTCGCCCTGCTGGGCGTCGAGTCCCGGCCGCTGGCCCGCCGCGGGCTCTCGCCCGTCGACGGCCCGTCCCAGTGGACCGCGGGCACCCTGTTCCCGCGATCGTCGAAGAAGATGGCCCGCGCCATCAACGCCGCCAGCGGCAACCGGCCAGTCGTCATCCTGGCCAACCTGTCCGGCTTCGACGGCTCACCCGAGTCGCTGCGCGGCCTACAGCTGGAGTACGGCGCCGAGATCGGCCGGGCCGTCGTCAACTTCGACGGGCCCATCGTGTTCTGCGTCGTCTCCCGCTACCACGGTGGCGCGTTCGTCGTCTTCTCCAAGACGCTGAACGACAACATGGAGGTCGCCGCCATCGAGGGCTCCTACGCCTCTGTGCTCGGCGGCGCACCGGCCGCCGCGGTCGTCTTCTCGGGAGAGGTCAACCGGCGCACCGCCGCCGACCCCGAGGTCGCCGCGCTGGAGGCCAAGCTGGCCGACGCCGTCGAGAGCGGGGTGCAGACCGAGGTCGCCCGGCTGCGCTCCGAGCTCGCACAGCTGCGGGCTCAGGTGCGGTCGGTGAAGCTGGGGCAGGTGGCCGAGGAGTTCGACGCCACCCACAGCATCGAGCGGGCCCAGCAGGTCGGCTCCGTCGACCGGATCGTCCCGCCGACCCAGCTGCGCCCCTACCTCGCCGACGCCGTCCAGCGCGGCATGGCGAAGGCCCTGAGGACGTGAGCCTGTGAGTGGCAATAGTCGCCGCAGCGACTATTGCCACTCACGAGCGGGGGACGGGTGGCCCCTGCGTGCCCGGCCCCGGGTCAGCCGCAGAGGCCCTTGTTCGTCAGGATTCTCGCGACGGCGGCGTCGTTGTCGGCGGCGCTGATCGTGCCGTCGGCCAGCGCCTTCTCCAGCGCGTCCAGCACCGGGCCCGGCGAGGTGATGTCCGACGACAGGGCCATGTCCGCGCCCGCCGCCAGCGCCCTGACCGTGGCCTGCGGGACCGTGAACTGCGCGGAGATCGCCTTCATGGCGCCGAGGTCGTCGGTGACGACCATCCCGTCGAACCCGTACTGGTCGCGCAGCAGCTGGTAGACGGCCGGGGTCAGCGACGAGGGCAGGTCGGTGGTCAGGCCGGGGACGTCGAGATGGCCGACCATCACCGCGATCTTCGTGCCGTACAACGGCTTCCCGGGCCCGACGAGGTCTCGGTACGGGAGCAGGTCAGCTCTGCGGAGCTGGTCGAGCGGCGGGACGCTGACGCGGCCCTTGTGCGAGTCGCCCGTCGAGTGACCGTGCCCCGGGAAGTGCTTGAGGGTGCCGACGATCCCGCCGTCCTCCAGGCCCTGCGCGAACGCCTGCGCGTACTTCGTGACGACGGCGGGGTCGTTCGAGAAGGACCGGTCGCCGATCACGGCGTCGGCGGGCTGGTCGCTGACGTCGGCGTCCGGGGCGAAGTCGATGGTGACGCCGCGGGCCTTGAGCTGTTCGGCGCGCTTCTTCGCGATCGCCCGCACCTGCTCGGGCGTCTTGGTCCCGGCCATGGTGCGGGCACTGGGGAGGGAACCGTCGAGGGCGTCGATGCGCTGGACGCGACCACCCTCGTCGTCGACCGCGACGGCCACCGGCACCGGTGACGCCTTCTGCACGGCGGCGAGCGCGTCGTTCTGCAGCAGGGCGGTGGCGTTGCCGCCCACGAAGATGCCGCCGACGTGCGAGGACCGCACCGTGGCGACCACCGACGCCGGGCCGGCGGGATCGACGCCGATCATGACGCGCTGGGCGAGCCGGTCACGCGTGGACATGGCGGCGACCATCGGGGCGCAGGTGTCGACGGCCGGGCCCTCGGCCGACGGCGCGGCGCCGGCGGACGGCGACGGGGTCGTCGACTCGACCTGCGACGTCAGGCTCGGCCCGCCACCCGCGCCGGTGGCGGCCACCCCCACCCCCGCGAGCACCGAGCCCGCGATCAACCCGACGAGAACCGGGACGACGGTGCGCAGGCTGCGGGGCTTTCGGCGCGAGGACATCGCCCTCGATCGTCCCAGGCGCGGCCGCGGACGACGATCCGACCCACCGTCACGACGGTGCAGTCACGACGGTGCAGTCACGACGGTGCAGATCACGACGGTGCAGATCACGACGGTGCAGATCACGACGGTGCAGATCACGACGGTGCAGATCACCAGGGGCGGTACCCGCTCACCCTCGCGGACCGGGCCGGGCGGGGTGCCGTCGCCGAACGGGCGGCCACCGAGCTGCGCGCGGTCGTGCGGGTCGAGCCAGTTGCGCAGGTCCGGGCCCAGCGGCACGACCCCCGACGGGTTCACCTGGTGGTGCACGCCGTAGTAGTGCTGCTTGATCTGCGCGAAGTCGATGGTGTCACCGAAGCCGGGCGTCTGGAACAGGTCGCGGGCGTACGCCCACAGCACCGGCATCTCCGACAGCTTCTGCCGGTTGCACTTGAAGTGCCCGTGGTAGACGGCGTCGAACCGGACGAGGGTCACCCACAGCCGGACGTCGGCCTCGGTGATCGTGTCGCCGACGAGGTAGCGCTGCGACGCGAGCCGGTCGGCGAGGACGTCGAGACGGCTGAAGAGCGCGCTGTAGGCCTCGTCGTAGGCCTCCTGGGTGGTGGCGAACCCGCACCGGTAGACGCCGTTGTTGACGTCGCGGTACACGCCCTCGTCGACCTCGTCGATCTCGGCGCGCAGCGGCTCCGGGTAGAGGTCGGGGGCGCCGTCGCGGTGGAAGGCCGTCCACTGGGTGGAGAAGTCGAGCGTCATGTTGGCGAAGTCGTTGCTGACGACCTTCCCGCTCTCGATCTCCACCATCGCGGGCACGGTGATCCCGGCGGAGTAGTCGGGGTCGGCGGCGCGATAGGCCTGGCCGAGGTACTCGATGCCCAGCACCGGGTCCTTGTTCTCCGGGTCGTTGTGGAAGCGCCAGCTGCGCTCGTCGTGCAGCGGACCCGCGATCCCCATCGAGAACGCGTCCTCCAGCCCGAGCAGCCGCCGCACGATCACGGTGCGGTTCGCCCATGGACACGCCCGGGCGACGACGAGCCGGTAGCGGCCCGCCTCCACGGGCCACGGTGACGACCCGTCGGCCGTGATGCGTTCCTGCACTCCGAGCGGGGCGCGGACGAACGTGCCGGTGTCAGCCATGGCCCCGAATCTAGGCCGGAGACCCGACGGTCGCCCGCCCTGTGATCGAATCGGGTGGTGGCCGACGCCCTCACCGACCTCGTCCGTCCGGGCATGCGCGTCGCGCTCGCCGACGGCACGAGCTCCCCGCACCCGCTGCACGCACCGCTCTCGGCCGCGGCGGCCGCCGCCGGCGACGTCCGGCTCGTCGTGGGCTGGCACCCCGCCCCCGCCCCGGATCTCGACGTCACCGCGTTCGCCGACGTCGTCTGCATCGCCGGTGGGCCCGCGCTGCGGGAGCACATCGACGCCGGGAGGGTCCGGTTCACGCCGTCGCGGCTGTCGGCGGTGCCGTCGCTGCTGGCCGGGCCGCTGCGGCCCGACCTCGTCGTCGCGACGCTCGTCCGCGACCCCGACGGCTACCGCATGGGCGGCGACGCCGGCTGGGCCCGGCGGCTGATCGAGGCCGGCATCCCCGTCGCCGCGCTGGTGTCGCACACTGCCCCGCACGCCGACGCCGGTCCGCCGCTCCCCGACGCCGCGATCACCGTCGTCGCCGAGTCCGACGCCGGGCCCGTCGAGATCCCCACCCCCGATCCCACCGGTGACGACGTCGCGATCGCCGCCCACGTCGCCGGGCTCGTGCCCGAGGGGGCGCGCGTGCAGGTCGGACCCGGGCGGCTCGCCGCGGCGATGGTGTCGGCGTTGCGGGTGCCCGTCCGCGTCGACTCCGGGCTGCTGCCCGAACCCGTCGTCGACCTCGACGCCGCGGGGCTCCTCCTCGACGACCCGGTGTGCGCCTACCTGATCGGCACGCGGCGCCTGCACGCGTGGGCCGACGGCCGCCGGCTCCTGCACCCCGTGGAGGTCACCCACGACGTCGGCCGGCTCTCCTCGGCCGACCTGCCTCCGCTCGTCGCGCTCAACGCCGCGCTGGAGATCGACGTCGACGGACAGGTCAACGTCGAGGGCATCGGCTCGCGCACGACCGGGCTGATCGGCGGGCATCCCGACTTCGCCGCCGCCGGGGCACGCTGCATCGGTGGGCTGTCGGTGATCGCGCTGCCGAGCCGCCACCGCGGCCGTCCGACGCTGGTGTCGCGGCTGTCCCGCCCCGTCACGACGGCGTCGCACGACGTGGAGATCGTGGTGACCGAGCGCGGCGTCGCCGACCTGCGCGGCCTCGACCGCCCCGCCCGCCGCGCCGCCCTCCTCGACCTCTGGGGCGTCGCCTCCGACGACCTGTGAGCGGTAATGGTCGCTATGGCGACCATTACCGCTCACGAGCGCGGAACGCGTGCCCTTTCCCCGTGTCGCGCCGCCGGGTCAGGCCGCGACGGGGACAGCCACGTTGGTCAGGCGCTCGGCCTCGGCCCAGGCCGCCTACGGCTCCGCCCCCGCCCTTGCGGCCCGTGCCCTCCCCCTGGGCGACACGCTGCAGACGCTGTTCGCGGCGCTCGTCGCCGGGCTGCCGGCGCGCCGAGAACGCGGCCTGTCGGCGACGGTTCCGAGTGCCTGGACCGCCCAGGGGTCGTGAGCGGCCGCCGGTGGTCGGGTCGATGATCGTCGACGCAGAAGAACGGTCACGCAGCAACGACGCTGACGACGTCAGGCCTGTGCCGGCCCCTCCGAACGGACGGGGGCGAACACCCAGTACCGCATCGCGACGAACCGCATGAGCCCACCGAGGACGCTCGCGGCGGCGACGGCCAGGGCCTCCTCCCATTCCGTCGCGCCGGGGACCAGCCACTCGAGCAGGAGGAGCACGCCGGAGGAGTAGAAGGCGTAGAAGACGACGGTGACGACGTCCTGCACCGAGGCCCGGAAGCGATGCGCGGCAGCGCCGTCGAAGGTGAAGCGGCGGTTGAGCTCCGTCGTGATCCCGGTGCTCAGCAGCAGGGCGACGACGTTGGCCGGGACAGGCGACATCCACGTCCGCATCGCCACGTAGATCAGGGCGCTGAGGGCCGTGCCTGCGCCGCCGACGACCGCGAACCGGGCCAGCTGCACGACCGTCGGATACCGCAGCCGCAGCCACTCGAGCCGACGGGCGAGGACGGGTCCGGGTGTCGGCAGGTGCAGACGCAGCCCGCGTCCGCCCTGTTCGATGACACCGTTCGCCATGTCGCCCTCCTACCGGTTTCAACCGTCTACGACAGTTTTCCCATCCCGGCGTGGGCCCATGCTCGGTATGACCTGTGGATCACCTGTGAGACGTGTCGTACTCCACCCGGTCGGGGTGGCTCAGACCGTGAAGAACACCGTCTCGCCGTCGCCCTGCAACCTGATGTCGAAGCGCAGGTCACCGCGGCCGGTGGCGACGGCGACGAGGGTGGCGCGGCGGTCGGCGGGGACGGAGGCGAGCACGGGGTCGGCGGCGTTGGCGTCGGCCTCGTCGGGGAAGTAGACCCGGGTGACGACGCGGTCGAGCAGCCCGCGGGCGAACACGCTGACGTCGACGTGCGGAGCCTGGCCGTCGACGGGACCGGGCTTGAGGGTGCGGATCTCCCAGTGGCCGTCGCCGTCGGTGGGGCAGCGGCCGAACCCGCGGAAGGACGTGCGGGTCGAAGAGTCCGGGTGGTCGAACCCCCCGGAGGGGTCGGCCTGCCAGGTCTCGACGACGGCGTCGAACACCGGCTCCCCGGCGCCGTCGAAGACGATGCCGCCGATGCGGACGGCGTCGGGGGTGTCGTCGCCGACGACGTCGGCGCCGTCGGGCCAGGGCAGCCCGAGGGACAGGAACGGTCCGACGGTCTGGGAAGGGGTGAGGCCGAGCCGGTCAGTCATCGTGGGGCTCCTCGAACGGGGTCTGCTCGCGACCGCGCAGCACGATGTCCCAGCGGAACGCGAGGGCCCATTCGGCGCGGGTGGCGTCGAGGTCGAACCGCGACACCATCCGCTGCCGGGCGGCCGCGTCGGGTACCGAGTTGAAGATCGGGTCCTGGCCGAAGAGCGGGTCGTCGGGGAAGTACATCTGCGTGACGAGCCGCTGGGTGAACGACGTCCCGAACAGCGAGAAGTGGATGTGCGCGGGGCGCCAGGCGTTGTGGTGGTTGCCCCATGGGTAGGCGCCGGGGCGGATCGTCGTGAAGGAGTACGTGCCGGTCGAGTCGGTCATGACGCGGCCGCCACCGGTGAAGTTGGGGTCGAGCGGAGCGGGCCAGTTGTCGCGGGCGTGGGCGTAGCGGCCGGCGGCGTTGGCCTGCCAGATCTCGACGAGCGTGTCCGGCACGGGACGGCCGTCCGAGTCGAGGACACGCCCGGACACGATGATCCGCTGCCCGATCGGCTCGCCGGCGTGCTGGGACGTGAGGTCGTGGTCGGTGGGACCGATCCGGTCGGCACCCAGGAGCGGGCCGGTGACCTCGGTGAGCCGGTGCGGCAGCACCACCGGTGGCTGCGACGGCGCGCGCAGCGTGGTGCTGCGGTACCCGGCGAAGTCGAGCGGCGGGTGGGTGCCCTCGGGTGGGGGCGGGAAACGGGTCACGCGAGACCTCCGTGCGGCAGTCCGGTGTAGTTCTCGGCGAGGCTGGTCGCCGCGGCCCGCGACGACACCGTGTAGCGCAGCTGCGAGAGCTGCAGGGCGCGGCCGAACGCGTCGCCGTGCTCGGAGTCGGGCCCGTAGCGGTGCAGCATCGACGTCATGAACGACGAGAAGTGCTCGGCCCGCCAGACGCGGCGCAGGCACGTCGCGGAGTAGGCGTCGGCACCTGTCGACGACCCGCGCCGCAACAGGTCCTCGAGCGCGTCCGCGAGGACGGCGACGTCGGCGATCGCGAGGTTCATGCCCTTGGCGCCGGTGGGCGGGACGATGTGCGCGGCGTCGCCGGCGAGGAAGAGTCGGCCGTGTCGCATGGGTTCGGCGACCATGCTGCGCATCCCGGTGACCGACGGCCGCTCCAGCAGCGGGCCCTCGTTGATCGGGATCCCGGCCAGCCGGGCGCCCAGCTCGTCCCAGATCCGGGCGTCGGACCAGCGGGTGGCGTCCTCGTCGGCGGGCACCTGCAGGTAGAGGCGGGTGATCTCGGGGCTGCGCATGGAGTAGAGCGCGAACCCGCGGTCGGAGTTCGCGTAGACGAGCTCGTCGCGGGTCGGGGCGGCCTTGGCGAGGATGCCGAGCCAACCGAACGGATACGTGCGCTCGACGACGGTCGGCGCGAACGCGCGGCGGCTCGCGCCGTGGTAGCCGTCACAGCCGGCGACGACGTCGCACTCGATCTCGCGGACGATGCCGGCGGTGTCGGTGAACGTGATCGACGGCCGGTCGGTGGTGAGGCCGTGCAGGGCGACGTCGGCGGCCTCGAACTCGATGGTGCCGCCGTCGCGCAGCCGGGCGGCGATCAGGTCCTTGACCACCTCCTGCTGCCCGTAGACGACGATCCCGCGCCCGACGAGGTCGGCGAAGTCGATGTGGTGCAGCGTGTCGTCGAACAGCAGGGAGATGCCGTCGTGCGGCATGCCCCGGGCGTCCATCCGGTCGCCGACCTCTTCGGCGCGCAGCAGCTCGGCCGTCGGATGTTCGAGGACGCCGGCGCGCACCCGCTGCTCGACGTACTCACGGCTGCGGGCCTCGATCACGACGGAGTCGACACCCCGGCGGGCGAGCATGTGCGACAGCAGTAGCCCGGCAGGCCCGGCGCCGACGATCCCGACCTGCGTCCGCATCCGCACGAGCCTCCCGTCCGTCCGCCCCCGGCTCGACCATGCTTCCACTGAACGGAAGGATGGGCGGGTGCCGACGGTGACCGCGCGGGTCCTCGACGTGCTGGCGGCGTTCAGCGCCGACCGGCCGCGACTCACGCTGTCCGAGCTCGCCGTCCGGGCTGGGCTGCCGTTGAGCACGGCACACCGGCTCGTCGGCGAGCTGACCGCGTGGGGGGCGCTGGAGCGCAGTGACGACGGCCGCTACCACGTGGGCCTGCGACTCTGGGAGGTCGGCGCGCTCGCTCCGCGCAGCCTCGGGCTGCGTGAGACCGCGATGCCGTTCCTGGAGGACCTGTACGAGGTGACGCGGCAGAACGTGCAGCTCGCGGTGCTCGACGGCACGGAGGTCGTGTACGTCGAGCGGCTCTCGGGGCGGTCGTCGGTGCACGTGTTCACCCGCGTCGGCGGGCGGTTGCCGCTGCACGCGACGGGGGTCGGGCTGGTGCTGCTCGCCCACGCCGACCCGGAGCTGCGCGAGCGGGTGCTCGCGGCGCCGTTGCGCCGGTACACGGAGAAGACGGTGTGCGACCCGGCGGAGCTGCGCCGGATGCTCGCCGACGTCCGCACCACCGGGGTGGCGATCAGCGACGGCCAGATCGAGCTGATCTCGCTGAGCGTCGCGGCGCCGGTGCGGGGCCCGAACGGTGACGTGGTGGCGGCACTGTCCGTCGTGGTCCCGGCGGACGGGACGAACCCGCATTCGTTCGTGCCCGCCGTGCGGGCCACCGCGCGGGGAATCTCCCGCGCACTGACATTGAGCGAGCATCACTTTCCGTAAGCAAGCGCTCGATCGAGCGTCACTGTTCGTGTCGGATAGGCGGTCGAATGTCTAGTTTCCGAACCTGACATGTGACCTGGCTCATAACTCGCAAGATCTCGTAACCCCTTCGAGTGGCCCTCGTTGGAGTGATCGACGCGGTGATGCTCACCGCCCATCCCCCACCGGACCCGACCGCGACACCGAACTCCCACGTTCGTCCACAGTGGATGAACGGTCGGACGCGGCACGACCGGTGATGCGAGATCACGAGGAGAACGTCGGATGCAGATCACCAAGACCGCTCGCCGCGCCGCCGTCGGTGCCGTCGTCGCCCTGCCGCTGGTCCTCGGCGTCCCGGGCGTCGCCTTCGCGGGCGACAACGGCGGTCACGGTGGCAGCCACAACGGCGGGGGCCACAACGGCGGCGGCCACGGCGGCGGGCACAACGGCGGCGGGCACAACGGCGGCGGCCACAACGGCGGCCACAACGGCGGGCACAACGGCGGCGGCCACAACGGCGGGCACAACGGCGGCGGCCGCGACAACGACTGCGACGCCTCGCAGACCGCCTTCCAGGGCGGCAGCCTCGCCGACGTCACCGCCGCGGTGAACCCGGCGCTCAACGTCGGCAACATCCTCAACGTGTTCGGCACCCAGGCGCAGAACGCCCAGTCGACCAACAACACCAACTCGGGCATCCAGCAGTTCGGCTGCGGTGACGGCCGGGGCCAGGGCGCCTTCCAGGCCGGCGACCTCGTCTCCGCGCTGGTCGGCGTGAACCCGGCCGCGAACGTCGGCAACATCGGCAACGTCGGCGGCACCCAGATCCAGAACGCCGACGCGCAGAACAACAGCAACTCCGGCATCCAGCAGGTCGCCTCCGGCCGCCACGAGCGCGGCGACGACGACCGTCGCGGCGGGCGCCACCACCGCGGCGGGAACGACGGCGGCGACCAGACCGCCGTGCAGGGCCCGAACCTGATCGGCATCACCGCCGACGTCTCGCCGGCCCTGAACGTCGGCAACATCCTCAACCTGGGCGGCACGCAGCTGCAGAACGCCGAGGCGAACAACAACACGAACTCGGGTGTGCAGCAGGGGCGCTGACGCCTGGGCGACGGCGGGGGCCGTCTCCACACAGAAGGCCGGTGGTTCGCTGGGGCGACCACCGGCTTTTTGGCGCTTCGCGCCCTGTCGGTGGCAATGGTCGCCATAGCGACCATTGCCACCCACGACCTGCTCGAACGCCGCCGCGTCAGCCGGTCCGCGGTGACACGGCCCGCAGGATCAGGTGCATCGCCGTGTCCACCGAACGCTCCCGGATGTCGGTCCGGCTCCCCCGCAACCGCGGATCACGCGCCAGGACCGCGCCGTCCGACGTCGTCACGCAGAAACACACGTACCCGACCGGCTTCGCCTCCGTGCCGCCGCCCGGGCCCGCGACACCCGTGATGCCCACGCCCACGTCGGCACCGAACCGCTCGCGCGCCCCGTCCGCGAGCGCCCGCGCCACCTCCGGCGACACCGCGCCGTGCGTCGCGATCATCTCCGCCGGGACGCCGAGCAGCGCGGTCTTCGCCTCGTTCGAGTACGCGACGACCCCGCCCGCCACATAGGCCGACGACCCCGCCCTGTCGACGAGCCGCCCCGCCAGCAGGCCACCCGTGCAGGACTCCCCCGTCGCGACCGTGAAACCGTTGTCCAGCAACGCCTGCGCGACCAGCTCGTCGACCGTCGCCCCCTCCGCCGACACCAGGTTGCGGGCGTGCCGCTCCACGATCAGCCCGGCCAGCTCCTCGGCGACCGCCTCCGCACCGGGCCGCGGCCGCAGGTCGACCTCCAGCTCCGAGCGTCGCAGGCACGTCCCCACCTCGACGCCCGACAGGTCGCGCGTCGCACCCACCTCGCGCAGCGTCGCCGCGATCTCCGACTCCGGCAGCCCGAAGAACCGCAACAGCCGCGCGTTCGCCGGCGGGACCGTCGCCAACATCTCCTTCACCGCGGGCGCGGCCACCACCGCGGGCCACATCCCCTGCAGCTCACGCGGCGGTCCCGGCAGCACCACCACCAGCGGCCCGCCCGGCCGGTCGACCACCAGCCCCGGCGCCGTCCCCACCGGCGGCAACGCCGTCGCACCCTGCGGGACCAGCGCCTGTTTGCGCGTCGCCTCGTCCAGCGCCGGGCCCGCGAACCCGGTCCGGGCACCCCAGTCGGCCAGGATCGCCTCGATCCGCAGGCGCATCGCCTCGTCGGGCTCCAGCTCCACCCCGGCGAACCCGGCCACCACCTCGGCCGTCATGTCGTCCGCCGTCGGACCCAGACCACCGCTGGTGACGACGAGCGTCACCCCCGCTCCCGCCAGGAACTCCAAGGCGCGCACCAGGTCGTCCGGCCGGTCTCCTGCCGACACCACGTGCGCGACCTCGAAACCCAGATCCGCCAGCTCCCGCGCCAGCCACGGCCCGTTCGCGTCGCTGATCGCCCCCGTCAGCAGCTCGCTGCCCGTCACCACGATCCCGGCGCGCGGCCGGTCGACACCCTCACCCATGGCTGAACCGTAAAACGCCCCCGTGAGTGGCGACAGTCGCCACTCACGTGAGTGGCGACAGTCGCCACTCACGGGGGAAGGTTCCGAACGTCAGGCGTCCCTGCGGCCGGTCACCCACTGCGCGTCGCTCATCCGCAGCGCCGCAACCCCGACCGACACCAGGAACAGCCCGAGGCAGGCACCGGAGGCGATGTTCGCGATCGGGTCGACACCCAGCACGATCGGCAGGGCGACACCCACGACCAACGGAAGCGCCATCACCCAGTGCGCGAACCCGGCACGCCACGCGGCGATCGTCGCCACCAGGAAACCGACGAACATCACCATGATGAACGGGCCGCCCACCAGCGCACCCAGCGGCAGCTCCTGCGCGGCGTCCGACGCCCGCACCGCCAGGTCCGCCGGCAACGTCTGGCGCATCGCCATGTCGTAGAAGTCCGTCACCAACAGGCCCGGCAACGCCAGCGCACCGATCGCCGACAGCCCGATCCCGATCGTCCCGCCCACCCGCCAACGCCGCCGCGTCATCGCCGCGAACGCCACCAGCACCGGGATGAACGCCATGTACCCGAAGTGCAGCAACACCGCCGCGAGCTGGCTGCGCAACGGATCCGACACCAGCGAGGCCAGGTAGTCCGCCTTCGACGCGCTCGCCTCCCACACCGTCGCCGCGAAACCCGCCGCCGTCAGCACACCGCCGACGATCGCGACCGTGCCGATCGCGCGGCGGCGGAACCGGGTGGCGGGGGCGACCTCGGGGCCGCTACCGGCCGCCGCGGCAGCGACGGTCGAGACGTTCGTGGTGAGGGCGGTGGCGGTCATCGTGAGCTCCTGGGGGTTGGTCGTCGGGCCGTTCCGGTGACGACAACCCTGCCGCCGCAACGGCTCCCGCCCGACCCTGCAGCCACGAGGATCCGACCGGCGCCCCACCCGACCCCACGGGGTGTGGCCACCACACCTGTGCAGACCGGGAGGCTTCCCTAAGGTTGGGGGCGTGACGATCAGTGTGGTTCTGGCCGAGGACAACGCCCTGCTGCGCCACGGGCTGGTCAGGCTCGTCGGTGCCGACGACGACCTCGAGCTCGTCGGCTCCGCCGCCGACCTCCCCGGGCTGCGCGCGCTCGTCGACGAACACAAGCCCCAGGTCGTCGTCACCGACATCCGGATGCCCCCCACCAACTCCGACGAGGGCATCTCCTTCGCCGCCGACCTGCGCACCAGTAACCCCGAGACCGGCGTCATCCTGCTCAGCCAGTACGCCGAGGCCACCTACGCGCTCAAGCTCCTCGCCGAGGGCACCGCCCGCCGCGGCTACCTCCTCAAGGAACGCGTCGCCGACGGCGCCGAGCTCAACGAGGCCATCCACCGCGTCGCCGACGGCGGCTCCGTCATCGACCCCACCGTCATCGAAGGCCTCGTCGCCGCCCAGCGCGCCAAGCCCTCCGAGCTCGACAAGCTCACTCCCCGCGAGCTCGAGGTCCTCGGCGAGATGGCGCAGGGCAAGTCCAACGCCTCCATCGCCGCCGCCCTCGTCCTCTCCGAACGGGCCATCGAGAAGCACACCAACTCGATCTTCTCCAAGCTCGGCCTCTCCGAGGAGCGCGACCTCAACCGCCGCGTCAGCGCCGTCCTCGTCTACCTGCAGAACTCGTAGCCCGACCGGCGATCGCTGCCCGTAACGTGTCCGGCACCGCGCGCGAACGTCTCGCGTGGAACCGAACGACCCTTGGGGGGCGACCGTGCCGAACCGCGCCGCCGCACTCGTCGCCGCGCTGCTCGTCGTCCTCGGGCTGACCGCCTGCGGCGGAGGCACCGCCGCCCCCGAGACCACCGTGACCGTCACCGCCCCCGCCGCCGACGACGCCCCGCTGCCGGGCGCACCCACCTCGGCGGCGCCCTCGGTCGTCGCGATCCCCGACCTCGTCGGCCGCAACGGCGCGATCGCCCAGAACACGCTGAAGGAGTTGGGCTTCACGCAGGTCCGCCTCGCCGCCGACCCGAGGTCCGGCCGTTCCGTCGTCGTGCTCCCGGAGAACTGGACCGTCACCAAGGTGGAGCCCGCCCCCGGCACGGCCGTCCCGACGACGCAGCTGATCGTCGTCACGATGACGAAGTAGCCGCGCGCAACCTCACTGCTGTTCATCGCCCGTCCGACGACCGTGAGGTTGCGCGCGCTCTGTGCTGCTGGAATCTCCGCCCGCCTCGGCCGCCCCCGTCGCGCGCTTTCTGCGGTCCCCGCTCGGCCTGCTGGATCGGCACGCGGCCCGCAACCCGCGGAGCGTCCGGAGAACCCGTGCGGTGTCCCGGCCGACCGCACGGCTGCGGCCCGTCGTCGCGCGCGGCCGGGATTTGCGGCGCAACGGCTCGAGCCCGTGACAGCACCGCTGAAACGGACGAATGGTTCGAGGTGACGACGGACCCGCACCCCGAGCCGACCAACCGGGTGTCGCTCGTGAAACAGACCCTCCGCAGAGACACCGACCCCCGCCGTCGAAGAACACAGCGGGCCGCGGCCGGGGGGCGCCGGCAGCCGGCCAGATGCCCCCTGCAGGGTGCGTGCCTCCGCCGGGTTGGGCCCCACCGGCAGGGTGGGTCCCGCCGGCAGGGCAGGTGCCTCCACCTGGGTGGACACCGCCCGGTTACCCACCGCCGTACGGCTACGGCCCGCCGCCCGGGTGGGCTCCGTACGTACCTCCTGCACACGGCCCGAACGTCGCGGCGACGGTTTCCGTGGTCACCGGCATCGTCGGCTTCGTGATCCTGCCGATCCTGTTCGGGCCGGTCGCGATCGTCGCGGGTGCCGTCGGGCACAACGTCGCCCGTCAGCGCGATGCGTCGGAGAAGGCCTCCCTGACCGGGCTGCTCCTCGGCGTCCTGTCGCTGGTCCTCGGCGTCTTCAGGATGGGCCTGCTGCCCTGGACCGAGCCGGTCGGGCCGCGCCTCCGTGCCCCGACCGGTGAGACCGTCGCCGTCTTCGCGCAGGGACCCGTCGGGGCCGCTCACAGGGCGCCGCGCGCCAAAGGCCCGAGGGGCCGGCCGGGTGTCCGGCCGGCCCCTCGGGTCGGAGCGTGCGCTGCTGTCAGCCGCGGGGGCGGCCGCAGGTGGTGCAGGCGGCAGCGTCGGGCGCCAGGGTCGTGCCGCAGGTGGCGCAGCCGACCGGGGCGGGGTGGTCGACGACGACCGTCGTGGCGCCCGGGTCGAAGGCCGCGTCGGCGGGCTCAGCAGGGGCCGGGCGGTAGAGCGCGCCGTCCTGCTGCCAGCCCTGGTGGGCGACGACCGGGATTCCGACCGGCGGGCTGACCGGCTGCGCCGGGGCAGGCTGGATCGGAGCAGGCTGGATCGCGCCGGGCTGGACCGGAGCAGGCGGCGTCGGGGCCGGCGGCATCGGGGCCGCGCGGTAACCCTGCTGCGGCGCGGGGCGGTACTGCTGGGGCTGGCCGTAGTCGTTGCGCGGCATCATGTTCTGCGGCATCGGGTACTGCTGCTGCGGGTAGCCGGGGCCGCCGACGGGCAGGTTCGGGTTGCCGCCTGCGACAGCGGGGGCCGAGCCGCCGGAGCGGCGCTTGCGCGAGACCAGGACAATCGTGAGCGCCCCACCGACCAGGACGACCGCGCCCCCACCGATGAGCGACCACATCAGGATCGGCGACATGCCCTCGGAGGCGGCCGGCGCGACGGGGGTGTCGCCGAACTTGTCGCGCGCCTTGGCGGCCAGCGTCTTGTACTGGGTGGCCTGGGCGTGGTTCGGGTGGACCTGCAGGAGCTTGTCGAAGCCCGCGATGGCGTCGCTGTAGTGGCCGCCGTAGTAGGCGTCGAGGGCGGCGCGGAAGTTCTTGTCCTCCGGGCCGAGCTCGTTGCGGACGCCGTTGCGCGACAGCAGCTCCGAGAGGCCGTTGGCGGGGGCGATGAAGTTGAACGCCTGCGACTCCGACGCCGGCTTGAAGCTGTTGACGCCGATGACACGACCGTCGAGGCCGACGGTCGGGCCGCCGCTCATGCCGCCGGAGAGTGCGGCGCTGGTCTCGTAGACGGGGACGGTGCCGAGGGTCTTCTTGGAGCTGACCTGGCCGTCCTTGTTGGAGGGTTCGAGGCTGGCGTCGGTGACGGCGTCGGCGCTGGCGGGGTAGCCGATGGACAGGACGGGGGTGCCGATCTGCACGTCGGCGTCGGTGGCGAGCTCGACACTCGGCAGGTCGGTGGTCTCGACCTTCAGGAGGGCGACGTCACCCTGGTCGAGGGGCCGGTAGTCGACGACGCGGGCGGGCAGCGCGTTGGCGTTGGTGTTCGAGCCCGTGATGACGGAGATCCGGGCGTCGATGGGCGAGCCCTTGGTGGCGCCCTCGACGGTCCAGTTGGCCATGCCGTACTGGTAGGCGGTGGCGAGGTCGACGCCCGGGATGGCGGCGACGACCTGCTGGGCGGCGGCCAGGACGAACTCGGACTTGATGCCGTTGGCGGTGGTGGTGTCGACGCAGTGGCCGGCGGTGGCGACGTAGCCGTTGGGGTTGACGCCGAAGCCGGTGCAGGTGGCGCTGAGCTGGTAGGGGGCGCCGTTGTTGAAGAAGGTGCCGGTCTCGTCGGCGACGTAGGCGGTGAAGGTGCTGGTCAGGTAGGTGATGGCGGGGCGGACGGCGGCGGCGGTCTTCTCGGTGGCGGTCGCCGCCTGAGGTGACCCGGGTGGGGCCGACGTCTGCGCCATGGCGGGTGCGACGCCGATGAGCGCGGCGGCGACGGCGGCGGCGCCGACCGTGGCGACACGGGACAGGGTGCGGAGTGCCATGGTGGGGGTCCTTCCTCGACCGAGCCGATGCGACCTGTCCGTGTGCGGTCCGCCGGTGTCTCGGGGCTGTCGTGCTGACATCGAGAACGATGCCGCCCGGAGGGGGTCCGGTTCGAGGTTGGTTCCTGGCCGGTGCGGGGGCACGTTTCCGCTGGTCGACGGTGCGGTTTTCCACACCCCCGGCGGGGCGGAGGCTCCGAAGGACCCGGTCAGCCGGTCGCGAGCGCCACGGCGGGCGGCGTGCGGGCGGCCCGCGCGGCGGGGGCGAGGGAGAGCAGCAGCGCCCCGGCGAGGACGGCGGGGACGATCACGATCAGGAGCCTGCCGGGTACGGCGAGGTCCCCGGCGACGCCGGTGGCGGTCGCGAGCTGCCACCACAGGACGCGGGCGGCGCCGAGCCCGAGCGGGACGCCGATGACGAGCGCCGGCAGCACGGTGGTGGCGGCCATGACGGCGAGGGTGGCGCGGACCTGTCCCGGTGTGGCGCCGAGGACGGAGAGGACGGCGACCTCGCGGGCGTGGCGTCGGCCGGCGGTGAGCAGGGCGTGGACGAGCCCGGCGCCGGCGACGACGGCGAGCACGAGGGCGAGCAGCTCCGGGAGGGTGACGAGGTCGGCGAGGTTGGCGACGGCCGTCGGCACCTCGCGCTGGAACACCTCGAGGCCCTGGCTGAGCTCGGCGAAGAGGGCGTCCGCGGCGCCTGGCACGGCGAGGACGGCGGCGTCGTAGAGGGGTTGGCCGGGGGCGATGGCGCGCATGACGTCGGGGGTGACGACGGCGGTGTCGCCGATGCCGCCGTGGTTCTGCGACGACAGGACGGCCTTGCCGACGATGTGCAGCACGACGGTGCCGCCCTGGACGCGGCGGACCTCGATGGTGTCGCCGACGTCGAGGCCGAGCCCTGAGGCCAGCCGTGGCCCGATGGCGACCTCACCGGGGCCCGTCGGCATGCGCCCGCCCGCGACGGCGATGGGCATGTGTCCCTTCCGGACGTCGCGGCTGGCGACCTCGAGTGGTTCGCCGTCGGCCAGCTCGGCGGTGCCGGTGGCGCCGACGTCGAGGGCGGCGACGCGGGGGTCGGCGACGATGCGTGCGATGTCGGCTTCGCGGGCGTCGACGATGGTGAGGTCGGCCGCCTGCCCGTAGCGGGCGGGGGTGTCGACGAGGCGTTGGAGGCTGGCGCCGAACGCGACGGCGGCGACCACCCCGGCCATGGCCAGGGAGGCGGCGACGACCGTCGCGACGGCGGGGACACCGCCGCGGCCGACACGCCCGTGCATGGCCAGGCGCATCCCGAGCAGGGCGGCGGGCCAGCGCCGGAACGGGTTGACCGCGGCGGCGCGGACGGGTGGGACGGCGGCGGCACGCCGGCGCCCGGCGACGGCGGCCGCGATGGCGACGACGAGCACGAACACGAGGGCGGTGCCGATGCCGCCGAGCACGACGAGCGGCCACACGGGCCGGAACCCGGGGGCGGGTTCGAACCTGGCCTGGCTGCCGAGGGGTTCGAGCCAGCCGGAGGCGAGCACGACCCCGCCGGCGAGCACCCCGGAGACGACGGCGGCGCCGACGGCGGCGAGGGCGCGGGCGGCGGTGCGTTCGCTCGCGCGCATGCCGAGGGCGGACTCGACGCGCTGGGTGGCACCGCGGGCGCTGTGGTGGCGCAGCATGCTCTGGCCGAGGACCTGCAGCCCGCCGAGGGCGAGGACGACGACGAACACGATCAGACCGCCGACGAGGACCTGTTCGGCGGCGCGCACGGACGGGTCGACGGTGGCGCTGGGCAGCTCGACGGTGTGCGGCAGGTACTGGGAGACGACCGACGGCGAGATCTGGTCGACGACGGCGGCCGTGCGGGCGAAGGCGGCGCCGAACCGCTGGGCGGCGTCGGGTTCGGCGGTGAACCGCGCGTAGATCGCGTAGCCGACGATGTCGGGCAGGAACTTCGCGGCGAACGCGGGGCCGGCCTGGACGTTGGCGAGTGCCCCGCCCCAGGCGGGCATGCGGGCGATGCCGACGACGCGGACGGTCGTCGTGGAGCCGGCGGGCGGGCCGAAGCCGACGTCGAACATGGAGACCTGGTCGAGCGTCAGCATCCGCAGGGTGAGGGTGGCGCCGATGCCGAGTCCGCTGCTCTGGGCGAGGGGTTCGCTGAGCGTGACCTCGTCGGGGGCGCCGCGGGCGGGGGCGCGGCCGTCGACGATCACGGGTTCGACGAGGCCGTCGTGCTCGGTGGTGGGGGCGCCGATGGACACGAACCGCAGGGCGGGCCCGTCGATCTGGGCGATCCAGGCCTGGTCGGTGCGGGCCTGTGCGACGGCGGGCAGGGACGGGACGGCGGCGGCGAGCTGGGGCTGGTCGGCAGCGACGAGGGCGCGGGCGTCGTCGAGGTGGACGGCGTCGACGAGGCGCGGGTAGGCGCTCGCGGTGCGCCCGGCGAGCCCGATGCCGCCGAGCACGATCCCGGCGACCAGCCCGAACACCAGACCCATGAGCAGCGTCGCCCGCCAGCCGACCCGGAGCTCGGCGCGGGCGACGGCGCGGATGGCGCCGAAGGCGTCAGCCATGCCGGGGGGTGGTCTCGGCGATGCGGGCGGGGACGGTGACGGGGCCGGTCACGGTCGTCATCGGGGCGAGGGCGTGCAGCGGCACCCGCCCGCTGACGGTGGTGCCGCGCCCGGGGGCGGAGCTGAGCTCGAGGGTGCCGCCGATGGCGCCGAGCCGGTCGGCCATGTTCTGCATGCCGGCACCGGCGGCCATGTTGTCGACGTCGCAGCCGGGCCCGGTGTCGACGACGGCGAAGCGCAGCTCGTCGTCGTCCTCCTCCAGGGTGACGACGACGGCGGCCTCGGGGGCGTGCTTGGCGGCGTTCTGCAGTGCTTCGAGGCAGCAGAAGTAGACGGCCGCCTCGAGCTGTTCGCCGTGGCGGGTGCGGACGTCGGCGCGGACGGTGACGTCGAGCGGGTTGCGTTTGGCGGCGGCGCGCAGGGCCTCGCCGAGGCCGGAGTCGCGCAGCAGCGGCGGGTAGATGCCGTGGGCGAGGTTGCGCAGCTCCTCGATGGACTCGCGGACGCCGGCGTCGAGCTCGTCGAGGAGCTCGAGGTTGGCGGCGGCGGTGTCGCCCGACTCCGAGAGGCTGTCGCGCACCAGCCGCAGCCCGACGGCGAGGGCGACGAGGTGCTGCTGTGCGCCGTCGTGGAGGTCGCGTTCGATGCGGCGGCGTTCGGCGTCGGCGGTCCGGACGAGCCGGCCGCGGGAGGCCTGCAGGTCGGCGTTGGAGCGGCGGAGGTCGGCGAGGGTGGCCTGGAGTGCCTCGTCGAGGGCGCGGTTGCGCAGCACGATCGCGAGCCTGCGGGCGACCTCGGCGAGGGCGCGTTCGTCGGCGGCGGAGAACTGGTCGGCGTCGACGGGCCGTTCGACGACGACGAGCGCGAGGACCCGGCCGCCGTGGACGGCGGGTGCGAGCCGCAGCTGGGTGGGGGTGCCGGTGGCGTCGTGGTCGGCGAGCAGCCGTGGCAGCCACAGCCGCAGCCAGCCGGGCCCGGCGACGCCCGCGCGTTCGAGGGTGGCCATCTCGGTGGCGTCGAGCGGCGGCGGGGGCGGGGTCTCCTCGTAGGGCTCGGGGACGACGAGGCCGCGGTGCAGGCCGGGGGCGTCGGGGACGCCCGTCCAGATCTGGACCGAGGACAGGCGCCAGTCGCGGCGCATGGTCTCGGCGAGGCGGCGCAGCAGGTCGTCGACGGGGGTGCCGCGGCCTGCGCGTTCGGCGAAGTCGGCGAGCAGCTCGTCGGGCGAGCGGCGGGTGCCGAGCAGCGACATGCGGGCGGAGCGGCCGGCGCGGCGGCCGAGCGGCCCGGCCAGCGTCGCGACGAGCAGCATGCCGAGCAGGGCGGGGTCGACGAGATCCTGCTGTGCTCCCGTCGGGAGCTTGCCCAGGGCGAGGAGGGTGAGGACGAGCCCGGCGTCGACGGCGACGGCGAGCCCGGCGAAGTCGGACGCGGCGACGAGGACGGTGGTGCTGGCGCGGCGGGCGCGGGCGTTGGATCCGGCGACGACGGCGACGACGACCGGGGCGAGCGAGAGCAGCGCGGACACCCACAGGGGCGGACCGCCGCGCAACAGTCCGACGCACACGGCGACGGACGCGATCCCGATGCCGACGATCAGCCCGGACAGCAGCAGCGACCGGCGGGCGCGGCGGCCCGGCGCGGCGGAGGCGGCGCGGATCACGACGGCTCCCCGGAGGTGTCGGCGTCGAGCAGCACCCCGTCGCGCATCCGGACGATCCGTTGTGCGCCACCGGCGACGTCGGCGCTGTGGGTGACCATCAGGATGGTCTGCCCGTCGCGGTGCAGCCGGGTGAACAGGTCGAGGACCTCCGCGGCGCCGTCGGAGTCGAGCGCGCCGGTGGGTTCGTCGGCCAGCAGCAGGGTGGGCCGGTTGGCCAGGGCGCGGGCGATCGCGACGCGCTGGCGCTGCCCGCCGGACAGCGCGGCGGGCCGCTCGCCCTGCTTCTCCAGCAGCCCGAGGGTGTCGAGCAGGTCGCGGGCCCGTTCGGTGGCCTCGGCGGGCTTCGCCCCGGCGACGAGTGCGGCGAGCGCGACGTTCTCGAGCGCGGACATGTGATCGATGAGGTGGAAGAACTGGAAGACGAGCCCGACATGGCGGCGGCGCAGCCGGGCGAGGCGGGCGCCGCCGAGCTCCTCCGTGCGGACCCCGGCGAGGGTCACCGAGCCCTCGTCGGCGCGGTCGAGGCCGGCGAGCAGGTGCAGCAGGGTCGACTTGCCGCTGCCCGACGGGCCCATGAGGGCGACGAACTCGCCGTGCCCGACGGTCAGGTCGACGCCGCGCAGCGCCCGGACGGGGGCGGTCTCGGCCTCGTAGGTCTTGCGCAGCCCGCGGACGACCAGCTCGGGCGGGGGCGCGCCGGGGCCGTCGGCGCCGGGCGCGGCCTCCGGAACGGCGTCGGGCAGCGGGACGTCCATCGCCCGCGCCGTCGCCTCGTGGCTCGTGCTCACCTGCATCACCGATTTCCCCGCCCTCGCCGGTGGGCACACCGGCATCGCCGCCCGACGGCGGGCGACGTCCGAATCGTCGGAACGGGCCCGGGATCCGTTACCCGGTGCCCGTTCCGACGTGCTGTCCTGTTCGTGATCATCCCCTGGCCGGGTCGGCGGGGTCAGCCGAGCTTCCCCTCGCGCAGGTAGCGCTCGGACTCCTGCTTGTGCATCCGCTCGTCGTGCCCGATCTGGCGCAGCAGGTCGGCCAGCGACCGCTGGGCGCCGTACTGCGCGGCGAACACCGAGCCGTGCAGGCGGTGCTCGAACTCGGGGTGCTCGGCGACGAACTCGGCGTACTCGTGCTCGGCGTGGTCCTCGAAGTCGGCGTTGAGGCGGTAGCTCCAGCGCGGCGCGAGTACGAACAGCAGCCACGAGGTGTGGTAGTAGCCGACGGCCATGAGCCACGGCAGGAACCGGTGGCGGAAGGCGTTGAGCTTGCGCCCGCTCTGCCCGACCAGCTCGGCGGTGATGAGCAGGTGCCACTGCTCGTTGTCCTGCTGCTCGCGGTTCTCCTCGATGCGCTCCCGGATCCGGTGCGCCACACCGATGTCGCGGTGGCGGCGCGTCAGCGCACGGTAGGCCGCGTTCTCCCAGACCTGGTACGGGATGCGGGCGACGATCTCCAGGACCTGGAACTTCTCCATCGTGCGACGGCGGCCGTAGAGCAGGTCCATCGTCACGAACAGCAGCCTGGCGACGACGCTGTAGCGGCGCCGCGGCGCGAGGAGGGTGACGTCCTGCTCGCGACGCAGGGCGCGGCGGCCGAGTCTCGGTGTCTCGGCGGCGGTCGTATGTCCGGGGCCGGCACCGGGCGGCATCGCCGGAGCGTTCGTGCCGGGACGGGAGACGTGGCGCGGCGACGGGAACCCGGGGAGGAACTCGACCGTCGGCAAGCGGTCGGTGGCCTGGTCGACGGTGTGGTCGACGCCGCGGTCCGTGGAGTGGCGGGTCGCGTCGGGAAGGGTCGGGGCGCTCATCTCGGTGCTCCTCGTCGGGTGTCCGGTCCGGCTCTGCTGCCGTCCCGGTGACGAGGAGAACTCTGCCCGCGCAAGGGGTTCGCACCGATCATGCTGCCCGGCCGATCCGCGGTGTGGCGAGCACACCCCCCGGCGGTCGGCGACCACCCCGTCGGGGGCGTGCCGTGCGTCCGTCCGGGCGGGTCGTGGGTCGGCGCGACGGCCGGCAGCGCCGACACCCGCAGCGGCGGCCCGCCGTCGGCCAGGGCATGTCGCCCGCCGCGCAGCAGTCCGACGCACGACGATCGATCTCTGACACCATCGCGTCGTGGGACGGGCGGAGCAGGCGGGACCGGCCGCGACCGTCGGCGCCATCGTCGGCCGGGAGCGTGAGCTGCAAGGGGTGCGCGAGGCGCTCGCCGCCGCACACGCCGGGCGTCCGACGATCACTCTTCTGGTCGGTGAGGCCGGCATCGGGAAGTCCCGGCTGGCCGACGAGGCGGCGGCGCTCGCCCGCGCCGGCGGCGCCCGGGTGCTGCGCGGCGAGGCGGATCCGTCGTGGCGGCGGCCCATGGAGCTGTGGCGGGGCGTCGTGCGTGCCCTCGGCGTGGAGCCGGCTGCCGACGAGTCGCTCCCGGCGCAGGTGCGCCGGTGGGACCACCTCGAGTCGCTCGCCGACGCCTTGTCGACCGACGCGCCTGTGCTCGTGGTGCTCGAGGACCTCCACTGGGCCGACGCCTCGGCGATCTGGGTGCTGGCCCAGCTGCCCCGGACCCTCGGCGACGCCGCGGTCGCGTTCGTGGCCACCAGCCGCGACCGCGAGCCGGACATGCCCCGCCTCGACGGGCTGCGCCGGGTCTCGCGCGTGATGCAGCTCGACGGTCTCGACGTGGAAGGGGTCGGCCGGCTGGCCGCCATGGAGTCCGGCAGGGAGGTCGGCCGGGAGGTCGACGCCGCCGACCTCCACGCCCGGACGGGTGGGAACCCCCTGTTCGTCCAGGAGCTGGTGCGCTCCCCCGACGGCAGTGGGGTGATCGGCGAGGTCGTGGCGAGCTCGTTCGAGCGCTTCGACGACGAGACCCGCCGCGCGCTCGCCCTCGCCGCCGTCGCCGGGTCGGGCACGCCCCTCGCGCTGCTGGCCGCGGCGGCGTCGACCGCCGCGGAGGCGTTCTCCCGCCGGCTCCTGCCCGCTCTCGACGCAGGCGTTCTCGACGAGGTCGCGCCGTCGGGGGTCCGCTTCCACCATGCGCTGTACGCCGACGCCGCGGAGGGCCTCGCCGATCCGGTCCCTCTGCACGAGCGCCTCGCCGCGGCCTGGGAGACCGTGGGCGGCGTCGACGCCGGAGCCGCGTCCGCCGTCCACCGCCTCCGCGTGCCCGGCCGGGCGGAAGATCGCGCCGCGTCGGTGGAGCGAGCGGTGTCCGTGGCCGCCGAGCTCGTGGCCAGAGGTGCGCCGGCTCGCGCCGCGGGTCTGCTCTGGGACGCCCGGGAGGCCGTCACCGCCGGCGTGGACCGCAGCGACCTCCGCGCCCGCGTCGCCCTCGACCTGGCCGAGGTGCTCGGCTCGCTCGGCGACCTCGATCAGGCGTTGGGTCTCTACGAGGAGGCCGCGGAGCTGGCGCGGGAGAGCGCAGACCCGGTCGTGCGCGCCCGGGCCGAGATCGGCGCCGATCTCTGGGTGGCCGCGTTCGTGCCCGATCTTGCCCGGGTGAGGCGTCTGGAGGATGCCCTGGCCGCCCTCCCGGCCGACGAGCGCCATCTGCGGGCGTTGCTCCTCGGGCGGCTCACGACCGTGGGCGGCGCCGACCCCGATGCCTTCGACCGGGTGCGGGTCTGGGCCGACGAGGCCGTCGCCGTCGCCCGGTCGACCGGCGACCCGGTCCTCACCGCCCAGATGCTGGTCAACCGGATGATCGCCGCCACCGGCCGCCCCGAGGTCGATGCCGGGGTCGAGCTCGGCGAGGAGGTCGTCCGCCTGGCCGAGCGGGCCGGGCGCTCCGACCTGGCCGTGGCCGGTCACCAACGCGGTGCCGGCTTCCACCTCAACCGCGGCGACCTCGCTGCGGCCAACCGTTCGCTCGGCCGGGCCGAGGTGCTGGCCGCTGTGCTGCCGTCGCCGGCCTGGCGCCAGACCACGCTCGTGTCCCGGACGACCCTGCTCGCCCTGAGCGGCAGCCGTGCCGCGGCGGTGTCGGCCATGGAGCAGGCGGCGCGCGTCGGCGAGGGCAGCACCGAACCGGTTGTGGTGCTCGGCGTGGAGTCGATGCACCGGGTGATGCTCTTCGACCTCTACCGTCGGCCCGACGCCCGCGCCGAGGAGCTGTACGAGATCACCTCGACGATGCTGGCCGACGTGCCCTCGCCGGTGTTCCAGGTGCAGAAGGGCTTCGGCGGCCTGCTCTTCGGCGACGAGGCCGCGGTGGACGAGGTGCTCCACCGCCATGGGCCCGCACCCGAGCTGCTCCTGCGGTCGACGACCGGCGACCACCTCCTCCGGGTCTTCGGCGACACCGTGGCCCGGGCCGGCGCCGTCGCCTACGCGGCGGCGGCCTACCGGGCGCTGCTCCCCTACGCCGGTCTCCTCAACGTGGGCGGCGGCCACAGCGCGGGCCTGCCCGTCGACGACGTGCTCGGCCGCCTGGCCGCCCTCGACGGTGACGACGCCGCGGCCGTCCGCCACGCCCGCGACGCTGTGGCCCTGGCCCGGGCGATGCCCTCGCCACCGTTGCTGGTGGCCTGCCTCGACAACCTGGCCGACGCCGTGGAACGGGCCGGTCCCGGCTCGGCCGACGAGGATCCGGCGGCGCTGCGAGCAGAGGCCGGTGCCATCGCGCCGGCGATCGGTGTCGTCCGTGCCGGTCGGGTGCCCGACCCGCCGCGGCCGTCGGGCGCCGGCCGGTCGGCGTCGATGCGGCGCGACGGGCCGTTGTGGGTCGTCTCGTCGCCGCTCGGCGAGGCCCGCCTGACCGACAGCAACGGTCTCGGCCAGCTCGCCCGGCTGTTGGCCGAGCCCAACGTCGAGGTCAGCGCCCTCGAGCTGGCCGGCCGGCTCTCGACCCCGGTGACGGCGGACCTCGGACCCGGCCTCGACGCCCGGGCCAAGCGCGAGTTCCGCCGGCGCCTCCACCAGCTGCAGACCGAGATCGATGCCGCCGAGGACGACGGCGACCCGGTGCGCGGCGAACGGGCCCGGGTCGAGAGGGACGCGGTCCTACTGGAGCTGCGCAGGGCCGTGGGCCTCGGTGGTCGGGACCGGCCCTCGGGCTCGGACGCGGAGAAGGCCCGGATCAACGTGGCCCGCAGCCTCCGGCGGGCGATCGCCGCCATCGGTGACCAGGCCCCGATGCTCGGGACCCACCTGTCCGACGCGGTGCGCACGGGCGGCCACTGCATCTACCTTCCCGAGCCCGGCGCCGCGCTCGCCTGGAGCGTCGACCGCTCCGCCTGAGCGGAGACCGACGCGCGGAACGATTCGTTCCGTCGCGATGAACGCCTCCGGGGCGGGGGGACGGGTGCCACACCCACACCACCCCTTCCGACCCCGACACGAAGCGGAACCGATCATGACCCCCACCCGACCCGCACGCCGACGCCCGGTCGCGCTGCTCGGAGTCGTTCTGAGCGCCGCCCTGGTGAGCGCGGCCTGCTCGTCCCCCGGCGGCGGTGCGTCGTCGCCCACCACCACGACCCCCGCGAAGAACACCGCCACCATCGCGGAGAACGTCGACATCGGTGGCGGGCGCACGATCTACGTCGAGTGCCGGGGGGAGGCGAAGGACGGTACCCCGACGGTGCTGCTCATGTCCGGCAGCGGCACGGCCTCCGACCTCTGGCACGCGCCCGGCCAGAAGGGGCCCGACGTCTACGACACCATCGGCGGGCAGACCCGGGTGTGCGCGATGGACCGGCCCGGCGTGCAGTACCTGGACGGGTCGCCCAGCAGGAGCACTCCGGTCGCCCAGCCCACCGACCCGCAGAACGGCGCCGACGACTGGGACGCGGTGATCGACGCCCTCGGCATGCAGGGCCCCTACGTGATCGCCGCCCACTCCTTCGCCGGCAACATCGCTCGTGTCTTCGCCGCCGAGCACTCCGACCAGGTGAAGGGCATCGTGTTCGTCGACGTGCTGTCGCCCGAACTGCGGGCGTCGATGACCCCGGCGGAGTGGGGCATCTGGGTGCCTGCCAACAATCGCACCGCCGAGCAGCTCGCCGCCTACCCCGATCTGGAGCGGCAGGACTTCGACCGGAGTCTCGACCAGGTCGAGGCCGCGGAGGCGAAGGTTCCGCCGTCACCGAAGCCGGTCGTCGTGCTGCAGGCCGGTGTGAAGTTCGACGTGCTCGTGCCGAAGTACCTCGACGAGGGCCTGCTCCCGCCATCGGTGCCCCGTGACTTCGGCCAGGTCATCGACCGCACCAACGCAGAGGCCCAGACCAGGCTGGCCGCCGCGTACCCGGGGTCGCAGCACATCACCGCCGCCGGCGCGGGGCACAACATCATGATCGACGACGGGCCGGTCGTGATCCAGGCGATCGAGGACGTCCTCGCCGCGGTGGAGGCCGGCCGGACCACCGTGTCCGGCGGTTGAGCACCGTCCCTCCGGCCCGGTCCCGGCCGTGCCCGGGGGGCGTGTTGTGTGGCCGTCCGGGCGGGTCGTAGGGTTGGCGCGCGGTTGAGAACAACAGTCCGCGTCACCTGTCCGGAGAGCCCGAGGAGCGACGGTGCGCATGAACGGTGAGACGGGCGGACCTGCCGACGAGGTCGGCGAGCCCACCGCCGAGGTCATCCGTTTCGACGCCGTCGAGCACGGCGACGGAGCGGTCGTCCTGCACGTCAGTGGCGAGGTCGACACGCTGACGGCGCCGATGCTGTCCGAACGCATCGCCGACACGCTCCCCTCGGCGACCCTGCTGGTCCTCGACCTGTCGTCGGTGACGTTCCTCGGTTCTGCCGGTCTCGCGGCGCTCGTCGCGGCCAAGGACGACGCGCAGCAGCAGGGCCGCCGGCTCACGCTGGTGTGCGGGTCGCGGATCGTCACCCGCGCGCTGGAGGCCACGGGCCTGCTCGGCCTGTTCGACACGGCCGACGGTGTACCGGAGGCGTTGCGCCCCACGGCCTGACGGTCGTCGGCGCCGAGGAGGCGTCTGGGTGCCTGGTGGCCCCCGCGGTCTTCAACACCGACGTGGCCGAGCATCTCGGTCAGGCGGGTTCGATTCCCGTCCGCCTCCGCCATCCGCCCCGGTGTACCCGCCGCCAGGCGGCCGTACGGGTGAACAACCGGTGTACCGATGATCGACTTCAGCGTGGTTGCGGCGGGTCGGTACGGCGCCGACCGGCGCGGATGCCAGAGTGAGCCGATGGCGAGCGTGCTCTCCGACCGTGCCGGTCCGGACATGTCCGGGCTCGCGGGCGCCGACGCGGCGACGATCGCCGCGCGCGTGCGCGACGGGGACGCCACCGCCGCCGACGTCGCCGACGCCCACCTGACCCGCATCGCCGCCGTCGACGCCCGGGTCGGCGCCTTCTGCTCGGTCGACCCCGAGCGGGTGCGTGCCGAGGCCACCGGGATCGACGCCCGCACCGACCGTTTCGCCCTCCCGCTCGCCGGGGTGCCGGTCGCGGTGGAGGACGACGTCGCGCTCGCCGGGGTGCCCACCGGGCACGGTGTGGTCGGCGACCACCTTGCCGACGCCGCGGTCCGCGACGACGCCATCGTGCGCCGGCTGCGCGCCGCGGGCGCGATCGTGTTGGGGCGCACCAGGACCGCCGAGCTCGGCGTGTGCGGCTTCACGCGGATGGCCCCGGGCGCGGGCGACCCCGTCGACATCGCGCTGCCCGCGTCCAACCCGTGCGGCGCAGGGGCTGCCGCGGTCGCTGCGGGGATGACCGCGCTGGCGCTGGGTCGCGACGGCGGCGGCTCGGTGCGGCTGGCCGCGGCCTGGTGCGGGCAGGTCGGGCTCAAGCCCGGGCACGGGACGCTGCCGCTGCCCGGCGGCGCCGAGGACCGCTGGTTCGGCCTCGCCGAGACCGGTCTGGTCGCGCGCACCGCCGCCGATGTGGCCCTGCTCTTCGAGGCGTTGTCCACCACCACGATCGGCGACCTCGCGGCGGTCGGCATCCCGCGCCGCGTCGCGGTCTCGACGGCCAGCCCGTCGGGCCGCGGGAAGCTCGACCCAGCGCACCGCGACGCGGTCCGCAAG
>MEGH01000045.1:85287-109995 GCA_001725415.1 Pseudonocardia sp. SCN 73-27
ACCCCGCGCACCGCGACGCGGTCCGCAAGGCCGCCCGCCGGTTCACCGAGCTGGGCGTGCAGGCCGTCGACGCCGACCCGCCCTACCCGTCGGGGCTCGACCGCGAGTGGACCCGGCGCTGGCGCGCGGGCGTCGCCCAGGAGGCGGAGTCGCTGCGGATCGGCGACGGCGAGCTGGGGAGGCGCACGTCCGCCGTGGTGCGGCGCGGGCGTCGCGACCTGCGCCGGGAACGGGTCGTCCCCGGCACCGTGCACACGTGGCACGACCGGATGGCGGGCTGGCTCGACGGCGGTCGCTACGACGTCCTCGTCCTGCCCGCCGTCGGGTCGCGAGCCTCGGCGATGCGCGGCTCACGCGCGGTCCCGGTGCCCTACACGCAGGCCTGGAATCTCGCCGGCCTCCCGGCGCTGGTCGTGCCGGTCAGGTGGGGCGCCGCCCGGGTGCCGGTGCAGCTCGTCGGCCGCCCGGGCAGCGAGCCCCTCCTGCTGGCCACCGCGGCATGCCTGCAGAGCCTGTGAGTGGCGATGGTCGCCATGGCGACCATCGCCACTCACGACCCAGGGCGCTCAGCGCTGGTGGCGCCACGGGCCGGTGATCGCGAACGTGATCCCCGGCTCCTGGATGTTGGCGAACAACGTCTTCCGGTCCGGCGAGTAGATCGGCCCGGTGAACTCGACGTCGCCCGACTCGTTGCGCGCCAACGGGAACGTCCGACCGTCGTCGGTGGCGCCGACGAGGTGCTGCACCCCGGCGCCGTCCTCGGCGAGGATCACGCCGCCGTAGGGCGAGACGCTGATGTTGTCGGGGCCGTCGAAGGCACCGTCGACGGCCGGGTCGGGGTTGACGGCGAGCCGCAGGACGAGCGTGATCGTGCCGCGCTTCGGGTCGAGGAACCACACCTGCCCGTCGTGGCGCACCGGGCTCTCCTCGCGTGCGAAGCTGGACACGACGAACGCGCCCGGCTCCCCGCCGCGCTCACCCCACCAGGCGCCCTCGAGCTTGCGGGCCCGGGTGACGTCGCCGTTGCCGAGCTGGGAGCGGGTGGGTGTGGTGCGGCCGTCGCGGTCGGGCACGGCCACCCATCCCGCCTTGTAGACGGTGCCGATCGCCGTCGCGCGGGACAGGTCGTCGACGTGGTTGCCGGCGCCGTCGGTGGCGCGCAGCGCGGCGAGCACACCGTCGGCCGGGCCGAGGCGGCGCAGCGCACCTCTGCCGCTCTTGTAGCCGCGCGGCGGGGTCCAGCGGTAGAGCAGGCCGTTGGGCTTCGCGGAGTCCTCGGTCAGGTAGATCGCGCCCGAGCGGGGGTCGACGGCCGCGGCCTCGTGCTCGAAGCGGCCCAGTGCCCGGATCGGCTGCGGGTCGCGGTTGGCGCGGTCGTCGAACGGGTCGACCTCGAAGACGTAACCGTGGTCCTTGGTGAAGCCGTCCTTGCCGGCGAGGGCGTCGATCTCCTCGCAGGTGAGCCAGGTGTCCCACGGGGTCTGGCCGCCGGCGCAGTTGGTGGCGGTGCCGGCGACGCCGACCCGCTCGCGGGCCCGGCCGCCGTCGCGACCCACCTCGACGATCGTGCAGCCGCCGGCCGCGGCGGGGTCGTAGACCAGGCCGTCGACGTGCGGGACGGGCAGCTCCGTACCCCACGGCTCGCGGATCTCGTGGTTGGTGACGAGCACGGTGGCGCCGCCGTGGCCCCGGAACGCGCCGGTGCCGTCGTGGTTGCGCGGGGTGGGCTCGCCCGACTCCAGCGTGGTCCGGCCGGCCTCGGCGACGATCGAGTACCGGAACCCGGCGGGCAGCGCCAGGCGCTTCGCGGGGTCGGCGACGAGGGGCCCGTATCCGAGGGGTGAGCCGGCTGCGGCGGAGGCGGGCACGGCCTGCAGGGCGTCGACGCTGCCGATGAGCAGCACACCGGCGCCGACGGCCGCGGTGCGCTGGATGAAGTTGCGTCGGGACAGTTCGGTCATCTCGTCCTCGGCTCCTGATCCGCTCGTGGTGGGCGAACAAGGACGGTGCAGGACGAAGTCGACGACCCGGTGAACGGAACGTGACGCCCGCCGACCCTTGTGAGTGGCAATCGTCGCTGCAGCGACTATTGCCACTCGCAGGGTCACGTCAGCCGGATGAGTCCGGTGCCGGCGGCGACCCGGCCGACGACTGCAGCCCGCAGACCCTGTTCCCGAAGGGCCGCAACGGCGTCCACGGCCGCACCCGGCGCGGCGCCGAACAGCAGGCCGCCGGAGGTCTGCGCGTCGGCGAGCAGCAGCCGTTCGTGCTCCGACCGCTCCCCCGCATCGACGACGTCGGCGGTCCAGTCGCGGTTGCGCCGCGTCCCACCCGGGACGACGCCGGACTCCAGCAGCTCCCGCACCCCGTCGAGGACCGGGACCGCGTCGACGTCGATCGTCGCGTCCACCCCGGACGCCGCGGCCATCTTCTTGAGGTGCCCCAGCAGCCCGAACCCGGTGACGTCGGTGCAGCCGGTGGCGCCCGAGGCCAGCGCGGCCACCGACGCGGCGGCGTTCGGCGTGGTCATCGATGCCACCGCCGCGGCGGCGACGTCGTCCGGCGCGACCCCGCCCTTCACCGCCGACGACACGATCCCCACCCCCAGTGGCTTGGTCAGGACGAGGGCGTCACCGTCGCGCAGCCCGGTGTTGGTGAGCACCCGCTGCGGGTGCACCTCCCCCACGACGGCCAGCCCGTACTTCGGCTCGGGGTCGTCGATCGAGTGCCCGCCGACGACGGCGAACCCGCACTCCGCCCCCGCGTCCGCGCCACCCGCCAGGACCTCGGCGAGCAGCTCCTCGGGCAGGTCGTCCGACGGCCACGCCACCAGGTTCAGCGCGAACAACGGCCGGCCACCCATCGCGTAGACGTCGGACACCGCGTTGACCGCAGCGATCCGGCCCCACGTGCGCGCGTCGTCGACGATCGGGGTGAAAAAGTCCGTGGTGGCGACGAGCGCGCGGTCGGCATCGAGGCGCCAGACGGCCGCGTCGTCGCCGGTCTCGGTGCCCACCAACAGATCCGGGTGCGACGGAGGCGTGATGCGGGCCAGGACGTCGGCGAGCCGCCCGGGAGCGAGCTTGCAGGCGCACCCCCCGCCGTGGCTGAACTCGGTGAGGCGGCGCGCGACGACGGGCATGCCCCGAGCGTAGGTCCTGAATAGGGTGGCCGGGTGAGTGCCGATCATCGACGGCTGGTCCCTCGCACCGACGCCGTCCTCGCCGAGCCGCGCGTCGCCGCGGCGGTCGCGCGGCTGGGCCGCGAGCTGGTGAAGCGCTCGGTCGTCGACGCGCAGGCCCGCGCGCGGGCGGGCGAGATCCCGCCGGCCGACGTCACCGACGCGGCGCTGGCCGCGCTGCCGTCGGCGGCGACGTCGCTGCGGCCCGTCCTCAACGCCACCGGCGTCCTGCTGCACACCAACATGGGCCGCGCCCCGCTGTCGGCCGCCGCGGTCGAGGCGCTGGCGGTCGCGGCCGGGACCTGCGACGTCGAGCTCGACCTGGCCACGGGCGGCCGCGGCCGGCGCGGCGCCGCCACGATCGACGCGCTGCTCGCCGCCGTCCCCGGCGCCGCGGCCGCGCACCTGGTCAACAACGGTGCCGCCGTCCTGGCGCTGGTCGCGACGGGCCTCGCCGCCGGCCGCGAGATCGTCGTCGCCCGGGGTGAGCTCGTCGAGATCGGCGACGGTTTCCGCATCCCCGACCTGCTGGTGTCGACGGGGGCGCGGCTGCGGGAGGTCGGCACCACGAACCGGGTGCATCCCCGTGACTACGCCGAGGCGATCGGGCCGGACACGGCCTTCGTCCTGAAGGTGCACCCGTCGAACTTCACGATCAGCGGGTTCACGAAGTCGGTCGGCGTGGCCGAGCTGGCCGAGCTCGCCGGTGACGTGCCCGTCGTCGCCGACATCGGGTCGGGGCTGCTCACCCCGCACCCGCTGCTGCCCGACGAGCCCGACGCCGCCTCCGCGCTCGCCGAAGGCGCCGCGCTGGTCACGGCGTCCGGGGACAAGCTGCTCGGCGGCCCGCAGGCCGGGCTGCTGCTCGGCGGGCCGGGCCGCGGCGCGGAGCTCGTCGAACGGCTGCGACGCCATCCCCTTGCCCGGGCGCTGCGCGTCGACAAGCTGACCCTGGCCGCGGCCGAGGCCACGCTGACCGGGCCCACGACGCCCACCCGCGCGGCGCTCGACGCGGTTCCCGCCGCCCTGCGCGTCCGGGCTGCGAGGCTGGCCGCGGCCATGCGCGACGCGGGCGTCGAGGCCGCCGACGTGGCCTCGGTCGCGACCGTCGGCGGTGGCGGCGCGCCCGGCGTGACCCTGGAGAGCGCCGCGGTGTCGCTGCCCGAACGGTTCGCCGTGGCGCTGCGGGCGGGCGACCCCGCCGTCGTCGGCCGGCTGGAGCACGGCCGCTGCCTGCTCGACCTGCGCGCGCTGCCCCCGTCGGCCGACGCCACCCTGGCCGCCGCCGTGCTCGCCGTCCGGGGGTGAGCCGATGCAGGTGATCGCGACCGCCGGTCACGTCGACCACGGGAAATCCACGTTGGTCAGGGCCCTGACCGGGATGGAGCCCGACCGGTACGCCGAGGAACGCCGCCGCGGCATGACCATCGACCTCGGCTACGCCTGGACCACCCTGCCCGGCGGGGCGACGGTCGCGTTCGTCGACGTCCCCGGCCACGAACGGTTCGTCACGACGATGCTCGCCGGAGTCGGACCCGTGCCCGCGGCGATGCTCGTCGTCGCCGCCGACGAGGGCTGGATGCCGCAGTCGGCCGAGCACCTCGACGCCCTCACCGCGCTCGGGGTCCGGCACGGGCTGCTCGTCGTCACCCGCAGCGACCTGCTCGACCCCTCGCTCGCGCTGGAGGAGGCCCGCTCCCACCTGGCCGGGACGGACCTGGCCGGCGTCCCCGCCGTGGCCGTCTCCGCCGTCACGGGCGCGGGCATGGACGAGCTGCGCACCGCCCTCGCCGACCTCGCCGCGTCGCTGCCCACGCCCGACCCGGCCGCCGACGTACGGCTGTGGATCGACCGCGCGTTCACCGTGCGCGGCGCCGGGACCGTCGTGACCGGGACGCTGCCCGCCGGCACCCTGCGCACCGACGACGAGCTCGACCTCCTCGGCCCCGAGGGGGCCCGCCGCGTCACCGTCCGCGGCCTGCAGGCGCTCGGCGAACCCCGGGACACGGTGCCCGGCGTCGCGCGGGTCGCGGTCAACCTGCGCGGCGTCGCCCGCGAGGCCGTCGGGCGCGGTGACCTGCTGCTGACGCCGGGCGCCTTCCTGGTGGGCGACGTCGTCGACGTGCGGCTGCGCGACCCACGCGGGGCCCCCGCCGACCTGCCCTCCGAGGTGAGCCTCCACATCGGGTCGGCCGCCGTGCCCGTGCGGGTCCGCCCGCTCGGCGCCGACACCGCCCGGCTGCGCCTGGCCCGGCCGCTACCGCTGCGCATCGGCGACGTCGTCGTCCTGCGCGACCCCGGCAGGCGCCGCATCGCCGCCGGCGCGGCGGTGCTCGACGTCGTACCGCCGCCGTTGCGCCGCAGGGGTTCCGGGGCCCGGCGCGCCGCCGAGCTGGCGACGATGAACCCCACCCCGGACGCCGCCGCCGAGCTCGCCCGCCGCCGCGTGGTGCGGTCCGCGGACCTGGTCGCCATGGGTGTTCCCCGCTCCGAGGTCGCCGCCCTGGCCGTTCCGGCGGCCGCCGGCTGGCTCGTCGACCCCGCCGTCGTCGAGCCCGTCGTGACGGGGCTGGGGGCCGCCGTCGACGCCCACGACACGACCGATCCCCTCGACCCCGGGCTGCCCACCGAGGCCGCCCGCCGCGCCGCCGACCTGCCCGACGCCCGGCTGATCGACGCCCTGCTCCGCGCCGCCGACGCCCCTGGGCTCGTGCACCGCGACGGGCGGGTGTCGCGCTCGGTCGCCGCCGGGCTCCCCGCGGCCGTCCGCGACGGCCTCGACGCCCTGCGCGCCGACCTCGAGGTCGATCCCTTCGCCGCACCCGGCGCCGACCGGCTCGCCGAGCTCGGCCTGGGCCCCCGCGAGATCGCCTCGCTCGTCCGCGCGGGCGAGCTGCTCCGCCTCGCCGACGGCGTCGTCCTGCTCGCCGGCGCCGACGACCGCGCCGTCGACCTCCTGACCGGGCTCGGCGCCGACGAGCTCACCCTCAGCGAGGTCCGCCAGGCCCTCGGCACGACGCGGCGCGTCGCCGTCCCGCTCATGGAGCACCTGGGCCGGACCGGACGCACCGTGCGCACCGACTCCGGGGCGCACCGGCTGCGGAGATGATCTGCGTGCGCGGACCGCCCGCGCACGGATGTGAGCTGCGCAGCGGAGCCAGGAGTGGCAGGACGGCACCGCTCGCCCTAGCGTCACCACAATGCACGCCTCCTCCGCCTCCGACCCCGCGCCACCGTCGCGGGCCGACGGACCCGACCAGATCACGGTCTCGGTCGTCCGGCCCGAGCCGGGGACGGTCGTCGTGACGGTCGGCGGCGAGGTCGACATGCTCACCTCCCCGCAGCTGCGGTCGGCGCTGGTCGACCACATCGGCGACGACTCAGTCGAGCTCGTCGTCGTCGACCTGGACGGGGTGACGTTCCTCGGCACCAGCGGGCTCGCCGCGCTCATCGAGGTCCGGGAAGCCGCGCACGCCGCCGGGGTCGGCCTGCGGCTCGCGTGCACGGGCCGGCGGGTGCTGCGGCCGCTGTCGATCGCCGGGCTGCTGCCGATGTTCGACATCCACGACAGCGTCGACGCCGCGCTCGCACCCACCTGAGCCCTCCACCGGGTGTGATGTAGAACACGTTTTGCCCGCTCCACCGCGCGGGACGCGATCAGCCGGAGCAGACTCGTCGACGCTCCGGATCATGTCGGCAAGCCTCTGAGCTGCGGCAATCGGCCCCCTTTCGCTCAGCGACGCCGTATCGGACGGCAACCGGGCCACCCTCCCGCGGACGTCGCACCACGACGTCCGCGCCTCCCTCGCGTCCGTCGCGTTTGGAGCGCCGGGCCGTCGGGAAGAACGACCTCGGTCTCCCGGTACGCCCGCCGGGACGGAGCGGAAAGAACGAGGTGGGCCCGCGATGAGCGATGTTTCACGACTCCCCGGCCCGATGGATCACGCATGGCAGTGGCAGCGACTCGGGTCGTGCCGCGGCATGGACAGCGGCGTCTTCTTCCACCCGGACGGTGAGCGCAACCCGTCCCGGGCCCGGCGCACCGCGCAGGCCAAGGAGGTCTGCCACCGGTGCCCCGTCCTCGAACAGTGCCGTGAGTTCGCGATCGCCACCCGCGAACCCTTCGGCGTCTGGGGCGGCCTCGCCGAGGCCGAGCGTCGCGTGATCATCGAGCGGCGGGAACTGGCCGCCGCCAGCTGACGGCCCCGGTCGCGTCCCGGTCGTCGGGGGCGGGACGAAACCGGTACCCCGGCGTCACGACCGGGTCGCACCACGCGGCCCGGTCGGATCGCGTCCGAGGGTCGGCCCGGCTCGAACCGGGCCTCGCGAGGTCAGCCCTTGCAGGGGACGATCGAGAGCTCCAGGCAGCGATAGCGCAGCATCGGCAGCCCGTATACCTGCGCGATCCGCTCCATCGCGGAGATCAGCACCGCACGCGACGGATCGTCGGCCGACGCGACCGGCGCGAGGCAGTACACGCCCGGCTCCGGGTCGAACCCGACAAGCTCGCTCATGGCCGCCACCAGGTCGTCCTCCGACCCGGCGGTCACCCCCCGCAGGCCGAGGCGGTGCAGGTGCACACCCGGCAGCTCCAGCACGTCGTCACCGGACACCCGCTCGTCCGGCCCCGGCGCGCGGGGCGCAGGGGCGACCCACTCGTCGGCCGCGTCGGCGAGGTCGGGGTCGTCGTAGTCCGGGTAGTCGAGGTAGCTGAACAGAGGCGTGGGTGCCGCGGGAGCCGGGCGGCCGGACACCACGTCGTCGCACGCGACGAGCAGATCGGCCGTACCCACGCCGGCCAGGATGCGGGCCAGATCGGACTCCGGACGCCGGAGCTCGGTGAGGGTGTCGGCGACCGCGACGATCCGCGCCGGTCCCGTGCGCGGCTGCGAACGCCCCGCGAACGGGACGACGGGTCCGGACCCACGAATCTCCGGTACCGCTGTCATTCCCTGCAATCCCCCTGCTCACGACATCCGGTGCGACACTGCGCCGGGCCCCTCTGACACCGAAGTCAACACCGGCGCGCGCGCCCACCCGCCGCCCTGGCGGGTCCGAACGGCGAACGGTCCGAGGTGGTCCGTGAGCGGGGAGGAACCGTCGTCGGCCGGTCGGTAGCGGTGCTCCCTGAGGTCGCTCCCCACGGACGAACGGCCGCCACCTGCAACGACCGCCGTCCCACATGGCCGACACACCGTCTCGCGGTCCGGGACGACCGTTCGTGGCGCCGCGATGTCGACCCGGCGTCCGGCAGCCGACACCGAACCTCCACTGAGGACCCCGACAGCCCTGTGCGTGCCCGCTTCGGCGTCGGGCGAGCGCCGATGATTGATACCCACGTGCCCCGGGTAGCAAGATGCCCGAGAGACTTACCACCGCGACCGGGCTCCCGCCCGGGCATTGCACAGCCCGCGAAGGGAGAAGCGCCCGCGTGTCCGACAGGGACGACTGGGACTCCGCCGACCTCACCGACCCCGGCAGCCCCACCGTGGAGGTGCGCACCGCCGCGTCGGCAGCGCTGATCCCCACCATCCGAGCGGTCGCGTCCGATCTGGCCGCCCGCGCCGACTTCGACCTCGACGCCATCTCCGACCTGCGGATGGCCGTCGACGAAGCCTGCGCCACGCTCGTCGACGTCGCCGCGCCCGGCTCCGGCCTGCGGTGCCGCTTCCAGGTGCGCGACGACCGCATCGACGTCCGTGCCGAGGTCGAGGGCGTGGATGCCGAGGCCACCGTCGCCACCGACACCTTCGGCTGGCGCGTCCTCGAGACCCTCACCGACGACGTCTCCGTCAGCCACAACCCCGGCCCGGACGGGCGCCCCCTCGTCGGGATCGTCCTCGGCAAGAGCGCCGGCGCGACCGAGAGGTGAGCGGGCACGACCCCGAGTACGGCCACCTCGTCCCCCTGCTCGAGGAGTACGCGGGCCTGGCCGACGACGACCCACGCCGCGACGTCCTGCGCGACGAGCTCGTCCGCGGGTACCTCCCTGTCGCACAACACATCGCGCGCCGGTTCGCCCACCGCGGCGAACCCCTCGACGACCTCACCCAGGTCGCCACCGTCGGGCTCATCAACGCCATCGACCGCTTCGCCCCAGAGAAGGGGTTCGACTTCTTCTCCTTCGCCGTCCCCACCATCAGCGGCGAGGTCCGCCGCCACTTCCGCGACCAGGGCTGGTCCATGCGGGTGCCGCGGCGGCTCAAGGACCTGCACGTGTCGCTCAACAGCGCCGTCGCCGAACTCTCCCAGCGCCTCGGTCGCGCCCCCAAACCCAGCGAGATCGCCGACCACCTCCAGCTCCCCGTCACCGAGGTCCTCGAAGGCCTCGAGGCCGCCGACGCCTACCGCAGCTCCTCCCTCGACGAGATGCTCTCCTCCGAACAGGGCAGCGCCACCGTCGGCGAGCTCGTCGGTGCCGCCGACGCCGAACTCGCCCGCGTCGACACCCGCCAGGCGCTGCGCCCCGCTCTCGCCGAGCTCGGCGAACGCGAGCGCACCATCGTCATGTTGCGGTTCTTCGGCAACATGACCCAGACCCAGATCGCCGAGAAGGTCGGCATCTCCCAGATGCACGTGTCCCGGCTGCTCGCCCAGACCCTCGACCGGCTCCGCTCCGGACTCGACCAGGACGCCGCACCCGACTGACCGACCCCGATCGGGGGAGACGGCGGTCACGCCGCAACGCAGCGTCCATCGGCCAAGATGGACCCCGGCCCGGGAAGGTCCGGGGCGGAACGGAGATCACGGCGGTGCAGGCGGAGCAGATCCGGCACGTCCTCGTCGTCGGCGCGGGCCTCGGTGGGCTCCGCACTGTCGAGGCCTTGCGCAGCAACGGATACGACGGCCGCATCAGCCTCGTCGGCGCCGAGGAACACCTCCCCTACGACCGGCCCCCGCTGTCCAAGCAGCTCCTCGCCGGCACCTGGGACGCCGACCGCGTCACCCTCCGCGCCGCCGACGCCTACGACGACCTCGGAGTCCGCACCTATCTCGGCACCCGCGCCACCGGCTGGCAGCCCGGCCGCGTCGAGCTCGACGACGGCGCCACCCTCCACGCCGACGCGATCGTCGTCGCCACCGGGGTCGTCGCCCGCCGCCTCCCCGACCAGCCCGACGGCGTCCACACCCTGCGCACCCTCGACGACTCCCTCGCCCTGCGCACCGCCCTCGACACCGCCTCGTCGCTCGTCATCGTCGGCGCCGGGTTCGTCGGAGCCGAGGTCGCCGCCAACGCCCGCGACCGCGGCATCGACGTCACCGTCCTCGAAGCCCTCTCCGTCCCCTTCGCCCGCGCCCTCGGCGAAGAGCTCGGCGGCCTCTGCGCCCGGCTGCTCGTCGAGTCCGGCGCCCGGCTGCGCACCGGTGTCGGGATCGAGGGCTTCGACGACTCCGGCGGCCTGATGCTCGCCGACGGCGACCGCGTCGCCGCCGACGTCACCCTCGTCGGCATCGGCGGCGAACCCCGGCTCGACTGGTTGTCCGACAGCGGGATCGACGTCACCCGCGGCCTCGTCTGCGACGCAGGCGGTCGCGTCGAGGGCGTCGACGGGCTCTGGGCCGTCGGCGACGTCGCCGCCTGGTGGGACGACGTCCTCGGCCGGCACGCGCGTCGCGAACACTGGACCAACACCGTCGAACAGGCCGCCGTCGTGGGCGCCGCCATCGCCGGCGGCGAACCCCCCGCCGCGAGCGTCCCGTACTTCTGGTCCGACCAGTTCGGACTCAAGGTTCAGCTGTTCGGGCGACCCGAACCCGCCACCCGGCACATCCCCCTGCACGGCGACGGACTCGACGGCGGCCCCGTCAAGGGCACCGTCGTCGGGCTCCTGCGCGACGACACGCTCGTCGCCGTCGCCGGGTTCGGCGCCGCACGCCGCGTCGCCCGCTACCGGGCGCTCGTCGGCGACGGCGCGGGCATCCGCGAGGTCGAGGAGATGGCCGCCTCGCTCGCCTGAGCCGGCTACCTGAACAGCTTGCGCAGCACCGCCAGCGCCACGATCGCACCCACTCCGATCAGCGCATACTTGATCTTCGGGTCCTCGAGCTTCGCCTGGACCTGCTGCTTGCCCTGATCGACGAACCGCTTCGGGTCCGCACGCTCGGTCAACGCGTCGAGGCTCTCGGCGAGCTGGTCGCGCGTCTTCTCGATCTCACGCTGGATTGCTTCGGGGTCGCGCGCCACGACTCCTCCTCGGGATGCGGGGTGGCCCGGCTGCGGTCTGCAGTGCCTGCGAGGCAACACCGTAGATCACAGCCCCCGATCGCGTCGGACGGGCTCGCGCCGACCCCGCCCGAACCTGGAAGGATTCGCAGCCATGACGGAGCGACTCGCCGAGGGCGACCCGGCCCCCGACTTCACCCTGCCCGACGCCGACGGCAAGCCCGTGTCGCTGGCCGACTACCGCGGCCGGAAGGTGATCGTCTACTTCTACCCCGCCGCCTCCACCCCCGGCTGCACCAAGCAGGCCTGCGACTTCCGCGACAACCTCGCCGAGCTCGGCGACGCCGGGCTCGACGTCGTCGGCATCTCCCCCGACAAACCCGCCAAGCTCGCCAGGTTCCGCGACGCCGAGGGCCTCACCTTCCCCCTGCTCTCCGACCCCGAGCGCGAGACCCTGCAGGCCTGGGGCGCCTTCGGCGAGAAGAAGATGTACGGCAAGACCGTCACCGGCGTCATCCGCTCCACGTTCCTCGTCGACGAAGAGGGGAAGATCGAGAAGGCGATGTACAACGTCCGCGCCACCGGTCACGTCGCCAAGCTGCGCAAGGACCTTGCGGTGTGATCTTCGCGGACATTTCCCTTCCGTGTCGAACACATGTTCGCCATGATCACCGCCATGCCCAGAGCGAGACCGTGGACCGACGAGCAGCTGATCGAGGCCGTTGCGGAGAGCGCGACGTTGGCGGAGGTGTCCAGGCGGCTGGGCATCCTTCCTGGCAAGTACGACAGCCTTCGAGCGCACATCGCCCGACTGGCCGTCGACGCGTCGCACATCCCGCTGTCCGGCGTAGGCACAGGCGGGACAACTCGCAGGCCGTGGACCGACGAGAAACTCGCACAGGTCGTTCGCGTGAGCGACTCGGTTTCAGAGGCAGCAGTGTGGACTCCGCGACTGGCAGGGCAGCCCTCTCCCGCTGCATCTGGACCATGTGAACGGTGACCACACCGACAACCGGCTCGCAAACCTCCGTATTCTGTGTCCGAACTGCCACGCGCTGACCAAGACCTGGTGCGGCGCGAACCGCCGGCGTAGCCCAACTGGCAGGAGGCGCGGCCCTTAGATGGCCGACAGTGCGGGTTCGAATCCCGTCGCCGGTACCAGCTTTACCAGCGGAAACATGCCGTTTCCCAACAGACGGAGGCTCCCTACAGGGGCTGCGGCGCCGGTTCCGGGACGTCCTCCGGGATCGGGCGCCGCGCCGCGATCACGACGCCCACGAGCCCGATCAGCCCGCACACCACCGACGCCGCGATCAGCGCGGGCGGGGGCGTCCCGGTCACGGCGTCGCCGAGGACGACGATCGCGATCGTGCCCGGCACGATGCCCACCGCGGTGCCCAGCAGGTAGGGCCAGAAGCGGACCGCCGAGAGCCCCGACAGGTAGTTCAGCGCCGCGAACGGCACTGCCGGAACGAGCCGCAGCGAGGTCACCGCCAGGAGCCCGTGGTGGTCCAGCCGCAGCCGCACCCAGTTCACGGCACGCCCGCGGGCGTACCGCTCGACCAGCCGCCCACCCGTGGCCCGGACGAGGGCGAAGGCGACGACGGCGGCGAGGGTCGTCGCGACCAGGGTGAGGACCAGCCCGAGAGCCCAGCCGAACAGCGCTCCGGCGACGAGCGTGAACACCGTCCGGGGCACCGGCCCGACGGTCAGCCCCGCCTGCAGCGCCAGGAACGCCAGGGGCGCCCAGACGCCCGCGGCGTCGACGGTGGAGCGGACGTCGGCCATCCCCGGCATCCCGTAGGCCCTCAGGAGCAGCACCGCGCCGACCACGGCGACGGTGACGAACACAGCCGTCCCCACCTGGCGCCACCACCGCATGACCTCGACGGTACCGACCGTTCCCGGCGCCGCGGCGGCGCCGGTCGGCCCGTCACCGCCGGTTCATGCGGCCGTCACCGGCGCGGCGCCGCGGCCCGGGTGGGGTTAGCGTCCGGTCGTGACGACCGACGACGCCCCCCACCTTGACCTCGATCCCGACGGCCTGGCGGTGCGCCGCGAGGTCCTCGGCCCCGCGCACGTCGACGCCGCGCTCGCCCGCGCCGACGACACGACCGCCGCGTTCCAGGAGATGATCACCCGCTACGCGTGGGGCGGGATCTGGACGCGCCCCGGCCTGGACCGCCGCATGCGCAGCGCGATCACGCTGACGGCGCTGGTCGCGCACGGGCACCTCGGCGAGCTGGAACTGCACCTGCGGGGTGCACTGCGCAACGGGCTGAGCCGCGAGGAGATCGTCGAGGTCCTGCTGCAGTGCGCGATCTACTCCGGCGTCCCCGCCGCCAACGCGGCGTTCGGTGTGGCCCGCCGCGTCCTGGCCGAGGAAGACCCCCAGGACTGACCCGTCACACCGTCGAGTTCGACCTCGGACTGGTCTCGACCATGATCGAACCAGTCCGAGGTCGAACTCGGCGGATCAGGGGACGAGGGTGCGCAGGTGCGGGAGGAGCGCGCGCATCGCGATGCCGCGGTGCGAGGCGGCGTCCTTCTCCTCCGGCTCGAGCTCGGCGGAGGTCCGCTGCTCGCCGTCGGGCACGAAGATCGGGTCGTAGCCGAAGCCGTTGCCGCCGCGACGCTCGCGGACGAGCCTGCCCCGCCACCGCCCCTCGACGACGTACTCCTCGCCGCCCGGCACGACGAGCGCGGCTGCACACACGAACGCGGCGCCACGACGCTCGTCGGGGACGTCGTCGATCTGGCCCAGGACGAGGTCGAGGTTGGCCTCGTCGTCGCCGTGGCGGCCGGACCAGCGCGCCGACAGGACGCCCGGCATCCCGTTGAGGGCGTCGACGGCGAGCCCGGAGTCGTCGGCGACCGACGGCAGCCCGGTGGCCGTGGCGGCGTCGCGGGCCTTGGCCAGCGCGTTCTCGGCGAACGTCGCGCCCGTCTCGGGGGCCTCGGGGAACTCCTCGACGTCACGCAGCCCCCAGACGGCGATGCCGCCGAGGTCGGACGCGTCGAGCAGGCGGCGCAGCTCGGAGAGCTTCGCGGTGTTGCGGGTGGCGACGAGCAGTGCGGTCACGCCGACGCCTCCGGCAGCTCGCCCGGGTAGGGCGCGGCGAGGGCCTCGGCCTGGATCGTCGCCAGGGTGGAGATGCCGGCGAGCGCGGAGTCGAGCATCGCGTCGAGGGTCTTGCGGGAGAACGTGGCGCCCTCGCCGGTGCCCTGGACCTCGATGAGGGTGCCGGTGTCGGTGGCGACGACGTTGGTGTCGACCTCCGCGCGCGAGTCCTCCTCGTAGGGCAGGTCGAGCCGGACCCGGCCGTCGACGACCCCGACGCTCACCGCGGCGACCTGGCACGAGATGGGCTTGGGGTCGGCCAGCTTGCCGTGGGCGGCGAGCCAGGTGACGGCGTCGACGAGCGCGACGTAGGAGCCGGTGACGGCCGCGGTGCGGGTGCCGCCGTCGGCCTGGATGACGTCGCAGTCCAGCGCGATGGTGTTCTCGCCCAACGCCTTGAGGTCGATGCAGGCGCGCAGCGAGCGGCCGATGAGCCGGCTGATCTCGTGGGTGCGGCCGCCGATGCGCCCGCGGACCGACTCGCGGTCGCTGCGCGTGTTCGTCGCCGAGGGGAGCATCGCGTACTCGGCGGTGAGCCAGCCCAGCCCGCTGCCCTTGCGCCAGCGCGGGACACCCACGGTCACGCTGGCGGCGCACAGCACCTTGGTGTCGCCGAACTCGACGAGCACGGAGCCCGCGGGGTGCTTCTGGAAGCCGCGGGTGATGCGCACGGGGCGCAGTTCGTCGTCGGTCCTGCCGTCTGCTCGCGTCACCGCGACAGCTTAGGCAGCGGCGGACCGGCCGATACACGCACCTCACACGTCGTCGGGTTGAGCGTTCGACATGTTCACGATCGGCACGGCGTCGCCGGCTGACCCCGAAGAGCAGGGGTGGGGTCAGACGTCGTACGTCGCGTCGGGCCGGACCAGCTCGACGGGGCCGTCGTAGACCTCCCGTGCCTCGGCGAGGAGCGCGTCGCCGTCGAACCAGACCGGGACGTGGGTGAGCAGCAGCCGCCCGACCCCGGCCGCGGCGGCGTGCTCGCCGGCCTGCCGGCCCGACAGGTGCACGCCCGGCGGCGGCTCCTCCCACCACTCGGTGACGTGCGGCCACGTGGCTTCGCAGAGGAGCACGTCGGCGCCCCGCGCGGTCTCGACGAGCCCCTCGCACGGCCCCGTGTCCCCGCTGTAGACGAGGCTCCGGCCGCCGTGCTCGACGCGGACCGCGTAGGCCTCGCAGGGGTGGTCGACGGCGCCGAAGCGCAGGGCGACGTCACCGACGGCCGCGGTGCCGCCGTCCTTCACGACCCCGAAGGTGCAGACGTCGGTGAGGTCGGTCCCGGCGCGTTCGGCGGCGGAGGGGGCGTAGGCGGCGCCGAGCCGGTCCGGGGCCTCGGCGGGCGCGTGGATCGGGAGCTTGCGCACGGTGGCGTCGTAGGGCGGGAAGGGGTGGTAGCGCCGGTGGACGACAAGGGCGGAGGTGTCCGCGCAGTGGTCGGGGTGCAGGTGGGAGAGGACGACGGCGTCGAGGTCCCAGGGGTCGAGATGGCGTTGCAGCGCACCGACGGTGCCGTTGCCGAGGTCGAGGGCGATCCGGGTGCCGCCGGCGTCGACGAGGTAGCCCGATGCGGGCGAATGGGGGCCGGGTCCGCTGCCCGAACAGCCGAGAACGGTGAGCCGCATGGCTGCAGACGCTAACGCCGTCGTCAACGACCGCGGGTGTGGCGCAGCCACCAGAGGCCGATCAACGGGAGCACGAGCGGCACGAAGCCGTACCCGCGACCGTAGAGCGACCAGACGGTGTCGGAGGGGAAGTCGGCGGTGTCGAGCGCGGTGAGGGTGCCGACGGCGAGGACGCCGACGAGCTCGATGCCGACGGCGATCCAGGCGAGCCGGCGACGGCCGGGTCCGGAGCCGGCGAGGCCGATCGTCGCGACGATGTAGACGACGCCCGCGAACGCCGAGAGCAGGTAGGCGACGGGGGCCTCGTGGAACTTCGTCGCGATCTGGACAGCGGCACGCGCGGTGGCGGACAACGCGAAGATCGCGTAGACGGCGATCAGGACCCGTCCGGGACCGCTGGACGTGGGGCGTGGCGCGTGGTCGGCCTGCGGGGAGGGATCAGACATTCGCGGCTGCCCACAGCTCGGCGAGGCGCCAGACGGCGACCCCGGTCCCGATGGCGGCGACGGTGACGACCGCGCCGCCCCAGCGCGTCGTGGGCTCGGTGACGGCGAACTGCATCCCGATGGGCAGCACGCAGATCGAGACGACGAGGTAGATCAGGAAGGTGCCCTGCTCGGGGAGGGTGACCCCGCCGGCGAGGACACGGTAGGCGGCGATGGCGGCCTGGACGACGAGCAGCGCCTCGACGACGCCGACGCCGATGCGGATGTCGCGGCCGGGGTGGCGGCCCTGCGCGGTGCGGACGAGGCCGTACAGGGCGAGGAGCCCCGTCGCCACGTACACCACGATCACCAGCGCGCCGATCACGTGGCGACGCTACCCGAGCGCTCCGGGGACCCCGCGCCGCGGCCCCGGACGGGCCGCACACGACGACGGATCAGAGCCGCTGCAGGCCCGCCTGCCCGACGACCGGCCCGATCTCGGGGCCCAGGAAGCGGCGGCCGAGGCGGCGAAAGGGTTCGGGGTCGCCGGTGGCGAGGAACTCGTGCGGGGCCGGGGGCGGGTCGGTCTCGGGGTCGCGCAGGAGGTCGGCGCCCATGAGGGTGCGGACGACGTCCTTGGCGGTCTCGTCGGCGCTGGAGACAAGGGTGACGTCGGGGCCGAGGACGATCTGGAGCAGCCCGGTGAGCAGCGGGTAGTGGGTGCAGCCGAGGACGACGGTGTCGACACGGGCCTGCTGCAGCGGTTCGAGGTAGCTCTGGGCGATGCCGAGGATCTGGCGTCCGCTGGTGACGCCGCGTTCGACGAAGTCGACGAAGCGGGGGCAGGCGACGGAGGTGACGGAGACGTCGCGGGCGGCGGCGAAGGCGTCGGCGTAGGCGCCGGAGGCGATGGTGGCCTTGGTGCCGATGACGCCGATGCGGCCGTTGCGGGTGGCGGCGACAGCGCGGCGGACGGCGGGCAGCACGACCTCGACGACAGGGACGGGGTAGCGCTCGCGGGCGTCGGCGAGGCAGGCGGCGGAGGCGGTGTTGCAGGCGATGACGAGCAGTTTCACGCCGCGTTCGATGAGCTCGTCGCCGATGGCGAGGGCGTGGCGGCGGATCTCGGGGATGCGCAGCGGGCCGTAGGGGCCGTTGGCGGTGTCGCCGACGTAGACGATGCGTTCGGCGGGCAGCTGGTCGATGACGGCGCGGGCGACGGTGAGCCCGCCGACCCCGGAGTCGAAGATCCCGATCGGGGCGTCCCGATCGGCTACGGAGTGGCCGGTCACGCCCCGAGACTAGCCGACGGTGACCGCCGGGCCTTGTCGGCGCGGGACACGATGAACGCCGCCAGCAACCCGGCCAGCGCGCCGAACAGGTGTCCCTGCCACGAGACGTCGGGCCGTCCGGGGATGACGCCGAGCAGCACGCTCCCCCAGATCACGAACAGCACGACCGCGAGACCGATCTGGGCGAGGCTGCGCGCGAAGAAGCCTCGGGCCAGCAGGAACACGAGCCATCCGAAGATCACGCCGGACATGCCGACGGTCACGGCGCCGGAAGGCCCGACCAACCACACCCCGAGTCCGCTGACGACCCAGATCAGGGCGGTCACCATGACGAACTGCGCGATGCCGCCCGCCATCACGAGGAACCCGAAGACGAGGAACGGGATGGTGTTGGCGGCGAGGTGCGCCCAGCCGCCGTGGAGCAGCGGCGCCCAGATGACGCCGTCGAGGCCGCTCACCTGTCGCGACACGATGCCGTACTGGTCCAGGCTCAGCGACGAGACCTGGTCGACGAGCTCGATCAGGTAGAGGACGACGGTGAACGCCACCATCGTGATGGCCGCGGGCACCGGCTTGGCCGGGATGATCCGGGCCGTCGCGCGGCGCGGCGCGGGCGAGGCGGGAGTCGGGCCGAGCGGCGGCACGGTCGCGTCCATGGGCCCGAGCGTACGCGGAAAACACTGTTCTCAGCCGACGCTCACGCGCCGCACAGCAGGTCGTGAGCGGTGATGGTCGCCATGACGACCATTGCCGCGCACAGGGCACTACGCCCAGAGATGACCCTCGATGCCCTCGGTCGCCTCGTCGAGGCTGCCGGAGTACGCGCCGGTGGACAGGTACTTCCAGCCGGCGTCGGCGACGACGAGCACGATGTCGGCGGACTCCCCGGCACCGGCGGCCTTCTCGGCGACGGCGAGCGCGGCGTGCAGGATGCCGCCCGTCGAGATGCCGGCGAAGATGCCTTCCTTCTCCACCAGCTCGCGGGTGCGGCGCAGGGCGTCGTGCGACCCGACGGAGTAGCGGGAGGTGAGCACCTCGGCGTCGTACAGCTCGGGGACGAAGCCCTCGTCGAGGTTGCGCAGGCCGTACACGAGCTCGCCGTAGCGGGGCTCGGCGGCGACGATCTGGATGTCGGGCTTGTGTTCGCGCAGGTAGCGCCCGGTGCCGACGAGCGTGCCCGTGGTGCCCAGGCCCGCGACGAAGTGCGTGATCGTCGGCAGGTCGCGCAGGATCTCGGGGCCGGTGGTGCGGTAGTGCGCGTCGGCGTTGGCCGGGTTGCCGTACTGGTAGAGCATGACCCAGTCGGGGTTGGCGGCCGAGAGCTCCTTGGCCATGGCGACGGCCTGGTTGGAGCCGCCCGCAGCGGGCGAGGAGATGATCTCCGCGCCGTACATCTGGAGGAGCTGGCGTCGTTCGACGGAGGTGTTCTCCGGCATGACACAGATCAGCTTGTAGCCCTTGAGCTTGCAGGCCATGGCCAGCGAGATGCCGGTGTTGCCCGACGTGGGCTCGAGGACGGTGCAGCCCGGCTTCAGCAGGCCCTCGGCCTCGGCGCGCTCGACCATCGCGAGCGCGGGCCGGTCCTTGATGGAGCCGGTGGGGTTGCGGTCCTCCAGCTTCGCCCACAGCCGCACGTCGGGTGCGGGCGAGAGGTGCGGGAGCCCGACGAGCGGTGTGTCCCCCACCGCGTCGAGCAGCGAGTCGTACCGGGCCATGGCTGTCTCCCTCGGCGTCGGCCGGCCGTGGCGGCGTGCGGAGGGCTACCCCGTCCGCACGCCGCCCACGCGGGCCAGCGTCAGCGCATACCGCCGGCGACGGCGGGCAGGATGGTGACGGTCGAGGTGTCCTTGACCGGGGCCTCGAGGCCACCGGCGAAGCGGACGTCCTCGTCGTCGACGTAGATGTTGACGAAGCGGTGCAGGGAACCGTCGGTGATGAGGCGGCCCTTGATGCCGCTGTGGCGGGACTCGAGGTCGTCGATCACCGCGGCGACGGTTCCACCGCTGGCCTCGACGGCCTTCTCGCCACCCGTGTGGGTGCGCAGGATGGTGGGGATGGAAACGGTGGCCATGTCGTTGTGCTCCTGGTCGGTCGTACTGGGATCGGACGTTCGCGGTCGGGCAGCCGCAGCGGTGAACGGCAGGTCAGGCGTTGTCGGGGACGTCGTCCGCGCCGGTGTGCGCGAACATGTAAGTCTCCACGACCTCGACCTGTTCCTCGGTGACCACGCCATCGACGATCCGGTAGGACCGGAACTCGTCCTCCTCCGAGCGCGTGGACACCAGCACGTAGTGCGCGTCGGGCTCTGAGGCGTAGGAGATGTCGGTGCGCGACGGGTAGGCCTCCGTCGCGGTGTGCGAGTGGTAGATCACGACGGGCACCTCGTCGCGGGAGTCCATGTCCCGGTAGAGGCGCAGCAGGTCGCCCGAGTCGAACTCGTAGAACGTGGGCGAGCGTGCCGCGTTGAGCATCGGGATGAACCGCTCGGGGCGATCGGAACCCTCGGGACCGGCGACGACGCCGCAGGCCTCGTCGGGATGGTCGCGACGCGCGTGGGCGACGATCTCGTCCACGAGGTCTCTCCGGATCACCAGCACGGGTTCAAGACTACGTTGCCGCCCCGGCCGCGGGCGAACGCCTCGGTCGCCTCTCACATTTCCCGAACTCTGGGAATGTTCCGGGAATGCCATGCTCGGTGGATGCCCGCACCCCGCCTCGAGATCACGTACTGCACGCAGTGCCGCTGGCTGTTGCGTGCCGGCTGGACCGCACAGGAGTTGTTGACGACGTTCGCGGCCGATCTGGGCGAGGTCGCGCTGGTACCGGGCACGGGCGGGGTGTTCACGGTGCGCCTGGACGACGAGCTGCTGTGGGACCGTCGTGAGCAGGGCGGTTTCCCCGAGCTGCCGGAGCTGAAGCAGCTGGTGCGCGACCGGGTCGCCCCCGGGCGTCGGCTCGGCCACTCCGACCGGAAGGCCTAGAACTTCACCTGCAGCCGCGACTGCACGAGCGCGTCCTGGACGAACGTCAGCCAGTGGTAGACGCCCAGGTGGGCGGTGCGGGGGTCGTCGTCGGGCAGGTCGTCGGGCATGTCCTCACTGATGTCGAGGGCGGTGCCGAGCGCGAGCCGGACGTCGTTGAGCGCGGCGAGCCAGGCGTCGGCCTGCTCGACGGTCAGCTCGATGCGCCCGCCGCCGTCGGGCAGCGTGTCGAGGACGGCGACGGCCGCGCCCTCCTTGGCCTCGATGAGCGCGGGCTCGTGCAGCGAGCGCAGGGCGCCGGCGAGTGCGGGGTCGTCGCGGCTGAACTCGGGCAACAGCCGGGCGAGCACCTTGTCCTCGGGCGGGACGGACGAGCCGGTGCGGATGCCGGTGAGCTCGGCGAGCTCGTCGGCGGGGGTCTCGGCGGTGCGGGCGGCGAGCATCTCGCGGACCTCGCCGATCAGCCCGCGCAGGACGACGACCTCCTGCGGCTCCATCGTCGCGACCAACCGCAGCTTCGGGCCGCGACCCGACTTCTTCCAGCCGTTCACGTGCTCTGCCTTCTCAGGTTCGCTGCATGGTGGCCCACAGGCCCGCCGCGTGGAGTTTCGCGACGTCGCCCTCGATCTTGTCCTTGTCGCCGGAGGACACGGCGGCCTTGCCCTTGTGGTGGACGTCGAGCATGAGCGCGGTGGCCTTCGGCTCGGGATAGCCGAACAGCTTCTGGAGCACGTAGGTCACGTACGACATGAGGTTGACCGGGTCGTTCCAGACGATGGCCTGCCACGGCGTGTCGGCAGATGCTGCCTCGTCGGTGACCTCTTCCACCTGGCGGGTGGGGACGGGTAGCGGCGCGGGCATGACCACATGGTGTCATCCGTGCACCGGTGCGTGCAGGCCACATAGGCTCCCGTTCCATGAGCGGGCTTCCCGGGTCGGCCAGTTCGGCCCTGTTCACCGATCGTTACGAGCTGACGATGGTCGCGGCCGCGCTCGCCGACGGCACGGCGCACCGGCGGTGCACGTTCGAGGTGTTCGCCCGCAGGCTCCCCGACGGCCGTCGCTACGGCGTGGTCGCGGGCACGGGCAGGCTGATCGACGCGATCGCCGACTTCCGCTTCGGCGACGCCGAGCTGGAGATGCTGGCCGACGTCGTCGACCCCGCGGCCCTCGACTGGCTGGCCGGCTACCGGTTCTCCGGCGACATCGACGGCTACCCCGAAGGCGAGCTGTTCTTCCCGGGGTCGCCGATCCTGTCGGTCACCGGCACCTTCGCCGACGCGGTCATGCTGGAGACGTTGGCGCTGTCGGTCCTCAACCACGACTCGGCGGTGGCCGCGGCGGCGGCGCGGATGGTGTCGGCGGCGGCCGACCGGCCGATCATCGAGATGGGCGGACGGCGCACCCACGAGGAGGCGGCGATCGCGGCCGCCCGGGCGACGTACCTGGCCGGGTTCGCGGCGACGTCGAACCTCGAGGCGGGCCGTCGCTACGGCATCCCGACGGCCGGCACCGCGGCGCACGCGTTCGTCCTGCTCCACGACGACGAGCTGTCGGCGTTCCGCAGCCAGGTCGCGTCCCTCGGGGAGAAGACGACGCTGCTGGTCGACACCTACGACATCCGCAAGGGCGTCGAGAACGCCATCGCGGCGGGCGGGACCGGCCTGGGCTCGATCCGCATCGACTCCGGCGACCTCGGCGTGATGGCCCAGCAGGCCCGTGAGCAGCTCGACGCGCTCGGCGCCACCGGCACCCGCATCGTGCTGTCGGGCGATCTCGACGAGTACGCGATCGCGTCGCTGCGCGCCGAACCGGTCGACTCCTACGGCGTCGGCACCTCGGTGGTGACGGGCTCGGGAGCGCCGACGGCGGGGCTGGTCTACAAGCTCGTGGAGGTCGACGGGCGGCCCGTCGCCAAGCGGAGCACGTCGAAGGAGTCGCGCGGCGGGCGGAAGTCGGCGGTGCGCAGGCACAAGCCGACGGGCACGGCCGTCGAGGAGGTCGTGCACCCGTGGGCGTCGCCGCCGGTCGTCGGCCCGCACGACCGCGTGGTGCCGGTGCCGATGATGCGCGGCGGCGAACCCGTACCCGACCTGGAGACCCTCGAGCAGGGCCGCGAACGGCTGCGCGCCGCCCTGGTGTCCGTGCCCTGGGAGGGGCTGAAGCTCTCCCGCGGCGAGCCCGCCGTCCCGACCGTGTTCACCGCTGTCCCCGGAGGTTCCTGAGTGCGTGCCCTGATCGTCGTCGACGTCCAGAACGACTTCTGCGAGGGCGGTTCCCTCGCGGTCGTCGGCGGGTCGGCGGTGGCCGCGTCGATCTCGACGTACATGCGCGACACCGGCTACGACCACGTCGCCGCCACGCGTGACCACCACGTCGACCCGGGCAGGCACTTCAGCGACGCGCCCGACTTCGTCGACACCTGGCCGGTGCACTGCCGCGCCGACACCCCCGGTGCGGCGTTCCACCCGGCGCTCGACGTCGCCCCCATCGAGGCCGTGTTCGACAAGGGCTCCTTCGAGGCCGCCTACTCCGGGTTCGAGGGAAACGAGCCGCGAGGCCTCGCCCTGGGCGACTGGCTGCGCGCCCGCGAGATCGACGAGGTGCACGTCGCCGGTCTCGCGACCGACCACTGCGTCCTCGCGACCGCGCTCGACGCCGTCGCCGGCGGCTTCACCGCGACCGTGCTGCTCGAGCACTGCGCCGGTGTGGCGGAGGAGACCACCCGCGCGGCGCTGGAACGGATGCGACAGGCGGGCGTGACCCTGCGCTGACCCTGTGAGCGGCAGTCCTCAACGTCGCATCCGGAGCCGGTCGAACCGGTGCGCCAGCTCGACGGCGCCCCGGCCGGCCGCGGACGCGACCGAGTGCGCGCCGATCGCCTCGGCCAGCCCCACGCAGTGCACCCCGTCGAACAGGCCGCACGCGTAGTGGACCGACGAGTCGTCGACGTCGAGCACCCCGACCCCCACCCGGTACGTCCCCGGGTAGAACACGTCGGCCAGGTGCCCCACCGACAACGACCGCGGCGCCAGCAGGTCGAGCGTGCAGCCCACCGGCTGCGCGTGCACGTGCCCGAGGACGTCGAGGTGCAGCTCCGCCAGCACGTCGAGGTACCAGCCGGCCAGCGCCACGTTGCCGACGGTGCGGCTGGTGTCGAGCTCGCCTGCGCGGGCGCGGACGTCGACACCGAACGGGTAGGCGTCGCGGACCAGCCGCGCCGGGTCCCGCTCGACCTCGCGCCCCGGGATGCGGGTGCCGCCGATCGCGGCGAGCTTGTGCCGCACGTCGCCCGGCAGCTCCGCCGGCATCCCGTCGCGGCTGTGCATGCTCACCGACTCGCCCAGCGCCACGCACTCACCGTCGCGGAACAGCCCGTACGTGCAGGTGAACGACGCCGCCGAGATCGTGCTGACCCCCGCCCCGACCACGTAGGCCGCCCCTGCGGGCCGCCGCCCCAGCAGCTCGACCCGCACCGCGCTCAGCGGCGGCCGCACGATCGGCCGGGCCGGTCCGAACGCACGGCCCTCGACGGCACGGCGAGCCTGCTCGAACCAGCGCAGCACCGACGCGCGGGCGACGTCCCCGCAGGGCTCCAGCTCGTGGAAACGTGCCGTGCGGTCGAACCGCAGCGGGTACAGCGACGGCTCCTGGCGCGGTGGCGCGAAAGCCGGAATCATCGCGTCGTCACTCCTCGGCATCGCACGGCGCTGTGAACCCACGTGTATACCCGGTCGGTCCGACGAGCCGATCCACCGTCCGGTGCCGGTGCCGGTGCCGGTGCCGGGTGCGAACAACCCCGCCCGCGGCGCGCGGGACCGTCGTCGTCGCCGGGTAGCCTCCCGGGGTGCCTGCCGCGCTGCCGTCGACCCGTGACCTCCCCGGCGTCGCCGAGCTGCTGGAGGCGGCCGTCGAGGCGCTC
>MEGH01000045.1:110014-114918 GCA_001725415.1 Pseudonocardia sp. SCN 73-27
CGTCGAGGCGCTCGGCGGCGCCCGCCGCGAGGGCCAGGACGCCATGGCCGCCGCGGTCCGCAAGGCCATCGCCGACCACGAGCACCTCGCCGTCCAGGCCGGGACCGGTACCGGCAAGTCGCTCGGCTACCTCGTCCCCGCCATCCGGCACGCGATCGCCGCCGACGCGACCGTCGTGGTGTCCACGGCGACGATCGCCCTGCAGCGCCAGCTCGTCGACCGCGACCTGCCCCGGCTCGCCAAGGCCCTCGAGCCCGCGCTCGGCAGGCTGCCCACGTTCGCGATCCTCAAGGGCCGCCGCAACTACCTGTGCCTCAACAAGCTCCACGGCGACGAGTCCATGATGGACGACGGCGAGGAACAGCTGTTCGACCCGTTCGCGATCTCGGCCATGGGGCGCAACGTCAAACGCCTCCACGAATGGGCCTCCGACACCGAGACCGGCGACCGCGACGAGCTCGTCCCCGGCGTCCCCGACCCGGCGTGGCGGCAGGTGTCGGTCACCGCCCGGGAGTGCCTGGGCGCCACCCGCTGCCCCGTCGGCGAGGACTGCTTCGCCGAGCGCGCCAAGGCCGAGGCCGGCCGTGCCGACGTCGTCGTCACCAACCACGCCCTCCTCGCCATCGACGCCATGGGCGATGCCCAGGTCCTGCCCGAGCACGACGTCGTGATCGTCGACGAGGCCCACGAGCTGGTCGACCGGGTCACCGGCGCCGCCACCGCCGAGCTCACCCCCGGCACCGTCGCCGCCGCCGCGCGCCGCTGCGGCAAGCTCGTCGACCAGAGCATCGCCGACCGCCTCGCCGAGGCCGGTGAGGGCCTCTCCATGGTGCTGGAGGACCTGCAGCCCGGCCGCTGGGACTCGCTGCCCGGCGGGGTGTCCGGGGTGCTGTCGGTCATCCGCGACACCGCCGCCGCCTGCAAGCAGGGCCTCGGCGGGGAACGCCGCGAGGACCCCGAGGGTGCCGCCGCCCGCAAGATCGCCCTCGCCCTCGTCGACGAGGTGCTCGACGTCGCCGTCCGCGTCCTCGGCGTGTTCGCCGAGGACGACCCCGCCGCCCGCCGCGACGTCGTCTGGCTGGGCGAGCAGGGCCCGGAGGGCTCCCGCACCAAGGTGCTGCGGGCCGCGCCCCTGTGGGTCGGGGGGCTGCTGCGGGAACGGCTCTTCGGCCGGTCGACGACGATCCTCACCTCCGCGACGCTGACCCTCGGCGGATCGTTCGACGCCCTCGCCCGCCAGTGGGGGCTGCCGCCCGAAGCCGCCGTCACCGCGTCGGCGGGCGACCCCGTCCCCGACCCCGACGCGCCCCGCTGGTCGGGCCTCGACGTCGGCTCCCCCTTCGCCCACGGGCGCAGCGGCATCCTCTACACCGCGCGCCACCTGCCCCCGCCCGGCCGCGACGGCCTCCCACCCGCCTACCTCGACGAGATCGCCGAGCTCGTCGAGGCCGCCGGGGGCCGCACCCTCGGGCTGTTCTCGTCGATGCGCGCCGCGAAGCAGGCCACGGAGGCGTTGCGCAGCAAGCTCTCCACCCCTCTGCTCTGCCAGGGCGACGACTCGACGATGCTGCTCGTCAAGCGGTTCGCCGAGGACACCGAGACGTCCCTGTTCGGCACGCTGTCGCTGTGGCAGGGCGTCGACGTCCCCGGGCCCTCGCTGTCGCTGGTGATCATCGACCGCATCCCGTTCCCCCGCCCCGACGACCCGCTCATCGGTGCCCGCCAGCGCGCCACCGACGCCCGCGGCGGCAACGGCTTCCTCACCGTCTCCGCCACCCACGCCGCCCTGCTGCTCGCCCAGGGCGCCGGCCGGCTGCTGCGGGGCATGGACGATCGCGGGGTCGTCGCCATCCTCGACCCGCGGATCGCCACCGCCCGCTACGGCGGCTTCCTGCGCGCCTCACTGCCCCCGTTCTGGCAGACCCACGATCCCGACAAGGTCCGCGCCGCCCTCACCCGCCTCCGCGACGCCTGACCGTTGCATCCGAGCGACCTCAGTGCTCCCGAAGCGCCTGGGGACGACCCCTCGAGCCCGCCCAGGTGGTGCTGCAGTTTCACGGTCGCCCCCGGGTTGGTCGACGACCGCGGGCTGCTGGACCCGGACCATGTGATGCCCGAGGACCGCGAGGGCGGCGTGACGCACGCCCGCTGAGCGGGTCGGCCGCACGAGCCCGGCTGTGCTCCTCCGACCGCGCGCAACCTCATCGCTGTCCGCTCGGCCCCGTGACAACCACGAGGTTGCGCGCCGAAGTTCGGCCGCAACCTCACTGCTCTCGACGCGATCCGCGACGACCGCGAGGTTGCGCGGGGGTCAGGCGGGGGTGACGACGCACGTCGTGGTGCCCGGGTCGACCTCGGTGAAGCCGGCGTCGCGGACGGCGACGGCGTCGCCGCGGTCGGCGGCGGCCACCAGCTCCGCCCACTGTTCCCGCGCAGGGGTCCGGACCACGTAGGGCGGCACCTCGTCGAGGCCGCGGACGGCGGCGTCGATCATCGAGGCGTGCCCGACCTGCGCCGCGGCCTTGCCGACGGTCATCGCGACGGTCGGGTTCACCCAGATCACCGGCACGCCTGCGGGGACGGGGCCGGGCTCGTCGGCGGGGAGGTCGGTGCCGCCGATCTGCAGGCGCGCGACGGTCCGGGGGACCTCGTCGACCGGGCCCGGCAGCAGGGCGCGGGCCTCGGCGCCGTCGACGGAGACGGTCACGCCGGGCTGCTGTTGCACGGCGGCCCAGTGGGCGCCGCGGGCACGGCGGGCGATCTTGCGGATGCGGCCGTCGACCCAGGTGAGAACCTGGTCGTGCCACTCCCCCTCGGCCGCGGCGCGGGGGTCGACGCAGACGGCGAGCGCGGCGCGGGCGGCGGCTTCGAGCAGCGCGGTGCGGCCGGGCAGCTCGCGTTCGATCCGCAGGACGACGGGCATGGCGCGGACGACGCCGTCGGCCTCCGGGGAGACCTCGTGGACGCCGACGTAGCGGCGGACGACGGCGTCGAGGACGCTGGTGCTCACGCGATCGGGACCCGGCGCAGGACGCCTTCGGCCTCGTCGGCGTGCTCGACCTCGGCGCGGGTGATACCCAGCACGAACAGGACGACGTCGAGGTAGGGCTGGGAGAGCGCGGTGTCGGCGACCTCACGCAGCGCCGGCTTGGCGTTGAACGCGATGCCCAGACCGGCGCTGGAGAGCATGTCGATGTCGTTGGCGCCGTCGCCGACGGCCACGGTCTGGTCGAGCGGGACGCCGAAGGTGTCGGCGAACCGGCGCAGGGCGACGGCCTTGCCGGGCCGGTCGACGATGTCGCCGACGACCTTGCCGGTGAGGACGCCGTCGACGACCTCGAGCTCGTTGGCGGCAGCGAAGTCGAGGCCGAGGTCGTCGACGAGGCCGGAGATGACCTGGGTGAACCCGCCGGAGACGACGCCGCAGCGGTAGCCGAGCCGCTTGAGGGTGCGGACGGTGGTGCGGGCGCCGGGGGTGAGCTCGATCTCGGCGGCGACGTCGTCGAGGACCGTGGCGGGCAGCCCTTCGAGGACCGCGACGCGACGGCGCAGCGAGGCGGCGAAGTCGAGCTCGCCGCGCATGGCCTCCTCGGTGACGCGACGGACCTCGGCCTCGGCGGTGCTGCCGGCGCGGGCGGCGAGCATCTCGATGACCTCGCCCTGGATGAGGGTCGAGTCGACGTCGAAGACGATGAGGCGTTTGCCGCGGCGGGCGATGCCGGCGCGCTCGACGGCGACGTCGACACCGGCCTGGCGGGCGACGTCGACGAGGCGGGCGCGCAGGGTGCCGTGGGGGTATCGGGTGGTGCCGCCGGGGTCCGGGGAGACGTGCAGCTCCAGACCGGTGACGGGGTAGTCGGCGACGCGGCGGATGGAGTCGATGTTGGCGCCGACGGCGGCGAGCTCCTGCGCGACGGCACCGAAGGCACGTGCGGTGATGGGCCGACCGAGCACGACGACGACGTGCGTGGACGTCGGGCGCGGCGACGGGTCGTCGCCCTGGTGCAGGGAGGTCTCGACGTGCATGCCGATGGCATCCATCGCCTGCTCGACGGCTTCCTGCAGCCCCTCGGGGTCGCGGTGGGCGCCGACGAGCGCGGCGAGGGTGAGCCTGCCGCGGACGACGACCTGCTCGATGTCGATGAGGTCGACACCGTGGGCGGTGAGCGCCGCGAACAGGACGGAGCTGACTCCGGGACGGTCGGGGCCCGACACCGTGACCAGGACCGTGTCCGCCGCCGGGTGGGCGGCGGACGTCGGTCCTGTCACAGGGTCAGCGGATCTGCCGGGTGTCAACGGTCTTTCGGGTCGTCGCCCGACATGACTTCCTGGCCGGTGGCCGAGGCGGCCACCTCCGACGGTGCGGTGTGCCCGCCGACGTGGGCTTCCTGCCGGAACCTCTCGACGAGGTGCGGGTAGTGCAGCTCGAACGCCGGGCGCTCGGAACGGATCCGGGGCAGCTCGGTGAAGTTGTGCCGCGGCGGCGGGCAGGACGTGGCCCACTCCAGCGAGTTGCCGAAGCCCCACGGGTCGTCGACGGTCACGACGCGGCCGTAGCGGTAGGAACGGAAGACGTTCCAGATGAACGGCAGGGTCGACGCGCCGAGGACGAACGCGCCGATCGACGAGATCGAGTTGAGCACGGTGAAACCGTCGCTGGGCAGGTAGTCGACGTAGCGACGCGGCATGCCCTCGTTGCCCAGCCAGTGCTGCACCAGGAACGTGGTGTGGAAGCCGACGAACGTCAGCCAGAAGTGGACCTTGCCGAGCGTCTCGTCCATCATCCGGCCGGTCATCTTCGGGAACCAGAAGTAGATGCCGGCGTAGGTGGCGAACACGATCGTGCCGAACAGCACGTAGTGGAAGTGCGCCACGACGAAGTAGCTGTCGGAGACGTGGAAGTC
>MEGH01000046.1:0-1708 GCA_001725415.1 Pseudonocardia sp. SCN 73-27
CACCACCCCGCCGACCACCCCGCCGACCACCCCGCCGACCACCGTGCCGACCACTGCGCCGCCGACGACCCCGCCGCCGACGAAGCCGACCACGCGGCCCACCCGGCCGGGCCGCTCGTCGACCCCGCCCCCCACGACGACCACGGTGCCACCCGCCGCGAGCACGACCACCACGACGACGGCGCCCTGACGGAAACCGCCTCGCGGCGACGGTGTCGGCGGCTCTACGATCACGTCATGCCGCCCGATTGACGCCCTGAACAGCCTTCTCGGCCCGATCCGCGCCGGCTGACCCGGCTCGCGATCGCGGTCGCATTCCTCGCAGAGCTCGTCCCCGTCTACGCGCTGTACGCGGTCTGGTTCGTCGCCACCGGCCTCTCCGAGGCACAGGTGTCGGCGCTGTTCGCGATCTGGTCCGTCGTCGGGCTGATCGCCGAAGTGCCCTCGGGCGCGCTCGCCGACCGCTTCGGTCGCCGCCGCGCCGTCGTCACCGCCCATGTCGGACAGGCCGCGGGCTACGCGGTGTGGGCGCTGTGGCCGACGTTCACCGGGTTCGCCGCCGGCTTCGCGCTGTGGGCGCTCGGTGGCTCGCTGGAGTCGGGCGCCAAGGAAGCGCTGCTCTACGACGCGCTCGCGCCGGGGGAGCAGTGGCGCTACGCGCGGATCGCGAGCGGGTCGAGCGCGGCCGGGCTGCTCGCCCAGGTCCCCGCGGCCGGGCTCGCGACGCTGCTCCTCGCCACCGGGGGCGGGTTCGCGCCGGTGGCCTGGCTCAGCGTCGGCACGTGTCTCGTCACGGCGGCGCTGGCCGCCCGGCTGCCCGACGTCCGCCCCGGACCCTCGGTCCTCGGTGACGACGAGGGCGACCGGGGCGACGAGCTGGACGACGAGTCGGCCCTCGGCTGGTACGCCGCGCTGCGCGCCGGGGTGGTCGAGGCCGCCGCCCACCCGCCCGTGCGCGCGATCCTGCTCGCGGTCGCGGTCCTCGGGGGCGTCGACGCCCTCGAGGAGTACTTCCCGCTGATGGCCGCCGACTGGTCCGTCCCGAACGAGCTCGTCCCACCCGCGGTCGTCGCGACGGCCGTCACCGGCGCCGTGGGTGCCGCACTGGGCGGCGTCGCCGCGGGCTGGGGCCGGTGGCGGCTCACCGCGACGATCGCCGCCGCCGTCGTCGCGCTCGCCGTCGCCGCCGCGCTCGCGGTCCCGCTCGCGATGATCCTCGTCGCCGTGTTCTACGGCGGGTACCGGCTGGTCCTGGTCGTACTCGAGGTGCGCCTGCAGGACCGCATCACCGGGCCCTCGCGCGCGACGGTGACCTCGGTGTCCGGGTTCGGTGTCGAGATCGTCGGGCTCGCCGTGTTCGGGGCGTGGGCCGTCGGCGGGATCTGGCCGATCGTCGCCGCGGCCGCGCTGGTCACGGCCCTGCTGCCACGAATCCTGCGCACCCCTTAGGCTTGGCACCGTGGAGGGCACCTCGGAGGTCCGCCCCGGGCGCACGCCCGACGACCAGCCCGGGATCCGTGTCGCGGCCCCTCCCGGAGGTGTCGCGGTCGTCGCCGTCAGCGGCGACGTCGACCTCGCGGGCGCCGGCCGGGTCGGCACGGCGGTCGGGCAGGCACTCGCCCGCCGGCCCGCGGCACTGGTCGTCGACATGAGCGCGGTGACGTTCCTCGACTCCTCGGGCCTCGACCAGCTCGTCGAGGCCCGCCGC
>MEGH01000046.1:1720-51357 GCA_001725415.1 Pseudonocardia sp. SCN 73-27
CCCGCCGCGCCGCCGCCGTCGCGGTCGTGCCCATGCACGTCGTGGTCGCGGGGAACCGCGCCGTCGCGCGCCCGCTGGAGGTCACCGGTCTGGCCGCCGTCTTCACCCTCGCCGACTCCGTGCAATCGGTGGCCGAGACCCTCGACGCCACGGCGGCGGCCGACCAGGATCACCCCCATGATCGGTGACGTGCCCCAGACGATGCCCCCCACCGGCCGCCAGCTCACGGTGACCGACGGCGCGGGCACCACCGCCGTCGTCACCGAGGTCGGCGCCGGCCTGCGCGCCTTCGAGTCCGGCGGCCGCGCCTACGCCGAGACCTACCCCGAGGACGTCCGCCCGCCCCGCGGCTGCGGCGCCCTCCTCGCGCCCTGGCCCAACCGTGTCCGCGGCGGCCGCTGGACCTGGGAGGGTGCCGAGCAGCAGCTCGCCCTCACCGAACCCGCCGCGGGCAACGCCATCCACGGGCTCCTGCGCCACGTCTGCTGGACCGTCGCCGAACAGACCTCCGACGCCGTCACCCTGGCCGCCGTCGCCGTCCCGCAGCCGGGGTGGCCGCAGCCGGTGCGCATCACCGTCGGCTACTCCGTGGCCGCCGACGGGCTCACCGTCGCCATCGGCGCGCAGAACCTCGGCACCGACGACGTCCCCTTCGGCGTCGGCTCCCACCCCTACCTGCGCGTCGGCACCACGGCGGTCCGCGACTGCACCCTCCACCTCGGCGCCACCACCGCCATCACGCTGCGCGACCAGCTCCCCGAGGGCGATCCGCGACCCCTCACCGACGACGAGCGCACCATCGCGCTGCGCGACGCCCGTCTCGACGACTGCTTCGGCGGCGCCCGCCCCGAACCCGGCGACGACCTCGTCCGCCACCGCCTCACCTCGTCCGACGGCGGGGTCGAGCTGTGGGCCGATCCCGCCTTCGGCTGGGTGCAGGTCTTCACCCCCGACGACCTCGGCGGCAACGGTCCGGCGGTCGCCGTCGAACCGATGACCTGCCCGCCCGACGCCCTCAACTCCGGCGACGGCCTCGTCGTCCTCGCGCCCGGCGAATCGTGGAGCGCCCGCTGGGGGCTCCGCCCGCTGACCTGATCACACCGGCCCCATGTCACAGGAACGGTCGACACGCACCGGGCATCGATTACGGTCGTGCCATGCGGACGGTGCTCGTGATCGGGATCGGCGCGGGCGACCCCGACCATCTGACCCTGCAGGCGGTCGCGGCCATGCGCCGCGCCGAGGTGTTCTTCGGCATCGACAAGGGCACGGTCAAGGACGACCTCGCCGCGCTGCGCACCGAACTGCTCACCCGCCACGTCGACCCCGGGACCTACCGCGTCGTCGACGCCCCCGATCCCGAACGCGACCGCGTCGCCGACGGCAGCGCCTACCGCGACGCCGTCCTCGACTGGCAGGACCGGCGCGCCGAACTCTACGCCGCCATGATCGCCGACGAGCTCGGCCCCGACGGCGTCGGCGCCTTCCTGGTCTGGGGCGACCCCTCCCTCTACGACGGCACGCTGCGGCTCCTCGCCGGCGTCCGCGACAGCGACGTCGCCTCCGGCGGCCAGGGCTTCGACATCGAGTCCGTCCCCGGCATCAGCAGCGTCGCCGCACTGGCCGCCGCGCACCGCCTCATCCTCAACCGGGTCGGCGGCTCCGTACTGGTGACGACGGGCAGGCGCCTCGGCGCCGGCATGCCCCGCGACGTCGACGACGTCGTGGTCATGCTCGACGGCGCCACCACGTTCGCCACGCTGCCCGACGACGACCTCGCCATCTTCTGGGGCGCCTACCTCGGCACCCCCGACCAGATCCTCGTCAGCGGCGACCTGCAGAAGGTCAAGGACGAGATCGTCCGCGTCCGCGCCGAGGCCCGCGACCGCAAGGGCTGGATCATGGACACCTACCTGCTGCGCCGCGACCCCGGCAGGCGCTGACCCCATGTGCCGCGAACGTCTCCGATTGAGACGGCGATCACCCGGGACCTCACGCAGACTGGCCGATCATGCCGGTGGACGACTCGACTCTCGCGGAGGGCTGAGCGGGTGAACGCGATGACCATGGCGGTGAAGGCGCGTGTCGAACGTGCCAGATCCGGGGCGTTGCTCCTCGGTCCGGCGCTCGTGGCGGCCGCCGCCTACGTCGACCCGGGCAACGTCGCCACCAACACCGCCGCCGGCGCGGGATTCGGCTACCTGCTCGTCTGGGTCGTGCTCGCCGCCAACGTCATGGCCGGCCTCGTCCAGTACCTCTCGGCCAAGCTCGGGCTCGTCACCGGCAAGTCGTTACCCGAGTCGCTGCGCGACCACCTCCCGCGCCGCGCCCGGTTCGCCTACTGGGCCCAGGCCGAGCTCGTCACCATGGCCACCGACCTCGCTGAGGTCCTCGGCGGCGCCATCGCTCTCGCCCTGCTCTTCGACCTGCCCCTCATCTGGGGTGGCGCCATCACCGCCGTGGTGTCGATGGTGATCCTCAAGGTCGCCGACCGCTTCGGGCAGAAACCCTTCGAACGCGTCGTCACCACGATGCTGCTCGTCGTCGGCATCGGGTTCGTCGCCAGCCTCTTCGTCGCCCCGCCCTCGGCCGCGGGCATCGTCGGCGGCATCGTCCCCGGCTTCGAGGGCACCAGCAGCATCCTGCTCGCCGCCGGCATGCTCGGCGCCACCGTCATGCCCCACGCGATCTACGTGCACTCGTCGCTCTCGCGCGACCGGCACGGCTCGCCGGCCCCCGGCCCCGAGCGCCGTAGGCTCCTGTCGGCCACCAAGGCGGACGTCGCCGTCGCTCTCACCGTCGCCGGTGCCGTCAACCTCGGGCTGCTGCTCGTCGGCGCGGCCCTGCTCAGCGGTGACGAACGCACCGAGACACTCGAAGGCGTCCACGCCGCCATCGGCGACAAGGCCGGCCCCCTCTTCGCGCTCGGCTTCGCCATCGCCCTGCTCTTCTCCGGCCTGGCCTCGACGGCCGTCGGCTGCTACTCCGGCTCCGTCGTCATGGCGGGGCTGTTGAAGGTCAAGGTGCCGCTGCCGGCGCGGCGCGTCGTCACCGCGATCCCCGCGCTCGTCGTCCTCGGGATGGGCATCGACCCCACCTGGGCGCTGATCGTCTCCCAGGTCGTCCTCTCCTTCGGTATCCCTTTCGCCCTCATCCCGCTGGTGATCCTCACCTCGCGGCGCTCGATCATGGGCGACGACGTCAACAAGCGGTTCACGGTGGTCGCCGGGATCGTCGTCTGCACGGCGATCGTCGCCCTCAACGTCGTCCTGCTGTACCTGACGGTGACCGGCCAGGGCTGACCAGGGGCGCGCCGCAGCGGTGCACCCTGCCGCCGCACACCTTTCGGATGCGCAGCACTCCCTGCAGCCTGTGCGGCGCGCACCGAAGATGTGCGGCGCGCACGACCACTGCCGGGTGGGCGCGTCGCCACGCCGGTCGAGCCGGTGCGCAGCGGCGTCCGGCCGTCGGGCCGCGGTCGAGTCGGCGGGCAGCGCCTCGATCAGCGGACGTGCGCTGCGGCGAGCCGGTGAGCGTCGTGCTCTGTGCGGCCAGCGGTGTTTGCCCGGGGGTGGGTTCGTGCAACTCCCGATGCGTACGACCTGCCGCGGCCACCCGCGCCGAACCCAGTTCACGGAGCGTGCCGATGAGCAAGCCCGCCCGCCACTCCGACCCGACCCACCCCGACCGCAACCACGACGCCGTCGCCGAGGCGGAGCAGCCGCGGTCCGTCGAGTTCGTCCACCGTTCCTGGCCTGCGGAGGCGGCCGCGCTGGGGCACATCCGTCGTGAGCTGGTCGCCTGGATCGGATCGCTCGGGCTCACCCTGGAAGAGGTCGACGACGTCGTCCTCGCCGTCGACGAGGCCGCCGCCAATGTCGTCGAGCACGCCTACAGTCCCGACGACTCCGGCAGCGTCGAGCTGACGTTGTGGACGGAGCCGGACGCGTTGTGCATCGAGATCACCGACCACGGCACGTGGAACCCGACGGAGACGCCGGGCCGGGGGATCGGGCTGATGCAGCGCATGGTCGGTGCCGTGCTGATCCACGTCGACGACCGTGGCAGCAAGGTGCTGTTGCGTCATCCGTTGCCGGGCGCGCGCGCCGAGGACTCCGGACGGCCCCACGCCGAGGGCGCCTGAGGGTCAGACGGCTCCGTCGCTCGCGGCAGCCTGTCTGGCGGTGGGGGCGCCGGTGCGGCCGTCCAGGATCGCCTGCGCGCCGCGGAGCACGTGCGCGCTGATCGTGTCGGGGTCGGCCCCGGCGATGGGGCGGGTGGCGATGACGGTGCGCAGCAGCCCGATGCCGAGCAGCCAGGCGAGGACGAGCTCGGCGCGCAGGGCGGCGTCGTCGGCGTCGTCGGTGGCGGCGAGCGCGGCGAAGGTTCCTGCCCAGCGCGACTCCAGCTCGGCGCGCATGAGCTTGCCCGCTTCGCTGCTGCCGGTGGAGCGCAGCACGGCGAAGAAGAGCTCGGTGCCGCTGGGGTCCTCGGCCATGATCGCGCCGAGGGTGCGGCGCAGCAGCTCCTCGGGCGGCCCGTCCTCGAGCACGGCCATGGCCTCACCGGAGATCGCCTCGGCGAAGAGGCCTTCCTTGTTGCCGAAGTGGCGGAACAGGAGGGCCTGGTTGACCCCGGCGCGGTCGGCGACGGCGCGAACCGTCGTGGCGTCGTAGCCGACGGAGGCGAACAGCTCGCGGGCGGCTTCGAGGAGTGCCCGGCGGGTGGCCGCGGCGTCGCGAGGTCGGGGCGGCCTGACTCCCCGACCGTCGGACTCGCCCCTGCCCGCCATCTGGTCTCCTCGCCGTGCCCGCGCTGCCGACCTGCCGCACGTTTCGTCCGGATCGTCCCGACCTGTTTCCGGTGTGGTCATCACAACACATCGGCCCCACCACGACGGCGCCGGACGACGGCGACGCGCCCGGCGGGCCCCCGGACGGGGGCGGGCGGTGTGGCGACGGTGCCGGCCGGGTATCCGCGTCGACCACCGGACGGGACACCGTCCGGCCCCCGAACGAGAGGAACGACCGGCCGATGTCGCGCCGTGACGACCCGCAACCGCAGGACCCCGACGCGGGCCAGATGGTCCAGGAGGACGCCGAGTACACGCTGACCGGGACGGGCGACCCGTTGGACTCGGGCTACGTCCCGCCCGACCGGCCGTTGGAGCTCGACGGCGACACCGTGACGCCGGCGGGTGCCCGGGCGGGGGAGTCGCTCGACGACCGGCTCGCCCGCGAGCTGCCCGAGGACGCGTCCGCGACCGACCCCGAGCGCGCGGGCCGGCTCGAACCCGACGAGGGCGACGACACCGCGGCGCGCGATGTCGGAGTCGACGGGGGTGCGGCGTCGGCGGAGGAGGCGGCGGTGCACCGCACCGGCGGTGACGGTGACGCCCTGGAGCCGGTCGTGGACGACAGCCCGATGGAGGATCCCGAGGTGGCCGAGCAGCTGGACAGCGACCCCCGGGCCGAGCAGGCCGAGCGGGATGCGAGTCGTGACGCGGAGGGTGACCCGGTCGCGGGGCGCGACGCCGAGCACCGTGGTGAGCCGCTCGACGACCGTGCGGCGGGGATCGACGCGCACCCCGACGCCGGCGGCGCGGTGGCGCCCGCGTCGGGACGTGACGACGTGGGTACCGAGGGCCGCCTGCGCTGAGCAGGCGGCCGGGTCCGACGACGGTCGGTCATACGGGCGGTTGGACGGTCAGGGACAACCCTGGGTGAGCTTGGCGATCTCGGAGTCGATGTCCATGCAGTCGGACTCGGCGCCGAGGGGGACGAGCTCGACGGTGGACTCGACGAAGCTGCGCAGCAGGTCGCGGTCGACCTCGAGGATCGCGCGGCCGTCGTGCGAGGAGATCTCGATCTCGACGATGTCGTAGCCCTGGACGATCTGGGGGCTCATGCGGACGTGGCCGTAGCCGGCGGGCCCTTCGAGCGCTTCGACGACCAGGTCGCGCGCGACCATCCACTCGACCCAGCGGTCGCTGCGGGTGCGGACGGCGAGGACGACGGCGAAGGGGTCGTCGGCGGCGTAGGACCAGCGGGTCACGACCGGCGCGGGCTGGCCGTGGAGGACGGTGAACATGTCCTGCTGGACCGAGTCGGTCGTCATGGTCGTGCTCCCTGGTGCGGTGGTGCCGGTCCCCGATGTTCCGGTCTTGCACAGGGAATCGTCCGGAGCCGCCGGAACGCTGCACATTCACGGCCGGTTCACTCGATCAGATGACCGAATTCGATCATCTGATGAGCGCAGCGTCAGTTCCGCCGTTCGGCGGACACGATCCAGATGCCTGCTGACCCGGTCGTGGCAGGTTGCACCAATGTGAGAGTGACGGAGCCGGCGTCGGGGTCGGTGACGACGACGGTGTCGCCGTCGGGTGCTCCGGCGCTCGGCGCGTGCCACCGCAGGACGGTCGTCGCGTAGTTGGTGGCGACCTCGGAGGGGTCGAGCAGCCACGGCTGGGAGCCCTGGTCGACCTGAGCCTGCAGGGCCTTGGCCTGGGTCGCGTCGGTCACCGGCCACAGCAACGCCCCCGGTGCCGCGAAGGTGGAGCCGGCGGGCGGTGGCGTCGCCATCGGAGTCGGCTGTGTCGCGGACGTCGCCGCGGCGGTGGACCCCGACGGCTGCGATCCGCAGCCCGCGACCGAGACCGCGGCCACCAGGGCCAGGGCCACGGCCACGCGCGCCGGTGCGGCCCACCGGCGGCGCGCGGAGCGGACGGGAGCAGGAGTGGCAGGCTGCGTCGTCACGACCCGGCACGCTAGCCCGCCACGCCCGCCGCGGGTGTCGTTCCCGCCCGGCACGTCAGGCTGACGTGGGGCTGCGCGCGGGTACCCCGCCGGACGGTCAGCCCGGTCCGTCGCCACACCCTCCGCGCGGGCCGCGCCGTGGCTAGGGTGACTGCCGGACATGATCGGCGAGCCGACGACGGAGTGGGACATGACCGATGCGGAAGCCTTCTACGCGGCGCGCGACTTCCTGCTCGCCCACCGCACCGACTACGACACCGCGGTGCGCGACTTCCGCTGGCCTGCGCTGACCGAGTTCAACTGGGCGCTCGACCACTTCGACAACGTCGCCGCCGACACGGAGCGTGGCGCGCGGCGGGCGCTGTGGATCGTCGAGAGCGACGGCTCCGAGGCGTACTGGACGTTCGCGGAGATGTCGTCGCGCTCCAACCGGGTGGCGAACTGGTTGCGCGCCAACGGCGTCGGCCGCGGCGACCGGATCATCCTGATGCTGGGCAACCAGCTGGAGCTGTGGGAGACGCTGCTCGCGGCGATGAAGCTCGGCGCGGTCGTGATCCCGGCGACGACACTCCTCACGGCCGAGGACCTGCGCGACCGGGTGGAGCGCGGCAACGCCAAGCACGTCGTCGTCGGCGGTACGGACGCGGGCAAGTTCGACGGCGTCGCGGGCGACTACACCCGCATCGCGGTGCGCGGCGCCCCCAAGGGCTGGCTCGACTACACCGAGGCCTACGACGCCGCCGACACCTTCGCCCCCGACGGCGTCACCCGCGCCGACGACACCCTCCTGCTGTACTTCACCTCGGGCACGACGGCGAAGCCGAAGCTCGTCGAGCACACCCACCAGTCCTACCCGGTCGGCCACCTGTCGACGATGTACTGGATCGGCCTCGAACCCGGCGACGTCCACCTCAACATCTCCTCGCCCGGCTGGGCCAAGCACGCGTGGTCCAACGTGTTCGCGCCGTGGATCGCCGAGGCGACCGTGCTGGTCATGAACTACGCGCGGTTCGACGCCGAGTCCGTGCTGGGCGTGCTGGAGCGGTGCGGCGTGGACAGCTTCTGTGCCCCGCCGACGGTGTGGCGCATGCTGATCCAGGCCGATCTGTCGACGTTGCGGACGCCGCCGCAGAAGGTCGTCGGTGCGGGGGAGCCGCTCAACCCCGAGGTGATCGAGCAGGTCGAGAAGGCCTGGGGCGTCCGTATCCGCGACGGCTTCGGCCAGACCGAGTCGAGCGTGCAGATCGGCAACCCGCCCGGGCAGACGGTCAAGCCGGGCTCGATGGGCCGTCCGATCCCGGGCTTCCCGATCGAGCTGATCGACCCGTCCACCGGCAAGCCCGCCGACGAGGGCGAGATCTGCATCGACCTGTCGCGGCGCCCGACGGGACTGATGGTCGGCTACTACGGCGACGACGAGCGCAACGCCGAGGCCATGGCCGGCGGGTACTACCACACCGGTGACGTCGGCTCCCGCGACGACGACGGCTACATCACCTACGTCGGCCGCTCCGACGACGTCTTCAAGGCCAGCGACTACCGGATCAGCCCGTTCGAGCTGGAGAGCGTGCTGATCGAGCACCCGGCGGTGGCGGAGGCGGCCGTCGTTCCGTCGCCGGACCCGGTGCGGCTCGCGGTGCCCAAGGCCTACGTGGTGCTGGCGTCGGGGCACTCGGCCGACGAGGCGACGGCGCGGTCGATCCTGGAGTTCGCGCGCGACAACCTGGCCCCGTACAAGCGGATCCGGCGGCTCGAGTTCGCCGACCTCCCGAAGACGATCTCCGGAAAGATCCGCCGGGTCGAGCTGCGGGGTCGTGAGCAGGAGATCCACGGCTCCGACTCCGACGTCGCGCAGGGCGAGTACACCCTGTGAGTGGCGTTATTGGCCATGGCCAATAACGCCACTCACGACCTCGCTCGGGTCGTCGCACACGGCCAGTGGCGGCCCGTGAGGGTGCCGAGCACGAGCACGGCGCCCCACGGGCCGATCACCCAGACCGGCCAGAAGGGCTGCATCGCGCCGGTACCGAGGGACGTCGCGAGCCAGACGACCATGCAGATCGCGCCGACGGCGGCCCACGGTGCCCACATCGCAGCGCGCTGCAGGTTCCGCGGGGCGCGAGCCGGGCGCGCTGCACGAGCAGGCGCGGGCAGATCGCGGGTCACCGCGTCGAGGTCGGCCTGCGTGTGGGCGGCATGGACGGCGTCGAGCCGCGACTCGAACTCGGGCAGGTCGAGTCGCCCGGCGCCGACGTGGGTGCGCAGCAGCGCCTCGGTGCGCTCGCGTTCGGCGTCGCCGACCCGCAGGCCGGGTCGTGCGGTGTGCTCGGACATCGGGTCCTCCGTCCCTGGGCGTGGACCCAGCCTGATCTGCCGTACCCAACATGTCAAGTTCGACATGTCGAATACGGCAGATCAGGGAGAGGGTGGCGCGTCGGTGAAGTGCCCCGGCCAGTTCTTCCACGCGATCCGCGAGATCGTCACGACCTCACCCAGCCGCGACCACTCGTCGCGACCCAGCCGGGCCAGCGGGCGCAGCCGCTGCACCGACGGCAGCGTGTTGCCGCGCTCGTCGGTGACCAGCACGTCCTCGTCCACGACGGCGTGCACCACCCGCCCGATCACGACCGTCGAGTCGCCCAGCGCCAGGTCGTGCTCCAGCCGGCACTCGAACGCGATCGGCGACTCCGCCACCCGCGGCGGCGCCACGACCGTGCTCGCCTCCGGGGTCAGCCCGACCGCGGTGAACTCGCTGATCTCCGCCGGGAAGTCCGTCGCCGTGGCGTTGATCCGCTCGAACATCGACTCCGTCGCCAGCGAGATCACGAACTCGCCCGTCTCGCGCACGTTGCGCAGCGAGTCCTTCGTCCCGACCGAGGTGAACTGCAGCATCGGCGGATCCACGCACGACACCGTGAAGAACGAGTGCGGCGCGAGATTGTCGACGCCGGCGGCCGACCGCGTCGACACCCAGGCGATCGGGCGCGGCACCACGGATGCCGTGAGCAGCTTGTAGAACGTCGAGGCGCCCATCTCGTCGGGAACCATGTCGGTGCGCATGCCCCGATCATCTCCCCGGACGCCCGGCGCCCGCAGCCGGACCGTAGCGTCGCGGTGTGCGACCCTCCCGCGCCGCCGGCCTGCTCCTGGGCGTCCTCGCCGACGCGGCCTTCGGCGATCCCCGCCACCTCCATCCGGTGGCCGGGTTCGGACGGCTGGCCGCAGCGCTGGAGACCCGGACGTGGGCCGACGACCGCCGCCGCGGCGCGATCCACACCGCCGCGCTGGTCGGGGCCGTCGTCGGCGCGGGGGTCGCCGTCGAAAGATGTGCGCGGGGGCCGGTCGGTACTGCGGTCACCACGGCCGTGGCGACGTGGGCGGTCGTCGGCGGCCGGTCGCTGGTGGGGGAGGGCGCCGCGCTGGGACGCGAGCTCGCCGCCGACGACCTCGCCGCCGCCCGGCGCCGCCTGCCCAGCCTGTGCGGGCGCGACCCGTCGACGCTCGACGCCGCCGGGATGGCCCGCGCCGGCGTGGAGTCGTTGGCGGAGAACACGTCCGACGCCGTGGTCGCCCCGCTGCTCTGGGGTGCCGTCGCCGGGGTGCCGGGGCTGCTGGGCTACCGCGCCGTCAACACCCTCGACGCGATGATCGGGCACCGCTCCCCGCGCTACGAATGTTTCGGCTGGGCCGCCGCACGGCTCGACGACGTCGCCAACCTCGTACCCGCCCGGGTCGCGGCCGCGCTGTTCGCAGGGCTGGCGTCCGTCGTCGGCGGGTCACCGGCCGCGGCGGCGCGGGCCTGGCGTCGCGACGCCCACGCCCATCCCAGCCCGAACGCCGGGCCCGTCGAGGCCGCCGCGGCCGGGGCGCTCGGGCTGCGGCTCGGCGGCACGACCGTCTACCCCTACGGGGTGCAGGAACGGCCGGTGCTGGGCGAGGGCCGTCCCCCCGCCGTCGACGACCTGCTGCGTGCGGCGCGGCTGTCGCGGGCCGTCGGCGTCGCCGCGGCCCTCCTCGCGGCGGTGAGCGCCCTCAGGGGCGGTCGGGCGTCTCGTCGCGGCCCGCGAGAGCGTCGCGCAATGCCGTGCGCTCGGCGGCGCGGTCGCGGCGGCCGCGGCGCTGCAGGATCTCCAGCCGCACGAAGTAGCCGAGCGCGATGATCGCGATGGCGCCGAACGTCAGCCACTGCAGCGCGTAGGAGAAGTTGGAGAACGGCGCCGCACCCTCACCGGCCTCGACCGGCAGCGGCGTGAGCACCCCGGGGCCGGTCTGCTGCGCGACATATCCCTCCACCATCGCGGTGCCCGCCGCGGCGGCGACGGTCCTCGAGTCGGCCGCGTACATCTGCCGGTGCCCGGCGACCTGGAACGCGGGCCGGCCCTGCGGGTCGGTCTCGTCGGTGCGCAGCCGGCCCTCGACGGTGACCTCGCCCTGCGGGGCGGGCGTGAAGTCCGGGACGGTCTGGCCGTCGAGCGCCCGGACGGTTCCCCGGTCGACGACGACGATCCGGCCGTCGGTGGTGCGCATCGGCGTCATGACCTCGACGGCGGGCTTGCCGTCGACGACCCGCAACCGCACCACGGTCTCGTCCTGCGGGAGGAACGTGCCGGTGAGGCTGACCTGGCGCCACGTGACGTCGGAGTCGACGGCGCCGCCCGGCACGAGCGTGCCGAACGGCACGGGGGCCATGGTGGCGGCGGTGTCGATCTGCTTCTGCTGCGCGTCGCGCTGGGACTCGCGGCCGAACTGCCACGGCGCCAGGTAGACGTAGCAGGCCACGGCGAACCCGACGACCGCCACGACGAGGGCGATCCACTGGGGCCGCAGCAGGAAACGCATGCCCACACGGTATGCGGTCGGCGTCCGGGCGTGTCATCGCGGTGGGGTCGTGAGTGGCAATGGTCGCTATAGCGACCATTGCCACTCACAGGGGTTCGATACTGGGCGCATGTCCGGAGGTCTCCACGGTGCGCTGCTCGTCGCCGGGACGACGTCCGACGCCGGGAAGAGCGCCGTCGTCGCCGGGCTGTGCCGATGGCTGTACCGGCGCGGGGTGTCGGTCGCGCCGTTCAAGGCGCAGAACATGAGCAACAACTCCGTCGTGACGCCGGACGGCGGCGAGATCGGTCGCGCCCAGGCGATGCAGGCGCACGCGTGCGGGCTGGCCCCGAGCATCGACTTCAACCCCGTGCTGCTCAAGCCGGGCAGCGACCGGACGTCGCAGGTCGTGGTCCGCGGCCGCGCCGACGGCCACGTCACCGCCATGTCCTACCGGACCCGGACCGCGGCGCTGCGTGACGTCGTCGCCGACTCGCTCGCGCGCCTGCGCGCCCGCCACGACGTGGTCATCTGCGAGGGGGCCGGGTCTCCCGCGGAGATCAACCTGCGCGCCACCGACATCACCAACATGGGGCTGGCCCAGGCCGCGGACCTGCCCGTCGTCGTGGTCGGCGACATCGACCGCGGCGGCGTGCTCGCCCACCTGTTCGGGACGGTCGCCGTGCTCGACCCGGGCGACCAGGCGCGGATCGCGGGGTTCGTCGTCAACAAGTTCCGGGGTGACCCGGCATTGCTCGCGCCGGGGCTCGACCAGCTGCGCGCGTTGACCGGCCGCCCGACGCTCGGTGTGCTGCCCTGGTCGGACCGGCTCTGGCTCGACGCCGAGGACTCGCTGTCGGCGGTGGCCGATCGCGTGCTCGGGCGGCCTGCGCCGCCGCGCGGGTCGGCGTGGCTGCGGGTCGCGGTGGTGCGGCTGCCGCGCATCTCCAACGCCACCGACGCCGAGGCGCTGGCCTGCGAACCGGGCGTCGCCGTCCGGTACGCGACGGAGCCGTCGCGGCTGCTGGACGCCGACGTCGTCGTGCTGCCGGGGTCGAAGGCCACGGTGTCGGACCTGGAGTGGTTGCGGCGCACCGGTCTCGCCGACGCGGTGCTCGCCCACGCCAATGCCGGGAAGCCGGTCGTCGGGATCTGCGGGGGCTATCAGATGCTCGGGCGGCGCATCGCCGACCCGGACGGGGTCGAGGTCGTGGGTGGCGCCGTGGTCGACGGCCTCGGGCTGCTCGACCTGGAGGTGCGGTTCGACGTCGACAAGCACCTGGCGACACCCTCCGGTGCCGGACTCGGCGAGTCCGTGCGCGGCTACGAGATCCACCACGGACGCGTCGTGGCGTCCGGCGACCCGGTGCTGCTCGACGACCCGGGGGAGGGCTCCGACACGGGCGTGGTGCTCGGCACGCACTGGCACGGGCTGCTGGAGAACGACGGCTTCCGCCGCGGCCTGCTCACCCGGCTCGCCGCCCAGGCCGGGCGCGACGGGTTCGTCGTCGCCCCCGACACCGACTTCGGCGCCGAGCGCACCGCCCAGCTCGACGTGCTCGGCGACCTGGTCGCCGACCACCTCGACACGGCGTCACTTGACCATGTCATCAATCACGGTGCGCCGCCGGAGCTCCCGGTCCTGACGACCGGTCTGGCAGAGTCGCGCGGGTGAGGTTCCCCTTCTCGGCGGTCGTCGGGCACGACGACCTGCGGCTCGCCCTCCTGCTCAACGCCGTCCACCCGGCCGTCGGCGGCGTGCTGGTGCGTGGGGAGAAGGGCACGGCCAAGTCGACGGCCGTCCGTGCGCTGGCCTCGCTGCTGCCCGCCGTGTCCGTGGTCGAGGAGTGCCGGTTCGGGTGCGACCCCGCGTCACCGGACCCGGGCTGCCCCGACGGGCCGCACCCGGCAGGCGGCGCGGTGGAGACCCGGCCCGCGCGGCTCGTCGAGCTGCCCGTCGGCGCCACCGAGGACCGTCTCGTCGGGGCGCTGGACCTCGAACGCGCCCTGGCGGAGGGGGTTCGCGCCTACCAGCCCGGACTGCTCGCCGAGGCGCACCGCGGCGTCCTCTACGTCGACGAGGTCAACCTCCTGCACGACCACCTCGTCGACCTCCTCCTCGACGCCGCCGCGATGGGCCGCGCCCACGTCGAGCGCGACGGGGTGTCGGTGTCGCACGCGGCGCGGTTCCTGCTGGTCGGGACCATGAACCCGGAGGAGGGGGAGCTGCGCCCGCAGCTGCTCGACCGCTTCGGGCTGACCGTCGAGGTCGCCGCGTCACGCGACGTCGCGACCCGGGCCGAGGTCGTTCGGCGCGGACTCGCGTTCGAGGCCGACCCGGCCGGGTTCGCCGCCGCCTGGGGGGATGCCGACCGCGCGATCGCCGCCCGGATCGCCGACGCCCGCGCCCGGCTCGCCGCGGTCACGCTCTCCGACCGCGAGCTGTGCCGCATCGCCGGGGTGTGCGCGGCGGTCGACGTCGACGGCATGCGCGCCGACCTGGTCATCGCCCGGGCCGCCGCGGCGCACGCCGCCTGGCGAGGGGCGGACGAGGTGGAGGAGCAGGACGTGCGCGTCGCGGCGCGGCTGGCGTTGCCGCACCGGCGCCGGCGCGACCCCTTCGACGAGCCGGGTATCGACGACAAGACCCTCGACGAGGCCATGCGCTCCGCGGCCGAGAACCTGGACGACGACCCGGACCCGGAGCCGGAGCCGCCGACGCCCGACGGCCCGGGCTCGGGTCCGGGGCCGGACGCGTCGGGCGGTCCAGGTGCCGACGGTTCGCAGCCTGATGATGCGCAGCCTGGTGGCTCGGGGGCCGATGCTTCGCAGGCCGACGGTTCACGAGCGTCCGACACCGGCTCGTCCCAGCCCGGCGCCGACGGGGCGGCCGACGATCCCGTCGGTGCGCCCGTCCCCGCGCCCCGGCCGCTGCGGCTCGCGTCGTCGGCGGTGCGGCGGTTCCGCGTCCCCGGCGTCGGGGAGGGCACCCCGGGCCGGCGCTCGCGCGCCCGCACCGCCACCGGTCGCGTCGTCCGTTCCTCGACCACGGCACCGCGCCGGGCCGCCGACCTGCACCTTCCCGCCACCCTGACGGCGGCGGCCCCACACCAGCGCTCCCGGGGCGCCGGGCGTTTCGATGTCCGCCCCGCCGACCTCCGCTCCGCCGAGCGCGAGGGCCGCGAGGGCAACCTGGTGCTGTTCGTCGTCGACGCCTCCGGGTCGATGGCGGCCCGCAAGCGCATGAGCGCGGTGTCGGGCGCGGTGCTCGCGCTGCTGCGCGACGCCTACCGTCGCCGGGACAAGGTCGGGCTCGTGAGCTTCCGCGGCGGATCGGCCGAGGTGGCGCTGCCGCCGACGTCGAGCGTCCCCGCCGCGCAGGCCCGCCTCGCCACGCTGCGCACCGGGGGGCGGACCCCGCTGGCCGAAGGGCTGCTGCGGGCCCGTCGGGTGCTGGACGCGGAGCGTCGTCGGGATCCCCGTCGGCGGGCGCTGCTGGTGCTGCTCACCGACGGCCGGGCGACCGTCGCGACCCGCGAGGGTGGCGACCCGGTGGCCGACGCCTGCCGCGCCGCCGGTCTGCTGGCGGCCGACCGCGTGCACACGGTCGTCGTCGACTGCGAGAGCGGGCCGGTGCGCCTGGGCCTCGCGGGCACGGTCGCGGGCCACGCCGGAGGCGAGTTGGTGCGGCTCGACGAGCTGTCCGCGGAATCCGTTGCGGGCGTCGTGTCCCGCGCTGCCTGAGCAGGAGGAAGAAGAATGCCGCAGGGCAAGGTCGCCACCGTCCCCGACGACGGGCTCTCGACCCGCCAGCGCCGCAACCGGCCGCTGCTCGTCGTGCACACCGGCGAGATGAAGGGGAAGTCGACCGCGGCGTTCGGGCTGGCGCTGCGCGGCTGGAACCAGGGCTGGTCGATCGGGGTGTTCCAGTTCGTGAAGTCGGCGAAGTGGAAGGTCGGCGAGGAGGAGGCGTTCCGCGCGCTGGGCCGGGTGCACGAGGAGACCGGCCAGGGCGGGCCCGTCGAGTGGCACAAGATGGGCGCCGGCTGGAGCTGGACCCGCAAGGCCGGCACCGAGGACGACCACGCCGCGGCCGCCCGTGAGGGCTGGGCCGAGATCCGGCGGCGGATCGAGAACCAGGTCCACGACGTCTACGTGCTCGACGAGTTCACCTACCCGATGAAGTGGGGCTGGGTCGACGTCGACGAGGTCGTGGAGGTCCTCGCCGCGCGGGAGGGCCGCCAGCACGTGATCATCACGGGCCGCGACGCCGCTCCTGCCCTGGTCGAGGCCGCCGACCTCGTCATGCAGACCACCAAGGTCAAGCACCCCATGGACGCCGGGCAGAAGGGCCAGCGGGGCATCGAATGGTGAATGCCCTGGTCGTGGCCGCACCCGCGTCCGGGAGCGGGAAGACGACCGTCGCCACCGGGATCATGGCGGCGCTCGCGCGGCGGGGGACGTCGGTCGCGCCGTTCAAGGTCGGGCCCGACTACATCGACCCCGGCTACCACACGCTCGCCGCGGGCAGGCCCGGTCGCAACCTCGACCCCGTGCTCGTGGGCGAGGACCGGATCGCGCCCCTGCTACGGCACGGGTCGACGGGTGCGGAGGTCGCCGTCGTCGAGGGCGTCATGGGGCTGTTCGACGGCCGGGTCGACGACGGGCACGGATCGACCGCGCACGTCGCGCGGCTGGTCGGGGCGCCGGTGGTGCTGGTCGTCGACGCGAAGGGGCAGTCGCGCAGCCTGGCCGCGCTGCTGCACGGGTTCCGCTCCTTCGACCCGGGTGACGGGGCAGTCGACATCGCCGCGGTGGTGCTCAACCGGGTCGGCAGCCCGCGGCACGAGGCGATCCTGCGCGCGGCCGCCGACGAGGTCGGCCTGCCGGTCCTCGGCGCGCTCCCGCGTCACGTCGGGCTCGCCGTCCCGTCGCGGCACCTGGGCCTGGTCACGGCGGCCGAGCACGGCGCCGCGGCGCACGCGGCCGTCGACGCCATGGCCTCCCTCGTCGCCGCGCACGTCGACCTCGACGCGATCGTGGCGCTCGCGCGGCCGGTGGCGCCGGGGCCTGCGTGGGACCCGCACGTCGGCCCACCGCAACGGCGCGAACCCGTCGTCGCCGTCGCCGGTGGCGACGCCTTCACCTTCGGCTACGCCGAGCACACCGAGCTGCTCGCCGCGGCCGGGGCGCGGGTGGTCGTCGTCGACCCGTTGCGCGACGAGAAGCTCCCCGACGGCTGTGCTGCGCTCGTGCTGGGCGGCGGGTTCCCGGAGGAGCACGTCGCTGCGCTCGCCGGGAACGCGGCGCTGCGCAACGCCGTCGCCGACCTGGCGGCCGCCGGAGCTCCCGTGCTCGCCGAGTGCGGCGGGCTGCTCTACCTGTGTGCCGACCTCGACGGCGCCCCGATGTGCGGGGTGCTGCCGGCATCGGCGTCGATGACCGGACGACTGACGCTGGGCTACCGCGCCGCGGTCTCCCTGTCGCCGACGCCCTGGCGCCCGGCCGGGACCCGCGTCGCCGGGCACGAGTTCCACCACTGCGCCGTCACCCCTCGGGCCGGGGCCGCGCCCGCGTGGAGGTGGCGGGGCGCGGAGCCGGAGGGGTTCGTCGTCGGCGGGGTGCACGCGTCGTTCCTGCACACCCACCCGGCGGGCGACCCGGAGGCGATCGCGGCGTTCGTGAGCGCGGCCGCGAGGTGAGGCTCGTCGTCGGGCTGGGCGCGTCGAGCGGCGTCAGGACCGAGGCCGTCGCCGCCCTGCTGGCCCGGGTCGTCGATCGGCCCGACGAGGTCGTCGCCTACGCGAGCATCGACCGCCGCGCCGACGAGCCCGGTCTGCTCGCCGCCATCGCCCCCGCGCACCTGCGGACGTACCCGGCAACGGCCCTGGACGCGGTCGCGGCCGCCGGGAACGAACGGGTCCGCGCCGCGACAGGCACCGGCAGCGTCGCCGAGGCCGCCGCCCTGCTGGCCGCCGGAGAGCTGGCAGGACCGGACGAGACGGTGGGCCTGCGCGTCGCCAAGACGGTGGGGGAGCGCTGCACCGCCGCCGTCGCCCAGATTGCACGAGCGGCTCCTTCCCGCAACTGAGCTGCAGCAGAGTGCCGTTCGTGCAACTCGGCATGGGCGCCTCGCGGGGGTCGCACACAGGGTCTGGGTGTGACGCCCTGCGGACACGGCCGGATGCACCCTCACCCGCGGTTATGCTCACCGCCGCCCGTCCCGACGTACCTGCAGGAGGATCGCGCGTGAGCGAGGAGCACTACCTGGTCGGCCTCGACCTCGCCGGAAGGCGGGTCGTGGTGGTCGGGGGCGGGCAGGTCGCGCAGCGCAGGCTGCCGCGGCTCATCGCCTCCGGCGCGGTGATCGAGGTGGTGTCCCCGCAGGTCACCCCGGCGGTCGAGGGCATGGCGTCGGCGGGGGAGATCACCTGGACCGAGCGCGGCTGGGCCGACGGCGACCTCGACGGCGCCTGGTACGTCGTCGCCTGCACCGACGACGCGGCCGTCAACGTCGCCGTCGGTGAGGAGGCCGAGCGCCGCCGCGTGTTCTGCGTCCGCGCCGACGAGGGCAGCGCCGGCTCCGCCGTGACGCCCGCCTCCGGCGACCACGACGGCATGACGATCGGCGTCCTCGCGGGTGGGGTGCACCGCCGGTCGGCGGCCGTCCGTACCGCGCTGGTCGAGGCGTTGCAGGCCGGTGTCGTCGACGACGTCGCCGCACCGGTGGCCGCGGGCGTCGCGCTCGTCGGTGGCGGCCCCGGCGACCCCGAGCTCATCACCGTCCGCGGCCGGCGGCTGCTTGCCCGTGCCGACGTCGTCGTCGCCGACCGGCTCGGCCCCCGCGACCTGCTCGACGACCTGGCCCCGCACGTCGAGGTCATCGACGCCTCCAAGATCCCCTACGGCCGCGCCATGGCCCAGCAGAAGATCAACGAGCTGCTGATCGAGCACGCGCGGGCCGGGAAGTTCGTGGTGCGGCTGAAGGGCGGCGACCCGTTCGTCTACGGCCGCGGCTACGAGGAGGTACAGGCCTGCACGGCCGCGGGCATCCCCGTCGCGGTCGTCCCCGGCATCACCAGCGCGTTCGCCGCGCCCGCGGTCGCCGGGGTCCCGGTCAGCCACCGCGGCGTCGCGCACGAGATCGTCGTCGTCTCCGGGCACGTCGCGCCCGACCACCCGCAGAGCCTCACCGACTGGGAAGCGCTCGGGCGGATGCGCGGCACCGTCGTGCTGATGATGGCCGTCGAGCGGATCGACAGGTTCGCCGACGCACTCATGACGCACGGCCGCCCCGCCGACACCCCCGTCGCGGTGATCCAGGACGGCACGACGCGCATTCAGCGGTCGCTGCGCACCACGCTGCGCGATGTCGCCGCCGACATCCGCGACCAGGAGATCAGCCCGCCCGCGATCGTCGTCGTCGGCCCGGTCGCCGGACTCTCGCCCGACGGGTCCTGAGCGCGGCGTGCTGTACCTCGTCCGCCACGGCGAGAGCACCTGGAACGTCGCCGGCCTGCTGCAGGGCTGCACCGCCGACGTCCCGCTGACCGCGCGCGGGCGGAAGCAGGCGCTCGCGGCGGCCGACGTGCTGGCGGAGCTGCCGGTCCGGGCCGTCGTGTCGAGCGACCAGCGCCGCGCCGCCGACACCGCCGCCGTCATCGCCGCCCGCCTCGGTCTGCAAGTGGTCACGGCGCCCGCGCTCCGCGAGCAGTGCCACGGCGCCTGGGAGGGCCGACCCGCCGCCGACCGGGCCGCGCTGCTCGCCGATGCCGACCCCGACTGGGCGCCGCCCGGCGGCGAGTCGGCCCGGGCCCTCGCGACACGCGTCGCGGCCGTCCTCGACAGCCACGGCACCGACGGGACGGTGCTGGTCTCCCACGGTGAGACGCTGCGCACCGCCCTCGCCCTGCTCACCGGCACCGACGACCGTGCCGTCCCCCCCAACGGCGCCGTGACCAGCGTCGTCCGCGGACCGGTGGGCGACTGGCGGGTCACCGGGCACGACTGTGCCGGTCTGCTCGCTTGACCTGGTCGGGGCGCTGTGGTGCAGTCCTCATCGACGGCAGTGGAGGAAGTCCGGTGCGAATCCGGCGCGGTCCCGCCACTGTCACGGGGAGCACGTCCGCCCACTCGAAGGCCATGTCCAGCGTCGGACGATCAGGCCGGGCGACGTGCGGTGATCCGGGAGCCAGGAGACTTCCTGCCGTCGTCGACACCCCGACTTCGGAGGGCGAGGACCCTCGAGGAGGCGATCATGTCCGGCGACGGTCCGGGCGCGGCGGAGCCCGCGCGACGATCACCGCGTTTCCCGTGCTCGCGAACGTTCCGCAGCGCGTCGACGTCGGCCGGGCGGCTGCTCGTCGTCGGCTGCGACGTGCCCGGCGACGGGCCGCCCCCGTCGGTGGCACCCCACATCGTCGACCGGCTCGACCGCGCCGAGGTGGTCTTCGCCGTGGGTGAGGCCGAGCCGACCGTGCTGTTCTACGCGGAGGCGTGGCGCGTCGAACGCCTCGACGGCGTCGCCGCGCGCGACGCCCGCCGGGTCGCCGCCTGGTTCGCCGACCACCCGGGCGCGACCGCGGTGCTCGTGGACTCCGGCGACCCCCACCACGTGACGACGGTCGTGTCGTCGCTGCTGCCCGCGTTGCGGGTGGAGTGCCTCGACGGTCCGGGCCTGGCCCCGCCGCAGCAGTACCCGCTGGACTGGTCGACGGAGTGAGCGGCACCGACTTCCACGGGGACGACTTCCACCGGCTCGCGCGGGCCCGCCGCGACGTGCGGTCCGGGTTCCGGCCCGAGATCGACGTCGACGACGACGTCCTGCACCGCATCCTCGCCTCCGCCCACGCCGCCCCGAGCGTCGGCCACTCGCAGCCGTGGGACTTCGTCGTGCTGCGCGACCGCGCCGTCCGCGAACGGGTCCGCGACCTCGTGCACCGCCACCGTGCCGCCTACGCCGCATCCCTGCCGCGGGCCCGGGCGGAGGCGTTCGCATCGCTGCAGGTCGAGGCGATCCTCGAGACGCCGGTCAACGTCGTCGTCACCAGCGACCCGACGCGCGGCGGCCGGCACACCCTCGGCCGCTACACCCAGCCCCGCATGGGCACGTTCTCCACGGTCACGGCCGTGCAGAACCTGTGGCTCGCCGCGCGCGCCGAGGGCCTCGGGGTCGGCTGGGTCTCCTTCTTCGACGACGACGGCGAACGCGAGCTCGGCGACCTGCTCGGGCTGCCCGCACACGTCGAGGTCGTCGCCTACCTGTGCGTCGGGCACGTCGACGGGTTCGCCGACGCCCCCGAGCTCGAACAGGCAGGCTGGTCACGGCGCCGCCCGCTGCGCTGGGCGGTGCACCACGACGTCTACGGCCGCCGCGGACTGCCCGGCGAAGAACCCGTGGACCTGGTCGACGAGACCGTCGCCGCGATCGAGCCCGCCTCCGAGGCGGCCCGCGAGGCTGCGCGGGAGCGGCTCGACCGGATGACCAAGCCGCGGGGGTCGCTGGGCCGTGTCGAGGACGTCGCCGTCACCCTCGCCGGGATCGCCGACGCCTGCCCGCCGCCGCTGCCCGAGCCCGCGGTCGTCGCGGTGTTCGCGGGTGACCACGGGGTCCACGCCCAGGGGGTGACGCCGTGGCCGCAGGAGGTCACGGCGCAGATGGTCGGCAACTTCCTCGCAGGCGGCGCGGTCGTCAACGCGTTCGCGCGCCAGCTCGGCGCGGAGGTGTGCGTCGTCGACGTCGGCGTCGCCGCCGACCTCGAACCGGTGCCGGGTCTGTTGCCGCGCAAGGTGTCCCGCGGCACAGCCGACATGACCGCCGAGCCCGCGCTGACCCGTGAGCAGGCTCGCGCGGCCGTCGAGGCGGGGATCGAGACGGCCCGCGACCTCGTCGCCGCCGGCAACCGCTGCCTGCTCACCGGCGACATGGGCATCGCCAACACCACCGCCGCGGCCGCGCTGACCTGCACGTTCACCGGCGCCGACCCCGCCGTCGCGACGGGCCGTGGCACCGGCGTCGACGACGACACCCTCGCCCGCAAGACCGACGTCGTGCGGGCGGCGCTCGACCGGCACCGCCCTGACCCGGCCGACCCGCTCGGCGTGCTCGCCGCGTTCGGTGGGCTCGAACACGCGGGCCTCGCCGGGCTGATCCTCGGCGCCGCGGCGCTGCGGGTGCCGGTGCTGCTCGACGGCGTCTCCGGCGGCGCGGCCGCCCTGGTCGCCGCCGCGTTCGCCCCCGCGGCGGTGGAGTACTGCCTGGCCGGGCATCGCTCGGCCGAGCCCGGGCACACCCTCGCGCTGTCGCACCTGGGCCTGGACCCGTTGCTGGACATGGGGATGCGGCTGGGGGAGGGCACCGGTGCGCTGCTGGCCCTGCCCGTCGCCCAGGCCGCCGCCCGCGCCCTGCACGACGTCGCGACCTTCGACTCGGCCGGGGTCGTCGACAAGGACGCCTGAGGTCGTGAGTGGCGATAGTTGCTACAGCGACCATTGCCACTCACAGGGTCCAGGAGTCCATCGGGTCCGCGCGGGTCAGGGCCGGGTCGTCGGCGGACAGGGTGCGCGCCGAGCCCGGGCCCGTCGCCCGTGTCTCGAACCGGACCGTCACCCGGCCGTGCCCGGCACCCTGGACCCAGCCGTGGCCGTACTCGGTGTGGGCGACGTCGTCGCCGGCCCGCCACGGTGCCGATGGTGCGGGCTCCCGGTGCGGGACCTCCGGCGGGCTCACGGGAGGTGGCGCCTCCGACCCCGCTGCCACCGCCGTCCAGCCGTCGGCCGACGCCACGGCCTCGAACAGCGCGGGCGGCGGGGAGTCGTCGAGACCCGACAGCGACACCCCGATCAGCCGGATGCCGCCCTCGCCGACCGCGGTACGCGCCAGCCGCTGCGCCACGGCGGTGAGCGTGCCCAGGTCGGTGCTCGGGTAGGCGGTGGTCTCCGAGCGGCTCGACGTCGCGAAGTCGGCCGTGCGGGCTTTGACGGTGACGGTCCGCGCCGCCCGCCCCGACGCCACGAGCCGGCGGTGTGCGGCCTCGGCCATGCGGGCGACGGCGGCGTGGACGTCGGTCATCGTGGTCAGGTCGGTCTCGAACGTGGTCTCGGCGCTGACCTGCTTGGCCGCGCCGCGGGGGGCGACGGGGCGGTCGTCGATGCCGCGGGCGAGCCGGTGCAGCTCCGTCCCGACCGCGGAGCCGAGCACGCCGCCGACCTCGCGGCCGTCCATCGCCGCGAACTGCCCGATGGTGGTGACACCGAGCCGGTGCAGCGCCGCCTCGGACACCGGGCCGATGCCCCACAGCGACCGCACCGGCAGCGGGTCGAGCACCGTCCGCTCCTCCTCGGGGGCGACGACGCGCAGCCCGTCGGGTTTGGCCAGCTCGGAGGCGATCTTGGCCAGCTGCTTGCCCGAGCCCGCGCCGACCGACGCGGGCAGCCCCGTCCGCTCCCGGACCGCGGCGCGCAGGGCGGTGCCGAACGCGGTGACCTCCGCGGCGTCGGCCCCGGCGAGGGCGGGGGGTTCGAGGAAGGCCTCGTCGAGCGACACCGGTTCCAGCACCGGCGCCGCCTCGCCCAGCACCGTCATGACGATCGCGCTCAGCGCCTTGTAGAGCTCGAACCGCGGCGGGAGCACGGTGGCGTGCGGGCAGGCGCGGCGGGCCTGGGCCATGGGCATCGCCGACCGCGCGCCGAACACCCGCGCCTGGTAGCTCGCCCCGGCCACGACGCCGCGCGGCCCGGCGCCACCGACGAGCACCGGCCGATCGGCCAGCGTGGGCCGGGTGAGCTGCTCGACGGACGCGTAGAAGGCGTCCATGTCCAGGTGCAGCACCCAGCGCCGTCCCGGACCCGTCACCCGGCCATTCTCACCCCGGGCACCGACATCCCCGGTCAGGGCTCGGCCGGCACCGGTTCGCGCTGCAGCGCGTCGAGGAACCCGCGCACCGACACCGGGCCCTCGTGCAGCACCCCGTTGACGAAGAACGACGGCGTCCCGCGCACCCCGCTGCGGACGCCGGAGTTGAAGTCGGCCTCGACCCGGTCCTCGACGAACCGGGTGTTGGGCCACAGCACCTTCTCCGGCGGGATGCCGATCTCCTCGGCGTAGCGGCGCAGGTCGGGCTGGGTGAGGCGCGGCTCGTCGCCGGAGTAGAGCTTCTCGTGCATGGCCCAGTACTGGCCCTTCACCGCGGCACCCTCGGCCGCCGTCGCCGCGGCGAGCGACAGCGGGTGCAGCTCGTAGAGGGGGAAGTGCCGGAACGCGAAGACGAGCTTGTCGCCCAGCCGCTCGATGACCTCCTCCACGACCGGGTAGGCCGCCCGGCAGTAGGGGCACTCGAAGTCGCCGTATTCGACGAGCGAGTACGGCGCACTGAGGACGCCCCGGAGATGGTCGTACGCGCCGATCGGGGGATCGAGCCGGAATGTGCTGATGGTCGCCCTCCCTGATCGCGTGCCGCCGGCGCCGGGCAGGATTCCGGGGGTGGCCGTCACGACATTAGCCGAGCGCGGGGACCTGAGCCGTGCCGCGCGCCAGTTCCTGCGCACCGAGTCGGGCTCGGCGGTGATGCTGCTCTCGGCCGCCTTCATCGCCCTGATCTGGGCGAACGTGTCCGGGAGCTACGAGACGTTCTGGCACACCGAGTTCTCGCTGCGCTTCGGTGGGGTGGCCCTCACCGAGGATCTCCGCCACTGGGTCAACGACGGCCTGATGGTGATCTTCTTCTTCAGCATCGGCCTGGAGATCTCGCGTGAGATGACGCTGGGGGAGCTGCGCGGCGGCCGGGCCATCGCCGCGCCCGCGCTCGCCGCGCTCGGCGGGCTCACGATCCCGGCACTGCTCTACGTCGCGTTCAACGCGGGCGGCCCGGGCGCGAGCGCATGGGGCATCGCGATCTCCACCGACACCGCCGTCCTGCTCGGCGTGCTCGCGCTGGTCGGGCCGCGCTGCCCCGACCAGCTGCGCATCTTCCTGCTCGCGCTCGCCGTCGTCGACGACATCGGTGCCATCGCCGCGATCGCGATCTTCTACACCGACCACGTCGCCTGGACGCCGCTGCTGATCGCGATCGGCCTGTTCGTCGCGACGGTCGCGCTGCGCTTCGTCAACTTCTGGAGGACGCCGATCTACGTGCTGATCGGCGTCGTCATGTGGGTGTCGGTGCTGGAGTCGGGCATCCACCCCAGCGTCGTCGGCGTCCTGATGGGGCTGCTGGTCAACGCCTACGCCCCCCAGCGGCGCGACCTGATGCGGCTGCAGCTCGCCGGGACGAGCCTGCTCGTCGACCCCACCCCGGAGCGCGCGCTGGCCGCGCAGGCTGCCGCGGTCGGGACGATCTCGCCCAACGAGCGGCTGCAGCTACGGATCCAGCCGTGGTCGAGCTACGTGATCGTGCCCCTGTTCGCGCTCGCCAACGCCGGGATCGTGCTCGACGGTGAGACGCTGCGCGCCGCGGCGGCGTCGCCGATCACGTGGGGCATCATCGTGGCGCTGGTCGTCGGCAAGCTGTTCGGTGTCTCCGCCGGCACCTGGGTGGCACTGCGCACCGGCGTGGGGCGGGTGCCCGACACCCTGCGCTGGGGCCAGCTCGTCGGCGGCGCCGCGCTGTCGGGCATCGGGTTCACCGTGGCGCTGTTCGTCACCGATCTCGCGTTCGACGACGAGGCGCTCAAGAGCCAGGCGACGATCGGAATCCTCGTCGGGTCGGTCCTCGCGGCGCTGCTGGGCTGGCTGATCTTCCGACTGCTCGGCGAGCGCGGCGGCCAGTGCGCCCCGAGCGGGCTGCCCGTGCTGCCGCCGCGCCCATGGCGCCCGCCCGCCTGACCTGTCTGTGTCACCCCGGTCCCGGTGACGGCCCCAGGACGACGACGAGGTAGCCGGTGACGCTGCCGTCGGCGACCATGCCCATCGGGGTGTCCATGACGTGGGCGTCGCCCGGGTCGCCGAGGACGAGGAGGACGTCCATCTCCTCCGGCACCGCGATCTCGGGGGTGGCGGCGAGCGAGAAACCGGCGCCGAGCTCGACAGCAGACTGCTCCGGAGCATGATCGAACCGGTCCGACGTCGAACTCGCCGGCTCCGGGACGGCTCAGCTGTGGACGACGCGGGCGCGCAGGACGGCGTCGCCGTCGTGCTCGGTGACCGTCGGCGCGACGGCGCCGAGCCCTGCCACGGCCGCCGGGTGGCGCAGCCGCGGCATCAGATCGACCAGCCAGAACGGGCCCGCGGGCGCGTCGTCACCCGCCCAGCCCACGACGGCCGCCGGCGTGCCGGGTGGGCTCAGCGTGATCGAGTCCATCGGCCGCGACAGGCCTTCACCGGTGACCTTGAGCAGCGCCTCCTTGCGGGTCCAGATCCGCAGGAACTCCTCGGTCGTCGACGGCGCAGGCCGCTGCTTCTCGACGGACGAGCTGACGTGCTCGGCCATCGACGCCACGTCGGACAGGGTGCGGTGGTGCTCGGCGTCGAGCCCGACGGCGACGTCGGCGACCGCCAGCCCGACGAGGTCGCCGGAGTGGGTGAAGGAGAACTCGGGTGCGCCGGGCTCGTCGAGACGCGGCTTGCCGTGCTGGGCCCCGCAGCGGCAGGTTCGGTCGAACCGCACGCCGGCGGGATGGGTGGCGGTGCGCTCGCCCAGGACGAGCCGGGTCAGTGCGTGCGCGGCGAGGTAACGGCCGGCGTCGTCGGGCTTGCGAAAGGCGCGCAGCCGGGTGCGTTCGTGCTCGTCGAGCAGGGCGACGAGGTCGGACCGGCCGGTGGGGTCGATCGGCCGGGCCCACCAGATCGCGCACTCGCCTGCGCGAGGTGTGGACGGGCCGGTCGGGTCGGGGTCGGGCACGTCGTCAGCGTCGCACGGCGCGGCGTCCGGACCGAGCGCGCGTGACGGGCGCGACGGGCGTATCCGGGTGTCGGTGGAGGGCCCGGCGCTCGCCCTCGTGAGGGGCCGCGTGCGCGGGACGCGGTACACACCCTGCGTCCCGCGCACGGCCCCCCGGCGCGGCCCGTCGTCACCAGCGACGGGCCGCGGTGTCAGCCGCTGCGGCGAGCGGCGAAGTCGGTGCGATGGTGCGCCGGCTTCGTCGACACCGATCCCGAGCGCGTGGACGACGCCCCGGGGATCGTGCGCTGCGGCTGGTTCCCGCCCGTGCGGCGCGCGCGTCGTTCGGCGCGGTTCAGGGCGGGCTGGTCGGTCCCGGCAGCGGTCGCTGCGGCGGGGACGGAACGACGTGACGGAGTACGTGCGGTCATGCGGACCTCCTGGTGAGCTGGGCCGGCGCGCAGCGACGGACGGCAGTGCCGGCCGGTGGGCTGGGACGGGCAGCCCCGCGTCGCGGTGTCGGACTCCCGGACGGGGGGGCGACTGCGGGTGAGCACCCGCGGTCGACTCAGAGGAAGAAGCGCATGACGGGAAAGGTAGCCGCGTGCCCCGCGATCCCGCCACTGAATTACCGTCGACGTCGTGACCAGCACGAACGGTTCTGTCGACGTGGTCGTGATCGGTGGCGGGATCGCCGGGGCGTCGGTGGCCTACGAGCTCGCCGCGCACCGTCGCGTGCTGCTGCTGGAGGCCGAGCAGGCCCTGGCCACGCATTCGACGGCGCGCTCGGCGGCGACCTACATCCCCGGCCACGGCACGGGCCCGGTGCGGGCTCTGGTCGCGGCGAGCCTGGAGCGGTTCGCCGCGCTCGCCGAGGAGCTCGACGCCCCGCCGCTGCTGACGCCGCGGATGGTGGTGTGGGCGGGGTTCGACGACGACGGCGTCCGCGGCGTCGACGCGCTGCTCGCCGAACGCGTGGGAGAACCGCTTGCGCCGCAACGGATCACTTCGGAGGAGGCGGAACGGCTGAGCCCGGTGCTGCGGCCCGGTGCGGTGCAGGCCGCCGCGTTGACGTCGGAGTCGGCCGACATCGACGCCGCCGCGCTGCACGCCGCGTTCGTCCGTGGCCTGCGCCGCCGCGGCGGACGGGTGCGGACGTCGACCCGGGTCACGGGGATCGACCGGCTCGCCGACGGCTGGCGGGTCCACGTCGGCGACTCCGCCACGGACGTGCCCGACGTCGTCGACGCCGCCGGGGCGTGGGTGGACGTCGTCGCGGCCGCGGCCGGCGTCGCGCCGATCGGGCTGACCCCGTTGCGGCGCACCGCCGCCGTGCTCTCGGTCGCCGAGCCGGAGCGCCTCGCCGGTGTCGACGGCGGGCTGCAGCCGATGGTCACCGAGGTCGAGGAACGCTTCTACTTCAAGACCGAGTCGGGCGGCCTGCTGGCCTCGCCGGGCGACGAGACGCCGTCGGACCCCGTCGACGCCCGCCCCGACGAGCTCGACGTGGCGCTCGCGCTGGAACGGGTCGCGGCGGTGACGACCCTGGGGTTGCGCTCGGTGCGGACGTCGTGGGCGGGGCTGCGCTCGTTCGTCGGCGACCGGTGCCCGGTCGTCGGATCCCGGCCGCACAACCCGGGGTTCCACTTCGTCGCAGGTCAGGGCGGGTCGGGGATCGAGACGTCGCCGGCGTTGGGGGCGTTCGCGGCTGCAGTGATCGCGGGGACGCCGGTGCCGGCGGACGTCGACCTCGATCCGGCGGAGCTGAGCCCGAATCGGCTGCCGCAAAAGTAAGCGCTCGCTCACCATCGATGGCACGATGGGGGTCATGACGGAGACCACCGCCACCACCGGTACCCCCGAGCTCTTCGACGGTGCGTTCTGGAGCGACCCCTACCCGGCGTATGCCGCGCTGCGCGACGCGGCCCCGGTGCGGCGCATCGACCTCCCCGGCGGCCCGGCCTGGATCGTCACCCGCTACGACGACGTGCGCGCCGCCTTCACCGACCCCCGGCTGGCCAAGGACTGGCGCTGGACGCTGCCACCCGAGCAGCGCGCCGACGCCCCGGCCACGCCGATGATGATCCTCATGGACCCGCCGGACCACACCCGGCTGCGCAAGCTCGTCAGCCGGCCGTTCACGGCGCGGCGGATGGCCGAGCTGCGCCCGCGCGTCGAGGAGATCGCCGCCGACCTGCTGGCCGACCTCCCGGCCGAGGGCACCGTCGACCTCATGGCGCAGTACGCGTTCCTGCTGCCGGTGAGGGTGATCTGCGAGCTGCTCGGCGTGCCCGCCGAGGACCGTGACGAGTTCAGCGCCTGGTCGGCCACGATGGTCGACGACGCGCCCCAGGACGCCAAGCTGGCCGCGTCGCAGGAGATGAGCGCCTACCTGGGGCAGCTCGCCGGGCGCAAGGCCGCCGACCCCGGCGACGACCTGCTCTCCGCCCTCGTCGCCGTGTCCGAGGACGACGGCGACCGGCTGTCCGGCGAGGAGCTCGTCGCGATGGGTGTACTGCTGCTCATCGCCGGGCACGAGACGACCGTCAACCTCATCGGCAACGCCCTGCTGGGCCTGCTCACCCACCCCGACCAGCTCGAGCTGCTGCGCCGCGACCCCGGCCTGGGCAAGGGCGCGGTCGAGGAGTTCCTGCGCTGGGACTCACCCGTCGGCAACGCGCCCGTCCGGTTCACCACCGAGGACGTCGAGATCGCGGGGACGACGATCCCCGGCGGGTCCGTCGTCATGCTCGGGTTGGGCGCGGCCAACCGCGACCCCGCCAGGTTCCCCGACGCCGACCGCCTCGACGTCACCCGCGACGCGAGCGGCCACGTCGCCTTCGGGCACGGCCTGCACTTCTGCCTCGGCGCGCAGCTCGCCCGTATCGAAGGCGACGTCGCGCTGCGCGCGCTGCTCGACCGCTACCCGTCGCTCACCCTCGCCGCCGACCCCGACGACCTGGTGTACCGGCACAGCACGCTCATCCGCGGGCTGCGCGAGCTGCCGGTCACACTGGGGTCGTGAACCGCTCCGTGCCGATGACGCCGAGCAGCCGGATCTTCTCCTCGGCCTCCGAGCGGGGCGCGGCCGTCAGCACCAGCAGGGCCTGCGACTGGTCCTCGGTGAACAGCGCCTGACAGTCGACCTCGATGTCGCCGAGCTGCGGGTCGACCAGGATCTTGTGGTCGACGAGCCGCTGCGCCACCTCATGGCGGTCCCACAGCTCGGCCCGTGAACCGCGACCGGTCGCCGTAGAGGGCCTCCGCCAGCGCGTTCTGCACCAGCACCTCACCCAGCGACGACAGGATCAGCGCCGGGGTGTCCGACAGCCGGTCGAGTACCCGCAACAGCGCGGGTGCCACGTGCGTGGCCACCCTCACCGGCGACGGCGCGTTGCGGCCGGCCACGTGGAACAGGTAGTCGCGCTCGGAGTCCGACAGCCGCGGCAACTGACCCGTGAGTGGCGTTATTGGCTATAGCCAATATCGCCACTCACGGGTCGGAGAAGCTCAGCGTCGGTTGCCGCGCGGACCTCGTCCGCGGTCACGCCCGGCGCCGTCTCCACGAGGACCAGGCCCCGGTCGGTGACGTCGACGACCGCGAGGTCGGTGACGATCCGGTCCACGCACGCCAGGCCCGTCAGCGGCAGCGTGCACTCCTCGACGATCTTCGGCGACCCGTCGCGCGAGACGTGCTCCATCATCACGACGACCTTCGCCGCCCCGTGGACGAGGTCCATCGCCCCACCCATGCCCTTGATCATCTTGCCCGGGACGGCCCAGTTCGCGAGGTCGCCGCGTGTGCTGACCTGCATCGCCCCCAGCACCGCGACGTCGACGTGGCCGCCGCGGATCATCCCGAAGCTCGTCGACGACCCGAAGAAGCTCGCCCCCGGCCGCACCGTCACGGTCTCCTTCCCCGCGTTGATGAGGTCGGCATCGATCTCGTCCTCGGTCGGGTAGGGACCGACGCCGAGGATGCCGTTCTCCGAGTGCAGCACCAGCTCCCGGCCCGGCGGGACGTGCCCGGGCACGAGCGTCGGCATGCCGATGCCGAGGTTGACGTAGGCACCGTCGGGCAGCTCCGCCGCGACCCGAGCGGCCAGCTCGTCACGCGTGAGCGCCATCAGGAACCCCCTCCGGAGCGCAGGGTCCGGAACTCGATCCGCTTCTCCACCCCGGACGCGTCGACGACCCGCTGCACGTGGATGCCGGGCGTGTGCACGGAGTCCGGGTCGATCTCCCCGGGCTCCACCAGGTGCTCCACCTCGGCGATCGTGATCCGCCCCGCGGCCGCACAGTCGGGGGAGAAGTTGCGCGACGAGCGTCGGTACACGAGGTTGCCGTGCCGGTCACCCTTCCAGGCGTGCACCAGCGCGAAGTCGGTGACGATCGCCTGCTCCATGACGTAGGTGGCGCCGTCGAACTCGCGGGTCTCCTTCGCCGGCGACGCCACGGCGACGCTCCCGTCGGAGGCGTAGCGCCACGGCAGACCGCCGTCGGCGACGAGGGTCCCCACCCCGGCCGGGGTGTAGAACGCCGGGATGCCCGCCCCGCCCGCGCGCAGCCGCTCCGCGAGCGTGCCCTGCGGCGTCAGCTCCACCTCGACCTCACCGGCGAGGTACTGGCGGGCGAACTCCTTGTTGTTGCCGACGTAGGAGCCGATGGTGCGCCGGATCCGCCCGGCGGCCAGCAGGTTCCCGAGGCCGAACCCGTCGACGCCGAGGTTGTTGCTGACGGTCTCCAGGTCGGTGGCGCCCTGGGCGAGCAGCGCCTCGATCAGCGTGACCGGCACGCCCGACATCCCGAACCCGCCGACGGCGAGCGACGCCCCGTCGGGGATGTCCGCGACGGCCTCCGCCGCCGACGCGACCACCTTGTCGATCATGGCCCGGCCTTTGTGCGCATGGCCGCAGGCTAACCCGCGCGCGCGGGTCACGACCTGTGCGTCAGCGCAGCGCGGCGGCCAGATCGTCGACGGACTCGAAGACGTTCACCGCGCCCGCCTCCTCCAGCTCGCCGGGGTCGGCGTAGCCCCACCCCGCGCCCAGGCAGGCGATGCCGTGCGCGGCCGACCCGGCGACGTCGTTGCGCCGGTCGCCCACCATCACCGCACGCTCGGCGGCGCCGGACCCCAGGCGGCGCAACGCTTCCGCGACCACGTCGGCCTTGGTGGGGCGGCCGGCGTCGAGGGTGTCGCCGACGATCGTCGTGAACAGGTCGGTCCAACCGTGGTGGTCGAGGATGCGCTCGGCGTAGACCTCCGACTTGCTCGTCGCCAGCACCAGTCGGACCCCGGCGGCCGACAGGTCGCGCAGCAGGGCGTCGATACCGGGGTAGGGGGCGCAGTCGTAGAGTCCGCCCGCGGCATAGTGCCTGCGGTAGACGACCAGCGCCTCGTCGGCCAGGTCGTCGCCGACGATGCCCGGCAGCGTCGTGTAGAGCGGCGGGCCGAGGACGTGGCGGCCGACCGCACCCGGCGCCACCTCGATGCCCATCTCGGCGAACGCGGCGGCCAGCGAGCCGAGGATTCCGGACGCGGAGTCGACGAGGGTGCCGTCGAGGTCGAGCAGAACGGTGTCGTGGCGGGTCGTCACGTGCTCCATCGTGGCCGACCCACGCCTCGGTGACCCGCCCCGGTCGGTGACGTCACGTCGCGAGCGCCCGCAACGCATCGGCCGTCGCGGCGTCGGCCGGGTGGAACGTCTCGACGGCCAGCTCCTCGACGGTCACGTCCGCCGCCGTCGTGACGTGCGCGGCCAGCGAGAACAGCGCGAGCTCCCCGCCGGGTACCCGCAGCCGCAGCGGCACGACGACCGCGCCCGGCCCCGGGTCCTCGTCGGTCCCACCCGGGTACGCGGCCAGCTCCTCGTGCAGTGCCGCGAGCCGGGCGTCGCCGGTCCGTTCGGCGCGGCGGCGGACCTGGCCCAGCAGGTGTGCCCGCCACTGCGGGAGGTTCGCGATCCGCGGCGCCAGCCCGTCGGGGTGCAGGCTGACCCGCAGCACGTTGAGGGGTGGCTCCAGCAGGTGCGGGGCGCACCCGGCGAGCAGTGCCGACGCGGCGGCGTTGGCGTCGACGAGGTCCCACCACCGGTCGAGCAGCAACGCCGGGTGCGGCAGGTGCGCGGCCAGCACCGCGGCCAGCGCGTCCCGCACCCCGGCCAGTGCGGGGTCGTCGAGGCCGTGCTGCGGGTAGGCGGGCGCGAACCCGGCGGCGAGCAGCATCGCGTTGCGCTCCCGCAACGGGACCTCCAGGTCGTCCGCGATCCGCAGGATCATGCGGGCCGTCGGACGGCTGCGGCCTGTCTCGATCCAGCTCAGGTGCCTCGTCGACACCTCGGTGCGGTTCGACAGCTCCAGCTGGGAGAGCCGTCGACGTTCCCGCCACTCGCGCAGCAGGACCCCGACGGGGCGGGTCGCGGTCGGGGTCGTCATGGCCCCGACGGTAGTGCGCCGGGGTCGTCGCGACGATGACCTCCGAGGTCATCGACGTCCTGCCCTCGACGGCCGCAGGATCGGTGCCGTTCACATCGACACCACGAACGGAGACCACGATGAGCACCCTCGCCGACACCTACCTCGCCTGCTGGAACGAGACCGACCCGCAGGCCCGCCGCACCCTCGTCGAACAGCATTGGGCCCCCGACGCGGCCTACACCGACCCGCTCGTCGACGTCGCCGGCCACGACGGCGTCGCCGCCACCATCGCCGCGGTGCAGGAGCAGTTCCCGGGGTTCGTGTTCACCCCCGTCGGGCCCGTCGACGCCCACCACCGGCTGGCCCGCTTCGGCTGGGGGCTGGGCCCGGCGGGGCAGGAGCCGATCGTCGTCGGGTTCGACGTGGTCGTCACCGACGAGCAGGGCCGCATCGAGCGGGTCCTGGGATTTCTGGACAAGGTCCCGGCGTGAGCCTGTGAGTGGCGATGGTCGCTATAGCGACCATCGCCACTCACGACCCCCTTCTGACTACGCTCCGCGGCATGTCCGACGCTCCGGGGGGAATGCTCGGCCCACTGCTGGGCGCGGACCGCGTCGCCGCGACGCTCGACGCCCGGGCCTGGCTGCACGCGCTGCTCGACGTCGAGGTGGCCCTCACCCACGCGGCCGCGGGGCAGGGACTCGTCGACGACGCGTGGCAGGTCGAGCGGGCCGCCGAGGAGCTGCGGGACGCGCTCGACCCCGCGGTCCTGGCCGTCGAGGCCGTCGAGGGCGGCAACCCGGTGATCCCGTTGGTGCGCAGGCTGCGCGCCGCCGCCGGACCGGCCGGGGCTGCGGTGCACCCGGGCGCCACCAGCCAGGACGTCATGGACACCGCGCTGGTCCTGCTCGTCCGCGCCGCCACGGCGGTGATCGACGACGACCTGCGCGGCGCGGCCGACGCCGCGGCCCGGCTGGCCGCGACGCACCGAGACACCCCGATGGCCGCCCGCACCCTGGGCCAGCAGGCCCTGCCGACGACGTTCGGCCTCGTCGCCGCGGGCTGGTGCGCCGGCCTGGACCGGGCCCGGCACGGCCTCGCGGGCGTCGTCGGCACGCTGCCCGTGCAGTTCGGGGGAGCGGCGGGGACGCTCGCGGCGTCCCGCCCCCACGGGCCGGCCGTGGCCGACGCGCTCGCCGACCGGCTCGCCCTCGGCGTCGCTGCCGGGGCCTGCGCCAAACCGGCGACTGACGTCGTGCTCCTCGCCGCGACCGAGGTCGGCGAGGTGTCGGAGTCGGCGCCGGGCGCGTCGTCGTCCATGCCGCACAAGCGCAACCCGGTCGCGGCGGTGACGGCGCGGGCGTCGGCGCGTCGGGCTCCGGGCCTGGTGGCGACGCTGCTCGCCTCCGCCGACCACGAGCACCAGCGGGCAGCCGGGCCCTGGCACGCCGAGTGGCCGGCGCTGACCGACCTGTTGTGTGCCACCGGCGGGGCCGCCGCGCGGCTGCGTACCTGCCTCGAGGGGCTGCAGGTGCACCCGGAGGCCATGGCGCGCAACCTGTCTCTGACCGACGCGGGTGGGACGCCGAATCACGCCGGCGACCTCGTCGACCGCATCCTGCGGGGTCGTGAGCGGTAGCAGTCGCTGTAGCGACCACTACCGCGCACAGGCTTGAATCGTCCGGTGGCGGAGCGGGTGCTGGCGCGGGAGGCGCTCAACCGGGCGTTGCTGGCGCGGCAGGGGCTGCTGGAGCGGGTGCGGATGTCCCCGGAGCGGGCCGTCGAACGCTTCGGCGGGCTGCAGACGCAGTACGCGCCGTCCGGGTACGTCGGGCTGTTCTCCCGCGTCGACGGGTTCGTCCGCGACGACCTCACCGCGGCGCTGACGTCGGGACGTGTCGTGCAGGCGTGGGTCATGCGCTGCACCATCCACATGGTCTCGCGCGCCGACTACGCCCCGCTGACGGCGGCGGTCCGGCTCCCGCGCCGCGGGTACTGGATGCGGCTGCACAGGACGCACCCCGAGGAGCGGTTCGTCGAGGCGTCGGCGCTGGTCCGTCGGCGGCTGACCGACGGTCCCGCCACCCAGGCAGAGCTCACCGCCGCTCTGACCGACGCCGGGCTCGACCGGGCGTTGTTCCCCGGCACCCAGCTGTGGACGGACATGGTCCGCATTCCGCCCGCCGGGACCTGGCACAAGCCGCGCGCCCACGTCTACGGCCTCGCGGGCGATCTCCTGCCCGGTCCCGTGCCGGAGCCCGGCGACGTCGTCGCCGCGGGGGAGGAGCTGCTGGTCCGGCGTTACCTGCGCGCGTTCGGCCCCGCCGCGGCGACCGACGTCGCCCGCTACGCCGGGGTCACCGTCGGCACGATCCGGGCGGTCCTGTCCCGCCTGGACCTGCGCCGCTTCCGCGACGAGGAGGGCACCGAGCTGTTCGACCTTCCCCGCGCCCCGTTGCCCGACCCACGGGTTCCGGCCCCGGTGCGGTTCCTGTCGAACTTCGACGCCGCCCTCCTCCTCGGGCACGCCTCCCGGGCCGGCGTGGTCCCCGCCGAGTGCCGGGACCGGGTGTTCCACCGGTCGATCCCACAGTCCGTGCCGACGGTCCTCGTCGACGGCCACGTGGCGGGAAGTTGGCGGGTCACCGACGGCCGGGTCGTCGTCGAGCCGTTCACGCAGCTGTCCGCGCGGCAGGCCCGGGAGGTCGACGCCGAGGCCGAGCGGCTGACGGCGTTCCGCGAGGACTGAGTCCGGACAGGCTGAGGGCCCGGACGCCATGAGGGCATCCGGGCCGTGGACGTGAGGTCTGCCGGCACCGCGAGCAGGGTCAGCGCAGGTGCTGGGCCAGGTCGGCGGGGGCGTCGGCCTGCGCCCGCAGGTCGGACATCAGCCGCTGCATGTCGCGGTCGGCGTGGCTGAAGTCGTCACGTGTGAGCAGTCCGGTGAACGGTGCGGAGGGACGGAACTGGGAGAGGCGGAAGGGTCGGGAGCCGTCGCGGTGCGCCCGCACCGAGACGGCGACGACGACGAGGACCAGGGCGAGAACCAGCAGCGAGAGGACCATGGCAGGAACTATCCGCCCGATCAGTTCCTGCCAACAGGCGGCAGGAAGTCAACCTTCGCAAAGATTCCGCCATACACTGTGACCCATGCTGCGCAGCGTTGCCGCACTCGTCCTCGACGAGCTGGCCGTGTTCGAGTTCGGCGTGATCTGCGAGGTCTTCGGCCTCGACCGCTCCGAGGACGGCCTGCCCGTCCTCGACTTCCGCGTCTGCGGCCCCGAGGCGCACGTGCCGCTGCGGGCCACGTCGGGCGGCGTGCTCATCACCCCCGACCACGGCCTCGAGGGCCTGCAGGATGCCGACCTCGTCGCCGTCGGCGCCACCCGGCTGCGCGAGTTCCCCGAACCTGTCCTCGACGCCCTGCGCGCCGCCCACGCCGCCGGCGCCACGATCCTCTCGGTCTGCTCCGGGGTGTTCGTCCTCGGCGCCGCCGGGCTGCTCGACGGCCGCCGCTGCACCGCCCACTGGAATGCCGTCGACGACCTGCGCGAACGTCATCCGCTCGCCCTCATCGAGCCCGACCTGCTCTACGTCGACGAGGGCGACCTCGTGACCAGCGCCGGCACCGCAGCGGGCATCGACGCCTGCCTGCACCTCGTCCGTCGCGAGCTCGGCAGCACCGTCGTCAACGGCATCGCCCGCCGCATGGTCGTCCCGCCCCAGCGCGAGGGCGGCCAGCGCCAGTACGTCGACCAGCCGATCCCGGAGTGCTCCGTCGACACCCTCGCGCCCGTGCTCGACTGGATGCTCGAACACGTCGACCAGGACCACAGCGTCGCCGCCCTCGCCTCGCGGGCCGGGATGTCGGCGCGGACCTTCGCCCGCCGCTTCGCCGCCGAGACCGGCACCACACCCGTCCGCTGGCTCACCCTGCAGCGGGTTCTGCGCTCCCAGCGCCTGCTCGAGGACACCGACCTGTCCGTCGAGGAGATCGCGCACGAGTGCGGGTTCGGTGGGGCGGCGCTACTGCGCCACCACTTCCGCCGCCAGGTCGGCGTCTCGCCGGCCGACTACCGCCGCTCCTACGGCTGCGGGGCCGACTCCGTCGCGGCCAGGCTGCGCGCGGCGAGCGTCTGAGGTCGGTGCCGGCCCGTTCCCCGGCGGCGCACACCCTGTTGCGGGGACGTGCGTCGCGGCGTCATCGTCGTCGCCACCGAAATTGTCGTCGCCACCGAAATTGTCGTCGCCACCGACCGGACCCCGGCCGGGTCCGTGACCTGCACAATCCCTGGCCCGGTACGGCGCCCCGGTGGGGTATGAATAAGCCCGGTGCCCGGGACGACGACCCCCGGCGCAGCAAGGAGATCGCATGACATCCGCCCAGCCCAGAGTCGCCGTGATCGGGGCCGGACCGTCCGGCCTCTACGCCGCGGCCGCCCTGCTCGCCTCGGCTGCCGACACCGGCGTCAGCGTCGACGTGATCGACCGGCTCCCGGCCCCCTACGGGCTGGTGCGCTACGGCGTCGCGCCCGACCACGTGAAGATGAAGTCGGTCATCCGCGTGCTGCAGAAGCCGTTCGACCCGGCAGAGGTGCACTTCCTCGGCAACGTGCCCGTCGGCCGCGAGGACGGCGGTCTGCCCCTCGACGTGCTGCGCGAGCACTACCACGCCGTCGTGCACGCCACCGGCAGCTCCGTCGACCGCGCCCTCGGCGTGCCGGGGGAGGACCTCGTCGGCAGCGTCGGCTCGGGCCAGGTCGTGAGCTGGTACTCCGGGCACCCCGACCACCTCGGCTCCGCGCCCCCGCTCGACCACCCGGGCGTCGCCGTCGTCGGTGCCGGCAACGTCGCACTCGACGTCGCCCGCGTGCTCGCGAAGACCGCCGACGAGATGGCCGCCACCGACATCCCCGACAACGTGCTCGCCGTCCTGCGCGAGAGCGCCGTCCGCGACGTGCACATCCTCATCCGGCGCGGCCCGCAGCACGTCAAGTTCACCCCGGCCGAGCTGCGCCAGATCGGCGACCTCGCCCACGCCGACGTGATCGTCCACGACGACGACCTGCTGGCCGGTGAGGGCCCCGACCGCACCGGCATCGACGACCGTCGCCAGCACCAGAACCTCGACATGCTCACCGCGTGGGCCGCCGCCGACATCGAGGAGGGCCGGCCGCGCCGCATCCACCTGCGGTTCCTGCGCAGCCCCGTGCGCATCCTCGGCACCGACGGCCGGGTCAGCGGGCTCGTGATCGAGCGCAACGAGGTCGTCGACGGCCGCGTCCGCGGCACCGGCGAGGAGGAGACGCTCGACGTCGGGCTCGTCGTGCGGGCCATCGGCTACTCGGCCGAGCCCATCCCCGGCCTGCCGTTCGACGAGGCGTCCGGCACCGTGCCCAACGAAGGCGGCCGTGTGATGCGCGACGGCGAGCCCGTCGTCGGCTCCTACGTCACCGGCTGGATCAAGCGCGGCCCGAGCGGGGTCATCGGCACCAACAAGGGCGACGCCATCGAGACCGTCGGGAAGCTGCTCGAGGACCTGCCGAACCTGCCCGACCCCAAGGCGCCCGCCCGGGAAGACCTGCTGGCCTCCCTCGCCGAGCACGGCGTCGAGCCGGTCGACTGGACCGACTGGCTGCGCCTCGACGCCGAGGAGATCCGGCTCGGGGGAGTGCGCGGCGGCGCCGACCGCGTGAAGGTCGCCGAGCTGGAGGCCATGATCGCGGCCTGCCGCGGAGCCTGACCGACCGCGAGAAGACGCCCGAGACGTGCTCGAGGCCCCCGCCCAGTCGTTCGGCGGGGGCCTCGGCTCGCTCACACCTGTGTGACCCGTCGAGTGGTCACCGCGGTGTGACGGTCTGGGGTGGTACCGGGGATCAGCTGGGGTCGACGGCCAGGATCATCGGGTGCGCGAGCATCCGGTCGGCGAAGCCCGGGGCCTCGCCGACGGTCATCGACATCGTGGCGAACACCGAGCTGTAGGGGACGCCCTCGCGGACCTCGACGGAGAAGTCGCGGACGGGCAGCCCGCAGTCGCGCAACAGCTCCGCGGCCTGCAGGGCGCCACCGAGGCCCCCGGAGACGGTGATCTCGTAGCGGCGGTGCATGCGGAAGCCGGTGTCGGACGGACGGCGGTCGTCGAGAAGAGTCATGGCAGTGCTCCGGTCTGGGTCCTGACGAGATGAGGAACCCGAGCCAGGTCTCGGAAGAGTTCGAGTGCCGCAGGGGTGGGCGGCGGAAACGTGCGCGCAGGCGACCTGGCTCAGCCGACGCGCAGGGCTACTACCTCTGCGCGCGGAGCGATGAACTCGGTGAGGCGCACGAGTGTGACGGTAGCAACGTCGCGCGTCCGGATCAACCGACCCACGGGGTCGCGGTCCGGTCGAGTGAAGCCCGCCGGGCAGCGGTGATGGTCTAGCATCAGCACAACAGGTTCATTTGTCATCCTGTTTCGACGCCGTGCCCTCGGCTCGGTCGATGTGGGAATCGGGGAGGTCCGCGGATGGCTGCCGGCGGCGACGCCTCCTCCCCGGAACCGGTGGCCCCGGTCGCCCCCGGACTCGCGGTCGGGCGTCGGTTGCGCGTCCCCAAGATGGCCGAGCTCGTCGCGGCCCACCTGCGCCGCCAGATCATCCGGGGCGAGCTCTCCGCGGGCGACGCGCTGCCGTCGGAGGCCGCGCTCATGGAGCAGTTCCAGGTCTCCCGGCCCACGCTGCGCGAGGCGTTCCGCGTCCTGGAGTCCGAGTCGCTGATCAGCGTCCGGCGCGGCGCCCACGGGGGAGCGCGCGTCCAGGTCCCCGACGCCGACGTCGCCGCCCGCTACGCGGGCTTCATCCTCGAGCACCGCGGCACGACGCTGGAGGACGTCTACGACGCCCGCCTCGTCCTCGAACCGCCCTGTGTGGCCCTGCTGGCCGAGCGCCGCACCGACGAGGACGTCGTGCGCCTCAAGGCCGCCCTGAAGGCCCACGACGACGTCAGCGGCGACCACGACCTCACGATCCGTACGCACACCGCGTTCCACACGCTGCTCATCGAGATGACCCGCAACCAGACGCTGCAGGTCCTCATCGGCATGATCGACCACATCATCGCGCTGGCGAACTGGTCGCACATCGCCGCGGACGCCGGGACACCTCAGCACCTGCGTGCCATCCGCCGCGGGTTGCGTGCCCACCACCTGGCCGTCGAGCACATCGAGGCCCGTGACGCCGTCGCCGCCGAGGCGATCTGGCGCAAGCACCTGGAGGAGGCGCGGGAGTACCTGCTGCGCGCGGACTTCCGCACGGTGCTCGACCTCATGGACTGAGCGTCCGACTCCCGCACGTCATCCTGCCGAGTGCGACACCAGACTGCCTCGATCTCTGTCCGGACCAGCGTCACGTCGAACTCGCCGGGATGGTCGAACCCGGCGCAACGACGACGAAGGCCCCGCCCGGAATCCGGGCGGGGCCTTCGTCGTGGAGTGCGACCGTCAGTCGGTCGGGTCCTTCGGGCGTCCGGCGTCGGGGCGACCGGCCAGGGCCGGCTCGTCACGACGCTCGCGCTCGTTGATCCGCTCGACCTCGGCATGGTGGTTCGCCGCCCGTGCCTGCTCCAGCGCCACGGTCTCCTCGACCGGGTCCGGGGTGAGCAGCGAGCCGGCGACCGACTGGCCCGACGAGCCGAGCTGGTTCATCCGCTTGGGCACCGGGGCGCCCTGGTAGGCCAGCGGAATGGCGTGTCCGTGGGAGTCCACGCCGCCGAGAGGCTGGTGGACCTCGATGAACTCGCCGTGCGGCAGCCGCTTGATGATGCCGGTCTCGATGCCGTGCTCGAGGACCGCGCGGTCGGACCGCTGCAGGCCGATGCAGATGCGGTAGGTCACCCAGTACGCGATCGGCGGGACGATCAGGGCGCCGAGGCGTCCGGCCCACGTGGTCGCGTTCAGGGAGACGTGGAAGAAGTAGGCGATCCAGTCGTTGATGCCCGAGAGCACCAGCCACAGGTAGAACGAGATCCCCATGACGCCCAGCGAGGTACGGACCGGCGCGTCACGCGGGCGCTGCAGCAGGTTGTGCAGCGCGTTGTCCTTGGTGAACCGTCGTTCCAGCGCCGGGTAGATGCCCGCGACGATGTAGAGCAGCGGGAGGAACGCGGCCGTGCCCCAGAAGGCGGCGGGGATCGTGTAGTTCCCCAGGTAGATCTCCCACGGCGGGAAGATGCGGGCCATCCCCTCGGTGAACAGCACGTACCAGTCGGGCTGCGACCCCGCCGAGATGTGCGCGGGGTCGTACGGGCCGAAGTTCCAGATCGGGTTGATCTGGAACAGGCCCGCCATCAGGCCGATGACACCGACGGTGACGGCGAAGAACGCGCCACCCTTGGCCGCGAAGGCCGGGAGGATGCGGACGCCGACGACGTTGTGCTCCGTGCGGCCGGGGCCGGGGAACTGGGTGTGCTTCTGGTACCAGACCAGGCCGACGTGCACGGCGATGAGCGCCAGCAGGATGCCCGGGATGATCAGCACGTGCGCGATGTAGAAGCGCGGGATGATCTCGGTGCCGGGGAACTCGCCGCCGAACAGCAGCCACTGCAGCCAGGTTCCGATGACCGGGGCGGTCATCGTGATGCCGGACATGATCCGCAGGCCGGTGCCGGACAGCAGGTCGTCGGGCAGCGAGTAGCCGGTGAGGCCCTCGAAGAAGCCCAGCAGCACCAGGACGACGCCGATGATCCAGTTCGTCTCACGCGGCTTGCGGAACGCGCCGGTGAAGAACACCCGGAACATGTGGACGACCATCGCGGCCATGAACAGCAGGGCCGACCAGTGGTGGACCTGGCGGACGAACAGGCCGCCGCGCACGTCCATGGAGATGGCGACCGAGCTCTCGAACGCCTTCGACATGTGGACGCCGCGCAGGTTGTCGAACGACCCGTTGTAGGTGACCTCGGTCATCGACGGGTCGAAGAACAGCGCCAGGTACGTACCGGAGAGCAGCAGGACGATGAAGCTGTACAGCGCGATCTCACCGAGCATGAACGACCAGTGCGTCGGGAAGACCTTGTTGAACTGCTTACGCATGCCGGCGGCCGGGTGGAACCGCTGGTCAAGCTCGTCGAGCGCCACTCCGGCCTTGGCCTGCAGCCCGCTGGGCGAGCTCGTGGGGGTCGTGATCGAACTCATGATCTCCGCTCCCAGAATGCGGGGCCGACTGCTTCGTGGAAGTCGCTGAGTGCCACGAAGTAACCCTGCTCGTCGACCGTGATGGGCAGCTGCGGCAGTGCCCGGGTCGCAGGCCCGAACACGGGGCGAGCGTACTCCGTCGCGAGGAACTGCGACTGGTGACAAGGACACAGGATGCGGTTGTCCTGTGCCTGGTACAGCGAGGTGGGGCAGCCCAGGTGGGTGCAGATCTTCGAGAAGGCGTAGTAGTCGCCGTAGTTGAAGTTCTCCTGGCCTGCCCGCTTGACGACCTTCGTGCCGGGCCGCAGGCGGATCAGCATGACCGGGGCGTCGGAGGCCTTCTGCGCATGCAGGAGGGCCTCCTCGTTGCCCCGCTCGCTCTCCCGGAACGGGAAGACCGTCTGCATCGAGCCGGGCTCCATGTCCTCCGGGCGCACCCGGCGGATGTCGTCGAGCTCACCGGTGTCGGCGCGCAGGTAGACCGTCTCGCCGTTCGTCGACTTCCAGCCCGTGACCCACAGCGGGGAGTCCGGGCCGTCCTTCCACGGGTTGCGGATCAGCGGGCCGATCGCCGCGATGCCCAGGCCGATGCCGAACAGACCCGCCGCCGCACCCGCCGACCGCTTGATCAGCGAACGGCGCGCGATCGTCGTGTCCTTGCCCGCCGAGGCGAGCTGGGCCATGACGGTGCGGCGGGCGACCTCGTCGGACCGACCGTCGTGACGCTGCTGGACCGAGACCTCTTCGGGGAAGAACTTCCGGACGTAGGTGATCACACCGACGCCCAGCGACAGCACCGCCAGGCCGAAGGTGATGCCGACGGCCGGCGTGTACAGCGAGTACATCGTGTAGCCGGGGTCGGACGGCGGCCGGTACTCGTGCGGCCATGCGATGAACGCGACGACGAACGCCAGCGCCGCGATCGCCGACAGGCCGAACCAGAAGGCGACGGCGCGCTCGGCGCGCTTCTCCGCCCGCGTCCCGGGGATCGGGAACTTCGGGGCGTTGTGCTGGACGACCACGTCGTCTAGCTCGGTGGCGAGCCGGGCGAGCTCCTCGGGCGACATCTCGTCGAGCTCGGCCGCGGTCGGGGTCGGCTTGGCGCCGCCCTCACCCGTCGTGACGCCGCTCATTGCTTTGCTCCCAACCACATCGCGAAACCGACGAGTGCGGCAATGCCCACGATGAAGGCGATGACACCCTCGGACGTCGGGCCGATGCCACCCAGACCCGCCCCACCGACGTCGTTGTTGCCGTCACCGACGGACTTGACGAAGGCGATGATGTCCTCCTTCTCCTCCGGCGAGAGCTGCGCGTCGGAGAACTTGGGCATGTTCTGCGGGCCCGTGAGCATGGCCGCGTAGATCTGCGACTCGGAGGCCGGGTCGAGCGCCGGGGCGAACTTGCCGGACGACAGCGCGCCACCGCGACCGGTGAAGTTGTGGCACGACGCGCAGTTCAGACGGAACAGCTCGCCGCCGCGCGCCGGGTCGCTGCCGCGCAGCGCCTCACCGGTGGCCGCCGGCAGCGTGGGGCCGCCGCCGTTGGCCTGGATGAACGCGCCCAGCGCCGACAGGTTCTCCTGACCCTCCTGCGTGTGGGGGTCGAACTCGGCCTTCGGCGGCTTGCGCACCGCCTGGGCCTCCTGCCGGGCCAGCGGCATCCGACCGGACGAGACCTGGAAGTAGACGGCCGCGTCGCCCACGCCGACCAGGCTCGGGCCGCGGTCCGTCACCCCCTGCAGGTTCGAGCCGTGGCAGGAGATGCAGGCGTTGTTGTACAGGTCCTGGCCCTTGGCGACCGTCGCGGCGTCGGCCTGCTGGGCGACCGCGGTCTGCGGTGCCGGCTCGACGACGGAATAGAGGGCGCCGACCGACAGCAGCCCGATTCCCAGCGCGAGCGCTCCGGCCAGCCGGCGCCGCACCTTGCCGTGCGGTCGTCGGCCACGGCGGGACCGCGGCTCAGGTGGTGTGGTGGTCGTGGATTCCATCGTCGGCGTTGTCCAACCCTCGCGTCGTGTTCGGGGCGCTTGCGAAGCAGGCCTAGCGGATGAAGTAGATGACGGCGAACAGGCCGACCCACACCACGTCGACGAAGTGCCAGTAGTACGACACGACGATCGCCGCAGTGGCCTGCGCCGGGGTGAACTTGCTGAGCTTGGTGCGGATGAGCAGGTACACGAACGCCACGAGACCACCGGTCACGTGCAGCGCGTGGAAGCCCGTCGCGAGGTAGAAGACGGTGCCGTACGCGCTGGAGGACAGCGTCGTGTGGTGCTCCTCGACCAGCACCCGGTACTCGTTCGCCTGACCGAGCACGAAGATCGCGCCCATGATCAGGGTGAGGATGTACCAGCGGCGCAGGCCGAACACGTCGCCGCGCTCGGCCGCGAACACGCCGAACTGGCACGTGAACGACGAGGCGACGAGGATGATCGTCACGACGAGGGCATAGGGGACGTTGAGCTCGGTCGGCGGGGGAGGCCATTCACCGACGTTCTGCGCGCGCGCAGTGAAGTAGATGGAGAACAGCCCGGCGAAGAACATCAGCTCGCTGGACAGCCAGACGATGGTGCCGATGCTGACCAGGTTCGGGCGGTTCAGCGAATGGATCCGCGCGCTGATGTTGGGGGCGGCTGTCGTCACCCGGGCATTATGACCCCACCCGAACTTCTACAGCGTGTCGGGGGACCAGGGACCTACGTCACTCCTCCTCGGGCGTAACGCCGCACGCCCGCGCCCGGTTCCCGCACGGCACCCGGGGCCTGCGACGCAGCCGATCACCGCGCGCGCCGGCGGGTGTGCCGGTGCCCATTACGATGACGCGCGTGACCAGCCCCGCGCCCCGCAACGCCGGAGCGGCCTCCGAGCCGCACCGCCCCCTCCACGTGCTCGTGTTCAGCCACCGCCCCGAGGTCCGGGAGGGGATCGTGTCGGCCGTCGGCCGCCGCCCCGCCCCCGATCTCGGCCGCGTCACCTTCACCGAGGTGGGCACGATCGCCGACGTCCTCGCCGCGGCCGACGCCGGCGGGCAGGACCTGCTGGTCCTCGATGGCGAGGCACAGCCGACCGGGGGCATGGGCCTGTCGCGTCAGCTCAAGAACGAGATCACCGACTGCCCGCCGATCCTCGTCACGGTCCGCCGCCGCGACGACCGGTGGCTCGCCACGTGGTCGCAGGCCGACGCCGTCCTCGTGCACCCGCTCGACCCGCTCGCCGCGGCCGAGACGGTCGCCGACGTCCTGCGGCGCACCGCGGGCGTCGCCGTGCGTGGCTGACGTGGCGGCGCAGGTGTCCGGGCGGCCCGAGGGCAGGACGTGGCCGAGGCTGCTCGCCAGCCTGATCGCCGGTCGTGACCTCGACACCGCCGACACGGCCTGGGTGATGGACCGGGTGCTGTCGGAGGACGCCACACCTGCCCAGTTGGCGGGGTTCCTGGTCGGCCTGCGGGCCAAGGGGGAGACGGCTGCCGAGGTCGCGGGTCTCGCCGAGGCGATGCTGGCCCGCGCGCAGCGGGTCGGCGTCAGCGGCCCGGCGGTCGACATCGTCGGCACCGGTGGGGACCAGGCGCACACCGTCAACATCTCCACGATGGCGGCGATCGTCGTCGCCGCCGCGGGTGTGCCGGTCGTCAAGCACGGCAACCGGGCGGCGACGTCGAAGTGCGGCGCGGCCGACCTGCTGCAGGAGGTCGGGGTGGCCATCGCGCTGCCCTCGGCCGGCGTCGAGGCCTGCGTGGCCGAGGTGGGGATCGGGTTCTGCTTCGCGCCCGTCTTCCACCCCGCGATGCGCCACACCTCGGGGCCGCGTGCCGAGCTCGGCGTGCCGACGGCGATGAACCTGCTCGGCCCGCTCACCAACCCGGCGCAGCCGTCCGCGGGTCTCGTGGGCTGCGCCGACGGCCGGCTCGCCCCCGTCATCGCGCAGATCTTCGCCTCGCGCGGTCAGTCGGTCCTCGTCGTCCGCGGCGACGACGGGCTCGACGAGCTCACCACGACCATGAGGTCGACGGTGTGGGTCGCCGGCGGGGGCACGGTCCGCGTCGCGGGTGTCGACCCGGCGGAGCTGGGCATCGAGCCCGCCACCAGGGAGGACCTGCGCGGTGGCGACGCCCCGTTCAACGCCGCCGCCTGCCACGCCCTGCTCGCGGGCAAGCACGGTCCCGTCCGTGACGCCGTCCTGCTCAACGCTGCCGGCGCACTGGTCGCCGCCGACGGCGTGCCTGCCGACGCGGTGCCGGGTTCCGACGACACGCCGGACCTGACGGGTCCGCTGCGTGGTGCGCTCGAGCGTGCGGCCGCGGCCGTCGACTCCGGTGCGGCCGCCGACCTGCTCGCCCGCTGGGTGTCGGTGTCGACGCGGCTGGCCGGCTGACCGTTCCTCACGTCGTGTGGCGGAGACCCGTGGGTCCGCCACACGACCGGTCAGTCCATGCCGGCGGTGAAGATCGCATCGTTCTCCGTGCTGGAGTAGGAGCGGAACGCGATGTGGGTGTCGGTACGCACCACACCGGCGACCTTGCTCAGCCGGCCCGCGATGACGTCGGCCAGGTCCTCGTGCGCGGCGACCTTGACGACCGCGATGAGGTCGACATCGCCCGCGCACGAGTACACCTCGCTGACCCCGTCGAGGTCGGCGATCGCCTGCGCGGTCTCGGGAATCCGGTCGGCGGCGGTGTGCACCATGACGATCGCGGTGATCACGGTTGCCCTCCTGGGGGACGTCGGGGCGGTCCCGGCCACGCACGGCACACGGCGGCGCGGGCGGCGACCGGGACCGAACACTAGCCGAGGGTGATCTCCGAGGGACTGCCGAGCGGCACCGGCCGGGCGCGCCGCGCCCAGTCCTCCCAGGAGGCCGCGCCGTGGGCGGGTTCTGCCCAGGCAGGCTCGCTGTGCACCAGCCGCGTCCCGCCGGTGGTGAGCCAGCGGCGGACCAGGTTCACCTCCTCCGCCGGCGCACCGGCCAGCGGCCCGTCGGCGGGCAGGATCGTCTGGGCGCTGCGGCGCAACGACTCCACGACCGGCATCGGCGGGGTGCCGCGGCGCGCGACGCCGGCCGCCGCGAGCAGACCGTGCCGGACCACGGCGAGCTCCCAGCCGCCGCGCCCATCGGGACGGGCACCCACCACCTCGGGCAGCGCGGCCAGCGCGGCGAGCTGCTGCGACCGGGCCAGCGCCGACGCGAGCGCGGCCAGCCGGTCGCGGCTCCGCGCCGCCGACTCGAACCGCTCACCCGCGGCGAGCTGCTCGATCCGGTCGGCCAGCACGCGCAGGGGGGCGTCGTCGTCGCCGGTGACCAGGCCGCGCAGCGCGTGCACGCCAGGGGCGTAGGCCTCGATCGTCTGCAGGCCCGCGCACGGCGCCCGGCAGCGGTCGAGCTCGTGGAGCACGCACGGACTCGCCGAGGGGGAGCGGGCCGGGATGCGCTGCGTGCAGCTGCGGATCGGCAGCGCGTCGAGCAAGGTCTCCACCGCGTCGGTCGCGCCGCGCCGCGACCCGAACGGACCCAGCGCCGACGCCCGCGGCGCCGTCACCACCGACAGCCGTGGGAACGCCTCCTCGGTCGGCGCGACCCACCACGCGCGGTGCGGGTTGCGGGAGCGCCGGTTGTAGCGGGGCCGGTGCGCCGCGATGAGCCGCAGCTCCCGCACCCCCGCCTCCAGTGCGTGCGCGCACACCACGGTGTCGACGCGCTCGGCCAGCTCCACCATCTCCCGCACCCGGCGGCGCCGCTCGCCCGCGGTGAAGTAGCTGCGGACCCGGCGCCGCAGATCACCGCTGGTGCCGACGTACAGCACCTCGTCGCGGGCCCCGCGGAACAGATAGACCCCCGCCGCCGACGGCACGTCGCGCGCCAGCGTCCGCCGCCTGCGCACGCGTTCGGGCGGCCGATGCGCCGACGACTCCCGCGCCAGCGACAGGAGCTCCTCCAGGCTCTGCACCCCGAGGTTGCCGATCCGCTCCATCAGGTGGTGCAGCACCTCGACGGTGGCGCGCGCGTCGGCCAGCGCCCGGTGCGTCGGCTGCGTCGACGTGCCGAACAGCCGGGCCAGCGCGCCGAGCCGCACGCTGGGGGCCTCGGCGTGGCTGAGCACCGCGCGCGCCAGCCGGGCCGTGCACAGCACCGGGGGGCGCGGCCACGGCCGCTCGTGGCGCTCGCACGCCGCCCGCAGGAACCCGGCGTCGAACGGGGCGTTGTGCGCCACCAGGACCGCGCCGCCCAGGAACTCCAGCAGCGCGGGCAGCACCTCACCCAGCCGCGGCGCGCCCGTGACCATCGCCGTGGTGATGCCGGTGAGCGCCACGATGTTGGGCGGAAGGCCCGTCCCCGGGTCGACGAGCGTGGCCAGCTCGCCCAGCACCTCCCCGCCGCGGACCTTCACCGCGCCGACCTCGGTGATCGAGTCGTTGTTGGCCGAGCCGCCAGTGGTCTCCAGGTCGAGCACCACGAACGTGACGTCGCGCAGAGGCGTGCCCAGCTCGTCGAACGACAGCTGCGGGAGTGCGCCGGGACGTGCGGATCCGGGGGGAGCGGACACGGCGCCGACGGTAGCCGCGGGCACCGACAGGATCGCGCGCCCGCGTGCATGCGTGGCGGTCGCGGCAGCCGGACGCACACGGATAACCTGGTCGGATGTCCGCGGAGGAGAGGGAGCCGGCCGGGCGCGAGCCCGCGCCCGCCGCGGACCCCCCTGCCGGCGACGTGGACGCCGCTGCCGACGACGTGGACGCCCCTGCCGACGAGGTGGAGGGGCCGGGCCCGCTCGACTGGGACCGCTTCCCCGAACCCGTCCGCGGTCGCCTCGCCGAGCTCGCCGCGGCCGCCGTCGCGGGCCTGCCCGATGCCGACGTCCCGCACCGGCTGCGTCGCTTCGCCCGGTTCACCCCGGCCAAGCGGGCCCGCCTCGGTGGGCAGGCGCTCCTGCGCGAGCTGCGCGCGTCCGCGGCGTTCCGGGCCGCCGTGCTGGCCTGGTGCCACGAGCACCACCCGGCGGCCGCCGACGCCGACGACCCGCTGGGCGCCGCCGCGCTCGCCGTCCTCGGCAACGCCGCCGACGCCGCGACCCTCGTCGCCGACGCCGCCCGCCGCGGCGAGGCGGGGGAGCTGCGTGCCGAGCTCGACGCCGCACTGTCGCGCGTCGACAAGCTCAGCCTCGAGCTGGAACGGATGCGCGCCGAGCTGGCCGAGGCGCGGGAGGAGGCCCGCACCGCCGGGCAGGCCCGCGACGCCGAGTTCTCGCAGCTCCGCCGCCGGGTCGGCGAGCAGGTTCGCCGCGACGCCGAGCAGCGGCACGTGCGGGTCGATCAGCACGATGAGCGGACCGCACGCCAGCTGCGCGGACGTCGGCACCGCGAGGGCGAGCGCGAGAGGACGGGGCATCCATCGTCCGAGGCCGTCCGCCAGGGGGCGGGCGAGCACGAGAAGGGCGGCGGTGGCGGCCGTCGACAGCGCGAAACCGAGAGAGCGGCACAGCCACGGGTCGGCGATGAGGAGTGCGGTGACCGCGGCGGCGAGCACGGCGATCCCGACCGTGAGCCGACCGAACCCGAGGGCGAGGATGCCGATTGCACTCATCGCGGCGGCGCGGACGACGCTCGGTTCGGGAGTGACGAGCACGACGAAACCGACGAGGACGAGGAGCGCGACGAGCACATCGACATGA
>MEGH01000047.1:0-20303 GCA_001725415.1 Pseudonocardia sp. SCN 73-27
CACGACCAGAGCTACAAGCACTGCAACGACGACTACAGCCACTCCTCGAGCAGCTACGGCCACCACTGAGCCGTCCCGCGGAGAACGCCCCCGGACCACCTCGGTCGGGGGCGTTCCTCGTGCGGACGTGCCGGGATCAGGTGATGGTCATGCCTCCGTCGACGGCGATCGTCTGCCCGGTGACGTAGCCGCCCGCGCCGGAGGCCAGGAACAGCAGCGCCGCGGCCAGCTCCTCGGGATCTCCCTTGCGCCCCAACGGGACCCGCGCCATCATCGCGTCCAGGTAGCCAGGCTTGTACTGGTCGGTCATCTCCGACACGAAGAAGCCCGGCGCCAGCGCGTTGACCCGGATCCCCTTGCGGCCGCCCCACTGCTGGGCCAGGTCGCGGGTCAGCCCGATGAGGCCCGCCTTGCTCGCCGCGTACGCGGCCTGCGGCAGGCTCGCCGTCGTCAGCCCCAGGATGCTGGAGATGTTGACGATGCTGCTGCCGGGCTCCATCACCCGCCCACAGGCCTGCGCCATCCAGTAGCAGCCGTTGAGGTTCACGTCGATGACGCGCGTGAACTCCTCGACGGTCTCGCGCGTCGCCGGGACCGCCGTGCCGATGCCGGCGTTGTTGACCAGGACGTCGACCCGGCCGAGCTCGGCCATCGCGGTGTCGACGAGGGTCTGGCAGTCGGGCTGCACCGCCACGTCGGTGGCCACCGCGACCGCGCGCCGCCCCAGGTTCTCGACCATCGTGCGGGTGTCGTCGAGCTTGTCCGCGCGCCGCGCACCCAGGACGACGTCGGCCCCGGCCTCCGCGAGCGCCTTGGCGAACGCCACCCCGAGCCCGGACGACGCGCCCGTCACGATCGCGACCCGGCCGTCGAGCGAGAACCGATCCAGCACCGTCATGCGTCTCCCCACCTCGTCGTGTGTGGGGTTCAGTGTCTCCCGAGCAGGTTGTCGGAGACGTGCTCGAGATGGTGACGCATGGCATATGCGGCGCCGTCGGGGTCGCGGTCACGCAGGGCGTCGACGATCGCGGTGTGCTCGTCGTGGTAGCAGCGGCGCCGCTCCGGCGTGGAGACGCGGCGCTTGAGCGAGCCCCACACCGGCAGCGCCCGCGCGGTGTTGACGACGTCGAACATGTTCATGAGCAGGCCGTTGTGGGTGGCCTTGGCGATGGCGCGGTGCAGTTTGGCGTCCCAGGACTCGAACCCCTCGAAGTCGTCGCTGACCGCACCGCCTGCGAGGCACTCGACGACGCGGTCGAGGTCGGCCTGCGTGGCGACCCGTGCCGCCTGTGCCGCGACCTGCGGTTCGAGCAGCAGCCGGACCTGCATGATCTCGGCGGGGCTGGTGTCGGCGGGGGCGCCGTCGACCTGCGCGACGGCGACGTCGGTGAGAAACGTGCCGCGCCCGACGTGGCGGATGACGACGCCATCGCGCTCGAGGACCTCCAGGGCCCGGCGGACCGCGCTGCGAGGTGCGGCGAGCTGCGCGACCAGCGCCCGTTCGGTGGGCAGCTTCGATCCCGGGCGCAAGCTGCCGTCCTGCGTCCCCTCGGTCACCAGGGTCCGCAGCGCCTGTTCCACCGTCTGCATGCGACACACCATAACCCGTCTCGACGACCAATCACGACCAATGGCTCCCGCCTCTCGACAGCTTCCTCAGGCCCGCGTACGGTCGGGCAACGACCAGATTGGTTCAATTGGTTCAGATTGGTTCGTCAATGATGATGGTTCCTCCATGAAGCTGGTGACCTTCTCCACCGGGGGCGACCTCCGGGTCGGTGTAGTCGACGCGGACGAGGTCCGTGATGTCTCCGGGCTGCTCCCGGCCGGCGCGGACGTCCTGCAGGTGATCGAGGACTGGGCGCAGTGGGGCCCGGTGCTCGCCGAGCGTCCCCCTTCCCTGCCCGCCTTCGCCCTCGACGATGTCCGCCTCCACGCCCCGATCCCGCGGCCGCGCCGCGACGTCTTCTGCGTCGGCAAGAACTACCGCGAGCACGTCGCCGAGTTCGGCCGCTCCGGCTACGACCAGCCCGACCGCTCCGAGACCCTGCCCGAGCACCCCGTCGTCTTCTCCAAGGCCACGACCTCGGTCACCGGCCCGTTCGACGACGTCCTCGCCCACCCCGGCGTCACCTCCGAGCTCGACTACGAGGCCGAGCTCGCCGTGATCATCGGGCGCGGAGGCCGCGGCATCACCCGCGAGCAGGCGTTCGACCACGTATGGGGCTATACGATCGTCGACGACGTCACCGCCCGCGACCTGCAGCGTCGTCACAAGCAGTGGCTCATCGGCAAGTCCCTCGACACCCACTGCCCCATGGGCCCCTACGCCGTCTCCGCCGACGAGATCACCGACGTCACCGCCCTGCAGGTGGAGAGCTGTGTCAACGGCGAGGCCCGCCAGTCCGCGCCGGTCAAGGACCTGATCTTCGACGTCTCCGAGCTCATCGCCACCATCTCGGCCGGCATCACGCTGCTGCCCGGCGACGTCATCGCCACCGGCACCCCCGCCGGCGTCGGCATCGGCTTCGACCCGCCGCGCTTCCTCGTCCCCGGCGACGTCGTCGAGGTCTCGATCACCGGGCTCGGCACCCAGCGCAACCGCATCATCGACACCGAAGGAGAGTCGTGAACGTCAACGGCACGGAACTGGCCGTCGAGATCGAGGGGGAGGGCCCCGCCGTCCTCTTCGTCCACGGACTGGGCGGGACCTCGAACTTCTACCAGGTGCAGGCCGACGCGCTCGCCGGCTCGCACACCGTCGTCCGCGTCGACCTCGCCGGGGCCGGGCGCTCCGGGACCGCCGACGGCATCAGCATCGAGTCCCACGCCGTCGACCTCGCCGCCGTCCTCGACCAGGCCGGCATCGACCGCGCCGCCGTCGTCGCGCACTCGATGGGCACCCTCGTCGCCCGCGTGTTCGCCGCGCGGAACCCACAGCGCGTCACGTCGCTGATCCTGCTCGGCGCCGTCCGCGAACCCCCGGAGGCCGGCCGGCAGGCCCAGCGCGACCGGGCTGCCACGTTGCGCGACAAGGGAACCGGGGCCGTCGCGCCCGGCGTCGTCGCCAACGCGCTGTCGGAGACCACGCGCACCGACAGGCCCGAGGTCGCCGCCTTCGTCCGCGAGCTCGTCATGCGGCAGGACCCCGAGGGCTACGCCCGCAACTGCGAGGCCCTCGGCGCCGCCACCGACCCCGGACCCATCGATCCCACGCTGCCGCTGCTGCTCATCACCGGCGACGACGACAAGGTCGGCCCGCCCGAGGCCAGCCACGAGCTCGCCGACGCCCACGGCAACGCGACCGTGCACGTCCTGCCCGGCGTCGGCCACTGGACCGCGCTCGAGGCCGCCCGCCCCGTCACCGACCACCTACTGAAGTTCCTGTAGCCCAGTCACTTCTCGACGAAGAGGAGGGGCCGACGTGCCCACCACGATCCTGTTCCGCGACGTCCAGATCCTCGACTCCACCGGAGCCGACCCCTACCGCGGCGACGTTCTCGTCGAGGACGACCGCATCACCGCCGTCGGTACCGTCGACCCCGCCCGCGCCGGGGGCGCCCGCGTGATCGAGGGCCGCGGCCGGACACTGATGTCCGGGCTGTGCGACGCCCACACCCACTTCTCCTGGAACAACTCCGCCGACCTCGACGGCCTGGGCACCATGCCCGTCGAGGAGCACCTGCTGTTCTGTCTCGAGTCGGCCAAGACCTACATCGACTCCGGCTACACCATGTGCCTCGGCGCGGCCTCGGCCAAGGACCGCCTCGACGTCGTCTGCCGCGACGCCATCAACGCCGGCCGCATCCCCGGCCCCCGCTACCTCGCCAACGGCCCCGAGATCGCGGTCACCGGCGGCGCGCTGATCAAGTCGATCACCAAGTTCGCCGACGGTACGGAGGGCATGCGCAAGGCGGTCCGCGAACTGATCGACATCGGCGTCGACCAGATCAAGCTCTCGATGACGGGCGAGGAGATCACCGGCACCCAGCGCGCCGAGGACACCTATTTCTCCGACGAGGAGGTCGCTGCCGCCGTCGCCGAGGCCCACCGCCGGGGCAAGCGTGTCTGCGCCCACGCCCGCAGCGCCGAGAGCGTCAAGATGTGTGTGCGCAACCACGTCGACGTCATCTACCACGCCAGCTTCACCGACGCCGAGGGCATGGACATGCTCGAGGCCAACAGAGACTGGGTGTTCGTCGCCCCCGGCATCAACTGGCTCGTCGCCACCCTCTACGAGGCCGAGTCCTTCGGGTTCCCGCAGGAGGCGGCCGAGGCCGTCGGCTACAAGAAGGAGCTGGAGACGGCCGTCGAGGGGCTGCGCGAGATGCACAAGCGCGGCATCAAGGTGCTGCCCGGCGGCGACTACGGCTTCGCGTGGACACCGCACGGCACCTACGCCCGCGACCTCGAGCACTTCGTCGAGCTGCTGGGCTTCACGCCGATGGAGGCGATCATCTCCGCCACGGCGTGGGGCGGCGAGATCATGCTGCGCCCCGACGAGCTCGGCAAGGTCGCACCCGGCTACCTCGCCGACCTGATCCTCGTCGACGGCGACCCACTCGCCGACATCACGGTCCTGCAGGACCAGACCAAGCTGAACTACATCATGAAGGACGGCCGGTTCCACAAGGACGGCAGCGACGCCGACGCCGACTACCCGCCCAACCCGGGCAACGTCGACCGCAACCAGGCGCCCGCCGCCGTCTGACTCACTCCCGCCGAGTTCGACGTCGGACTGAGTCGACCATGTTCCGGACCAGCCTGCTGTCGAGCTCGGCGGATTACTCTCCGTGTTCAGCGGGGGCCGGCCGCCGCAGCCAGGGCCTGGTCGAGGTCGGCGATCAGGTCGTCGGGGTGCTCCAGGCCCACCGACAGGCGCAGGTGCCCGAAACGCCGGAACTCGTCGGGCCAGCTGTGGGCGCGGTGGTCGTCGCCGGTGCGGTGCACGATCAGGGTCTCGTCGTGCCCCAGAGCCGCCGGTGCGTGGCGACGTAGGTGATGTGCGTAGGAGTTGGCCATCACCAGCGGCCGGCGGATGCCCCGGTGCCCGGGTCGATGTCGTTGCCGGCGTGGACGCTCAGGGTCTCGTCGTGCACCCGGCCATTGTCGGGGGGTGCGTCCGGACCTGGCGACGCGCGAGTCCACCGGCAGGTCGCCGACCCCGCGGGCCCGTTACCGCACATGGCAGGCCCGGTCGACGTCGTCCTCGGCACGCCGAACCGGCACCGGGCGCCGCGCGGGCTGGGCTCTACCTCACCCGGACCGCTCGAGCGTCTCCCAGAGCACGATGACCTCGCACGCGCGAGCCGCCGCGCGCGTGAGGTGTTCCACGTCGGCCGCGCTCCACTCGCGTTCGGTGAGGCTGTGCGCGGAGAACCAGCCGGCGAGCCGGTCGTCGATCACCACCGGGCCGAGCATCTGGGCCTGCACGCCGTAGTGGTCGCGCAACGCCTGCGGCGCCGCCGGCGGTTCCCGGAAGTGAGGCTGGGCCAGCGGGCGTCGGTGCTCCTCCAGCCACGCGACCGTGTCGAGGGAGCGCTGGTCGAGACCGGGGTCGTGGCGGATCGAGCGCACCCCGGGGCGGGCCGCCTCCGCCGCCGCGAGGTCGACGTGCAGGTCGTGGGCTGGCAGGTCGATCCGCAGGGTCGTGCGGTCCGCGCCGGTGCGCGCCAGGAGGTCGTCGGTCAACTCCTGCAGGAGCACGCGCAGCGCGCCGTCGTCGGTGAGGCGGCCGTAGCCGTCGATCCGGGTGCGTCGGTCGCCCGCGAGCTGCAGGGTCCGCCACAGGGTCGCCGTGATGCTGTCGACGACCGGTACGCCCAGCTCCCGCTCGATGCGCGGCGCCAGCATCGTCGCGTCCACATTGGTGCATACGACCGCGGCGGCATGGATGTCGTTCCCGTCGGCGGCGCGGTGCACCTGGCCGGCGATCTCGTCGGCGGTGAGGGCGCCGACGTCGACGTTCTCCACCAGCCCGAGCGAGTCGCTGCCGACGACCTCGACTCCTGCACCGCGGTAGGTCTCCGTGATCAGCGCGGCGACGTCGGAGGTGTATGGCACGGCGACGCAGACCCGCGAGCACCCGTAGGCGGCGAACGCGTCGAGGACGGCGAGCGTGCTCGTCGTGGCCGGGGCGCCCGTCGCGTCGGACAACGCGTCGACGACGGAACGGTCGTGATCGAGACCCATCCACGACCCCGACGTGCCGTTCCAGGCGACCGCGTCGACGCCGGCGTCCGCGAGCAGCTCGCCCGCCTGCCGGAACATCGCCACGTCGAACGCGCCGTCGGCCTGCGCGATCCGCGTGACCGGGACCCGGGTGACATGGACGGAGACGTGCGGGGCGGCGACGAGCATGCGGTGGGTCGCGGGCTCGGCCCGGGTGTTCGACGACGGCATCACCATGCCGAGTCGGATGGGCCCTGCCGGCTGCGTCATCACCCCATCCCACACCGCGGCCGCGCCGACCACCAGACGGTCGTCGCGTCACGTCACCCAGTCCCGGATCGCACGGTCGTGCGCGCCGAGCGTCGGGGCGGGGGAGTGGATGGCAGGCGTCGTCTCCCGCTCGGTGCCGCCGGGCAGCGGGTCGAAGAAGCGCAGCGCGGGTCCGGGCACGGTGATCGTCCCCAGCGTCGGGTGTGCGACCTCGGCGACCAGCCCCTGCGACCGGGTCTGCTCCCACTCGTACACCTCGGCGACGCTGCGGATCCGTCCTGCCGGGATGCCGGCGGCGAGCAGTCGTGTGAGCAGCACGTCCGGGGGGATGTCGGCGAACGTTGCCTCCAGGAGGCTGACGACCTCCTCCCTGTTGCGGGTGCGTGTCGCGTTGTCGGCCCGGCGCGGTGCGGCCGGATCGAGGCCGAACTCGGCGCACAGCCGGCGCCACAGCCCCTCCGACCCGCACGAGAGCTGCACGTGACCGCCGAGGCAGCGGAACATCCCGTACGGGGTGATCGACGGATGGTGGTTGCCGCGGGCCGTGCCGATCTCGCCCGCCACGGTCCAGCCGGTGCCGTGGAAGGCGTGGACGCCGACGGTCGCGGCGAGCAGCGAGGTGCGGACGACCTGTCCGCGCCCGGTGCGTTCGCGTTCGGCCAGCGCGGCGAGGACGCCGGTGACTCCGTAGAGGCCGGCGAGCAGGTCGCTGATGGGCACACCGACGCGCTGGGGGTCGTCGGGGGCGGGGCCGGTGAGCGACATGAGACCGGCCTCGCCCTGGGCGATCTGGTCGTACCCGGCGCGTCCCGCCTCGGGGCCGTCGTGACCGAAACCGCTGATGGAGAGCACGACCAGCCGAGGGTTGAGCTCGAGGAGGCGGTCGTTGCCGAGGCCGAGCCGGCGCATCGTGCCGGGGCGGAAGTTCTCGACGACGACGTCGGCGCGGACGACGAGGCGCGCGAGCACGTCGAGGTCGCCGGGAGCCTTGAGGTCGAGGGCGATCGACTCCTTGTTCCGGTTGCAGGACATGAAGTAGGTGGACTCGCCGTCGCCGACGAATGGGGGCCCCCAGCCGCGGGAGTCGTCGCCGCCCTCGGGGTTCTCGACCTTGATGACGCGTGCGCCCAGGTCGCCGAGCAGCATCGCGGCGTGCGGGCCGGCGAGAGCGCGGCTGAGGTCGAGCACGACGAGGCCGTCCAGGGGCCCGGCGTCGGTGTGGCGGCTCATCGGGCGGTGGCCGTCCGCCGTCCGAGGGCGAACGCGAACATCGCCAGCAGCAGCGCGGCGGTGCTCAGCAGGCCGCGGCGTCCGAGCGGGCTGCCCCACAGCAGGCCCAGTGCGTCGAGCTGGTCGGACGCGACCGCGGCGGGATCCTGGACGGGTACGGGCGCGGCGGCACGGATCGGCACGGCGGGGCCCGGCGGTGCCGCCGGTGCCGGCGCAGGCTGGTGGAAGCTCGTCTCGAGGTTGCGGGCGAACTGGCTCAGGACCCGGTTGCCGATGTCGACGACGAGCCCGCGCCCGAACTGGGCCGCCTTGCCGGTGATCTCCAGGTTGGTCCGCAGGTCGCACACCGTCGAGCCGTCGGGGCCCGCGGTCAGCGCGGCGTGGACGTCGGCCGAGGCGTTGCCGTTGCCCTTGACGTCGGACCCGGACGCGACGATCGCGACGCGGTGCGCGGCCCCGTCGATCTCCGTGAACGTCGCCTTCCCGCGGTAGGTGAGGCCGACGGGTCCGAGCTTGACCTTGACGGTTCCGGTGAAGGAGTCGTCGGTGTGGTCGGCGAGCGTCGCGCCCGGGAAGGCGGCGGCGACCCTGGTGATGTCGAGCAGGCCTGCCCACGTCGTCTCGATGTCGACAGGGATCGTGAACTGCTGGTCGAGCTGCACGGAGCACTCCTCTGGCCTGGACGGTGCGAGGGCGGTGACTGCGGCGGGGCGGACGTGGCAGCCGGTTCGCGGCGATTGACACCGTGTTCGGCGAGGTCCTAATGTCCCCGGACAGCGGATATCGTGTCCGCCTACCGGATACGTGTCAAGCGTGGTCCGATCGAAGGGAGAGAGGCCCATGCCGGGAAGCCTGCGTGTGTCCGTCGACACCGGCGGAACGTTCACCGACGTCATCGCGGTGGACTCCGACAGCGGCGACCTGTACGCGGTCAAGACCGCGAGCGATCGGGAGGATCCCAGCCGCGCACTCGTGACCGGCGTCGAGAAGGTCCTCGGCCTTGCAGGACGCGGCTTCGACGACGTGAGCCTGCTGGTCCACGGCTCGACGACCGCGACGAACGCGGTCCTCGAGCACGAGTTCGACGGCATCGGGCTGCTGGTCACGCAGGGGTTCCGGCACCTGATCGAGATCGCTCGCCAATCGGTCCCCGACGGCTACGGCAACTCCTTCTTCTGGGTCAAGCCGCCGCGGTTGGTGCCGCTGCACCTGGTGCGGGAGGTGCCCGAGCGCATCCTCTACGACGGCGCCGTCGCCCGGGAGCTCGACGAGGACGCGGTCGTCGCCGCCGCCGAGGAGCTCGTCGCCGAGGGTGTGAACCGGCTGGCGGTCTGCCTGCTGCACTCCTACGCGAACCCCGATCACGAGCGCCGCATCGGCGAACTGCTCGCGCAGCGGTTCCCCGAGCTGTTCGTCTCCCTCTCCAGCGTCGTTCTGCCCGAGTACCGCGAGTACGAGCGCGCCATGACGACGCTGCTCGACGTCATGGTGAAGCCCTACTGCCGCACCTACCTGGGTAACGCCGAGGCCGAGCTGGGGCGCCGGGCCGGCCCGCGGCCGTTCCTGATCATGCAGTCCAACGGCGGCGTGGTGACCGCCAAGGCAGCGGGCGAGCGTCCCGTCAACATGCTCCTGTCGGGCCCCGCCGGGGGTGTGCTCGGCGCCATCGAGGCCGCCCGTGCCGCCGGGATCTCCGACATCATCACCCTCGACGTCGGTGGCACCTCCACCGACGTGGCGCTCATCGAGGACCTGACGGTCCGGCTCACCAGCGAGTCGGTCATCGAGAGCTACCCGGTGAAGATCCCGATGATCGACATCGCGACCGTCGGTACCGGTGGTGGGTCATTGGCATGGGTGGGGCCCAACCAGAGCCTCAAGGTCGGGCCACGCAGCGCGGGCGCCGTACCCGGCCCGATCGCCTACGGGCGCGGCGGCACCGAGCCGACCGTCACCGACGCCGCGACTGTGCTCAACCGCTTCCCGGCCAGCCTCGTCGGCGGCGAGCTGGTGCTCGACCGCGACTCTGCCCGCGCCGCGTTCGAGGAGTTCGGCCGCCGGTTCGGGCTCGACGCCGACGAGGTCGCGGCAGGGGTTCTGGAGGTCGCGGCGGCCGGGCAGGTCGCCGGCATCCGGCAGGTCTCGACGAGCAAGGGCCGCGACCCGGCGGCCTACACACTCGTCGCGTTCGGGGGAGCGGGCCCGCTGCTGGCCGCGCAGGTCGCCGACTTCCTCGGCATGACGCGGGTGCTCGTGCCGCCCTACCCCGGGAACCTGTCGGCGTTCGGGCTGCAGGTCACCGACATCAAGCGCGACCTCGTCCGGACCTACGTCAGCCCCCTCGAACCGCGCGTGGCCGACGACCTCGACGTGATCTGGCGCGAGCTGGAGGAGGCCGGGACCGCCGAGCTGCGGGCCGAGGGGGTCGAGGACGACGACGTCGAGGTGATCCGCGGCGCCGACGCCCGCTACGTCGGTGAGGGCTACGAGGTAGCGGTGTCGGTCCCGGCCGGCCTCACCGGGCGCGCGGCACTCGACGCGACCATCGCCGCGTTCCACGCCGAGCACCACCGCATCTACGGCTTCTCCTACGACGGCAAGCAGGACGTCGAGGTCGTCAACCTGCGGGTCCAGGCTGTCGGCAGGCTGCACCGGCCGCCGCACCGCTCCCGCTACGAGGCGGCGGGCGCGGCCGCGCCGGCTCCGACGACCCGCGACGTCTACTGGCCGGGGGAGGGGTGGCGCCCCTGCGCGATCCACGACCGCGCCGCGCTGGCGCCGGGGACCTCGGTCGCGGGTCCGGGCGTCGTCGAGGAGTACGGCGCGACCGTCGTCGTCCCGCCGGGGTGGCAGGTCACCTGCGACCCCGCCGCCAACCTGATCCTCACGAAGGGCTGAGCATGGCAACCACGGTTCTGGGCCCGATCGAGCTCGAGGTCATCACCGGCACCATCCGCTCCGCGGAGGTGGAGATCGAGGCCGCCGTCGAGCGGGCCGCACGGTCCCCGATGATCCGCGACCAGCACGACTACCGCGTCGGTCTCTACGACGCCCGCGGCCGCAAGCTCACCGGGCGCTCCTACGGCTCGCTGATCGAGCCGGTCTTCGAGTTCTTCGGCGACGACATCCACCCCGGCGACGTGTTCTTCTGGAACGACCCCTACAACAGCGCCGGGTCCTGCGGACACGTCCCCGACCTGTGCACGACGGTGCCGATCTTCCACGGCGACGACCGGCTGCTCGGCTTCGCGCAGGTCTTCGGGCACCACGACGACGTGGGCGGCTGCGTGCCGGGGAGCCTGCCGGTGCAGGTCCACGACCAGTGGGGCGAGGGCTTGGTCGTCCCGCCGATCAAGCTCTACGACCGCGGTGTCCTCAACGAGACCGCGTTCCGCATCCTGGAGCGCAACTCGCGGCTGCCCGAGCACCTGCGTGGCGACATCGACTCCGAGATCGGCGCCTGCCGGTTGGGGGCGCGCCGGCTGACCGAGCTGGCCGATCGCTACGGCGTCGACGTGCTCGAGGGCGGGTTCGACGCGATCATCGAGAACTGCGCGCGGACCGTCCGCGACGAGCTGCTGCCCAAGATCGCCGACGGCGTCTACACGTTCGAGGACTACGTCGAGTGCGACGGCTTCACCCGCAAGCTCTACGCGATGCGGCTGACCATGACCAAGACCGCGGACCGGATCCTGCTGGACTTCACAGGCACCGACCCGGAGGCGGAGGGTCCGATCAACTGGGCGATCGACTACTGCGAGGGCCGGTTCGTCCGCAAGTGGATGGGTCCGGTGCTGCGGTGCCTGGCCGACTCGCCGGAGCGCGCCGCGGAGATCGACATCAACGAGGGCATCCTCGATGTCATCGACGTGGTGTTCCCGCCCAAGGGCACGCTCGTCACGCCGCACTTCGGGCGTCCGACGGGCCTGCGGTTCTTCATCCTCATCCGCGCGCTGGGCATCTTCGCCGGCGCGCTGGCCAAGGCCACCGGCGGGCGGATGCCGGCGGACCACGAGACGATCCGGATCTGGGGCCTGCACAGCCGCGACACCGAGGGGAAGCTCTCGCTGTTCCGGGAGGTGCTCGGTGGCGGCGGGCCGGGCCGGCCGTGGGCCGACGGCAGCGACGTCGTGCACATCGTCCCGAACTCGCGCAACCTGCCCGCGGAATTCTCCGAGCAGCGCTACCCGGTGCTGGTCGAGAGCCTGGAGCTGCGGTCCGACTCCGCCGGCGCGGGCGAGTTCCGCGGTGGGTTCGGCTACCAGAAGAAGATCCGGTCGCTCCGCTCGTCGACGTTGCTGTCCAACGCCGACCGGTCCGAGCTCGCGACGTACGGGGTGAACGGCGGGAAGGCCGGCTGGCCCTACGGCATCGAGGTGGCCCGCGGCGACGGCAGCACGGAGAGCCTGCCCGGCATGATCGACGGTGTGCCCATCGCACCCGACGACCTCGTGACGGTGTGGACGACCGGGGGTGGCGGCTGGGGCGATCCGCTGCGGCGCGACCCGGAGCGCGTCCGTTACGACGTGGCGGTCGGGCTCGTCACCGAGGACGCCGCACGTCGGGAGTACGGCGTCGTCGTCACGCGGGTGCAGGGGAAGGTCGAGGTCGACGAGGTCGCGACGTCGGAGCTGCGCGACACGCTGCGAGCCGGGCGCGGTGCGGTGCCGATGTTCGACCGTGGCGCGTACTTCGAGTCGGTCAAGGCCGACGGCGGCCTCGTCCGGCCGGACGGGTGGGCGGATCCCGACGACGTGCACGCCGTGGTCGACCCGGCCACACCTGCGGGCTAGGCGACCGTCGTGTGCCGGCGGGCCGGGGCGGTCGTGCGCGGTCGGGGCGGGGGTGCGCCTCGAACCGTCCGGTACGGTCGTGCACGACTGAGGGGGTGGCGTGGTGTCGTCGGAGATGGACGGCCCCCCGGGGCGGGTTCGTTCCGAGGGCGAGGAGCGCCCGAAGGCGACGCTGCAGGGCGTCATGCGCGCCCTGCGCGTGCTGGAGCTGCTCGCCGAGCGGCCCATGCGGGCCACCGATGCCGCCGAGGCGTTGCAGATGTCGTGGGCGACGTTGCACCGCACGCTGTCGCAGCTGGAGAGCGCGGAGTTCATCACCCGCGACAATGCCGGCGTCTTCCGGATGGGCAGGCGGACCTGGCTGCTGGGCTCCACCTATCTCGTCGGGCACCCACTGCTGGAGCTGGCGATCCCGCTGTTCCGGGAGGCGGCCGAGGAGACCCCGTCGGGGGTCTACCAGCTGGCCGAGCGCAGCGGGAACCTCGTCGTCACGCTCTACGCCCGCGACGCGATGTCGGGCGAGACGATCACCCGGACCACCTACGGCCACCACTTCCCGATGCACTGCGGAAGCAAGGGCCTGGTCCTGCTCGCCAATCTGCCCCCGGCGGAGATCGACGAGTACCTGGCCGGCCCGTTGGCCAGGCTGACTCCGGAGACCGACACCGACCCGGCGTCGATCCGGCCGAAGCTGGACGTGATCCGTCAGCAGGGTTACTCCCGGACGGTCGGCGACGTCCAGTCGTTCACCGGTTCGTTGTCCGCGCCGGTGCACAACTCCGTCGGCGAGGTCGTGGCGTGCGTGTGTCTGGTGATGGCGCGCACCGAGTTCGACGAGGGTCCGGCCGAGGCGGCCGCGCTGCAGAGCGTCCAGCGTGTCGCACGGACCATCTCGCTGGGCACCGGATGGCAGCCCATGCACTGGGCCACCTACGACAACGACGGGCCTTCCTGACGCGTTTCCGGCTCGGGTCGGGAGCCGTCCCGACTGCTGCGCGCCCCGGTGCGGGGGCCGGATGCCGGTACGTGCCCTCGGCGTCACCGCACGTGATCGGACCGTTCCGGCCCCCACACGGCCGGGTGACGCTGCACCGCTCTTGACAGGGCCGACGTGGCCCAAGACACTCACCGCTGACCGTTGAGCGGCTATGGTATCCGCTCACCGAATACGAGGTGTCATGATCGAGCTCCAGAACGTCAGTAAGTCGTTCCCGGGGGCACGGGCTCTGACCGACGTGTCCGTCGAGTTCACGCCGGGACGGGTGCACGCCCTCGTCGGCGAGAACGGTGCCGGCAAGTCGACCCTCATCAAGATCGCGTCCGGCGTCCTGCAGCCCGACTCGGGCGAGATCCGCGTCGACGGCCGGCCGGTCCGGCTGACCCCGCGCGACGCCCGCGAGCTGCACATCCGCGTCCTGCACCAGGAGCGCCAGGTCGCGCTGACCCGGTCGGTCGCCGACAACGTCGTGCTCGGCGAGGCGCCCCGCAACCGGCTCGGACTGTCGGGCCAGTGGCTCGTCGAGCGCGAGGCACGGCGGCGGCTCCAGCGGGTCGGCGTCGAGCTCGACGTCCGCGCACCGGTCGCGACGCTCTCGGTCGCGCAGCGGCAGCTGCTCGAGCTGGCTCGCGCCGTCACCTTCGACGCCCGCTGCCTGATCATGGACGAGCCCACCGCGTCGCTGCACCCGGACGAGATCGGGCAGCTGTTCGAGGTCGTGCGCCGCGTGCGCGAACACGGCGTCAGCGTCGTCTACATCAGCCACCACCTCTCCGAGGTGATCGCCCTCGCCGACGACTACACCGTCCTGCGGGACGGCCGTCGCGTCGGCGGGGGCCTGGTCGAGGACACGACGACGGACGGGCTCGTGGCGCAGATGTTCGGGTCCGAGGTCTCGCTGCGCCGCGAGGACATCCATGGCGGCGGCACCGAACCCGGCGACGTCGCGGCCCGGCTGCGCGGCGTGCACTTCGGCCGCCGGCTCAAGGGCGTGGACCTGGATCTGCGGTTCGGGGAGACGGTGGTGATCAACGGTCCGGTCGGTTCCGGGGCCGCCGAGCTCGGCCGGATTCTGAGCGGTGCCGCACGACCGACGGCCGGCTCCGTCGAACTGATGGGGAAACCCGGTTCGACCCGCCGCCGGGCGGCGATGCGGGGCGTCGCGCTCATCCCGGCCGACCGCAAACGCGAAGGGTTGCTGCTCGACCGGCCGATCCATGAGAACAGCGAGCTCGCAGGCGATGCGGCGCACCCGCTGACCTGGTACTCCGCGGTACGCGCGGCCGACCGGTGCCGCCGTGGCGGCCGACGCCTCGGACTCAAGGCCTCCGACGTCCGGCTGGCCGTGCGCGGGCTCAGCGGAGGCAACCAGCAGAAGGTCCTGATCGACCGCTGGCTGCGCGTAGACGCCCGGGTCCTCGTGCTCGACGAACCGACCGTCGGGATCGACATCCCCAGCAAGGCCGAGATCTACCGGCAACTGCGCGCCCTCACCCGCGCGGGCGCCGCCGTCGTCGTGCTGTCCACCGAGTACCAGGAGATCCGCTGCGTCGCCGACCGGGTGATCGTCATGCGGGACGGTGTCGTGGCGGGGGAGATACCCGGCGTCGACGCGACCGAACAGGCACTGTTCGCCCTCGGAGCCAGGAGCTGACCATGACCACCACCGACGTCCCGCCGGAGGTCGACGCGGCCACCCCACCGCTGCAGCGCCGCGGCCTCTCCCCGCTGATGCGCGAGCACCTGCGCGTCTACGCACCGCTGGCCCTCATCGTCGTCGCGCTCGGCGTGGTGACGACCGTGTACAACCCGGCGTTCCTCAGCGGCGCCAACATCGGCCGCCTGCTGGCCGCGAACGCCGTGCTCGGCGTGCTCGTGGTCGGGCAGACGCTCCTACTGGTCGGCGGTCAGCTCGACCTGTCCGTCGGCAGCCTCGTCTCGGTCGGCGGGGTCGTGACGGCGAGCTTCGTGCTGCACGGGCTGCCGACCGTCGTCGTGGTGGCCGTCTGCCTCGTCGCGGGAGCGCTCATCGGGCTCTGCTGGGGTCTGATCGTCGCCTACCTCAAGGTGCCGCCGTTCATCCTCACCCTCGGTGGGCTCGCGGTGTTCGCATCGCTCGCCCTCACCCTTGCGGCCAGCACGCCCATCCCGATGCCGACCGGCATGACCTGGGTACGTGCCGAGGTGCTCGGAGTGCGGGTCGCGGTGATCGTGTGGGCACTGGTCATCCTGCTGGGCGCCCTGCTGCTGCACTTCACCCGGTTCGGGCGCAACGTCTACGCGGTCGGGGCCAACGAGGAGGCCGCGTTCCTGGCCGGCGTTCCGACGGCCCGGATCAAGATGGCCCTCTACTCGATCAACGGCCTGCTCGCCGGGCTCGCAGGCGTCATGTTCGCAGGCCGGGTCGGCGCGGGCGACCCGCGCGGAGGCGTCGGCCTCGAGCTCACCGTCGTGGCCGCGGCCGTTCTCGGCGGCGCGTCGCTCGCCGGTGGCCGCGGCAGCATCGTCGGCGGCGTGCTGGGGGTGCTCGTCGTCGCGATGGTCACCGACTCGCTGTCGTTCCTGGACGTTCCCGACACCTACAACCAGCTGGTGCTCGGCGTGATCCTCATCGGCGCGGTCGCCGTGACGGCGACGTCCGAGATCCGCCGGATCCGGGCGGCGCGCCGGACCGGCTGACGCACCCACCGCACCAGCCCGCCCCCCGAAGGAGACCATCATGGCCAACGACCCCGTTCTGCTCTCCCGCCGCACGCTGCTGGGCGGTCTCGGCGCGCTCGGCGGCATCGCCCTCGCCACCGCCGCGTGCGGCTCCGGCGGCGGCACCGGCGCCGCGGCCGGCTCCGGCTCCGGCGGTGCCGCCACGACGATCGGCCTGTCGCTCAACGGCGTCGTCGACTACACGAAGTACGTCGCCGAGGGCGTCGCGATGGGCCTCGACGGCGGCAATTACCAGATCAAGGTCGTGCAGGCGAACTTCGACGGCCCCACCGAGCTGCGCAACATCGAGAGCCTCCTCTCACAGGGTGCCGCGGGCGTGGTCATCAACCCGAACACGATCGAGACGACCCTCAACGGTGTCCGGGAGGCGAAGAGCTCCGACGTCCCCGTCGGCCTCGCGCTCTGGGCCGGCCCGGGGCCGCTCGACCCCTACGTCAGCGGCGTGGCCCACCTCGACTCCGTCGAGGGCGGGACCCTGATCGGGGACTGGCTCAAGGCCGACGTCAAGCCCGGCAAGGTCATCGTCGTGCAGGGCGTCGTCGGCCAGGGCTTCTCCGAGCGGATCGACGAGGGGCTCGACGCCTCGCTCAAGGGCAGCGGCTTCGAGGTGGTCGTGCGTGAACAGGGCATGTTCGACCGCAACACCGCCGTCGGCGTCGTCGAGCGCGGACTGCAGGCCCACCCCGACGCGAAGATCGTCGTCTCCTACGCGGCGACGATGGGCGACGGCATCGCCGCGTACCTCAAGCAGAACAACATCACCGACGTCACCCACGTCACCAGTGACGCCGACGAGGAGATGCTGACGTGGCTGGGGACACCGTTCCTTCGCGCGTCCCGCTTCTACTCGGCCGCCGAGACCGGGCTGATCGCCGCGAAGATCGTGCGGACGGCGATCGAGGGGGGCTCGCCGCAGTTCCAGAACGCCGTGTTCCAGGACATCATGACCGCCGAGAACAAGGACGCGATCCTGGCCCAGCACCCGATCAGGTACCCGCAATTCGCCTCGAAGCTCGCGCTGTGAGCCCCGCGACGCGCCGTGGCCGGGCGAGTGCGCACCGGACCGGCGGTACGACGAAGGAAGAAGGTCGGCGATGAAGCCACCCTGTTACGAGTACGTCGCGCCGGACACCCTCGCCGGAGCGTTGCGGGTGCGGGCGGAGTGCGAGGACTCGGTGGTCCTCGCGGGTGGCCAGAGCCTCGTCCCCACCCTGAACTTCCGGCTCGCCAACCCCGACACCGTCATCGACCTGCGACGCGTCGCCGAGCTCGCGACGATCGACACCCGCGACGGGATGATCCGCGTCGGCGCGATGACCCGGCAGCGGACCCTCGAACGCAACGAGGCCGCCTTCGCCCGCAATCCCCTGATCCGCGAGACGATGGAGTACATCGCCCACCCGGTGATCAGGAACCGCGGGACGGTCGGGGGCAGCGTCGCGCACGCCGACCCCGCGTCGGAGCTGCCGTGCCTGCTCACGCTGCTCGACGGCGAGCTGACCGCACGGTCGTCGGCGGGCGAGCGGACCATCTCCGCCGCCGAGTTCTTCGAGTTCGTCTTCACCACCGCCCTCGAACCCGAGGAGCTGCTCGTCGAGGTCGCCTTCCCGGTACTGGAGCCGGGGGAGGGCTGGGCGTTCCGCGAGTTCGCCCGCAGGCACGGCGACTTCGCCGTCGCCGGAGCCGGTGCCACCCTGCTGCTCGACGACGCCGGCCGCATCGCGCGGGCCCGGCTCGCGGCCTGCGGCGTGGCCACCACACCGGTCCGGCTGCGTGCGGCAGAGGACGCGCTGCGCGGAGCCGAACCCGGCCCCGAGGCGTTCCGGGCAGCCGGCGAGCTCGCCCGGGACGCAGTGACCACCGTCGACGACACCGCCGCGAGTGCCGACTACCGGCGGCACCTGCTGGGCGGGCTGGTGAACGACGTCCTGACGCGGGCGGCCGCGCGGGCGGGAGGGCCCCGATGACCGGCAACCACAGCACCGACCACCTGAATGCGGAACCGGTCGACGGCGACACCCGCTACGGCGCCGAGGACCGGATCGCGATCTCGCTGACGGTCAACGGGGAGAAGGTCGAGGCAGCAGTGTCACCGCGGCTGCTGCTGTCGGACTTCCTCCGCGGGGACCTCGGCCTGACCGGGACGCACGTCGGCTGCGAGCACGGCGTCTGCGGGGCGTGCACCGTGCACCTCGACGGGGTGCCCGCGCGGTCCTGTCTGACGATGGCGGTGCAGGTCGACGGCATGGAGGTCCGCACCGTCGAGGGTCTCGCCGAGCCCGACGGCACGCTGCACCCGGTGCAGCGCGCGTTCCGGGAGTGCCACGGCCTGCAGTGCGGGTTCTGCACGCCCGGGTTCCTGATGGCGGTGACCCACCTCGTCGAGAACGAGGAGCTGGCCGAGACCGACGACGGCCTGCGCGCCCAGCTCGCCGGAAACCTCTGCCGGTGCACGGGCTACATGGGCATCGTCGCGGCCACCCGTCAGGCGGCCGCCGAGATCGCGTCGAAGGGATAGCCGATGTCCACACGCCAGTTCGGCGCCCGCGTCCAGCGCAACGAGGACGCGCGCCTGGTCACCGGCCGCGGCCGCTTCGTCGACGACCTGCCGCTCGACGGCGTCCTGCACGGCGCCTTCGCCCGCAGCGCCGTGGCGCGCGGCCGCATCACCCACCTCGACACCACCGCGGCGCGGGCCCTGCCGGGCGTGCACCGCGTCTACACACACGCCGACCTCGGCGAGCTCGACGTCACGATGCCGTTGCTGATCCCGCACCCGTGCATCGGCCACCCGCGCACCCAGTACCCGCTCGCCCACGAGGACGTCTACCACGTCGGGCAGGCGATCGCGTTCGTCGTCGCCGACGACCGCTACATCGCCGAGGACGCCGCGCGGCTGATCGAGATCGACTACGACATCCTGCCGGTCGAGGTCGACCCCGCGAAGGCCGCACTCGACGGCGCACCGCTCGTCCACGAGGACGTCCCGAACAACATCGCGGCACACCTCGTGCAGGTCAGCGGCGATCCCGAGGCCGCGTTCGCGGCCGCGGACCACGTCACCCGGATCCAGGTGCGCGTCGACCGCAGCACCGCCGCGCCGATGGAGTGCCTGAGCACCGCGGCCCGGTGGGACGCGGTGTCCGGCGAGCTCACCGTGTGGGACGGCACCCAGGCCCCCATCGGCCTTCGCGGCGCCCTGGCCAGCCTCTTCGAGCTCGACGAGGACAAGGTGCGCGTCGTCGCCCCCGACGTCGGCGGCGGCTTCGGGCCCAAGATCGTGTTCCCCTACAGCAACGAGATCCTCGTGCCGTTCGCGGCGAAGGACCTGCGCCGACCGGTAAAGTGGGTCGAGGACCGCTCCGAGAACTTCGTGCACATGACCCACGAGCGGACCCAGATCCACGACATCGAGCTCGCCGCGACCAGCGACGGCGTCGTCCTGGGCCTGCGGGACACGTTCCTGCACGACACGGGCTCCTTCATCCCCTACGGCATCGCCGTCGCCCAGGTCGCCTCCACCCAGATCGCCGGGCCGTACCGCATCCCGGCGATCCACGTGACCTTCGACTGCGTCTACACCCCGACCGTGCCCGTGACGCCGTACCGCGGCTGCGGACGCCCGCAGGCGAACTTCGCCATCGAACGCGCGATGGACCAGCTCGCGGCCGAGCTCGGCATCGACCGCTTCGAGATCCGGCGGCGCAACTTCATCGCACCGGACGAGTTCCCCTACACCCGCCCCGACCTGCTGTTCGCCGACGGACTGCCGGTCACCCTCGACAGCGGACGCTACGACGACGCGCTGGCCGCGCTGGAGAAGGCGCTCGACCTCGACGCGATCAGCGCCGAGCAGGAGCAGGCCCGCGGCGAGGGCCGCCTGCTCGGCCTCGGCCTGTCGTTCTACGTCGAGGGCACCGGGCTCGGCCCGTACGAGGGCGCGAAGATCCGGCTGCACCCCATCACCGGCAAGGCCTACGTCAACACCGGGCTCACCGCGCAGGGGCAGGGTCACGAGACGGCGTGGGCGCAGATCGTCGCCGACCAGATCGGGGTGCGGCCCGAGGACGTGATCGTCGTCGAGGGCGACACCGGCGTCTTCGACTGGGGCGTGGCGACGT
>MEGH01000047.1:20352-53676 GCA_001725415.1 Pseudonocardia sp. SCN 73-27
GGCGTGGCGACGTTCGCCAGCCGTGCCGCCGTCGTCAGCGGCAACGCCGTCCACGTCGCCGCAGTGAGCGCGCGGGCCCGGATCGCGCAGGCCGCGGCCAACATGCTCGAGGCGGACCCCGACGACATCGAGCTGGAGGACGGGCGGGCGTTCGTGCGCGGGACCAGCTCGCGGGGTGTCACGCTCGCCGAGGTGGCGACGATGAGCAACCCGCTGCGCTATGCGTTCAACAAGGCCGCGCAGACGGCCACCCAGTTCGCGCCGACAGCACGCAGCACCGGCAAACCGCTGCCCGACGGGGAGCGTCCCGGCATCGAGGTCTCCGAGTACTACTCGCCGCCGCACGCGACCTGGGCCTACGGGGTGCACGCTGCGCTCGTCGAGGTCGACCCGGTCACCTGCGACATCGACGTCAAGCGGTACGTGTGCGTGCACGACTGCGGCAACATGATCAACCCGATGATCGTCGAGGGTCAGGTCGCGGGCGGTGTCGCGCAGGGGATGGGCGGGGCGTTCTACGAGAAGCTGGAGTACGACGAGAACGGTGTGCTGCGCAATGCGAGCTTCATGGACTTCCTCGTGCCGTACGCGACGGAGATCCCGCACATCGAGATGGTCCACATGGAGACGCCGTCGCCGCTGAACCCGTTGGGCGTCAAGGGTGTCGGTGAGGCCGGCACCATCCCCGTCGGGCAGGTCATCGCGTCGGCGGTGGAGGACGCGCTGAGCCCGCTCGGCACGCCACCCGTGCGGCAGGTCCCGTTGAGCCCCAGCGCGATCCACGACCTGCTGCGCGAGGCGCGGGTGAGCGTGTGACCCGACCGACGGCGGCCGGCGGATGATCCTGGTGACCGCGGCCGGCGGGATGACCGGCCTCGCCGTGACCGCCGCGCTGCGTCGCCGGGGCCTGCCGGTGCGCGCACTGGTGCGGGGCCGGCGCGCCGCCGCGGACCTGGCCGCGCTCGGCGCGGAGGTCGTCGTCGGCTCGCTGCGGGACGACGACGTGACGGCGGCCGCGCTGCGCGGCTGCGACGCCGTGTACCTGATCTGGCCGAACTTCGACGCCGACGAGTTCGCCGGTGCGACCCGGCTCGCGCGGCGCGCGTGCGAGGCCGGGGTGGAGCGGCTCGTCTACCACTCGGTGCTGCGGCCGCAGCTGGAACGCATGCCGCACCACTGGGAGAAGCTGCGGGTGGAGGAGTTCCTCGACACCCTCGACGTGGACCACAGGGTCGTCCAGCCCTGCGCCTACCTCGACAACCTCGGCGGGCAGCTCGACGCCGTGCGGCGGACGGGCCGCTTCACCAGCCCGTGGGGGGTCGAGGCGCGGCTGTCCTACGTGGACCTCCGCGACGTCGCCGACGCAGCGGCCGTGGTGCTCACGACCGACGGGCTCGACGGCGGCACCTTCGAGCTGTGCGGGCCGCAGGGCCTCGACGCCGACGACGTCGCCACGACGCTGGCACGCCGGCTCGGACGTGCCGTCCGCGCCGTCGACGCCCCGCCGGGTGCGGCGGTGGACTACGCGGGCCGGTGTCTCGCGCTGATGTGCGACCACTACCGCGAGTTCGGGTTCACCGGGTCGCCGTTCGTGCTGGAGGCGCTGCTCGGCCGGCCCGCCTGCACGCTCGACGACTACCTCGCGAGCCTCGCGGACCGGGCCGGCTGACAGCCGGCCCCGGTCGGCGTCCGGGCGGCGTTCCCGGGTCAGGCAGGCGGCAGGGCGACGAGCCGGTGGCCGCGGGCCGCCCGCTCGGCGCCGCGCAGGGCGGCGTCGCTCGCACGCAGGTGCCGCAGCTCCTCGGCGATCACATCGGCGACGCGGCGCGCGAACGTCTCCGGCTCGTCGGCGGCGTCGGGCAGCTCGTCGAGCACCCGGTCGACGACGCCGGCATGGAGGAGATCGGCCGCGCGCACGTGCTGTGCCTCGGTGATCTCGGGGGCGCGGTCCGGGTCACCGAAGCGGATCGTGGCGGCGCCCTCGGGCGGCAGCGGTCCGAGCCAGGCGTCCCGGGCGGCCACGACCCGGTCGGCCGGCAGCAGTGCGATCGCGGCGCCGCCGGTGCCCTGGCCGAGGAGCACCGAGAGCGTGGGCGCGGGCAGTTGCTGCAGGTCGGCGAGGCAGCGGGCGATCTCCCCGGCGAGGCCACCCCACTCCGCGGCCGGGCTCAGCTCCGCACCGGCGGTGTCGATCACACTGACGAACGGCAGGCCGAGCTCGCCGGCGAGGCGCATTCCGCGGCGCGCGGTGCGCAGGTCGGCGGGCGTCGGCGGCCGGGAGACGGTCCGGTCGTGGCCCGCGAGCACGCAGGCCGTGCCACCGAACCGCACCAGCGCCAGGACCAGCGCCTCGCCGCGTTCACCCGCCCCGGTCCCGCTGAGCGGGAGCGCGTCGTCGGCGTGGCGCAGAACGGCGTGCAACCCGGGCCGGCCCGGGCGGCGGGTCCGGCGGACGGACTCCCACGCGGGCAGCTCGGTCAGCGGGCGGCGTGGCGCGGGTGCCGGGGTGCCGGGGTGGGCTGCGGGCGGCTCCGGGGCGAGCAGCGCGAGAGCACGCGCGGCGATCCCGCGCAGCAGCGACGTCGGCAGTACCGCGTCGACGAGGCCGTGGTCGTGGAGTGCCTCCGCGGTCTGGACCGCGGGTGGGAAGGGGCGTCCGTGCAGCGCCTCGAAGACCGCGGGCCCGAGGAACCCGATGAGGGCGCCGGGTTCGGCGACGGTGACGTGGCCCAACGACCCCCACGAGGCCAGCACACCGCCGGTCGTCGGGTGTCGCAGGTGGACGAGGTAGGGCAGGCCCGCGGACTTGTGTGCGGTCACCGCAGCGACGATCGGCGCCATCCGCACGAACGCGGGCGTCCCCTCCTGCATCCGCGTTCCGCCGGAGGCCGCGGAGGCGAGCAGCGGGAGCCGGGCGGCGGTGGCCCTCTCGACGGCGGCGACGATCCTGTGGGCGGCGGTAGCGCCGATCGAACCGCCGAGGAACCCGTACTCGCTGCAGACGACGGCGACCGCCCGGCCGGCGATCCGGCCCTGACCGGTGACGATCGCCTCGTCGGCGCCACTACGTCGAGCGGCGGCATCCAGCGCTGTCCGGTAGTCGTCGTCGGCGACCGGCGGTGGTGGGGCGTCCCAGCCGACGAAGGTGCCGGCGTCGAGCACCGTGGCGATCAGCGACGCGGCCCCGGGCATCACCCGACCCTCCATGACGTCGGGGCGACCGTGGGGCGGGACGTGCCGGGACGGGTTGTGGCCATCGCTGATCGTCTCCTCGGTCCGGCGGTGGGGGACCTCCGACGGCGTTGACGGTCGGCGGCGCCACCTGCTTGACTGTCCGCAAGAAGGATGACATATCCGCTCAGCGGACAGGAGAGGGCGTATGTCACATTCGCTTCACGCCTCGGGACCGCCACCGTGACGGCCGACGAGCTGTGCTTCCTCCCGGCACGGGAGATGGCCGACCTCGTCCGCGTCGGCCAGGTGTCGGCGGTGGAGCTCGTCCGTGCCCACCTCGACCGGATCGACGCCGTGAACCCGGTCGTCAACGCGATCGTGACGCTCGTGCCGGAGCAGGCGCTCGCCGACGCCGCCCGGGCCGACCAGGACCGCGCGGCCGGCCGCTTGCGCGGTCCGCTGCACGGGCTACCGGTGGCGCACAAGGACACCCACCGCACCGCCGGCATCCGCACCACCTACGGCTCGCGCATCTTCGCCGACCACGTCCCCGACGACGACGAGCTCGTCGTCGCACGCATCCGTGCGGCAGGCGCGATCACGATCGGCAAGACCAACGTCCCCGAGTTCGCGGCCGGCTCGCACACGTTCAACGAGGTGTTCGGGCTCACCCGCAACCCCTACGCGCTCGACCGGTCGGCGGGTGGCAGCAGCGGCGGTGCGGCTGCGGCTCTGGCCTGTGGGATGCACCCGCTGGCCGACGGTAACGACATGGGCGGCTCGCTGCGCAACCCGGCGTCGTTCTGCAACGTCGTCGGCCTGCGGCCGTCGTCCGGACGGGTGCCGCAGTACCCGTCGGTGCTGCCGTGGTCGAGCCTGACCGTCCCCGGCCCGATGGCCCGCTCGGTCGACGACCTCGCGCTTCTGCTGTCGGTGATCGCCGGGCCGGACCCGCGATGCCCCATCAGCCTCGGCGACGACCCCCGCGCCCTCGACGGCCCACTCGAGGTCGACCTGCGTGGTGTGCGGGTGGCCTGGGCGCCGGACCTCGGCGGCGCGGTTGCGCTCGACCCGGCCGTCGCGGACGTGCTCGCGGCGCAGGTGGGCGTCCTCGAGGGGCTCGGCTGCACGGTCGTCGAGGACCACCCCGACCTCTCGGGCGCCGACGAGGTGTTCCGCACCCTGCGCGCGTGGCAGTTCCAGCTCGCCTACGGCGACCTGCTCGACGCGCACCGGGACCTGGTCAAACCGAGCCTGGTCGCGAACATCGAGGCAGGTCGTGCGCTGCGCGCCGAGGACGTCGCCCGCGCCGAGCGCACCCGCGGCGAGCTGTGGGAGCGGATGTGCACGTACTTCGCCGGCTACGACGTCCTCGTCGCCGCGGTCAGCCCGGTCCCTCCGTTCGACGCCCGGCTCGAGTACCCGCCCCTCCCGGCGGCCGGCGACGGCGGCCCGGCGGGCGGGGCCGGCTACCTCGACTGGATGCGTCTGGCGTACTGGATCAGCGCGACGGGATGCCCGGCGTTGTCGGTACCGGCCGGTTTCACCGACGACGGGCTGCCCGTCGGCATGCAGATCGTCGGCCCGCCCGGCGCCGACCGGCGGGTCCTCGAGATCGGCCACATGTTCGAGACGTCCACCGGGCACGGCCGCCGGCGGCCGCCCGTCGTCGACGCGGCGGCCGCGGTCGCCGCGGGAGGAGATCCCCGATGAAGATCGCCCACATGAGCTGGCGACAGGTCCAGGAGGCCATCGACCGCGAGGCGCTGGTCATCCTGCCCACCGGCGCCACCGAGGCGCACGGCGCGCACATGCCCAACGACGCCGACACCCACCAGGCCGAGCACGTCGCGACGCTGGTGGCGGAACGGCTCGGCGCCGTCGTCGCCCCGCCCCTGCCCTACGGGATCTCGAAGACCTTCGAGTCGTTCACCGGCACGATCTCCCTGTCGGTGCCGCTCTACCAGGAGCTCGTCTACGAGGTCGGGACGGCGCTGATCAAGCAGGGGTTCCGCAAGCTGCTGATCCTCAACGGGAACCGGCCCAACGGGACCGCGAACGACGCGGTGGCCCGGCGGTTGATCGACGACCTCGACACGACCTACGCCCCGACGGTGACGGCCGTCAGCTACTGGGAGCCGGCGGCGGCCCGGATCCACGCGCTGCGCCGGTCCGAGGTCGGCGGCATGGGCCACGGCTGCGAGTTCGAGACGTCGTTCCAGCTCGCAGTCCGCCCGGAGCTCGTCGACATGGCCGCGATCGAGGGGGTGGCGACGCCGCTCGTCGGTTGGGACCTGGTCGCCCCGGTCACGCCGTCGCGGACGTACACGACGCGGCCGAGCCCCTCGACCAACGACACCTCCATCTTCGGCGACCCGCACGTGGCGTCCGCGGAGAGCGGCCGCGCATTCCTCGACGCCGTGGTCGAGGAGCTCGTCGCGATGATGACCGACATCCGGCCGTCCTACGCCGACCGACGAGTCCCCGCCGGCACGCCGTAGCGGGAGGACGTCCACGCCTCGCGGGCCGCGGCCGACCAGTCGCCGCGGCCCGCATCGGCGTGCCTGAACCCGTTCGCGCGCAGGCAGTTCGCGGCGCAGGGGTCACCCGTCACGGGTGAGGGGGCCGGCCCAGGGAGTCACCCGCCACGTGTGTCGACCCGATCGACGTGGCGCCCGACACTGTCCGGAGCCGGACACGACGCCCCCACCTCACCGCCGAGAAAGGGACCTCCCACCATGACTCTCACCGACCTCCCGGACGAGTCGGCGTTCACCTCGCGGGTCAACGAGTTCAACGCCGACGGCGAGGCCCGGATCTACCGCTCGTTGCGGCACTTCTGGCATCCCATCGCCTACGCCGAGGATCTCGGGGACACGCCGATCCGGGCGACGCTCATGGGGCAGCAGCTGGCCGTCGTCCGGTTGGACGGGGAGGTCTGCGTGTTCGACGACCTGTGCGCGCACCGCGGGTCCGCACTGTCGATCGGCACCGTGATCGGCGGCCGCGAGCTGCAGTGCCCCTACCACGGCTGGCAGTACGACGGCAGCGGCCGCTGCACCCTCGCGCCCCAGCGCCCCGACCTCGCGGGCCACCTCCGGGCGAGCGTGCGCAAGTACCTGTCGGCGGAACGCTACGGGCTGATCTGGGCCTGCCTGGTCGACGAGCCGTACTACCCGTTGCCGGAGTACCCCCAGTTCGACGACCCGGGGCTGCACCACATCGCGTGCCGTCCGCTGACCGACTGGGACTGCAGCGCGCCACGCCGGGTCGAGAACTACACCGACTACTCGCACTTCGCGATCCTGCACGACGGTTACCTGGGCGACGCGTCGCAGCCTGCGGTACCGGGCCACGACGTCTGGCGCGACGAGAACCGCCTCGAGAACCTGCAGGACAAGAAGACGCTCGTACGGGTGCCGGTCGACTCGGCGGCCTGGGGCGGCAAGGACCTGCCCGAGGACCCGTACGTCTACTTCTCCATCGACTGGCGGGTGTTCATGCCGCTGACCTGCATGCTCAACATCGTCTTCTCCGACGGCAACAAGTACAACCTGCTGTTCCACCCGACCCCGCTGGGCCCGCGCAGCATCCGCAACTTCACCATCGCCGGACGCGACTTCGGCGACCCGGCGAAGGCCGACGAGGAGCTGGGCGGGTTCGTCCACTTCATCTACGAGCAGGACCGCCCGGTGGTGGAGTCGCAGCGCCCCGAGGAACTGCCCGAGGACCTGTCCGAGGAGATGCACCTCAAGGGCGTCGACAAGTACTCCATCGAGTACCGGCGCTGGTTGTTCGAGCTGGCCGAGAAGCTCGGCGGCAGCTGAAGCCGGCGCGACCGGCCCGACGGAGGAGGAGACATGGCGGACGTGACGATCGACTGGGACCGGTGCATCCATTCGGGGATGTGCACCACGATCGCGGGGAACGTGTTCGGGATGGGGCCCGACGCGCGGCTGGTGGTGCTGCACCACACCGTGACCGGCGCCGACCTCGACAGCGTGCACGACGCCGCGGCCTGCTGCCCGGTCGACGCCATCGGCGTCGCAGCCGAGGGCTGAGGGCACCGGGATGGGGACGCGGCGGGTGGTCGTCGCCGGCGGCGGACTGGCCGCGGTGCGGGTCACGGAGTTCCTCAGGCGCAGGGGCTTCGACGGCTCGGTCGTCGTGCTCGGTGACGAGCCGCACCTGCCCTACGACCGTCCGCCGCTGTCCAAGGAGGTCCTCACCGGGAAGGTCGGACCACAGAACGTCACGTTCAAGGACGAGCTGGCCTTCGCCGAGCTCGACGTCGAGCTGCGTACGGGCTGCGCGGTCCTCGGTCTCGACCCCGGGCGCGGCGTCGTCGAGACCGCCGCGGGTCCGGTGCCCTACGACGACCTGGTCGTCTGCACGGGGGCACGGCCCCGGCCGGTCCCGTGGAACGCGCCGCCGGAGGGCGTGTTCGTGCTGCGGACCGTCGACGACGCGGCGGCGATCCGGGCGGAGCTCGAACGCTGCCCGACCGTCGTCGTCGCGGGGGCCGGGTTCGTCGGTGCCGAGGTGGCGTCCAGCGCGCGGGCGCTCGGGCTCGACGTCACCGTCGTCGAGGTGCAGCCGACGCCGCTCGTGCGGGCCGTGGGGCCCCAGGTGGCCGCGGCGTTCGTGTCGATGCACCGCGACAACGGCACCGACCTGCGGTGCGGGGTCGGCATCGCCGAGATCCTCGGCCGCGGACGGGTCGAGGCGGTCCGGCTCACCGACGGCAGCGTGCGCCCGTGCGACCTGCTCGTCGCCGGCCTCGGTGTGGTGCCCAACGTCGAGTGGCTCGCGGGGTCGGGCCTGCGCGTCGACGACGGCCTGGTCTGCGACGGGCAGCTGTGCGCCGGGCCGTCGAACGTCCACGCAGCGGGCGACGTCGCGCGCTGGACCGACCCGCGGACCGGGCGGTCGGCGCGCGGTCAACAGTGGATGGTCGCGGTCGAGCAGGCCCGCCACGTCGCGAACCGGCTCACCGGCGGCGCACCCGGCCCGTTCACCAGCGGCAGGTACTTCTGGACACACCAGTACGGCCACCACTTCCAGTTCGCCGGCGACGCGTGCGCGCCGGACGTCCGGGTGCTCTGCGGTGCTCTGGAGGCCGGGGAGTTCGTGGTCGGCTACGGCGACGGCCGCCGCCTCGTCGGGGTGCTCGCCAAGAACCGCTCGGCCGCGTTCGTCCGCGCGAAGACGGCGATGGACCGTGGTGTGGCGTGGGACGAGGTCGACGGGGCGGTTCTCGGCTGACCCGTCACAGCCTGCCGGGGCCGGGCCGCACGATGCCGAGCTCGACGCCCCGCGCCACCGCCTGCCGCCGGCTGCTCACGCCGAGCTTGCGGTAGATGTTCTTCAGGTGGGTCTTCACGGTGTTGACCGACACGAACATCTCGGCGCCGATCTCGGCCGCGGTGAGCATCCCCGCGAGGTGGCCGAGGACCTCGGCCTCCCGGTCGGAGAGGACCTCCGCGCCGGGGGCGGCCGTCCCCGCCACGACCGCGTCGTCGGTCCCGAGCAGGTCAGCCACGAACCGTCGGTGCGCGGGGCAGCCGCGGTGGGCCTCGAGCAGGGACCGCGCCGGGACCCCGAACTGCAGGAACGGCTGCCGGTAGTTCCCGGGCAGCGCGAGGTCGAGAGCGTCCTCGAGGATGCGGTCGGCGTCGTCGGGACGGCCGAGCTCGGCGGTCAGGACCGCCGTCAGCACGCGGGCCTGCAGGTGCTGGTCCAGGAACCCGCTCCCGGTGCCACCGGGCACCGACTCCACGACGGCCAGTGCCGCGGCGGCGTCCCCACGCGCGCGCGCCAGCTCGGCCTCGGCGACGGCGATGCCGACCGACCGCTGTCCGCCGCGGTGCGGGGCGAGGCGGCCGTCCGCCTCGTCGAGCCGGCCCGTCGCCACCAGCAGCCGGACGACCTCGGCCCGGATGTAGGAGCGGAAGACGAAGCGGTCGATGACGTCGCCGAGGTTGCCCTGCGCGGTGGCCAGGAGCGCGAGCGCGGCGTCGTGGTTGCGGCGCAACGACTGCACCAGACCCTGAACCATGTGGATCGCCGCGAGCAGGGCGGCGTCACCGCTCGGTGCGGCCAGCTCGGCCCGGTCGAGATACAGGTCGGCCTCGTCGAGCCGGTTCCACAGGAAGTGCGCCCAGCCCAGGGCGTGCCACGTGACGGCCATCTGGGGCGTCGCGCCCCAGCCGCGTCGCTGAGCCAGCTCGACGGCCTCCTGCGCCGCGTCGACGGCCTCCACGGGCCGGTCCTGCGCCGTCAGGACGACGGCCAGCTGGCTCAGGAAACCCGTGATCAGGTAGTCGTGGCCCGTCGTCCGCGCGATCCGCAGCCCCTCGCGCAGGAGCTCCTGCGACGCACCACGACGTCCGGTGAAGTACTCGCACACGCCCAGCCCGAGCAGGGCCATGGCGCGCAACGGGTTGTCGACCTCCAGAGCGGAAGACGACAACACAGCCTCGCCCGCGTGCCGCGCCGCGTGGATGTCGCCGCCGAGCTGGGCCAGCCGTACCCGCACCGTCGCCGCCACCGCGGCGGCCCGGTCCCGGTCGGGGCCGTCCAGCCTGTGGAGCAGCCCCTCCCCGGTCTCGACGTCGGCCTGCGCGAGCCGGTCACGTCCCGACTCCAGGTGCAGGACCGCCCGCACGAGGACCATTTCGGCGTCACCGGAGACGGTGTCGCCGGGCAGCAGGTCCAGCACCCGGGTGAGCGTGGTCAGCTCGCCGTCGAGCACCAGACGCAGCCACACCCGGCCGAGTGCGAGCCGTGCCGTTTCGAGGTCCTCGCCGTCGACGGCGTGCCGGACCGCGGCCACGGGGTCGCCACGCGCGACGTGCCAGCGTGCCGCCGTCCGGTGCTGGGCCCGCATCAGCTGCGGGTCGTCGCGGCGCAGCGTCGACCGCAGCGTCTCGGCGAACAGCTGGTGATAGCGGTACCAGGGGCGTCGTCCCTGGATGCCGATGAGCGTGTTCGTCCGGGCCATCGCCTCGAGCAGCTGTTCGGAGTCGGCCCGGCCGGTCAGCGCGTCGGCGAGGTCGGCGGTGAGCGCATCGGCCACGCAGGTGAGCAGCAGGAACTCGCGCGTCACCTCGTCCTGGCGGTCGAAGACCTCATTGATGAAGTACTCGGCGACGACCGACTCCTCCCCGGTCAGGTCTGTCAGCGTGGCGGGCGGACCCGCGGTGCCGGACATCGCCAGCTGCGCGAGTCGGACGCCGGCAGGCCAGCCCTCGGTGCGATACAACAGCCGGGTGGTGTCGCCCGGGCCGACGTCGTGTCCGGTGGCGTCGAGCACGGACGAGAGCTCGGTATCGGTGAATGCGAGCGCCGCTGCGTTGATCTCGAGGACCTCGTCGAGGACACGCATGCGGCCCAAGGGGATGCCGGGCAGGAACCGGCCGGACAGGACGAGGCGGAAGTTCGGTGGCGCGTGCGCGACCAGGTAGGTGAGAGCCGCCGGAATGCTCGGCTCACCGATCTCGTGGACGTCGTCGATCACGAGGCACACCGCAGCCGGAAGGGCGGCCAGCACGTCGATCATCTCGGCGACGAACCGCGCGTCGTTCGACGTTGCGCGGGTGGGTCGCATCGTCGGGAGCGCATGGTCGGGGTCGAGGGCCAGCGCGTGCGCCATCGTCGTGATCACGTGCGACCAGAAGCGGACCGGGTCGTCGTCCTCGCCGTCGACCGACAACCATGCGACGACGCGGTTGTCGGCCGGCTGCTGCAGCCACGTCGACAGCAGCGTGGTCTTGCCCCAACCCGCCGGGGCCACGACCGTCACGAGCGGGTAGCGGGCGCCGTCCTCCAGCAGGCGGAACAGCCGCGGCCGCGGCACCACGGCGCCTCGGGACGTCGGCACGACGATCTTGCGCGCGACCAGCGGGTCGGGCGTCCGCGGACCGGCCCTTCCCTGCGCCGCATCGCGCATGGCTGCTCCTGTGGTCGGGGCGCACGTCCCGCTGCGTGGTTCAAGGTCTGAACCTTAAACCCGCACATCGGCGAGGTCCATCGCCCGTGGGCGGGTGCTCCAGTGCGCGATCTGGCGGGCCCCGGTGCGCGCAACGGCGGGTCACGGCGGGTCACGGCGCTTACAGTCGGTGCAGGCCCGACCGGGCTGCCGGACCGAGGAGGTGGGGCGATGACGTCGAGCCGTCCCACCGCGCCGCGGCCGCTGCGCCCGCTCGCCGCCGCGGCCGACAGCGACGACCGGGAGCGGTTCGCCTCCCTGCTCGGGTCGACGTTCGCGCCGGTCCGGGTGCGGCCGTTGGCCGACGGGTCGTTCCGCAGCTCGCTGCGCAGCGCGGTGGCGGGCGAGGTCCGGGTCTCGGTGATGAGCGGCAGCCCGTGCGTCGTGACGCGGGACGCCGACCTGATCCGCGCGTCGGATCCCGGCTTCCTGACGGTCGTGCTCCACAGGTCGGGCCGGGCGGCGGTCGCCCAGGACGGGCGGCACTGCCTGCTCGGCCCCGGTGACCTGGTCAACTACGTCACCTCTCGGCCCTACGAGCTGACGTTCTGGGAACCGTACGAGGCGGTCGTGATCACGGTGCCGCTGGCGGCGCTGGGGTCGCACGCCGACACCCTCGCGGGTCGCACCGCGATCGCGGTGAGCACCGACAGCGGGCCGCGCGACGTCGTCGGCACCCTGTTCGAGGGGCTCGCCGCGAAGATCGGCGACTGCACCGCGGGCGAGGCGAACTGCAGCAAGGAGTACCTCGCCGACGCGATCGTGTCGCTGGTGCTCGCGGAGCTGGTCGACATCCCGCCGCTCGGCGCAGGGGAGGACCTCGCCGACCGGGTCCTCGCGCACTGCCTGTCGCACCTGTCCGACCCGGGCCTGACCGTCGAGTCCGTGGCGCGGGCGCACGGGGTGTCGATGCGCTACCTGCACAAGGTCCTCGCACCGCGGGCGATCACGCTGTCGGCCTGGATCCGCAGGCAGCGACTGGAGCGCGTCTGCCGCGACCTGGCCGACGAGTCGCTGTCGGGCCGGACCGTCTCGGCGATCGCGGCGCGCTGGGGGATGACCGACGCCGGGCACCTCAGCCGCGCCCTCAAGTCGGAGTTCGGCGTGACCGCGACCGAGATTCGCAGGTCGGGCCACTGGGAGCGCGGCGGCCCGCGCCCCGCCGAGGGTCTCGCCACCGCCTGAACCTGCCGGCACCGCCGGAGGTACCGCTCCCACCGAGCTGTCCACTGTGTACGAAGGGGGAACCGTCATGTCCGCTCCGAAGGTCGCGATCGTCACCGGTGCGTCACGCGGGATCGGCGCCGGCGTCGTCGAGGGCTACCGCAAGCTGGGGTACGCCGTCGTCGCGACGTCACGCAGCATCGGCCCGTCCGACGACCCGCAGGTGCTCACCGTCGCGGGCGACCTCGCCGAGCCGGGGACCGCGGACCGCGTCGTCGACGCGGCCCTGGATCGCTTCGGCCGCATCGACTCCCTGGTCAACAACGCCGGCGCGTTCCTCGCCAAGCCGTTCACCGCCTACACCGACGAGGACTTCGCGACGGTCGTCGGCCTCAACCTCGCCGGTTTCTTCGGCATCACCCGCCGGGCCGTCGCGCCGATGGTCGAGCGGGGATCGGGGCACGTCGTCACGATCACGACCTCGCTCGTCGACCACGCGCTGAGCGTCGTCCCCTCGGTCCTCGCGGCGCTGACCAAGGGCGGCCTCGACGCCGCCACCCGGTCGCTCGCGATCGAGCTCGCCGCCACGGGTGTGCGGGTCAACGCGCTGTCCCCGGGAATCATCAAGACCCCCATGCACCCCGTCGAGGCGCACGGCGCCTACGCGGGCCTGCACCCGTTGGGGCGCATGGGGGAGATCGACGAGATCGTCCACGGCGTCATGTACCTGGAGACCGCGGCGTTCGTGACGGGGGAGACCCTGCACGTCGACGGCGGTCAGAGCGCGGGCCACTGAGCATCGTGCCTTCCACCGATCGGTCTTCAGGACAGAAGGCGTTGCGCGCCACGGCCCGAGAGTTCGCCCGTGACGTCCTGGCCGAGGCCCGCGAGACGACCGCCGCGCTGCCGACGGCGACCGAGCGCTACCGCGCGACCCGGCCGTTCTACGAGCAGATGGTCGCGGCCGGGTTCCTGCGCAGGCTCGTCCCCCAGGCCCTCGGCGGCGACGGCACCGGGGCGTCGGCCGCCGCGGTCCTGGCCGAGGAGCTCGTCGCGGGTGACCCCAGCGTCGCGCTCAACCTGTTCTCGACCGGGCTCGGTCTCGCCCCGCTGCTGCGGGCCGGCAGCGCGGACCAGCGCGAGCGGTACCTGCCGCCGTTCCTCGCGACCTCCGGTGCCCCGCTCGCGTCGCTCGCCCTCAGCGAGCCCGGCGGGACGGCCAACCTCGACGAACCCGGCGCCGAGCACGGCCTGCGGACGACGGCCCGCCGCGAGGACGGGCACTGGATCGTCGACGGGCAGAAGCAGTGGGTCTCGCACGCGACCGGTTGGGACGGCACCGGGCCCGACCTGATGTCGGTCGTCGCCCGCGCCGGTGACGACCCGGCCACCGGGCTCGTCGTCCTGCTGGTCCCCGGCCCGGTCGACGGCCTTCGCATCGACGAGCTGCTCGACCCCCTCGGCCACCGCGCGCACCTGCTGCCACGGTTCTCGCTCGTCGACGTCCGTGTCCCCGAGGCTGACCTCCTCGGTGAGGTCGGCGACGGGCTGGGCATCGTCAACGCGGCGTTCGGCGGCGCCCTGATCGGGGCGTGCGCGGCGGGCGTCATGCGGGTGGCGTTCGACGCGGCACTGGCCTTCGCCCGCACCGACCGCCGCGGCGGCCGGGTCCCGGTCGGCGAGCACCAGGGCGTCGGGTTCCTGCTGGCCGACGTCAAGACCCGCATCGAAGCCGTCCGCAGCCTCACCCTCCGGGCCTGCGCCGCGCTGGACGCGGGAGCACCGGGCGCCGAGGAACTGTCCGTGCACGCCAAGGTCTTCGGGTCCGAGTCCGCGGTGCAGTCGTTGATCGACCTCATGCGCGTCATCGGCGTCGACTCCTACGGCCATCACCTGCCGCTCGCAGGGCTCGTCCAGGATGCGCTGGCGTATCCGCTGTTCAGCGGCGGCAACATCGGGTTCCGACGCCGCCGCCTGCAGGCACTGCTCGTCGACCCGGCCTACGACCCGTGGAACACGATCGACGCGTGACCTGCCCCGCGTCCGCCGGGCCGGCAGATGTCGCGGCTCGTGATCGAGAACCGGTTCTGGACGGGCGACCCGCAGGTCGTGCCGGGCGGCTCGGACCCAGAGGCATCCGTTCCACATCGCGGGACGAATTGTCCGTGTTGACAGGTTGCGGGTCGTGGAACCTACAGTCGTCGTACGGCCGGGGGACCAGCCGGTGGGGCGCAGACGACCGCCACCGTCCCGCCTCGTCCCGGAGTGCCGCCATGACCCGCGCCGTCCCGTCCCCGTCCACCCCCGCACCACCGACGCGCGAACGCCGCCGCGCCGACATCGCCGCCCGCCTGCTCGACAGCCTCGAGTCGCTGCTGACACGGCACCGCGCACTGCTGGTCGAGCCGACATCAGCGCCCTGCACGCCGAACTCATCGCCGCCGAGGTCGCCCACGAACTGGAGACCGCCCGCGCAGCCCTGCGGCGCACGCCGTCGCTGACCGCGCAGGTCGTCACCGCCGAGCAACCGCGCGTGCGCCGCACGCCCGGATGACCCCCGCCCGCGCACCGTCGTTGCGAGCTGCCTGGCGACCGGTGTCGGCACGCCTGTCACACGGTGAAGGCGCTCAGCAGCTGCAGCTTCTCGTGGCTCTCGGTCCCCGGCACGTGTCGTCGAGCCGGTCGAGCACGCGCAGCAGGCCGGGACCGATGTGTTCACCCGTAGTGCCTCGGGCAGGTGGGCGGTGCCCGGCGAGCCGGAACAGGTGGTCGCGCTCGTCGAGCGACAGGTGCAGTCCCTGCGCGATCGAGGCGATCATCTGCTCGGAGGGCTGCGGACCGCGGGCCCGTTCGATGCGCGCGTAGTAGTCGGCGGACATGTGGCACAGCGCCGCGACCTCCTCGCGCCGCAGCCCGCCGGTCCGGCGGCGCCGGCCCCGCGGGAGCCCGACGTCCTCGGGCTGCAACGACTCGCGACGGCGCCGCAGGAACGTCGCCATCCCCTCTCGATCGATCACCGTGCAGTTCTACCGCCGCGGCGGCGCGGCGAGCCACGGATCGGTAGGCCGTGGCTACGGCCGCACCGCGGCGGGAACCTCGGTGGGAACCGACCCGAAGGAGCCGACCGTGCCCCGCAACGGACCCGACATCACGGTGCCCGACCTGTCCGGGAGACGTGCCGTCGTCACAGGAGGCAGCGATGGCGTCGGCCTCGGCGTCGCGACGCGCCTGGCGGCGGCCGGGGCCGAGGTGGTCCTGCCCGTCCGCAACCCGGCGAAGGGCGACGCGGCGGTGGCCCGGATCCGCGCGCTGGTGCCGGCGGCGCGGGTGTCGCTCCGCGAGCTCGACCTGTCGTCGCTCGCCTCCGTCGCCGCCCTCGGGAAGACACTGCGAGAGGAGGACGAGCCGATCCACGTGCTCGTCGGCAATGCCGGCGTGATGACCCCGCCCGACCGGCGGACCACCGCCGACGGGTTCGAGCTGCAGTTCGGCACCAACCACCTCGGTCACGTCGCGCTCGTCGCGCACCTGCTGCCGCTGCTGCGGGCCGGCGCCGCCCGGGTGACGTCGCAGATCAGCGTCGCGGCGGCCCGGGGCTCGATCAACTGGGACGACCTGTCGTGGGAACATTCCTACGACGGCATGAAGGCCTACCGCCAGTCGAAGATCGCGTTCGGCCTCTTCGCCGTGGAGCTCGACCGGCGCAGCCGCGCGCACGGGTGGGGCATCACCAGCAACCTCTCCCACCCCGGCGTCGCGCCGACGAACCTGCTCGCCGCCCGTCCGGAGGTCGGCCGCAGCCGGGAGACCATGGGACGCAGGATGATCGGCGCCCTGTCGGCCCGGGGTGTCCTGTTCGGGACGGCCGAGAGCGCAGGCCTGCCCGCGGTGTACGCGGCGACCTCGCTCGCAGCGCGGGGCGGTCGCCTCTACGGACCGTCCGGACCCGGCCACGTCGGCGGCCCGCCGGCCGAGCAGGCCCTCTACCGACCGCTGCGCGACGAGGCCGAGGCGGCGCGGGTCTGGGCCGCGTCCGAAGGGCTTGCTGCGGTCTCGTTCTGACGGCTCGTCCCGGACCGCGGGACCGGCGGTGGCGCCGGTCGACGACCTGCGGTGCACCGGGTGCCGCGGTGCGTGATCGTCGCACGCCCTTCCAGCCGTCGATCGCCACATCTGAAACCCAGGACGGCGCGACGGCCGCTCCGACCAGGCAGATGCACCACACGTCACGGCAGCGGTTCTTCGCGTACCGACCTCGCGGCTACGTCGGTGCGAGCACGGACATGTGGGACTGAAAGTGCCGGACGTCGACCGCGCGGTGAGACGATGGGGCTGTGCTACCGCGACCGCCGACGAGCTTCGTGGGCCGGGAGGACGAGCTGGCCCGGGCACGTGGGCTGCTGCTCGGCACGCGATTGCTGACGTTGACCGGACCGGGTGGCTGCGGGAAGACGAGGATGGCGATCGAGCTGGCGGGCAGGTCGCCGGAGGACTTCCCGGACGGGGTGCACTTCGTGTCACTGGCGGCGGTGCGGGATCCCACGCTGGTGCCGGTGTCGACGGCCCGCGGCATCGGGTTGCAGGACGCCCGGGGCACGCCCCTGCTGGAGCACCTCAGCGGCTACCTGGCCGAGCGGGACGTCCTGGTGATCCTGGACAACATGGAGCAGGTGCTCGCCGCCCGCGGATTCGTCGCCGACCTGCTCGCCGCCACCACCCGGCCGCGGATCCTCGTCACCAGCCGCTCGCCGCTGCATCTGTCGTGGGAGCAGGAGTTCCCGGTTCCCGCACTGGGCGTCCCGCCGGGTGGCCCCGCCGCCTCGACGGCGTCGGTCGTCGGATGCGAGTCGGTGCAGTTGTTCGTGGCGCGGGCGGCCGCGTCGGCGCCCGGGTTCACCGTCACCGGCGAGAACGCGGCGGCCGTCGCCGGGATCGCCGAGCGCCTCGACGGGCTGCCGCTGGCGATCGAGCTGGCGGCCGCGCGGGTGAAGGTCCTGGCGCCGGCGGCGATCCTGGCGCGGCTGGAGGACTCCCTGGGGTTGCTGGTCGGCGGCCGCCGGGACGTCCCTGACCGGCACCGGGCGCTGCGCGCCACGATCCTCTGGAGCCACGAGCTCCTGAGCGAGACGGCGAAGGCGCTGCTCGCCGTGTGCTCGGTCTTCCGGGGCGGCATCGACCTCGCCGTCCTCGAAGCCGTGTGCCGGGAGGCGGCCGACCTGCCCGTCTCCTTGCTGGACGCGCTGACGGAGCTCGTCGACCACAGCCTCGTCCGGGCCGATCCGGTCCCGGGCGACACCCCCAGGTTCGCGATGCTGGAGACCGTCCGCGAGTTCGCGGCCGAGCAACTGATGGCGCTACCCGGCCACGAGCGGGCCCGCGCGGCGCACGCGGCGGCGTTCCGCGAGCTGGCCGAGGGCTTGGCCCGCCCGCCTGCGGGCCCGGACCGGGTGGGCCTCGACCAGCTCGAGCGCGAGCACGACAACTTCCGTGCCGCGCTGGACCACTACGGCGAGACGGAGCCGGGCACGGCGCTGCGCCTCGCGAACCGGCTCACCGCCTTCTGGTCCATCCGCGGGCACTTCTCCGAAGGCAGGCGGCGCCTGGGCGAGCTGCTCGCCCGGGTCCCGGACGAGGACCCCGAGCGGGTGGACGCGCTCAACGGTGCGGCGTGGCTCGCGACCGACCAGGGAGACGGGGCCGCGGCCGTCCCGTTGCTCGACGAGACCCTCGCCCGCGCCCGGGCCGCGGGGGATCGCGCGGGCGAGGCCACGGTCCTGTACTACCGGGGCCGGGCGTCGGCGATCACCGGTGATCCCGCCGGCCGGGCCGACATCGAACGGGCGTTGGAGCTGCAGGTCGAGGTGGGTGACGACGCGGGCCTCGCGGCCGCCCTGTGGCTGGGCGGTGCGGCCGCCATCCTCGGGGAGGAGCACCGGCTCGCCCGCGAGCGGCTGGAACGCTGCGTGGTGCTGTGCGAGGCGCGCGGCCTGCCGGCGATCGAGGCCCGGGCCCGCCAGTTGCACGCCCATGCCGATCTCGAGCTCGGTGATCTGGCGCGGGCACGGGCGGTGCTGACGAAGGGGGTGCCCGCCGTCGTCGACCTCGGGGACCGCTTCGCCATCGCCATCGGGCTGAGCCTGCTGGCCGGACTGGCGGCCAAGACCGGACGACCCCGCGTCGCGCTCCGGCTGGCCGGTGCCGCCGCGGCGTACGAGGAGGTCAACCAGACCTCCCGGCCGCAGAACGTCCGCGTGCGGCTCGACGCGTGGCTGGCGCCGGCCCGCGCGACGGTCGGCGCGGCGGCTGCGAAGCTCGTCGAGGACGGGCGGGGGATGACAGTCGACCAGGCCGTCGCACTGGGCCTGGCCGACGAGCCCGACGACCCGTGGCGAGCCGGCCCTGGGGCGGGCCTCACCCGCCGCGAGCGCGAGATCGCCGCGTTGGTGGCCACCGGCATGACCAATCGGGAGATCGCGAGGAAGCTCCAGCTCTCGGTGCGCACCGTCGAGGCGCACGTCGACCACGCCCTCACCAAGCTCGGGCTCCGCACACGCACCCAGCTCGCCGCGCGGATGCACCAGGACGGTCTCGCCCCGGGAAATACGTAGAGACCTGCGTAGTCCTTCTCACGACGTCGCCGCCCGGCCGGTCCACCGTTGCCGCCATGACGACACGCACACGTTCGGCGGACTGCCAGGTGCTGGTCATCGGCGCCGGGCCGGCCGGGCTGGCCACCGCGATCACCGCCATCCGCAACGGCGCCGGAGCTCTGGTGATCGAGCGGCACCCGGGCACGTCCGTTCATCCGCGGGCCACCGGGGTGCACCTGCGCACGATGGAGCTGCTGCGAACCTGGGGTTTGCGCCGCGAGGTCGCAGCGCTCGACGCCCGGGTCCGCCCACTGCGGTCGGTGTCACCGACCCTGCGCGAGGCCACCCCGGTGCCGATGGGTTATCCGACCGACCCGAGGGACGTGCTCGCGGTCAGCCCGGTGCTACCGGTCTGCTGCCCGCAGGACCGTCTCGAGCCGGTGCTGCTCGACCACCTGCGGGCGCTGGGCGGCGAAGTCCGCTTCGGTATGGAGCTCGTCGACCTCGTCGACGACGGCGCCGGGGTCACCGCGACCCTGCGCGACCGGGCCACCGGAGCCGCCTCCGTCCTGCGGGCCCGGTTCGTGGTCGGGGCGGACGGCACGCGCAGCGTCGTCCGGCGGCTGTCGGGCATTCCGCTGGAGCGCCTCGGTGAGGCCGGGGAGTTCGTCCTCGTGCACTTCACCGCCGACCTGGACGACATGCTCGGCGAGGACCGCCGCTTCGGCATGTACGTCGTCACCCATCCGGACGCCGACGTGGTCGTCGTCCGCGCCGGCGGCGACCGCTGGTCCCTGGCCCGGCAATGGTTCCCGGAACGTGGGGAGTCACCGGCGGACTTCACGCCGGACCGCTGCGTCGAGCTCATCCGCACCGCCGCTGGGGACCCGGCCCTCGATGTACGACTGCTGATGCACATGCCGTTCACGATGGTCGGTGAGCTGGCAGCCACTTTCCGCGCGGGTAACGCGTTCCTGGTCGGCGACGCGGCGCACCGGATGACGCCCGCGGGCGCGCTGGGGATGAACACGGCGATCCAGTCGGCGCACAACCTGGGCTGGAAGCTGGCCTGGGTGGCGCGCGGGTGGGCCGGAGAGGCGCTGCTGGACACCTACCACGCCGAACGCAAGCCGGCGGGCGAGCGGAACGTGCGCCGGTCGCTGGAGATGCGGGAGGTGCCCCCGACGGACGGCGAGTGGACCGTGGACCTGGACCGCCGCTACGTCTCCACGGTGATCGCGCCGACCGGGTCGCACCGCGGCGGTGTGCCGCCCGGTCGCCGGGCGCCACACGCCTGGGTGTCGGTCGCCGGTCGCCGTCGCTCGCTGCTGGACCTGTTCGACGGCCGGCTCACGCTGGTCGTCGGCCCCGACGCGGACGGCTGGCGGGCCGCCGCGGCGGCCTCGCCCGTGCCGGTGCAGGTGCTCGGGATCGGCCGTGAGCTGGAGTGCGATGCGCAGCGGCTGGCGCGGCGGTACGGCGTCGCCGGCGGTGGCGCGGTGCTCGTGCGCCCGGACGGCCATGTCGCCTGGACCTGCGCCAGGGCCGCGGAGCCGGTCGGCCAGGTGCTCGCCGCCGTTGATCTCGCTCTCGGGCGGACCGGTGGTCAGGCGCTGGCCGCATCGGCGTAGCCGCGTCGACCTGTGGGCCCGTGGTGCTCGGTCCAGCGGCCGTGGGGGATGCTCGGGGCCCGCGACCCGCGCGGGCTGTCGGCTCCGACCGGCACGGTGCTCATCGTCGGCGCCCGGCCGGGCGGCGCGGCTGCGTCGCCGACATCGGAGACAACCTGCACCAGTCACGAACTGACAGGCGTCACGACCGGAGGGACGGCCGACATGACCGACCGAGCGGCTGGTGATGCTCGGACGACTGGCCTCGACCTCCATCTGGGCCATGTCGGCCACAAGCTGCGAGCAGGGCTCATGGAGTCTTTCCGGGAGGCGATCCGTAGCGGCCGGTTGGCGCCGGGGACGCGGCTGCCATCGAGTCGGGTGCTGGCCGCCGACCTCGGGCTGAGCCGGAACACTGTGGTCCGCGTGTACTCGGAACTGATCAACGAGGGATGGCTCGTCGGGGTGCACGGCTCCGGCACCGAGGTGGCGCAGCGTTCGGCGGAGCCGGCGGGCGAACCGACACGGTCGCAGCCACCGTCGGCGCGCCCCCAGCTGCTGCACAATCTGCGCCCGGGGCAGCCTGATCTGTCGTCGTTCCCACGCGACAAGTGGATTCGCGCGGTGAAGCGGACGGTGGGTACGGCACCGTTCGAAGCGTTCGGGTACGCCGATCAGCACGGCCGGAGAGAACTGCGTGAGGCTGTGGCCCGGTATCTGGCTCGTGCCCGCGGACTGCATGCGCAAGCGGACAACGTCGTCGTGTGCAGTGGGGCTGCGGAAGGCCTGCGGCTCGTCGCCGCGGCGCTGGCGGAAGCAGGCGTCACGACGGTGGCCGTAGAGGAGTTCGGCCTGCACACTCAGCGCGAGGCGTTGGCGAAGGTCGGGATCGACACGGTCCCGATCGCAGTGGACGCTGACGGCGCCGACTTGTCGACGCTCGAACGCATGCCGAACCCGGGAGCGGTTCTGCTCACGCCGTCACACCAGTTCCCCTTGGGAGTGGCACTGCACCCCGACCGGCGGGCGGCGGTCGTGGACTGGGCACGGCGTCGAGGCACGTTGATCATCGAGGACGACTACGACGGGGAGTTCCGCTACGACCGGTCCCCGGTGGGTGCGCTGCAGGGGCTGGATCACGATCACGTCGTCTACCTGGGCACCGCCAGCAAGGCCCTGGCACCCGGGCTGCGCCTGGGCTGGCTCGTGCTGCCGGACCATCTGGTCGGCGCGGTCGCCGGGCAGAAAGGTGAGACCGAGGAGACCGTCGGCTTCGTCAACCAGTTGGCGATGACCGAGTTCATCGAGTCGGGAGCCTACGACGGGCACATTCGCGCGATGCGCTCGCAGTACCGCCGACGCCGCCGGCACCTGGTCGAGATGATCGACCGGCATGCACCCACCACGCGCGTGACCGGCATGTCCGCCGGACTGCACGTCGTTCTCGAGCAGCCCGGCCGGACCGGCGCCGAGCTCGTGCGCCGCGCGGCCCGTGAGCAGGTGACGGTCGAGTCCCTCGACCACTTCCGTCATCCTGGGTCCACATCGGCCCGTGACGGAGTGACCGTCGGGTTCGCCGCGCCATCCGCCAGCGCCTGGTCGGGCGCGCTCGACGCGCTGGTTCGCGCCCTTCGGTGACGTGCCGACTGGTTCCAGATCGCCGGTGCCGAGTGGTCCCAGGCCGGGAGCCGGAACCGGGTTAGCGTCGGCCACCTGGACGGCCGAGTCCAGGGGTGAGTGTCGCTGCGTGGCCTGAGAGCAGGACGGTGCCGGATGAAGGCGATTGTGGTGTCGGACCAAGCCGCGGGAACGGCCGGGATGGCGCTGGCGGAACGACCGCAGCCCGCGGCGGCGGGCAACGACGTGCTGGTCGAGGTTCACGCGTCAGGATTCACACCGGGAGAGCTGGAGTGGCCGTCGACCTGGACCGACCGTCTCGACCGTGATCGGACGCCGTCGATTCCCGGGCACGAGCTGGCCGGCGTGGTCAGCGCCCTCGGCTACGGCACGACCGGTCTGTCGGTGGGTCAGCGGGTGTTCGGCCTGACGGACTGGACCCGCGACGGCACACTGGCCGAGTACGCAGCCGTCGAAGCACGCAACCTCGCACCCCTCCCGGGAGACGTCGACTTCACGGTGGGTGCCAGCCTTCCGATCTCGGGCCTGACCGCGTGGCAGGGTTTGTTCGTGCACGGCCGCCTTCAGGTGGGGCAGAGCGTCCTGGTCCACGGCGCGGCCGGGGGAGTCGGTTCGATGGTGACGCAACTTGCCCGGGAAGCCGGTGCCCACATCATCGGCACCGGCCGGGCTGCGGACCGGCAGACCGCGCTCGACTTCGGCGCTCACGAGTTCGTCGACCTCCAGAACGACTCGTTGGACGACGTCGGCGGCGTCGACATGGTCTTCGACGTCCTCGGTGGAGAGATCCAGAAACGGTCGGCGGCGCTGATCCGAGCCGGTGGAACACTCGTGACCATCGCCGGCCCACCCGAGGCCCGACCCGCCGACGGCCTGGCGATCGACTTCGTCGTGGAGGCGGACCGGGCCCAACTCGGCGAGATCGTCCGGCGAGTGCGGGACGGACGTCTACGGACACTCATCGGGAACGTCGCGACCCTCGACGATGCCGTCGCCGCTTTCAACCCGACCGAACGGGTCACGGGAAAGACAGTCGTCCGCGTTCGTCCGTGAGGACTCCCCGGCGGGCGGAAGAACGGAACAACGCACTCGGCCGCCCAAAAACGCGAGGTGGCCGGCCGATCGGCTCGCCAGGGAACGCGAGCAGGACCCGGAACCGGCCAGCGAGGGATCCGATGAAGGCGATCGTGGTGACGGACCGAGCCGCGTGACAGTGGAGGCGCGCAACCTCGCACGGCTGCCCGGCGACGTCGACGTCACGGTCGGGGCCGGCCTCGTGATGTCGGGCCTGACCGCGTGGCAAGGCCTGTTCGACGACGGCCGCCTCGCACCGGGACAGACCGTTCTGGTGCACGGCGCGGCCGGCGTCGTCGGATCCATGGGAACCCGGTTGGCACGCGAGGCCGGCGCGTACGTCGTCGGTACTGGACGTGCTGCCGGTCGGCACGCGGGACTCGACTTCGGTGCGCACGATTTCGTCGGCCTCGAGAGCGAGTCCTTGGATGACGTCGGCAGCGTGGACGTGGTGTTCGACCAGCTGAGTGAGATCGTCCAGCGGGTACGGGACGGACGGGTGCGGCCGAACATCGGCACCATCGCGACCCTCGACGATGCCGTCGCCGCCGTCAACCCGGCCGATCGGGTCAATGGGAAGGCGATCATCCGAGTTCGCCCGTGAAGCCGGGGCCCCGACCGATCTTCAGGATGCTGGAGAACCGACCCGACGGTCCGTCTTCCCCGATCGACACCCGGTGGGGGCAGCGCCCCTGACCGGCCCCACTGCTGGGGCCGACCGGCGGGGTGTCGACGTCCGGCCATCGACCAGGTTGATCTCGTACTCAGCCGCGGTCCCTCGTCAGAACTCACGTACTCGAACAGACCCCCGGCAGCGCGGTAGTGGCCATGGCGCCGCTCTCGGCGCCCGAGCACAGTCATGGACTGTCGTGAGCACGGTGGGTGCGAGCACACTGGTGCCCCTCGGTAACGCAAATCGGGGCAGCAGCGCTTTGCTACGGCAACGGCGCATTCCGCGCAGTCGGGTTTCCGCTTCTCGCGAGGCGAACATGTCAGCAACGGGCAAGGACGTCACGATGAGCGTCGGGCCGACCGCAGTGCCGGAGCTTCCGCTCCCGATGGCGTTCACATCGGGCCCCGATCACGTGGTCGGCAGCCGCAACGCTGCGGCTCACCGGGCGCTGCCCGGGCTCGTGGCGGGCCGGGCGGTGGCCGAGACGCTGCCCGATCCGGAACTGCTCGCAGCGCTGGACCGGGCGCTGGGTGACGGGGTCGCCGGGGTGGTCGACCTGCTCGAGCCGGCGGTCACGCTGGGGTGCGTCCCGGCCGGGGACGGGGTGCTCATCTATGGGGTCCCCGTCCGGCGCTCGGCCGGTACCCGGAACCGGGGCGCGGCGCTGCAGAGGCTGGCGGGCGCTCTGCTCACCGAGCAGACCCCGGAGGCCATCGGCCGGGTCGCGGTCACGACGTCGATGCAGCTGCTGGACGCCGACGCCGGGGTGTTGTTCGTGCGGAGCGGGCCCGCGACGCTCACCACGTTGTTCGGTACCGGTTGGCCGGCCGAGGTCCAGGCTCGCTACCGGCGCGTGGAGCTGCACCGCGGTCGCCCGCTCTCGGACGCGGTCCTCGACGGCACACCGGTGTGGATCGAGGACGCCGCCGGGTGGGCCGCGCGGTATCCGGAGATGGCGCCGATCGGCACCGCCGGATCGTACGAGGCCACCGCCTGTCTGCCGCTGCAGGTCGACGACCGCGACCTGGGCGCCATCGTCTTCAGCTTCAAGTCCCGCCGCACGTTCCTGCCCGACGAACGCGGCTACCTGCAGGCAGTGGCCGCGCTGTGCGCGCAGGCGCTGGACCGGGCACGGCTCCTGGTCGTCGAGCACTCGGCGCGGATGTTGGCCGAGCGCGAGCGCGACCGGATGGAGTTCCTCGCCCGCACCGGACGGCTGATGGAGGAGCCGCTGTCGGTCGAGCAACGGCTGCAGCGCCTGGCCGATCTCGTCGTGCCGGAGATCGCCGACTGGTGCGTGGTGCACCTGCTGCGCCAGGACTGGGTCAACGGCGGGGGTGGGGGTGGCGTCGAGCAGATCGCCGTCGCCCACGACGACCCCGCGAAGATCGACTTCGTGTTGCGCGTGCAGGAGCGCTACCCGCCGGACCCGACCGCGCCCGGGAGCGCCTTCGAGGTCACCCGCACCGGCGAAGCGGCGTTCTTCCCCGAGATTCCCGACGAGCTACTCGTCGCTGGTGCCGAGGACGCCGAACACCTGGAGCTGATCCGCGCGATCGGCATGAGCTCGGCGCTGGTGGTGCCGCTGACCGTGCGCGGGCGCAGCCTGGGCGCGCTCACCCTGGTGCACGCGGAGTCCGGGCAGCGGTTCGACGAGCTCGACCTGGCGTTCGCGCAGCGGATCGCGGCGACCGCGGCAGTCGCGCTGGACAACGCCCGACTCTATGAGCAGCAGCAGCGGATCGCCCAGACTCTGCAGGCGGCGCTGCTGCCCACCGTCCTGCCCGACGCGCCTGGCCTGCGGCTCGCGGCCCGTTTCCGGCCGCAGACCGCAGACCGGTCCGGTGTGCAGGTCGGTGGGGATCTCTACGACGTCGTGGCGACGCCCCGGCCCGGGCGGTGGGCGGTGGTGGTCGCCGACGTCTGTGGCAAGGGCCCCGCCGCCGCTGCGCTCACCGCGCTGATCCGGCACACGCTGCGTGCGGAGGTGGCGCACGGCCTGGGCCCGGTGGAGGCGCTGGGGCGGCTCAACGCCGCGATGCTGCGCGAGCGGCGTGATCGCGGCCGATTCGCCACCGTCGCGCACGCGCATGTCGACGTCGGCGACGACGGGACCGCCACGGTCACCCTGGCCGGCGCCGGGCACCCACCCGCGCTGGTGCGTCGCCGGCCACCCGTCGAGCCGCGCCACGACTCCGCGACCGAGGTCGCGTCGGGGTGCGGCGTCGAGGTGGTGGAGCTCTCGGGCACCCTGCTGGGCGTGTTCGCCGAGGTCGTGACGCCGTCGGCGACGTTCCGGCTCGGGCCGGGGGACATGATGGTTCTCTACACCGACGGAGTCACAGAGGCGCGGGGTGTGGACGGCTTCTACGGCATGCAACGCCTGACCCAGGTCGTGGGCGCCGCCGGCCCGAGGTCGGCCGAGGAGCTGGCCGACGCCCTGATGGCCGACGTCGTCGGCTTCCAGCACGGTGTCCTGCGCGATGACGTCGCGCTGCTGGTCGTCGAGGTCTCCCCGTGACCACGACGCCTACCGGCGATACGACCAGTGGCGACGCGATCGGCGGCGGCACTGACGGCGGCGCCGGCGGGGAGATCGTGGAGGTGGTCTTCACCGGCGAGTTCGACATCGCCACCTACGAGCGCGCCGAGCAGCAGGTCGAGCAGGCCGAGCAGGCCGAGCCCGAGCTGCTCGTGATCGACCTGTCCCGGCTCACCTTCATGGATTCCTCCGGGGTGCGTCTGGTCCTGCTCGCCCGCGAGCGAGCCGATGCCGCCCGGCGACGGCTTGCGGTCCGGCTGGGCGCGGGCCCAGCACGGCGCGTGTTCGACTCACTCGGCCTGACTACCAAGTTCGAGGTCCTGCCACCAGCAGCGGCACCGTCGGCCGACGAACCCGCGCCTGAGCCGGGGCCCGGGGCCGCTCCGGGGTCGTCGGCGACCCGGGCATGAGCGCTCCCCGGTCCTGCGGGCGGCCGGCCGAGTCGTTGCGCGAGCGCCACAGACCATCACGCCGCGGGACGTCACGCGGGCCGGCCGAGACCTGCCCATCGTGGGCCGACCGGACGTCCTGGCCTGCTCATGTCTGCGCCTGTGTCCGGGGGATGTCGTCGGTTCGGGTGTCCTTCGGTTGTGACGTGCCCGCGGTGATGAGCGCCTGAGCGGACCAGCGCTGTATCTCGAGGACTTCCTCCGGCCCGAGGCCGCAGATGTCGCGCAGGACGATTGTCGACTCGATGCCGATCACCGCGGTGAGCGCGTGGGTCAGGCGCGCGAGCGCGGCGTCGTCGATGTGGCCTTCCAGCGGGGCGATGGCGCGCTCGACGTACTCCAGTCGCCGGGACGGTCGGGGTGGGACGGCGGGCTCGATCGGGTCGCGGGTCACGGTGTGGCGGATGATCTGCCGCAGCAGGTTCTCGTTCTCGCCGGTCATGGCGTGCAGCGCGACGACCAGTCGATCCATCCGTGCGGTCACCGGCTCGTCCGGTCCGCCGGCGTCGATGGAGAGTTCCATGCCGCGGCGTGTGGCCTCCAGGGCGGCTTCGACCACGAGTTGTTCGGCGCTGGGGAAGTAGCGGTACGCGGTCCGTCGGGAGATGTCTGCGGCGTCGGCGACCTCGGCCACGGACGGGTGCGTTCCCTCTGCGAGCAGCTTGGCTGCCGCCTCGACGAGAGCGCGGCGGGTCCGCCGCTTCTGTCCGTCCCGACTCGCCACTCCGACCCCGACCCTTCTTGACACATCTGTGCCATGACGGCATTCTTGCGCCACCTTAGCAGCGTCGGGAAAGGACCTCGCCATGTCCGAGCCGTCGATCGTGCAACCTGCCGGCCTCGTCATCGCTCCTGGCAGTGGCCGGGAGCTGCCTCTTGTCGGGAGGATGGCGGTGAGCGGGCACCAGACCGGCGGCGCGTTCGAGATCATCGAGTTCCGGGGCAACGCCGCCTGTCCGCCGCCGCACGTCCATCGCGAGCGTGAGGAATGCATCCAGGTCCTGGAGGGCCGGTTCACCTTCACTCTCGGCGAGGAGGAGCGCGAGGTCGAGCCGGGCAGTTGGGTGCTCGTTCCGCGTGGGACGCGACACGGCTTCACCGCGAGCGCCGATGCCCGCGCGCTGATCCTCGTGGCCCCTGCCGGGCTCGAGGACTTCTTCGCCGAACTCGGGGGTGGACTCGCCCGGGGTCTGCCGACACAGGAGATCCGGGCCGGCTTGAAAGGCCGCTTCGACTCGATACCCGCCTGATCTGCCCCGGGATCAACCCTTCGCGACTCACCGACCTGCGTGCCCCCGGCAGGATTCGAACCTGCGACCCAGAGATTAGAAGGCTCTTGCTCTGTCCAGCTGAGCTACGAGGGCGTACGACCCGAACGTCCGGGTCGCCCGGCAAGGGTAGCGGTGTCGGTCGGACCCGGCGCCTCGACCGGGGCCTGCGTCGGGGAGAGGCGTCCCGACACCAGTCCGTCGACGGCCCGGACGGTCAGGGCGGCGACGTCGGCGGCGGCGCGGTGCAGGTCGGAGCGGGTGTCGGCGAGCCGGCGGAGCGCCTCACCGAGGGGACGCTGGTCGGCGACGGGGAGATCGGGAAGCACTGCGCGACGGTGTTCGGCGCGGCTCCCGCCGGCGATGGCGAGGACCCCGGCGAGCAGGTCGCCGTCGATCCGTCGGGGGTCGGGCCGATACCCGGTGACGCCGGGTGCGAGGGCGGCGGGGGCGTCGACGACGCGCGCGTCTCCGTCCGCCACGACGACGTCGCCGGGTGCGACGCGCACGCACCGCGGTGGGCCGGCGGGTCCGGACGCAGGACCGGCGCAGCGGACGTCGTCGGCGGTGAGGGTCGCGTCCGGGGTCGGGCCGGTCGTGGCGCGCAGGTGCCGGACGGCACCGTCCTTCTCGAGCGCCGCGAGGGAGACGGTGGAGTGCGCACGCCCGGACGGTGCGAGCGGTGGGGGACGCAGGTGCAACTCGGTGAGTGCGTGGGCGCGGGCGGGATAGCCGTCGGGGTCGAGACGGGCGGGGTTGCGGGGCCCGACGTCGACGGTGTCGTCGAGCAGGTCGTCGACACGCACGCGGTGGCGGTCGGCGCCACCCCCGGCGGCGAGCAGCAGCGTCGACGGCCGGGGGTCGCCGGGCGCGGGACGGCGCAGCAGCCAGAGGTCGGCGTCGGGCCCGGCCGCGACCACGCCGCACAGCGCTCCGTCGCGGAGAAGGGAGGCGCGGACGTGGCGGCCCCCGCGTCGCGACGCCGCGGCCACCGGCATCCGGACGACGACGCGCCCGCCCGGCCGCACCGCCCGCAGGCAGCGCTGCACCCACGCGAGCTCGGACTCGCCGCGCGGGGGAGCGCCGTAGGACCAGGGCCCGTCGGAGTCGAGGCGTTCGCCGAAGGGTGGGTCGCAGACCACGGCGTCGGCCGGCGGGAGGTCGGCGTCGAAGGCGTCCGCGCCGCTCAGCGCCGCGTCGCGCCGTCCGAGACGCAGCCGCGCGGCCGCGACGAGCGCCCGGTCGGGGGCCCGGTCGATCCCGGCGACGCGCGGTGCCGTGGACGCGACGAGCAACCCGCCGGTGCCGCACGCCGGGTCGAGCAGGAGCTCGGCGGGACCGGCGAGCTCGAGCATCCGCGCGCCGACGTCGGGCGGGGTGGGCCGCAGTCGTCGCGAGTCGGCCGCGACCCAGCGCGCGTGCAGGAGCTCGAACGCCTCCGCGTGCCCGTACTCGCCCGCGACGTGCTCGGCGAGCTCCACGAACGTGGCATCCGCGCGTTCGGTGACGCCGGGCAGCAGCGGTTCGTCGTCCCCGTCGCGCAGCCACACGAGCAGGGCGCCCGCCCGGGCGACGACGTGTCCCAGCCCGAGCTCGCCACCCTCGGCGCGCATGCGTTGCCACATTCTCTCGAGCGCGGGGGTCTCGGTGGCCTTCCCGTTGCGCCGCAACCAGTTCTCGACGTCGGCGAGGTCGTAGCGGGGGCTGGCGGGGGTGCCGTCGACGGGGCGCGGGAAGTCGGGATGGCGTCGTCGCCAGTTGGACACTGCCGCCCGGCTGACGCCACCCAGCCGGGCGATGTCTCCCGCGCTCACGGTGGCGGCGTCGTCCACGGGCGCAACGATAATTCGCCGCGTCGTGAGTTGTGAAGCGGTTACACAGCCTCCATACTTCGCGCCATGCCACTGGCGCTGCGGTTCGCGATCGGCTCCGATGTGGGCCGCCGGAGGTCCGGTAACCAGGACTCCGCGCTCGCGGGCAGACGGCTGCTCGTCGTGGCCGACGGCATGGGTGGCCACGCGCACGGGGAGCTCGCGAGCTCGTTGACGGTGGCCGCGTTCGCCGCGATGGACGAGGCCCTGCCCGACGACCTGTCCGAGGTCGACCTCACCGGTGCCCTGGTCGAGGGCATCGAGGACGCCGCGAACAGGCTCGACGCCGGCGCCCGGCGCGACCCCGGCTCGCGCGGCATGGGGACGACGGTCGTGGCGCTGCTGTTCGACGACGCCCGCTTCGGCGTCCTGCACATCGGCGACTCCCGCATCTACCGGCTGCGCGACGGCGAGCTGACGCGCATCACCCACGACCACACCGTCGTGCAGGCGCTCGTCGACGAGGGCCGCATCACGCCCGAGGAGGCGGCGATGCACCCCCGGCGCTCGGTGCTGCTGCGCGCGCTGCAGGCGGGCAACGACCCCGACCCCGAGGTGTGGGACGACACCGCCGCGCCCGGCGACCGCTACCTGCTCTGCTCCGACGGCGCCACCGCGGTGCTCGACGACGAGATGCTGCAACAACTGCTCGGTGACGGGGACCGGACCCCGGCCGATGTCGTCGACGCGGTGATCGCCCTGGCCAACGAGGGCGGCGGCCCCGACAACATCACCTGCATCGTCGCCGACGCCGTCGACGCCGACGACCACCCGGCGGTGGAGCCGGTCTTCGCGGGTGCCGCGGCGGAGGCTTCGGAAGCCGTCTGACGGAGCCTCTTCCCGGAGGCTTAGCCTGGGGGTCATGGCGCAGACGACCGCCGGGCCCCCCGAGACGCGGAAGGCCGGGACGTCATCGTCCGGAGCCGCCGGTCTCATCGGGCTCGGGGCGGGCATCGCGATGCTCGTCGCCGCAGGACTGACCGTACTCACGGGCGCCCGCCCCGCGATCCTGCTGGGTCTGCCCGACCCCGGGGAACTGACGACGGTCGCGTTGCCGGCCGTGCGGTCGCTGTCCGAGGTCGCCATGATGCTGACGCTCGGCTTCCTGCTGCTCGCCGCGTTCTTCGTGCCGCCGCAGAAGGGCGGATATCTCGACGTCTCCGGCTACCGCGCGGTGCGTGCCGCGTCGTGGACGGCGTCGGCGTGGTTCGTGTGCGCGGTGCTGCTGGTGCCGCTCAACGTCGCCGACACCATGGGACGACCCGTCTCCGACGTCCTGAGTCCCGGGTTGCTCGTCGACCTCGTCCCGAAGATCTCCGCAGCGTCGGCCTGGTCGCTGACGTCGCTGATCGCCCTGGTCGTACTGGTCGCGTGCCGGTTGGTGCTGAGCTGGGGCTGGACCGTCGTGGCCTTCGGGCTCGCGATGGCAGGTCCACTACCGGTGTCGCTGACCGGGCACTCGGCGGCAGGGGGATCGCACGACGTCGCCACGGACAGCCTCGTCCTGCACGTTCTCGGCGCCTCCCTGTGGGTCGGTGGGCTCGCGGCCGTGCTGGTCCTCGCGAGCAGTCGCGCCAACCGCGACAGGGCGACTGCCTTGTCGACGGCTGTGCCCCGCTTCTCGGCGTTGGCGCTCGTCTGCTGGGCGGTCCTCGCCGTCACGGGTGTGATCAACGCGCTCGTCCGGGTGCCCCTGTCGGCTCTGTTCACGTCCGAGTACGGAGCGCTCGTCGTCGCGAAGACGGTGGCCCTGATCCTGCTCGGCATCCTGGGGGCGTTGCACCGCAGGCGAACCGTGGCCGACGCGGCGGCCGGCCGGACCAGGGCGCTCGTCGCGCTGGCCGGCGTCGAGATCCTGCTGATGCTGGGAACGATCGGGCTCGCGGTCGCGTTGGGGCGCAGCGCCCCGCCCGACACCGGAGCTCCGCCACCGAGCATCACCGAGGCCGTGATCGGGTACGACCTCGACGGCCCGCCGACGCTCATGCGCCTCTTCTTCGACTGGCGCTTCAGCCTGATCTACGGCTCACTCGCGCTGCTGATGGCAGCCCTGTACGTGTTCGGGATCCGGAAGTTGCGACGCCGGGGCGACGCCTGGCCGGTCGGCCGCACGATCGCCTGGCTCTGTGGCTGTGCGGTCGTCCTGCTCGCCACCAGCTCGGGCGTGGGGCGCTACGCGCCGTCGATGTTCAGCGTGCACATGGGGCAGCACATGATGCTGTCGATGCTCGCGCCGATCCTGCTCGTGCTCGGCGCCCCGGTCACGCTTGCGTTGCGCGCCTTGCCCCCTGCAGGTCGCGACCGCCCCGACGGGCCGCGCGAGTGGATCCTCACCGCGGTGCACTCGCCTGTCGCACGCTGGCTGACGCACCCGCTCATCACACTGCCGCTGTTCGTCGGCAGCTACTACGCGCTGTACTTCTCGAGCCTGTTCGAGACCTCGCTCAACCAGCACTGGGCGCACCTCGCGATGAACGCCCATTTCCTGCTGGTGGGCTGGCTGTTCTTCTGGCCGCTCATCGGGATCGACCCGGCACCACGCCGCCTGCCACCCGTGGCACGGCTGGGCCTCGTCTTCGCGTCGGTGCCGTTCCACGCCTTCTTCGGCGTGGCCCTCATGAGCTCGAACGAGATCATCGGCGGCGCGTTCTACCGGGGCCTCGGCCTGCCCTGGGTGCCCGACCTGATGCGCGACCAGCAACTCGGAGGCGGTCTGACCTGGGCTTCCGGTGAGATTCCGCTGCTACTGGTCATCATCGTGCTTCTCGTCCAGTGGTCCCGCCACGACGAACGGTCGGCGCGACGCGATGATCGTCGTGCGGATGCGGACGATGACGCGGACCTGAAGGCGTACAACGCGATGCTGAACCGTCTGGCGACGGGAACCGCTACGTCCGTCGCGAATGACGATGATTTGGCAAAGGTGGCCGCCGTCACTGTGAGCGACGAACGTCAGCGCTCCGAGACCGCCGACGCCGGCACCGAACCGACTCGCGCCGACGTCCCCGCAGGTCAGGACCACCCAGGGCCATCGGGACCCCGCTGAGACGGCGTGGCGGGCCGACGACCGTTCGTCGCGGGCCCGTCACGTGCCGGTAACCCGAAAAGCCTTGTTTTCGCAGGTCAGACCCAGTAATGGGGGGGCGATTTGACGCCCCTCCGGAGGGGGGCGTAACTTTCTACCTGTCAGCGAGACGCCGGACAGAACGGGCCCTACGGGGAACGGTCACCAGGCCCGCTGGCCACCTTCCTCACAGGGTTCGGTAGACTCTCGGGTCTCC
>MEGH01000048.1:0-5428 GCA_001725415.1 Pseudonocardia sp. SCN 73-27
CTGACCAGGTTGATCTCCTTGCCGCGGACGAGCGGCCTCATCCACTCCTCCGCCTTCTTGGAGAAGTCGATAACCGTCCACTGATCGCCGGTGCGGGCGTAGAACGGCTGGAAGTCGTGGTAGGCCTGGCTGTGGTCGTAGCGGAAGCCGTTCTTGAGCAGCAGGTCCGCGGTGACGGGGGAGAGCTCGCACCACGGGGCGATGTAGCCGCGGGGGCGGGAACCGGAGAAGTGCTCGATCAGCTCGATCGACTTGTTGAGGACGTCCTCCTCCTGCTCCGGGCTCATCAGGATCGGGTTCTCGTGGGAGTAGCCGTGGGCGCCGAGCTCGTGCCCGGCTTCGACGATCTGCTCGATGCGATGCGGGAACGTCTCGATGGAGTGCCCGGGGGAGAAGAACGTCGTCTTGATGTCGAACTTGCGGTACAGGTTCAGCAGGCGCGGGATCCCCACCTCGCCGGCGAACATGCCCCGCTGGATGTCGGCGGGCGAGTCCTCGCCCCCGTAGGAACCGAGCCATCCGGCCACCGCGTCGATGTCGGCGCCGACGCAGACCTTGATCTCCTTCGACATGCAGTTCTCCTGACGTCGTGGGTGCGGTCGTTCGCGGTGAATCCCGCCCGCGCACGCTGAGTGACCCAGCGCACGCGAACGATTGCGTGAAAGAGTAGGTCGCGATGCATACAGCGTCAACGGCTGGCCTTCCACCTGCGAAGATCATGCGCCGCGGATCGCGCAACGGCGTGCGCAAACTTTCTCGTTTCGGGTTTGCGAAACCTTCAGGCCCCGGCGCTCGGCACGTGCGTCCGCAGCGAGCGCACCAGCGCGTCCGGATCGATCCGGTCGAGCACGAACACCATCCCGGTGTCGACACCCGGCGGTGCCGGCACCGGCGTCGCGACGTCCCCGCCCATCGACTGCACCAGCAGCCGGCCGTCCCGCGTCGGGACGATCCCCTTGCTGCGCAACAACCGGTCCGGGTGTGCCCGACACATCGTGTCCAGCCACAGCGCGTACTCGGCCCAGCTCGTGCCCTCGGCCAGGTCCACCCGGCACGAGCGCACGTCGGGCTCGGCAACGGTTCCGTCATCGTCGAACACGTCGGCGACGGCCGGATCCGCGGGTGTCACCGGCCGTTCGGTGCCGAGCGTCGACGCCACGAGCTCCGCGGTCGCGTTGAGCCGCCGGACCGTCGCCGCCAGCTCCTCCAGCTCGCCGTGCCGTGCGAGATCGGCCCGCGACAGCACCACGCGGTCGGCCACCGCGACCTGGTCACGCACTCCGTGACGGTGCCGCAGCAGCCGACGACCACCCAGCCCGTCGACGACGACCACGAGCGAGCGCAGTGACAGGTTCGTCCGCAGCACCGGGTCGTCGGCCAGCATGCGGGTGATCCGGTGCGGCTCGGCCAGCCCGGACGTCTCGACGACGACCCGCCCGTCCCGCGCCGCGTCGCCGCGGTGCCGGCGCCCGATCTCGGCGTGCAGGACGCGGCGCAGGGCCCCGTCGCGGTCGCAGCACAGGCAGCCGCCGACGATCGGCTCCACCCGCGCACCGGCCTCCGACGCCGCCTCCCGCAGCAGCGCGTCGTCGACACCCTGGTCGGCGAAGTCGTTGACGACGACGAGATCGACTCCGTCCTCATGCCGACGCAGGTGCTCGGCCAGCCATGTGGTCTTGCCCGCGCCGAGGAACCCGGAGACGAGCGTCGCGTCGATCACCGGCGCGGTTCGAGCGGATCGACCGACCGGCCGGTGAGTGCCCGCACCGCGTCGGCCAGCTCGTCGAGCCGCGTGACCACGACGGTCCGGCCCGTCGCCGACCGCACCGCGAGCGTCATCGACCCGGGATGGGCGTCGACGCGCAACCCGAGCGGCGCGAGCTGCCGGGTGGCGACGGCCGCCAGCTCGGTACGGGCGGTGCGCCGCCCGGCCAGGGTGTCGGGCGCCCCGGCGGCGTACCAGTCGATCCGAGAACCCGGCGCGCGGCACTGAGCACACATTGCGACCCCTCACGAAATCGATTGCGCGCCAGGGTACGGCGCCGACGGTCAGGGAACCAGCACGATCTTCCCGACGCTCCGGCGCTCCTCCAGCAGCGTGTGCACGTGCGCGGCGTCGCCGAGCGGGAACGTCTCGATCCGCAGCCGTACCGCGCCCACGGCGACCCGGTCGAGCACGTGCGCGATCGCGCGGGCCGGCTCCCCGGGGTCGGCCTCGAAGACCCGCCGCAGCACGAACCCGCTCACCGTCTGCCCGCGCGGGATCAGCCGCCGTGCGTCGAACGTCGCCGGCTGCTGCGTCGACGACCCGACGACGACGAACCGGCCGTTGTGCGCCAACGCGTCCAGTGCGGCGGCGAACACTGCCCCGCCGACGACGTCGACGACCACGTCGACACCTGGTCCCCTGCGCAGCACGCCTCGGAGATCGGGGTCCGCGGGATCGACGGCCTCCACGCACCCCAACGTGACCGCCTCGGCCCGCTTCTCCGGTGTCGACGCCGTCCCGACCACCCGCGCCCCGACGTCCACGGCCAGCTGGACCGCAAGCCCGCCGACCCCGCCCGTCGCGCCGCTGACCAGCACGGTCTCGCCCGCGCGGGTCCGGCCGAAGCGGTCGACGGCGTACCAGGCCGTGATGCCCTGCAGGAACGCGCCCGCCACCGTCACCGGGTCGATGTCGCCCGGCACCGGATGGGCGCGCCGGCCCTCGACGACCGCGTGATCGGTGTAGCCGCCGCCGTCGGGCAGGAACGCCGCCACCGCCGTCCCGACGACGTGCCCCGACCCCGGCCCCGCCCACACGACCGTCCCGACGGCCTCGACCCCCGGGACGTCGGGAAACACCTGGTCACGCCGGTACTCTCCGCGCCGCGTCATGGTGTCGGCGAAGTTCACCCCGACTGCCGCGACGGCCACCACCACATCGCCCGGCCCCGGCTCGGGCATCGCCTCGGTGACGAGTGCCAGCACCTCCGGCGGCCCGAAACGATCGAAACGGACGGCGCGCCGCGACGCCGGGGGAGCGGTCATACCCTCTTTCCTACAGCCCCTGTGCGCGGCAGTAGTCGCCATGGCGACTACTGCCGCGCACGAGTTCTCTGCGACGCGCCTCGATCACGTCCGCCGGGTAGCGTCCGGCGTGTGGCGTGGTGGCGCAGATCGGGGCCGGACCTCTCGGAGTTCACGCGCGAAGGGCTCCTCCATCAAGAGACCGTCGGCGGAACGATCACCTACCGGCACTACCGCGCCCCAGGTCGCTCCTCGTCGTGGGCCAAGGAGCCGCGGCGCTGGACCCTCGTCCTCACCCAGCGCCGGTTCACCGTGCTCGGGCCGCACGGGCCCGTCGTCGACGTCCCCTGGACCGACCACCGGTTCGGCACCCTCGACATCCGGCTCGACGGCGAGAAACTGCTGATCGTGGCGGACGTGTCGAAGTTCAGCGCCGATGCCTCGGGCTACGTCGAGGTCCGCGCGAAGTGTGCCGACTCCGCCGCGCTCCTCGGGATGGTCCGGTCGCTGCAACGCCACGTCAGCTGAGCTCGACCGGCAGCGTCGTCAGCCGCCACGTCCCCGGGTCGGGACGGCGCGCGGCCTCGTCGGGGTCGGGCAGGCGCGGGTCGCGACGCAGGATCGCGCGCAGCGTCACCTCCGTCTGCATCCGGGCGAGGCTCGCGCCGAGGCAGAAATGGGGTCCGTGGGCGAACCCGAGGTGCGCGGACGCGTTGGGCCGGTCGAGACGTAGAGCGTCCGGGTCGTCGAACATCCGGGGATCGCGGTTGGCGCCGACGATCGACGCCGACACCATGTCGCCCTTCGCGATCGCGACACCGTCGAGGGTGAGGTCCTCCTGCGCGACCCGGGGCAGGGACAGCAGTTGGGGTCCGCACCAGCGGATCAGCTCGTCGACGGCTGATGCGGGATCGGGATGCGTCGTCCCTTCACCGAGCAGCGCGTGCACCGCGTTCGGGACCAGCAGCGCGGGGACCTGACCGGCGAGCAGCAACTGCCAGACGAGCGTGACCATCTCGGTCTCGGACGGGCCGTCCTCTGTGCGGGCGAGGACCGAGAGCACGTCGTCGTCGCTGCGGGTGCGCGCCGCCTCGACCGCCGCACGTGCCGCGTCGATGATCCGCGGGACCGCCTCGACGAACGCCTGACCGTGCCCGGTCGCCACCGCCAGGCCGAACTCGTGCCACGGCCCCCGCTCGTCCTCGGGGACGCCGAGCAGCGCACAGATGATCTCGATCGGCAACGGCCGCGCGATCTCGACCAGATCGACGCGATCCTTTCCGACCTGGTCGAGCGCTGCGTCGACGATCGCCTCCGCCTGCGGCCGGAACGCCGCCGCGCGGGCCGGGGTGAACGCCGGCGACACAGCGCGCCGCAACCGGGCGTGTGCCGGGCCCTCCATCTGCTGCATGGTCCGCAGGTAGGGCAGATACTCGGCGTCGACGAGCGTCGGGAGCAGGGCGAACGTCGCATCGGAGAGGGCGAACCGCGGATCGGTGAACAACGCGCGGGCCTCCGCATAGCGGGTGACCGCCCACATCGGCGGTATCCCCGGCGTGACGAGCCGCGCGACCGCCGACCGCTCGCGCGCTGCGCCGTAGGCGGTCGCGGGATCGCGCGACGACTCCGGGTCGGACAGGTCGATCTCGACCACGCTCATCTGCTCCCGCTTCCTGGATGTCGACGTCAGATGTTCACATCATCTGGATGGCGACGGTATCGTCGGCGGACATCGGGAGCAAGCCAGTGGAGGACGATTGACGCCGCCGTCGCGCGCCGAGATGCAGCGGCGCAACCGGGCCCGGGTGCTCGCTGCCGCCCGCGGGGAGTTCGGCGACAAGGGATTCCGCGACGCCAAGATCGACGTGATCGCCGCCGCGGCCGAGCTCACCCGGGGCGCCGTCTACTCCAACTTCCCGAGCAAGCGGGCCCTCTACCTCGCCGTCCTCGCGGCCGACGCCGCCTCCCCCTCGGAGCCGCCTCCCGGACAGCCGCCGTCGACGGCCGCGCAGGCGCTCGCAGCCCTCGCCCGTGGATGGCTCGCGCGGCTGCCGCTCGCCGTCGACGAACACCGCGGGCCCGTCAGGCTCGCTGCCGGGCTCGAACAGGAGATCGCCGCCGACGCGCAGCTGCGCATCCCGTTCGCGCAGCTCCAGGCGTTGAACGCGATCGTCGTCGGGCTGGCGCTGGAGCAGACCCTGCGGCGCCGTGAGGACAGGCGGATGGTCCGCGTCGCCGAGACCGCGCTGACGCTGCTGCAGGGCGCGGCCCGCCTCGCCGTCGCCGCGCCCGGGTTCGGGGAGCCGTTCACCCTGGTCGGAGCGTGTGAGCACCTCGCCGACGCCGACCTCGGCGACACCTGGACCGAACCCGCCTTCGCCGCCTACGCGCCCACACCCCGCCCCGTCGACGAGCC